>JAWKNI010000003.1:0-350573 GCA_041391785.1 Flavobacteriales bacterium | reverse complement strand
GCCGCCTCTGTGAAAGCGGCCAAGAATACCACCACCATCGTTGTGCTGGACGCCGGCGATTCGCCATACAACCGTGCGATGATGGATGCGGTGAAGAACCACTGGCGGTTCACCGGGAGCCATGAGTTCGTGACCACGGCCGAACTGGCCACACAGCCCATCTCGCCTGAAAAGACCTATTTGATGAAGGTGGCAAAGGTCGATCCCGTGAAGTTCGAGGGGGTCTTCCTTGCGCTGGTGAAAGGCTGGAAGCCGAAGAAAGGGGATATGATGGAGCAGAAGGACAACGCGTACACCAACATCCCAGCACCACAGGAGCTCGCCTATATCATGATCGATGCAAAAGGCATGAACGAGCACAATACCGCCGGTCTGGTGAATGTCTACCTGAAACACCTGCAGGATTACCTGGGCTTGGTGGAGACCGGGAAGATCACCGATAAGACAACTGCCGACCGGACCTATTCGGGACGCACCCGGTTCGTGCGGGAGACCGAACTGTGGATGGCCAGGGAACACCTTGACAAGACCGTGCCCGATGCGGCCAAGTTGAAGGAGTTCTATACGGCCCCGGCACAGGTGATGGCGCTGTCGCAGCTGCTGAGCGCCGTTGAGAAACAGGACCGTGCCATCACCATTAGCGATGTGGTGATCACCGGTGACTACAGGAACAAGCACTGTTTCAAGCGCGTGTTCAATGCGGGCACGGGCGAATTGATGTACCAGAACGATGATGCCGCCATCTATGGGAAGAAGGAAGGCTTCATCGATGAGGACCTGAAGAACCTGGAGCGCGCGCGTTGACAGTTCGCGATCAAGGCGGTATCGTGTCCTGCGGAGCGCGCCTGCTCGGTGCACTCGATGCACTGGAGAGGAAGCGGAAGGCTCTTGCGGCACTTGTGGACGGACGGTCCTTGGATCAGTTGGCCCGGGCGCCCGGGCCTGACGAATGGTCCGTTGCACAGGTGTTCCTGCATCTGGCCATCGCAGAGGAGATGGCGGCCGCTTACATCGCGAGGAAGCGCGGGTTCGGTGGTGCCCGCCGGGCCACCGTTCTTTCCGCACTCAGGTTTCGGGCATTGCGCCTGGCTTTCGTGCTCCCCATCAAGTTCAAAGCACCCAAAGGCCTGGGCGAACTGCCACGGATCGGTTTCGAGGCCGCCCATGATCGGTGGGAACGTGCAGGGAGGGCGCTGCAGGAACTGCTCCTTTCTGTCCCCGAACGCGAAGTGGGGCTGGAACTCTTCAAGCACCCGGCCGCTGGCAAGCTGGACCTGGTCCAGGGTGTTCGCTCGATGACGATCCACGTCGACCGCCACACGAAGCAGGTGAAGCGGATCCTCCAACAGGTGCAACGTCAGGCATCACCCTAAATTGCAGGCGCATCCCCGTGAACGCCATGCAACGCATCCTGCTCCTGCTTTCCTTTTGTGTCGCCGGTTGGTCGGTGCGCGCCGAACACCTGCCGGGCGGTTCCATTACGTACGAATGCCTGGGGGACAACGTCTACGAGGTCACGTTGACACTGTATCGCGCATGCAGCGGAGCCGCGATGCTGCCGCAGTCCCTGACCTATCAGAACGACTGCGGACTCAACTTCACCGTGACCGACATGCTCCCATCCGACACGTTGGATGCTTCGCAGATCTGCGGAGCGTCGGCCTCCAACAGCACCTGCAACGGAGGGGCCATCGCTGGCTACCAAGCGTTCCTGTACGTGGATACGATCTTCCTCAGCCCGTGCAATGCCTGGACCATCCACTGGTCGACCTGCTGCCGCCAGGCGTCGTTGAACCTGATGAACACGCCGGGGCTCTACATCGAGGCGAAGCTGAACAATGTGGTGGCCCCATGCAACAGTTCGTCGGTCTTCACCTCCACGGATGTGCCGCACGTTTGCGCCGGGCAGCCGGTGGTGTACGATGCCGGTGCTGTGGACGACGCTGCCGTGCGTCGTCGTTTCAGGCTTGTGGATGCCCGTTTCTACAACGGTCAACCATTTCCGGTGAACTATCTGTTCCCGAACTATGGCGGTGAGCCGATCGCCGGGATGACGATGGACGAAGAGGATGGACGGATCAGTTTCACCCCACCGAACATCGGTGTGATCGTGACGGTGGTGCAGGTGGAGGAGTTCGATGAGAACGATGTGTGGATCGGGACCGTCATGCGCGACCTGCCGTTCGTGGTGGTGGCCTGTTCCAGTGCTCCGCCCTCCGCGTCCTCCGGACTGCTGACCGCACCGACCGGGGCATGTGAGGTGACCGCGGATCGGGAGGTCCGTGTGTGCTCCTCCGGTGATTTCTGCTTCAATGCCGTGTTCACCGATCCCAATGCAGGCGACCTGCTTTCTCTGGAGTCCAATATCGGGTGGGTGCTGCCCGGGGCGACCATCCAGACCAACGGCACCAACCCGTTGACAGCCCAAGTGTGCGGCAACGCGGTGGATCTGCCATTCGGTGCGTACGCGATCACGATCACCGTATCGGACAATTCTTGCCCGATCGTGGGCACACAATCGTTCACCTACGCACTCACCGTGGAGGAGGCTCCTTACGCGGGTGCGGACGGAACGGCCACCGTGTGTTCGCTATCCCAGCCATTCCTGCTGTTCGATTCGTTGTCGGGTGCGCCGCCCGCTGGAGGGTTCTGGGACGGACCGAACGGCCCTGCCAATGACCAGTTCCACCCGGCGACCGATACGGGAGGAACATATGTGTACAATGTCGAGGCCTTTCCAGGCTGCTACGGCACGGCTCAGGTGGAAGTGCAATTCCTTCCGGAGGATGACCCGTACTGCGTTTACCTGGGGATCGGGACCGCTGGCACGATGGGGGTGCGGGTCCATCCGAATCCGGCTTCTAGGGACCTGGTCATTACCGGGATCCCCATTCGCTACGGGGTGGTGCGCTTGGAACTTGTCGACCTGGCAGGCCGGGCCGTGTGGAATGGCGTATTCACCAACAGCGGTGCTGCATTGATGCTGGATCTGCCTACAACGGTCCCGAGTGGTGTCTGGTCGCTGCGTATGAAGGATCCGGATGGCCTGCTTATCCAACACACCTCGCTTTTCATCGTTCGATAGTGCCTCGTTAAGCAGGTGTCAATGTTCAATGCGCCTTGCACGTTCGTTCCGTACTTCGTGTCATGAGTACGATCCTGATCACCGGTGGCAGTGGAATGATCGGCACCGCGCTCACCAGGAAGCTGCTCGACCTGGGTCATGTGGTGCGGCATTTGAGCCGTACCCCGGGCGATCGGAACGGGGTGCCGGCATTCGGATGGGACGTGGCGAAGGGCTGTGTGGATGTGCGTGCATTGCAGGGCGTGGACCACATCGTACACCTTGCCGGTGCTGGCATCGTGGACAAGCGCTGGACCGAGGATCGCGTGCGGCTGTTGATCGCAAGTCGGGCGGATAGCGCTGCGCTCCTGCTTCGCGTTGCCACTGCGGAAGGGCTGTTGCCGCGGAGTTTCGTGAGTGCAGCGGGCATCGGTCATCACGGCGCGATCACGACCGATAAGGTGTTCACGGAAGAGGACCCGCCGGGCACGGATACGATCGCGCGGATCAGCGTGGCATGGGAGGATGCCGCTGACCAATGGGCACGAAACACACGGGTCGTGAAGCTTCGCACGCCGATCGTGCTTTCATCAGCGGGTGGTGCGCTCGGGAAACTGGCCGCTCCTGTGCGTTGGGGGCTGGGTGCCCCGTTGGGGAGCGGTAGGCAGTGGATGCCATGGGTCCATATCGATGATCTGATCCAGGTGTATGCGCATGCGCTCTTCAACGAACACATGCACGGTGCGTACAACGTGAACGCGAGTGATCACATCCGCAACCGTGAATTCATGGCAACGCTTGCGAAGGCGTTGCACCGACCGTACTTCCTTCCTGCTGTCCCTGGGGTGCTGCTGAAGCTTTTGCTGGGTGAAAGCGCAGCGGTGATCCTGCAGGGAAGCCGTGCTTCCAATGCGAGGATCCGTGAGACCGGGTTCCGCTTTCACCACGATGAACTGTCGTCCGCGATCCATGACCTGATCGGGCGGCGCACCTGAAGCTCAATAGGCCCGCTCGAGCAGGTAAGTGGCAAGGTCCAGCAGTGGGGCCTTGCGCTCAAGGGGCAGCGCCACCTTCTCCAGGGCTACCATGGCCGAGGTGGTGTGGCGTTCCACTTCACGGGTCGCCGCAGCATGCACATCGAGTTGTTCCATCACGTCCAACATCCTTGCAACGTCCCTGTCCGCGGCAGGCCGTGCAAGTTCATCGACCAGTGATCGATCACCGGCGGCATGGCTTTTTTCGAGGGCATGGATCAGCAGCCACGTCCTCTTGCCGGCCTTCAGGTCACCACCGCGTTGTTTGCCCACTTTATCCGGATCGCCGAACGCATCCAGAAGGTCGTCACGCAATTGGAATGCAAGCCCGATCTGCTCCCCGAACCGCTCCAGGTGGCCTGCGTCCGTGACACTTGCGCCGCCACGGATGGCGCCAATGCGCATGGAACACGCCAACAGAACGGCGGTCTTCAAGCGGATCATCTCGAGGTATGCCTCCGGGCTCGCATCATCCTTCTCCGCAAGTTCCATGTCCAGCTGCTGACCTTCACATACGCTCAACGCACATTCACTGAAGATCCCAAGTACGGCCGGGTCATGAGCCATCAACTGGTAGGCCTTCACCAGCATGGCGTCGCCACTGAGGATCGCCGTGTTCACGCTCCATTCCGTGTGCACGGTAGGTCTTCCCCGGCGCAGTGGGGCCTCGTCCATGATATCATCGTGCATCAGGGTGAAGGTGTGGAACAGCTCGATCCCGAGTGCCTCGTCAAGCACGGAGGCGGGATCCTTCCCGTAGGCTTCGCAACACATCAGCATGGCGATGGGACGCAGCCGTTTGGCAGGGGACCCCAGGAGATAGGCCATGGGTGCGTACAAGGTGCCGTGTGGCAGGGATGCCACCCATTTTGCCACCCGCTCGTTGATGAGCGCTGAGTAGGTCGCGAATCGCTCCATTCAGCGGTCCAAGAGCTTCAAGAGGTATTCTCCGTAGCCGCTCTTGACAAGCGGTTCGGCCAGCTTGCGCAAGCGCTCCTCGTCAATGAACCCTTTCTTGTACGCCACCTCTTCGATGCAGCCGATGCGAAGCCCCTGTCGTTCTTCGATGACCTGCACGAACTGGCCCGCCTGTGTCAGGGAAGCGAACGTGCCGGTATCCAGCCATGCGGTGCCGCGATCGAGGATCTCCACCTTGAGGCGGCCCTGGCGCAGGTACTCCTTGTTCACGTCGGTGATCTCGTACTCACCGCGGGCACTGGGCCTCAGGTCCCGCGCGATATCCAGTACCGTATTGTCGTAGAAGTACAGACCCGGCACCGCGTAGTTGCTCTTCGGGTGGGTGGGTTTCTCCTCGATGCTCAGCACCTTGTTCTCCCCGTCGAATTCGACCACACCGTAGCGCTCAGGGTCGCTCACGTGGTAGGCGAAGACCAGGCCACCTTCCGGAGCCACATGCGCGCTCAGCTTTCGACCCAGTCCGGAACCGTAGAAGATGTTGTCGCCCAGGATCAGTGCGACACTGTCCCCACCCACATGGTCCCTTCCGATCACGAAGGCCTGTGCCAGTCCATTCGGCACGGGTTGTTCGGCGTAGGTGAACTCACATCCAAGGTCCCGGCCATCCCCAAGCAATTTCCTGAAATTCGGGAGGTCGTGCGGCGTGCTGATGATGAGGATCTCCCGAATCCCCGCTGCCATCAACGTGCTGAGCGGGTAGTAGATCATGGGCTTATCGTACACGGGCATGAGCTGTTTGCTCACCGCGAGTGTGAGGGGGTGGAGCCTGGTCCCGGATCCGCCGGCGAGGATGATGCCTTTCATGGTCGTCCGTTCCTGTTCATTGGGGTCGACCTTCGGTCGGCACATCCTCTTCGGTATGCGCAGGTCTGCCCAGTTTCAACTCCATCAGCTCGATGTCCTCCTCCTCATCCATGATCTCCAGCAGCGGTTCCTGGAACGCCTTGCTCATGATCATGCGGTTGAGGCTCAGCAGCAACGATGGAAGCACGAACAAGTTGGTGAGCATGGCCACCATCAGCGTGATCGTGGTGAGCAGCCCGAGTGCGCGGATGCCACCGAAATGCGAGAATGCGAACAATGAGAAACCCGCCAGCAGCACCACGCTGGTGTAAATGATCCCGACGCTCACCTCGCGTGTGGCCAGGTCGACGCTTCGGCGAAGGTCGTTGCCCGTGAGTTTCAATTCCAACCGATAACGCGCAAGGAAGTGGATGGCATTGTCAACGGCGATGCCCAATGCGATCCCGAACACAAGCATCGTGCTCGGCTTGATCGGGATATTCAGGTAGCCCATGAGCCCTGCGGTGAACAGGAGCGGGATCATGTTGGGGATGAGTGCGACCACGAGTATCCGGAAGGAGTTGAACAGCAGGGCCATCAGCGCCACGATGATCACGATCGCCCAGAACAAGCTGATGATGAGGTTGTGCACCAGGTAGCTGCTGCCCTTGAGGAAGACCACCGAAGTGCCCGTGAGGGTGACCTTGTACCGGTCAGGGTCGAAGATGCTGTCCACCTGGCTGCGAAGTCCGGCGAGAAGGCCCTCCATCCGCGTGGTGCCGATGTCCGCCATCTGCACCGTCACACGGGTGGTGCTCCGCGTGCTGTCGATGAAGGATCTCGCCATGTTCTGCTTGCCGTTCGCGCTTTCCAGATAGGGCAGGATGAAGGGCTTTTCGGTGTTGTTCAACAGGGCGTATCGGTCCGGGGATCCGCCATAGAAGGCCTGTTTCGTGAACTTCACGGCATCCGCGATGCTGATGGCCTTGCTGAACTCACGATAGGTGGCCAGGGTATCCTCCAGTTTCACGATGCGCTTCAGTGTGGGGTCGCTCAGCGCTCCTCCCTTCTTCCTGGTGTCCACTACGATCTCCAATGGCATCACGCCCCTGAAGTTCGACTCGAAGAAGCGAAGGTCCGTCAGCACGGGATTGTCCTCCGGAAGATCATCGACGATGCGGCTTTCATCCTTGAGCTGCAGGATCCCTATCACGGCCACGACGGTGCAGAAGAAAGTGATGGAATAGATCAGCGGCCGGCGCTCCTGTGAAACGCGAACGATCCCTTCCACAACGCGGTCCAGCCAGCGGCGGTCCAGGTGGCTCAGGTGCCTTGGGTTGGGCGGCGGCATGAAGCTGAACAGTGTCGGGATCAGCAGCATGCTCAATGCCCATAGTGTCATGATGCCGATGGTCGCCACAAGGCCGAACTGTTGCAGCGTATCACTGCTCGTGAAGCAGAACGTGGTGAACCCGACCGCAGTGGTGGCGTTGGTCATGAAGGCGGCAGCACCGATCCGGCTGATCACCCGCTGAAGTGATTTGATCTGGTTGCCGTGCCGGACGAACTCGTAGTGATAGGCATTGATCAGGAACACACAGTTCGGGATGCCCATGACGATCACCAACGGTGCGATCACGGATTGCAGGATCGTGATCCTGTATCCCAGCAACTCCAATGAACCGAAGCTCCAGACAACGCTGACACCGACAACGCCCAGGCAGATCCACATCACCCGCCAGCTCCTGAAGAAGAGCAGCAGCAACAGCCCGCAAACGAACAGGCTCAGCCCCATGAACAAGGGCATCTCCGCCTTCACCAGAGCGGTGCTCTTCACCCGGATCCAGGGCAGGCCGCTCACGTGGATGGGCATGCCCGTGTCCTTGCTGAACGCCTCCACCCGCTCGGCGACAGCATCCACCACCGCGCGGCGCGCATCCGTATCGAAGAGCTTCGCGTTCACGAAGACCATCATCAGGCTCGCCTGCGTGCTGTCGTTATAAAGCAGTCCATCGTAGAATGGCAGTGATCGCACATGGGCCAGCAGGGAGTCCATGGCCGGTTGGTCCGCGGGAAGGGCCTTCATCACGCGCGCCACGTTGAAGCGCATGAGACTGTCGTCCCGCACGAGTTCGAAAAGGTGTGCTTCGCTGAACACGCTGTCGATCCCGTTCAGCCGACGGAGGTCATTGCCGAGTTCGAACCATGCGCGGAAGTTGGCCGTGGTGTAGAGCTCATCGCCCTGCGTTCCCACCACCATCACGTTGCCATCCTCGCTGAAGGTCGCCAGGAAGCGTTCGTATTCCACATAGGCGCTGTCCGTTTCCGGTAGCAATCCTCCATGCTTGTAGTTCATTTCCACATGGCTGGCATTCCATGCCATGAAGGCGGTGACCAAGGCCACGCCCAACAGGACCGCAAAGCGGTTCCGTAACACTCTATTCGCCAACCAGGCCCACATGGGTCGTTCCCGGCACGGTTCGGACCGGGGAGGGGGGATCAAAGGTGCGAAATGGCACGGGAAGGATCGTCAGTTGGCGGTGCCGATGCGCAAACTGAGCTTGACCGTGATGTTGTCCACAGGGTCCGGGAAGGCATGCATGCCCAGCCGGTAGAAGCCACCCACTCCCAATTGCAACAGCCCTAGACCTATGACCCGGTCCAGGATCAGTCCGGCCTCGTAGTATCCACCTTCAAGCGACTTGATGGTGTAACCAAGGTGCCTTTCCGGATGCGCGAGCCCGCCCCATCCGGCGCTTGCCACAACGCTCGGTTCAGGGCCTCGTCCGTTCCTTCCCTTCCATAGCGATCGACCGAAGGCATGGCGTACATGGAGCGCCGTGTAGCGGTCCGCCAGGAATTCGTTCGGGCGCATGGTCTCGAACGTGTTCTCCACGGAAATGGCGAGGCCATCGCTCCAGGTGCCACGCAAGTTGAACAGGAAGGGGTACGGCGCTTCGCGGTCCGCAATGCCGCCGATCGCCCGCACATGAAGGTCACCCGACCTGCGCACATGGAAACGCTTTTCGAGCATGGCATTCGCACGCCACACCGCGTAGCGCCCCTGCCAAAGCCCATCGAACGCATTGTAGGCGTTCACATGAAGCACCGGCCAACGTGTACCCAGTGTGATCTGGCGGTCGGGTAGCCGGGCCATTTGTTCCCGGAAAGCGAAGCGCAGGCCCAGGGAAACGCCACCGGTCAGGAATGAGTTACTGAGGTAGGTGATGTCGTTATCAAGTGGTCGCGCATAACGGTACCCCGACTCATTGGTACGTTCCGCACGTTCGGTACCGAACCACAATTTCAGCGAACTGTTCACCCGCAGGGAGAGTTCCGCTCCGACGTGCCGGATGCGATCCATGCGGTCCATGTAAAAGAACCGGTAGTTCTCGTTGGAGAGCGGTCGAACGCCCCCCTTGAAGCGCACCCCACCGCTTTCAACCACATCCTCCGCAGCATACAAGCGGAGTTCGAGTTCACGGCCCGGGCGCGGCGTGATGCGCAGGTCACCACCGTACTTCCACGCCTCGTCCTTGAAGCCGTACGCGAAATAGCCTCCGACCGCCGCGTATCGCGATACGCGATCGTTGGTCGTGATGCTCCATCCCGCGCGCATGCCTTCGTGACCATTGTAACGGAACAACTCGAACAACCGCACATCCACAGGACCGATCGGAAGCCTGCCGGTGGTGAGGTAGCTCAGCCATTTCAGCTTGCGGTCCAGATCGAACTCCTCACCGATGCTGTCGATCACATGGTAGGTGCGGAGTTCCTTTGCATTCAGCGTATCCTTTCGCAGGGCCGCCCAATACGCATCATCGCGGCGCATGGCGATCCGGTCCATCTCCAGTTCCGGCCCTCGGACCTCCCTGCGTTCCACGTCGGCATCCACTTCGATGTCGCTCAGGTACGTGCGTCCGATGCCGATGACGTTCATATCGTTCACCTTCATCGCATCGAAATAGAGGTAGGTGTTCAATTGCACCGGGAACCAGGCCTTGCCCGCGATGAACTCATGTTGCTGTTGCAGTTTGATGTTGGCGAGGCCGGTCCTGTCCACCGGTTCCGCGATCACATTCTGCAGCGCATAACCGTTGGTATTCACGTACAGTACGCCTTTGAGCCCATCGAACTTCTTTCCCTTCCGGGGCCTGTAGCTCAGCACATACACACTGTCCATTCCCTGGAACAGGGTGTCCTCCAGGATGAACAGGTACTGATCGACGCTATTCGGACCGATGGGGCTCAGGTAGGACTTTTCGTTCAGGATGATCTGCGGATCGTAGATGGAGAAGGTCTTGGTGGAAGCGGCCAACGCGAGCAATGAAGGGTCCTTGAGTCCGCTCACACGCATCGCGAGGACCTCCTCCTTCTCCGCTGCAGGTGGAATGAAACGCTTGGAGGTGGCACTCTCGATCAGCAGGATGTGCTGCTCGTCGAAGAAGTCGATCGCATCGCGCGTGCTGCTGTCCAGTGCCGCCATTCGCGCGGGGTCCAGCAACAGGGCGCTGTCCACTTCCGCCGTGAAAACGGTCTTGCTGTAGCTGGTATACCGGTGGCTTCTGTGCCGCATGCCATCGTTCACCTTTCGGTTCGCATACACCCTTCTGACGATGCGGTGCGCAGGATCCTCGCCGGGAAGGATCTCCACCGCAGCCAGCTCCTGTGTGGCGCGCTGCAAGCGGATCACCTGATGCGCCGTGCTGCTGACCGGTAGCTCCATCGGTTCGTAGCCCACATAACCAAGGCGTACCGTTGCAGGAAGCGACCGCACGTTCAACTCGAATCGCCCATCGATGTCGGTCCAGGTGCCTTCCCGGGCATCGGCCACCACCATGTGCACGAAGGCCAGGGGTTCCAGCGTGGTGCCATCGACGACGCGTCCATGCAGCACCAACTGTGCAGAAAGCAAGGTGGGCACCATTGCGGCGGACCACATGAACAGGTGGCGAAGGAGCATTGCAGGAGGGGTTGTGCGTAGGACGGCGTCCCGGCCGGAAAGTAACAGCGTGATCAAAGCGCCTGTTCGTGCACCCGTAACTTGCGGCCATGTTCGCACCGTTGCGCGATGGCATCGAGTGGTCCCGCAAGGCCACCCCACGTCGCCTGCGCAATGCGGCCGCACTTTGGGCGAGCTACCAGCGTGCGAAGCGCACCAGGGACCCACGGATCGGGGGCATGCCGTTCAGCATCAGCTTCGAGCCGACCACGGCATGCAATCTGCGCTGCCCGGAGTGCCCGAGCGGATTACGGTCCTTCACCAGACCCACGGGCAACCTGAAGGCCGATCTCTTTGAGCACGTGATCGGGGAATTGGCCCCGGATCTCTGGGCGCTCACCTTCTACTTCCAGGGCGAGCCCTACATCAATCCCGGCTTTCTGGACATGGTATCCATCGCCCACCGCCATGGCCTGTACACGAACACCAGTACGAACGCACACTTCCTGACCGAAGAGAAAGCCGAGGCCACGGTGCGGAGTGGCCTCTCCCGACTCATCATTTCGTTGGACGGCACCGACCAGGATACCTATTCCGCTTACCGCAGGGAAGGTGAGTTGGCAAAGGTCATTGAGGGGGCGGAGCGCATCGTGAAATGGAAGGAGCGGTTGAAGAGCCTCACCCCGCATGTGGTGTTCCAGTTCCTGGTGGTCCGACCGAATGAGCACCAGATCCCGGATGCACGTGCGCTCGCGAAGCGGGTGGGCGTCGATGCACTCTGGCTGAAGACCGCACAGGTGTATGATCCTGCGGATGACCATCCGTTGATCCCCACCCAGCAGAAGTACTCGCGCTACGAGCGCACCGCGGCCGGGGTGTGGCAAGTGAAGAACAGGATGCGTGATGAGTGCTGGAAGATGTGGCACAGTTGCGTCGTCACGTGGGATGGTCGCGTAGTACCCTGCTGCTTCGACAAGGATGCGCATCATGTGCTAGGGGACCTCCGCACGCACAGTTTCCGTGACCTCTGGCACGGTTCCGCCTACACCGAATTCCGGAGAGCATTGCTACACTCGCGCAGTGATCTGGAAATGTGTCGCAACTGTAGTGAAGGAAGCCCTGTTTGGGCGTGAGCGATGCGGAACGCAGCGCACAGGAACCCGGCACGCTCTTTGGCCAAGGAAGCACTCGGATCATCCTGACATGAAAAGATACATGCTCCCACTCCTGTTCGCGCTGATCGTCGTTCCGTGCGCGGCCCAGATCCCCGACCCACTGAGAGGGGTCGCTGAAAAGCTTGCCGGTGGTGGTGGGCTCTCCAATGATGAGGTGATCGCCGGGTTGAAAGAAGCCTTGGGCAACGGCGCGGAAGCCTCCGTGTTGAAAGGTGCCGCCGTGGATGGTTTTTGGAGGAACGAAGCCATCCGGATCCCATTCCCTCCAGAGGCGGAAAAGATGAAAAGCACGCTCACGAGCATCGGAATGGCCCGGCAGGTGGAGGACTTCGAAATGACGATGAACCGAGCGGCCGAAGATGCCGCGAAGGAGGCCTTGCCCATTCTGCGCGATGCGGTCACCGGAATGAGCGTGGGTGACGGAATGGCCATTCTGAAGGGAGGTGACCGTGCCGCCACCCGGTACTTGAGCGAACGAACGACCGCCACGCTGACGGAAAAATTCGCGCCGATCGTGGCGCGCAGCACGAAGAAAGTGGCTTTGACATCCTATTGGACACCCTTGGCGAAGGGGTATAACAAGGCGAACATGTTCACGGGCGGAAAAGCCGTGGACCCCGATCTGGACGCCTATGTGACCCAAAAGGCCATCGAAGGTCTTTTCACGTTGATCGGTGAAGAGGAGGCCCGGATCAGGCAGGACCCCATGGCCCGCACCAGTGACCTGTTGCGCAGGGTCTTCGGTGCGAATTGATGGGATGTCCGCTTGAGAGTGGGATGTCGGGACCCGTGGTAACCCCGGACGACGGAGGTTCGTAACAGCGGCCCTGAACCGTCCCCGTTCCGATGCATTTCTCCCGCTTCGTGGCTGCAACGATATTCGTTGTGGCAGTGATCCGATCATGCCAGGTCAGTGGCCAATGCGTGGTCAATTCCACAACCGGCTATTCCGTTTCGTTGAGCGTCCATCCGGAAGCCATCGTCACCGGAGGGACCACCTGCCCGAACGGTTATTCCTACAACGTGCGCATGGCCTATGACATCACCTTCTCCGGTGAGAACATCCCATCCAGCATGTACACCCTTCAAGGGGTGATCGATTGTGGCGGCACTGCGAGTTCCTTCGACCTGCCCAACAGTGGAGGTTCAGGAACGGTGCTTGCCGCCAACGCGTATCGAGGTGCAGCGGACTGTGCCACTGCGACCCCCGCTCTGCTGGGGTGCAATACGGTGAGCATCCTGATCCATGGCATCGGGGTCTCGGATCGTACGATCGAGTGCCAGTTCCCGGTGCTTCCCGTAGAACTGGTCCATTTTGAGGCCATTCCGGACCCGCGATCGGTGGAGTTGACATGGACCACCGCAAGCGAGCTTAACAGCGACCATTTCGTCGTGGAAAGATCGGTGGATGGCGGAACATTCGAGGAGGCCGTGAGACATGCCGCTGCCGGTACAAGCGCTCAGCTCGTGCACTATTCCGCATCCGACCACGCACCGATGAAAGGGCTGTCCTACTACCGCTTGCGCCAGGTCGACCTGGACGGGACCTGGGCCGTTTCGCGGACCGAGGCGGTCGTGTTCGATGGTGATGGGCCCGTACACCTCTACCCCAATCCCGTGCGCGATGATCGGTTCTCGGTGGATCCGGATGCGATCGGTGATCGTCTGGAGATCCTCTCCACAACGGGACATCTGGAATTCGCCACCACCGTGCGTACTGCGACGATCCAGTTGCCATCGCTGCCGGCCGGTATTCACTTCGCACGTTTCCTCCCAACGGACAATGGAACGGTTCGCACGCTGCATTTCGTGAAGGAATGAATGGATACGGGGTCGTAATGATCCGGCATGTACGGCGTTCTTCCATGGAATGCTTGTCGCATCACTCCCCTTCCTGGCCCTGACCGCACTGGTGGGTGGTCGTATTGATCAGGAGCCTGAAGTGCTCACGGTGAACGAACGGGTGGTCGCGTTCGTAATGGCGCATGAAGGAAAGAAGGTGGGAAGGGGTGAATGTTGGGACCTCGCCGCCGAAGCGTTGAACAGTGCGGGAGCGGACTGGGATGGCTCCTACGGTTTCGGGGCGTTGGTCGCATGGCGGGAGGATGAGGTCCTGCCGGGCGATATCGTGCAGTTCGAGAACGTGCGGGTGGAGCATCGCACGGAGAACGCCATTCATACTGAGCGGTACACGAAGCACACCGCCGTGGTCGTCGCGGTGCATGGGCGGGGCGAGTTCACCATCGCACACCAGAACGTGGGTGACCGGGGCAGGAAGGTGGGCCGAAGTGAGCTGCACATGCGCGATGTCCGTGCCGGGAAGATCATGTTCCACAGGCCTGGGCGGGCGGATGTGCATGAGTGAGAATGTACCGATGCGCAACGCTCATGGGGCGTATCGACCCCGCAGGGCCACCATCCGTGCGTCCGATCTGAAGCCCCGTATCGCTTGGATCACAGGGATCCACGAGGAATGCCGTGCTGTGGCCCGGATCTGGGGATGTCTGTGCCAAACGCAACGACCATGGAACGCTGGGCTGTACGCAAACGTCTTCGCCAACTGCATCAACTGCTGGTCAAAAGCCGTGCGGCTTTGGAGCAGGCAAGTGCCGAGGTACGCGACAAATGGATGAGCGATCTGTTCTTCATGTTGTCCTGTCGGAGGCTGATCATGCTGAATCTTCTGGACCGCGAATTGGGGACCTTGGGCGTAACCAACAAGGTCGGTGCTTTTTTGAAGGAGAACGCACCGAAACTTGCCGTGGTGACCGATGATAAGCAGGAACAAGGTGCCCGCATGGTCGCGGATCAGGTCGAGGAGGAATCGTACCTCAAGAAGGAGCTGCATGACCTGTTGTTCCAACCCGGGCTCGCGGGTCGTACCAGACAGATGATCGTGAACCTGCTGAGCGAGACGGAGGAGAACATGCACGACCTGGATTTCATCCGCACCAACCTATCCTCGCTCCGGGCATGAGCCTGGCACGAAAGCCCCTTTCTTGGCGTCCGGGGTTGTTGATGGCCACCCTGTTCTTCGTATCCGGTCTGGCGGCCCAGCAGCACGATGAGCTGTTGATCGATGTGGGGTGGTATCCGGTACCGGATAGCCTTGCGCTGATCTGGAAATTGGATGATGACCAGGTGTATCGCTTGAGGGTATTGGGAACGGACCTTGACAAGCGGCTTGCGGAACTACTGGCCGATCCTGCATTGACCGAAGGTGAAAGGCAACGAACGCTGCGTGGCTTGGCGGCCACCCGCAGGTCGGAGATCGAACGTGTCCTGCGCACCGAGCAGTTCGAGGACTGGCTGAGGCGCTACGAATGATCGATCAGGTCCAGCTATTGGATGAGGGACGGTCGGGGAGGAATGGATCCCAAGCCATCCAACAGATCCGTGTTGACAAGTCCGGATGTTATAGCTAAGTGCCGCAAAGCACGGGGCCTAGGTTTGTCGCGTCCCTTTCTGCAGCGTGTGCCTACTCACGCACTATGGTGCTCCCGCCAGGTGACGCGTATCGAATAGGTGGGACCATCACGTATGGAGTGATCCAGCGAGATCGGTGTAGAAGGGGGTCAACCAAGCTGGTAGGTACATGGCAGAACACGGACGCCCCTCGCTCTCGATCGGAACGATCGCGACCAAACTCCTGAGAACCCTTCGAACCGTCATGCCCGTTGCGGCATTGGTACTGTTCGCTCGTTCGGATGTCCATGCGACCCACGCGATGGGAGGGGACATCACCTATGAGTGCCTTGGGAACAACAGGTACCGGGTGAACCTGAATTTCTTCAGGGACTGCAATGGTGTGGATGCGCCGGTCAGTTGCAACAATGGGGACCTGCGGTTCAATGTGCGGTCGGCCCAGTGCGGGGCGAACTTCAACGCGTGCTTCGTCTTCCAAAGCGTTCAGATCGTGACGCCGATCTGTGCCTCAGCGGTCGATCGTTGTTCAAGCAGTTCCGGCACCTTCGGTGTGGAGCGGCATCGGTACAGTGCGGTCATCGACCTTACTCCTTGGGCCAATTGCGGCACCGACTGGATCATCGACTGGGACCTCTGCTGCCGGAACAATGCCATCACATCCTTGGTGAACCCCGGTGGTCGCGACCTGTATCTGAGCGCCACGCTGAACAACACGATCCAACCGTGCAACAGCTCACCTCGGTTCCTGAACGACCCGGTGCCATTCGGCTGCGTTGGCCAACCGATGGTGTACAACCACGGTGTATCCGACCTTGCCGGTGATTCCCTGGTGTTCGCCCTTGCTCCGGCCCGGGGTACTGCCGGCGCGACCATTCCTTACAGCACGGGATACTCCTTCACCCAACCCGTGATCACCAGCGGTGGTGCCAACGCGGTGCAGATCGACCCCCAGACCGGTACGATAACATTCGTGCCCAGCATTCAGCAGTTCGCGGTGGTCACTGTGCTGGTGCGTGAGTATCGCAACGGAGTGCTCATCGGCACATACACCAGGGATGTGCAGTTCGCGATCATCGCGTGCAACAACAACAACCCAAGCGCCACCGGCATCAACGGCACCAACAGTTTCGTGTACAACGTGTGCGCGGGCACGAGCTTCTGTTTCGACGTGAACTCGGTGGATGCGGATGCGGCGCAGATCGTTACGATGAACTGGAACGGTGCCATCCCCGGTGCCACCTTCACCACCTCCGCCGGTCCACGTCCTATTGGCACCTTCTGCTGGTCGCCCACGGCTGCGGATGTCGGCCAGCAGATCTTCACGGTGAACGTGCAGGACAACGCCTGTGCCTTGAATGGCAATGCCACTTTCGGTTACCTCATCAACATCACACCTCCGTTCACCCCCGCCAACGCCGGACCGGATCAAAGTGTGTGCGGCACGACGACCACATTGGCCGGTGTGCTTCCATACCCTCAATCGCAAGGGACCTGGACCGTGGTGAGCGGATCAGGCACTTTCGCCAACCCGAACAGTCCCACAACCACGGTATCTGGTCTTGGTACCGGGCCCAATGTCTTCCGCTGGTCGGTGAATTACCTCACGTGCGGCATCGCCTCCGATGAGGTGACAGTGACCGGCTACGATCCGAACCACCCTGCTGCCAACGCAGGTCCCTCGCAGTCCTTGTGCCTGCCCACGGTAAGTACGACCCTGGCCGCGAACACGGCCGTTCCACCCGCGGTGGGTACATGGACCGTGGTCAGTGGAACGGGCGTTTTCGCCAATGCGAACAGTGCGACGACCACGGTCTCGGGCCTTTCACAAGGCACGAATGTGTTCCGCTGGACGGTGGACAACGGTGCATGCACACCGCCCACGAACTCGCAGGTGAGCATCCTCGTGTACAGCAACGTACAACCCGCTGCCAATGCCGGACCGGATCAGCAATTGTGTTCACCGAACACAAGTACCACGCTGGCGGGTAACGCGGTGATCGCTCCTGCGACCGGACAGTGGACCGTGGTCAGTGGGACCGCGACCTTCGCGAACCCGGCACAACGGAATACCACCGTCAGTGGTCTCGGCATCGGCGTGAACACGTTGCGGTGGACGATCACGAACGGACCGTGCACCCCGCCATCGACCAGCGATGAGATGAACATCGTGGTCTTCAACCCAGCGAGCCCCAACGCGAATGCCGGTCCGAACCAACAGGTCTGTTCAGCGAACACCACACTGGCGGGCAATGCGCCATTGGCTCCTGCGACCGGACTTTGGACCGTGGTGAGCGGCTCGGGAACGTTCACGACACCGACGAGTCCCACCAGCGGCGTAACTGGACTGGGGATCGGTGCGAACGTGTTCCAATGGACATTGAACAACGGTCCCTGCGCGAACGGGATCACCACATCGCAGGTCACCATCACCCGGTTCGATGGTACCGCGGCACCCTCCAATGCCGGTCCTGACCAGGACCTCTGCACTGCGCAGGGATCCAGCTTCGCATCCACCACCCTTGCCGCCAACGCCGCCGCAGCACCTGCCACGGGCAGTTGGGTGGTCGTTTCAGGTGGTGGCGTATTCGCCAATGCGAACCTGCCGAATACCGCCGTGTCCAACATTCCGGTCGGCACCAATGTGTTCCGATGGACGATCAACAACGGCCCGTGCATCCCGAGCACCTCGGCCGACGAGGTCACCATCCGTGTCTTCGACCGCAACGCTGCCGCCGCAAATGCAGGCCCGGATCAATCGCTTTGTGCACCGGTGGCCAGCGTGACCCTGGCCGGGAGTGCGCCTGTCGCTCCGGCAAGCGGTCAATGGACCGTGGTCAGTGGTTCGGGCACCTTCGCCGATCCTACAGTGCGCAACACAACGGTTTCCGGAATGACGATCGGGAACAACGTGTACCGTTGGACCATCAACAATGGGCCATGCCCCGGAGCGATCACGAGTGACGATGTCATCATCAGGCTTTTCGATCCCGCTACGGCAACGGCACAAGCCGGACCCGATCAGCAACTGTGCGGAACGAGCGTGGCAACGCTGGCAGGCAACAGTGTGGCGCTCCCCGCCGGCGGGACATGGACGGTCGTGAGCGGAGCGGCAACGATCGCCAACGCGAATACGGCGAACACTTCCGTGAGCGGCCTCCCGATCGGGGTGACCGTCCTGCGCTGGACGGTGAACAACGGCCCGTGCGGCACCTCGTCGGACGATGTGACGATCTCACGGTTCGACCCGGCGAACCCTGTTGCCAATGCCGGTCCTGACCAGAGCATCTGCATCCCGGTCGCACCGAGCACCGTTACCATGGCGGCGAGCAACGTGATCTTCCCGGCGGTCGGTACCTGGACGATCGTGCAGGGCTCCGGGAACATTGTGGATGTGAACAGCCCGACCACACAGATCACGAACCTCGGTACAGGGGTGAACGAGTTCCGCTGGACGGTAAGCAACGGGCCATGTCCCAATGGGAATACACAGGACCTGGTGCGCGTGAGCGTCTTCGATGCGGCAACTCCGGTCGCCGATGCGGGACCGGATCAATCCCTGTGCACGACCAATGGCACGACCACCATGGCGGGGAGTTCGTTCATCGTCCCGGCCACCGGCCAATGGACGCTGGTGAGCGGGACCGGGACGATCGTCGATCCGGGAAGCCCCACCACGCAGATCACAGGCCTTGGCGTCGGGCAGAACATCTTCCAATGGACCGTGAACAACGGACCATGTGTGAACGGGATCACAACGGACCAGATGAGCATATTCGTGTATGATCCGAACAACCCTACCGCGAATGCCGGGCAGGATCAGAACTTGTGCACCTCGGTGGGCAACACGATCACCCTGGAGGGCAGCAACGTCATCTTCCCGGCCACCGGGCTGTGGACGGTGACCGGGGGTGCCGCGACGATCGTCGATCCCACCTCACCGAACACCCTGGTCACGGACCTTACCGTCGGTTCCTACTCCTTCACATGGACGGTGAACAATGGTGTTTGCCCCAACGCTATCTCCAGCAATACCTCATTGGTGATCGTGGCCGATGGCGATGCGCAGGCGGCGCTGGCCGGTCCGGACCAGAGCTTGTGCGGAACCGCATCCACCGCGGTGATGGCCGCCAATACGCCGACCGGTGTGGCCACGGGCTCCTGGTCCGTGGTGCAAGGCACCGCCAACTTCAGCGATGCCACTTCCGCCACGGCGACAGTCAGCGGTCTCAGCATCGGTGTGAACATCCTGCGCTGGAGCATTGATAACGGGGCGTGTGGCATCACCAGCGACCTCGTCTCGATCCTCGTGTACGATCCCAATAATCCTATTGCCAACGCGGGCCCTGACCAGTCCCTCTGCACCCCCACCACGAGCACGACACTCTCGGGAAGCGCGCTGATCGTGCCGGCGGTGGGGCAGTGGACCCTTGTCAGCGGAACCGGCACCATCGCGAACCCGACCAGCCCGAGCACCGGCATCAGTGGTCTTGGCCTGGGCGAGAACGTTTTCAGGTGGCAGGTGAACAACGGGGTATGCGTCAATCCGATCACGGATGACCTGGTGAGCGTGTTCGTGTACGAATCATCCGCAGCGGTCGCCGATGCGGGTCCTGATCAGGAGATCTGTACGCCAGTGACGAATGTGACGATGGTCGCGAATGCCACGGTGGGTGCTGCGATCGGCACGTGGACGACCATCGGTGGTGGTGGAACGATCACGGATGTGAACGATCCGAACACCACGATCACGAACATGCCTGTCGGTGCGAACATCTTTGAATGGAGCATCGATAACGGTGCATGCGGGATCACGACCGACCAGGTCGTGGTGTATGTGTTCGATGGGACCAACCCGGATGCGAATGCCGGCCCGGACCAGGAGCTATGTACACCCACCGCCAGTACGAACCTTGCAGGCAGCAACATCATCTTCCCAGCGACCGGGGAGTGGACCTTGGTGAGCGGCACCGGCACGATCGCCGAACCTGCCGTACCCGGCTCCGCTGTTTCAGGCCTGAGCATCGGTGAGAACATCTTCGAATGGACCGTATCCAATGGTCCTTGTGCGAACGGGGTCACTACGGACCGGGTGAGCATCTTCGTCTTCGACGAGAACAACCCCGTGGCGGATGCCGGAGCCGACCAGGGATCATGTACACCGTCGAGTTCCACCACCCTGGCAGGAAGCCCCGTCACCTTCCCCGCGACCGGTCAATGGATCCTGGTGAACGGTACCGGCACATTCACCGACCCCACCGACCCGAGCTCAACGGTGACGGGCCTTACCGTGGGTGAGAACATCTTCGAATGGACCGTGAGCAACGGCCCATGCGCGAACGGTGTGACCACCGACCAGGTGAGCATCTTCGTCTTCGATGAGAACAACCCGGTGGCCGATGCAGGTGCCGATCAGGAGTTGTGCACGCCCAACACCACGACGAACCTGCAAGGAAGCAACGTCACGTTCCCGGCCTCGGGCACCTGGACCTTGATCAGTGGTTCGGGGGCCATTGCGAATGCCAACGACCCGAACAGTGAAGTGAGCGGGCTCGCGATCGGCGAGAACGTGTTCGCATGGACGGTTTCCAACGGCCCGTGCGCGAACGGCGTGACCACCGACCAGGTAAGCATCTTCATCTTCGATGAGAACAACCCGGTGGCGGATGCCGGTGCCGATCAGGAATTGTGCACCCCCAACACCATCGCAACACTTTCGGGTAGCTCCATCACCTTCCCAGCGCAAGGCACCTGGACCATCGTGAGCGGTAGCGGAACGATCACGGACCCCGCGGATCCCGGTACCACGGTGACCGGACTTGGGGTGGGTGAGAACATCTTCGAATGGACGGTGAGCAATGGCCCTTGCGTGAATGGCCTCACTGCCGATCAGGTGAGCATCTTCCTGTTCGATGGCAACAACCTGCAGGCGGATGCCGGTGCGGATCAGGAGCTTTGCTCACCGACACTCAACACCTCCATGTCCGGTAGTGCGGTCACCTTCCCCGCCGTAGGGAGCTGGACGCTCGTGAGCGGTACGGGTGCGATCGCGGATGTGAACGATCCGAACACGGCGATCACCGGTCTTTCCGTTGGCGAGAACATCTTCGAATGGAGCATCTCCAACGGCCCATGCGTCTCCGGCGGTGGTACTGACCAGGTGAGCATCTTCGTCTTCGACGAGAACAACCCGGATGCCGATGCAGGTGCCGACCAGGAACTGTGCACGACCAACACCGCAAGCACCACGCTGAGCGGAAGCCCGGTCACCTTCCCGGCATCGGGCGAATGGACCATCGTGAGCGGTACGGGAACGATCGCGAATGCAAGCGACCCGAACACCGCAGTGTTCGACCTCGGCATCGGTGAGACCGTGTTCGCATGGACCGTGAACAATGGTCCGTGTGCGAATGGAGTGACCACCGACCAGGTAAGCATCTTCATTTTCGATGAGAACAACCCTGTTGCCAACGCCGGAGATGACCAGGCGCTGTGCACCCCGACCACGACCGCCGATCTGCAAGGCACCCCGGTGACCTTCCCTGCCGTGGGAACCTGGACGGTGGTGAGCGGGACCGGCACGATCACCGACCCGAACGACCCGACCACCACGATCACCGGCCTTGGCGTCGGGGAGATCATCGTTGCCTGGACCGTGAGCAATGGCCCCTGCACTTCCGGCATCACCAGCGACCAATTGGTGATCACGCTGTTCGATGAGAACAACCCCGTGGCCGATGCCGGCGTTGATCAGGAGTTGTGCACTCCGACAGGTACGACCACCACCACGGCCCTGCAGGGTAGCAACGTGATCTTCCCAGCGGTGGGTACATGGCAGTTGGTCGGCGGCACAGGGACCATTGCCGATGTGAACGATCCGAACTCCACCGTCACCGATCTCGGGGTCGGCCAGAACACCTTCCTCTGGACAGTGGACAACGGTGTATGCAATAACCCGCTCACCAGTGACCTGGTGGAGGTGTTCGTGTTCGATGAGAACAACCCGGATGCGGACGCCGGACCGGACCAGCAGGTCTGCACCCCGCTGACCAATGCATTCATGGCCGCCAGTTCGATCACCTTCCCGGCGGTGGGAACCTGGACCGTGGTGAGTGGTCAGGGCACATTCACCGATGCGAACGATCCGAACACGAACATCACGGGACTCGGGCTCGGCGTGAACGTGTTCGAATGGACCGTGTACAATGGAGCCTGCCCCAACGGCACCACCACGGACCAGGTGCAAGTGGTGCTCTTCGATGCACAGGCACCGCCTGCGGACGCGGGTGCGGATCAGGAGTTCTGCGCGCCTGACGGCACTGCGACCGTGACCGGCAATACCCCCGTGGGCGCCGCAGTGGGTACCTGGACCCTGGTGCAGGGCACCGGTGCCATCGCCGACCCGAATTCACCGACCACCCAGGTCACCGGATTGACGGTCGGGGAGAACATCCTTACGTGGACTCTGGAAAGCGGCGTATGCGTCACGACGGTCGATTCCGTGAGCCTGTTCGTGTTCGATCCGAACAACCTCGCCGCGAACGCAGGCCTCGACCAAGAGCTGTGCGTGCCGCAGGATAGTGTGTACATGGCAGGGAGTGCACTCATCTTCCCCGCCACTGGAACGTGGACGCTGGTGAGCGGTGCAGGCATACCGGTCGCTCCTGGCGATCCGGGTACGCTGATCACGGACCTTGGCATCGGTGAGAATGTGTTCCAGTGGGAAGTGTACAACGGACCGTGCGCCAATGGCCTCACCGTTGATCTCGTCACCGTGACCCTCTACGACGATACCACGGCCGCGGCAAATGCCGGTCCTGACCTGGAGACCTGCATACCGCTCAACTTCCAGACCTTGCAAGGGGAGCAGCCGCCTGCACCTGCACAGGGCACTTGGACACTGATCGCCGGTGCCGGGACCATTGCGGATCCGAACGACCCGAACTCCGAGGTGACGGACCTGGCCCAGGGTATCAACACCTTCGTATGGACCTTGGAATGGGATCCATGCCCGAACAATGGCATCCTCACGGACACCATGAGCGTGTACGTGTACAACCCGGCCGCTCCATTGGCCAACGCCGGACCGGACCAGCAGTTGTGCACCCCGCAGAGCACCACGAACATGGCAGGCAATACTCCGGAGATCCCCGGAGTGGGTACCTGGACCGTGACGCAGGGCAACGCGACCATCGTTTCCCCGAACGACCCTGCAACGCTTGTCACAGGATTGGATGTGGGTGTGCACGAATTCGTATGGACGATCTACAACGGCCAGTGCGGCTTCGGCCCGCCAAGCACGGATACCATCCGCGTCAGCGTCTACGATGGTGAGGCACCGCTGGCCTCCACAGGAGAGGATATCAATTGGTGCACACCCACGAACAGTGCGGTGCTCTTCGGCAATGACCCGGTGTTCCCCGCGATCGGTACATGGACCTCGTTGAGCGGTACGGGCACCATCGCGGATCCCAATGACCCGAACACTGCGGTATTCGATCTGGGCGTGGGTCAGCACGACTTCCTCTGGACCATCGACAATGGTGCGTGCGGCACTTCCTCCGCGGAGATCAGTGTGTTCATCTTCGATGGTGACAGCGATGCGGCCGATGCCGGAGCGGATCAGGAACTGTGCACACCCACGACAAGTGGGACGTTGAGCGCCAATGCGGCCGTCTTCCCGGCAGCAGGGGCGTGGACCGTTGTGGCGGGAACAGGTCAGTTCGCCGATGCGGGAGACCCCGCCAGTGAGGTCACGGGCCTTTCGATCGGTACCAACACCTTCCGCTGGACGATCGCCAACGGACCCTGTGGTACCACGGAGGATGAGGTGACCATCACGGTGTACGATGACAGCCAGGCAGCTTCCGATGCCGGGCCGGATCAGCAACTGTGCACACCGACCTCAAGTACGACCCTTGCAGGGAATGCGGTCGGGTTCCCGGCCACGGGTACGTGGGTGATCACCGCTGGGAACGGGACGATCTCGGATCCCAACTCACCTACCGCGACCTTGAGCGGATTAGGCGTCGGCACGGTGGTGCTGCAATGGGTTGTGGACAATGGCCCATGTGCGAACGGGACCACCATCGATGAAGTGACCATCGAGGTCTTCGACAGCCAGGCCCCGAATGCCGCCGCAGGACCGGATCAGAGTTTCTGTTCACCGGTAACGGCTGATGTGAACATGTTCGCAAGCAGCCCCGTTGGACCTGCGACCGGTACCTGGAGCCTCGTCGCTGGAGCGGGCACCATTGCCGACCCCGCTGATCCGTTCACGGCGATCACGGGTCTCGGCCTTGGCGAGAACGTCTTCACCTGGTCGGTCGACAATGGTGCATGCGGGTCCACGTCGGATGACGTGAGCATCTTCGTGTACGATGGTGGCCTCGCTGCTGCCGATGCGGGCAACGATCAGGAGTTCTGCGAACACCAGTTCACCGGGACGAACCTGGATGCGGTCGCGGTCAACGATCCCCTGGCATTCGGAGTCTGGAGCGCGGTGGGTGGTGTCGGCACCATTGCCGATCCCGCGTCCGCAGGTTCCGGGGTATCCGGCCTGCAACAGGGCGATAACCTCTTCATCTGGACAGTGAACAACGGTACGTGCGGTAACACTGCCGATACGGTGCGGATATACCTGGAGGACTGCCTCACGATCATCATCCCGGATGCCTTCTCTCCCAATGGCGATGGAACGAATGACACCTATGTGGTGCGCAACCTGGAGTACTATCCGAACAGTTCTTTCCAGGTGTTCAACCGATGGGGGAACAAGGTGCTGGACCGTAGCCCGTACAACAACGACTGGGATGGCACCAGCCAATTCGGGACCGCCTTCGGGGAACAGCTGCCGGAAAGCACATACTACTACGTTCTCGATCTAGGCACGGATAAGGAACCATACACGGGCTACATCTACCTGCGCCGATAAACATGGACGGATCGATCACGGTCCTAACAGATCACCCAATGAAGATCACACAGGGAAATAGATGGATGGGAATGGTGCTCGCCCTGGGCATCGGCACCTCCTTGCTGGCCCAACAGGATCCCCAGTTCACGCAGTACATGTTCAACATGCTCGCACTCAACCCGGCCTACGCGGGCAGTGCTGAACGGGTCAGCTTGAAAGCGCTGAGCAGACACCAGTGGGTGGGCTTCGATGGAGCACCCACCACGCAGACGCTCACGATCCACTCCCCATTGCTGCTTGAAAGTCTTGGTGTGGGCGGTACGATCCTGCGCGATTCGCACGGGCCGATCACACAATACACGTTCATGGCGGACGTGTCCTACCGCATCTTCATGGGCGATGCCAAGCTCGCGTTCGGCTTGAAGGGCGGACTGAACCTGCTGCAGGGCAAGTATGCGGAACTCAATCCGCTGGACCCCAACGACCAGGTCTTCCAGCAAAATGTGAACACCAAGCTCGACCCACAGTTCGGGTTCGGCATGATGTACTACAGTGACAAGTACTACATCGGCATCAGCACCCCGAAGCTGCTGCGCACCGATTTCTTCGAAACGGATTCGCTCGCGTTCGTCTCCGAACCGGGCCAGCGCCCCCATTACTTCCTCTCCGGCGGGTATGTGTTCGACCTCGGCCTGTACCACAAATTCAAGCCGACCTTCCTGGTGAAGGCCGTGGATGGAGCGCCTTTGAGCTTCGACCTCAGTGCCAACTTCTTCTTCTTCGAGAAGTTCTGGCTGGGGGCCATGTACCGCCATGAGGATGCCGTCGGTGCCCTGGCCCAGTACTACATCACCAACGACCTGAGCGTGGGCTATGCATACGACTACCCGCTTTCCGTTTTGCGCAACTACAGCGGTGGATCGCATGAGGTCATGCTCGGGTTCGAGTTCGGCAACAAGTTGAAAGGCATCCGTTCACCGCGCTACTTCTGATCATGACCATGCGAATGCGACCACCCATGCGAAACGCCTGGCCCCATGTGCTGGTGCTGTCGGCCATCCTGTGCACCACGGGCACCCATGGACAGAAGCTGAAGGAGCGGATGGCCGATCGTTCCGCGGAGCTGTTCGACTATTCCAAGGTGGCGGCGATCTACGAGAACATAGAGGCCAGCGGAAAGTCCACCCCTGCCGATCTCAGGCACCTGGCTGAAGCCTATGCCAAGCTCGACAGACCGCAGCGCGCCGAAGCGGTCTACACCAAGCTCATGTCCTCCGGTGGCCAGACCCCCGAGGACCTGCTGGCCTACGCGAACCTGTTGCGCGCGAATGGCAAGTACGATGAAGCGATCACCTGGTACGGTAATTATGACGCGTTGAAGCCGGGTGATCCGATCGTGCAGGCCTACCTGGCACGTCCCGGATTGTTCCAACAACTGATGCGCGACAGCGCGAGCTCGTCGATCCGCACAGTGCCCATCAATTCCCCACAGGCGGACATGGGCATGAGCGTGCTTGATGAGTTGTTGTTGTTCTCCAGTGCCCGTGGCGAAGGGGTCGGCGGATCCCGGACATACAAGTGGGACGACCAGCCCTACCTCAATCTGTATTCCGCACTGTTGAAAGGCGAAACGGCCGAGGAGCCTTTGGTGATGCGCAAGGACGTGAACAGCCGCTACCACGATGGGACCGTCTCATTCGATTCGCTCGCCGACCGGTTGTACTTCACCAGGAACAACGAGCACTACGGCACCCTCAGCAAGTCCGAGAAGGGAAACCTCAACCTCGGGATCTACTTCACGGATGTCACCACGGGTGAATTCGGCCAGCAGGAGTGGGGCGCACTGATCCCGTTCGATCATAATGATCCCGAATACAACTTCGGTCATCCCTACGTGACCCACGATGGTAGGCGGCTGTTCTTCGTCAGCGACATGCCCGGTGGCCAGGGGGGCACGGACATCTGGGTGTGTGCGAACCTCGGCAACCAATGGGGCGCTCCGGAGAACCTGGGGCCTGTGGTGAACACCGCAGGCAACGAGATGTTCCCGTATGTGCGCCGGGACAGCACGCTCTTCTTCGCCAGTACCGGTCACCCGGGGTTGGGTGGACTGGACATCTTCTCAAGCCACCTCACCCCCGGTGGTCCGGGAAAGGTGCGCAACCTCGGCTACCCCCTGAACACCCGGTACAACGACCACGGGTTGATGCTGATCAATGACAGCACCGGATTCTTCGCAAGTGATCGGCCGGGCGGAATGGGAAGCGACGACATCTATGGTTGCACCATCAGGCCACCCACCATCTACATCGCCGGCAAGGTCATCGACAAGACCACACGTCAGCCCATCGAGGGTGCCACGATCGTATTGAAGGACGGGAACAACGAACATGTGAAGCGCCAGAAACTCGAGACCGAGGCCGGTGGCAAGTTCAAGATCGAGACCGATTACCACGAGAAGTACCTGCTGGTGGTGAACAAGAACGGGTACTACCAGGTGGAGATGCCGATCGCCACGAACTCCGACCCGTTGGAGGACATACTGGTGGAGATGGAGAAGTACGATTACGCCGCGGAAGGTCTTGTGATGCATGGCGAAACGGGTGCTCCCCTGGCCGGCGCGAACGTGGTCCTTACCGATGGCGATGACAATGTGATCGCCTCCCTCGTGACAGATGCATCAGGGAAGTATGCCTTCCCCCTGAAGCCCGAGAGTGACTACCGCCTGAAGGTGGACAAGGAAGGCTTCTTCAAGCAAAGTGCCCGGATCAGCACCAAAGGGAAGGCCAGCGAGGTGATCAGAACGGATTTCAAACTGTTCCCGTTGGTGGTGGACCAGATCGTGCGGTTGGATAACATCTACTATGACCTTGCCAAGTGGAACATCCGCCCGGATGCCGCCGTGGAACTGGACAAGCTTGTGGAGACCCTGAACGACAACCCCACCGTGAAGATCGAACTGAGCTCGCACACCGATTGCAGGGGCAAGGACGCCTACAACATGAGCCTTTCCGAGAAACGGGCGAAGAGTGCGGTGCAGTACCTCATCACCAAGGGCATTGCCAAGGAACGGGTGAACAGCAAGGGATACGGGGAAACGAAACCAAGCGAGACCTGTGCCTGCGAAAAGTGCTCCGAGGAGGAGCACCAACGCAACCGACGGACCGAATTCAAGGTGCTTTCGAAGTAGGTTGTCAGGGACCGAAGGGAGAACGGCGGATCAGCGCTCAGGCGCTGGTCCGCTCGTTCGTTCGGACAGATCCATCGGCCGTTCACGGTTCCTGCAGCGCAGCAGCGGCACGGTCCGAATAGAACCCCTGCTCACCGGCGATACGGGCGAACCCGGCCCTGGCCGCCGCCCGCTCCCCGAGGCGCTCCAAGGTCAGCGCGTGGTACCAGTCCGCCTCTTCATGGAATACCCCGATGGAATGTGTCGAAGCCTTGTGCAGGAAGGTGCGCGCACGGCCGTACAGACCAAGATTGTAACAACACAGACCTGAGTAGAACAATGCGTTCACGTCCTCCGGATACTGTTCCAGCAGAAAGAGCAGGTCGGTGAGGCAGGCTTTGTGATCATTGCGTGCGAAACGGCCCATGGCCCGCTCCATATAAGCGGTGTATGCCATTGTCCTCAGCACCGGCCGGGCTTCAGTCTTTGCCGCAAGGTCCGCGTGGCTTGCGTCCACCCCAAGGTCATCCACCTGAACCAACAGGTCATTGGTGTACAGGTCCTTCGGATGCACCAGCTTCAGGTCGTACGGATAGAAGAGCTGTACCGATGTGCGCTTGCCGTTCCGCGTGGAGAGGATGCTCCTTTCCGGGTCGGACCCCACGTCCGGTGTGATGTGCTCCATGCGTTCCAAGGGGTCCACGCGCTCCACAGGCTCGGCCATCGCGATCGCGTGCAGGTCATCGGAACGGTGCCCGATCATCAAGGTCTCCGCCACCTCCACCGCCGAACCGATCTCCGTGGCCTGCATCACCGGCCCATCATCGGCGGGAACGATCTCGGTCATTGGGGTCAGGGAGACGGTCCGCACTGAGGTCCGCACAGGCCGCTCCGGGAGCACGTACCACGCCGCCAGGAAGGCGACCACCGCGCCCGCTCCCACCCAGAACCATCCGCGGCCATGGGCAGGCGCCTTGCGCGGTCGTTCCATTCGGGCCCAACCGGCGGTGGCTCCGGGTGTGCGAAGGCCCTCCAAGGCCTCACGCAACAACGGGTCGTTCTCCAGGTGAAGTTCCACCCGATGCTCCTCCGCAGGTGACAGTCGTCCTTCCGCGTAAGCGAAAAGATCCTCCTGCGAAAGATGACCGCGGGGTGCGAAGGGGTCAGTGTTCGTGCTGGTCGGCATGTGGTTGTGCAGTGGTCCTTCCACCGCGTTCAATGGTTTGGCGAAGGTTGCGCCGTCCGTTCTGCAGGTGGCTTCTCACCTGTTCCAGCGAGAAGCCCGTGGCGTCGGCGATCTGTTGGTAGCTCTGGTGTTGCAGGTAGAACAACTCGATGCATGTGCGCTGTTCCTCCTTCAGTTCCGCGATGGCCGCTTCCAAGGCCACCAGCGACGCTTCTTGCGATACGGCCTGCTCGATATCCGCGGCGCTGGTGTCCGTGACGTTCGCTTCTATGACCGTCCGTTCGTGCGATCGGCTGCGCAATTGCATCAGGCATCGGTTGCGCATGACGGTGTGCACCCATGGTCGGAAGGACTTCACGACATGGCGCGAAAGCAGTTCGTCAAGGCTGGCGAACAGATCCACCACGGTGTCCTTGCTGCGCTCCTGATCCTTCAGGTATTTGATGCCAACACCGTACAGCAGATGTGCGTAGCGGTCCCACAGCGCGCCTAACGCCGGTCGGTGGCCCGCGATCAGGCGGGCCACCAACTCCTCATCAGTGGAGGCTTCGGATATGCGCCGGCGCAACAAGGTCATTCCACTTCCTCCAAGATATCGGCTTCCCGCGCGGCACGCACCCGTCGCCGGGCCCATTCCTCCTGATAGGTCTTGCTGTCGATCACGACCACGCCACCGGTCACATCCCCGTAGCGTGCGGGCAAGGCCCCGGTGTAAACGCTGATGCTGCGAATCCCTGCGGATGTCACACCGGTCAGCCGCCCCGTGACCTTCACGCCATCGACGAAGTAGGCCATGGCATCCGCGCGTGATCCCCGGAAGTACATCCCATCACCGTTCGGTGCCGGGGTGATGCCGGGAAAGCTCTTCACGATCATGTCCGTCACGTTCTTCCGGTTCGGGTCGCGCTCCATTTCCTCGGCGAGCAGCGTCATTACAGAGGTCTGTTCCGGGTCGATCAGCGGCCGCTCGAAGATGCGCTGCTCGATCACCAAAGTGGGCAGTTCGGTCCCTTCCATCTCCACATTGCCGATGCGGGTGATGCGATCCGATCCGACACTGATGTTGCCCAGGTCGAAGGTCTTGTACCCCGTGAAGGAGAACCGAAGGGTATACGTGCCCGGCTGGAGAGGCTTGAGCACGAACCGGCCCTCCATGTCGGCTTCTGTCGCGGGACCGGTCCCGTTCGGCCATGCGGCCACGCTCACCAATGGTACAGGTTCCCCTTGGGCGTCCAGGATGCGGCCATGGATCTCACCGGTGCTTTGACCCAAGGTGATCGATCCGATGCAGAGCGGTAGGAGTGTGAAGATGTAGCGCATCGCAGGTGTGTTTGACCATAGGATGCACGGAAGCCGCCGATCGCATAGATCGTGTCACAGGCAGTGGTCATCAGAGTTCCTCCGCGACCACCTCACGCACGCCAGGCACCTCGTGCTTCAACAGGTTCTCGATGCCTTGTTTCAAGGTGACCATGCTGCTCGGACACCCGCTGCATGATCCGCGCAAGCTGACGGTAACGACCCCTTCGCTGAAGGATCGGAAAGCGATGTGGCCACCGTCCCCCTCCACCGCCGGACGGATGTACTCCTCGAGTATCCGGATGATCCGTTCATCCTCCGGGCCGTTCGCCGGGGCGTGGCTGCTGGCACGCTCGTTCGCATCGGCCAGGGCCTGCGCCGGCGCATCCTCCAACACCACGCGGCCATCCGTGTTCAGGTACTCCTGGATGTACTCCCGGAGCTCCAATTGGACCAGGTCCCAGGTGACCGCATTGTTCTTGGTCACCGTGATGAAGTTGCCCGCGATGAACACGCCTGTAACGAACGGCAGGTTGAAGACGTGCCCGGCCAGTGGTGATACCGCCTCCGCTTCCTCAGGGGTACGGAATTCCAACAATCGGCCGTCCGGGACCAGCGCTCTGTTGCTCACGAATCGCATCGTGGCCGGATTCGGGGTCATCTCCGCATAGACCGAGGTCGGCATCGCTTTCGTGTTCGTTCCCATGCCGCAAAGGTAGATCCCTTCCCAAGGGGCACCCGTTCTGGTTGCCAAGAGTGCCCATATCCCGTGCCGCAAGGACCCATGCCACGCCATTACCTTTGCGACGATGCGAGGATCGATCCTTCGTTCCGGTTGGGTGCTGGCCACCATTGCCGCGTTGCTGTTCGCAACGAGTGGTATCGGCATCGTTCGGATGACGTGCATGGTCTCCGGCAACTCCGTGCTCAGCATCGGTTCCAGTGCCGATTGCTGCCCGATGGATGAGAAGGCCCCCGCTGGCACGGTGCGCGAGGAGTGTTGTGATGTCACTGTCCTGCATACGGGCACCGAACCCTTCCTCGCCCATGAGCACCACCAGTTCGTTCCCGGGCCCATGGCACAGGTCCCTTCTCAATGGCCGATCCTGCAACTGGGCCGGCCGCATGAGCTGCAGCAATGGACCCATCCACCACCCCTGGATGTCGGTGACCGGCTCGCCGTGATCTGCAGGTACTCGATCTAGACCATTCCATTCCCACGCGTGCGGGCCATGCTGCTCGTGCGCTGTCGCGTTCGCTTCATCGGAAATGGAATGGAAATGCAAATACGGTTTCACGTACTCACCCCCATCCTTTGCTCTGCGACACTGTTGATGGCACAACCGGATGCCATCACAGGGCAGGTGAAAGGGGTCTTCCCCGAGGGAACAAGCACTGTGCCCGGCGCTGCCGTGGGCTGGTCCGGGACTACCACCTCCACTACCACGGATATGGAAGGCCGGTTCACGTTGATCGCACCTCCGTCATGGCCCGCTCAACTGGTCACGGCTTTTGTCGGCTTTCGGAACGACACGCTTCAACTCAATGCACCCGCCCCATCACCTGTCATCATCACATTGAGGTCTTCCGTGGAACTTGGCGCAGTGCGGATCGTGGACCGGCAGGCCGGAACCCGTCTTGACCAGCGTGCGGTCATTTCCACGGAGATCATCGGACAAAAGGAACTGAAACGTGCCGCCTGCTGCGACCTGAGCGAGAGCTTCGAGACCAATGCCACGGTGGACGTGAACTATTCGGATGCGGTTTCCGGTACCAAGACGATCCGCATGCTCGGACTGGATGGGCGCTACGCCCAGATCAGCGTGGAGAACCTTCCATTCATTCGAGGCCTGTCCTCCAGCTATGGCCTCACACTTCTGCCGGGCACATGGATCCAGGACATCAACCTTAGCAAGGGCGTCGGCTCCGCCGTGAATGGCCCCAATGCGATGACCGGGCAGGTGGAATTATGCCTGCTCGATCCAGGGGCGGAAGGACCTTTGTTCGTGAACCTGTACGGCAATTCGCAGGGTAGAACGGAGGCCAACGTCCATACGGCATGGGCCACCGGCAGGAAAAGCGATAACATCCTGTTGGTGCATGGCAACCTGTTCCAGCAGAACATGGACCAGAACAACGACGGTTTTCTTGACGCGCCCCACACGCAGCGCTTCAACATCATGGACCGTTGGATGCGACGCACGGACCGTGGCATGTCCCAGCTAGCAGTGCGCTACGTGATCGATGAACGTGAAGGCGGACGCACCAGCGCATTGTTGCCTGTGAACGATGCACGACCCTATCTCGTGGACATCAGCAATGAAATGGTGGATGTGCTTGGCAAGCAGGGCATCATTTTCAAGAACGATCCGACCAAGAGCATCGGATTCCTGTTCACCGGCCGCAGGCACGATGTGACCTCACGCTTCGGAGACCGGACCTATGCCGGCCTGCAGGAGAGTTTCCACGCGAGTGCCGTGTACCAGATGCTCCTTGGAACGGGTACGGACCAATTGAAGGCCGGTGCGACTTTCCAGTTCGATGATTACGCCGAGCGGTTCCAGGACAGTGCTTTCGTTCGAACCGAGCGCATGCCGGGGCTTTTCACCGAGTACACACGGAAACGTGGCGACCTGACGGTGGTGGCCGGACTTCGTGCCGATGCGAACTCCTACTACGACGAAGCGATCAGCCCGAGGTTGCACATGAAGTACGACCTCGGTCCGCTCACGACCTTCCGCCTTGCAGCTGGTTCGGCGTTCCGTGCTGCCAACCCCCTCGTGGAGAACGCAAGTGTGCTGGCAAGTTCGCGTACGGTGGTGGTGGATGGAGCGCTGGGCCTGGAACGTTCATGGAATGTGGGCGCCTCATTCCTTCGCAAGTTCAAGTTCCTCGACCGGAAATGGGCCTTCGGTGTCGATGTGTACCGGACCACCTTCCGGGACCAGATCGTAACGGACCTGGACCGCAGCCCCCGCACGGTGGCGTTCTACATGCTCGATGGAATCTCGTTCGCCAACAGCGTACTTACCGATATGCAGGTGGAATTGACCAGGCGTATGGACCTGAAGTTGAGCTACCGGTGGTATGACGCCCGAACGACCTACGACGGCAGGTTGCTCGAGCGCCCGTTCACACCTGCCCATCGGGGGTTGATCGACATCGCATATGCCGATGAGCAGGAGCACTGGCGCTTTGACATCAGTTTGAATATGTTCGGTGAAGGCCGTGTGCCGGATACGTCCACCAATCCGGCACCATATCGGTCCATCGATCGATCACCGGCCTATGCCACGGTACACGCCCAGGTCACACGGGTCATCGGCCGTTGGGAGTTCTATCTGGGTGGTGAGAACCTGACCAGCACATTGCAGACGGATCAGATCATTGCCGCAAATGACCCCTTCGGCCCGTATTTTGACGCCTCGCTCATTTGGGGGCCGACCAACAAGGCGATGATCTATGGCGGATTCCGATTCACCCTTCCCAAGAAAAAGACAGAACCCTCCGACCCATGAGATCCCTCATCACCCTTTCGCTGATCGCCCTGACCACCATGGTCATCGGCCAGGATAAGAACATCGCACATCTGGACGTCGCCACCAGCACGGTGTGTGACATGTGCAAGAAGACGATCGAAGAAGAACTGGTCTATACCAAGGGCGTAAAGTCCGTGAGCGTTGACCTGGCCGCCAGCACGATCCATGTGCTGTTCGATGCGCGCAAGTCGGACCCCGATGCCATTCGCGTGGCAGTGACCAAGCTCGGTTACTCGGCCGATGGGATACCCGGTGATGAAACCGCTTTCAAGAACCTGCCGGCGTGCTGCCAGAAGGAAGGATGCGGCCAACCCGTCAGGAAGGATTGAATGGCACTGATCCGTTCCGTTCGGGGCTTCACGCCCACCTTCGGCCTGGATCCTTTCCTTGCCGAGACCGCTGTGGTGATCGGTGACACCATCATGGGCGACCACTGCAGTGTGTGGTACAATGCCGTGGTGCGTGGCGATGTGCACTCCATTCGCATCGGACACCGCGTCAACATCCAGGACGGGGCGGTACTGCACGCCACCTACGAACGGTGCGGCCTCACGATCGGCAATGATGTGAGCATAGGCCACAACGCCATCGTCCATGGCTGCACCATTCATGATCGGGTGCTCATCGGCATGGGTGCGATCGTAATGGATAATGCCGTCATCGGTGAAGGAAGTGTGATCGCCGCAGGCGCTGTCGTGTTGCAGCACACCGTGGTTGAGCCGGGAAGCTTGATCGCCGGGGTGCCTGGCAAGCGCATCGGTGCGGTGGGCGAGGACCTGTCGCGCAATGAGATCGAACGGATAGCGGCCAATTACCGGATGTACGCCGGCTGGTTCAAGGAAGGGAAAGGCCGGTAGGTGCCCAGACCGCCTGACGAACCTCGGCGTACTCCGATCCGATCATGCGTAATGAATGCCTGAATGCATCGACCGGTCCACTCGTCCAGCATGTGAGTACCCCTTCCTGTGAAGAAGGTGCCAGGAGTCCATCGCGCTCCAGGATGCGGGCCACCTGCCTTGCGACGGCCGGCGCCGGATCGATCACGCGAACCGCAGGTCCCACGATGCGCTCGATCAACGGGCGGACAAAGGGGTAGTGCGTGCAGCCCAGCACCAGCACGTCGATGTTCCTGTCCATCATGGGCTCCAGCCAACCGCGCAGCATCCGTTCCGTTCCAGCGGAGTTGGTCTCACCTGCCTCGATCCGTTGCACAAGCCCGGGACATGCCTGGTGCAGCACCTCCACCTCCTTGCCGAACCGTTCCACCACGGAAGCATACACCTCGCTTTGGAAAGTGGCCTTCGTGGCAATGACACCGACCACGCCGTTGCGCGTCTGTTCAGCGGCGGGCTTCACCGCGGGTTCCATGCCCACGAAGGGCACCTCCGGCCAGCGCTCGCGCAACTGATGCAGGGCGGCCCCTGATGCTGTGTTGCACGCCACCACGATGAGCTTGCAGCCGGCGGTGAGCAGCGCCCCGGCGATCCCGAAACTGAAGCGCCTGACCTCCTCCAACGTGCGCGGGCCATAGGGCATGTGCGCGAGATCCGCCAAATAGAGCAGGCGCTCCGAAGGGAGCGCCTGCCTGATCTCCTTGGTGACCGTGAGGCCCCCGATGCCGGAATCGAAGATGCCGATCGGTGCGTCGCGGTGCAAGGTCTCCTGTGTTACTGGATGCCGAGCTTGGCCTTCACCTTGGGCATGATGTCCTCTCCCTTGTCGTACACCAGCACGAAGCCGGTGCTCACATCGAAGATGTAGATGAAACCGTTCGCGTCGGCGACCTCCTTGATCGCAGCGTTGGTCTTCTCGACCATCGGCTTCAGGAGTTCCTCCTCCTGTTTGGCAAGGTCCTCCTGTGCCTTCTCCTGTGCGGCCTGAATGCGCTGCTCCAACTCCTGGATCTCGCGCACGGTCATATCCTTCTGTGTCTGCGTCATGTTCGCGGCACCTTCCTGCGCCTCGGCCACCTTCTGCTGGTACTCCGCACCCATGGCCTTCAAGCGATCGTCCAGGGTCTTTGCGAAGGCTTGCATCTTGCTCTCGGCCTCCTTCCGTTCCGGCAACATCAACATCAGTTTCTGGCGGTCGATATGCCCGAGCTTCTGGGCCATTGCGGACGGCGCTGCGGTAAGCAGAAGGCCGATCGCGAGTACGAGGTTCTTCATCGGTCGTGTGTTCATCGTGGTTGTTTGATATCGGTGCCCCCTCCGCGCTGTGGTTCAGGGGTCTTCTGGTCCATGCCCTTGTTCGGGCTGTCCTCCGGGGATTCCCCGAAATCGTCGTCGTCCTTGCCGCCGGATCCTTCCTTGCCCGGGCGTATGCCCAACTTCCGTAGCACACTGTCGCTCTTGTCGTACTTCTCACTGGCGAAGAGCAGACTGCTGCTCGCGCCGCCGAGGTCGAACACGGCCACGTAACTGGTGCCGGCCACTTCCTTCACCGCGTTGTACACACGGTCCTGGATCGGCTTGATCAGTTCCTCGCGTTTCTTGAACAGGTCCCCACCAGGGCCGAAGCGCTTCTTCTGCAGGTCCCGGGCCTCCCGCTCCCGCCGATCCACTTCCTCCAGGCGCGACCGCTTCATCTCCTCGGTGAGCAGGATCGCTTCAGCGTTGTACGCATCGCGCATCCGTTTGATCTGCTGATGCCGGTCATCCACCTCATCCTGCCATTGCTGTGAAAGCCGGTCCAGTTCCTTCTGCGCCGTGGTGTACTCGGGCATCTGGTCCAGGATGTACTTCGTGTTGACGAATGCGATCCGTTGCGCATCCACTCGGGTGGTGAGCAACAGCGCGCCCATCAAGGCAAAGGCTAGGGGAAAGGTGCGTTTCATGCGGGGCCGTCGAAAATAGGCGATCCGGCTCAGAGCTCGCCAAGATCTATGCCGATCGTGAAATGGAACTGGCTCTTGGCCATGTTGGGTGCATTCGGAACATCGTCCAAACGCCAGCCATAATCCAGCCCCATCGGGCCGAACATCGGCAGGTTCAGGCGCAGGCCGACACCAGCGGACCTGTACAGGTTGAACGGGTCGAAGCCGTCGAAGTCATTCCAGGTGTTGCCGGCTTCCAGGAAGCCGAGGGTGAAGATGGTGGCCGATGGGTTCAACGACACCGGGAAACGCAGTTCCGCGGTGTATTTGGCCACCACGAAATTGCCTGTGTTCGGCGACAGGGAGAAGTCATCATAGCCACGCAGGCCAACGATCTCCCGGCCATCGAGCTGGAAGCCGGTCAGTGCACTGCCGCCCATATAGAACCGCTCGAACGGCGAGTCGCCGAGGTCGTTGTTGTAACGCCCGAGGAAGCCGAAGCCCGCGCGGGTCATCAGGACCAGATTGTGGCCGGTCTTGCTCGGGGTCAATTTGTTGTACCACTGGGTGGTGAACTTCCACTTGTGGAACTCCGCCCAATTGTAGCGCTGCTCGGCCGGCAGTTCCGCCCAGTTCTTTTCCGGCTGGAAGAGCGAGAACGGCGGTGTGGCTTTCACCGAAATGCTCGTGTTGGATCCGGTGCGGGCGAAGAACGGTTGATCGATGGAACTGCGTGAAAGCTGCAGTTGGTAGGAAAGCACATTGCTGGTGCCGTTCGTGAAGGAGAACACGACCGCACCGCTGCTGTAATTGCGCAGGTCGTACAGCTGGTAGCCCAGCGTCTGGCGCAGGATGAAGTAATCGTCCGGCCAGGTGAGCCGTTTGCCCAGCCCTACCGAGGCACCGCTGATGAGCAACGATTGGCGCAGCGGGTTGGCGATACGCCCTTCGGAGGTCTGCACGAACCGGTTCTCGCCATTGGTCTGCACAGAATGGTAGAGCGATACGCTCAGGGCATTGGGTTTCTTGCCCCCCAGCCACGGCTCCACGAAGGACATGCTGTAGGATTGGAAGAACCGGCCGTTGGTCTGGGCGCGCAGGTTCAAGGTCTGTCCATCACCGGAGGGTAGCGGGCTCCAGGCGGATCTGTCGAAGATCTTGCGCATGGAGAAGTTCGTGAAGGAAAGGCCCAGTGAGAGCACGAGACGTCCGGCACCCCAGCCCCCGCTCAACTCAAGCCGGTCGCTCGGTTTCTCCTCAACGGTGTATTCGAGGTCCACCGTACCCGTGCGGGCATCCTGTATCGGGTTCACCCCGAGGGTTTCCGGATTGAAATACCCGAGCGTGGCCAGTTCGCGTTGCGTTCTGATCACATCGCTTCGGTTGAACAATTGCCCCGGTTTGGTGCGGATCTCCCGGCGCACGACATGCTCGGTGGTCTTGCTGTTGCCCTTGATGATCACATTGCGGATCCGGTACTGTTTCCCTTCGCGGATCCGGATGTCGATGTCGATGCTGTCCCCATCCACCAACAGTTCCACGGGGTCGGGGTAGAAGGCCAGGTAGCCATCGTCCATGTACAACGAACTGATGTCCCGACCTGCCTGGTTCATGTACAACCGGCTGTCCAGCAATTTCTTGTTGTACACGTCCCCTTTCCTGATCCGCATGATGTCCGCCAGTTCCGCGTCGCTGTGCTTGGTGTTCCCCGAATACGTGATGTTCCTGAAGTGGAATTGCGCTCCTTCCTCGATGTTCAGTTCAACACGCACCTTGTCGTCGCTCACGAAGAACATGGTGTCCTTCACGATGGCCGCATTGCGGAATCCACGTTCATTGTAGAGGTCAAGCACCTTGTTCTTGTCGGCCTTGTATTCACTGCTGATGAACTTGCTGCTGCCGAAGATGTTGTACCAGCGTTTGCGCCGGGTCTTTTTCATCGTCTTGCGCAATTTCTTGTCGCTGATGTTCTCATTCCCCTCGAATTCCACATCCTTGATCCGCACCCGCGGACCTTTGTCGATGTTGAGGAAGAGGATGACGCTGTTGGCCGGTGCGTTCTTCACGGTGTCCGGCCGTTGTGTGATGTTCACCGAGGCCTTCAGGAAACCCTTGTCGCTGTAATACCTGCGGATCGCATTGCGCGAGTTGGTCAACAAGGCTTCGTTCACCTGCTGCCCGCGCACCAGTTGTACCTCATCGCGGAGTTTCTCCGTCTCGTTCTTGTTCACGCCGTTGTACTTCCAGCGCGAGAGGCGGGGCTTCTCCACCACGATGATGTGCAGGAAGATCGTACGCCCACGGATGTCCGCGGCATCGATGCGGATGTCACTGAACAGCTTCTGGTCCCACAGGTTGTGGATGGCCTTGGAAATGCGCTCGCCCGGCACAGTGATCCTGTCACCCACCTGCAGGCCGGTGAACAGCTTCACGGCGTTGGGGTCGGTGGTCTCGGCACCGCTCACAGTGATGCCGCCGATCTCGTATTCCGAGGCGAAGGAGGCATCCATGGCAGGCGTGGTCTGCGCATTTGCGCCGCCCACCAGGAGGATCAGCGGGATGAGGATCGACCAACGCATTCAACCGGGGGTCACTTGTTCGCTGATCATGCCGAAGCGGCGTTCGCGGTTCTGGTAGTCCAGGATGGCCATGTACAGGTGTTCCTTCTTGAAATCGGGCCACAGTACCGGCGTGAACCAGAGTTCGGCGTAGGCGATCTGCCACAGGAGGAAATTGCTGACCCGTTGCTCGCCGCTGGTACGTATCAAGAGCTCCGGGTCCGGGATGTCCGCCGTGCTCAGTTGCGATCCCACCATCACTTCATCGATGGAACCGGGGTCCAGGGTGCCGGCCTTGGCGGCGGCGGCCATGCCGCGGGCCATGCGCACGATCTCCCATCGCGAGCTGTAGCTCAGTGCGAGCACCAGTGTGATCCTGTCGTTCTTGGCGGTCTGTCGCACGGCCGTGTGCAGGGTCGAACGGCATTCCGGCGGCAGGCTGTCCGTATCGCCGATGGTCTGCAACCGCACACCGTTCCCATTCAATTCATCGAGTTCCCCGGCCACCGTGCGCACGAGGAGGTCCATCAACGCGGTCACCTCCGCCGGCGGCCTGTTCCAGTTCTCCGTACTGAAGGCGTACAGGGTGAGGTATTTCACCCCGATCTCCGTTGCCGCGACCAACGCTTCGCGTACGGAACGCACCCCGTTGGCATGGCCCACCACCCGATGCTCCCCGTGCTGTTTCGCCCAACGCCCGTTGCCATCCATGATGATGGCGATGTGGCGCGGCACCCGGTCGGTGTCGATCCGTGCGCGGAGTTCGTCGGATTTCAACGGCTTTTCCAATGGGGGCGCAAAGTTGACCAAAAGACCGGTATCAGTGCTTGCGCCGCATCCAATTGTACTGTTCGTCACAATCGGAGAACCGGCTGATGATGTAAGTGATGCTGAGGCCGGTGTACTGGTACCAGTCCCGTGTGTTCACATCCCCGCGGGCATGGCCGGTATTGGAAAGTCCGATCGCCTCGATGCCGCTGGGGTCCGCAAGGAGCGCGGCCAGCGGCCCGTTCTCGAAGGCGAGCAGATCATTGTCCACATAGGTCCCGCTCACGTCGTCGATGTAGTCGGTGTAGGTGCGGCGCAATCCCCACTCCACCTGCATGTCGATCCGCCCGAAGTTGAATTTGAGCCCCGCCCCGAACGGGATGGCCAGTTGGTCCACCTTGTAGGGCTCACTGTCCGGACGGGCCGAGGTACCCTGTCCCTCGGTGCCAAGCGGTTGCAACCGGTACCAGGTGTCGTCGAGCAAGGCCTGCGGATCGGCCCTGTAATAGGCCAGGCCACCGAATACGAATGGGGTCCACAGCTTGCCTTCCTTGTCCTTTTTTCGGTACTTGAAGAAATTGATCTCCAGCAGGGCGGAGCACTCGATCAGTCGCGACCGGAAGTGCAGGTTCCGGATCAACTGCAGGGTGTCCTTGGAGTCGCTATCATACGCCTGCAACGTGCCATAAAGCCCCTGCAAGCGCAGGGCGTAGCGGTCGTTGAAGTTGTGCCGGAACACGAGCCCACCGGCAAGCTTGGTGTCGCGCGGGTAATGCTTCGTCGGGTTCAGGTCGCCGATGTAATAGGTGGCGCCCCCCGTCAGGCCGATCTCGTTCACCTGGGCGTGCAGCGCCGCAAGGCTCCAAATGGCGAGGAATGATAGGATGTACCGGAGCATCGGCTAATGCAACGTGCAAGGCCCGGAAATGGTATGCCAGGCGCCCGGCGCGAAGGTAATCCTCCTATCCGAAGCTTACCCGGCCTTTTCCGGCCTTCCGGAGCGCATGTCGAGCCCCCAGTTGAGCTTCTCGCGCAGGGTGGGCAGGAAGTCGTGGTCCTCCAGCTGCACCATTTTCACGGTGAAATCCGCCCGGCGCACCGTCACCCGGCTATGGCCGTCGATCGAGGTGCTGCGCGAGTCCAGGTTCAACAGGCACATGTCCGAACGTGCCTCGAGGTCCAGGCGCAGGGTGAAATGATCCGGCACCACGAACGGACGCACATTCAGGTTGTGTGGTGAGATGGGCGTGATCACCAATGCATCGCTGGTGGGGTAGAGCACCGGCCCGCCACAACTGAGGGAGTAGGCCGTGGAGCCCGTCGGTGTGGAGATGATCAACCCGTCCGCCCAGTACGTGTTGAGGTAATTGGACCCCAGGTGCACGTGCACGGCGATCATGCTGGCGCTGTCCCGTTTGTGGATGCTCACCTCGTTGAGCGCGAAATTCTGCTTGCCCAGGAGTTCGAAATGGTCGGTCACTTCGACCAGAGAGCGGTCCTGCAGCGAATACTGGCCGCTCTTGAGTGCGTTCAACGCGACATCAACATCCTCCAGTCGCACGTTGGACAGGAAGCCCAGTCGCCCGAGGTTGATCCCCAGTACGGGCACTTCGGACCGGCCCACAAGTCCAACGGTGTCGAGCAGGCTTCCGTCGCCCCCAAGGCCGATGAACAGGTCGAGGTCCTGGTCCTCGATGGGGCCCTCGGACATCACGGTCCAGGGCATGCTTCCCGTTGTCTCCAGCAACCAAGCGGCCAGGCCGGGTGTGAGGCAAGGCTCCACGCCCGCCTCCCGCATGCGCGTGATGACGCCCACCACCGTGGTCACGCCTGCCACGTCCATCGCTCTTCCGTTCACACCTGCACGCATCCGTCAGAAGGGTTGGGTGAAATGTAGGAAGAACCCGTGCTCTCCCAGTGCGTTCAGGGTGTACTCCCCGCGCACCACCTGGTCGTAGCTGGTCACCAGGTCAAGGCCCAGTCCGTAACCGCTCATCCACTGGTCGGCCAGGAAGTTCTGCCCGGCATACCGGCTGTCCCACACACGGCCGGCATCCACGAAGGCATCGAGGTACAAGGCGAAATACAAGGTGCGGAATGCCTCGATGGGAATGGCCTCGACGCGAAGGTTCCGAGGCTTGAGCAGGGCGAAGACGATGTTCGCTTTTCCCAAGGCATAGTGCTCCCCGTCGATCACGTAGAACTCGTAGCCCCGCACCGCATTGCGGTAGCCCAATCCTTCCTGCACGTAGTAGGGCGGTGTGCCGAAGGTGCGTTTGCCACGGAGGGCGAGTGCCAGGGTGAGCCGGTCGTACGGCCGCCACCAACGGGTCGCGGTGGCGTAGGCCGTGGTGATGTCGGGGGAGTTCTTGTCGAGCAACCCGAGCCCATACCGATCCACCCGCAGCTCGGCGTAGTGCCCTTCGCGGGGGAAGACGCGCACATCACGTCGATCCCAGGTGACACTGTACCCGAGCGAAAGGAACCGGGTATCGGTCGCATCTCCATTGAAGTAGTCGAGGGCGACACGCGCGATCGTATCGCGGATGCCGGCTTCGGTGTATCCCAGCCGCCAGGAGTGCCTGATGTCGTGCCGCCGGCGCAACGTGGCCTCGACATCGGCCTTCCACTCGTCGCGGTTGCTTCCGTCCGGGTTGCGGATCAGCAACCGCTTGTTGTCCGCGGTGCCTGCGGTGATCTCGGCCTGTTGGAAATAGGAGCCACCAAGGCTCATTCCCCAGCGCTGTTTCTTGTCCAGGTAGGGCACCCGGTACCGCAATGCCAGTTGATGCGTATACCCGAACTGCGCTTTCACGTACACGGTCTCGTTCTGGCCCCTGAAGTTGTACTTGTACAGGTACAGGCCGTAGTTCACGCGGTCCAGGTCCTTGGTGAGCCACCACGTGTTGAAATTGGGATCGGCCAGGTCGAAGACCACGGCGGGCCAGATGTACCAACGCTCGTTCACGGTCACCTCGAGGATGACCGATCGCATGTCCAGGTACAGCGGCAACACCGCCACAGTGTTGAAGAGCCCGGTGTTCACGAGGTTCTGGCGGCTGCGCTCCAGGCGGTCGTACAATGCCGCGCTTGACATCGTATCCCCTTCCTGCACGATCATCTCGCGCAGGATGATCCGGTCCCTGGTCACTTTGTTGCCGGTGATCGTCACACCCATCACGCGCACCACCGTGGTGTCGCGCATATCGTTCCGGCCTGTTGCGGGCTTCCACGGCACGGCCAGCACCATCAACAGCGCCAGGGCCTTGAACAGGGACCATGACGGGCGGTGCGTTGCGGGCCACCGGTGGACCATGGGCTGCGTGGTCACAGGTTGATGAAGCGCATCAGCTCATCGTACCGGTTGCGCAGGTCATCCTGGAAGCGGGAGCCTTGGTAGGTGGTCTTCACGAAGATGTCGTAGCGGTCGAAGGTCTGCAGGATGTCACTGATGTCCTCCCGATTGATCTTGAGCGTGACCTCCACCCGGGAAGTACCCGGAAGCGTGTGATTGTATACGCTCAACACCTTTGCATCGCTTCCTTCCACGATGCGCGCGATCTGTTGCAGGCTGTAGTCGGCGAGGTTCATCTCCAGCACCACCACGCTGCCCGGTTCGTGCACATTGGTCATTTCGACCAGTTTCCCCAGGGCCATGTGTTCGGTGATCGAACCCAGGTAACGGCCCACCTCATCGATCACGGGCACCACCGTGAGGTTGCGTTCGCTCAACAACTTCATCACTTCGTACACGTGCTGCCCGCTCCGCACGAACGGCACTTCCACTTGTTCCATCACCGTATTCACCGCGGCCCGTGGGTCATTGCGATCCACCAGCTCACTGTCCTTCACCAGCCCCACCAGGCGATGGTCGTGCACCACCGGGAGGTGGGCCACCTTGAATTCCTCCATCCAATCGAGCGCGCGGCCGATGTCGTCCAGCGGCCGCAGGGGTGGGATATCCGGAGTGATGAGGTCGATGGCATGCATCGCTGGAACCTTTGATGGACGGGCACTCGCTACTTTTGTGGACCCTTCGGGAACAAAGTAAAGGATCCACCGTGACGCGTCTCAGTGTCAATATCAACAAGCTCGCCACATTGCGCAATGCCCGTGGCGGCAACGATCCGGATGTGGTGGCCTGGGCACTGGAGATCGAACAAATGGGCGCCCACGGCATCACGGTGCATCCGCGGCCGGATGAACGCCATATCCGGCGCAGCGATGTTTTCGCCCTGAAAGAGGTCCTCACCACCGAATTCAACATCGAAGGGTATCCAAGTGAGGATCTCATTGCGATGGTGCTTGCGGTGAAACCCGCACAGGTCACCTTGGTGCCGGACCCTCCTGGTGTGCTCACCAGCAATGCAGGGTGGGACGCGAAACAACACCGCACATTCCTTCAGCCCATCATCCAACGGTTCAAGGGTGTAGGCATCCGTACATCGCTGTTCATGGGAACCGATCCTGAGCAACTGGAACATGCCGCTTCAACGGGCACGGATAGGATCGAATTGTACACCGGGCCCTACGCTGACCACTACCGGGCGGATCGCATGGCGGCCGTGGCACCCTTTGCCGCGGCGGCCAAAGCTGCCCTCGGTCTCGGCCTTGGCTTGAACGCAGGCCATGACCTGAACCTGCGCAACCTGGCGTTCTTCAACACATCCGTCACAGGTCTGCAGGAAGTGTCCATCGGCCACGCCCTGGTGTGCGATGCACTGCGCTACGGCATGGAGAACACGGTGCGCATGTACCTCCGCGAATTGGCCCTATCACCGGAGGAAGTGGCAACGCGGCATACGGCATGAGGACCGTTGAACTGCACTATGGCCGGAACGGACCGGAAGGGGCCCAGGCGGTCGTGATCCTGCATGGCCTGTTCGGCAGTTCGGACAATTGGGGAAGCATCGCCAAGGAGTTGTCCGGCCCAAGCACCGGTGACGCTGCCATGGACGTGGTAGTGGCCGACCTGCGTGACCATGGTCGATCACCCCATACCGAAGAGACCTCATACCCGCTCATGGCAGCGGACGTGCATGCGTTGGTGGAGCGCCTCGAACTGCACGACATCATCCTCGTCGGGCATTCCATGGGTGGCAAGGCCGCGATGGCCTTCGCACAGCGTTGGCCCGATGTGTTGAAGCATCTGGTGGTGGTGGACATCGGACCGCGTGAACACGAGAACCACCAGGGACATATCGTGGAGGCCCTTCGTTCCGCGGACATTTCGGCCGGCAGAACACGGAAGGAGGTGGAGGCCGATGTGTCCCGTTTCGTGAAGGAACCCGGCGTGGTGGCATTCCTGATGAAGAACCTGTATTGGCGCAGCGAAGGACAACTCGCGTGGCGCATGAACGTCCCGTTGCTGGATGCCCAGCTTCCCGCGATCCTCGCGTCCGTCGGTCCGCAGGTGGTGAAGGTGCCCACGCTCTTCATCCGCGGGGGACAAAGCGACTACATCCTGCGCGAGGACCTGCCCGCCATCAAGGAACAATTCCCGAACAGCCGGGTGGAGACGATACCCTATGCCGGGCACTGGGTGCACGCTCAGGCCCCGGAGGAAGTGATCGGCATGATCCGTGCATTGGCATGAGCATGCTTCGCCGGTCGTTCTGCATGGCACTGCTGGTGATGGGTGGTATGCTCCACGCCCAATCGGACTCGCTCGTGTGGGTGGAGTACCATGGCGGGTTCGACCTGCGGGACGGGGTCTATTTCGATTTCAAGGCGTTCCGTATGAACACACCGTCGGTGCCCATTGCCAGGTTGCGAGATCAAGGTGTGCCGGTCCAGGACATCCGACGGGTGGTGAGCAAGCTGACCTGGCAGCCCGACACCGGCGCGCAACGGACGATCCGCAAGGAGAACCTGTGGGGCTTCAGCCAGAACGGTGTGGCGTATATCTCCGCTGGGAATGGTTTCTACCGGATCGGTCTCATGGGCAGCCTCTCCCACATGGTGTTCGAGATGAACTATCGTGACTGGGATCCCTACATGTATCCGTACGGTGGTGTCACACGAACCGTACTGGTGCAGCAACTGCTGGACATGGAGAGTGGCGAATTCCTTCGCTTCAACGCGGCCAGCATGGACCATGTGCTGCAGAAGGACCCGGTGCTGCTGGAGGAATTCCGCGCCTTGCCGAAGAAACAGCGCAACAGTGACGAGGCCGTGTTCCGCTTCATGCGCCTTTACAACGAGCGCCATCCGCTGCGCTTTCCGCAGTGATCATCGCCGCACGAACCGGCGCACGGCCCTCACGTCCGCGCGTTGCAGCAAGAGGAAGTAGGTGCCCGGCGCGAGAGCGTGCAGGTCGAGCGAACCGTTCGATCCGGCGATGGTCCCGTGCACCACTGAACGGCCTGCGGCATCGCTCACGGTGCACTCGACAGGGCCATCGCCCATGGCCCAGGTGATGTTCAATGCTGTGGTCACCGGGTTCGGCCACAGGGAAAGCCCGTTGTCCGCGTCGGTCTCTGTGATCCCAACGGCGGTGGTCCACCGCGCATGCCATTCCTGGTGGAAGTGGTCCGCCAGTTCGGCACTATGGATGAAGACGGTGTTCTCATCGTTCAGGTTCTCCGCATTGTAGCTCCAATTGTGCGATCCGGTGATCACCAAGGGGTCCAATGCAGCCGGCCCGGCGCGATCGATGATGGCGTACTTGTGATGCAGGTACGATCCCGGATCGCCGTCCGGTCGCGCGTCCACGTTGCCGTTCAACAACGCCTGCAGATCGCTAACGCTCATGTCATCCTCCTCCAGCATGCCGCGCACCGTTACACCGTTCGCCTGAGCTGCGATCAACTCCAAGGTCAATTCATCAGCGGTCAACGCGAACAGTGCGAACTCGATCGTGGCATCCGCCGTGGATAGTGCCATGCCGATACGATCCATGGTCCCGTCGCTCGGTGAGAAGCGGCTTTCGATCAAGGTGCCACCGACGTTGAACCAATGCGGTGTGTTGTCGGTCTTTTCACTTCCGAAGCGACTGTTCGCGGTGTTCGGCTGTGGTCCGGCACCGCCCCACATCTCCTCGAATTCCGTGCGGTAGCAACGCGCCATGGCCTGGTCCTGGATCACCACCAGGTTGTTCGCATCCACGAAGAAGCTTGCGTTGGTGCAGTTCGTCGATCCGGTGAGGACATGTGCCGCAGGGCCGTTCTCCGCATCGATCACAATGAACTTGTTGTGCATGCCGCTCCCCTGGCCATCCGTTCGCAAAAGCACGGGGATCGTGGCATTGAGCCCATCCAGTGCACTGTTGGAGTTGGATCCTTCGGCGATCACGCGCACCTGTACGCCCCGGTTCCGGGCATTGTTCAACGCCGAAACGATGCTGCTGGTCGTGGTGTTGTACACGGCGTAGTCCACGGTGAGGTCGGCACGATCGATGTAGGCCCGCACCGTATCGTCGATGGCATTCCCCAATGAGGAAGCGGGTGTGCCGATCGCAACGGAAGCGTCCACCGGCCGATTGAAATGGACCTTGACCGTGCCGGGAGATGCGGACGCAGTGGAATAAAGACCCAATGAGGACCAAGCGGTGTCCTGATCATGAACCGAGAACGTCCGCGCGTAATACGCCGTTGCCGGTTGCAGTCCAGTGATCGGTACGGCATGTACCGTCGAACTTCCACCGGAGGATGTGAAGTTCCCCAGCGCAGGTGTTGTGCCGTACGCCACTTGCGATGATCCCGCGATGTTCGTGGTCCATTCCAGGGTGAAGCCGTCGGGCAGGATCCCGGTCTGCACCACCGCGCTGGTCTGTGCGATCATCGTGGAGACCAGCAGGTCGTTCGCATCGCGCGGCAGCACCTGGTATCCACCGCTCGGCGGCGTTGCCGTGGAATACTGCGATGTGATGCCGATGATGTCCACCGGGCCGGCCGGTATGGTGGTGCCGATGAGCGGATGACCGGAGCGCAGGAAGATCACCGCGCTTTGCCCGTTGCTGGTGAAGCTCCACGTATTGCTCGTGAAGGTGGCGCCACCGTTCGTGAACTGACAGCCGTTCAGTCGCACAAGCTCTGCTTCATTCGATTCGCCGATCTGGGCCGGGTTTATCTCGAGCGGTGCAGGAAGCGGGTTGCTCGTGCTGTTCACCGTGAAGGAACTGATCGGATCCAATTCCAACAACCCATAGTACGACTTCAGCGTTCCGGTTACCGTCACATCGCTGCCACGTGTCGGGTTGAACCCGGGCACCGATCCACTACCCGGGAACAGCGCCAAGCCCCCCGTCGCATCCTGGATGTACCGCACACCACCCAGCTCGCTACCGTTGGTGATGACCCCACGTACCGTTACCGCCGTGCCCAGGGCAGCTGTCCGCGCGGTCGCGATCGGTGTTTGGGCGATCGCTGTAGTGGTGAGGAAGAGAACGCAGGAAAGGAGAGTCGAACGCATGGGATACAAAGGAACGGCCCATGTGGCATCATGGCCACCGCGGCACAACAATTGTCCTGGTGGGTGAAATGATCATGGGACCTTCACGATCGCTTCACTTCATGAAAAAGCCCGCCCGGTGGTATGACCTAATTTGGCGGCCGCAACCAGCAAGACGATGACGCTTATCCGCACCCTTTCGATGCTCCTGTTCGCCTCGCTTTGTGGCTGGACCCATGGGCAGGAGAAGAAAGCCGAGTATGTGCCCGCCCTGGTGGGATTCTACAACATCGAGAACCTGTACGACACGATCGATTCCCCCGATACGGACGATCACGAATTCCTGCCGGAGAGCGCAAAGTTGTGGGGCGCGAAACGCTACCAGCGCAAGATCGACAAGATGGCCGGTGTGATCGCATCCATCGGCAAGGACCTTCATCCGGACGGCCTCTCGATCCTGGGCCTGTGCGAAGTGGAGAACCGCAACGTGGTGGAGGACCTGGTGCATGCGGAGCCGTTGCGGAAACGGGGCTACGAGGTGGTGCACGAGGATTGTTGGGACCGCCGGGGCGTGGATGTGGCGTTGATCTACAACCCCGCACACTTCAAGGTTTACGCGCACAAGGCCTACCGCCTGTACATGCCCGATACGCTCTTTCGCACGCGCGATCAACTGCTCGTGAGCGGCGTGTTGGATGGCGACACCACACACGTGATCGTGAACCACTGGCCTTCACGTCGGGGTGGCGAGAAGCGCTCCATGCCGAACCGGAAGGCAGCAGCGGAGCTGGGCCGCCACATCGTTGATTCACTGTTGGCGCGGAACCCGGATGCGCACATCCTGTACATGGGCGACCTCAACGACGACCCGGTGAGCCCGAGCGTGCTGCGCACCATGCGTGCCACCGGAGACCGGAAGATGGCCACGGGCACCAACATGTTCAATCCGATGTACGGCCTGTTCCAGAAGGGTGTGGGCTCACTGGCCTGGCGCGACTCGTGGAACCTGTTCGATCAGATCCTCGTGTCGCCCGGCCTGCTCAATGATGCGGGCAACTACCAGTATTACGGTGCACGGGTCTTCAATGAATCCTACTTACGCCAGCAGGATGGCAACTTCGCGGGGTACCCATCACGCACCTTCGTGGGTGATACGTATCAGGACGGCTACAGCGACCACTTTCCGGTGTTTCTGATCCTGGTGAAGGAGGCGAAGTGATCTCTGAGGGATGGTGATCGTGCACGCCACATAGTGAATGGCTGCCTCCACAACAGTGGTTTCATTCCCTAGGCCGATCGGTGTGAGCCCGTGATGCACCGTTCCGTCGTGGTTGAAGCACAACGCCCCGTGCTCATCGAGCACGGGGCGTTCCTTTCGCGTTCGTTTCGATCAGTGCTGCACTTGTACGCGGGTGCTGTAAGCGGAACCTGCGTTGCGCAAGGTCACCACATACAGACCGTTGCTCAGGCTGCTCACATCGATGGTGTTGCGCACTTGGTTCGCCACGTTGGCCAGGACGATCCGGCCGGTCGCGTCGGTCATGATGTATTCGGTGCGGCCCGCGAGGGTGCCGAGGTCTAGGATCAAGGCATCGCTCGCCGGGTTCGGGAACAGGGTGATGGTGGCGTTGGCGAACTCACCGATGCTCGTGGAAACGGAGATGTCGTTGATGTCGCGCGGCAGGATCTTCCACTCGCTGAAGCTGTAGTACATGGGGCCGGTCACATCGTAGTTGGTCCCTTGGGTCGCGGTGTAGTCGTACATCAGCGGGCTCACGAACAGGTCAGCTGAACCATCGTTGATGATCCATTGACCATTCGCTGCGGAAGGGTTGGTGCAGGTGGCATCGACCACTTTCACCAGCACACTCTCATACATCTCGGCGGCGCCACCGGCCGTGGTCACAATGCTCGCGGCCGGAAGTGTATTTCCGCTGCTCTCCACATTGAATACCGCCACGCCGGAGATCTCCGTGAGTGAGAAGTATTCGGAGACCATTCCGGCGATGGTGAGCGAATCACCGATCGCGGGCGTGTTGTCCTGGTCGTACACGAAGATCCCGTTCCACGGCCCGGAGCCATCCTGAATGAAGTAGCCCGGGTTCGCGGAGCCGGAAGGGAAAACGGCAGTGACAATGCCACCCGTGGTCACGTTCTGCCCGGCCAATGGCGATGCTCCGTCACCAGCCGTGCTGAATTGGATGTCATAGATGGACGTTGGCCCTTGGGCAGCACCCACCTCGATGTTCACATCGTCGATCACCAGGTGTTCCGGAGCCACCGTGTTGCGCACGCTGAAGATGAATTCGGCGCCGGTGGTATCGTTCGCAGCGATCACGGAGAGCGTCACTTGTTGCCAGGTGTTGCCGGTGATGTCCACATAGTTCTGCGGGTTGTAAGGTGAATAGCCGGAGCTGCTTCCGGGACGACCATCGAACAAGCCCACACGGATCTGGCCCTCGCCACGCACCCAGAAGGTGATGTCATAGGTCTCGCCGTCCATGACCTCAACGGTCTGTGTGGTGAAGCGCTTGTGACTGCTGGTCGCGTTCTCCAACCGGACGGCATAGCTGCCGCCGTGTACGTCAGCGCTTTCCTGTGTGATCGCGCTGAGCGCAATGTTGGTCTTGCTGCCAACAAAGTCGGTCGGCAGATCATTTTCCCAGTCCTCCACGCCGCTGGTGAAGACCTGGCCTTGTACGGACACGCCCAGCAGGGCGGCGATCCCGATCAGTGTAAAATGTTTCATGCTTTGGGGGTTTTGGGTCCGCTTGCGCGGTGGTGTGCTAGTTGATCTGGACGTCGTCCACCCGGAAGTTGGTGGTCTGGCTGCTGCTGTTCCCGCTATACCGGAAACCGATGACGAACGATCCAGTGTATCCCGAAGGCAGGGAGGAGGCCAGGTCGATACTACCTGAAGCGACCCACACCTGATCCGCGGTGGATGGAGTGGCATAGGCGCATGGAACCGGGGTCCAGTTCGCCGTAGCGAGGTTCGTGATGTTATAGTCCGTACTGATGAACAGTGCGAACGGATCATGATTGGCCACGCCGAAACCGCGTTGGGTTCGGAAGGACAAGTTCATGCCCGGAGAGTAGTTCACAGGAGGTGAAATGAGCCAGGTGATGTCGGCAGAGCCGGATTGGAACGAAGTGGCCTGCGCACATAGGTCACCGCTCACGCTATAGCCCCTCCATCTGCGCGTGCCCACCTGCGGTGCGTTGTTCCAGCAAGCCAGGTTGGTGATGTCGACATTCGAGACCACGGTCGCAAAATTCTCTTGCACACTGTTCACGGGATCGCATAAGGTGGGCAATGGGTCGCACCGATCGGGGCTGTCCAGCCGTACCTCGTTCAGGTCACGGATGAATAGCTGCATGTCATCATCGAACTGACCCACCACGGCCACGAAGGATCCATTGCCGGTAGGCAGTTGCTGACCAGCGAAGTTGGCGTAACCGCTGTTGCGCACGATAACCTCATTCTGGCAATCGCTCAGCATGCGGTTCACGGTGGCCTGGTTCACGGCATCCGCGTACGTGTTGCCCAACTCGCTCAGGGCGAATTCCACATCGTGCAGCCGAACAAGCATTCCCTGTATGGCGGGCGTGATCTCTGCGATCGTGACATCCATGGGCTCCTTGTGCACCTGGGTCGCTTGCTTCACGACGTTGTTGTCCACGTCCACGCTATCCAATTGCAGCATTCCACGATAATAGCTAAGGATCGTGCCGGGCAGATAGATCCGGATGCTGTCCCCTTGATACAAGCCACCTGAATTCAACAGGCGCATGATGATCGCGCCCGTATGGTCCTGTACATAGATGTTCTTGTAGAGGTTTCCATTCTCTTCATCCGCGGTGACCACTGCGTATACGGAGCTGTCACCCCCGAAATGCCTTACCTCACCTGGCACGGCAAGTGATCGCAATTGAGCCACGGTCATGATCTCGCCGACCGGAAGAGTCCGCACGGGCGGCGAATCGAATTCCTTTTTGCAGGCCACGGCCACCACCATCAGGGCCAGTGCTGATACGACGTTGCGCAGGTTCATCGGAATGTGTTGTCGAATGGACATCTGTGTCAGAAGCTGAAGGTCACCATGGCGAAGTAGTTCCGCCCGTAGAGGTAGCTGTACTTGGGTGGGAAACGGCCCACGTCCGTGCGGTCATACCGCAATTGCTCGAACCCGCCGATGCGGAATTCCTGGTTGTCCAGCAGGTTGCTCACCGTCACGTTCACCGCGATCCGGTAGCCTTTCACGATCCAACTCTTACCGGCGAAAAGGTCAACGGTCATGTTGGCATCCAATTGCGTCTGCTCGAGGAGGGCGTCCCATTGCGGGTCGGTGTCCACGAAGTTGGCCAGGGCCTCGGTCGTGCGGCGGTCCGGGTTCGGATCCAGGTAGATGTCGTCGAAGTAGTTCGCACTGACCCCCGCGAACCAGAATTTCGGGGAGTTGTACCGGAACCCGAGGGATGCAGCGGTCTGCGGCATGCCACCCACGCGGTAGTTCTTCCAATAGACGGTGCGATCGGTCGCGAACACTTCGGTGCTGTTGTCACGGGTGATGTTGGCCGTGGGGCGTGAGGAGTAACGGTAGTCCCCACCTGCATAGACGGCGGTCATCTGCCATGTGCTGCTCAGGTTCGCCTCGATGCCCAGTTCCACACCCTGGTGGGTCTGGTCAACCCCGTTCATCGTGTAGTTGATCAGTGTGAGGTACTCGTCGTGGTAGAAACTGCGCGCCCATACCTGGTCCTTGATCTGCGCATAGTACAGCGTGGCACGGCCCTTCAACCGCGGAAAGCGCACCACGTAACCGATGTCGCCCGAAAGGGCCTTCTCATTCTGGAGGTCGCCCAGGACTTGATCACGGGTACGCGGTGATACGTAGGCCGAACGGGAGATCGGCGGGCGTGTGAGGAACGCTGCGTTGGCCACCACGAAATGCCTGCCGGTCACCTTGTAGGTCGCACCCGCCTTCACGCCATAGTGGAAGAAGGTCTGTGCTTCGCTCTTGCCGAACGAATCATCCGGGAATCGTCCGTTGCGGAATCGGCTGTTACGCCAGAACGAAGTGTAGGACATCTGCGCACCTCCATAGAGTTCCCACTGCTTGATGGACTTCTCGTATTGGAAAAAGCCGTTGTACAGGTTGTTGTGGATGTCGTAGTCGTACCCGAAGATATCGCCTTCACCCACCACCTTGTTCGGGGTGTCCAGGTCGTTCTGCGCCACGGTGGTGTCGTTGAAGTCACGCTGTGCGAACTGGTCCACATCCACCCAGAAGTCGCCCCCCAGCAGGTCGTCGATCACTTTGAAATAGTGCGTTCTCTGGATGTTGATGCTTCCGCCATAGGTCACATGCGCATCCTTCTCAAGCTCCTTGCTGTACACGGAGTTGATGCCGATCCGCGTGGGGTCCGCGCGTTGCTCCTCCAGGATGTATTTGCTCCTGTTCCCGGTGATGTTGCCGCCGGTGCCATTCGCGTTCTCCACGGTGTACAGGTTCTTGCCGTTGGCGAAGTACAACTGGTCCCAATCGATCTGGCCTTGGCTGCCATTGGCCCATCCGTTCGCCAAGGCATTGGCCGCCGCAGGGTCCGTTTCGGAATAATAGCTCGGCAGGTAGCGGTAATAATCCGGACGCGGGTCCTTCGCGTCGTTCCAGTTCAGGCGGCTCAGCCCATCACGCCCGAAGGTGTAGAAGAGCGAAGTGGTGAGCACGGCCGCCGTTGTGGGCTTGTACACATGCGTGGCCATGAACAGCGGCTTGTGGTCGAAGCTGATCTGGGCGTTGCGTTTCTCACCGTCCTGGTACCCCCAGTTCGGATTGTAGTAGTTGGTGCCCGCCAGGTCGTACGCTTCCTGCACGGCCAATCCTTGACGGCCCTGCACAATGGGTGCGCCGAATCCGGAGAAACTGATGCTGTGCTTGTCGTTGATCTTCTTCTCCGCAGCAAGGAAGTAAGCGTACGCGTTGAAGGAAGTGCCTTCCACATAACCTTCCTCCGCCCAACGGCGGGAGCCCGAGGCACTGAAGGCCCAGCCGTTCTGCTGCATGCCGGTGCTGTAGGTGGCCATGACGCGGTTGCGATAGGCCCGGTTGGTGGAGGCATAGCTCACGCGCAACCCTTTGCGCAGCTGGCTGGGGCGTACGTTCAATTCGGTGTACCCACCGATGCTGCCGAAGTTGAACCGCGAAGGTCCTACGCCGGTGCGCACCTGCATCCAGCGCGTCACATCGTTCAAGCCGCCCCAGCTGCTCCAGGTGGCCCAGCCGGTCTCCAGGTCGTTCACCAACACTCCGTTGATGCTCACCAGCGTGTTCTCCGAATCGAAGCCACGGATGCGGAACCGGGCCGAACCGAAGTTGAAGCCCGCGGTCGCGGTGAACACGTCCCGTGAGGATTGCAGGATGCCGGAGATCTCCTGTCCGCCGAGTTCTGAGTCGAGGTCGTCCGCCGTGATCGTGAAGACCGGGATGCGCGGTTCATTCCGCTGGGTGGTGTCCGGCAGGGCGTTCAACGTGCTGTCCACCTGTGCGTGGAGCAGGGTGCCCAGGAACAACAGGGCGAGCACCACCGCCGGTCTGCGAAGCGTGCTGAGGGCCTTGCCAGGGAACGAGGAGCTATCGGTAGCGCAGGGAATGGCCATTGAAGGTCTGGACTGGGTCGGGGTGCACGTTGGCTGCACAACGCAGGGTTGGTCGTCTGTAGGTCGCCGGACCGGTTTCGATACGGACCGCGAAGGTACGGTTTCGCCCTTCCGCTCGGACCGGGGTGAACGCTAATTGATGTAATGATGAACCATCCATAACCTTCCCCGACCGGCATTCCGCCCGCCACGGTGCCCCGGCAGCGTACAGCTATCTTTGGCGACTTCCGATCCCGACCCCTGTTGACCAAGCGTCTCGTCATCATTCCCACTTACAACGAGAAGGAGAACATCCGGGACATCATCGGTCACGTCCTGGGGTTGGAGAGACCCTTCGATGTGCTGGTGGTGGACGATGGATCCCCGGATGGGACCGGCGCGATCGTGCAGGATCTGCAGCAGCAGCATCCGGGGCGAGTCCACCTGATCGAGCGCAGCGGCAAACAGGGCCTGGGCACCGCCTACATCGCCGGGTTCCATTGGGCCATCGCACAAGGGTACGCCCACATCTTCGAGATGGATGCCGACTTTTCACATGACCCGAACGACCTGCTTCGCCTGGATGCGGCGTGTGAGAACGGTGCGGACATGAGCGTGGGTTCGCGGTATGTGAAGGGCGGAAGGGTGAAGGACTGGTCCTGGGACCGCGTGCTCCTAAGCACGGCGGCCTCGTTGTATGTGCGCGCCATCCTGTGGCTCGGCGTGCGCGACACCACGGCCGGGTTCGTGTGCTACAAACGGCATGTGCTGAACTCCCTTCCGCTGGATCAGGTGAAGTTCGTGGGCTATGCCTTCCAGATCGAGATGAAGTATCGCGTGCGCCTGGCGGGATACCGGATCGTGGAGGTGCCCATCACCTTCAAGGACAGGCTCAAGGGCAAGAGCAAGATGAATTCCAGCATTTTCAGGGAAGCGATCCTGGGGGTGCTTCAGATGCGTTTCCGCATTCCGAGGAAATGAACGACCAGCTGATCCGCGATGTGCAGGTGGTGAACGAAGGCAGGACCTTCCGGGCCGATGTGCTCGTGAAGGATGGTCTCGTTGACCGCATCGCGGAGGAAGGCATCGGTTCCGCTGCTGGCGTGAAGGAGTTGGACGGGAAGGGAAAGTACCTGCTGCCCGGTGCGATCGATGACCAGGTCCATTTCCGTGAACCGGGACTTACGCACAAGGAGGACATCGCGCATGCGAGCGCTGCTGCTGCGGCCGGCGGGATCACCAGCTTCATGGAGATGCCGAACACCGTTCCGCAGACCTTGACGCAGGACCTGCTCGCGGCGAAATACGACCTGGGTGCGGCTTCCTCGGTGGTCAACTGGTCCTTCTACATGGGGATCAGCAACGATAACCTTGATGAGGCGCTGCGCACCGATCCCCGCACGGTATGCGGCCTGAAGGCCTTTCTGGGCTCCAGTACCGGCAACATGCTGGTCGACGATCCGGCCACCCTGGATTCCCTCTTCCGAAAGGCGCACATGCTGCTGGCGGTGCACGCGGAGGATGAGGCCACCATCGGCGCGGCCATGCAGCGTGCCACGGAACGATGGGGTGAAGCCATCCCCATGGAGGAGCACCCGCGCATTCGCAGTGCTGAGGCCTGCTACAAAAGCAGCAGCAATGCAGTGGCGCTGGCACGCGAGCACGGCACGCGGCTGCACGTGCTGCACATCAGCACGGCACGCGAAACGGAACTGTTCGATCCCGGTCCGTTGGAGGGAAAACGCGTTACCGCCGAAGCATGCATCCATCACCTCTGGTTCACGGAGGCCGATCACGCCACCAAGGGTGCCTTCATCAAATGGAACCCTGCGGTGAAGAGCGCTGCGGATCGTGAAGCGATCCGTGCTGCGGTGCGCTCCGGCCGCATTGATGTGGTGGCCACCGATCATGCACCGCACACGCTTGCGGAGAAGGCGCAGCCCTATGCAAGATGCCCTTCGGGCGGTCCGCTTGTGCAACATGCACTGGTCGCGATGCTCGAGTTGGTGCATCAGGGTGTCTTCACCCTCGAGGAGGTCGTGGAGAAGATGTGCCATGCCCCGGCACGGCTATTCAAGGTGGAGCGGCGCGGGTTCATCCGGGAAGGGCACCATGCGGACCTGGTGCTCGTGGACCTCGACGCGCACTGGACAGTGACCCGTGACAACGTGCTGTCCAAGTGCGGATGGTCGCCTTTCGAAGGTCAGCGGTTCCGGTCCAGCGTGCTCAATACGTGGGTCAACGGCCGGATGGTATACGCAGGCGGCAAGGTCGATGCCTCGGTACGCGGTCAACGCCTCACCTTCGATCGATGAGGTCACTGCGCTTCCTGCTCTTCCTCACACTGCTCGGCTGCGCGTCGGGACCGGTACCACCGGAAGGTGCGTTGGAACGCGAACGGTTCAAGAACGTGCTGTTGGAAGCCCAGCTGATCGAGGCGCGAACGAACCATGAACTGATCGTGGAACACCAGGGCCAGGTGCCGACCGAAGGATACTATGACGAGCTCTTCAAGGAACAGGGAACCACCAGGGAGCAGTTCACCCTCACCTTCGACTGGTATGCCGACCATCCGGCGTTGCTGAAGGAGGTCTATGAGGAGATCATCACGGAACTTGGCCGCCGCAAGGATGCGGGTGCTCAATAGACCGGTCGACCCTCCAGGAACGCCGCCACGTTCGTAAGCGCTTCGTTCACCGTTCTGTAGGCATGCCCGGTCAGCGCGATCGATGCGGCATTGCTGTATCGGCGTTCGGCGAGCGCACTCTGCACCGTATCGCGCGTGACGAACGGCTTCGTGCGGGTGATCCAGGTGCGTGCCTTCTCCAGTCGCCAGGCCAGTTCCAGCATCCAGGGAGCCAGCCGGTGCGAGGGTGAGGCATTCCTGAAAGTGGTCGCCGCTTCCGCGAACATCCGCGCGTAGCTCATGTTCTCCCCAACGAGTATGTACCGCCCGCCACTTGGCGCCTTGTGCATCACCTGCACCATCAATTCCGCCACATCACGCACATCCACGAACGCGTTCGCGCCGGGCGGATGGTAGCGTGTGCCTTTCCGCAGCCGGTCGATCAACGTCATGCTGCTCCGCCCGGAACGACCTGGGCCGAGGATCAATCCGGGGTTCACCATCACACCTTCCACACCTTCCGCGATGCCACGGTGGATCTCCATCTCGGCCTCGTACTTGCTCAGTGCATAGGCGGATATCCGGTCATCGCTTTCGCGGACCATGCCCTCGTGGCGCTCTTCATCACCCGTGCCTTCGCCTATGGCAGCGATGGAGCTTACATGGCAGATGCGTTGCACACCGGTCGCCAGCGCCGCATTCACCACGTTCGCGGTCCCTTCCACGTTCACGCGGTGCATCTCCCGTGCATCGCGCGGATCGAAGGAGACCATGGCGGCGGCGTGATAGACATGCTGCACGCCGGTCATCGCCTCCTCAAGTGCATCGATGGAGTGCAGGTCACCTTCCACCCAGTGGATCCGTTCCAACAACGCATCGGCATCGGGCCGGTAATGGTGGAAGACCCTGTCCACGATGCTGCGATCACTGTTCCGGCGATACAGGGCTTTCACCGCAGCACCCGCCACCGCACGTTCCAGCAGCACATGGGTGCCCACGATCCCGGTCCCTCCTGTGATCAGTTCCATCTTGTGCGCCGCTGGCGCGTGGTGCAAGATAGCCGTGCCCGCTGCCATGGCCGGTTATCTTTGCCGCCGCCCGAACGGGCATCGGCTCCGGCCCATTGCCGGAGCACTTGTGCCGATGAAGAACGGATTCCTTGATGAGCTGCGTTGGCGTGGACTGCTGCACGACAGCATGCCCGGTGTGGAGGACCACCTGGCGAAGGGTGTGCAACGCGGTTACATCGGTTTCGACCCCACTGCCGACTCCCTGCATGTGGGCAACCTGGTGCAGATCATGATGCTCGTGCACTTCCAGCGCGCGGGACATCGGCCGGTGGCACTGGTCGGTGGGGCCACGGGCATGGTGGGCGACCCCAGCGGCAAGAAGGCCGAGCGCAGCCTGTTGGATGAGGATGCCCTACGCCACAACCAGGCGTGCATCAAAGCGCAACTGGAACGGTTCCTCGATTTCGATCACCCCACCAATCCTGCGGAGCTCGTCAACAACTACGACTGGTTCAAGGACATGGGCTTCCTCTGGTTCATCCGGAACGTGGGGAAGCACATCACCGTGAACTACATGATGGCAAAGGACAGCGTGAAGAACCGGCTGGAGTCCGGGCTCAGCTTCACGGAGTTCAGTTACCAGCTCGTGCAGGGCTACGATTTCCACTGGTTGAACAAGCACAAGGGGTGCACGGTGCAGATGGGTGGAAGCGATCAATGGGGCAACATCACCACGGGCACCGAGTTGATCCGGCGCATGGAGGGAGGAGAGGCCTATGCCATTACGACACCCTTGATCACCAAGGCCGATGGTACCAAGTTCGGGAAGAGCGAAGGGGGCAACATCTGGTTGGATCCGAAGCGCACTTCACCTTACAAGTTCTACCAGTTCTGGCTGAATGTGGCCGATGCCGATGCGGACCGGTTCATTCGGATCTACACCACGTGGTCGCGGGAGGAGACCGAGGCACTGATCGCCGAACATGGCAGGGCACCACACCAGCGCCTGCTCCAGAAGAAGCTGGCGGCCGCGATCACGGAAATGGCGCATGGTGAGGAAGGGTTGAATGCGGCGTTGCGTGCTTCGGAGATCCTCTTCGGGCAGAGCACTTCGGCGGATCTGGACCGGCTCACCGACCAACAGTGGGTCGAGATCTTCGAAGGAGTGCCGCAGTGCGAACTACCCAAAGCCGGTCTGGCCGGGACGGGCATCGTCGAGGTGCTCACGGACCGTACCGGGTTCCTGGCCTCAAAGGCGGAGGCGAGGCGTGCGTTGAAGGAAGGAAGCATTTCCGTGGATCGTTCCCGCGTGGATGATCAATGGGCCTTCACCGGTGGCGATCGGCGCTTCATGTTGCTGCAACGGGGCAGGAAGAATTATTTCCTGGTGAAGTTGGTCGGCTAGCTCACCCCACCAACAGGTTGCATCCCCGCACATCGCTGTGGTCGAAACGGCCGAGCACTTCGAAGGAGCCATCCGCATGGTGCCTGCCCAGGTCCTGCGTGGCGATGAACGGGCAGCTCGCGATGTTGGCAAGGTCGATCACGTTGATGCCACCGGTGCGCCCTTCCGCCACGGTCGCGAAGGGATCGTTCACTTCGCGCATGCGCACCTGCATCCAGGGCGGGCAGCGGTAGCGCCCTTCACCGGTGGACCATGCCTGGCTGAGCAATTCCGTCATGCCGTATTCGCTGTGCACCGTGTCCAGCGCGAATGCCTCCTTCAGGATCCGGTGCAGTTCCTCGCGTACGATCTCCGGCCGCCGTCCCTTCATGCCCCCGGTCTCCATCACCATCGTATGCTTCAGTGGCCGTGGAAAGCGCTCGGCAAGGTCGAGCAACGCGAAGGTGACGCCGATCAGCAAGGTCTTTCTGCCTTCATGTTCAGCACGATCGATCACGTCCACCAGCGCATCGTAGCGGTCCAGGTAGGTTCCGCTCAATGGATCCTCCGTAGCAGCGATCAGGTGGTGCGCCATGTGCACCAGGCTGCTTCCTTCCCGCTCCAGATATGAAGGAAGCAGCGCCACGATCCGCAGCTCCGAGGGGTCGCCGTACACCTGCCGGAACGAAGTGGTGAAGGACCGCTCATACAATGTGGGCCAGGGCACATGGTGGGTGCTGGTCGCTGCACCCGTGGTGCCGCTACTGGTGAAGAAGCAGTGCGGATCGAGTCCGTCCAGGAGCACACGATGGGTGCGAAAGGTCGAGATCGGCAGGAAGGGGATCTCCGCGACGCTTGTGACGCTGCTCGGATCCCGCCTCAACCCTTCCAGGAATCCACGGTACACCGGGTTCTTTGCGGCATGCAGGTGGAATAGTTCCAGGGCAAGGGCGTTGAATGAGCCGGGCCCGTCCACGGCGAAAGGCCGGTGCAGAAGGGCTTCGTAAGGATTGGAGGAGGACATGTACTGCCGGTCACACTAACTTTGGAACGATGACCACGCGATCCCGGAACGCGGCAAAAGTAGCGCTGGCCCTTGTGGTGGTGGCGTCCGTATGGGCGTGCCGCAAACCCAACGAGTTCCCGGACGAACCGCGACTGGTCTTCAAGTCCTTCGAGCTCTTCGGCGATTCGGCCTCGCTCACCGTCTCTTTCACCGATGGGGATGGGGATATCGGCCTGGATCCGTCGGACAACGCTCCGCCGTTCGATACCTCCTCGGTGTACTACTTCAACTTCTTCGTGGAACATTTCCAGCGGATCAACGGTGTCTGGGAGCAGGTGGAGTTCGACCTGCCCCTGTATTACCGGATCCCGCGCATCACACCCACGGGCCAGAACAAGGTGCTGGAGGGCGATATCGCATTGGCGATCGACCCCTTCCCGCTCTTCATCACCGGGGCTTCCGACACGGTACGCTACTCCGTGCGCATGGTGGACCGCGCGTTGCACGAAAGCAACACCGTGGAGACCGACGAGATCATCATCGACTAGACCTCACCGACCAGCGCCTCGGAGACGTTGATCAGGTGATCGCCCACTTTCTCGCAACTCGAGAACAGGTCGTTGTACACCAGGCCGCTCTTCACGTTGTAATCACCCGCCTCGATGCTCTTCAGGTGCACACGGCGCAGCTGATCGCGCATATTGTTGATGTGCTGCTCCACTTCCACCGCTTCATCGATCGCCACGTTGCCATCCTCCGCTTCGAGGTTGCGCTGCATCACAGCGAAGGCCTTGTCCACCAACGCCACGAGTTCCAACAGGTTGGTGCGCTGCTCCGGACTGAACCAAAGCCGTTCGTTGTGCTTGCGGTCCAATGATCGTGACATCTGGAAGAAGATGTCGCCGATGCGTTCCAGGTCACTGATGATCGAGAGCATGCCGCGGATGCGCTCGCTCACGGCCTCGTCCTTCGCTTCGGCACTGGTGCGTGTGAGGTACTTGCTGATCTCCACCTCCACGCGATCGGTGATCCCTTCGTAGTGCTCCACGCGCTTCAAAAGCGCCGCACGCTCCTTGTCATCGGTGGTCACGAGGAGCTGTTTCAGCATGCCTGACATGCTCGCGGTAAGCCGGCCGAACTTGATGATCTCCTTGCGCGCTTCGAGCAGTGACAGCTCCGGTGACAGGGCCATCACGGGATCATCGATGTACTTCAATCGATACTCCTCATCGGCGTCGGTGCGTGATGGCACCATGCGCGTGACGAGCCTTTCCAGCTGCGGGGTGAAGCCGATGAGCAGCAGGAAGTTCACCACGTTGAACGAGATGTGCAGGTAGGTGAGCGCCCAGACCAGGGCATTGGGGTCGGTGTATGGCGAAGCGCCGTGGGATCGTTGCACGAACACGTCCAACGCATGGAGGTAGGGGCTCAACACCACCAGCGCCCACACCACTCCGATCGCCTTGATCACGAAGTGCGCCCTTGCTGTGCGACGTGCCCATACGTTGCCCACCAACGCCGCGATGTTCGCCGTGGCGGTGGTGCCGATGTTCATCCCGAGAACACTGGCCGCGGCCATCTCATACCCGATGATGCCGCTCTGGCAGAGGACCATGGTGGTGGCCAACGCCACACTGCTGGATTGCACCACCACGGTGAACAACATACCGAGGACCACGAACAGGAGGGTCGAGAGGAAGCCCTTGTCGGCCAGATCACGCAGAAAGACCATTCCTTCCGCAGTGGGTTCAGGGATCGCCGTTTTCAGGAACTCAAGGCCGATGAACAGGATGGCGAAACCCATCAGGAACTCGCCCAACGCCTTGGCCTGTTTGCTCTTCAGGAACAACAGTGGAAGCGCGATGCCGGCAACCGGAAGTGCGAAGGTGTGGATGGATACACTCGCGAAACCGAGTGCGCTGAAGACGATCGCCTTCATCGTGGTGCCGATGTTCGCACCCATCAGCACACCCAGCGATCCGCGCAGCGAAAGCACACCCGCGTTCACGAAACTGACGGCCATCACCGAAGTGACGGAGGACAACTGGATGAGCACCGTGGTGACGAATCCCGTGAACACGCCCAGGAATCGGTTGGCGGTCATCGCCTGCATCACATTCCGCATGCGGGTGCCCGCGACCTTCTGCAGGCCCTCGCTCATGGCCTTCATGCCATTGATCAGCAGGCCCAGGGAGCCTGCCAGGGTAAGGAATGCGATCAGCCCGAAGTGCATGCGGAGGGATCCCGAAAGGGCGCACGAAATTACCCGGATCTTGTGCCCGCAATGTTAACCATGTCTTAACTCCCACGTCCGGCGCGGCTTTCCCGCGTGTTGCATCCGCCGGAGGCCTATCTTTCCGCCCGTTCGCCGCATCATGTTCCGGCGGCGTTCCGCTTTGGGCCAGTTATCCCCCCGCACCGTTGCCGTGCTTGTTGCCCTTCTCGTGGCGGCGACCACGCTGGTGCTCGTCCTGGTGGCGGCTTCCGGCCTGGTGCCCCACCTGCCTGGGTGGTGGCCTGTCGTACTGGCGGTGCTCGTCTTCGTGGCGACATATGGTGCGGTCTCCTTCGGCATCGAACGTTTCGTGCATGGCCGGATCAAGATGTTGTATCGCACGGTGCACGACCTGAAAAGGAACCCCAAGGAAACGGACCGGCTGGACCTGCGGGGCGATGTGCTGGGGCAGGTGAACGCGGAGGTGAGGGCGTGGGCCACGGAGCGGCGCGCACAGATCGAGGAATTGGAAGCACGGGAACAATTCCGGCGCGAATTCATCGGCAACCTCTCTCATGAGTTGAAGACCCCGATCTTCAACATCCAAGGCTACATCCTCACCCTGCTTGAAGGTGGATTGGAGGATGAACGCGTGAACCGGGATTTCCTGGAGCGCGCCTTCAACGGGGTGGATCGATTGACGAAGTTGGTGGCGGACCTCGACATGATCACCAAGCTCGAAAGCGGCGTGATGGAATTGCGGATCGCGCCCACGGACCTGTTCACCCTTGTGAAGGAGACCATGGAAGGGGTTGACCTGCATGCTGCGGAACGTACGATCACCCTGCGCAACACGATCCCGCCGGATACGATCGTGCGTGCCGACCGCACGCGGCTGGGCCAGGTGTTCACCAACCTGTTGAACAACGCCGTGAATTATGGCAAGGCGGGTGGCACGTGCACCGTGCGCAGCTATCCGTTGGGCGATCAGCTCGTGGTGGAGGTGAGCGATGACGGCATCGGGATCAGCCCGGAGCACCTGCCCCGGTTGTTCGAACGCTTCTACCGCGTGGGGAAGAGCCGGGCGCGCAACGAAGGTGGTTCGGGCCTTGGGCTGGCGATCGTGAAGCACATCATCGAGGCCCACGAGCAGACCATCACCGTCAAGAGCGTGGAAGGGGAGGGCACCACGTTCAGCTTCACGCTGGAGAAGGCCACATGAGCCCGTTGGGATCCGCTCTTTCCAGGCAGTTGGGTCCGGTGGGATCCCTCGTGTCGCGTTAACGCCCTCCGGTGGCTTCGTCGTAGAGCCTCACCTCGTGCTCGTTGTTGATGCTGATCCGTGGGATCTCATCGAAGATGGTGACCTTGCCGGTGACACAGATCTTCTTGTTCAGCAGGTACACCTCTGGGTCGTAGCTGAAGTTCGGTCCGTTGTACTCCCAGATCGTGGCGTAGAAGTCCTGGTGCGGATGCATGCGGTCGAAGTTGAGGTAGATCGCCTTCGCCTTGGCGGTCTTTCGCGTACTCACCACAGTGCCGCATACCGTGGCCGTGTTGCCGATATGGTACTTGGCCTGCACCGTGTTGAACATGCCGTTCGGCAAAGGGGCCTTCAACGGCTCCACCTCGCCATGGAATGGATCGCCTTCAGCATACCAGTCCTTCGGCTCACGCATCGACGCGATCCGTGCCTCCAACGCATCGTCGAGCAATGGGAAAAGGTCCAGGCCGGTCAATGCCTCCACGCTGTCGACGGTGACCGCATAGCTGATCGGTGGACCCTCCTGCAACGCATTCCGCATCACGAAGGCGATCGCTTTCGGCCGGTCACTGTCCAGGTCCGCGAACACTTTCCAGAAGTACTCCGGGATGCTCACCTCGTTCTTGCGGTCCGCCTTCTGCAGGGTGGGCAGCCCATCGCGCAGCACCGGCCCGGTCAACACGAAGATCCGGTGCCTGCTGAAATTCACGTACCGACGGCCCCAGTCCTCCAGTTCGGCCCAGGCTCCACGGTTCAGTTCGGGCGTCTGTGGGCAGATGTTGGAGTAGTAGTAGGTGCCCTGCAGCGCATCCAGGTTCCAACGCATGTCGGCGCTGGGTACCATGTGCCCCCGGTCGTATCCACTGTTCCAATAATCCGCGGTCACGGCGGTCCCCGTGCTCACCATCGGGTCCGGCAGGAAGGAGTCGATGCGGGCCAGGTTGCCCGTAACGAGGTCCGGTGTGGCGATGTGCGCGGTCCATTTGGGCTGCTCATGCTTTTCGCTGTAAACAAGCATGTGACCAGGATGAACGACCACCTCCTCACCGGGCTCCAACGCAGGCAGGGCCAGCTTCTTCAGGTCGCGCCGCACAATGGCGAGCTTCGCCGAATCCATGCGCGAGACCAGCATCTCCATCCTGTTGTCAAGTTCGGCCCGCTGGGTCTCCAGTTGCTTGAGCCGTTGGTCCAGGTCCACCTGGGCGAATAAAGAGCACTGGCAAATGAGTGCAGGAACAGCGAGGATCCGTATCGATTCCATTTCCGGCGGAAGGTAGTGTGTTCCACTCAGTGCAACTGCCCTGCCAGATCCGAGAGCGCCTCGTCCAGAAGGCTTGATGCTCTTGGAGCGGGCACTTCCGCGATGTGCTCCAGTTGTGCGATGCCGGCAATCAGGTCCAGGTGATCCTGGTGCTGCACGGCGAAACGGCCCGTACGCGCGTGCAACTGCCCGAGATACTCCTGCTCGGCCTGGCCCGGGGTCGGTATGATCAATGCGGTCCGCCCCAGCGCGGTCAGGTCCATGAGTGTGGTGTAACCGCTGCGCGAGATGATCCACCGGGCTGTCCGCAGGGCGGCGGCCAGTTCCGTTCCGGACAGATGTGCCACGGTGGTCAGGTTGGTGTGCCGCGTGCGTTCCTGTGAGGATGGCAACCCACGTACGAGCAGGTGCTCACCCTCGATCCGCTGCAACTGCTCGGTGAGCATTCCGTCCAATATGGTCCGCTGGGGTTCCGGTCCGCTGATCACGGCCACGACAGCGAAGCGATCGGCCTCGCCCTTTGTCGGCATGGTAGCCATCCGGCTCAAGGGACCTATGAAGCGCGCGTTCGGTGGCAGGGCTTCCCCGTGCGAAAGGTCCCCGGCCAGCCCGGGTGTGTCCGGTTCATCCATGATCCAACAGCGGTCGAATCTGGCCATGTGCCGCAGATTCAGCTTTCGAAGGGCTCGCTGTGCCACCGGAGTGAATGGAAAGACCTGATGGGTGATCAGGATGCTTGGGAGGTCGGGTGAACGGATCCCGAACCGCTGGTCGCTGATCACGGCATCCAGATGCAGCTTTCGTCTGATCTGGTCGAAGCGCGCTGCCTCTTCCCGCACGCTTCTCAGCATCGCCGGGAACTGACGGGCCATGCTCCACAGCTGGTTGTTGCCCTTGGAATACCGGACCGTCATGCCCGGGATATGCACGTGCTCCAGCTCGGGGAACTCACTGCGCAACAGTGCCGCCGGGCCACCATCCGCGCCAACGATGGGCACGGCACCGTTGGACAACAGCGCCCTTATCACCGGTATGCAGCGCGCAGCATGGCCCAGGCCCCAATCAAGGGGCGCCACGAGGATGCGCGCACCGTCGAACATGGCACGAAGGTCGGCCCGGAACGTGAACTCTTCGTTAGTTCGCGGTCCGTATGGGAAAGAACAAGATCCGTCGCTTCGCTGAGAACGCCACGTTCGAGCATGTGGTGCAGCCCACCTTCACCGAATTACAGGCTGCGGACCTGCGGTTCAAGGGGTGTTGGAACACGGACTTCTTCAAGCGGGAAGCGCCGTTGGTGCTGGAGCTCGGTTGTGGGGGTGGGGAGTACACCGTGGGGCTCGCGCAACTGCAGCCGGGGAAGAACTACGTCGGCATCGACATTAAGGGTGCCCGCATCTGGCGCGGTGCCAAGACCGCAAAGGAACTCGGCCTGGAGAACGTCGGCTTCGTGCGCACCCATGTGGACCACATCCTTCGGTGCTTCGGAAAACACGAGGTCAGCGAGATCTGGCTCACCTTCAGTGACCCGCAGATCGGCAAGGCCCGCAAGCGCCTCACCAGCCCGCTCTTCCTGGCGCGCTACAAGGAGATCCTGAAGCCCGATGGCTTGATCCACCTGAAGACCGACAGTCCGCTCTTGTACGAATACACGCTGGAGCAGATCGAAGAGAACAAGCTTCACATTTACGAGCAGAGCTCCGAGGTGTATGCCGAACTCGTTCCGCGTTCATCACCAGCGGAACAGGCCGTGCTGAACATCAAGACCTATTACGAGCAGATGTGGCTGGAGGAGGGGCGGACGATACACTATGTTCGGTTCGGGATCAGGGGAGTATCCAACTCGGGTGCTTAGATCGTGTCAAGGTGAACGCAGCTCGCGCGCGGGACTATTTTCGTCCACGACCACAGAGCGATCGTGTTCGCTCCCGGTGCCCCTGTAGTGAATATCCGACCATGCCGAAACAACTCATCCGGGACGCTGTCCAAGAGCGCGACTTCTTCGCCGACGTGATGGCCGTGGTGCGCCAAGTGCCCAAGGGGCGTGTGACCAGCTATGGCGCGATCGCGAAGTACCTTGGTGCGGCGCGCAGCGCCCGCATCGTGGGTTATTGCATGAACAACGCGCATACGGTGCGGCCCAAAGTGCCCGCGCATCGCGTGGTCAACCGGATCGGGTTGCTCAGCGGCAAGCACCACTTCGGCTCCCCCACCGCCATGGAGGACCTCCTGAAGAAGGAAGGGGTCAAGGTGACGAAGGATCAGGTCGTGGACTTCCAGAAGCGCTTCTGGGACCCGATGGTGGAGCTGGTGCTCTGAAGCATGCGCCGCCTTGCGTGGCTACCTTTGCCGCCCTCATGCCGATCACCGAAGAAGCCATCCAGCAGGCGCTGAGCCGCATCATTGAACCGGACCTGAAAAAGGACATCGTGGAACTGGACCTGGTGCGCGATGTAACGGTGGATGAGAACACCATCCATGTGCACGTGGAGGTCTCCAACCCGGCCATGCACAGCCGCAAAAGGATGGAGGAGGCCGTTGTCTTCAACCTGAAGCAGGTGTTGGGCCCGGAGGTGGATGTTCGGGTGACCGTGACCCCGATCAGCGGAGACCACGGCCTGCGCAAGGTGCTGCCGAAGGTGAAGCACATCGTTGCGGTGGCCAGCGGAAAAGGTGGGGTGGGCAAGAGCACGGTGACCGCGAACCTGGCGGTGGGCCTTGCGAAACGCGGGTTGAAGGTAGGCCTGGTGGATGCCGACATACACGGACCCAGCATGCCCATCATGTTCGATGTGGTGATGGAACGACCGAAGACCGTTGAGCGTGATGGGAAGCATTGGATCGTGCCCGTTGAAAGTCACGGTGTGAAGCTCCTCAGCATCGGCTTTTTCGCCGCTCCGGACCAGGCCATCGCTTGGCGCGGTCCCATGGCCAGCAAGGCGTTGGAGCAGTTGTTCAAGGATGCCGATTGGGGTGAGTTGGACATCCTGCTGGTGGACCTACCCCCAGGCACAGGGGACATCCACCTTTCACTCGTGCAGGCGATCCCGCTCACGGGTGCGGTGATCGTGAGCACTCCACAAACCGTGGCCCTCGCCGATGCACGGAAAGGGGTGGGTCTGTTCCGCATGCCGAGCGTGAATGTTCCGGTGCTCGGGATCGTGGAGAACATGGCGTGGTTCACGCCGGCTGAATTGCCGGAGAACCGCTACTACATCTTCGGCCAGGGAGGTGCACGCGCGCTTGCTGGAGAACTGGACGTGCCCTTCCTCGGAGAGGTACCGCTGGTGCAGAGTATCCGCGAAGCAGGTGATATCGGCCGCCCGGCGGTGCTTCAGGAACGAACGGCAGCTTCCGGTGCCTTCGATGCATTGTGCGGTGCGGTGTGGGAGCGCCTGCAGGTGCCGGTGAACGCATGAAGCGCGCCTGATCGCACTTCGGAAGGAACAGTGCTCCTTTGGTCCTGGTCTTCACCGAAGAGGGGCGCCATGGTCGGCACGATGACCGACCTCATGCACGGAACGCACCATGGCCGGCTATTCGCGATGGATCAGCAATGGAACGCGGGCCGGGGTCCCCGCAAGTTCGACCACGATCGTGTACAGGCCGTTCGCAAGTCCGCTTACGTCCTGATCCATGGGTAGCGCACCGCGAGCGCGTTGTACGACCCGACCGTGCACGTCCACCAACAGCAACGAGACCGGTTCGCCATTCTCTGCCGTATCCGTGATCCGGACACGGGTGCTGGCAGGGTTCGGGTATACACGGTACACCACTGGTCCGGCTTCTTCGATCCCGATCCCGGTCACGGAGAACACGGTGTATGTGACACCACTGTCGCCCGCCAGCCAGCACGTAAGTGTCACGATGTACGAGTTGTTCTGTCCGTACGTATGGTCCACTTCCGCGGTCGTGTAGCTGCTGCTGTCCCCCAGATCCCACAGAATGCTGTCGCAGCATGCGGCATGCGCTTCGAGCTGCACGGTCGCGCCCTGCTGATCCGAGGTGAAGAAGGCGTAAGGCGCAGGAGAAATGTTCAGCCTGAAACGTTGTTCGACGGTGCCGCATGACTCGCTGTAGACCGTGCTGGTCAGCACGACCGAACTATCGCTTTGCACGACCTGAAAGGACGCGGTGGGGTCGGTGAACAGTTCGGGTGGCGACCAACGCATCGAATCCGCGAACCAGGGCGTAGGGGCGTTCACTTCCACCGGGAAACCACAGTACGCATACAGTTCGATCGTATCCTGATCCGGGTACGACACGCGTTCCACCCAGCAGGAATCAATGTGGGAACCCATCGTGTCGACAAGGAAGACGTACATCGCTTCCCCCCATGGCAGGTTCGTCATGTCGATGAGGCCGTTCGGGGGGAGTGGTTCCACGTGAAGGCCATCTTCAGTGGTGCATAGTGTGAAGGCGATGCGGTCCCCACACGTGAGGGAGAGCGTATCCGGAAAGGTGGCCGGGGTGATGCAGATCACGTTCGCGCTTGCTGCGCCCGGCAGGCTGCGCGGCACACTATCGATGTCATGGGCGCCGTAATTGCCATATCCCCACGACCTGCCTGAAAGCAACGGGTTCGTCGCATACCAGCGTCCTGCGGTGGTGTCGTACTCCGGATCGTGGAACGTGGCGCGGTCATCGTAGGTGGCGCAATACGACCCTGCATTGGTGAGCCCCGCGTAGTTGTTGCGGTCCAGGGAGGTGATGCTCGGCTGAACGATGTACACGTCCCACAATGAGTTGAATTCGACCACACCACCGATGTAGTCCGTTCGCAGCAGCGAACCGGGACCGAAGCTGTTGTAACGAACGATCTGTCCGGGTCCATGCGTTATCCGTAGGCCCTTCAGGAAAACGTTGTTGTAGAATTCCATGTGGTCCGCGCTGGCCGAGACCGGACCCCGGAACCGATTGCCGATCACGTTGGACTGGTGCGTGAACGAGAGCGTCACCGTGTCCGCTTCATTGCCCACGAGCAGTGTCTCCCCGTAGGACATCTCCAGGTTTCGGAACGCATTCCCGCGCGCTTCGCTCGTGGCGAGCTTCACATCACAACCGAACGCGCACTCCTGGACCAGTTCCCCTTTCAAGCGCAGGTGACCGGTCGGTGAAGTGAATGCGCAACGCAGGTAGCGCACGAAGCCCGTTTCCTCGATCTCTTCCGACCGGATCGAACAATCGGTGTAACGCCATGTTCCGCCCATGGTCACGAAGCCACCTTCGACCGTGCAATCCGTGATCGTAAGCAGCCCAAGTGGTCCGGTGCTTCTCAGAACAACGTCGTTGGAGCGCAACGTGCAGCCGTCGAACACGATGGGTCCCGATGGTGCCTGCGTCGATTGTTCAAATTCGACCAACGCATCGAAGTAGCCGTAATCCGCGGTGCCGAGCTCGCGCACCACGCAGCGCCGTAGAACGATGTCCGTGCAGCTGGACAACCGCAGGACGCTCGAGACAGGATCCGCAGGGCTCAGGATCGTGAAGCCTTCCAGCGTAAGGTGCCGCACATGGTCCAGGTGTACCGGCCCAATACCCACTACGTTCGGGTCCGGCACGGCGGATCGGATCACAAGCGGACGATCGGCCGCCGCACCGGGTATCGGCCCCAGAACCATGGGTTGCACTGGTTCGCCACCAAGCTCGACGATGAAGGTGGTGCCGTCCGCCAGGCCCAGGGTGTACGCCGAATCCAACGCCACGGTAAGGTTCTCGAGATCACCTCCCGGACCGACCAGATAAGTGCCGGCGAGCTGGGCGTTCGCCCCGGAGGTCAGCGCCGAGGCCAGCAGGCATCCCACCAGGCGTTCCATGCAACACAAGATACGCTGAGAACGAACGGGAACAGCCGATACCTTTGCGCCGTGACGAAGGAACTATCCATCGAGGCACGCAGCGTGCTTTCGGACAAGGTGAATACGGCCCTGAGCGACCTTCGGCCATTCCTGGTGGCGGATGGTGGTGATATCACGCTTGAGGACATCAGCGCGGATGGCATCGTAAGTGTGCGCTTGCACGGTGCCTGCACCAACTGCGCCATGAGCCCCATGACGATGAAGGCCGGGGTGGAGGAGGCCATCAAAAGGGTGGCACCCGAGGTGCGCTCCGTGGTGGCGATCAACGTGGGTGAACCCGCCGGGACGTAACGGCAGAAGCATGTTTTCCCGGGTGCTTGCCCGTACCTTTGCGCCCGTTCGCAAGGCCATGATGGACCGGTGGCGAACACGCGCGCGATGGACACCCCATTAAAGCCCAGGATCCTTGAGGAACGGAGCAATGTCGTGATCCTTTTCGCTGGCGACAGCGGCGACGGCATCCAGCTCACCGGCTCGCAGTTCACCGATAGCAGCGCGCTGTTCGGCAACGACGTCAGCACCTTCCCCAACTTCCCTGCTGAGATCCGTGCACCACAGGGCACATTGGCCGGCGTCAGCGGCTTCCAGCTGCACTTCGGCAGCGTGGAGGTATGGACACCCGGTGACCAGTGCGATGTGCTGGTCGTGATGAACGCCGCGGCCCTCAAGGCCAACCTGCACAAGTTGAAACCGGGCGGTAGCATCATCGCCAACAGTGACGGCTTCGACAAGAAGAACCTGCGTCTCGCCGGCTACATCGATGTGGCCGATCCCCTCGCGGATGGTTCGCTCGCGCCTTACCTCGTGCACAGTATCGATATCACCAAGCTGACGCGCGCCGCGCTCGAGGGCCTCACCCTCGGCATGAAGGAGAAGGACCGGTGCAAGAACATGTTCGTCCTGGGTTTCATCAACTGGATGTTCAACCGCGGCATGGACAACAGCGAGCGTTTCCTGCAGCAGAAGTTCGGGAAGAAGCCCGACCTGCTGGAGGCCAACCTGCGCGCGCTGAAGGCCGGCTACCACTTCGGTGATACCAGTGAGACCTTCACCACACGTTTCGAGGTGAAACCGGCGCCCATGCCGAAGGGCACCTACCGCAGCATCACCGGCAATCAGGGCACCGCGCTCGGCCTCATTGCCGGCGCACAGAAAGCGGGGCTGGACCTGTTCTATGGTAGCTATCCCATCACGCCGGCCAGCGACATCCTGCACGAGCTCTCGAAGCACAAGAACTTCGGTGTGATGCCTTCCAGGCGGAGGATGAGATCGCGGCGATCGGCAGCGCCATCGGTGCGAGCTACGGCGGCGCGCTGGGCATCACGGCGAGCAGCGGTCCCGGCATTGCGCTCAAGACCGAGGCGATGGGCCTGGCCTTCATGCTGGAGATCCCGCTCGTGATCGTGAACGTGCAGCGCGGCGGACCGAGCACGGGACTGCCCACCAAGACCGAGCAGGCCGACCTCTGGCAGGCGGTGCATGGCCGCAACGGCGAGGCGCCCATCCCCGTGATCGCAGCGAGCACGCCGATCGATTGCTTCGACATGGCCTTCGAGGCCGTGCAGCTTGCGCTCGAGCACATGACGCCCGTGATCCTGCTCACCGACGGTTACATCGCCAACGGCGCGGAGCCATGGCGTTTCCCCGCCGCGAAGGACCTGCGGAGATCGAGCCGCCGTTCATCAAAGCGCCGAACGATGGCGAGCGCTTCCTGCCCTATCTGCGCGATGACCGCGGCGTTCGACCTTGGGCATTGCCCGGTCAACCCGACTTGCAGCACCGCATCGGTGGTATCGAGAAGCAGGACAAGACGGGCAACATCAGCTACGAGCCGAAGAACCACGAACTGATGGTGAAGCTCCGCGCCGAGAAGGTGGCGCGCATCGCTGACCGCTTCAAGCCGATCCGTTTGGATAGTGGTCCCCCTGAAGGCGAGGTGCTCATCGTGGGTTGGGGCAGCACCTATGGCAGTATCCGGACCGCGGCGTTGGAGCTGCAGGCCGAAGGGCACAGCGTGGCGCACGTCCATCTGCGTCATCTCTTCCCCTTCAATAAAGGGCTCGGCCCCTTGCTGAAGAAGTACCGGAAGGTGCTGCTGCCCGAGATGAACAGCGGTCAGTTGCGGCAATTGCTGCGGGCGGAATTCCTCGTGGACATTCAAGGCCTGAACAAGATCCAGGGATTGCCTTTCACCAGCGCGGAGATCGAGGAGGCCGTGCTCAGTTTGCAGAGGTCATGATGCGAGCGAACTTCGGTGATGAAGGGATGAAGAGAAGAGGTGGTCGGCTGACACGTTGTGCTGGTTGCTTCGCTACTCTGCATCTACTGCTGTTCACCTCTTCACCTCTTCACCTCTTCACTTTTTCAAGGTCATGAGCACCGTGAACGGAACAACGCCCGTGGAGAAGATCGACTTCAGCAGCGATCGGGAGGTGCGCTGGTGCCCCGGTTGCGGCGATTACAGCATCTTGAAGCAGGTTGAGACGCTGCTGTCGCAGAGCGGCCGGAAGAAGGAGGAGGTCGTCTTCATCAGTGGCATCGGCTGCAGCTCGCGCTTCCCCTACTACCTCGACACTTATGGCCTGCACGGCATCCATGGTCGCGCACCTGCCATCGTGAGCGGCCTGCGCAGCGTGCGTCCCGAGCTGAGCGTATGGATGATCGCCGGCGATGGCGATGCGCTGAGCATCGGTGGCAACCACATCATCCACCTGCTGCGCCGCAACGTCGATGTGAACGTGCTGCTCTTCAACAACGAGATCTACGGCCTCACCAAGGGGCAGTATTCACCGACCTCGCCGGAGGGTGCGATCGCGCGCAGCACGCCGATGGGCAGCACCGATCATCCGTTCAATCCACTGGCCTTGGTCAAGGGCGCCGATGGCACCTTCATCGCTCGCAGCATGGACCGTGATCCGAAGCACATGCGCGAGATACTCGCCCGTGCCGATGCGCACCGCGGTACCTCGCTCGTCGAGATCTACCAGAACTGCAACGTCTTCAACGACGGTGCCTTCGAGGTCTTCACCGAGAAGGCGAGCAAGCCCACGCACACGCTCTTCGTGGAGCAGGGCAAGCCGCTCACCTTCGCCAACGGCACCAAGGGCATCTGCATCAAGGAGATGAAGCCACGCGTCATCGACATCGGTCCGGAATTCTCAGCGAACGATTGCTGGATCCACGACGAGCGCGACAACTTCAAGGCCTCGATCCTCGTGCGCCTCTTCGAGGATCCGCGGCATGAGGGTGCCTTCCCGCGTCCCTTCGGTGTGTTCTATGTGGCCGATCGACCTACGCATGAGGAGAAGTTGCAAGGGCAGGTGAAGCGCGCGAAGGAAGTGAAGGGCGTTGGTGATCTGGACACGTTGCTCCATGGTGGGCATACGTGGACGATCGGATGATCACGATCAGTTCATCCGTTCCATGGTCTGCATGAACACGATCGGTACTTCCATGCGCACGTTCACCACTTTTCCTTCGAGCACACCCGGCTCCCATGCCGGCATCGTGCGGATCACGCGCAACGCTTCCTGATCGCACGCAGGATCAAGGCCTTTCACCACTCGGGCATCCTTGATCGAACCATCGCTCATCACGATGAATGAAACGACGATCCGCCCCTGAGTCCCGTTCGCCAGGGCTTCCTCGGGATAACGCAGGTTCGTCATCAGGTAGCGGCTCATGGCCTGGTCGCCACCGGGGAAACGCGGTGGGGGTGATAGCTCGGCCCGGTCGTGCACTACGGTGCTGGCTTCCACCTGGGCATTCACGGCCTGAATGGTCAGCTTTTCCTTGGCGGTACGCGAGGTGGATCGTTGAAGAACCGTGTCGGTGCCGGCTGTGAGCAAAGGTGCTGCTGCGGTATCGACGATGCCCTCGACAACACCTGTTCCCGGCGCTTCATTCGGTACAGGGGATGCGGGTATCCCGGTCGATGGCGGTACGGCCGTTCGCTCCGATCGATGCTCCGTGGGATGCTGTTGGAGCAATGCCCATGCCCCGATGATCCCCACAAGTAACAACGCACCACCCCCGCCTGCAGACCATTTCCCTGCGCGATAGCGGCGATATGCCTTCTCGACGGCGATGCGGTGGCGCATGCGTTGGAAGCCTCGGTGCAGTGTGCGCACGTCATCCACCAGCGCCTCCAACTCGACCGATCCGCGCAGGCGTTCCTCGAATGCGGTACGCTCCGCAGCGGACAGTTCATCCCGCAGGTAGCGCTCCGCCATTTCGATCGATCCCAGTTCGTTCCGCATCGTTCAGTGTTCCATCACATTTTCCCGGGCTACCATTTCCCGATACCGCTTTCGGGCTTCTTCCAGGCATTTGTATTTGCGCGTCTTCGCCGCACCCTCGCCCGCAAGGCCGATCGACCGCGCGATGTTCGCCAAGGCCTCGTTCCCGAGGTAGAAGCGCTTCAACAGATCAAGACACTTGGCCCCGAGGGATCGCAGGGCACGCTCCGCCAGTCCGGACCTGCGTTCGGTATCCAGCAACTCACCAAGGTCGGTGGGTGCATCCGGGGTAGCCTCCAATGTGTTGGTGAACCGGCCGCGTCGCCGCAATTCTTCCTGCCAGCGGTTGCGGCAGATGGCGAACAGGTATGTGCTGATCGAACAGGTCAACCGGAAGTCCGGATCCTGCACCTTGCCGCAGAGGATGATCAACGCATCCTGGAAAAGGTCCTTCGCATCATCGCGTGTGCCGCTGTTGTTGCGCACCATACGCTCCACTTTCGGCAGGTGCCCGTAAAGTGCCAGGAGGGCCTTGTGTCCCTGCCCACCGCGCAACCGTTCGAGTATCTCCGGATCACTCATGCCCACCCTTTATGCATGGTATGCGGAAAGGTGACCTTCTCTCGCTGCGCCCATCGATCCAAAGGTGGCGCAATGGACCAACAACACCCTAACGCAAGCCGGGCGGTATGGTGCATACCGGTATGGGCTCCATCTTGTGCCGGTTCGCAGCCTTGCGCCGGTCGAAGATGGCGAGTACCGTGCGCTGCCTATCCGTAAGCGCCATGCCCTCCGGATCCAGTCCACGTTCACGCAGGTCCATGGCCCATTCCAGCTCGGGATAGCTCGCGCCGATCTGGTCCTCATCGCTGCGGTCATCGCCCCAAAGGCCATCGGTAGGCTTGGCCACCATGATGCTCTCGACGATGCCGAGCTCCTGCGCCACGGCGTACACTTCGGTCTTGGTCAGGTCGGCGATGGGAGAGAGATCCACACCGCCATCGCCGTACTTCGTGAAGAAGCCCACGCCGAAGTCCTCGACCTTGTTGCCGGTGCCGGCCACCAGGTAGCCATGAAGTCCGGCGAAGTAGTAGAGTGTGGTCATCCGCAGGCGTGCGCGTGCATTCGCAAGTGCCAGGTCCATCACCTCCTGCCTGTCATGCTTCGGGTAGGTGGTCATGAGCTGATCGAAGACCGGTGTCAGGTCCACACGCTCCATCCGCACCTCCGGGTGCCGGGCCTGCAACCAGGCGATGTGCTCCAGCGCGCGCGATACCTGGCTGGGTGCCTGGTGGATCGGCATCTCCAGGCAAAGCACCGGCAGCCCTGTGCGTGCGCACAAGGCACTTGTCACGGCACTGTCGATGCCCCCGCTCACGCCCACCACGAAACCGTGCTGCCTCGCGTTCGTGCAGTATTCCCTCATCCAGGAGACGATGTGCTCGATGACCCGTGCGGTGTTCATGGTGTAAAAATGCGAAGCCCTGTCCATCCCATGATGAACAGGGCTTCGATCGGTTCCGTAGCGGTTCAGAAGAACACCCCCAGGGTCAGCTCGATGTAGTCCGCGAAGGTCTTTGCGTTATCGATACCGATCACGTCATCCTTCTTGTACAGGTTCGTGAAGGCGCTGTGGTAGGTGACGCCGAGCAGGGCTGAAGTGCCGCCACTGAAGTTGTATTCCAGCCCACCGCCGATCACCAGGCCGGCCTTGAAGACATTCGTGCTCTCCTTCACATCGATGTCCTCCTCCGTGGCCGTGCGCACGACGCCATTCGTCGTGGTGATGGTCTCGGCGTTCGACTTGGCACGGATGTTCGCCGCAAGGTCCAACCCCAGCTGGCCGTAGTAGCGCATGTATCCGATCTCATTGGTCATGAGCTTCACCGTCACCGGGAGCTCGATGTAACGCAAGCGGACCTCGGAATTGTACAGGATCTTGCTTGTGAGGCCGCTGGTGTCCACCACGTCATAGCTCTGGCTGACCTTGCCGCCGATGTTGTTCAGGTTGATGCCTGTAGCGAAACGGTAGTTCCCATTCGCTCCGAAAGGGAATTCCGTCATCAGTCCGAAGCTGTACCCGATGATGTTCCCATCGCTCTCCAGCCCCTTGGTATCCGCCCGCACCCATGCCATGTTGGGGGCCAGTTTGATCCCCAGGCGGACCCCATCTTCGGTTTGTGCGGATGCGATGCCGCTGAACACAACAGCAGCGAGAATGGCGTAGACCTTCTTCATAGTTTTGGCACTTGTTATTCCGGCGATCAAAGGTAACGTGTTGTTCTTTCGCTCCTCCACCCCGGTAGTCGTCGGTGTTTCCATCCTTTGGACGGCGTGCACCGGAAATGGTCATCGCGTCGCGGAAGTGGATCCCGTCCCGCTCACCGTTACGATCGAGCGGCTGGACCATGCCCTGTTCCACACCACCCTGGACAGCGCCACCAGCGATCGGCTGTACGCTCGTTTCGGTGGGTTCTATCGCACGTATATCGAGGATATCCTGCAAGGTGCTCCACTGGAGGACCCCAGGCTCCCGTTGGTGCTTGCCCGGTTCGTGAATGATCCGGACTGGAGCGCAGCCCAGCACACCGTGGATAGTGTCTTCGGTGGAATGGAACGCGAGGAGGAGATGTTCTCCAACGCCTTCGGAAGGTTGCAGGCCTTGTTCCCGGATAGTCTTGTGCCTCGTGTTGTCACGTTCAACTCCGGATACAATTTCGGCATCTTCCCCACGGACAGTGTGCTTGGTGTGGGCATGGAGTGGTTCATCGGGAAGGACCATCCCGTGATCGCGATGCTTGCTCCGGATGCCTTTCCCAACTTCATGAAGGACCGGATGGTGCCGGCCATGCTCGTTCCCAGCGCGATGAAAGGATGGCTGCTGGTGCACTATACCAGGGACATCCGCGGACAGGATGTGCTCACCAACCTCGTGGAGACGGGTAAGGTGATGGCCCTGCTCGAGGCCCTACTGCCGGATGCGCCTGCTCCCGACCGCTTCGCATTCACCCCGGACCAATTGGCGTGGTGCGCGGCGAATGAATCCCTGGTATGGAAGGAGATCGTCGCGAAGGAGAAGCTCTTCAGCAAGGATCCCGAGGATATCGGCCGGTTGATGAACGATGGCCCGTTCACCAATGGGCTACCTCGCGAGAGCCCCGGTCACATCGGCGAATGGATCGGCTACCGCATGGTAACGGCATACTTGCACGCGCATCCGGAGACCACCTTCGCACAGCTCTTCGCCCAGGAGGATCCGCGTGTCATCCTGAAGGAGTACAAGCCCCGTTGAACATCCTGACCACCACACATGAAGACATCGGACATACGCCTCACCGTGCACCTGGACGACAACAAGGTGCCTGAACACATCGAATGGGAGGCGGAGGACAACGGGGAGAAGAGCAGGACGAAGGCATTGTTGCTCTCTCTTTGGGATGAGCAGGAGAAGAACACCCTGCGCATCGATCTGTGGACGAAGGACATGACGGTGGAGGAGATGAAGGCCTTCTTCCACCAGAACATCCTGACCATGGCCGACACGTTCGAGCGCGCCACCGGCGAAGGGAAGATGGCCGCCCAGATGCGCGATTTCGGCGCCTACTTCGCGGAGCACATGCTGCCTGAGTTGAAGAAGTGAACCCCGCCAAAGGCCAATAGCGCGTTCATCGCCCCCAGTTGGCGTTCACCTGCTCAATGAAGCCGAGTACTTCCTCGCGGCCTGCGGAGGTCTCCGAGCTGGTGATGAACATCGTGGGCAGCTGCTCCCACGTCTTCTTCAACGTCCGGCGCATCAATGCGACGTTCGCCTGCACCTTGGGCTGGCCGAGCTTATCGCTCTTTGTGAAGATGATGGCGAACGGTATCCCTTCCTCACCCAACCATTGGATCATGTCCAGGTCGTTGCGCTGTGGCTCCAGGCGCACGTCCACCAGCACGAAGGTGCACTGCAGGTTCTCACGCCGCCGCAGGTAGTTCCTGATCATGTTCTCCCACACGGCGCGCTCCGCCTTGCTCACCTTCGCGAAGCCGTAACCGGGCAGGTCCGCGAGTGACCAGGGCTGCTCCTTGTTCAACGTGCCTTCGACACGAAAGTGCTCCACGTTGCGCGTGCGGCCCGGCGTATTGCTCACCCGGGCCAGTTTGTTGATGTGGCACAGCATGTTCAGCAACGAGCTCTTCCCCACATTGCTGCGACCGATGAACGCATACTCCGGAAGGTCCGGTCGGGGCCAGTGCTCCACCGATCGACCACTGCTCACGTGTTCCGCCACCAGTGCCTTCATCGCTTCGAGGGATGTTCACGACACCCCGATGGGCTGTGCATCCTCAGCCCAAGGTCCGTGCCAGCCATTCCCCAGCGATCCTGTTGAACTCCTCCGGATGCTCCATCATCGCCGCGTGTCCGCAAGCGTCGATCCAGAACAGTTCGCTCTGAGGGATCAACGCATGGAACTCCTCTGCGACCGCCGGCGGGGTGATCGTGTCCTGCCTTCCCCAGATCAGGCAAACGGGCATCCTCAGGTTCGGAAGGTCCTTTGCCATGTTGTGCCGGATGGCGCTCTTGGCCAGGGATAGGATGCGGATGAGCTTCGCCTTGTCGTTCACCGTGGCGTAGCACTCCTCCACCAGGGCATCGGTCACGTGCACCGGATCATGGAATGTGAGGGCGATCCGCTGGCGAAGGAACTCCTTGTCCTCCCGCCGCGGGAAGCCGCCACCGAACGCATTCTCGTAGAGCCCGCTGCTGCCCGTGAGCGTCAACGTGCGCACCGTGGTTGCGTGCCTGGTACAGTAGACCAGCGCTACGTGGCCACCGAGCGAGTTGCCCAACAGGTTCACGTGGTCAAGGCCGAGGTGGCGGATGAATCGATCAAGGAACTCCGCCAATGCAGGGACGTTGGTGTTCAACATCGGCAGCGAATAGAGCGGCAGCATGGGCATGAGCACGCGGTAGCGACCTCCGAAGTGCTCGATGGGACCTGCGAAATTGCTCAGCGCCCCGAACAGGCCGTGCAAGAAGATCAACGGGGGGCCGTCCCCGACATCGATGTACTTGAACTCCCCTTCTTCCTTCAGTGTGTGCTCCATCCGCTGGGCTCCATGCGCGTTGTCCAAAGGTAGCCGGATCGACTATTCGCGAAAGCCGTTGCATGCGTGCTGTGCACAATGGAATGTGGATCGATCCCCGTTGCGAGGCCCGGACAACGGACGGTAATGCGTGAAGCTTTCGGATCGATCCAGCGGCCCCCGGAAACTTCCCTTGGGATCGACCGGTGTTGAAAGGCTCCCACTTTCACCCACCTTGAAAATGCACTCTTTTCCATTGTGGATACGAGGGAATGACAACTTTCCGTTAGCTTCGTCGTTGAAGATTTATCAACAATTGAGAAGAAACGGGGGAAGTTGTGGGTAAAAGTGGGTGAGCGCACCTATTTTCGCGACCATTCCTGCGTGCATGCGCTATGCTGAATCTGTTAGGGGAGTACCCATCGACCTTGGACGCCAAGAGCCGCGTGCTCTTGCCCGCCGCGCTGAAGAAGCAGCTCGGTGGGGAGGAGGCCAAGGGCTTTGTGGTGAGCCGCGACGTGTTCAGCGAGTGCCTCGTGCTTTACCCGATGGACGAGTGGATCAGGACCAGCGCCGATGTGCGCCGCTTGAACCGCTTCGACCCGGACAACGTGGAGTTCATCCGGCGCTTCCTCAACGGAGCAACGCCGGTGGAGCTCGACGCCAACGGGCGACTGCTCATCCCGAAACCGCTCATGGACTACGCCAGCATGGCGAAGGACGTGGTGTTCACGGGCATGGGCGATCGCATCGAGTTGTGGAGCGAGGACCTGCACAAGCGTGCGCTCAGCGGGAAAGTGGACTTCAAGTCGTTGGCTGCGAAAGTCATGGGCGGTAGCCCCAAAGTCAATGGCGCATGAGTATCACGACCCCGTTCTTTTACAAGCCTGTCTTGAAGGATTGAACATCCGCCCGGATGGCGTCTATGTGGACGTGACGTTCGGGGGAGGTGGTCACAGCAGGGCCATCCTCGAAAGGCTCGGGCCTGGTGGCCGGCTGATCGCATTCGATCGTGATCGCGATGCCTGGGCCAACGCGCCGAAGGACGATCGCTTCACGCTCGTGAAGGTCGATTTCAGGTGGACACGGAACCATCTGCGTTACCTCGAAGCGTTGCCCGTGCAAGGCCTGCTGGCCGACCTCGGTGTAAGCAGTCATCAGTTCGATACCGGCGAACGTGGGTTCAGCTTCCGTGCCGATGGCCCGCTGGACATGCGGATGGACCATCGCACCCGGCGCACGGCCGCTCAGTTGCTCCATGACCTCGATGCACAGGCCCTTGCCGATGTGCTGCGCAAATACGGTGAGGTGGATGGCGCAACGCGCGTGGCCAGGCAGTTGGTGAATGCGAACGCAGCACATGCCATCCGCACCACACAGCAGTTGTTGGATGCGCTTGGGCCGGTGACCCCCCGTGGAAAGGAGAAGGCGTTCCTGGCACAGGTGTTCCAGGCATTGCGCATCGCCGTGAACGATGAGCTCGGTTCCCTGGAGATGCTCCTGACGCAGAGCCCTGCACTGATCGCACCAGGAGGACGGTTGGTGATCATGAGCTATCACAGCCTGGAGGATCGCCTCGTGAAGAACTGGATGCGCAGTGGCGATCTCGGTGGCGTGGAGCACAAGGACCTCTACGGCAATCGCCAACGTCCGTTCGATCCTACAAGCAGCAAGGCGATCCAACCCACGGATCAGGAAGTGATGAGGAACCCACGGGCCCGCAGTGCCCGGTTGAGAATAGCAGTACGCAGGTGAACAGGTTGCGCGATACCAAGCAGGAAGTGACGGACGAGGCCCCGAAAGCCCGCCGATCGAGGACGGGCACCGGCCAGGAAGGCAAGGTGCGGTTCTCGCGCAGCCTGATGAACGTATTGAACGGCTCCTTCCTGACCCGCGAGAAGGTGCTTGGCAACATGCCCTTCATCCTGTTCTGTGCGGGATTGATGATCCTCTACATCGCCTACGGATACCATACCGAGCGCATCGTGCGCAATCTGAGCGCCACGGATGCGGAGCTGAAGGAGATGCGCAGCGAATACATCACCGTGCGCGCACAATTGGAGAAGAAGGAGCAGCAGAGCCAGGTGGCCGCAGGTATCGGTGAGCTCGGCCTTCGGGAAAGTCGTGTGCCACCGGTGAAGATCACCGTGGAGAGAAGTGAATTGGAACGCACGCGCAGGCCATGAGCGATACCAACAAACAGCTCCGCGCCCGGGCGAACATCGTGTACCTCCTGATGGTGCTCTTCGCGTTGGCGATCGCCGTGAAGCTCTTCACCATTCAATTGGTCGAGGGCGAGAAGTGGCGTGCGCAGGCCGAGCATGTGGCGACCACCTACCGCACCGTGCAGCCGGATCGCGGCCACATATACAGTGAGGATGGGAGACTGCTGGCCACCAGCGTGCCGGAGTACGAGGTGCGCATGGACATGGTGCCGGACGGCTTGACGGATGAAGTATTCGCCGCGAACATCGATTCACTTGCGCATGCCCTTGCCCGGCTGTTCGGTGACCGCACACAAGTGGAATACAAGCGCGACCTGGTGGATGCGCGCCGCCGCGGGGAACGCTTCCACCTGATCAAACGCCGCGCGGATCACGGCCAGGTGCAACAGTTGCGGTCATTCCCGATCTTCCGGCTGGGGCGGTACCGGGGCGGGCTCGTCACCGAGAAAAGGACCGTGCGCGCCAGGCCCTTCGGGCGGTTGGGCGCACGTACCGTCGGCTACGTGTTGCGTGACAGTACCACCGTTGGACTTGAGGGCGGGTATGACGAATGGCTTCGCGGCGTCACGGGGCGTCGCATGGAGCGGCGATTGACCGGTGGGGTCTGGATGCCCATCGAGAATGCCGATGCCGTGGATCCGGTACCCGGTTCAGACATCCATACCACCATAGACATCAACCTGCAGGACGTGGCGGATGCCGCGCTCGAGGCGCAACTGCGCAAACACGGCGCACAGTACGGCTGCGTGATCGTGATGGAAGTGGCCACAGGTCACATCAAGGCGGCGAGCAACCTCATGCTGACCGGTGACAGTACCTATGCGGAGGCATTGAACTACGGGGTCGGTGAGTCCACCGAGCCGGGCTCCACGTTCAAGCTTGCCTCGCTGATGGTCGGTCTGGAGGACGGGTTGATCTCTCCCGCTGACACCGTGGATACCCGCAACGGACAGGTGCGATTCCATGACCGCATCATGCGCGACTCCCATGAGGGGGGCTACGGGCGAATCACCGTGCAGCGTGCGTTCGAGGTCTCCTCCAATACCGGCATAAGTGTGGCGGTGAACAGGGCGTACGAGAAAACACCGGAGCGCTTCGTTGCCGGGCTGCGGAGGATGGGCCTTGATGTGCCCACGGGCATTCGGATCCCCGGTGAGCCGAGCCCGACCATGCGCGATCCGGGCCAGAAGGGATGGAGTGGCGTGAGCCTCCCCTGGATGAGCATCGGGTATGAGGTGTCCCTCACTCCGCTCCAGACCCTCACGTTCTACAACGCGGTGGCCAACAACGGGCGCATGATGAAGCCACGCTTCGTGAGCCGTGTGACCCGGAACGGCAGGACTGTGGAGACGTTCGAGCCGCAGGTGGTCATCGAGCACATCGCTTCACAACGCACGCTGGACATGGTGCACGACATGCTGAAGGGAGTGGTGGAAAGCGGGACCGCCACCAATCTCCGCGGTGCGCATTTCGACATCGCAGGAAAGACCGGTACGGCACTCGTGGCACGCAACGGAAGCTACAAGCAGCACGGCATCAGCTACCAGGCCTCCTTCGCGGGCTACTTCCCGGCCGATGCACCGAAGTACAGCTGCATCGTGGTGGTGAACGGACCCACCATGAGCGGTTATTACGGGAACGTGGTCGCCGGACCCATCTTCAAGGAGATCGCGGACAAGATCTACAGCAACCGCCTTGAGTTGCAGCAGGAGGTGCACCTGGCCGCTGCCGATGGGCCGCGCACACCGATCAGCCTGAGCGGGAATGCGCAGGACCTGCGCACGGCTTTCAAGGCACTGCGCGTGCCGGTGGAGCATGATGTGGAAGGCGAGTGGGCCACCACCCAGGCGGGCGACAGCACCGTAACGATGGTCGCACGTGCGATCCCCACGGACGGTATGGACATGGTGCCGAACGTGTTGGGAATGGGACTGAAGGATGCGATCTACATCCTGGAGAATCGAGGCCTCAGGGTAAGGTTCGAAGGAAGCGGCATGGTGAAACGGCAGTCCCTGACCCCGGGAACACGAGCACTTCAAGGCAGCACGATCACGATCGAACTCGCATGAAACTGCTGAAGGACATACTCTACAAGGTGCGGCTGGAGCAGGTCGTGGGGTCCACGAACATCGCTGTGGAGAAGGTCGCCTTCGACAGCCGGCAGGTGATCGCGTTCACGGCGTTCGTGGCCGTACCCGGCACACAGGTGGACGGGCATGACTTCATTCCACAGGCCATCACCTTGGGTGCCAATGCGATCATCTGTGAACGGCTTCCTGCGGAATTGAAGGAAGGCATCACCTATGTGCGTGTACCGAACGCCGCGGAGGCACTAGCCGTGATGGCGGCCAATTTCCACGATCATCCTTCCGGCCGATTGAAGCTCGTTGGGATCACAGGAACCAACGGCAAGACGAGTATCGCGACATTGCTCTTTCGCCTTTTCCGGGCACTGGGTCACAAATGCGGCCTGATCAGCACGGTGGAGATCCGCATCGGTCAGCGCACCATCGCGAGCACGCACACCACTCCCGACGCGATCCGGATCAACGAACTGCTCGCGGAGATGGTCGCCGAGCGGGTGCAGTACTGCTTCATGGAGGTCAGTTCGCACAGCGTTGTTCAGGAGCGCATCACGGGGCTCAGGTTCACTGCCGGTCTGTTCACGAACATCACGCATGACCACCTTGATTTCCACAAGACATTCCCGGAATACATCAAGGCGAAGAAGCGGTTCTTCGACCAGCTGCCCGCATCCGCCTTCGCGCTGGTGAACGCCGATGATCCGAACAGCAGCGTGATGGTGCAGAACACGAAGGCCGAGAAACGGTCCTACGCGGTGCACAACATGGCGGATCATCGTGCACGGATCATCGAGAACCAATTGACAGGATTGCACCTGAACATCGATGGTCACGATGTCTATGCCCGGCTGATCGGTGAGTTCAACGCGAGCAACCTGGCCGCCGTTTACGCGGCCGCCACACGATTGGGTGAGACGCCGCTGAATGTGCTTACCGCCTTGAGCGACCTTGAGCCTCCGCGCGGTCGATTCCAGATCGTGCGCAGCACCAGCGGGATCATCGGGATCGTGGATTATGCGCACACGCCCGATGCATTGAAGAACGTGCTCGGGACGATCAACGAGGTATGCGGCGATACCGCCCAGGTGATCACCGTGGTGGGTTGCGGTGGCGATCGGGACCGCACGAAACGCCCGGAGATGGCGCGCATCGCAACGGGGGCCAGCGGCCAGGTGGTGCTTACCAGCGATAATCCGCGCAGCGAGGACCCGATGGACATCCTCAACGAGATGCGCGAGGGCGTGGCGATGAACGACCGCTCCCAGGTGTGGTTGAATGCGGACAGGCGCGAGGCGATCCGGCAGGCGGTCGGCATGGCGAAGCCGGGGGATGTGGTGCTGATCGCCGGTAAGGGGCATGAGACCTACCAGGAGATCAACGGAGTGAAACACCCCTTCGATGATGTGGAGGTGTTGAAGGAAACCCTTGACCTGCTGCACAAGTAATGCTATACCACCTCTTCCACTGGTTTGGCGATGATGTTCCCGGTGCGGGGGTGTTCAACTACATCTCGTTCCGCGCGGCGATGGCCGTGTTCGTTTCGCTGTTGATCTCGTTGTGGTGGGGCCAGGGCATCATCAACCTGCTGCGTCGTATGCAGGTGGGCGAGACCGTGCGCGACCTCGGCCTCGAGGGACAGTTGCAGAAGCAGGGCACACCCACCATGGGCGGCCTCATCATCCTTTCCGCAACGATCATTCCCACCCTGCTCTTCGCGCGGTTGGACAACATCTACATCCTGCTGCTGCTGGTGAGCACCATCTGGCTGGGCATCATCGGCTTCATCGATGATCACGTCAAGGTCTTCAAGAAGGACAAGCGCGGCCTGGCCGGCAGGTTCAAAGTGGTGGGACAGGTCGGCCTGGGTATCATCATCGGCGCCACGGTCTACTTCCATCCGGAGATCCGCACGCGTGTGGAAGTGCCGGAGGTGCTCGCGCAGCAACTGGACCGCAACGACCTCACGACCATCAGCGAGGAGGACGGAACGGTGCACTACATGCTGAACCGCAAATCGCCGAACACCACCATCCCCTTCGTCAAGGACAACGAGTTCAACTACTCATCGATCCTCGGCCTTTTCGGCCGCAGCGCGAGGCAGTATACCTGGGTGGTGTACATCCTGGTGGTCATCTTCATCATCACCGCGGTCAGCAACGGTGCCAACATAACCGATGGCGTTGACGGGCTTGCGACAGGCACCTCGGCCATCATCGTGCTGGCCCTCGGCGTGCTCGCCTATGTGAGCGGCAACGTCATCTTCTCCCAGTACCTCGATATCATGTACATCCCTGGCAGCGGGGAGCTTGCCGTGTTCATCGGGGCCCTGCTGGGATCATGCATCGGCTTCCTCTGGTACAATGCCTACCCGGCACAGGTCTTCATGGGCGACACAGGAAGTCTGGCGCTTGGCGGGATCATCGCAACGCTGGCCATCCTGGTGCGCAAGGAACTGCTCATTCCCGTGCTGTGCGGGATCTTCCTCGTGGAGAACCTGAGCGTGATGCTGCAGGTCTCCTACTTCAAGTACACGCGCAAACGATTCGGTGAAGGACGCAGGATCTTCCTGATGTCTCCGTTGCACCATCATTTCCAGAAGAAGGGCATCCACGAGAGCAAGATCGTCTCGCGGTTCTGGATCGTGGGGATCATGCTGGCCGTGCTGTCCATCGTAACACTGAAGCTGCGATGAGGAAGCTGGTGGTCATCGGTGCGCAGGAGAGTGGTGTGGGTGCGGCACGCCTGGCCAAGCAGCAGGGATACGATGTGTTCGTTACGGATGCCGGCGCCATCAAGCCGGATTATCGCACCGCGCTGCAGCAGCACGAGATCCCCTATGAGGAGAACGGACATACCGCCCAGCGGATCCTCGGTGCGGATGAAGTGGTGAAAAGCCCTGGCATCCCCGACACGGCTTCATTGGTGGTCGCGGCACGGGAGAAGGGCATACCGGTGATCAGCGAGATCGAGTTCGCCTACCGCTATTGCAAGGGAACGATCGTGGGGATCACCGGTAGCAATGGAAAGACCACCACCACGATGCTCACCCACCACCTGTTGCGCAAGGCCGGCCTGGACGTGGCGATGGGCGGCAATGTGGGCAACAGCTTCGCGGCCCTCGTCGCGGATGGTGAGCACGCCTATTATGTGCTCGAGTTGAGCAGTTTCCAATTGGATGGCATCGTGGCTTTCCGCCCGCACGTGGCGATGCTGCTCAATATCACACCGGATCATCTGGACCGCTACGCGTATCGCATGGAGCGCTACGTGGCCAGCAAGTTCCGGATCACCATGAACCAGACCGACACGGATCATTTCATCCACAGCGACGATGATCCGGAGACCTCGGCTTGGCTCGGACAGCACCGCGTGCAGGCGCGCAGATGGCCTTTCTCCATACAGCACACCGTGCCGCAAGGCGCATTCCTGGATAACGATCGGATCCACTTCACCACAGACCAAACCACGTTCCATATGTCCATGATCGAACTGGCCCTGAAGGGCAAGCACAATGTCTATAACTCCATGGCCGCAGGCATCGCCGCCCGTGTGCTGGAGATCCGCAAGGACGTGGTCCGTGAGAGCCTCAGCGATTTCCAGAACGTGGAGCACCGGCTGGAGCATGTGGCAACCGTGCACGGGATCGAGTTCATCAATGACTCGAAGGCGACCAACGTGAACAGTGTCTGGTATGCACTGGAGAGCATGGACAAGCCCGTGATCTGGGTCGTTGGTGGCGTGGACAAGGGGAACGATTACAGCACCCTGATCGATCTGGTGAAGGACAAGGTGAAGGCCATTGTGTGCCTGGGCAAGGACAACGAGAAGTTGCAGCGGACCTTCGGCGGGGTCGTGCCGCACTTCGTGGAGACGCAAAGTGCCGAGCATGCGGTGCGCGCTTCGTACGAGGTGGCGGAGTCCGGTGATGTGGTCCTGCTCAGCCCGGCCTGCGCAAGCTTCGACCTGTTCGAGAACTACGAGGAACGCGGTAGGATGTTCAAAGCCGCTGTGCGCGCACTCTGATCACCATGGAACAGGAACACACATCCATTCCGCTACGCATCGTCGGTGGTCGTTTGCTGGAGGCTCGCCGATCCACGATGGAGGCGCATGCGCCGCACCGACTGGAACCGGTCGCCACGATCGACGAGGTGATCTACATCAACGATTCCAAAGCGACCTTCCTGGACGCCACGTTGGAAACACTCGCCCAGATGGACCGGCACACCGTATGGATCGTCGGTGCATGGTCCGATGACATGGCCGAGGGTCATGTGCAGGACCTGCTCAAGGACAGGGTCGCTGCCGTGGTGTTGTTCGGCCCGATCGGTGATGTGCAGTTCGGTCCTGACGCACGGTTCTTCCACGCGGAGGAGTTGCGCACCGCGGTCTTCCTGGCACGCGAACTGGCGAAACCGGGCGATGCGGTCCTGTTCAGCCCGGCCTGCCCGAGCGGCAACGGATTCGCCAATTACGAAGAGCGCGGCACGGAGTTCAAGCGTGCCGTGCGCGACCTGTGACCCACTGAACGAATGACCTCCCTGCTCAACAAGCTGAAAGGCGATCGCGTGATCTGGATGACGGCCCTGCTCCTTGGGGTCATCAGCCTGCTTGCGGTCTACAGCTCGATCAGCTCGCTCGCCTTCAAGCGGGAGGGAGGAAGCACCATGCACTTCCTGTTCAAGCATGGGCTCATGCTCGCCTCGGGAGGTGTGATCATGTACTATGCGTCGAAGCTGCGCTTCAGCATGTATTCGCGGTTGTCGCAACTCGCGATCGGGGCAGTGGCGGCCCTGCTCCTGCTCACCCTGTTGCTGGGCTCCAACATCAACGACGCCAGCCGATGGATCACCATTCCGATCATCGGTCAGAGTTTCCAGACAAGTGACCTGGCCAAGGTGGTCCTGATCGTTTACATCGCCCGGGTCATCGGCAAACAAGGTGATACGGAGTGGAGCTTCCGGGATGTGGTCATGCGGTTGATGGTACCTGTCGGGGTCATCTGCGGGCTCATCCTGCCCGCGAACTTCTCCACCGCCGCGATCCTCTTCGCGCTGTGCTTGATCATCATGTTCATCGGCCAGGTGCCCATGAAGTGGTTGCTTGCCATCGTCGGCCTTGCCGTGGGAGCTTTCATGGTACTGGTCATGATGAACGAAGCGCTCGACCTGAACATTCTGCCGCGCGTGGAGACATGGGTGAAGCGTATCGACAGCTTCGGTGAAGCGGATAGCGATGCCAACTACCAGGTGGAGCATGCGAAGATCGCGATCGCTTCAGGAGGTCTGATGCCCAATGGCCCGGGCAGTGGCACTTCGCGCAACTGGTTGCCGCATCCTTACTCGGACATGATCTACGCGTTCATCGTGGAAGAATATGGTAGCATACTCGGCGGAGTGGGACTGCTGTTGCTCTACCTCATTCTGCTCTTCCGCGCCGTGAAGATCGCCGGACGATGCGAACGCCCTTTCGGCTCGCTGGTGGCCGTGGGCCTTGGAATGATGCTCGTGTTACAGGCCATGATCAACATGGCGGTCGCTGTGAACCTCGTACCCGTGACGGGTCAACCGTTGCCGTTGGTGAGCATGGGTGGTACCAGTGTCTGGTTCACCTGCCTCGCCATCGGTATCGTGCTCAGTGTAAGCAATGGTCTTGAAGATAAACCCGCATCGCGAACCGATGGCGAACGACCCAGGACAGCGATCGCTTAGGGTGATGATCTCCGGTGGCGGCACCGGTGGTCACATCTTCCCGGCCATTGCCATCGCCAACGCGGTGCGCGATCGAGAGGGGGATGCACAATTCCTGTTCGTGGGGGCGGAAGGGAAGATGGAGATGGAGAAAGTGCCCGCGGCAGGGTTCAAGATCGAAGGCCTTCCCATCCGGGGGTTCCAGCGCGGCTCGATCGCGCGCAACATCGGTCTGCCCTGGCGGATCGTACGCAGCATGCTCAAGGCAGGACGCCTCGTACGCAGCTTCAAGCCCAATGTGGCCGTGGGTGTCGGTGGGTACGCGAGCGGACCATTGCTCGCCGCGGCCCAGCGCATGAACGTGCCCACATTGATCCAGGAGCAGAACAGCTTTCCGGGGAAGACCAATGTGTACCTCTCCAAACGCGTGGATCGCATCTGTGTCGCATACGAGGGGATGGACAGGTTCTTCCCCCGGGAGAAGCTGCTGCTTACTGGTAATCCTGTGCGACAGGACGTGGTGCGCCTGGCCGGAAAGCGCCCGCGTGGCCTGGAGCAGTTCGGCCTTCGCGAGGGTGCTCCGATCCTTTTCATCACCGGTGGATCGCTCGGTGCACGAGGGATCAACCACGGTGTGCTCGCTGCCCTGCCGTTGTGGAAGGAGATCGGTATACAGGTGATCTGGCAGACCGGCACGCCCTTCATTGAGCAGGCCAGACAGGCTGTGGAAAGGCTGGACTACGCGGATTGCAAGGTGTCGGAGTTCGTATCCCGCATGGACCTGGCCTACGCAGTTGCGGACCTGGTGGTGGCACGGGCCGGCGCGATCAGTGTCAGTGAACTCGCACTGGTCGGCAAGCCCGCCATACTCGTGCCGTTGCCCACTGCCGCCGAGGACCACCAGACGCACAATGCCCGCGCGCTCACCGACAGGGGTGCCGCAGTGTTGATGAAGGATGCGGAGACCGTGGATCGCCTCGGATCCGCGGTAAAGGAACTGATCACGGATGTGAAGGAACTGGAACGGCTGCGCACCGCGATAACGGGACTTGGAACGCACAACGCCGCCGAGGCCATCGCCTCGGAGGTCATTCGACTTGCACGCAGGGCATGAGCGTATCGATCGCAAATAGGTTCTTCTTCATCGGTGTCGGTGGCATCGGAATGAGCGGGCTTGCACGATACTTCCGCAGGCACGGCGCACAGGTGGCGGGCTATGATCGCACCCCGAGCGAGCTTACCGCTCACCTCATGGGCGAAGGCATCCCCATCCAGTTCAATGAGGATCCCGGACTCATTCCTCACGAGCTGAGGGACGCGCCTTCCGATGAGGTCCTTGTCGTGCGAACCCCTGCGGTACCCGCGACAAGCCCGTTGCTCGTCTGGTGGGAACAGCGCGGCGCACGCATACTGAAGCGCTCGGAGGTGCTTGGGCTCATCACTCGTGACCGACCCACCGTGGCCGTTGCAGGCACACATGGAAAGACCACGGTCAGCACCATGCTGGCACACCTCACCACTGTCGGCGGCATCAAGTGCAACGCCTTCCTCGGTGGTATCGCGGTGAACTACGATACGAACGTGATGTTGAACGATGATGCGATCCTGAACGTGGTCGAAGCGGATGAGTACGACCGCAGTTTCCTTCAACTCGATCCGGCGCAGGCCATCGTCACCGCCATGGATCCGGATCATCTGGATATCTACGGAACACCTGAGGCCATGTTCAGCGCCTATGATGAGTTCGCAGCACGCTGTAAAGGCCTGTTGCTCGTGCACCGGACCATCGCACACCATTTCAGCGCGCACCCGAACATGGTTCCCTATGCCCTGGACGATACATCCGGGCCCCATGCGACCAATGTGCGCGTGGAGAACGGTCGGTATGTCTTCGACCTGAACACAGAGGGCCATTCCCTGCGCGATGTGCAGCTGGGTATGCCTGGCAGGCACAATGTGGAGAATGCGGTGGCCGCATCCACCATCGCACTGCGCCTCGGCGTCGCGCCGGAGAAGCTCGTGGACGGCCTTGCGACGTTCGAGGGGGTCGCAAGGCGTTTCCGCACACACATCGCCGGACCGGAAGTCGTCTACATCGATGATTACGCCCATCATCCGAGGGAACTGGAGGCCTGCATCGGCAGCGTTCGAGAGATGCATCCGAACAGGCGCGTCACAGGTGTCTTCCAACCGCACCTCTTCACCCGCACACGCGATCTGGCCCCCGGATTCGCGCGTGCGCTTGCGCTGTTGGATGAGCTCCTTCTATTGGATATCTACCCTGCACGGGAGGAGCCGATCCCGGGCATCACCGCGCAATGGTTGTTGGAGCAGGTACCGATGGATGTGAAGGAATGTTGCACGCGGGAGGGATTGATGGAGCGATTGGCGACGCGTGACCTGGATGTGCTGGTAACGATGGGTGCCGGCGACATCGATCGCCTTGTATTGCCCATTGAACGCTTGTTGAACGAACGCTACAGCTCATGAAAAAGGCGCGACGTCTCCTGCGACCGATCGGTGCCGTGCTGGCCACAGCGGCCGTTCTCGTGGCACTCGGCTTCGTGGAACGGAACGTGGACCGCACACCGGTGAGCGCACTGAAGATCACCGTGAAGGGTGGTGAAGGGGTGCATTTCGTGGATGAAGCGATGGTGCGCCGCAACGTGCTGGATCAAGGGACCTCCGTCATGGGAGTGCCGCTCGGAGACCTCGATGTCCCCGGTATCGAGGAAAGGCTCCGCAACGATCCGAGTGTTGCAAGTGCGGAAGTGTACCATACCATGGACGGCGTTCTGCATGTGAGCGTCGTGCAACGCGAGCCAGTGGTGCGTGTCTTCAACCAGGACGGCACAAGCTTCTATATCGATTCGGAAGGCTGGACAATGCCCACGAGTGCCCACTACACTGCACGTGTGCTGGTCGTGACCGGCGCGTTGAACGAGCCTGGTGTGCGGGATGGAGTGCATTCGGTGTACGGCCCCGACAGCATGCAGCAGGTGCTGTTGTCGGATGATATCCATCGGCTCGCCATGCACATCCGGCAGGATCCGCTGTGGAATGCACTGATCGATCAGGTCGTAGTGGATCCCTACGGGGATCTCGAGCTCATTCCGAAGGTCGGTGCGCAACGCATCATGCTGGGCGACGGCACCGAACTCGCACCGCGATTCGAGAAGCTCAGGCTCTTCTACCGGAAAGGAATACCCCAGGCGGACTGGCGCCGCTATGCGCGGATCGATCTGCGCTTCGCCGACCAGGTCGTCTGCACCAAACGAACAACCCCCTAACACTCAACCACCCCATGGACCAGAACCAAGAGATCGTCGCGGGCCTAGACATCGGCACGACGAAGATCGCCTGCATCGTCGGGCGAAAGAACGAGCAAGGCAAGATCGAGATCCTCGGAATGGGCAAGGCCAAATCCGACGGCGTGTCCCGTGGGGTGGTGGCCAACATCCAAAAGACCGTGGAAAGCATCAAGGCCGCCCTGAAGATGGCCGAGGACAGTGCCGGCGTGGATATCGGCACCGTGAATGTGGGCATCGCCGGGCAGCACATCCGCAGCATGCAGCACCGCGGAATGAAGATGCGCGAAAGCCTGGAGGAGGAGATCACACAGATGGACATCGACCTGCTCATTGATGAGACCTACCGACTGGTCATGCCACCGGGTGAGGAGATCATCCATGTGCTTCCCCAGGAGTACATCGTGGACAACGAACAGGGCATTCGCGACCCGATCGGCATGAGCGGGATCCGGATGGAGGCCAACTTCCACATCATCAGTGGACAGGTGACTGCGGCGCGCAACATCAACAAATGCGTGCACCGTGCGGGCCTGAACGTCACGGAGTTGATCCTGGAACCGCTGGCCAGTGCCGATGCTGTGTTGAGCGCTGAGGAAAAGGAGGCCGGTGTTGTGCTGGTGGACATCGGTGGCGGTACCACCGACATCGCGATCTTCTTCGACAACATCATCCGCCATACCGCCGTGATCCCCTTCGGCGGCAACGTTGTGACAGAGGACATCCGGCAGGGTTGCGGCATCATGCGCGACCAGGCGGAACTGCTCAAGACCAAGTTCGGCAGCGCGTTGGCCGCGGAGAACAAGGAGAACGAAGTCGTATGCATTCCCGGCCTGCGTGGTCGCGAGCCCAAGGAGATCAGCTTGCGCACACTGGCGGAGATCATTCAGAGCCGCATGGAGGAGATCCTGGAGCATGTCTACTTCGAGATCAAGAACAGCGGCATGGAGAAGCAACTCATCGCCGGCATCGTGCTCACTGGTGGCGGGGCACAGCTGAAACACCTCAAGCAGCTGGTGGAGTACATGACCGGCATGAGCACGCGCATCGGTTATCCGAATGAGCACATCGCGAAGAGCACGGTCGAGGATGTCACCAGTCCATTGCATGCAACCGGTGTGGGCCTCGTGATGAAGGGCTTCGACTACCTCGATCGTCGCCGTCCACAACTCGTGGATGCACATACCCCGAAGCGCAGGAACGAGAGCCCGGTGAAGGACCATAGTGAACCCGGTCGCATCGGCACGTTCTTCAAATCCGTGCTTTCCGGCGCGAGTGAACTGCTCAAGGACGACGAGAACTGAACGAACACCCCCCACCTTCCAAAACCCCCAAAGCCATGAAATTCGACCTTCCCAAGGAATTAGCCTCCATCATCAAGGTGATCGGTGTGGGCGGCGGCGGCAGCAACGCCGTCAATCATATGTACACGCAAGGGATCAAAGGCGTGGACTTCATCGTATGCAACACCGATCGGCAGGCGCTGGACATGAGCCCGGTGCCGGTGAAGATCCAACTCGGCATCGGCCTTACAGAAGGGCTCGGTGCCGGTGCCGTGCCGGAGCGGGGCCGTGATGCGGTGCAGGAGAACATCGATGAGATCAAGCAGGTGCTGAGCAGCCGAACGAAGATGCTCTTCATCACCGCAGGCATGGGCGGTGGTACCGGAACGGGTGCCGCACCCGTGATCGCGGGCATCGCCCGTGAGATGGGCATCCTGACAGTGGGCATCGTCACGAGCCCGTTCATGTGGGAGGGGCGTCGCCGAAAGCAACAGGCCGCCAGCGGCATCGAAGAGATGCGCAATGCCGTGGATACCTTGCTCGTGATCAACAATGACCGCCTCAGGGATCTCTTCGGGAACCTCTCGCTCGACAATGCATTCGAGCATGCCGACAACGTATTGAGCACCGGTGCGCGAGGGATCGCGGAGATCATCACCATGACGGGCAAGGTGAACGTTGATTTCGAGGACGTGAAGACCGTCATGACCCGCAGTGGGGTCGCCATCATGGGCATGGCCGAGGCGGAAGGTGAGGATCGTGCGTTGCGCGCCGCCCACGAAGCACTCGCATCTCCGCTGCTCAACGACAACAACATCGAGGGCGCCAAATTCGTGCTGCTCAACATCACACACGGAAGCCGTGAGGTGCAGATGGACGAGATCAGCGACATCACCGAGCACATCCAGGAAGCGGCCGGCAGCAGTGCCGATGTGATCTGGGGATACTGCAAGGATGAGACACTCGAGGACAAGGTCCGCATTACCGTGATCGCCACCGGATTCTCGACGCACCCGGATACCGGTGTGGTGTCGAACGAACGCAACACGCGCACGGTGATCCCATTGGATGCCGACCGGCCGACCATGATCACGCAGCCGATCGTGAATCCCGTGCAGGTCAGCGCACCCCCGGCACCGGAGCCCCCTCCGGCGGTCGAGGAACCCTACCTGAAGCAGGTGGAGGCCGAACCTGTACCGGTACCGATGAAGAACGACCAGCGCACCATCGAGTTCACCATCGAGGACCAGGTGACACGACCCGCCGAGGCGGCGAACGGTGCCCAGGAAAAAGAGGAGATCAAGCGTCACACCTTGTATGATGATGACGTTCCGGCCTCCGCGGGTGGTCAGGAAGTGCCGCGTACGCAGGTACAGGAGGCGCGCCTCTCCCCGGGCGAACACCAAAGCAGGGTCGAACAGCGCGTTGCGCAGGTACGAGAACTGAACATGCGCCTGCGCACACCCAGCGGCCTCAACGACCTGGAGCGCGAGCCCGCATACAAGCGCAAGAACATCCAGCTCAACGATGCCACGCCCAGCACGGATTCGAACGTGAGCAGGTACACCCTGAACGAAGAGGTGGATGAGCACGGCGAGCGCCGGGTGGAACTGAAGAGGAACAATCCTTACCTGCACGACAACGTGGATTGAGCGTTGAAGCGCAGGCTACTGGAAGGACCATCAACACCATTCGATCATGGAACTGCAACAGCGGATCGATGCGGACATCAAGACGGCCATGTTGGCGCGCGAAAAGGAGAAGTTGAACGCCTTGCGAGCGATCAAGAGCGCCATCCTCCTCGAACTGACAAAGGAAGGTGGTCTGAACGAGTTGGATGAAGCCGTCGGTGCGCGCATCCTGCAGAAGCTTCACAAGCAACGCGTCGAGAGCGCGGCGATCTATCGCGAGCAGGGCCGTGCTGATCTGGCGGCCGAAGAGGATGCGCAAGCCGCAGTGATCGAAGTGTACCTGCCTGCGCGCTTGAGCGATGATGAATTGGCCCGGGCTGTGCGCGATGTGATAGCGGACCTGGGTGCGAAGAGCATGGCCGACATGGGCCGTGTCATGGGTGAAGCGAACAAGCGACTGGCCGGTAAGGCCGATGGAAGTGCGATCGCTGCGCTCGTGAAAGGACTGCTCAGCGGGGGTTGAGCAGCTCAGGGTAGGTGAGGGAAGGCGTGTCCGAACAGGGCACGCCTTCTGCTTTCATTGCACTACGCGTATCCCGGTCGCTTCATGTTCCGATGATACACGCATCGATGCGATAGGCCGTGCGATGACCGATCCGAAGGATCCATCGTTCGCGATGCGCATCAGCTTGCGACCGGAACACCCTGAAAAGCGAAAGGCCCCGGTAACCCGGGGCCCATCGTGCGATACAGCTTTCGCGATCACTTCTTCTTAGCTGCCTTCTTGGCCGCCTTCTTCGGGGCTGCCTTCTTCGCTGCCTTCTTAGGGGCCGCTTTCTTAGCTGCCTTCTTGGCCGCCTTTTTCGGGGCTGCCTTCTTGGCTGCTTTCTTCGCTGCCTTCTTAGGGGCTGCTTTCTTCGCTGCCTTCTTAGGGGCCGCTTTCTTCGCTGCTTTCTTTGCCATGACGAATGGAGTGTTTGTCCAAACGTAGAGGTATGTTACGTGCGACATGCACAAGTGGACAACGATGTTCCAACCTCATGATGTTGATATCGCGGAACGATGATCACCGTCCGCAGGACATCCATCGCGTGGCGATGACGCACTTCGCACGATGCGGAACGAGGTGACGTGTTGATGCATGGAACGTGATGAAAGCCTGTATGAAAGCGGGTTTCAGCGCATGTGTGCCATTGCGTTGCGCCGATGCTGCGATCTTCCGAACAGCGTTTTACGAATGCGTGCGCGATCGTTCGATCGTCATGTTCGTACTTCCCCGGTACCGAGATCGTACATCGGTATCGCTGTTCATCCATGTTGCATTGCAGCACATCATCAGGTGAGTGATCACCGCACCGTTTGGGATGTTCAGAGAAGCATTACCTCCGAGATCACGAACGATCGATCACCAACTTGAACCCCACGCCGTGCACATTCACAATGCTCACGTGCGCGTCGGCCTTCAGGTATTTTCTGAGGCGGCTGATGAACACATCAAGGCTGCGGCCAAGGAAATAGGTGTCGTCGCCCCACACCATGTTCAGGACGAGCTCGCGCGGTAGCACCTGATCCTGGTGCATGCACAGCAAGCGCAGCACCTCGGCTTCCTTCTTCGTGAGCTTTCGCTCTTCGGTCGGGTGGCTCAGGATCAGATTGCGGTGATCGAACGTGTAGTCGCCGACCTCGAATCGCTCCCTGTCACGAGGGTCATCGTTGCGGCCGTGGGTGCGGCGCAGAATGGCCTCGATGCGCAGGACGAGCTCCTCCTGGCTGAATGGCTTGGTGAGGTAATCATCACCTCCGGCCTTGAAGCCTGCGATGCGATCCTCGGTCTGGCTCTTCGCGGTGAGAAAGACGATCGGCACCTGCGGGTCCGTCAATCGGATGTCCTCGGCAAGACTGAATCCATCCTTTTGTGGAAGCATCACATCCAGTACACAGAGGTCGTAAACGTGGTCGTTGAACCGCTTCAGGCCTTCCTTTCCATCACGGCTCAGGTGCACGGTGTAGCCCTTGCGCTTGAGCGCATCCTGGATCACGAAACCCAGGTTCTGGTCGTCCTCCACCAGAAGGATGCTCGCTTTCTCTTCGCCTGTCGTCCGTTCGGATACGCTCATGATCTTGATCGGGTCGTCGCTCCCTTTGCAAGGGGCAGTGATATGGTGAATGTGCTGCCTTCGCCTGGTTCGCTTTGTGCGCGAACATCCCCGTTATGCGCCTGCACGATGGCGCGCACGTAATGCAATCCGAGACCGAAGCCTTTCACGTCATGGACATTGCCGGTATGTACCCGATAGAAACGCTCGAAAACGTGTTTCAGGTCATCCTTGTCGATACCGATACCATGGTCCTGCACGGAAAGGAGGATCGCACCACCGGCATTCCTTGTGCGCAGGTGGATCGTCGTTCCATCGGGTCCGTACTTCAGCGCGTTGTCCACCAGATTGGCCAGTGCGTTCACCAGGTGCACGCGATCACCGTTCACCACCGATCCCTGCGCTTCAAGTTCGGTCTCGACCTTCACCTGTCGCTCCCGCATCGGCAGTGCGAACTGATCGATCACATCGCGGCACACCCGATGCATGTCAACGGGTTCACGCTTCAACTCCAGGTTGCCTTTGTCCAATGAGGAGAGTTGCAGCACCCGTTCGACCTGGGTGCGGAGTCTTTCGTTCTCACTGCGGATGATCCGTGCATATTGTTCCAGCCGTTCCGGTTCGTGGATGATGCCCGGGTCGCTCAGGACTTCACTGCTCAATGCGATGGTGCTGATCGGCGTTTTCAGTTCGTGGGTCATGTTCCCGATGAAGTCGTTCTTCATCTCGCTCAATTTCTTCTGCCGCAGGATCACCCATACGCTGTAAGCGAAGAAACTGAAGACGATCAGCGTCACCACGGCAGGGAAGATCCATGTCCAACGGCTCGTATCCTCCTCCCATAGCGTGCTCTTCCGGTTGGGGAAGAACACACCGAAGTAGTGCCCGTCCTTGTCGAGTTTGAGAAGGTCGGTGTGCGGCACCGTGTCCGTATCCACGCTGTCCACCGCAACGTAATTCCCATATACGATGCTGTCCGTGAAGCAGTCGTAGATGCCGTACTCGAAGTCCTCCTGGATGTTGCGACGGCTGAACTCCTTCCGGAGCATGGCCTCCAACAAGTATGGATGCACGGTGTCGTTGATCGTTACGGCGAAGTAGTTGGGCCGTTCCTGCTTCACCGCGTCATACAGGTCCGAGGGGTCCTTGGTGATGGAGAGGATCTGTTCGGTCACGTCCGTGAGCGCGATCACCACACGGTCGTTGAACTGTTTCTCGAGTTGCTGGGCCCGCTCCTTGTTCAACGCCAGCTGTTCGCGTTGGTAGCGGGATGCCTGTTGCAACCAAAGCAACTGGATCACCACCACGCCGATCACGCTCAGCGTGGCAAGCAGCATCAATGTCCCGATCGCTTTGCGCCCCATGTGCAGTGTTGCAATGTTACGCCGACCGTGGCCCGAGCGTCATCATCTTAACAAGCCTTTACTTTCGCCATCCCCTTCGCGCCTTTCCGACAGCACCGTGACCGAACGCGCTTTTCGTCTCGCCCTATCGGGTATCGTCCTGGTCGCCGTGGCCGGTGCGGGGCTCGACCTGATGGAGGTGGATGCCGCGCAGTATGCGAGCATGTCCCGTGATATGGTGGGCTCGGCTGATTGGACCCACCTGTACCACCGGGGCCAGGACTACCTTGACAAACCGCCCTTGCTGTTCTGGACCGCCGCACTATCGTACGAACTGTTCGGCGTGGCCAATTGGAGCTACAAACTACCCAGCATTCTCTTCGCGTTCCTTGGCATGTTCTCCCTGTACCGCTTCACAGCGCTCTATCACGGTACGGATATCGCTCGCACCACGACCCTGATGTTCGGAAGCAGCGCGGCCTTTCTGCTCATGACGAACGACGTGCGTTGCGATACCATCCTCACCGGTTCGGTGATCACCGCCATCTGGCTGGGCATGGCCTGGATCGAACAACGGCGGTGGTGGCAGCTCATCGGGTGCGGCGTGGCGATCGGCGCGGGCATGTTGGCCAAGGGCCCGATGGGGTTGATGGCACCGGGGCTTGCGATCGGTGGTCATGTGTTGCTGGCCAGGCGGTGGGACGTGTTGCGCGACCCGAGGATACTGGTGCTGCTGCCCGTGATCGCCTTGCTGCTGTTTCCGATGTGCCTGGGCCTCTATGAGCAGCACGGTGCGCACGGGGTCCGGTTCTATTTCTGGGAACAGAGCTTCGGCCGATTGACAGGTGAGAACCGCTGGAAGGATGATTCGACACCGTTCTTCTTTACGCACGAGCTTCCATGGCAGGTGCTCCCTTGGACCCCTTTCGTGTTGGTGGGGCTGTGGTATTCTGTGCTGGGTGCCATGCGAAGGAACTTGTCGGAGTATGCCAGCCTCTCCGGCGCTTTGCTTGTCTTCATCGCCATCTCTTTCTCGCAGTTCAAGCTTCCACACTACCTGTATGTCGCATTACCCCTGTTCATGATCATGGGCGGGCTCGCTTTTCATCGGCACATGCGCCCGTGGCTGCGCGTCCTCGATCGGTGGGTGATCGTGTTGCTGTGGGGTGTCGCCATGCTGATCACCGCGTGGTCCTTTCCGGATGGGCGCTGGCCTTTCGTTGTGCTGCTCGTGCTTGTCCCGCTCGTGTTGCTCCTCTTACGCACGCAACGGTTGCTGGCCACCTTCTGGGTGATGGTCACGATCGGATGCACCATCAATGCGCACATCTATCCGCAGTTGTTACGGTATCAGGCCAACGCCCAGGCCGGCAAATGGGCGGCCGAGCGTGGCTTGGGGAAGGGACGATTCTATGGCATGCAAGTGAGCGGTACCGCGCTGGATCTCTACGCCGGCCATGCTGTTCAATGGTTGAGCGATGTACAGGAAGCACGTCCGGTGATCGCGCCAGGCGTGGTGATCTATACGGACCCCGTGCATCGCGCGCGCTTGATCGAAGCCGGATTCGCTCCCGTGAAGGAGATCGAGCTGCCCGATTACAGGGTGCAATTGCTGGGGATCGAAATGCTACTGCCCGCAGAACGTGCGCGCGTGTTGGAGAAGCGCTACCTGATGTGCTTTTGATGCCGCGGATGTGACAGTTCCATGACCGAAACACGTGCCTTACCACGATCGCGGTATTGCATCGCGGGCAAGGTGTGGGGTTGCTTTGTAGGCTCAAATCGGAACACTCCATATGAAGTACGTTACGCTGTCCATTGCTCTCCTCTTCGGTACGCTCTCCTTTGCGCAGACCGAGGTCACCGTGAATACTGCCGCCGCGAACGCCGATCAGGTGTATTACAGCCTCCTCAACGGTGTCGTTGCCACTGCACCCCTCGCGGAATGGGACCTTGCATTCGAGATCACAGGCTTCACTTCTTCCATCCTCGTCAACACGGCCAAGGGGCATCTGGTGTACCAGACGGATGCTGCCATCACCGATTGGGCCAGTGTCAATGTTCCGGATGAGGCGAGTTGGATCGCGCTGAACAATTCCGAGACGAATTGGTCCGAAGGGGCGCTCACCTACGGTAGCACAGTGGATGAGGAGGGCTTCGACCTAGGCTGGGGAACATACAACATGGTCACTCATGTGGTGGCCGGTACCCGGATCTATGCGATCCAAATGGTCGATGGTGGCTGGAAGAAGCTGCGCATCAATGGCCTTTCCGGTGGTGTGTATTCGTTCACCTACGCCGATCTGGACGGGAGCAACGAACAGAACGCATCGCTTGTGAAAGCTGACTTCACCGGAAAGAACTTCGGTTACTGGGATATGTCCTCACATCAGGCGGTGGACCACGAGCCCATGGCCGCTGAATGGGACCTGGTGTTCACCAAGTACCTCTCCTACATCCCGGCCGGTGATGCGTGGTACGCAGTGGCAGGTGTTCTTGCGAACATGCCGGTGGAGTGCGCACAGCTGGATGGCGTGGATCCCATCACGGTGGAGCATGGCGCTGCGGAAGGGCAGTACGGGACCGATATCAATGTGATCGGTTCCGACTGGAAGGTCTTCAATATGACGACCTTCATGTACGAATACGTGACGGACCGTGCATATTTCGTCAAGGACGTTGCCGGCAACCTCTGGAAACTCGTATTCACCGGGTACGGCGGAAGTGCGACGGGTACCATGACCTTCACCCAGCAGTTGATGAGTGCGACCGCTGTGGCCGAGGTCGACCTCGGCAGTGCCATGATCTTCCCGAATCCCGCCATCGGCCAGGCGCATGTGGTCCTTGATCTCCCGGTCCAGGACGCAGTGGTCAGCATCCTTGCGTTGAACGGCCAGGAGCTGCGCACACAACGCCTCAACGGCATCACGCGTTCCACGGTGCATTCCATCGATCTGGCAGGGATCCCGAGCGGCATGTACATGCTTCGTGTGGCCCATGCCGAAGGGGTCATCGGGTCCCGCTTGATCGTGCAGTAGGCAGCAGTTCCCCTCGTTGCCAGGCCGCCCCGTGTCGCAGGATATGGGGCGGTCCCTTTTTTGGAGAATACCGTGATCATGGTATTGGCCACCGCGCACAGGGTGGGGTCCTTTGCGCACCGATACGATGACCGCACGCAACGTGTACCGATATGCCCTGCTTTTCCTGATTGGCGCCGCTTCCTGTGGCATGCACTCTGCAGATCACGTCCACGAAAAGCGGGCCACTCCTGAGCGCATCGTAACGGTGAATGGTACGATGACGGAGATCGTTGCCGCGCTTGGGTTGGAAAAGCACCTCGTAGGCGTTGATGTGACCAGCACTTTTCCGGCCTCTGTCGCGCAATTGCCGCGTATCGGTCACGACCGCACAGTGCGTGCCGAAGGTGTGATGTCATTGGCACCGAACGTGGTCCTGGGTACGGTGGGCGATATCGATGAGTCCGTTTTACGGCAGCTTGAACGCGCAGGGATCGCGGTGGTCCTCTTCGAGCGTAGCTCTTCCGTTGATGGTACCAAGGAACTGATCCGCGCGGTGGCCGATACCCTTTTCGTGGCCGACCGTGCTGGAGCATTGGCTGCGAAGATCGATTCCGAATCCGGTGGTATCCGAGCGATGGGCATCGCTCCGCGTGTCCTCTTCATCTACGCTCGTGGAGCCGGCACGCTGATGGTCGCGGGTGAGGGGACGCCCATGCAACGCATGATCGAACTGGCCGGTGGCCGCAATGCGGTGAAGGGCTTCGAGCAGTTCCGACCGTTGACCCCCGAAGCGCTCATTGCGGCCGATCCCGATGCGATCCTTCTCTTCGAGAGCGGTCTGGAGGCCCTGCAGGGCGAGGAAGGTCTGTTGCAGGTGCCGGGCCTGGCGCAGACCACGGCCGGTCGCAACAGGTCCTTCATCGCCATGGACGGCGGTCTCCTTTCGAATTTCGGCCCACGTTGCGGCCAGGCGCTTGCGCGGTTGAATGAGGCCTTCCGGTCACTACCCGTGCGGCCATGAACGGTCGGCAACGTGCGGTGCTGATCGGTCTGGGGGTCTCCTGTGCGATCTCCGGGATATGCGCCTTCAGCATCGGTGCCGTCACGATCCCTCCTTCCGCATGGAGCTCCCTCCTCGGTCTCGGTGGCACACACACGGCACAACAGGAAGCCGTTCTCTTCATCGTGCGCTTTCCTCGCGTGATCCTTGCACTTCTTGCGGGTGCGGCACTGGCTGTTGGCGGGGCAGCCATGCAAGCTCTATTTCGCAATCCGCTCGCCGACCCCTCGATCATCGGGATCAGTTCCGGTGCGGGCCTCTCCGCAGCGCTGGCCATTACCGCCACAACACCCCTCGTTACACTGGTCGGGGCATGGGCCGGTCCGGTGGCATTGCCAGTGCTCGCCTTCACTGGAGCGTTGCTCAGCGCATCGCTCGTGTTCGGCATCGCACGGGATGGTCGCCGTGCCAATGTGGGGGCCATGCTCCTCGCCGGGATCGGGATCACGGCCATCGCCGGGGCGTTGACCGGCCTGCTCACGTACACGGCATCGAACGATCAACTGCGCAGCATCACCTTCTGGTTGCTGGGCAGCCTGGGCGGAGCGGATCGCAACGCGGTCATCATCATGTGCGTCGCGGTACCGGTCCCCTTGTGGATGATACTCCGTTCGCACAGGCAACTGAACGCACTGGCGTTGGGTGAGCAGCAGGCCCGCTACCTGGGGGTGGATGCGGAGCGGATCAAACGCAGGGTCGTCCTCGCCACCTCCGTGATGGTCGGTGCGACGGTGGCCCTGTGCGGGGTGATCGGTTTCATCGGCCTGGTGGTGCCACATGTGCTGCGCATGATCGGTGGTGTGGACAATCGCTTTCTCCTGCCCGCCTCGATGCTGGGTGGTGCGTTGCTCCTATGCCTGGCGGATACACTGGCGCGCACCATGGTCGCCCCCGCTGAGATACCCATCGGTGTGATCACTGCGTTGTGCGGTGCACCGGTGTTCCTCGCGTTGTTGGTGCGGCGCAAACGGAGCCTTGTATTGTGATGCTGCATGTGGACCGCATAGCAGTTCGAGCCGGCCGGAGCGGTCCGGTGTTGCTCCACGACGTATCCCTCACGGTGGCACCGGGTTGTTTGCTCGCCGTGCTCGGTCCGAACGGTTCCGGTAAGTCGACCTTGCTTCGTGCCATCGGTGGCGAACTTCCCGTGGTGCGTGGCTCGATCCGCTGGAAGCAACAGCACATCGATGCATGGGACCTGTACCGGATCGCACGCGAACGTGCATTCCTGGACCAGCACAGCACCGTACCCTTCGCTTTCACTGCGGAGGAGGTGGTGATGATGGGGCGCTATCCCTATTTCATGAGCGTGCCGTCACGTGCCGATCATGTTGCCGTTGAAGCCGCGATGCGCATCATGCACCTCGAAGGATTCCGGGGTCGTGTGATGCCCGGCATGAGCGGCGGCGAACAGCAGCGTACGCACATCGCACGCGTCCTCGCACAACTGGACGACCGGCGTACTGGTCCTTCACTGTTGCTGCTGGATGAGCCGCTGAATGATCTGGATATCGTGCACCAGCACGCTGTGATGCAGCAGGCCCGCGACCATGCCGAGGCAGGGAATTGTGTTGTGGCCGTGATCCACGATGTGAACCTCGCCGTGCAATACGCGCATCGCATCGCGCTGATGGGACAGGGCAGGCTCCTGGCATGTGGCTCCATTGATGAGACCATCGACGAAGAACTCCTGTCCTTCACTTACGGGCTGCCTGCAAAGGTCTCCCGCCATCCATTCCTCGGCATTCCGTGGATCCACTTCGGCCCTACCCAGGCTACGGAAAGGTCCATTTTCGAACAGGAACGATCAAAGCCATCCATCGATCGGTCGGTGAACGTGCCGGCACAATAAGTACTCCAATGGAAACAATGACCACCACTCTGAAACAACGCTGGGATGAATTGCAACGGGCACATCCCATGACACGGATCCGCAATGCAGCCCGGATGCTCGGCGTAAGTGAAGTGGAACTCCTTGCCACCAGGATCGGGGATGGTGTGACCCGCCTCAACAATGATCACAGGGGCATGCTCGGAGAGGTCCACAAACTCGGCCGGGTGATGGCCCTTACCCGCAACAATGATGTGGTCCACGAACGCAAAGGGATCTACCTCAACCCCACGATCAACCCCGGCCCGGTGGGGCTTTTCGTTGGTGCCGATATCGATCTGCGCATTTTCTGGGGACCATGGGCGAGCGCCTTCAGCGTCATGGAACCGGGTAAGGATGCACCCCGATACAGCCTTCAGTTCTTCGGAAGCGATGGCGAGGCGATCCACAAGATCTACCTGCTGCCCGAGAGCGATGCCGGTGCCTTCCACGATATCGTTGAACGCTTCCGCGATGCCGAGCAACGCGAAAGTGTCGAGGTGAAGCCATGGCCAGCGGAACCTGCTGAACGTCCGGATGAGGAGGTCGACACGGAAGCGTTCCGCGCGGAGTGGCTTGCCATGAAGGATACCCATGATTTCTACGGCATGGTCCGCAAGCATCGTCTCACGCGCACGCAGGCGCTTCGCCTGGCTCCTTCTGGTGGATATGCCGTACCGGTATCGAACGATGCGATGCGTGCGGTGCTGACCTCGGCTGCCGACCATGGTGTGCCGATCATGGTGTTCGTGGGGAACAAAGGGATGATCCAGATCCACACCGGGGAAGTGAAGAAACTCATGGACGTACCGGAATGGTTCAATGTCCTTGACCCGGACTTCAACTTGCACGTCCGCGAGGCTGCCATCACAAGCAGCTGGATCGTGCGCAAGCCCACCGTGGATGGCATTGTCACTGCGCTGGAGTGCTTCGATGAAAAGGGCGAGCAGATCGTGCAGTTCTTCGGAAAACGAAAGCCCGGCATTCCCGAGTTGAAGGAATGGCAGGAGCTCGTGGCCGATGTGGAGGCGCGCCTCCGCTCGGCATGAACCGAAGATCAGGCGCCGGCACGGATCTACCGATCCATGACAGACGGCCGGAGCCTTCGTCCGTTCTTCGCGAAGCGAAGTGCCGTATGCGCCAGTTGCTCCATCGTTCGTTCCTGTTCTGCTCCCTGTTATGGGCCATGGGGGCGCACGCCCAGTCCATCGTTGTTGTGGACGCCACGGATGGTGAGCCGATCCCCTTCGCACAGGTGGTGGTGCTCCGTGCCGACAGCATACCCGTGGCCGCCCGAATGGCCGATGCCGCAGGTCGCTTGCAACTGGATGCATCCGTCCCCCACATGTCAGGAGATCGGTTCCGGGTGGTCGCGATGGGCTTCATGACGGATACCGTGGCGAGGGACCTCGGAAGGACACGGATCGCCTTGCAGCGCTCACGGCAGGAATTGGGCGCCGCCGTGGTCACAGGTCAGTACGGCCCAACGTTGGCGGATCAGGCCGTGCATAAGGTGCGGGTCATCGACCAGGAACGGTTGGAACGGCTGGCCGCAAACGACCTTTCTGACGCGCTTCGCAACGAATTGAACATCCGGCTCTCCCAGGACAACATCCTCGGCACCTCCATGAGCATGCAGGGCCTTGGTGGCGAGAATGTGAAGATCCTCATCGATGGTGTGCCGGTGATCGGCAGGCAGAACGGCAATGTCGATCTGGCACAGCTCGACCTGAACGGCATCGCACGCGTCGAGGTGGTGGAAGGACCGCTCAGCGTGAATTACGGGACCAACGCACTGGCCGGCACGATAAACCTGATCACCAAACGGAGTGCAAGCGCGGCACCTGAGCTGAAACTCACCGCCTACGCGGAACAGATCGGCAGGCTGCAGGTGTGGGGTGCCGGTTCCAAACGGTGGGGTCGTCACAATGTGAACCTCAACCTGGGCCGGGACTTCTTCAACGGATGGAACCCGGGACAGAAGGGTATTCCGGACCTTTCGCCTTCCGTGGCGGACACCACGCGTTTCCAGCAATGGAAACCGCGCGAACAGTACACGGCAAGGCTCAACTACCGCTGGAACGGGCCCAGGTGGCAGTTGGGCTACAAGGCCGAAGCCGGCTCGGATGTGATCACGAACCGTGGTCTGCCACGTGCACCGTACTATGAATCCGCTTTCGATGAGCGGTACCACACCGTGCGGTGGGACAATGCCGTATTCGCCGATCGTTACTGGGCCGGTGGCCGTAAGGTGACCGTGCTGGCTGCACACGATCGGTACGCACGCACGAGGAACACCTGGGCGCGCGACCTCACCGACCTCGGGGAGGAACTGGTCGTGACCGATGGCATGCAGGATACCTCACGCTTCAGCCTGACCAACGTCCGTGCCGTCTATGCCAACACGGCCGACAGCGCACGCTTGCGATATGAATTCGGCACGGACCTGAACCTGGAGACCGGGAGCGGTGACCGGATCGACGAAGGGCGTGGCTCGACGATCGGTGACTATGCCCTGTACACCAGTGTCGAGTACCGACCAGTACGTGCGTTGGTCCTTCGGCCAGGTGTGCGGTACGCATACAACACCGTGTACGGCGCACCGCTCGTTCCCTCGTTGAATGTCCGCTGGCAACTGGATACGGCATTCACGATCAGGACCGGTTTTGCCAGTGGGTTCAGGGCGCCCTCATTGAAGGAGCTGTACTTCTACTTCGTGGATGTGAACCACGACATCCAGGGCAATGAGGACCTCAACGCGGAACGTTCGAACAATTACAGCGCAAGCCTGGTATGGAACAAAGCGGTGCGGGCCGGTGCCTGGCGCGCCGAGGTCGGTGGATTCCACAACGTGATCAAGGACCTCATCACCCTTGCGCAGGTCGGCAGCACGTTATACTCCTACGTGAACATCGGTGACTATCGCACGTCGGGTGGCTCCATTGGGGCGGCCTGGGAAGGGAAGCGATGGTCGTTCAGCATCGGCGGAAGCCTCACGGGGCGGTATGATGACCTCGCACGCGAGCGTGCGGAGCCATACCTCTGGTCCCATGAGGCACGGGCTTCCATGGACCACACGTGGAAGAAGCACGGCATCAGTGCACAACTGTTCTACAAGTACCAGGGCGAACTTGCCAATTACGTGGTGCTGGACGACGGCGCCGTGGGAAGAAGCACGTTGCAGGCATTTCACATGGCGGATGCATCTGTTACGAAGACGTTCCGGAACGGGCGCATCGGGATCACCGCCGGAAGCAAGAACCTGTTCGATGTGCAGAACCTCACCGCCGCCGCTGGAAGCACCGTTGGGGTGCACTCCGGCAACGGAACGAGCGTGCCGATGATGACGGGTAGGGTATGGTTCCTTCGGTTGAACATGGAGATCAAGGGCAAAGAGCGATGAAAGGAGCACGAACGTTCTGTTGGTCGGTGTTGTCCGTCGCGCTGAGTGGCTGCCTCAAGGAGGAACTGCCGGTGCCGCGTGCCCCACGTGGTGATGCTGTTTCGGTGCAGGTCTGCATCGGTGCCGATTATGGTGCGCAGCTGTGGTACGACATCGGGACGAATTCCGTGACGGCGCAGAACAGCAAGCAGGATTGGGACCTCGCATTCGCCGGTGGAGCTGACGGATGGGTGGTGCGCTTGAACAGCGCCCGGTACATGCGCGTGGTGCGGACCGGGAACACGGACCTGGCCCAGTCCACGGATACCACCGGCTACGGTCCCTTATGGCGGGTCGACCATAACGAAGGCTCCTTGGATAGCCTGGCCATTGGCGATTGGCGTTCGACGAACGAGGTTTTCGTGGTCGACCTCGGTGTGAACAACTTCGGCACACCGCTCGGGCTGCGCCGCATGAAGATCGTTTCCGTGGATGCCTCGCGGTTCACCATTCGCTTCGCCTTGATCGATGGTTCTGGAGAACAGGAATTCTCCATTCAGAAGGATCCATCGCGAGCGTTCGTGCACTTCAGCATCCTGGATGGTGTGCAACGCACGATCGCACCGCCCGATGGGCAGTACGACCTGGTCTTCACCCAGTACACCTACCAATTCTACGATCCATACACCGCGTATCTGGTCACTGGGGCGGTGAATGGGTTCAGCGGCCTTCGCGTTGCTGAACTGAACACCTCCGATTTCAACAGCATTGCGTTGCGGGATACGATGGAGCATCCGTTCAACAGGGAGGAGGATGCCGTCGGTTACGATTGGAAGGAGTACGACTTCGACACAAGCACCTACGAGGTCCATCCGGAACATTGCTACATCGTCCAGGACCGTGAGGGGGGCTTCTACAAGCTGCACTTCGTGGACTTCTACAGCGAGACCGGTCTGCGCGGATGCCCGCGTTTCGAGGTGGTACCCCTCTAGAAATCCATGTCACCCCCGCTGTTGCCGGCGTCCGGGCGGGCCTGTCCTTTCTTGCGGAAGATGGAAACATCGCGCTCCCCGAACTTCCACGTGAGGGTGAAGCGAACGAAACGCTGCTCCCTTCTTCGGAAACTCTCCTGCACCAGGTAGGGCGTATCAATGGTGTTGCCCCAGCGCCGTGTGTAGAACACATCGTTCACCGAAACGACACCGGTAAGCCGCTTGCTGAAGTCGCGCCCCACGGAGACATCGACACCGTATTGCTCCAGGGACCGGCCTTGTGCCTGTACCCGAGGACTGTCATACTCACCGTTCAATTGGAAGGTCCAATTCCCCTTGTACCGGTAATTGATCAAGGCCTTCGCCTCCCAGTTGGTACCCTGGTTGCGGGCCCCGCCCTGTGCAGTGCCCAACGAAACATCCGTGTACTGAAGTGTTCCGCTAAGGGTCAGTTGCAGCCCCTTCACCGGCTCATATTTGAAGATGTTCTCCCAACCGCCATTCACGCTGTGGCTTCCATTCACGAACGTGTTCAGCAGGATGGTGGTGTCCGAGGCGAGCGGTGTGGCGTAGTTCGTGATCACATCCTGCGTGTACCGGCCGTAAACCGACGTGAGCCAGCTGCCCTTGCCCTTCAGGATCGGAAGCAGGTGGTTCACCTCCGCCAGGTTGCTCAGCTCCGGCGCGATCGTGGGGTTGCCGATACGCACGTTGCGACTGTCGCTGTACATGATGAATGGCATGATCTGCCAGAACCGCGGCCGGTCGATCTTGCGAGAGAAGTTGACCTGTAGTTCGCGCGTGCTGTTCTCCCATTTCCGCACGATGTACAGCGCCGGGAACAACGCCTTGCCAAGGTTCTCCGTCCCGTCCGGATACTTGTAACTGAACACCTGGTCCTTGCCACGCAACTCGGTCTCGAACCATGTCTGCTCGAACCGCAGACCCGCCTGCATGGACCAACGCGGCGAAAGCATCTGCGACCAGTTGAAGTATGCCGCATTGATCATGTCCGTGATGCGGTAGTCATTGGTCAGTGCGGTGTCCAGAACGGCATCACCCACGAGAGGGGAGGTGACGAACACATCGAGGTAGGTATTGTCGTAGCGCAGGTTGCTCTTCACTCCCCATTCCAGTTTCGTGCGATCCGTGATCGGGTCCTTGAAGTCCGCCTGGAAGGTGTACTGGTCATAACCGCTTCCCCCGATATTGTCCTGAAGCCGCGGGCTGTCGGGCAGGGCGATATCCTCCTCGTCGTAGGTGTATTGGCCGAAACGTGACCGGCTGTCCCTGTTCCACCGATTGTAGTTCAGGTCCATCGTCCACTCCTTTCCCTCTTTCGGCGCACTGTGCCTGTACGCAAGCTGGGTGGAGTAGCTGTTCATGCGATTGTCGTTCGTGTTGACCTGCTCCCCATGCCCCAACAATGAACCAGTGGCGCTGCGCGATCCGAATTCCTGCACATCGCGGCCGTCCATTTCGCGAAAACGGATGTTCTGGGAAAGGCTGAGCGCGCTTCGGTTGCTGACCTGCCAGTCCACGCCCAGCCGTCCTCCATGGCCCCCGCGGGTGGAATTGCTGGTGGTCGTCTGCTCGAACGTGCCGATCGTTTCCCCGTTGTTCAGGTCCGTGCGGCGGGTATCCCCGTTGGTGGTGTTCCGCCCGGTGCTGTAGTTGTATGAAAGGTTGAAGCCCCACCGACCTTCCTTGGCGAAGGCGTTGAACCCCGCCTGGTACCGATCATTCGATCCAATGCCAACCTGCGCCTGACCACCATAGCCCGGTCTGGTGTTCTTCTTCAGCACCACGTTGATGATGCCGCCGGTGGTGCTGGCATCGAAAGCGACCGAAGGGTTCGTGATCACCTCCACGCGCTCGATCTCTTCCGCCGGGATCTGGTCAAGCGTCATGGCGGAAGGCCTGCCGTCCACCAGGATCTGTGGCCGCGAGCCCCGCATCTCCACATTGCCGTCCACATCAACACTCAGCCCCGGCACGTTCTTCATCACATCCACGCCGTTGCCGCCTTGTGTGCTCAGGTCCTTCTCCACGTTGAAGACCCTGCGGTCCACTTGCATGGTCATGGTGCTCTTCTCACCCACCACCTGGGCTTCCTGTAGCAGCTCCACGTCCGTTCGTAACTCGAGGTCACCGAGGTCCAGTTCTGCACGGTCCGGTGTCAAGGTCACAGTTCGTTCGATCGGCACATAGCCGATGAAACTGATCTTCAAGCGCAATGGACCCATCGGTAGACCGCCTATGGCGAAATCCCCGTTGGCGCGGACCATGGACCCGCCAAGCACACTATCCGTCCTGGACGAGAAGATGCTGACCGTGGCGAATTCCGCAGGCTTGCCGGTGGATGCATCCAGCACCTTGCCATACACCTTGCCGTTCGCTGCAGAAGGAAAGCGTTGCGCGGCGACCCGTGCGGTGAGGAACACCAGGAAGAGCAGGATGAGGTACTTGGTCGGGGAGGAATGGCTCTTCATGTGTTCGGGGGGGCGCAAAGTTACCGGGAGCGCAGTGCGGTCAGGCCTTTTTGACCCTCTGCCGGAAGGGAGGTCCGATCCGTTCACATTCTTTCACGATCCGGCGCCAATGAAAAAGCCCCCCGGCGTACCGAGGGGCTTCCATTGGATCGATGGATCGACTTAGTACTCGTCGCGGCGTGAGCCACGGTCGCTGCGGTAACCCCCGCGATCACCACCGCGGTCGCTGCGGTAACCACCACGGTCACCACCGCTGCGGCCACCGAAGCCGCCGCGATCACCTTCGGTGCGAGGGCGAGCCTCGTTCACCACCAGGTCACGGCCGTGGAAGTTCTTGCCATTGGTGCCTTCGATGGCAGCCCGTCCGGCATCATCATTGGCCATTTCCACGAATCCGAAGCCACGGCTGCGGTTGGTGGCCTTATCCATGATGATCTTGGCCGAGGTCACCTCTCCGTAAGGCTCGAAGAGTTCGTGGAGGTCCTGGTCCTTCACGGAATATGGCACGTTGGCGACGTAAATGTTCATGTGTTCTACTGACTGTGTTTGTTTTTCTGTGCCTGTATCCCGGTTTCTCGCCAAAGAACAAAGGGACCTTGGGCGGGGCGAAACTAAGCAGAAGTTCGATCGGTACCAACAGCCCCGGCCCCGATCCCCTGCGGCTGAACCGCCCGGATCGCACCCTGCCGGAGGAAGACGAACCGTTCATCCCTGTTCGTCATGATCTTCCCGGTCCGTCCCCATTCGTCCCAAGGGAAGCCCACAAACAACCAGTTTCGCAATATGGACCGTGTCCTGGACCCTCGACCAGCCCGCCGAAAACGCCTCATTACCGCCGGTACGATCGCTGTAGTGGCCGTACTCGCTGGGGTCCTGTGGGCCGGCACCTTCAGCACCAGGAGAGTGCGCGTGGAGCAGGCCAAGGTCCAGATCGGCACCGTGCAGGTGGGCATGTTCCGGGAATTCATACCGGTCACCGGTACCGTACAGCCCATCCTTACCGTGTACCTCGATGCGCCGGAGGGCGGTACCGTGAAACAACGGCTTGTGGAGGACGGGCGCATGCTGAAGGCCGGCGAACCCATTGTTGAACTGGCCAATCCGCAGTTGCACATGGATGCCATCAACAGGCAGGCCCAGCTCCTGGACCAGCAGAACAACCTGCGGAACACACGCCTCACCATGGACCAACAGAGCATCCGCCTGCAGGATGAACTGCTGGACCTGGAGAAGGAGCTGAGCCGACTGGAACGCGACCGCCTGGTGGATGAACGATTGATGAAGGACTCCCTCATCGCGCGGAACACCTATTTGTCCAACAGGGAGCAGCTCGAGTACATGCGTGCCAAACGAAAATTGCTGGTCTCGAACCTCAAGGCCGATTCCATTTTTCGAAGTACGCAGGTGTATCAGATCTCCTCCTCCCTCGAATTGATCCAGCAGAACCTCCAGTTCCTGAAGGACAACCTGCAGAGCCTCACGATCAAGGCACCTATTGATGGGCAACTGAGCGGGCTGCGCGCCGAGATAGGTGAGACCAAGCAGCGCGGAGAGCGGATCGCACAGATCGATGTGATCGACCAGCTCAAGATCCGCGCACGTGTGGGGGAGCATTACGTGAGCCGCATCAGCGTTGGGCAGCAGGGTACCTTCAACCATGCCGGAAGCGAGTACCGCATCGAGATCTTCAAGGTGTATCCGGAGGTAAGCAACGGCGAGTTCGATGTGGACATGCATTTCGTGGGCGAAACACCCTCGGATATCCGCAGGGGACAGACCTTCCAGGTCAGGCTCCAATTGAGCGAGGACCTGCAGGCCACCATGCTCCCACGAGGACCTTTCTTCCAGGACACGGGCGGGCAATGGGTGTACGTGGTGGATGCAGAGGGCCGCGCAACGAAGCGTGAGGTGGTGTTGGGCCGGCAGAATCCGGACATGTACGAGGTGTTGGAAGGACTCCGAAACGGAGATCGTGTGGTGACCAGCCGATATGCCCCCTTCAACGACGCCGACGAACTCATCATTGAATGACGAACCGCGATCGCCGATCGCCACAACACCAGGACCATGACCCTTCTTAGAACACAACACCTTACCAAGGTCTACCGCACCGACACCGTCGAGACCACCGCGTTGAATGACGTGGATATCACGATCGAGCAAGGCGAATTCGTGGCGATCATGGGCCCCAGTGGCTGCGGCAAATCCACGTTGCTCAACATCATCGGCCTGCTCGATGCGCCCAGCAGTGGGAAGTATTTCGTGAAGGGTGAGGACGTGAGCGGATACAACGAACGCAAACGGGCGGAGATCCGAAAATCCACCATCGGGTTCGTGTTCCAGAGCTTCAACCTGATCGACGAGCTCACGGTCCGTGAGAACATCGAACTACCCCTGATCTATACGTCCATGGGCAAGGCGGATCGGATGCAGCGGACCCAGGAGGCCATGCAGCGGATGGACATCGCCCATCGGGCCGGTCATTTTCCGCAGCAGTTGAGCGGTGGGCAGCAACAGCGTGTGGCGATCGCGCGGGCGGTGGTCAACAGGCCGCAGTTGATCCTCGCGGATGAACCCACAGGCAATCTGGACAGTGCCATGGGAGAAGAGGTGATGAACCTGCTCTCGGAACTGAACAAGGCGGGCACCACGGTCATCATCGTTACCCATAGCCTGCGCGATGCGGGCCATGCCCAACGCACCATCAAGCTGCTGGACGGCAGGGTGGTCGAGGGTGAAGTGTCGCCACAGGCACTGCTCTGATCCAGGCATGGCGGGCGGCCAAGGTCCCTCTTCTTCGATCACGTTCAACCACATCCTCACATGCTCTCCAACTACCTGTTGATCGCGTGGCGCAACCTGAAACGCGATAAGCTCTTTGCGGCGCTCAACATTCTTGGGCTGGCCATCGGCATCGTCGCGTGCATGCTGATCTACATCTACGTGCAGGATGAGTTGAGCTACGATGCCCACCACGCCAAGGCCGATCGTATCTACAGGATCCAGGCCCACTACACGTTCGGGGACACTCGGGACGACTTCGGAATCACTCCCTTCCCGATCATGGAGGCACTTCTGAAGGAATACCCGGACATCGAGGCCGGTGTCGGACTGTACCTGCTCGGCCAGACCACATTGGAGTATGAAGGCCGGAAATTCACCGCGGAGGATGGCTACAATGCGGACACCAGCTTCTTCCGCACATTCGACCTCACCTTCGCGAAAGGCGATATCTCCGCCCTTGATGCACCGGACAACATCGTCATCACACAGGAGATGGCCACCCGCATGTTCGGTGCGGATGACCCCCTTGGAAAGCTCGTGACGCGCGGGGGCAGAACGCTGAAGGTGGCCGGTGTGCTGGATGAGAAGGCGCAGAACACGCACATCCCGCTGGGTGTGTTCATGAGCCGACTGGGCATGCCGCCCGAGGCCAAGGCTCAGCTCGATCAAAGCTGGGGCAACAACAGCAGCTACAACTATCTGGTGCTCGCACCCGGAGTGGATGAGCAGGCGTTCCAAGGCAAGATGGATGCGTTCGTCACCAAGTACGTCATCCCGCAATGGGGTGGCGAGGATTTCCAGGGGCGCATCGACTTCAACCTTGAGCCGCTTCGCGAGGTGCACTTCAACAACGACCTGATCTACGATACACCGAAGAAGGGCAACAAGGCGTATGTCATGCTGTTCGCCATCGTTGCTGTGCTCATCCTGGCGATCGCGTGCATCAACTACGTCAACATGAGCACGGCGGATGCCACGCGGAGGGCCAAGGAAGTGGCCTTGAGGAAGGTGAGCGGTGCACAGCGCCCGCAACTGGTCGTGCAGTTCATCGGGGGCAGTGTGCTCATCGCCCTCATCGGCATCGTGGTGGCGTTGGGGCTCTTGTGGCTGCTGTTGCCTGCATTCAACGGCATCACCGGCAAGGAGATCGGCATGGGATATCTGTGGCGCGGTTCATTCCTCGCCGTGGTGCTTTTCATCGTACTGGTGATCGGTGTGGTCGCAGGGAGCTATCCGGCCTTCTTCCTCTCTCGATTCCCGCCCCAGTTGCTGTTGAAGGAGGGCATTGCGAGCGGTGCGGGCAAGGGACGCGTGCGCAAGGTCCTCATGGGTGCGCAGTTCGCGATGGCCTTGTTCATGGTCGTGGGTACCCTTGCCGTGTTCGCACAACTGCACTGGCTTCGTACCAATGACATGGGCATTCGCAAGGAGAACCTGTTGAACATCAAAATGCCGCAGCCGCGCGGACAGGATACCCTTGCGTGGGATGCGATCAGGCCCGTGAAGAATGAACTGATGCGCGAGAGCTTCGTCACGGGCGCATCGTTCACGCAAAGCCTCCCGGGTGAAAGTGGCGGCAGGTGGGTGCTGCAAGTGAACACGCCGAACGGCCGCATCGATAAGCCGATGCCGACGATCAATGTGGACCCGGACTTCCCAGCGCTGCTCGGGCTGGAGCTCGTGGCCGGTCGGTATTTCGACAACAACATACCGAGCGATGCGCAAAGCGCTGTGGTGGTGAACGAAAGCGCGGTGAAAGCCTTCGGATGGACCGACCCGCTTGCGGAGAGGATCTACATCCCCGGCGATGACCAAGCGGAACCGCCACAGCCCGAACAACAGCTTACCGTGATCGGCGTCGTGAAGGATTTCCACTACGCCAGCATGCACACACCCATAGAACCGCTCTGCATCTTCCAAAGCAGCCAGCGCTATGGTGTGCGCAACCTGGTCCTGCGCCTGGCGCCGGGCGATGTCGGGGCGCAACTGGCCGCACTGCAGCGGAAGTGGAAGGAGTTACGACCCGATGATGACTGGGAGGCCACCTTTCTTTCGGATAGCATCGCCCAGCTCTATGCTTCGGAGGACCGGCTGTTCCGGGTGTTCAGCGCGTTCGCCGTGCTCACCATCCTGCTCACCGTGATGGGGTTGTACGGCCTCGCTTATTTCACGGCCAAGCAACGCACCCGTGAGATCGGCATCCGGCGGGTGATGGGAGCATCATTCCTCGATATCGTCCGGCGGTTGAACAAGGAATTCGTACTGCTGCTCGGCATGGCCCTGCTCGTGGCCTTCCCGCTCGCACAGTATGCCATCGCCCGTTGGTTGGAGAGCTTCGCCTACCATGTGGATATTTCGCTGATGCTTTACGTCGTGGCACTGCTGATCACGCTCGTTGTCACGGTGCTCACTGTCAGTGTGCAGGCTCTTCGCGCTGCTGCGGCCGATCCCGTGAAGGCACTGCGGTACGAATGATCCGGACGTGGCCGGTACGATGCATTCCCGGCCTGCTCCATTGACCGGTTGGCATGACCGCCTTCAATGAACAAAGGGCCCGAAGGCCCTCTGTTCATCGATGTGCGTTCACTTGCGCATGCTCAATGAGATCGAGTAGATCTCATCGTGGTGGTATGGGTCCTCGTAGCTCCTCCATTTCTTGAAGAAGGCCTCACGGGCTTTCTCATCCGGCCAGGCGGCAGCTGCAAGCGATCGACTTTCCTCCTTGGTGAACTTCTCGATGTCGTTCCAGTTCGCGAACTCCATGCGCTCGACGATCGTGGCCCCTTCGCTTCCCCAAGCATGCCGGCAGATGCTGTAATGGACCACGAGTTTGCTCTTGCTGATCACATTTTCATAGTACTCCTGCTGCATTTTCCAGTAGCTCTTTTCTTCATCACCGGCGGGGATGACAAGCCTGCTGGTCGCCTGTGTGACGAAGTTGGTCTTCATTTCTTCCTGGGCCTGTGCATTCCCGCACATGATCAGCACGATCGCAAATAGGGTGCTGGTCACAGTCGCTGTCTTTTTCATGGTCGTTCTTGTTTATTGATCATCGTTGTCAGGACTTCGGAACACGTTGACGCATGACCTTGGTGCCGACCATTGTGCGCATGCCGACGTATGACCCGATCACTGCATCCACAGCGCTCTTGCCGCCCGCCTTGGCGCGCAGGTCGTCGCGTATCGCATCCCACTTCGCTTTCGACGCCGGCGTTTCATCGAGTGCGGCCAGATTCGGGAACTCGACCAGCATCATCACATTGAAATCGTTCTCATTCGCGAAATCACCGGTGAGCAGCGTGTAGTCGGTGATCATGCCCTGTTTCTTGGCGGCTTCCAGAGTGGGGATATAGACCTTGTTCAACTGTTCCAGGTACTCGGCCTGGGAGTTGGCGTCCGTCCTCACCATCGTTACACGATATACCGCGCCGGGTGTGAAGGACTCCATGTCCATCTGGGCGAAGGATCCTCCCGATGCGATCAGCAGCAGCGAAAGGAGAAGAGGTCGAATGGCTTGTTCCATGTTGAGAGGTATTGGTACGGCAAACCAAAGCGCGAAGAGGCCTGTGGTCAATGGTTAGAATTACCACCTCCTTCGTCCAGCAAGGGTTCCGGGAGTCCGGGCGGACGGTTCTCAGGCATCTTACGGCAGCGATGTGTCGGGTGCCATCGGTGGCGGGTCGCCGAGGATCCGTAGTATTAACTGGCAGGCCGTATCGGTTCCTCCGACCGGCATCATCATGTTCCGCTTCGCACTCTCCCTCGCGTTCCTCATCGGGGTGTCCCGTGTTGTGCTTCCTCAGGAGGATGGTGGTCTCATCTTCAGTCTGCGGGAACTGGGCGTGGAGGACGGACTCCTCCATCGCAGGGTAACGCAGGCCGTGCAGGACAGCGACGGGTTCATCTGGCTTGCGACACCGGCCGGAGTGCAGCGCTTCGATGGGTTCTCCTTCAGGAATTGGACCACCGAACAGGGCCTCACGACCAACGCGATCTCGATGATCTGGCCCGATGCCGATGGCCTGCTTTGGCTGGTATCGAAAAGCCATTACTCCGAGGGCCATGTTTCCTCGATCGACATCCTCGATCCCAGGTCAGGAAGTGTCGTTCCGTTCGCAAAACACTTCGGCAGCAAGGCCCCGTGCAGCGTTCAGGACCTGGTGGACAAGGCCATCCTTCTGAACGATGGGACGCTGCTGCTCGCGACGGTCGGCAAGCTCATTCGCTACGGCCCCGCAGAACAAGGCTTCACCGTAACGGATATCGCTTCCCGGGATGTCCTCAGGCCGATCGCGATGGTCGGTGATGGAAGGACCTGCTGCGTGCGTTTCAGGTCACAAGCGGAGCATTTCGACCTGGTCATGGTCGATCCTTCCGGCGCCGTGGAGGATGTGCACGGAGGACCATTCTGGCTGGGGTCGATCGGTAGCGTGGAAGGATGTGACCTGCGCGCCGGAGGAACAGGGCTTTATTTCCTCGCGGAACCACTGGGCGGTGAAGTGCACGAGTACCTCTTGACACCACAAGGGGTGCTGTTACAGATGCCTGGTGCCCTCGACGCGAGTGAATTGTTCCAATGGAACGGTGCCCTGTACCTGGATCTGGGTAACGACAACTGGCTGGTGGATGCGACGATACGTCACGTACCCAAAGGGGTGGCACCCCGCAGCGCGCAGGTACTTTTCGATCCGGAAGCCGGGCACCCTTCCATCACCACCGGGCTCTATCATGCGATGCGCGACCGTGCCGGTCATGTCTGGCTGTGCACTGAATTCGGTCTCTGGCAATTGAGCATCCGCCCCGATCATTTCCAACGGTGGCTGCAAGGGCCCGATCCCATGGACGGTCCTTCGCGCAGTTTCAGAGGGCTTGTGGTGATGGGTGATACACTCTTCGCTGCCAGTGAGCAGTTCGGGTGGTATGCGTTGAACGTCCGTAACGGGCGGGCACAACGACTCGACGACGGGGAATGGGCATTGCGCTATGCCCTGGTCCCGGACGGCCACGGCGGGATCTGGGCTGGCAGGGCGAAGAGCCTATTGCACTGGCGCCACGGACATTTCACAGGGAACGAGTTGCACATGGACAGGGTTCCGTTCTGCGTACAGGAGATGGAAGGTGGGCGGTTGTTGATCGGCACCACACTTGGTCTGGCGTGGAGCGACACAGCGCTCAGTGATGCGGAAGTGTTCGCGCCGGATGCCCAGGGCAGGATCTCCGGTGCAACGGTGGCACAGCTTTTCAGGGATCGTACGGGGATCACCTGGGTATGCACCAGCCGTGGCCTTGGCGAATTGGATGCCAATGGTCAAGTGGCTCATGTCTGGTGGCGAGGGGATGGTGTCCACTACCTGCCCGCAGAGGACTTCAGACACATCCATGAAGACAGCGCCGGGATCTTCTGGGTGAGCACCGCTACCAATGGGTTGCTTCGCTGGGACCGGGCGCATGGGGAGGTGACCGCCATCACGCGAAGTGACGGCCTTCCCAGCAACGGGATCTATGCGGTGTATCCGGATGGAGCAGGAATGCTATGGATGCCGACCGACAATGGCATCGCTTGCTATGATCCCACCACGGGGCACATCCGGTCATTCTCCACGTTGGATGGTATCGCGCATGGTGAATTCAACCGGTGGTCGCACGCACAAGGCCCGGATGGCCGTCTGTACTTCGGTGGTCTCAATGGCATCACCGCATTCCAGCCCGCCGATCTGATGGCCGGCCCGCACGTGGAGGAGGCACCGCTCGTGATCACACGCCTGCAACAGTTCGACGGTACGACGAATGAGCTTGTGGATCGAACGGCCTCCGCGGTGCGGTCGGGTGTCATCACAATGGGACCGTACGATCGCTACTTCACGTTGAGCGTTGCCCTCCTAAGCTTCGAGGACCCGGGGTCCGTGCTGTTCGGTTGGCGTGTGGAGGGTGTGGATGCCGAATGGAACCTGCAGCGGGAGCCCGTCATTCGTTTCGCGGCATTGCCATACGGAGCGCGCGAATTGAGGATCCGTGCAAAAGGTGGGCGCGGCGTTTGGACGTCCGAGCTTGTCGTGTTGCTCGATGTGCTGCGTCCTTGGTATGTGCGCTGGTGGGCGATCCTCGCGTACGTGCTCCTGATCTCTGCTGGCGTGTATGCGCTCTTCCGGTATCGCCTTTCCAAGGTGCGTGCCATGGTGGCCATGCGCGACCGCATCGCACTTGACCTGCACGATGAGGTGGGCAGCACGCTCAGCAGTGTGGCACTCTTCTCCACCGTCATGGGCAGCAGCACCAAGGATCGCCCTGCAGAGGAGACGGCCATGTTGAAACGCATCGCGAAGAACAGTGCACAGGCCATGGAAGACATGAATGACATCGTGTGGAGCGTGAACACGCGCTACGAGAAGCTGTCCGATGTGGAGGACCGGATGATCGCGTTCGCAGGTCCGATCGCCGACGCGAAAGGCTGGGATCTGGAGGTCCGGGTGGAAGATCAGGTCCGGCAGGTCCGATTGAGCATGATCGAACGAAAGAACCTCTACCTCATCTTCAAGGAGGCGGTGAACAACGCGGCCAAATACGCCGAATGTGATCGCGTCCGCATTCACCTGAAACGGTCGGCAGGCCGTGTCGAACTGCATGTAAGTGACAACGGGAAGGGATTGCCAGCAGAGGCGGTGCACAACGGCGGGCTTGGTGGCAATGGGTCCCGCAGCATGCGGCAACGCGCCGCACAGATCAATGCAGAACTCCTCATTCAATGCAGGCAGGAAGGAGGGACCGAGGTCCTCCTGCGGTTCTCACCGCATGCCGAGTAGTAGATCTACTGATTGCCGACGCACGCTGTTGGTACTTCCTTTGTCGCATGGTGCGCGTGGCCGTCTTCGATGACAATGCCGAACAGCGGGATGCGCTCGCAGCACTTCTCGGGCATGTCGATCGCACCACCTGTGCCGGTATCTTCCCCGATGCTGGTAAGGCAGTGGAGGATGTGGAGGCATGTGCGCCGGATGTGGTGCTCATGGATATCGACATGCCTGGCACCGATGGGATCGAGGCCACTGCACGATTGCGCTTGTGCTACCCTGAGCTGCGCATCATCATGCTCACCGTGGTGGAGGATGAGGAACGCATCTTCGCCGCCTTGCGCGCCGGTGCCGATGGATATTTCCTGAAACAGACCGATCCCATGAAGCTGATCGACGGCATCATGGATGTGATGTCCGGTGGTGCGCCGATGAGCCCAAGTGTGGCACGGCAGGTCCTTGCTTTGGTCTCCGGCCGCAAACGGGATCAGGCCGCAGCACGGTTCCGACTTTCACCGCGCGAGCTTGAGATATTGGCAATGCTTGTGAAAGGCTGGGCCTATAAGCGGATCGCAGCAGAGCTCGGGATCTCGTTCGGTACGGTGAACAAGCACGTCGGGAACGTGTACGCCAAGTTGCGCGTCGGCAGCGTGGGGGAGGCCGTGGCCCTCGCCGTGAGGAAGGGTCTGGTCTGACACCATTCCATTGTGGCATGCCTCCCGAACGAGGTCGGCCCTTCCACTATCTTGTGCAGCATGCTGAATGCCACTGAAGCCGTCGGTCTGATCGAGAAGAAGCTCTTCGCATGGGCGAAGGAGCTCATTGAAATGCTCCCGAACCTCGTGATCGCGGCTCTCATCGTGGTGGTGGCGACCTTCATTGCGCGGCTGGCCAGGAGCCTTACCCGCAAATTGCTCGAACGCGCCACGGACAGCCGAACGTTGCGCCGGCTGATCGGCAACGCGGTGTACCTCACCGTGGTGCTCATCGGTCTGTTCGGAGCGCTGAGCATTCTTCACCTCGACAAGACGGTGACCTCGATCCTCGCCGGTGCCGGTATCATTGGCCTGGCACTCGGCTTCGCATTCCAGGACATCGCGGCCAATTTCATATCCGGCGTGATCATCGCCGCGCAACGGCCGATCCGCGTGGGTGAGCTCATCGGTACCGTGGACCATGTCGGCACGGTCGAGCGGATCGACCTGCGCACGACCGAGCTGAAGGACCTTCAAGGGATACAGGTGATCATCCCCAACAAGGAGATCTTCCAATCCGTGCTCATGAACTACTCCCGCCATGGCATCCGCCGTGTGGACATCGAGGTGGGCGTGAGCTACGGGGATGACCTGGAAAAGGCGGAGCGGGTGACCATCGAAGCGGTGCGCTCGGTGCCGGAACGCCTGGTCGATCATGAGGTGGAACTCTTCTACCAGGAGTTCGGCGACAGCAGTATCAACCTCCAGGTGCGCTTCTGGATCGCGGCCACCAGCAACGCGTATTACCAGGAGATGCGCAGCCGCGCCATCAAGGCCATCAAGGCAGCCTACGACCGCGAGGGCATCACCATCCCGTTCCCCATCCGCACCCTGGACTTCGGCATCAAGGGAGGCCAGAAACTGAACGCGATGCTCAGCGACCGGGCGCAGGATGCAGGGAGGTGAGTCGTTCGACCTCTACGACCGCCGGTAACATCCCACTGCATCCGGATCAGATCGTCGCAACGACTTTCAGCTCGATCGCGATCGGTGTGGGCAGGCAGTTGATCTCCAACGTCGTTCGGCACGGTGGTGCCACGTCGAAGTACTCCTTCCACAACTTGTTGTATGTGGCGAAGTCGTCCTTCATGTTCGTGAGGTAGACCGTTACATCGACGATCTTATCCCACGAGGACCCGGCTTCTTCAAGGATCCACTTCACGTTCCGGAACACACTGCGCACCTGTGTCTCGATATCGTAGGAAAGGATGTTGCCCGCCGCATCCAGCTCAACGCCGGGGATCGTCTTCGTACCGCGCTCCCGTGGCCCGACACCACTGAGGAACAACAGGTCACCCACACGGCGCGCGTGCGGATAGTGGCCTACGGGTTCAGGGGCTTTGTCGCTGGAAATGGAGGACATGCGGGGTGGTCGATCGGATGTGCAAGTTAGATGAGTCTTGGAGATCACCTTGCTGCAATGGGAACGGGAGACCGCCATGGTCTCCCGTTCTCGGCCTGTGTCGAAGAAGGATCGGGTCGTTGCGCTGGAACCGTTCTCAGCGCAGGTTCAATCGGATCGTCTGAAGTTCGTCCTTACCCGAACGCACTTCGATGCGATAGGAGCCTGGCCGCAGGCGGTCACCGGTCTTGAAACGCAGGTCCACACGTTCGGTAGCAGAGGGCATTCCGCTGAGGCCTGCGCTTGCTGTGGCATTCGCCGGAATGGAGGTGTGCGCTACCACCGGCTCCACACCAGGGCATTCCGTTCCGTCGGGAGCGAAGATCCGGTAGTTCACGCCCCCTGCCATTGCAACGGGCAGGTCGAATGCCATGTGCACCTCCCGGGTGCGACGCGCTTTTACGGTGAGCTTGCGCCTGCGTCCCATCAATGCATCCACCTCCGCATTGTTCACTATCATGGCCCCGGCCTCCTGCAATTCCAAGCGATGCGCAAGGGCATCGCGCTCCGCACGAGCCAGTTCGATCTCGGCGCGCAGCCGACCTTCGGCGTCCAGTGCGTGTTCCAATTCGTCGCGCAACTCCCTGGTAACGGTGCGCAGGTCGGTCAGTTCGCGCGCCCGTGCGCTGCTCTCTTGCGCGCGCCCGGCAAGAGCCCTCGCACGTTCCTCGGCCTCCTGCAAGCGGGCCTCCATTGCCCCGATGTGCGCACGTGCCTCCATGTTGCGGGCATTCGCATCCCCGAGGAGCAGTGCTGTGGTGTGCAGCCTTTCCGCTGCATTGCGCTGGCCGGCAAGCGCCTTGCTCACGTTGCCACGCTCAACGGAAGCGGCCGCTTCAAGGTCCGCCTGGCGCAGGAAGGAATGACCGCTGTAGCCCAGCGCGCCAAGGGTGATGATCCCGAAGAGGATCAAGCCTCGTTTGTGATCCAATGCTGACGTCATGTTCTCGGTTTTTCACCTTGATACGCCGGGGCACTTCCCCGCTGTTATGAAGATCCGGGGAAAAGGACGTGAAATCGACCGATCGCTAGGCCTTGCTCATCCGCACCGTGAAGCGTGAGCCCACGCCGAGTTGGGAGTCCAGGGAGATGGTGCCGTCATGCAATTCAACGATGCGCTTCACCAATGAAAGGCCGATGCCGTGGCCTTTCATGCCCGCAGTGTTCTTCCCGCGGTAGAAGTGATCGTAGATCCGCGAATGGTCCTCCTGAGCGATGCCCTGTCCATGGTCCTCCACCATCAGGCTCAGGTCGGCACCACTGCCCATCAGGGTCACGGTCGCCTCATGGTCGTTGCCATACTTGCAGGCGTTCTCGAGAAGGTTCACCAGCATGCTTCGAAGGAGGACCTCGTTCCCGATCACCGTCAGGTCGGCGGCCTCCTCCACTTCCTCTATGGCCACCTGCACCTTGTTCAGCGGATCCGCGCGCAGCACTTCAGCGCGCGCCGCCCAAAGCAGTTCATCCATGCGAACCGGTGTGCGCGTGATCTGAGAGGCGCCGGTCTCGGCCTGGGCCATCAGCAACAGCCGGTCGCTCAAACCGTTCAGGGAGTGCATATCCTCCAGCACGGAACGAAGCGCATTGCGGTATTCCTCGCCATTGCGGTCCTTGAGCAGCAGCACTTCCAACTGACCGGAAATGGCCGTGAGTGGCGTGCGGATCTCGTGCGAGGCATTCGCGATGAAGTTCTTCTGTGCCCTGAAAGCGGCTTCCAATCGAGTGAGCAACGCATTGAAGGATGCGGCAAGCTGTGCGACCTCATCGGTGCCGGTGCCCAGCTCGATGCGCTTGGACAGTTCCATGGCACCGATGCTGTGCATTTCGACCACCAGCTTCTGCAAGGGCGACAATGCCCGGCGTGCATAGAAGCGACCGATCAGGAACATGAGCAAGAGCCCGATGAGGAAGGTGGCCACCATCACCCTCGCCTGGTTGCGCAGCTTGCTCCTCCCGTAGATGTCCCTACCGCTGGTGATCACCACGAAGCCGCCCTCCGGCCCATCGAACAGGAAGCCATGGGATTCGCGTTCACCGGACGTTCGGACAACGGTCCCTTCCCTGCGGATGCTGTCCAGCAACGAAGTTCGTACAGGTCCGGCGTGTCCGACACCGAGCCGGACCACTTCCTCATTGTCCTCATTGTAGATGGCGATGGCCTCCTCGGGCAGCCGCACCGGGTTGTTGCGCTCCATGATCCGCAGAAGCCGGTCATCCACCTCTTCCACCTGGACCAGTAGTTTGACCGCACTGTTCCCGCGGTCGTGCAGTCGATCCAGGAACTCCTCCTTGCGGAAATCAGCGGCGCTGAAATAGACCACCACGAACGCCACCCCGAGGATGAGCGAGGCAAGCAACACGAACAGCACGGCAAGCCGCGTGCGTATCGTCATGGATGGTCGGTAAGCATGTATCCAAGACCAACGCGGGTGTGGATCAACTTCGTTTCGAAGTCGCGATCCACTTTCTTCCGGAGCAACTTGATGTATGCCTCCACCACGTTCGTGCCCGTATGGAAGTCGATGTCCCACACCTGTTCGCTGAGCAACGTGCGTGACAGCACCCGTTCCGGATTGCGCATGAAATACTCGAGCAGGGCGTATTCCTTGGCGGTGAGCAGGATCCGTTGGCCCTCCCGGATCGCTTCTTTCTTCAACAGGTCAAGTTCGAGCCCGCCGTAGGCCAGCTTTTCCGGGACTTCCGGCGCGGGCTGACCACGGCGCGTCAGTGACCGCACGCGCGCCAGCAGTTCCTGGAACGCGAAGGGCTTCACCAGGTAATCATCGGCACCGGCGTCCAGCCCAGCGACCTTGTCCTCCGTGGTGCCCAATGCGGTAAGCATCAGGATCGGCATGCGCCCGCCCGCTTTGCGTATCGCGCGGCATGTGTCGATGCCGCCCATGCCCGGAATGATCGCATCGAGCAGGACCAGGTCCACCGAACCCTCCATGGCCAGGCGTTTCCCGTGGATGCCATCGAAGGCGCTCAACACTTCATGTCCGCTGTCCTCAAGCCCCTGCTTGATGAAGGCCGCGACCTTGGGTTCATCTTCCACTACCAGGATGCGCATGTTCAAATCTAGGGCTGATGGATGCCGATACGGCAGGGTGGAAAGAGAAGGAGGCCCGTCCCCGGACCTCCTTCCGCTGCTCTAGGAACACCGTGCGCGATCGTGGATCGCCGTCCGGTCGGTGCATCGGCTCTCCCAAACCGATCGACTTCAGTCGTACCTTCCGAACGTCCTTTCAGGACACGTGCGTTCATCGAACCTTACCCTGATTGCACGGTGCAAAACTGGGGTGCCCACATGAACGCCAATGGTCGTTCGCATGAAAGTTGCATGAAAAGTGAAGGCCATCGGCCGGTGTGCCGCTCCTGATCCTTGCAGGGATACAACAACCAGAACCCATCATCACATGCGTTATCGTCGCTTAGGGAATTCAGGTCTTCAGGTTTCGGAATTGTCATTGGGCTCCTGGCTCACGTTCGGCAAGCAGATCGGTGACCCGATCGCGGAGAAACTGATGAGGACCGCTTATGAAGGGGGCATCAATTTCTTCGACAATGCGGAGATCTACTCGCGTGGTGAAAGTGAGCGCGTGATGGGGCGGATCCTCAAGAAGATGAAGTGGCCCCGCGATACCTGGACGGTCAGCAGCAAGGTCTTCTTCGGCGCCGGAGGCAAATTGCCCACCCAGGTGGGGTTGCATCGCAAGCATGTGGTGGAGGGGTGCAACGATGCGCTGAAGCGGTTGCAGGTGGAATACCTGGATCTCTTCTTCTGCCACCGACCGGATAAGGGGACGCCCATCGAGGAGACCGTCTGGACCATGCACCAGTTGACCATGGCCGGGAAGATCCTTTACTGGGGCACCAGTGAATGGAGTGCGCAGGAGATCATGGAGGCGCATATGGTGGCCAGGCAGCATCACCTTATCGGCCCGGTCATGGAACAGCCGCAATACAACATGTTCCATCGTGCGAAGGTGGAGGTGGAGTTCGGCAGGTTGTACTCCACCGTCGGACTTGGCACGACCATCTGGAGCCCCCTGGCCAGCGGTATCCTGAGCGGAAAGCACACCCTGGAGGGCAGTAAGAGCAGTCGCCTGCGCATGGCAGGTCTGGATTGGTTGCGCGAACGGGAGCTCACTGCCGAACGCCTCAAGAAGGTGGAGAAGCTGAAGACCCTTGCCGGGAAGTTGGAGATGACCATGCCCGTGCTCGCCCTCGCCTGGTGCCTGAAGAATCCGAATGTGAGCACTGTGATCCTTGGGGCCAGCAAAGTGGCGCAACTGAAGGAGAACCTGAAAGCAACGGAAGCACAGGACCGGTTGACGACGGACGTGATGGCCCGGATCGCATCCATCCTGGACAATGAACCGGCGCGCCCACAGTTCTGATCAGGTGAACCGCCGAAGGATGCTTTCCACCTGCCTGGCATAGCTACCGCCGAACAGGTTCACGTGCACCAGGAGCGGGTACAGGTTGCAGACGTCCTGGCGCTCTTCCCACCCCGGTTCCATTGGCCATTCGTCGTTGTACGCCCTGGTGAATTCGTCGTCGACCCCACCGAATAGGCGGGTCATCGCGATATCCATTTCGCGGTGCCCATGGTACACCGCCGGATCGATCAGCACGGGCTGCTGTCGGTCATCGCAGAGGAGATTGCCGCTCCAGAGATCGCCATGCAACAGGGCTGGGACTTCTCGGGGAAAGAGCCCTTCCAACCGGGCGAAAAGCCGCTCGAACCGGAAGGCCATGCCTGCCTCCACTTTTCCGTGGTCGCGCGCGTGCTTCAACTGGGGTTCCAGGCGGTGGTGGATGAAGAACGCGGACCATTCCGTCGCAGGGGTGTTCACTTGCTTCATGGACCCGATGTAATTGTCACGGTCCAACCCGAAGAGCATATCGGTATGGCGGTGCATCCGGGCAAGCGCATGTCCGCATCGCTTCCAGAAAGCCAGGGTAGGTGTCGTGGCATCGATGTGCTCCAGGAGCAGGTACGTGTGGCTTGGGAGTTCACCGACGGCCAGCACATTCGGAACACGCACGCTACCGGTGTCCCGCAGCCGTTGCAACCCATCGGCCTCCGCCGCGAACATGCTCGGGTACCGGTCCATGCTGTTCAACTTCACGAAGTACTTTCCCGCACTCGTCTCCATCCGGTAGGCATCATTGATGCTTCCACCGCCGACCGGAGTGACCCCCATCAACGTCACCGCGCGGTCCAGTTCCTTGCGCAGGACATCCATCAAGGCGGTGCTCCAGTCTTCTTCCCTTGCCATGCCACAAAGGTGATCGGGATAACCCGGATCTTGCTAATTTCGCATCCCGTTCCGCAAGGAGCGGGGTTTTGATGGGGGATTAGCTCAGCTGGCTAGAGCGCTTGCATGGCATGCAAGAGGTCACCGGTTCGACTCCGGTATTCTCCACATGAGGGCGGTTCTGCGGAGCCGCCCTTTTTCGTAATGTGCGGTTGGTGGGCATGGTGACTGCAGCGCGTGCGCGATCGCGGACACGGCCCAACCATTCGTCACAGGTCCAACCTCAACACACTTCCTGGTTGCGGCTGCGCGCACGACCCCGCACCTTGCTGTCCCCTTTTTGCCGGACCATGCTCAAGAATTTCCTGCTCACCGCCTTCCGGAACCTGTCGCGCAGCAAGCTGTACACGCTCATCAACCTGCTGGGTCTCGCCACAGGCATCGCCTGTTTCGTATTGATCGGCCTGTACGTGCGGTACCAGCGCAACTTCGACACCTTCGTGCCACATGCCGATCGGGTGTACCGCGTGGTGGGCGAGATCGAGATGGAGGGCCAGGGCGAGCACAGCAGCAGCATGGTCTTCGGCCTCGGTCCAACATTGTACGCGGATCATCCGGAATTGATCGATCGGTATTGCCGCTTCTTCGATTTCCAGGACCCGCAACACACGCTCAAGGTCGGTGACAGCCTGAGCACGGACAAGCTCTTCACGGAAAGCGGCCTGTATCTGGTGGACAGTACCGTGTTCGACGTGTTCGGGTTCGATCTGAAGGTGGGCGATCCCCGCACAGCGCTGGCCAGGCCCGGTAGCATCGTGCTGTCCCAGGAGTTGGCGAAGAAGTACTTCGGCGATGCGGACCCCATGGGTCGCATGATGAAATGGGATGGGACCATGGACGTACAGGTGACCGGCATCCTGGGCGAGATCCCGCAGAATTCGCATATCCGGTTCGAGGGGCTCGCGAGCATCGGCACCATTCTGCAGTACTGGCGGAACATCGAGAAGCACAACTGGGTCTGGAATCCGTGCTGGACCTATGTGCGCCTGAAGGAGGGCATCACATCGGCGGAAGTGGACCGCATCTTCCCGGCGTTCATCCACAAGTACTATCCGGATTTCCTGAAGGAACAGATCGGCCACGAGTTGCAGCCGGTGAAGGACATCCACCTCACGAGCAAGCTCGACTTCGAGATGCACCAGAACGGCGATGCCGGCAGTGTGAACATCCTGTGGGTGATCGGTTTCTTCATTCTCCTCCTGGCCGGGGTCAATTTCATGAATCTCGCCACCGCCCGCAGCGCGTATCGGGCACGTGAGGTCGGTGTGCGCAAGAGCGCGGGTGCCACGCGGCCGCAATTGATCGGCCAGTTCCTGCTGGAGAGCGTGCTCATGAGCCTGATCGCGGCAGTGGTCGCGCTGTTGCTCATACGCGTGCTGATGCCCGCCTTCAATGCACTGGCCGGGGAAGCGATGCCCTTGCCGGCCATGCTCATCCCGGCCGTGCTCGGTATCGCGGTGGTGTTGGGGCTGCTCAGCGGCATCTACCCGGCCTTCTTCCTTTCTTCTTTCCGGCCTGCGGTGGTGCTGAAGGGGAATACCGGTGGAACATCCAAGGGTCAGGGACTGCGCAAGACATTGGTCGTGGTCCAGTTCTCGATCGCCATGGTGCTGATCATCGGCACCGTGTTCGTGAAGAAGCAGCATGACCACCTGCGCAGCGTTGACCTTGGTTTCAACAAGGAACAGGTGATGTTGATCCCGGTGCGCGCACCGATGGCGCAGGTCTATTCCGCGGTCTATCCGCAGCTCAAGAACATCAGTGGTGTGAAGGCAGTGAGTTGGGCCAACGACATCATCGGCAAGAAGCACAACACCCACGAGTTCAACTGGGGCGATATGGAGCAGGGGAAGTGGACCTACCTGCCCGCACTGTATGTGAACGAGGAGTTCAATGAGGTGATGGATGTCGAACTCCTCGCAGGGCGCTGGTTCTCACGAGACCATCCAGGGGATGATTCGCTCGGGGTCATCGTCAACGAGACCTTCGCGCGGCAGACGCATCCGGACGATCCGGCCAAGGCCATCGGTGATCGGATGGATACACCGCATGGCGAGGAACGCGTGATCGGGGTGACCCGCGATTTTTCCTTCGACCCGCTCTTCAAGGCGGTGCAGCCCTTCGTGTTCGACATGTGCCGCCCGGACGAACGCGGACAATGGATCCGGTACCTCTACCTCCGCCTGGAGGCCGGTGACCCGGCACCGGTGATCGCCGCCATCCGGCAGAAGTGGGACGCGCGCACCACCGATTTCCCCTTCGAGTACCAGTTCCTCGATGAACAGTTGGACATGCAATACGAGGCACAGGGCCGCCTCGCGGAATTGATCGGTATCTTCTCGCTGCTCGCGGTGTTCATCGCCTGCCTCGGCCTCTTCGCCCTCGCCTCGTGGACGGCCGAGAAACGCACGCGCGAGATCGGCATCCGCAAGGTGATGGGCGCCGATCCCATTCGCATCACCTACCTCGTCACCCGCGACTTCCTGCTGCTGGTGCTCATCGGTGCGGTGCTCGCCATCCCGCTCGCCTGGCTCGGCGTGGGCCGCTGGCTGGAGAACTTCGCCTTCCGCACCGCCATCGAGCCGCTGGTCTTCATTGGGGCGGTGCTGGTGGTCCTGCTCATCGCGACCTTCACCGTGAGTTTCCGGGCCATCAGTGCCGCCCAGCTGGACCCGGTGAAGGCATTGAGGCATGAGTAGGGCCACCCTACAGTGCGATCCTACGTCGCATCAGGAGGATGATGAGCAACGGGATCACCAACCACCACATCCCCGGCTCGCTCATGGTGGTGATGTCCTCATTGCTGGCATCCAGCGCGGCGTTGGCGTTGAGTACTTCCTCCTGTTTCTTCAATAGTGCGTTGCGTTGCGCATCGTTCTCCAGGCACATCCATGCTGTAAGTGGGGTGAGCACCTGGGCCTGGAAACTGCCGCGCACGAGTTCGCGCCAAGCAAGCGTGCCGCCCTCAGGATGGAGCAGATGTGCACGCCAGCGGCCTTCCAATGCCAGGGCATCGTTCCAATCGCGCTGCGCGAAGGCTGTGCCCGGTGGCGTGGCCGTTCTCAATAGGGCGATGCTTGCGGAGCTGTCAGCGCGGAGATAGGCGTTCGCTTGTGTGCCATCCGACCACACCTTAACGGGTACGGGGTCCGTGATCGATGCATTCGTGACGAGGACCTTGATCGGATCCGAAAGGCTTCGTTGTTCGGTGGTTGTTCCATCATGCACGAAGAAGGAATCACCTTCCGGCAGGCATGCGGCAAGATCATCAAGTCCTTCCAGCCAGACACCGGGCAATTCACCGGCCTGGAGCCCTTGTGAGGACATCAGGATGATCACTGGCCTTGTGGCCGAAGGGCTCTTGCATGCTGCCGTGATCACCTTCCTAACCGCCCGGTCCATGAAGAGACCGCCATTTCCCGCATGATGCAGGAACGCGTGTGCTGCATCCTCGTTCCAAGGCACCGATGTGGTGTACGCATCAACGATGTGCAGCACGACCTCTCCAGGGTCGAGGAGGTCCTCCTGCATCATGCGTTCCACGCGTTGCAGCACCTGGTCGCGTTGCCCCCGTTGCGCCTCGGTCCCATCGACCAGGAGGTGATACATCGCTTTGCGCTCCACCACCGGCAGGGTATCCTTCACAGCCGATGGAATGTAGACCGTGCTTCCATCCCTCGTCAGGACGGCTTCTTGCAAGGGGGGGCCTTCACCGATCGAAATGTCCTCATCGTTCAGGGTGATGCACACGGGCTCCTTGTGCAGCACCTCGAAACCAGCGTGGCGGATTTCCTGCTGGGCGAAAGGGAATACGCGGAATTGCACGTGTTCCGGTCCGATATACCTGGTGATCGACGGATCGCGCCGGATGTTGACGATCTGTTGGTATACCCAGGTCGCCGCCTTCTTTTCCGCAAGGATCCCTTTCACTTCCCGCCCATCGATCATCAGGTATTCATCACTGATCCACGCCCCGGGCGGCAGGGTGATGTGCGCCACGAATTCCGACTGGGACATGCCCGTGTTCGTCATCTCCAGGTCCACCCACGTGCGCCATGCCTGTTGCCCAGCATCGTACATGGAGCGTGTCGTTACGCTATCCAGGTGGACCTCATCATTTCGCGGCACCCACCAACGCAGGTTGCGAGGGGCATCACTGACGTGACCGATGAAGATCCGTTCAAGGTCAGCCATCTTCTCCTCGCCCAGGGTGAGGTTGTCCAGTACGATGTAGTTGTACCAAGGAGTAAGGAAGGGCGTGTGTTCCTGGGCCCAACCGCCGCGATCCCGGTTATTCCGGATGTGATCGAGCACCGATGCCAGCGAACCGACATCGATACGCGTCGCATCCTGTTCGGTGGGATCGCTCTGGTATACATGGGCCAGTGCTTCATCCAACACATGCTTGTGGTGGATGTTGCGCGCGGTGATGATGCCGGGCAGCACCAACATGCAGAGCAGGAGCATGGCGACAAGCCTGCCCGCCGGCCAGTGCGCACGCAGAAAGCGGATGTCGTTCAGCAACTGCATGCCCTGCACCAGGAACAGGAGTATCGGAGCCAGCAACAGGAATCCCAGGCCGACAGCGATGATCGCAACGATACTCAAGGGCAGGAAGGGGAGGAACAGCACGAAGAAGTAGAGCACATAACTGAAGCCGATGGCGCGCAGGATGAACTGCACGAACCGCGTGCGGGGATCGGTGCTCGATCCCCAGAAGACCACCAGTCCATTGAGGAGTGCGACCGTATAGAAGCCCCAGTGCCCAAGATCACCGAACGCGCCGTTGCCCACATTCTCCAGAACACCGTTGTTCAGCAACAGGCCGACAAGCGGGAAGAGCAATGCGACCAGAAAGCGCTGGACCATGAGCCATCCATCCCGTGGACTGGTGCGCAGTGCGATGGCGGCCACTCCGCGAAAGAGAAAGAACAGGAAAACGACCACCAGTGTGACCATCATCACCACCCAAACGTGCCGCTCCATGTCGATACCGATGCGCCATGGTTCCACCACCTGCACGAAGAGGTAGGAGGCCAGTGGAATGCTCAATGCGATGAGCAGATCGCGCAATGGCTTGCCGCGGGCTCCTCGGGGCAGTGAAGCCGCCACCACAACGAACATGGCGTGCGCCAGCGGGATGGAGAGCAGGCGGATCGCATAGAACTCACCGTCCTGGGGCATCATCCAGCGCGGCACGTCCCATGGCACAAGTGAACGGTATTGTTCCATGAAGCCCCAGAGCAGGGGCACCAGCACGAGGAAGGTGAATGCGCCGTACAGCCAATGGATCCTTCCGTGGCTACGGATCCGGATGACCGCATAGGTCGTGGCGAGGATCGTGATGCCCACCAGTGCGAACCCATAGTTCATCCATAGCTCCACGCTCTCCACGGAAAGCAGGGGGCGGATCACGGCGAGCATGCTTCCGTACAGGAATAACAGCAGGGCGGCCGGCAGGGTGTGGGCAATGAGAATGCCGTACGGACTAAGCGAGTTGCGCATGGTGGGTGCGGTGAAGGATGCGATCGAGCAGCAGACTGGTCAGTACCAGGGCGACCAGGAAGAAGAATGCACCCAAGGCTTCATGCAGGGTGGGGCCGAGGTGGATGCCGGCGCGCTCCAGCTTCAGCATGGCCAGGATCCGACCACTGTTGGCCAGCAGCGTAAGTCCGTAGGCGGCCAATGTGGATGCCAGTGCGAAGAATGGCGCAATGCATCCTGCCTGCCTCCTGCGCATGAGCAGGAAGGCGAACGTGGCGGCCGTGATGATCATGAAATTGACACCGGAGCACGAACGGTCGATCAGGATGCGCAGATCCGGAAAGAAGTATCCCTCGCCGACCACATGTCGGTATTCTTCACCGCTCAACGCAGCGACCAGCCAGGCCACGGGCCGCAACACGAACCCAAGCTCCTCGGTAGCAGCCGTCCGGTACCACCATTTCAACAGGAAGGCACCGCTCAACATCACTACGGGTAGGATGAATGGTCTTGTGCGTGAAAGAGCGGGCATGGTGGTGTGGCTTCCAACGACACCGAATTGGCGATCGGTATGTCCGTGGGGCGTGTTCATGTGAAGGAATGTTAGATCCGTCGAGAACAAGGCGCACGAGGCCCGATAGGAATGTTGACATTGGGGTGACCGAGCACGCGCGGGTCGAGCGCGATGGAAATTACCTTTGTGCCGCTCCGGCACATCGATCATGTCCCAACCGACCTTCGCCAAGACCGCCCCTGTGTTCTTCCAACGCCTTCGTGAGGTCACGGAAGCCTATTTCAAGGAGAACGACCTGAAGAAAACAGGCGATCGACGCCTGTACTGGAAGACCGCGATCCTGCTCACCGCATTGGTGGGGTTGTATATCGTGCTGGTGTTCTTCACCCCCGCGAACGTGTGGCTCGCCCTCGGATCGTGCGCGCTGCTCGGCCTTGTCGTGGCAAGTATCGGGTTCAATGTGATGCACGATGGTGCGCACGGCAGTTACAGCAGTCGCAAGTGGGTGAACGAGATGATGGGCCACTCCCTGAACCTGCTCGGTGGCAGTGTGCACTTCTGGAAAATGAAGCACAACGTGAACCACCACACCTTCACGAACGTGGAGGGCATGGATGATGACATCGACATCAAACCATGGGTGCGCGTGCACGAAGGACAGCCGCGCTACTGGTTCCACCGCTTCCAGCACATCTACGGCCTGTTGCTGTATGGGCTCACCTACCTTTTCTGGGTCTTCTTCAACGACATGAAGAAGTACTTCACCGGCAAGATCGCGGACAACACGCGTATGAAGCCCATGACCCTGAAGGAGCATGTGATCTTCTGGGTGACGAAGGTGTCCTATGTAGGCGTGTTCCTTGTGCTTCCCATGTTCTTCGCGGGAGTGGTGCCCACCATTGTGGGTTACGGGGTCATGGTCTTCGTCACCGGCATCTTCATCGCGGTGGTGTTCCAACTGGCCCATGTGGTGCCTGATACCGATTTCGTTCATCCGCCCACGGATGGTCATCATATCGAAAGTGAGTGGGCGATCCACCAGGTGGCCACCACGGTGAATTTCGCGACGCACAACAAAGTGTGGAACTGGCTCTTCGGTGGGCTCAACTTTCAGGTGGAGCACCACCTGTTCCCACGGATCAGTCACGTGCACTACCCCGCCCTGAACAAGCGGCTGAAGGAGGTTTGCGCGGAGTTCAATGTGGCCTACCGCGAATTCCCTACCCTGCGTAGCGCGGTGTGGTCACACCTTGTCCACCTCCGCCGGGTGGGCATGGCGTGATCAGCGGCACACCATGACGCGCAGCGTGGCCGAAGTGGTACCATGCTGCAGTTGGACGGAATACAACCCATCGGGCCGGCCCTCCAGATCAAGGACGATGTGTTGCTCCGGAGCATCGCTTGGAGGCAGCCTCTGTGCGAGTACAACGCGGCCATGAAGGTCCACCACACGCATCATCGTCCCCTCGCGATCCGACCATGGTAGGATCAACGTGGAGCGACCGGTGGAAGGGTTGGGCACGGATCGTACGGTCGTCCTCGGTGCGATGTTCGTGATCGATGTGGTGAAGGACGCCTCCCAGCCGAACAGGACCACCCCACCGAACTTTGAATCGTAAGGTTGGAGGGGAAGGCCATGGTTGTTGATGAAGTTGCCGACGACCAGATCACCGAACACATCGACACCCCAGGTGGAGGCGGTGTCGTTCGGGAAAATGTGACCGCCTTTCAGCACCGGTGTGTCCGGCTCGGTGATGTCATAGACCAAAAGCTCACTGTCCGCGCCGCTCACGAAGAGCAGGCTGTCGCCAGCAGCGGTGATCAACTCATTGGTGTGGCCATCGCTCCCGAACCATGACAATCCGAAGCAATTCCACGGGTTCTCCCAGGCCGTACGCACCATCTGGGCGGGGTCACTGATGTCCACGACCTCAAGGCCGCAATAGTCAATGGTGCAATACGCTCGATCCCCGACCAGTGCAATGTTGTTGTAGGCAGGGTTGGTCAGCGCCGGATGATCCGGGTTCAAGTGACGCCCGATCTCCGTCAAAGCCCCGGGATCGCTGATATCGATCGCACGAAGCGCTCCCGCATCGTAGGCCAGGAAGAGCACATTCCCCCGTATGGCCATGCCGCGCGCATTGGGCGGGTAGTTCGCGATGCCAGGCCAGTCCGGGTCCGGCACGTATCCACTTACAAAAGTGATCTGCCCGGGATCACTGATGTCCAGGACGATGATCCCGTCCTCCATGGCACCGAGGTAGGCATGGTCGCCATGCACCTTCACGATCGCAGCTCCGTGCGTATACGTCGCGCCATCGTCCCATTGCCCCAGAAGCTCCGGTGCGGATGGATCGCTCACATCCAGGATGGCCAGCCCGGCGCTCTGCTCGCCACCGGACAAACCACCGAGTGCCACGTACAGCAGGTCACCGGCTTGTTCCAGATTGCTCACATACAGGCCACCGAAAGTATCTGGCGGTCTGCGGTCGAACACGGTCGGAGTGGTCGGATCCGTGATGTCCAGGGTGATCAACCCGGAGTCGTTGCATGCCATGTACAGGTACGGCCGTCCCAACCTATCAAGCCTGCTGCTCAAGGTCGGCGCCGAGAAACTGTCAGGGAACTGGACGTAACCGTGCTGGTATCGGCCCAACTCGTTGAGTGCGACCGTATCGATGACCTGCGCTGCAACTGCGGACGTCAGGAAGAAGAGCGCGGATGCGAGGATATTGGATGTTCGCACTCTTCGAAATTAAGGCATCACCTACTCAAGCACTACAGGCAGGTCCTTCGGGTACTTCACGCCGTATTTGAACCCCACTTGTTTCGTTTCCCTGGGTGCCACTGTCACGTTCCACGTGAGGTATCCCTTCTGTTCATCCACGTTGGCACCGCCCTTCTCCTCCAACTTCACTTCGATCTCGCTTTGGGGGCTCAATGGGTATTGGTCGCGTATCTCGAGGTCCACGGCTGCATTCTTCGTATTCCGGACAGTGATGTCCCAGCCGATCGATACCGTTCGCTTGCCACCGATGATGGCTTTTTCGTTCGTCGTCTTCCGCTTCACGCGTTCAACGGTGATGCCTTTGTCGCGGCCCAAGGAGATCTCCAACGTGTCCTTCGGGATGTCGAGTTGCAGGTAGCTCTGTCCCACGAAAGTGCCCTCGAAGAAAACGTTGGCCTGGCCGGGAAGGAGGTTCAGGTCCTCCCAACCCGTCGTGCGTGCGTATAGGAAGGCATCCTTGTCGCGCTTGGGGGTGGTGTAGTGCTTGTACGTCGCGGCCACTTCGTGTTCCTTCACACCGATCGTGTGGGGTATCCCATCACTCGGCACGTTGAACGGTGTCCGTATCTCGAATTCGACGGTGGTGGTGCGGTTGGCGACCGTATTCCAGACCGTGCTCGTGGCATCCTGTTCATCCATGAGCTTCGATCCGACATCGTATGCCACGCCGCTCTCGGCATCCATCATGGGTTTCGCCCGACCAGGTGACCTGGTGGTGATCGTTTCCAATTGCAAGACCCTTGGCAGGTGGAGGGTCCACGGGGCCAGGGTAGGCATGACGCCGCCCAGGGTCGGATCCCCACTGCTCAGGCTCAGGTCCACCTTGTTCCAATCCTCTCCGGTGCTATTGGTCACCCGGGCTTTCATGAGCAGCCCGATCGGTCTGCCCACCCCGGTGGCACGAAGGTCGTAGGCCGGAACCCACCCGGCGTTGCCGACGAAATAGCTCACCGCGAAGCTCGCGCTCACTTCCGCGGTACTGCTTATCTCGACCACCACTTCACTGGTGGGGGCCGGTGCCTGGGCCTGGTATTGCGCCAGTTCCTTGCGCAGTTTCTCGGCCTCAGTGTTGATAGTGGTAAGTTTCTCCTGCTGGGTCAGCCAATTCGTCTTCACGACTTTCAACCGCTCGCGGACGTAGTCGTTCACCCCGGTAAGCTGTGCGGCTGTCAATCCGTTCTGTTGGCCTGCAATGCTGCTGTTCTTGTTCAGAAGCTGCTCCTCGTTCGACCACACGTCCTGCATGGCCTTCTCATAGGCCCAGTCCTTTTCAAGCTTCTTTATGCGTGACTGCAGATCATCGATCTCCTTCTTCTTCGGGCTCTCACTCAGGAAGTTCATGCGGTGATTCACGCTGAGGATGCTGTACCCGCCCTTGCCGGTCACCTGTAAGCTCTGCGGATCCACGCCTTGCGCCAGGCCGGTGAACACGAATGTGCTGGTACCCGCGGGGATCCGCGCGGAGGCGCTGCGCGTCACCTGAGCGCCGCTCAGAAAGACCTTGACCTCCGTGATCTTGCTGGTGATCGGGGTTTCATCGGCGGATCGGACCGATGGAAGGGAGAAGAAAAGCGCAGTGGTGAGGATCAAGCGGGAACGCATGGGTGGTCGGATGGATGGTGCAAAGGAACGCGCTTCGTTCCATGTGGAAGCCTGTACACCGCTACTGCTGTTCCGTTCGATCCAGCCGCGAACATTGCGCACATGAAGAAGGGCATCCCGCGGGATGCCCTTCTTCATGTGTGCTACCTCAACGTTCAGCGGCGCACGAACCGCACCACTTTGCCATCCGAAGTACCGAGGAAGTAAAGGCCCGGGGCCAGGTCCGATATGGATACCGAGTTCGAGTTCTTCAGGTGGGCGACCACTTGGCCAAGGGAATTGGACACCTGGCCGATGACGCGCTTGTTCAAGTACAGCACGTCGCCATCCGCTGGATTCGGCCATACGAGCAGTTCATCATGCTTGGAATGGTCCGGGATGCCGGTAATGGTCTCACCAGCACAGATGCAGGACTCCGTCCACATGTCGTTCGTCGTATTCGCCAGGCCATCATCGCACGGCGTTCCGGGCTCTGGAACTCCCGGACAAACATCAGCACCGTTGCAGGTGCCATCATCGTCATCATCATAGCAATCGAAGCTGTAGCTGGTGCCGCAAGCCGCATTGCTCGCCTGCAGGAAGTAATTCCCGGCCGCCAATGGATCCGAGGTCCACATGCCGCTTGCAACGGAAGACCCCCCGCCCACGGGGAAGGTGTGCGTGTCCAACAGGACGACACTGGTGTTGTACAGTTTCAGGTCGTACGTCCCGGTCGCTCCGGATCGTTCGGCGCGACTTTGGATCGTGATCGTTCCGGGAGAATCGAGCACAATACGATAGTAGTCCGTGTTATCATCATAGGTGAAGGCCAGGCGACCTTCCACGGATCCCGAATTCAGGTCGATCGTCCCGGTATTCGTCGAGTTCCATGCGTCGTTCTCCTCCAGATCGTCGGCGAATAACGGAGGGGTCACATCATAACTGAATTGGTACGAGGTGCCACAGGCCTCACTTTGGAACTGAAGGAAGTAGCGTTGCTCCCGGCCAAGGCAGGTCATGCTTCGCTCCGAAAGGACCGATGTTGAATTCACCCCGATCGGCAGACGCCACGTGTTCATCAGGACCACACTGCTGTTGAACAGTCTTACGATAAGGCTGTCGTTGGCCAGGGCACCGACATGTTCCGCGCGCACGTGCAGGTTCAATTCACCATCGTCGTCGAGCTCAAGGGTGAAGTAGTCACTATTGTCATCATTGAGGAAATTCAAGCGGCCTTCCACGACCGTGTTGACCATGACCGTATCGGTGTTCACAGAGTTCCAACTGTCATTTTCCTCGATGTCATCACCATATAGCGGCGGCGTCACATCGTAGCTGAACCGATAGGAGGTCCCGCAGGCATCACTCGCGAATCGTAGGAAATACCGGACCTCACGTCCAAGACATGGCATGGTGTGATCGGAAAGGACCGCTACGGAATTCGCCCCGATCGGAGCACGCCACGTCTCGAGCAACACCACACTGCTGTTGTACAGCCTTACTGTAATGCTGTCCTCATTCTCACTGCTCACATGTTCGGCTTCCACATGCACGTTCAGGACGCCGTCCTCATCCAGTTCGAGAATGAAATGGTCCGAGTTGTCGTCATTATTGAAGAACAAACGTCCTTCCGTAAGTACCCCAACGGCCACGGTGTCCGTATTGCTGCTGTTCCACGCATCATTCTCCTCAGCATCATCACCGAACACCGGTGGAGTGACATCGTAGCTGAATTGATAGGACGCTCCGCACACATCGCTCTGGAATTGAAGGAAATACCGTTGCTCTCGGCCAAGGCAGGTCAAGCTGCGATCGGACAGCACCGGTGCGGAGTTCGCACCGACGGGCACCCGCCATGTCTTCATCAGGACCACACTCACATTGTACAACCTCAAGGTAAGGCTGTCATTGGCGCTTGAACCGCTGTGTTCTGCGCTGACATGTACGTTGAGGACGCCATCGTCATCCAGGTCAAGAATGAAAAAGTCGCTGTTGTCATCGTTCTGGTCGAAGTTCAGCTGCCCACTCGCTGGCGTGTTCACAGGGATCGTGTCGGTGTTCACGGAGTTCCATGCGAAGTTGGGTTCCATATCGGCTTCGTGCACGGGCGATATGACCGAGTAGTTGAACGTGTAGTTGATGCAGCCCGACGATGCCGGCATGAATTCGAGGTAGAAAGTTCCTGTGCCCATGCAATCGATCAGCGCGCTGTCCAACGCGAATGTTCCGTTCGTCCCGGTGGTCAGGTTGAAGGTGGAGATCTGGACCACACTGGCGTTGTACAACCGTATACCCGCCGTGGAACCGACCCCGTTGTTGGCCATGTTCGTCCGGATCTTCACGACCCCATTCGCTGGGACAGTGAGTTGGTAGTAGTCCGAACTATTGTCCGTGGGACCGCAAGTACCGATCGAACCGCTCATCGGAGTGCCGATCGTCGCTGGATTGTTCTGGTTCCACGCATTGTTCGGTTCCATTTCCACCTGGGCGGATGTGAGTATTGGCGTCATCGCCAATAGTGCAAGAAGTGGGTAGGAGAGGCGCATGTTCATGGGGGTTGATCAGTATTATGCAAAGTGACACCGATCCACCATGTGCCGCAATCCCCAATACTGGTGGATCTTCACGGTGCCGTTCCCCCGGCGGTGCGACCACAGCTTGGCGGTTCATCCTTGGCGGTGTGCGCTGGACGTGGTCGATGCCGGTGGTGAGTTCGCGAACATTGTTCCACGCGGAAAAGCGGAGAACATCGGATGTGATCGGGCGGCTCGAAGTAGCATTTGGAAGGACCGGATCAAGGCCGGTGCCATCGAACGACCAACAAGCCCCGGCCATCGCTGACCGGGGCTTGTCCTTACCGAAATGCGGTCTCCCTGATCCGCACCCGTTTCACCGACGCACAAAGCGCACCACAGCTCTTTCGGTCGTGATCAGTGTGTACATGCCCGGTTTCAGGTCCTTGATCCACACAACAGAGGAATTCACCACGGTAGAGGTCGCCTGCCCCAGTGCATTCACCACTTGTCCGGATACGCGCGCGTTCAGGAAAAGTACATCACCGTCGTTCGGATTCGGCCATGCGACAAGGTCTCCTGGCATGCCTTGATCGGAAACACTCGTGGCGATCTCGCCCGAACAGATGCAATCCGTCGTCCATTGGTCGTCGATCGTGCCTGCGATACCATCGTCGCAAGGCGTGCCCGGTTCAGGGACACCCGGACACACATCCGATCCGTTGCACGTTCCATCATCATCATCGTCGGTGCATTCCAGTATGTAACTCGTGCCGCACGGAGCGTTGGCCAGCCGCAGGTAGTATATGCCGGCGGGCAGAATGATGGAAGTAAAGCTCCCGCTCTGGGGCGATCCACTACCACCAACGGGAAGGTCGTGTTGATCGATCACTTCTTCCGATGCGTTCAAAAGCTCCAGGTCCATCGTGGAGGCAGGTCCACGGTTCTCTGCCCGCGTGTCCACCGAGATCACGCCATCGTTCGCAAGTTCTGCACGGTACAGGTCGATGGCATTGTCATGGAAGAACCCCAGCCGCCCCTCGGCCGCTTCGGCTCCAAGGTCGAGTGGTACCGCGTCCGAAAGCTCATCGTTCGGCTCGATGTCATCGCCGAAGAATGGAGGGGTGATCGAGTAGTTGAAGCGATAGGAGGTACCGCAGATGTTCGAAGAGATCCACAGGTAATAGGGCTCCTCCGCACCTGCACATGGGAATGTCCGTGTGCTTTCATTCACGATGCTCGAGGGACCCACCGGTGCCAGCCACTGTGCTGCAAGCTCAAGGTCCTGGTCGTACAATGTCATTGTCAGCATACCGTTGGTGGTCGTGTCCGCGTGTTCCGCTCCGATCATGAGGCTCAACGTACCGTCCCCTTCCAGCACCAGTTCGTACACGTCGAACAGATCCGTGTCAAGGGATCCGAGATACCCTTCATGGTCGACACCCGCCTCTGCCAGTGTTGCTTCACCGTTGTTGTTGTTCGGTTCCGCATCGCCGGAGAAGGTCGGTTCGAGAACTGCGTAGCTCCATCGATACGAGGCCCCACAGATGTTCGAGACCACCCGCAGGTAATACGTTTCGCCCGCTCCTTTGCAGTATGACCTGACGGATCTGGCGACCGGTTCCGAGTTGCCCTTGACGGGAACGGACCAGGACTCGACCGGCTCGAGATCGACATTGAAAAGGGTCAGGGTGGCGGTGGCCGTGGAATTCGTGTCCACATGCTCCGCCTCCCAGGCGATCTCCAACACGCCATCGGCAGGCATAGTCACCTGGTACATGTCGATGTTATCGCCGTTGAAATTGTTGATGTGCCCTTCGGCGGGATCCTCGCTCGGTACAGGTATCGCCTGTTCGAAGGTGTTGTTCGGTTCGATGTCGTTCGCGAATACGGGTGGTCCTATCGCATAATTGAAACGGTAGGATGTTCCACAGATGTCGGTCTCTACACGGAGCACATACGCTTCTCCCGCCCCGATGCAGGCCACTTGGTGCACATCCGGACCGGGGCTGCCATTGGATCCGACCGGGACCTCCCACGAGTCAATGATGAAGTTCGTCAGCGTTGAAAGGGTCAGGGTGGCCGTTGCTTCATCCACGGAGGCATTCTCACCGGACCACGTGAGGCGCATCATGCCATCCTCTGGAGGCAGTAACCGGTAGAGGTCCACATTGTCCCCGTACTGGAAGTCGAGCCTTCCATCCTGCTCCACCCCGGGGAATAAGGTGTCCGCCTGCCCGAATACGTTGTTCGGCTCGAGGTCCGCGCCGAACACGGGGGGCGTTACCTCATGGAACAAGCTGTAGTTGACGCACAGTGGCCCTCCCGGACCGACCAGGCGGAGGTAATATATGCCGGTGCCGGCACAGAGCACCTCGATACTATCCGTGACGGTCGTTCCGATGGGGCCGGTGGTCACCGTCCAGGCCTCTACCACCTCGATCGCGGAGTTGAGCAGGGTCAACTCGACATTCACCGGCTGCGGGCTCGTAGCCGAAATGGCCGTCCGGATCTTCAACCGTCCGGCGGAAGGTGGAGTGAATACATAGTGGTCCACGGAGAAGTCCGCCTGACCACAGATCCCGATACCTCCGATCATGTTCGTGGCATGGTCCCACTGATCGGCAGTTGCGGTGGAGTTGTTCGGTTCAGACTCCGTTTGCGCCGCGCACGGCGTGGCCAGTGCAAAGCATAGGATGATGAGTGATCCTTGTGCCCGGGTCATGAGTACTTCATATTGCGCGATGAACGATAATGATCCTTGCGAAGCTACTGATCATGTGTCCAAAGGTGCTCCAAGCCCCGGGGAACGGGCCAGGAACAACGAACCCCGGCTTTTGGCCGGGGTTCGTTCATGTTCCTGAGGAAGGGCTTACATCATGCCGCCCATGCCACCCATGTCCGGGTGTCCATGGCCGCCCGCTGCTTTCTCCTCCTTCTCCTCACTGATCACACACTCGGTGGTCAGTAGCATACTCGCGATGGAAGCCGCATTCTCCAACGCAACGCGCGTCACCTTGGTAGGGTCGATGACCCCGGCGCTGAGCAGGTTCTCATACTCCTCGGTGCGGGCATTGAATCCGAAGTCCGCCTTGCCGTCACGCACTTTCTGCACAACGATGCTGCCTTCAAGACCGGCGTTGGCCACGATCTGCCGCAGCGGCTCTTCGATCGCACGGCGCACGATGCCGATACCGGTGGTCTCATCGTTGTTGCCGCCTTCCATCTTGTCCAATGCCTTTTGGGCACGGATGTACGCCACGCCACCACCGGGCACGATGCCTTCCTCCACGGCCGCACGGGTCGCGTGCAGGGCATCGTCGACACGGTCCTTCTTCTCCTTCATCTCCACCTCCGTGGCGGCACCGATGTAGAGTACGGCGACACCACCGGCCAATTTGGCAAGGCGCTCCTGCAGTTTCTCCTTATCGTAGTCGCTGGTCGTCGTCTCGATCTGCGCCTTGATCTGCGCCACGCGACCGGCGATATCGGCTTTCTTGCCAGCGCCGTTGACGATCGTGGTGTTATCCTTGTCGATGCTGATCTTCTCGGCCGTGCCCAACATGGACAGGCCCGCGTTCTCCAGCTTGAAGCCACGCTCTTCGCTGATCACCTGACCACCGGTCAGGATGGCGATATCCTCCAACATGGCCTTGCGGCGATCACCGAACCCGGGGGCTTTCACAGCCGCCACTTTCAACGCGCCACGGATCTTGTTCACCACCAGGGTGGCCAACGCTTCACCGTCCACATCCTCGCTGATGATCAACAGCGGTTTCCCGGTCTGGGCGCTCTTCTCCAGGATCGGAAGAAGCTCCTTCATCGTGCTGATCTTCTTGTCGTAGATCAGGATGTAGGGGTTCTCCAGTTCGGTCTCCATCTTCTCCGCGTTGGTCACGAAGTAAGGGCTCAGGTAGCCGCGATCGAATTGCATCCCTTCCACCACTTCCACAGTGGTATCGGTGCCTTTCGCCTCTTCCACGGTGATCACACCTTCCTTCTTCACCTTCGCCATCGCCTCGGCGATCAGAGCACCGATCGTGTCATCGTTGTTGGCGCTGATGGATGCGACCTGCTTGATCTTCGCATTATCGTCACCAACGGCCTTGCTCATTTTCTTCAACTCGTCCACCACGGAGGTCACGGCCTTGTCGATCCCCCGCTTGAGGTCCATCGGGTTGGCTCCGGCTGCCACGTTCTTCAGGCCACTGGTCACGATGGCCTGGGCCAGCACCGTTGCTGTGGTGGTGCCATCACCGGCGATGTCCGCCGTCTTGCTGGCCACTTCCTTCAGCATCTGGGCGCCCATGTTCTCCACGGCGTCCTTCAGCTCGATCTCCTTGGCAACGGTCACCCCGTCCTTGGTCACTTGGGGGGCACCGAATTTCTTGTCGATGATCACATTGCGCCCTTTGGGGCCGAGGGTCACCTTCACGGCGTTGGCGAGGTGATCGACGCCACGCTTCAGGCGATCGCGTGCGTCCACTTCGAATTGGATGTTCTTGGCTGCCATTTTCTTTTGGGAATGGATTGGGACGGACCGCGTCCGCCCGTACTGGTTTCTTAGTTGAGGATCGCGTAGATGTCGCTCTCGCGCATGATCATGTAATCCTTGCCTTCGAGGCTGAGCTCGGTGCCGCTGTACTTGCCATACAGCACTTCATCACCCACTTTCACGCTGAGCGGGGTCACTTTGCCATCATCGGCCACGCGACCGGTGCCTACAGCGATGATCTTGCCACGTTGTGGCTTTTCCTTAGCGGTATCCGGGATGATGATGCCGCCTTTGGTGGTCTCTTCAGCGGCTGCGGCCTCTACGAGCACGCGGTCCGCCAACGGTTTCACTTTCGCCATGTTCAGCAATGTGGTTGGTTGATCGGTTTGGGTTGAATTGCGTTCGCCACAGCATGACAAGGGCTGTGCCATCGGTGGGATGGCCGGCAAAGGCTGTCAAGATTGCTGTGGACGAGAATTTCCGGGCTGTCGGGTCTGCCATCGGCTGACAACCTGACAAGGCCGGATTGACCGGGGCCTTCTACTCTACAGGAGCTTCCTGTGCAGGGGCGTCGGCCGGCACCTCGGGAGCGGCTTCCTCGGTCACGATCGGTGTGTCGAACTCGTCGAAGGATGCGCTTGGACCACCTTGCAGGCCGGCCGAGACGAGGCACAGTACCATCAGCGCTCCGGCCATGGTCCAGGTACTTTTCTCCAGAAAGTCGGCCGTGCGTTGCACCCCACCGATCTGCTGGGCACCCGTGAAGCCTGCCGCCAATCCTCCCCCTTTCGGGTTCTGTGCCAGCACCACGAGGGCCAGAAGCACGCAAATGATCAGGATGATGATGGAGATGACGACCATGGCTTACTTGTTCAATTGCTCCTCCAAGGCTTTTTGAAGGGCCGCAAAGTAAGCGCTTTTCTCCGGGTACTTCAACCCCAACCGCCGGTATGCATCAATGGCCTTCGGAAGATTGCCCTGTTTCTCATAGATCCGGGCCAGCGTCTCGGTCACCAGTCCGCTTGTGTCGTCCAAACTCCGCTTGGCGGCTTGCTGTGGGGTGAAGAATTCCGCCTTCTTCACAGGAGCAGGATTCTCCTGCGTGATGAACCGCTCGATCAGCACGTTCCCGTCCACCGGCACAACGACAGGCAACGAAGGATCGACGCTTGCCATGGGCGCAGCGGATCCGACAACGTTCCTGGCAGCATTCCTTGCGTCCGCTCGCATGTCCGCCTCGACCACGCTGGTGGCCGGCTCGTCATCCTGCCGTTCCACGGACAACCACTCCGTGAACCGCAGGCGCGACCCTTCCGTGACCGTGATCACTTCGCTCTCTTCCCTTACTGCCGGTGGTGCGGCCTCGATGTCGTCCACAGGTTCCGGCATCGGCTTTTCTGCGATAGGGTCGGCGGGCCCGTCTTCCAGAACCGTCCTCCATGTCAGGTCATAGGCACTGGCCAACGCGGCCTCCACCACCTGCCGGTCCAATTCGTCCTCAACGGCCGGTCCATGCAACGCTTCCCCGACCTTCGGTGCGGCATGCACCTCAGCTTGGGGTTCTGCCTCAAATGGCGCTGCGGCGATGTTCCCTTCGGATACCGGAGGTTCATCCACCACCGTCGGGGGGGCTTCCAATGCTGGTTGGCCGGTCCGGGCGCTCGTCCCAATATCCTCTTCCTTGGGGGCGGCCAGCACCTTTTCCTCCAGCAGGTCGAAGAGTACGGTACGAGAAGGAATGTGGGCGCTGCTGGTGGCCAGCGTCCCATCGAACAACACATCACCGGAATGGTGCTCGCCTGCCGCCAGCAGCAGGTGCGCACCACTGAACCAGGGATACCGTTCGGTCATCGCCTTGAGACCGACAAGGTCCTCACGACCCGAGGTAACGGGATCCGATAGCAGCTGTTGCAAACGTTGGCGTTCCATGGTCACCAATTCCCCAAGGTACGGTCGAAGATATCCTGCGCCAGTTGCCTGCCGATGTTCTCCACCAGCTGCTCCTCCACCGTCACGAGGTCCTGCGTGCTGCTGTAATCAGCGAAGCGGGAGAACTGCGCCTCGGCGTTCTTTTTCGGGTCGAGTGTGTGGATGTACGTGATGCTCACGGTGATCGTCAGCCGGTTCAATGCTGCGGTCTCATTGGCCTGGATGCTCACGGGTTGCACATCATATCCGATCACCGCCCCGCTGTACTGCACATCGCCGTCCTCTCGAGCCAGCTTCAGCGGGGTCTGTGCAAGCAGCAGGTCCCGAAGGGTCTCCGTAAGCACCTGTGCGCTTTGCGGGGTTGCCAGCGGGGCCCGGGCCTGCAGCAGTTCAACGCTCATTGTCCGCGCATCGCCGGGGTCTCCACCGGTGAAGGAGTAATTCACCCTGCATCCAAGCAACAGCAGGGCAACTGCTGCTAGGCGGATCGTGTTCCTGGGCAGCATCAGGGAATATCGTATTCCTTGATCTTGCGATACAACGTGCGCTCACTGATCCCCAATTCCTGGGCGGCGCTTTTGCGCTTGTTACGGTGCTTGACCAGTGCCTTCTTGATCAATTCCTTCTCCTTCTCCTCAAGGCTCAGGGTCTCCTCCACTTCGGTGTGGTCGACATCATGCGGTTCATCATCCGCGCGGGGTGCGCGTTCGATGGTGTATCCGCCGTGGTCATTGTTCGCGGCGGGCAATAGGACGTTCTCCCGGTAGGCCGCGGCAATGCTGTGCGGTCCTTGCGGATCGCCCTGCACCAGCGCGAAGTGTTCCTTCAACGCATTCACATCCTGCTGCAGTTTCGCGATCACGGCATAAAGCATTTCGCGCTCGTTCGGACCCTGCTGCTCCACCGGTTCCCCGCTACGCACCGCCGGGAGCAAGGACGCATCCACCTGCGGAAGGTAACGCCTCAGTTTGGTGGCATCCACCAGCCGGTCCTCCACTTCGATCACGTTGATCTGTTCAACGATGTTCCTCAATTGGCGCACGTTCCCGGGCCACCGATAGGCCGTGAGGAGTTGAAGTGCGTCCGGCGTCAGGGTGATGGGCTCCTTCATGCGATGGCGCTCGGCACCATCCACCGCGAATTTCCGGAACAGCAGACCGATGTCGGCCCCGCGCTCCCGCAACGGGGGAAGGAAGATGGGGATGGCGTTCAGGCGGTAGTACAGATCGTCCCGGAAGGTGCCCTTCTGCACGGCCTGCCACATGTTCACATTGGTCGCTGCCACCACCCGCACACTCGTGCGCTGGCTCTTGCTGCTGCCCACGCGGATGAATTCACCCGTCTCAAGCACACGCAACAAGCGCACCTGTGTGCTCAGAGGCAGTTCACCGACCTCATCAAGGAAGATCGTTCCCTTGTCCGCCACTTCGAAGTAGCCCTTTCTTGCCTCATGCGCCCCGGTGAACGAGCCCTTTTCATGCCCGAAAAGCTCGCTGTCGATGGTGCCTTCGGGTATGGCCCCGCAGTTCACCGCGATATACGGACCGTGTTTCCGGGCACTGTTCTCGTGAACGATCTTTCCCATCACCTCCTTGCCACTGCCGCTCTCACCGGTGATCAGCACACTGAGGTCCGTGGGAGCCACCACCGTTGCGATCTCCAAAGCACGGTCCAACTCGGGTGAGTTGCCGATGATGCTGTATCGCTGTTTGATCTGCTGGATGGTCATGTGGTTTCCTCTCTTCTACTGCGTTACCTCTTCCAGTACCTGTGCCCCCTTCAACGATCCAGCCGTGGAGTCGACGATCGTGACGGTGATCATGTCACCGGCTTCAAGCCGGTCACGGCCGTCCTCGAACATCCAGCGGCGCGGAACGATCACGATCGAGTTCTGCGAATTGCGGCCATACATGTGCTCCGCGCTGCGCTTGCTCACCCCTTCGATCAATACTTCGTGCACCTGGCCCACATAGCCGGCCATGCGTTCGGCGCTCTTCAGCTTCTGCATCTCGATCACCTCCTGCAGTCGGCGCCCCTTCAACTCCTCAGGCACATCGTCCGGGTATTTCCGCGAAGCCAGGGTCTTGGGCCGTTCACTGTACTTGAACATGAAGGCCATGTCGTACCCCACCTGTTCCATCAGGCTCAGCGTTTCAGCATGATCGGCGTCGGTCTCCCCACAGAATCCGGTGATGACATCGGTGGAAATGGCACAATCCGGCATGTGCCGGCGGATGCTGGCCACACGCTCCTGGTACCATTCGCGGGTGTATCCTCTGTTCATGCGTTCCAGCACGGCACTGCTGCCGCTCTGTACGGGAAGATGGATGTACTTGCAGATATTGGTATGACGGGCCATCACCTCCAATACCTTATCGGTCATGTCCTTCGGGTGGCTCGTGCTGTAGCGGATCCGCAGGGTGGGACAGGCAAGCGCCACCATCTCCAGCAGGTCGGCGAAATCCACGGCACCTTCAGCACCGGATCCGGTAGGTCGGCCCAACGAGTCGACATTGCGGGCGCCATCAGCACCTGCTTCCGGAGCCGCCGGGCCGGGTTTCCATTTGTACGAATCCACGTTCTGCCCCAGCAGCGTCACCTCCTTGTATCCGTCTCGCACCAACTGCTTGCACTCTGTCACGATGCTCGCCGCATCCCGGCTGCGTTCCCGTCCACGGGTGAAAGGCACTACGCAGAAGGCGCACATGTTGTCGCAACCGCGCATGATGGTGACGAAGGCGGTAACACCGTTCGTGTCCAATCGCACCGGCTCGATCTCGCCATAGGTCTCCTCCCGGCTAAGTAGCACGTTCACCGCCTTCTGGCCGGTGCCCACTTTCTCCAGCAGATCGGGAAGTGTACGGTAGGCATCGGGACCCACCACCAGGTCCACCACTTTCTTCTTCTCCAGCAGCTCCTCACGCATCCGCTCGGCCATACACCCGAGCACACCCACCTTCAAGCCCTTGTTACGGGCCTTCAGGTTGTTCATCTCATTGATGCGCTGCAGAACGGTATATTCCGCCTTCTCCCGGATGCTGCACGTGTTCAGGAGTACCAGATCCGCCTCTTCGGCACGCTTCACCGGGACATAGCCATCCCTGGCCAGGATGCTCGCCACGACCTCGCTGTCGCTTACGTTCATCTGGCAGCCGTAGCTCTCGATGTAGACTTTCTTCTGCAAGGGCTTTACGAAAGGACCGCAAAGCTACCGAACTTCGAGGGCGTGACAATGTGGCAGAGTGGTGGATGCCTCGCTTTCCATGAATGTACGATGTGACCGGAAGCTTCGGGCGGCCCGTGCCCCTCGTACATACGGCATTTCAGCACCTCAGGCCATACCGTCCGACCACGAGCGTGCACCGAATCACTTCTCCGGCTTCGTGCGCAGCAATTCGAGACTTACGCTGTTGATGCAATACCGCTGCCCCGTAGGCGGTGGACCATCATCGAATACGTGCCCCAAGTGCGCACCGCAACGACCGCAGGTGACCTCGGTCCGCCGCATGCCGAAGCTATTATCGGCATGGTACTCCACACTGTTCTTCCGCTCTGGCTGGTAAAAACTCGGCCAGCCACAGCTACTGGCGAATTTCGCATCCGCCTGGAACAGGACATTGCCACATGCCGCACATGCGTAGGTGCCCACGCCTTCAAAATCCCAGTACTTCCCGGTGAATGCACGCTCCGTACCCTTCTCGAACGCGACATGGTACAACTCATCGGGCAGCAGCTTCTTCCATTCTTCCAATGGAAGGTCGAGTTTGCTCGTGTCGGTGTGCGAATAATACGGGTTGTGGCTATGGTCGTACTGGCTCATTGTCGTTTCCTGAGATCCGTTCCTGGGTTCTTCCGTTTGGCCGGTGCATGATCCTCCGAGCAGTGATAGGATCAGTATCAGCAGGGGCTCAAAGGTGATCCTTCGTGTCATGATGGTCCTTTTCAGTGGGTGTGCCGGTCATGGGGATGTGCTGGTATGGTCCAGACTGATCGCATTGATGCAATACCGAAGTCCCGTCGGTTCGGGTCCATCCTCAAAAACATGGCCAAGGTGCGCACCGCAACGCTGGCAAAGCACCTCCGTGCGTACCATCCCATGTTCAAGGTCCATTTGGTCCTTTACCCGCGCAGGGATCGGCCGGTAGAAGCTGGGCCAGCCGGTGCCGCTCTCGAACTTCGTTCGCGGATCGAATAGCGCATTACCGCATACCGCGCAACTGTACGTTCCATCAATGCCATCCTTCTTGAACTTGCCTGTGAACGGTCGCTCCGTGCCCTTTTCGAAGGCCACGTGATACAGATGCGCATCAAGGATCCGCTCCCATTCTTCCAATGGAATGTCCAGTCGCGCTGTGTCCGTGGTTGAATAATAAGGGTTGCTCCGTTCACCCTTGGGACCGCCATCCGATCGACGCTCCTGCCCCACGCTGGAGTCGCAGCCCAATAGGGCAAGCAGGAAGGTCATCGCAAGGCCGAACATGATCCTGGTCACTTGCATGGGTTGTCGCTCGATGGGTGTTTTCATGACGATCGCGGATGTTTCCGCGGTACATACGATCACCATGTGCGGATCGGATCATTCGTGGTATTCAACGATCCGAAGGTCGGGTGTTGAAAAATTCTTTCCCCTAAGGGGAAGTATATAGGGAAGCGACGGCACGCAGCCGCATCCCGATCCGCTGTCCGTTTATTTGCCGCCCTGAACCCTTCTTGGTATGGCGAAAAAGAACGAGCGCGGAGATCTGGTGATCGTCGAGTCACCGGCCAAGGCGAAGACCATCGAGAAGTACCTGGGTACCGGTTATACGGTGCTGAGCAGCTACGGCCATGTGCGCGACCTGCCGGAACGCGACCTGAGCGTTGATGTGGAGAACGGTTTCGAGCCGACCTACATCGTTCCGGATGACAAGAAGGATCGTCTGAAACAGTTGCAGAAAGAAGCGGACAAGGCCGGTACGGTGTGGCTTGCGACCGATGAGGACCGTGAAGGGGAGGCCATCAGCTGGCACCTGAAGGAGGCCCTTGCGCTCGGCGATGAGAAAGTGAAGCGGATCACCTTCCACGAGATCACCGAACCTGCCATCAAACATGCCATCGCACATCCACGTTCCATCGATATCCATCTGGTCGATGCGCAGCAGGCCAGAAGGGTGCTGGACCGCCTGGTGGGTTACGAACTGAGCCCGATCCTCTGGCGCAAAGTGAAACCGAGCCTCAGCGCAGGCCGCGTGCAGAGCGTTGCGGTGAGGCTCATTGTGGAACGTGAGCGCGAGATCCTCGACTTCAACAGCAAGAGCGCCTTCAGGGTCACCGCACTGTTCAACACCGCCGGGGGTGCGCAAGTGAAGGCGGAACTGCCTGAGCGGTTCGCCACTGAACAGGAGGCACGGCAGTTCCTCGAAGCTTGTGTGGGTGCCGCCCACATCGTCTCCGCGGTGGAGAAGAAACCCGGCAAGCGTAACCCGGCCGCACCGTTCACCACCTCCACACTGCAACAGGAGGCCAGCCGGAAACTCGGTTTCGGTGTGGATCGCACCATGCGCATCGCCCAAGGGTTGTACGAACAGGGGAGCATCACGTACATGCGTACCGATTCCGTGAACTTGAGCGAGCAGGCGATCGCCGCCGCGGCCGAGCAGATCACGGCGCAGTACGGTGAGCGTTACAGCAAGCCCCGGCGTTTCCAGAGCAAGAGCAAGGGTGCGCAGGAAGCGCATGAGGCGATCCGACCCACGGATATGCTGGTGCGCAACGCCGGCGTGGACCGGGATGCGGAACGGCTCTATGACCTGATCTGGAAACGTACGGTGGCAAGCCAGATGGCGGAAGCCGAGTTGGAACGCACGACCGTGACGATCGGCATAAGCACCGTACCCGGGAGGGACCTGCAGGCAAGCGGAGAGGTGATCCTATTCGACGGTTTCCTGAAGGTGTACCTGGAAGGAAGGGACGACGAGGAAGCCGATGAGCAGGAAGGGTTGTTGCCAGAGATGAAACAGGGCGATGCGCTCACCTTGCAGGAGATGAGCGCCACGCAACGCTTCGATCGTCCTGCACCCCGATTCACCGAAGCCAGTCTCGTCAAGAAGTTGGAGGAACTGGGCATCGGACGGCCTTCCACTTACGCACCGACGATCAGTACCGTGCAGAAACGCGGATACGTGGTGAAGGAGAACCGGGATGGTACACCACGGGCTTACCGCATCCTGACCCTCGCCGCCGATGTGGTCTCCGATGCGACCGCTTCGGAGAACGTGGGTGCGGAGAAACAAAAGCTCTTCCCCACGGACATCGGCATGGTGGTGAACGACTTCCTGGTGGAGCACTTTCCCACCGTTGTCGACTTGAACTTCACAGCGAAAGTGGAGGAGGAGTTCGATGTGATCGCGGAAGGCAGGGAGGATTGGCGGGTCATGCTCCAACGGTTCTACAAGCCGTTCCACGAAACGATCGGTGTGGTGAAAGAGACCGCGGAAAAGGCCACCGGGGCCCGGCTGTTGGGCACGGACCCTGGTTCGGGAAGGCCGGTGAATGCCCGCATTGGTCGGTTCGGGCCGATGATCCAGATCGGTGAGGCGGAGGACGAGGAGAAGCCACGGTTCGCCAGCCTCCGCAAGGACCAGAGCATCCAGACGATCACCTTGCAGGAGGCCCTGGACCTGTTCAAACTACCACGGACATTGGGAGAACGCGATGGAGAGGTATGTTCTGTGGGGATCGGTAGGTTCGGCCCCTACGTGCGGCTGGGTGCCACCTATGCAAGCTTGACCCCGGAGGATGATCCGTTGGAGATCGACCTGGTCCGTGCCATTGAATTGATCGACCTGAAGAAAGCCGCCAACGCCACACGGGAGTTGGGTGAGTACAAAGGAGAACCGCTTGTGGTCGGTCGCGGTCGTTTCGGTCCCTTCGTTAAGCACGGAAAGACCTATGCCAACATTCCACGTGCTGAGGACCCGGCCACCATCACTTTGGAGCGCGGCATCGAACTGATGGAGGCGAAGCTGGCCGGGATCCGCCAGAACATCATCAAGGAATTCACGGGCTCCGGTATCCAGGTGCTGGACGGTCGGTATGGCCCGTACATCACGGATGGCAGCAAGATCGCGAACGTGCCCAAGGAGAAGGACCCGAAGGAGGTCACTTTGGAAGAGGCCACTGCATTGATCGCCGCAGCGCCCGAACGGAAGGGACGCAAGGGTGTACGCCGCACCACTGCTGCCAAGACCGCAGCGAAAAAGGCCGCGCCGAAGAAGACGGCAAGGAAGACCGCGAAGAAGGTTTCGCCGCGTACCAGCGGGAAGACCGCTGTGAAGAAGACGGCCAGGAAGACCCCGAAGAAGGGTTCCTGAACCATTGGTCGGAGGCGGTACTCGTCGGGTCGCATCAACAATGTGTTGTGGGTAGAAGCTTGACCCCGGTGGAATGATGCCGGGTAAGCCGTTCGAACTTCGCGGGACCACAGCTCCCTGCGCTACGGCGTTGTCGGGCGAGTTCGTATGGATATCAGCATCTATTTCCGCCCATCGGAGCGTTTCGGAGGCAGCCTCCCGGAATGGTCGAACGGTTCGTTGGGTGAAAGCACACGGTTTCACGGGAAACGGGGCTTCCCTGCGCTGGAAGGGATACAATTGGCCATTTTCGGGGTGATCGATGATCCGGGGCACGCGCGCCCGAGGACCTGCGTTGAAGCACCGGATGCCATTCGCGAGGAGTTGTATCGGCTGTTCATGCCCGCAAGCGGTCTTCAGCTTGTGGACCTCGGGGATATCCATGCAGGTGCCAGTACCGCGGACACCCAGCACGCCGTGGCGGAGACCGTGGCCGAACTGATCCGCCAGAACATCGTTCCAGTGATCCTTGGCGGTGGGCAGGGCCACACCTTTTCCCAATACCTGGCCTACGAGATGTTGGAACGCACGGCCAACCTGGTCTGTGTGGATGCACGTTTCGACCTGGGAGAACCGGGCCAGGGTCTGGCCGAAAGCAGCTACCTCAGCCACATCATCCTAAGGCAACCGAACTACCTCTTCAACTACAGCAATCTCGGTTACCAGACCTACCTCGTGGACCAGGCCGGTATCGAGCTGATGGAGAAACTGTATTTCGATGCCCACCGTCTGGGTGAATTGCGCGCCACCATTGCCGATGCAGAACCCGTGATGCGTAACGGGGACAGTGTGAGCATCGACATGTCCGCAGTGCGGCGCAGCGATGCACCGGGCACCACACGACCGGGCCCCAACGGATTTCATGGGGAGGAGGTGTGCCAGCTCATGCGCTACGCCGGGGTCAGTGAGAAGATCACTTCCATCGGTCTCTATGAATTGGACCCGGCGCGTGATGTGGACGGTGTTACGGCACAACTCGCCGCACAGATGGTCTGGTGCTTCCTGGACGGCTTTGGTAGCCGCACGAACGACTTGCCTTGGTTGGATCGCAAGCGGTTCACGCGATTCCGGATCCCCATCCGCGGGCATGAACAGGAATTGGTCTTTTACAAAAGCACGGTAAGCGACCGTTGGTGGATGGATATTCCCTACCGCGCGGAGCAGGAGGCGAGGTTCGAACGGCATCACCTGGTACCTTGTTCATACTCGGATTACCGCATGGCATGCCGCGAGGAAGTGCCCGACCGTTGGTGGCGGACCTTCCAGAAGTTGGCCTGAACCATGGGGTAGGGTCAGGGCCTCCATTCGGCGAGGCCCGTCATTGTTCGCTCCGATTTGGTCGGATCGGATCTTTGCTATATTGGCCCCGCGATCAACGTAAGTCGGGCTGGGGATGTCGTCCCCGAACAACCACAACAGAACGAAAACGCGATGAGGGGGATACTTACCGCAGCGTGCTGCGCGGTCATGGTGAGCACAGCGTTCGCTCAGCAGGATCCGCAGTTCACCCAATACATGTTCGACAGGCTCTCCGTGAACCCTGCCGTGGCAGGTACCAGCGGTCAACTGTGCGCCACTGCACTCCTGCGTCAACAATGGAGCGGTTTCGACGGTGCGCCGAAGACCGGCCTGCTGAATGCGCATATGGCCATCAACAAGATCAGCAGTGGCGTGGGCCTCTCCGTGTATCTGGATGAGTTGGGCCAGCAGAAGAGCACTTTCGCCCGTTTCCACTACTCATTCCACCGCAAGGTGGGTGCAGGCACCCTCGGTATCGGGGTGTACGCAGGCTTGGGCAGTCATGCTCTGGGCAACAACTGGCTCGCACGGGATCCCGTGGCGGATGACAGCGCGATCCCGGGGAATGGCCAGAGCCAGGGTGGATTCGACCTGGGTGCGGGTCTGTACTACACCACTCCCAAATTCTGGATCGGCATCAGCAGCACACACCTCCCGGAGACCGAATTGGATGAGGTGAGCATCAAGATGTCCCGCCACTACTTCGTTCAGGCGGGGTACGACTGGGCGATCAATGGCGACAAGAAGTATGTCATTCAACCGTCGACCATGATCAAGTCCGACGGCACCTCCACACAGATCGACCTGAACGCCACATTCCTGTATAATAACATGGTCTGGCTGGGCGTTTCGTACCGTACCGAGGATGCGCTGGCACCAATGATCGGGTACCAGTTCAAACCGAACGAGAAGTCCATGTTCAAACTGGGCTACAGTTATGATGTGACCACCTCGCAGTTGAAGAACTACAGCAGTGGTAGTCATGAGGTGATGTTGAACTACTGCGTGTTGCTTGTGAAACCACCTGATCTGCAGATCTACCGCAACGTCAGGTTCCTGTAACCGTCCGAAACCCAACAACCCGAACTGCCGTAATAAGTCTCGTCTGCGGTGTCCGCTTACCCGAACCCACTGATGAGGATCCCTGCAAGGAACTTGGAACGGCAAAAAAGGAAGATCATGGAACGTCCCATCTTTTATCTCTGTGCCATCGGCTTGCTGGCGAGCTGTGGCAGGGGTGGTCAGGGGCAGCTTATAGGCGTCCAGGGCAGGCCCGGCTGGTATGAGGTCGATCCGTATGGGATGAATTACATCCCGATGGGTAGCTTCGTCATGGGTCCTAGCGATCAGGATGTGCCCTATGCCTTGGTGACCAAGAGCAAAACGGTCTCCGTTCAAGCCTTCTACATCGACCAGACCGAGATCACGAACAACGAGTACCGGCAGTTCGTGTTCTACGTGCGTGATTCCATCGCCAAGGTGATCCTGGGCGATGAGGACATCGGGGAGCATGTATTCACCGAGGATGAATACGGAGAGGACATCGATCCGCCCATCCTGAACTGGAAGGAGAAGATCAACTGGTACGGCGATGAGGAACGCGAGGCTCTTGCCGACATGTTCCTCAATGAGAGTGAGCAATTCTATCGTCGCCGCGAGATCGATACCCGGAAGTTGATGTTCGAGTACTATTGGATCGACCTGAAGGAGGCTGCGCGCAAGGCGAACAATGCACGCGACCTGGACCTGAGCTACACGAACGTGAAAGGCCAGAACAATGCCATCCACGGTCACAGCGACAGGAGCAAGTTCATCATCAAGGAAGTGATCAATGTATACCCTGATACGTTGGTGTGGGTGCATGACTTCACGTACTCCTTCAATGAGCCGATGACCGAGAATTACTTCTGGCATCCGGCCTACGATGAGTATCCGGTGGTGGGTGTCACCTGGCAGCAGGCGAATGCCTTCAACGTATGGCGCACCCAATTGATGAACACCTGGCTCTCCTACAACGGCGAAGCCTTCATCAACCGTTTCCGCCTGCCCACGGAAGCGGAGTGGGAATACGCCTCCCGGGGTGGCCTGGACCTGGCCCCTTACCCGTGGGGTGGTCCTTATGTTCGGAACCGCCAGGGTTGCTTCCTCGGGAACTTCAAGCCATTGCATGGTAACTACGTGGATGATGGTGGTTTCCACACCGTGCCAGTGGACAGCTACACCCCGAATGATTACGGACTGTATCAGATGGCGGGCAACGTTGCCGAGTGGACGAGTACCGCGTTCGATGAGAGCGTGTACGATTTCGACCACGACCTGAATCCGGAATACAGCTACGATGCGTTGATGAACGACCCGCCTTCGTTGAAGCGTAAAGTGATCCGTGGCGGGTCCTGGAAGGACATCGGCTACTACATGCAGACAGGAACACGCAGCTACGAGTACCAGGATACGACCAAGGCATACATCGGATTCCGGTCCGTGATGACCTTCCTCGGCCGTGGGAAGGCCGTGAAAGCCGAGGACCTTTAAGAGAAGTGAACACCGCGACCGTTACCGGAACCGTGCGGTCGCATTCTTAGACAAGTGGACCATTCGTTAGACAACCTCCAAAAAAGCAAGGAAGAACAATGAAGCCCGGCAGCAAGAAGTGGAAGAACTTCATGGCGAAACTGTACGGTATCGGTGCAGCGGTCGTGATCGTAGGTGCGCTCTTCAAGATCCAGCACTGGCCCATGGCCGACCTTTTCCTCATCCTTGGTCTCAGCACCGAGGCGGTGATCTTCTTCTTCTCCGCATTCGAACCACCCCACGAGGATCCGGATTGGAGCCTGGTATATCCCGAGCTGGCCACCGGCGAACGGGCCGAGGGGGACGATTTCAAGAAAGAGGACCAGCGCTCGATCACGGAGCAATTGGATGACATGCTCGAGAGTGCCAAGATCGAACCTGAACTCATCGCGAGCTTGGGCGATGGCATGCGCAACCTGAGCGATCAGGCCCGGCAAATGGGTGAGATCACCGGTGCCGCTTCCGCGACCAATGAGTACGCGAGCAGCCTGAAGGATGCCTCCGCTAAAGTGAGCACCCTGAGCGATAGCTATTCCAAGGCCAGCGAGAGCCTGGTGGGGCTCATGGAGAACGTGGACGCTGGTCGCAACGCCGGCGAAAGCCTCCAGAAAATGAGCCAGAACCTGAGCTCGTTGAACGAGATGTACGAAATGCAGCTCCGTGGAAGTCGGGAGAAGCTCGAAGCCGCCAACCAGATGTTCGAGGGCATGAGCGAAATGCTCACCAACCTGCGCAACTCGGTGGATGATACCAAGCGCTACAAGGACAATATCGCTGAGTTGAGCGACAACCTTGCCAAGCTGAATACCGTGTACGGCAACATGCTGAACGCCATGACCGTTCGGGGTTGAACCACCCGCTGCGGACCGTAGTTATCAGGAACCTGAAATAGCTGTAGGAAGAACATGGCAAGTGGTAAGCAGACGCCCAGGCAGAAGATGATCAACATGATGTACCTGGTACTGACAGCGCTGCTGGCGCTGAACGTATCCAAGGAGATCCTGGACAGCTTCGTCACGGTGAACACGGGTCTTGAGACGACCAAGGCCACGTTGCAGGAGAAAATGAGCGCGACGTACAACACCTTCGGGCAGTACGCGCAGGAGAACCAAGCGAAGTACGGCCAGGCCTATGCCGAAGCACAGCAGGTGCAGAAGGCGGCCTCCGACCTTCTGTTACATCTGGATTCGTTGAAAGTGAAGGCGATCGTGGCCGAGGAGAAGATACCCGTCAGCCAGGTGATCGCCCGCAATGCGACCACCGGACTCGATACGGTGATCAATCTTGCCCACGTCAGCAAGAAGGATGCGTATAACAACATCACCAATCTGATGGTGGGCAGTGAGCCGGCCAAACCGAAGGACGGTCCATGGTCCGCAACGGAGCTGCGCACGAAGTTGGAGGCCTTCCGCGAGATGGTGAAGAAGTACGGCAAGGATGACCCCAAGTTGGTTGCCAATGCCGATGCTCTCTTCGACTTCTCGGATCGCAAGGACGCCTCCGGTACGAACTCCAACTGGGAAAGCCTCAACTTCTATCACGTACCGCTGGCAGCAGCCATCACCCTGATGTCCAAGTTGCAGGCCGATGTGCGGAATGCGGAGAACGAATTGGTGAACCGGTTGCTTGGCGATGTGGAAGGGCAGAGCTTCAAGTTCAACACCCTCATCCCGATCGTGAAACCGCTGAGCAGCTATGTGACGGTCGGAGGGACCTACCAGGCCGATATCTTCCTGGGAGCCTATGACAACCAGAACGCCCCCACCGTGGAGATCGCCAAGAATGGTGCGACGATCGATACGGTGAACATGAAGATCATCGGTGAGAGCGAGGTGCTTCCGATCGAGAACGCCATGGCCAAGTTGAAGCTGCCGGCTTCCGGTGCGGGCCTCCGTACGGTTAACGGGATCATCACCTTCACCCCGGTGGGCGGGGAGGTGCAGAAGCGTTTCTTCACCACCACCTTCGAAGTGGCGGCACCCAGTTTGGTGGTCAGCCCGACCAAGATGAACGTGTTCTACCGCGGTGTGGATAACCCGGTCGACATCAGTGTGGCGGGTTACAGCCCGAAGGATGTGGCCGCGAGCATGAGCAACGGCACGCTCTCCAAAGCCGCCAACGGGTACATCGTGAAGCCCGGACGCGAATCGGAAGCCACCGTCAGTGCCACCGTTACCAACCCGGACGGTACCAAGAAGGCGATGCCGGGCGTGAAGTTCCGCGTGAAGAACGTGCCCAACCCGACCCCGTACTTCGGTGGTAAGAGCATCAACGATGAAACGATCAAGAAGACGGAACTCACTGCTTCCGCAGGGGTCATCGCCAAGATGCTCGACTTCGAGTTCGACCTGCGCTTCGAGGTGGTCGAATTCCGTGTTACCATGATCGTCGGAGGCACCCCGATCGAGAAAATGACCAAAGGAGCTGCCGTGAGCGGGGACATGCGAGAGATGTTCCAGAAGGCGAAGCCCGGACAGAAGATCTATATCGAAGGGATCAAGGCGCGCGGCCCGGATGGGACAGTACGTAACCTGGGCTCCCTGTCGTTCAAGGTAGTGTAACCACAACACGAAGGCCATGATGAGGACCAGCAGGAACATATTGACCAGCGCCGCGCTTGCGGTGTGCGGTCTGTGGGCGGCACCCGAAGCAGTGGCCCAGACCGTATTGGATGGTGCTTACATCAAGGAGCACACGAAGACCAAGCGGGTGGTGCCTTATACGCACATCCGTGAAGCGGATGTGATGTGGGCGCGGCGTGTATGGCGCACGATCGACATGCGCGAGAAGATGAACCACCCGTTGTACTATCCGACGGAGGCCATCAACGATCGCAAGAGCCTGTTCGACGTGATCCGTCAGGGGCTGATGGTGGATGGTTCCATCACCGCGTACGATGCTGGTCCGTTGCTTACCGACGATGAATTCAAGAAACCTTTGCTCGCCACTGAGTTGAAGGACATGTTCTCCCGCCTGGACACCCAGTATACCGAATCCCTCACCACCGGTGATATGGAAATGGTGGTGCAGGAGATCAATCTGGAGAGCCGTGACATCAAGATGTATCGGATCAAGGAGGACTGGATCTTCGACAAACAGCGTTCGACGCTGGATATACGCATCATCGGTATCGCGCCGATGGTGGAGAAGCGGGGCGAGGATGGCGAGGTCCGCGGGTACGCACCGCTCTTCTGGTTGTATTTCCCGGAGTGTCGGTATGTCTTCGCCAACTGGGAGGCCTTCAACCGCGAGAACGATGCCGAACGGCGCAGCTACGAGGACATCTTCTGGAAGCGTCAGTTCAGCAGCTACATCACGAAGTGGAGCAACGTCTACGACCGCGGTATCGTGGACTACAAGACCGGATTGGATGCGTTGCTGGCCGGTGAGGAGATCAAGCAGGCGTTGTTCGAGTTCGAACACGACCTGTGGAATTTCTGAAGCTGCTCTTACCATGGTGAGAAGCCCCGGAATGTTCGGGGCTTCCTCTTTTGCAGGTGGTCGTACTGTTCGCGCTTACTGAGCGTTCATGTTCCATGCTCGGTCGCAATGGAGTGTTCTGCCTTGGGGTCATCCACGCCTGGGCCGTTCCCACTGTGCTATCGTCCCAGCCTGTCCTGGAGCCCCAGGATGCGCCGTGCTGGGTGCGCATGGCGCCACTGCCATTGACCATGCTCAGGGAGGCCGACATCGGTTGGGAGCGCCGCGTCTGGCGTGCGGTGGACCTGAAGGATCGAAGTTCGCTTCCGATCCTCTCGGCGAAGCGTGGTGATGAGCGTTGTCCGGATCTGTTCGCGGTGCTTCGGCATGGCCTGATGACCGAAGGTGGGATCACCGCCTACTTGCCCGGAAGCGCATGGAGCGACGATACGTTCGCTTCCCCGATGGACCGGGCGTCCGTGGAACGAATGTTCGCCGCGTTCGACAGCACGAGGGGCGAGCTTACGCGGATCCTGCTCAAAGAGGATTGGATCTTTGATTTACGCCGATCGGAGATGGAAGTGCGCATCATCGGGCTGGCACTGCAGGTCGCAGATACGGGCGAGGATGGGGAATTCCGAGGTCATCGTACGTTGTGCTGGTTCCACTATCCGGAATGCAGGCTTTGGATCTCGCATTGGTCCTGTGCGAGCGACCCTGATGGAGCTCCCATCACATTCAACGATCTTTTCGAACGACGAATGTTCCGCAGCGCGGTGCTGAAGGTGAGCAATACACGGAATACTGCGATCGGATCGCACGGTCAAGGCTCTGATGCGTTGTTCCAGAGTGACGCTGTCCGTGACCAGTTGTTCCGTATGGGCTTCGACCTGTGGCACTACTGATCGGCATCATCCATGTCGGGATGTCTACTTTTGCGGTCTTTTTCAGCACCAGCAGCGCATTCCGGTCATGATCACCGTTCAAGGTCTCACGCTCCATTTCGGCCAGCGGCCGATGTTCGACGATATCTCATTCTTCATCGGGAGCGATGATCGCATCGGCCTGGTGGGGCGCAATGGGGCAGGTAAGAGCACCCTGCTCAAGATCATGGCCGGGCACCAGCCCTATGACAAGGGAGTGATCGGGAAACCGAAGGAATTGACCATGGGCTATCTCCCGCAGGAGATGGCGCATAACCTGGCCCTTTCTCCTTGGGAGGTGGCGATGAAGGCCTTTGAGGAGGCCCTGCAGCTGAACGCTTCGCTGGAACGGATCGAACAGGAACTTCAGAATGCCACCACCGATGAGGAGGCCATCGAACTGGCCACCCAATTGGCCAATGCCCACGAGCGCCTCAATGCCATCGGTGCATCGGATCACGACATGCAGGTGGAGCGCATGCTGAAGGGCATCGGTTTCGTGGAGGTGGACATGCACCGCAGGATGAGCGAGTTGAGCGGCGGTTGGCGCATGCGTGCCGAACTGGCGCGGATCCTGCTCATGCGCCCCGATCTATTGCTGCTTGACGAACCGACCAACCACCTCGATCTGCCGGCCATCCAGTGGTTGGAGGACCTACTGCGCACATATCCGGCGGCGCTCGTGCTCATCTCGCACGATAAGACCTTTCTGGACCGACTCACCAAGCGGACCCTCGAAGTGGCCGGGGGCAACATCATCGATCGCAAGGTGCCCTGGAGCCAGTATGTGGAACTGCGCAAAGTGGAGCGCGAGCAACAAGCCGCCGCCGCCAAGGATCAACAACGGTATATCAAAGAGACACAGGACCTGATCAACAAGTTCAGGGCCAAGGCCAGCAAGGCCGCATTCGCTCAAAGCCTGATCACCAAACTGGAGAAACTGGACATCATCGAGGTCGAGGATGAGGACCTGCGCAAGATGCTGGTGAAGTTCCCGCCGGCACCCAACAGCGGGAAGATCGTGGCGGAGGTGAAAGGAGTGAGCAAAGCGTATGGTGAGAAGCGGATCTTCAGCCATGCTGAGTTGACGATCGCCAAAGGGGAACACCTGGCCTTGGTGGGTGCGAACGGTACGGGCAAGAGCACGCTGGTGCGCATGATCATGGGAGAGGAACCCTTTGATGGGGAGATACGATTGGGCCACAACGTGATCGTCGGCTATTACGCGCAGGACATGCCGGAGCGCATGAGCCCTTTACGCACGGTGATGGAGACCGCGGAAGATGCGGCAAGTGAGGAGAACAGGACACGTGTGCGCGCCATGCTCGGAGCCTTCATGTTCAGTGGTGATGATGTCGACAAGAAGGTGAAGGTCCTGAGTGGGGGAGAGCGTGCACGGCTGGCATTGTGCTGCATGTTGCTCAAACCGCTCAACTTCCTCATTCTCGATGAACCGACCCACCACCTGGACATTCAAAGCAAGGACGTGCTGAAGAACGCCCTGAAGAGCTATGAAGGCACCTTCCTGTTGGTGAGCCACGATCGCGATTTCCTGACCGGCCTTACCACGCGCCTCCTCGAACTCGACGACCTGCGCATTAGGGATCAGCACATGGACATCCTTGAGCTGATCGAGAAGCGGAAGGCCTTGCAGGGTGCGGACATCGGCAAGTCCAGCACGACCCGGCCCAAAGCCGAGGAGAAGGTGGCGAAGAGCTCCGACGGTAAGGACAAGCGCGAGCGCGAAAAGGAGTTACGGCGTGCCCGGAACCAGGTGGACCGTTGTGAAAAGCAGCTCGCTGAACTGGAGAAGGAGGAAAAGGACCTGCAAGGACAAGTGATGCGGTCCGGTGCCGATCCGACAGAGGTGCAGAAGGGATACGAACGACTTGGTGATCTCGCAAAGCGGATCGCCGTGGTGATGGAGGAATGGGAAGAGGCCGCCGCACAGGTGCAGGCCTTGCAGGAGTGAGAAGCGTTACATCCTCGACATCGGCGCATTGGTCGGGTGGCACCGCAGGTCGCGATGCCGTAACACTTCCCAAGCCATGGCCACACTGCGCATGCCTCCCCGGCAGAAGATGATCAACATGATGTACCTGGTGCTTACGGCCATGTTGGCCATGAATGTGAGCAAGGAGGTGCTCGACGCGTTCGCCATCATGGACTCCGAACTGGTGCGCAGCGAACGGGCGCATGAACAGCGCTCACTCCTGGAGTACACGGTCTTCGCCGATGCGGCGAAGCGGTTCCCGGAGAAGTTCACCGTGCCGCATGAGAACGCGCTGCGTGTGAAGCAGCAAGCCGATTCCCTGGTCGCCTACATCGAACGCATCAAAGTGGATGCGGTGGCAACGGCGGATGGTCTTTCTCCGGTGGAACTGGTCGGGAAGGACAACGCCGGACGCGATACGCTTCGCGCCCTGCTCGTCCTGGAAGCCAAGGATGATCGTGAGACACTGACGCGAATGCTCGTGGGTAGTGCTCCTGATGCACCGAAGCACGGTCCTGGGACCGCTCATGACCTGAAGCTTAGGATCATGGCGTTTCGCGACAGCCTGCGTGTGCTGGCTGGCGATCGCAACAAGGACCTCTCCGCAGCCCTCGATCTGCTTTTCGACCTGGGTCCTCGACGCGATGCCTCAGGCACGATGAACAATTGGGAATCCATCAACTTCTACGATGTGCCCCTGGCCGCAGGTGTCGCCACCCTCAGCAAGTTGCAAGCCGATATCCGCAGTTCGGAGAACGACATCGTGAAGTGGTTGTACCGTTCTGCGGAATTGAAGGACTACAGGTTCGGGACGCTCACCACGGCAGTGGTACCCCAGAGCAGCCTGATCATGGCCGGGGATTCCTTCCGAGCGGATGTCTTCCTCGCGGCATACGACCCGAAGAATCGTCCCACGGTGACCGTCGATGGCGGTGCACCGCTGCCGATCGGGAATGACGGCAAGGCCAAACTGCGGCTCAGGGACGATCGGATCGGGGAACAGGTCGTACATGGCCTGATCAGCTTCGAAGGGCCCGATGGTCCTGAGGAGGTGGCCTACAGCACACGGTACCAGGTGATGGCTCCTTTGCTCGTGGCGTCACCAACAAAGATGAATGTGCTGTTCCGCGGTGTCGAGAACCCGGTGGAGCTTTCCGTACCCGGGGTCCCTGCGGATCGGGTGCGTGCCACGATCGACAATGGTCGGATCGTTCGGAACGGTGCGGGTTGGGTGGCCTCTGGCATGGTGGGTAACACGGCTCAGGTATATGCGTTCGTGGCCCAGGCGGACGGCACTGAGCGCAGGGTCGGGCCGGTGCGTTTCAGGGTGAAGGACCTGCCGCCACCCACGGCGTACATCGCCGGGACCACGCCGCTGGCGGTCGGAGCGTCGAAGCCGCAGCTCGGTGCCTCGCGTGGGATCGTGGCGAAACCCCTGGACGTCCTCTTCGACGAGGATTGGGTCGTGCAGCGGTTCGAGCTCTCGGTCGTGCGGAAGGGAGGCATACCGGTGTCGCTCGCCACCGCGGGCAATGCCTTCACAGCGGAGATGAAGGAGGTGCTGGCAGCGGTGCGGCCCAACGACCAGGTATATGTGGAGGGGATCAAGGCGCGACTGGCCAACGGTGAGGGCCCTGTGCGCCAGTTGTCGCCGATCGCACTGAAGGTCATTCGATGATATCCGATCGGATCCACTATATTTGCGGCCCATTGCGGGGTGGAGCAGATGGTAGCTCGTCGGGCTCATAACCCGAAGGCCGCAGGTTCGAGTCCTGCCCCCGCTACAGAAGAACCCGGCGAAAGCCGGGTTCTTTGTTATCGGACCATGGCGCACAGAGCAGGATACGTCAATATCATCGGGGAGCCGAACACGGGCAAGAGCACGCTGTTGAATGCGCTGCTCGGTGAGGAACTGGTCATTGTGAATCCCAAAGCACAGACCACGCGCCACCGCATCCTGGGCCTTTTGAACGGCGAGGACCACCAGGTGGTGCTGAGCGATACACCCGGCATCCTCGATCCGCGCTATCCCATGCAGGAACGGATGATGGATGCGGTGAACGAGTCGTTGAGCGACGCGGACATCCTGGTGGTGATGGTGGAACTGGGCCAGCGGCCGGAACGGTCCGCGGAACTGCTCAAAAGGGCCCACCGCTATAACGGGACCACCCTCGTGCTCGTGAACAAGGTCGACAATGGCGACGAGGCCGCAGTATTGCAGGCTCTGGAGACGTGGCAGGCGGAATTCCCGAATGCGAAGGTGGTGCCCATATCCGCCCTTCATGGGCTGAACGTCGATGAACTCCGCACCTGGCTGATCGACCACCTTCCGGAACACCCCGCATATTTCCCGAAGGATGAGCTGAGCGACAGGAACATGCGCTTCTTCGTCAGTGAGATGATCCGTGAGAAAGTGTTGACGATCTACTCGCAGGAGATCCCGTACAGCACACAGGTCGTGGTGAACAGCTATGAGGATACGCCGGAGATCGTGCGCATACAGGCCGACGTGATCGTGATGCGCGACAGCCAGAAAGGGGTGATCATCGGGAAAGGAGGATCCTCACTTCGTCGCCTGGGCACCTATGCCCGCATCGCCATTTCCAAGTACATCGACCGGAAGGTGTTCCTCGACCTGAAAGTGAAAGTGGACCCTGATTGGCGGGCGAACGCGGAGAAGCTGAACAAATACGGTTATTGAGCATTCCTGGACCAGGTACGCCACGAACAAATGGGAAACATCGTCGCCATCGTAGGACGCCCGAACGTGGGCAAGAGCACCTTGTTCAATCGGCTGATCGAGCGCAAGGAGGCCATCACGGACAATGTGGCCGGTACCACACGTGACCGCCACTACGGAAAGGCCGAGTGGAACGGCGTGGTATTCAGTGTCATCGATACCGGAGGGTACATCAGTGGAAGTGATGATGTCTTCGAAGGGGAAATACGGAAGCAGGTGGAACTGGCCATCGAGGAGGCCGATTCGATCCTCTTCCTCGTGGATGTCCATCACGGCCTCACAGGCATGGACGAGACCATCGCGAAGATGTTGCGCAGGGCGAAGAAACCTGTGCTGCTCGCCGCGAACAAGGTGGATGAGCACAAGCATCAGTATGCCTCCGCCGAATTCTATGGCCTTGGGCTCGGCGAGGTGTATTGCATCGCCGCACAGAGCGGTGCGGGGACCGGGGAGTTGCTGGACGACCTCGTCAAGGGATTCACCAAACCCACGGAAGCACCTGAGCCGGAGATCCCGCGGTTCGCGATCGTGGGCAAACCGAATGTCGGCAAGTCGTCGTTGGTGAATGCGCTTCTGGGCAAGCAACAGAACATCGTTACGCCCGTGGCGGGCACGACGCGTGACCCCATCAATACGCGCTGGAATGTCTTCGGGCATGACGTGATGCTGCTCGATACCGCCGGTATCCGGAAGAAGCAGAAGGTCGATGAGGACATCGAGTTCTACAGTGTGATCCGCTCCATACGGGCCATCGAGGAAAGCGATGTGTGCATGCTGATGATCGATGCGCAGGACGGCGTGCAGCAGCAGGACCTGCACATCCTGTCCATCATCCAGAAGAATGGCAAGGGGCTGGTGGTGCTCGTGAACAAATGGGACCTCATCTGCAAGGAGACGAATACCATGAAGGCTTTCGAGGCCGAGGTCAAGAAGCGCCTGGAGCCCTTCACGGATGTTCCTGTGGTTTTCATCTCCGTTCTGGAGAAGCAGCGCATCCTGAAAGCGATGGAGATGGCCATGCAAGTGCATGAGGATCGCAAACGGCGCATTCCCACACGGAAATTGAACGACGAGTTGCTACCCGTCATCGAACGCCAGCCACCGCCGATGTACAAAGCGAAGCAGGTGAGCATTAAATTCATCACGCAGCTGCCTACGCACGTGCCCACATTCGTGTTCTATTGCAACCTGCCGCAGTATATCAAGCCGAGCTACGAGCGGTTCCTGGAGAACCGGTTGCGCGAGCACTGGCGATTCACAGGGGTGCCCATCCGGCTGTTCTTCCGCAAGAAGTAGTTCGCGCCGCATGTGTGGCACTGTTGGCACTGGCCGGCACTGTTGCGAACGCGCAGGATCTCGGTGCCCTGCGGTCGGGCCATACATGGGACGCTGCTCCGGCCTGGTCGACGGAATGGGATGAACGCAGCATCGGAACGGAGGTCCTATCCGACGAACTTTCCATACGTCTTCGAAATACCAAGCCCCAGTTCATGGCCGCGTTCTTCGAGCGAACGCGGGTGATCAGGTTCGGTGATGAGGCGGATATCATGCGGCATGGGCGTTTCGTTGTGCCCGAAAGCCTCGATCCCCCTTCAGACATGCAACGCGTCCGGTGGACGCAGCGCACAGGTCCGGTGCGAACAAGCTGGTACAATGTGCGGCTCGATCGGTTCGCGGCGCGCATCCTTCGGCCGGATGGTTCGTGGACGGAGGTGCCGGTGCTCGGTCGTGTGGAACGTAATGAAGTGATGGCCATGCGGACACTGGAGACGAGCTGGAGCTATGTGCTGGACCTGGTCGGTATTTCGCCGGGTGATGTCGTGCAGGTGTCGTGGAAGTACATGGTCCCATACAACATGAACGGCCCCGTTGCTCAAGGATGGCGCAGTACGGAGTGGGTCGATAACTGGTCACTTCTCACGAACTGGAGGGTCTTCTTCCACGACGTGCTGCCCATACGGGAACAGACCGTTTCGATCGCATACGACCTGAGGCACGGGGCGGAATTCAGCGGCACGGCATGCAGTGAATTCGTGGTGGAAGGGAACACGGCCTGCAGGAAGTGGATGCACATGGCACTGCCCGGGTGCATGGACGAGGTGAATGCGAGGCCCGCAGCGGACCTGCCACACATCGTGATCCGAATGGAATTGGAGGACCGCTTGTACCTGCGGCGTGATCGGTTCAGTGGTGTGCCCATGCCCCAACCATATTGGCTGACCGTGCTCCGTGCGCGTGAGTCAAGGGCGCTCTGGTGGAAGCGCGTCGCGCAGAAACGTGTGCCCGATCGCCAGAACAGGTTGCTCAATGAATTCGTGGAGCAGCTTGCCGGACATATCCCGGACAGCCTTGCCACGGACCGGATGGAGGTGATCCATGAACACATCGCGGAGCATGCGGAGTACGAGCCGGACAGGCTGTGGTATCAGGGCAACGACCGTTCACTGGCGCGATTCGGCGATCAGCTAACCGCTGGGCGCATTCGCGACATGAGCCGCTATGACCTTTATGCCAAGCTGGCGAATGCCGTGGAGGCCCCGTACGTGACCGCCTATGTCATGGACAAGCGTGCAGGTGGAATGAACGATACGTGGATGTCGCCGTTATGGAACAGCGAATTCCTGTTCGGGTTCAAGCATGGGCAGGGGGTGTCATGGATGCACCCCAAACGCATGAGGATCGGTCGTTATGCCGATGAATTGCCGTTCTATTGGCAGGGGACGGATGCGTTGTTGATGAACATGGAACAACTGGTCAGCGATCTGCCCGCACCGCCATTGTTCATTCAGCTTCCTACGGCGGATGCGAATGCGAACGTTCGCGCAACGGAGCTCAGTTTCATGATCGACCCGGACCGCCCCGAGGCAACGGGTACCGTTCGCACACTTCTCAGCGGTCAATTCAGCACACTCGGCCGGGCGGCATATCATGCTGCGGCGATCGACAGTCTGGTCGATCCACGGTACGGTCGCCTTCCTTGGGATCCGAAAGGCATCACACCGGCCGGACCATTGGTCATGGAAGCATACGATGATCCTCCGTTCCGTTTCCAGGCGGAGCGTTCCCTGCACATCCAGGGAGCCGCGGTACGTGACGGAACTGGCGGCTACAGCATGGACCTTGCACCGTTCATTGCACACGTCGTGCCGACCACCGTAGAGGCCACTGGTCGCGATCTTCCGTTCTATTGGGACTTTGCGCAACGCGACCGGGTCATCATCGACCTGCACTTCACCAGGCCATTCGAGGTGATGGACCTAACCGCGTTGACGGATGAGGTCGCATCAGGCGGAGCGCGATACACCCTGACCGCGACCAGGATCAGCGCCCAACATCTGCGTGTGGAGAGCTATTTCGAGGTGATCACGGAGCGGGAGGAGGTACCCGATGCACCCGCTTTGGAAGTGTTGTGTACTTCGGCCCAGGAACCCTCGCGCATGCTGCACCTACGGTTCCCTCCCGAAGGGCCATGACCTCAGCGCTTCACGGCCGCTCCATACCGTTCGATCCATTCCTTCACGGTCATTTTGCCCGCAAGTTCACCGATCAGGTCGAAGGGGATGAGGTCCGGCTTCTTGAAGCGCATGCAGCTCTTTCCCATGTCCAGCTTCGCAGGGACCTGTTCCGCGTGGGCCTTCACGAACCACGCAAGCAGTTCCTTGTCCGCGTAGATCCCCATGTGATACACCGCGATGAAATTCTTCTGCGAAGCGATGCTCATGAAAGGCAGCGGCAGCGAGGGGTCGCAATGGTAACCGGCCGGGTACAGTGAATGCGGCACCACATACCCGATCATGCCGTAACTCATCGTCTCGGTGAATCCCTTGGGCAGACCCCGTTTGATCACGGTCCGAAGCCGTTGCATGGCCGCACGTCTTTCCTCCGGAAGCTGTGCGATATATCCATCCGGGTCGTTCGCAGCGTAGCGCATGGTGTGCTGTAGTTCCTTGGTCGAGCCGCTCATTCTCCGCGCCGCACGTAGATCACACTCAGCACCGGAAGCACCTTTTGCATCTGGCTGCCGAGCAACTTGGACACGGTATCGATGATCCGCTTCTTGAAGGAGAGGCTGCCATCCGCCGGTGGTTGCGGTACGCGGGACCCCATGTAATCGAACAGCGGATAGTTCGCAATGTAGGCCTTCATGGAAGGGAAGGCATAGTACCGTGAGATGCGCTTGAAGTGGGGAAGGTGCCGGGCCAGGAAACTCACGGTCACCGGACGACAGATCCCCGCCCAGGAGCACCGGACATGGCCCTTGCCGATCAGGAACTTCTTCAAGCCCATGGGCAGCCAATGGAAGAAGAGCTTGCCGGTGTCGTGCCCATCGACAGGATAGCTGCGGTTGGGGGCATTGAAGTAGCACATCCTGCCGATGGATCGATCCACTTGACGCAGGAATTCAAGCTGGCACGACTTCTTCGCGATGCTGTAATTGCCTTCATCCGAAAGATGTTCGATCGTCTGATAGCAGATCAATACATCGTAATGCCCGCTGAGCTCGGTGGCCGAACCGTTGATCGTGCCCACCTTCAGGTCCTTCCGGAATTCGTGTATCATACGCTTCCCCAATTCAAGGCGCTGCGTATCCATGTCGTACAGGGTGATCCTCTCGTACCCCAGCAAGGCAAGGGCCAGGGACATCTGGCCATCCCCGGAGGCAAGGTCCACGATGGAATCCTCCTTGCGCATCCCCTGTGCGGCCATCGGCCCGATCACCGCTTTGGTGAAGTACAGCACTTTCTTGAAGTACTTCAGGTGCGCCTCTTCGGAATCGAAGAGGTGAACGAGCTCCTGATATGGCTTCAGGGGTGTGTTGAAGTACCGTTGGAATCCTTCTTCCACGATCTGTGCATCGTTCGGCATGTGTCGTCTACTGGTTGTACTTGGTGATCAGTGCCTGTCGATGACCGTTTCACTTCATCGCGTGGCAGCTGGTGATCGCTGGATGCATGCGCTCCGATCCAAATGTAGCGGTGTTCGCGGTGGCAGAAGCCCCGCTCTTCGCGTGTAGCACCTATACGCGTCCAAGGGCCTGGTCCAGGTCCGCGATCAACACGGCCGGGTCCTCCAGGCCGATGTACAGCCGTACCATGTTGAATGGTAGGTCGGTATAGTATCCGCTCGGTCCCTTCAGTGCACACACCGGCCACTGCAGGCTCTCGTATCCACCCCAGCTCACCGCGATGAGGAAGGAGCTCAGGTTGTCGCAGAACCGTTCCACTGCGGCCTCGTCCGGTGCGTCGAGCTCGATGCTCATCAATCCGCCGCAGCGTTTCATCTGCTTCCTGGCAAGTGCCTGCTGTGGATGGCTGTTCAGGAAGGGCCAATGCGTCCGCTTCACCTTCGGGTGGCCTTCCAGGAACCGAGCGACCTCGGCCGCACTGTCAGCGCTGCGTACGACGCGCAGTTCCAAGGTCCGCAACCCGCGCATCAACAACCAGGCATCGTGCGGTGAGGGACATGCACCCAACGTCATGAACTCCTGTTGCATGATCCGGAGCAGGCGCTCCTTTGATCCCGCAAGGACCCCCGCCACGACATCGCTGTGCCCGTTCAGGTACTTCGTGGCGCTATGCGCAACGAGGTCCATCCCCAGGTCGAGTGGGTTCTGGAATAGTGGGCCGCTGTAACTGTTGTCGCATAACGTGGTGATCCCATGAGCCTTCGCGATGGCCGCCACAGCCGCGATATCCTGCAACTCGAAGGTGAGTGAATTGGGGCTTTCGAGGATGAACAAGGTGGTGTTCGGTGCGATCGCACGACGGTAGTTCTCGGGGTCGGTCCCGTCCACGAACGAGTGTTCGACCCCGAACCGTTGAAGGAGTTCCACCAGGAGTTTTCCGGTCCAGCTGTACGGTTTCTGAACGCACACGATATGATCGCCGGCCTTCACCGAGCCGATGACGGCCGCAGCGATCGCGGCACTCCCGCTGCTGAAGACGAGCGCATCCTCTGCGTGCTCCAGTGCCGCCAGTTTCTTCCGCAGGATGCCCACAGTGGGATTGTATCCCCGTGTATACAGGGGGCGTTCCATTTCCTGCTGTACCACAGCGCGCATGGCAGCGACCGTCGGATAGGTGAAGTTGCCGCTCTGTACGATCGGTGGTACGACCGCATCGTATCCCGCGTGCCGGTCCTCGCCGAGGTGCGTCAGAATGTGGCTCGGATCTTCATTCATGGTTTTCGCTTGTAGAATACGAAACCGTTCTTCCTGTACAGTTCATGCAGGGTAGGGATCGCCCCCAACTCAGGCGCCGTGGTGATCTTGCAAACAACGTATACCGCCCTGTCGACCGGTCCGGTGAGCAGCCACTCCTCATCGTGCGCACGCGGATCACTGACCGGTCCTTTGCGTGTGTAAAAGAGTTGCGCGTAGCTCTTGTAGCCCTTTGTGATCACGTAGCATCGTTCGCCCTGCCTGGCTTCGAAGAACTCGATCGCGGCGTGTTGCGAATAGCCCTCGATCCTATTGATGAAGAAGTAGAGCGTCGCCGTGACGAAAAATGCGCCGCCCAGAAATATCGCCAGCACGCTGGAACGATACCTCCCCCTGGCGTGCAGCACATGGCCGAGGACCAGGGCGGACAAGAGCAAGGCACCGGCCAGGCACGCCGCAGCGCTCCAGTGCACATCCGCCTCCATGTTGGCCTGTGCGAATGGGTCCTGCGCGAGCAACGGATGCAGCCATTCAATGTGCATTCCGACGATCGGCACCGCCATGACGATCAATGCGATCATCGCACCCACGACGCCCACGGCATAGCGCGACCATCCAAAGGGTACCTTGCTGGTCCAGATGCGCTCCAGCTGCAGGGCCGCGAGGTAGGTCAAGGGGAAGTAACACAGGCTGCTGTAGTGAACGATCTTCGTCTTCACGAGGCTGAAGAGGATGAGCACCACCCAGAACAGGACCACCATCCACCGGCGGTGTGCATTCCGGGCCGGGGCCTCCGTGCGGGTGGGCTTGCGCAATTCCTGCACTGCGAACAGTGAGGAGGGGAAGCACCCGATGAGCAACACGACGAAGTGATAGCCGAAGAAGCCGCCATGCCCTGCATCCTCAGTGGTGAGCATGGCCACCTGGCGCCAGAAAAAGGCGATCATGAACTCCGGTCCATTCCGGACCAGGTCCACTACCGCCCAAGTTCCGACCGTGATGAGCAGCACAGCCCCTGCGACGAGCAGCGAGCGCCATCGGACCAGGGGGCGCCAGCCGTTCATGGACCAGAACACCATCGCAACGATCCCTGGGATCAACAGCCCCACAGGACCTTTGGTCAGCACCGCCAGTCCGATGTAAGATCCAGCAAGCACGGCATGGCCGGTGGCACTGCGCGTGGCAGGAGGATGGTCCTCGCGAACCACCCGGATGAAAGCATTCAGCCCGAGGAAGATGAACAGGTTGAACCAAGGGTCTATGATGCCACTGCGGAAGTACAGATGCGGTAGGATCGAGCCGAGGTAGGCCAGGGTCCAAAGCGCCCCGAACACCCGGCCACGAAGCCCGGTGCCGATCCGGTACAGCACCAGCAGGGTGACGATGCCGCACATGGCGTTGGGCAGGCGGGCCGCGAACTCGCCTACACCGAATACGGACATGGCGATCGCCTGCAGCCAAATGAACAATGGCGGCTTCTCATGGAATGGCAGGAAATCGATCCGTGGTCGCAAGAGATCACCTGTGACGAGCATTTCCCGTGCGATCTCCGCGAAATTGATCTCGTCCCAATCGAAGAGGTTCACAGCCCCCAGTCCCGGAATGAAGAGCAGCGCTCCCGCGATCGCGATCACCCATGGGAGCCAACGGCGGGACAGCATGGTCCGAAGGTAAACGGCCGCTCGGTTCAGTTCCGCCGATCCCCCAGCAACGACCAATGTGCGATGCCGGTGCGGGCCAGGAAGTAGCGCCAGCTCGTGTGGATCACCCCGAAACCATAGGTCATGCTGCGACTGAAGTTGATGCTGCTCGCCTCATCGAAGTACTTCGTGGGGCAGGTGATCTCCGCCACTTCGTATCCTTTCCAGAACACTTGCGCCACGATCTGGTTGTCGAAGACGAAATCATCGGAGAGCCTCGCATAAGCGATATCCCGCAGCACCTCTCCGGAATAGGCCCTGTAGCCTGTGTGGTATTCGCTGAGCTTCTGGCCCATGAGCAGGTTCTGCCCGAATGTGAGCATGCGGTTGAAGATGTACTTGTAGAGGGGCATGCCGCCGCGAAGCGCTCCGCCCCCCAGGATCCGCGACCCGAATACCACCGGGTACACATCATTTCCGATCAACGCGACCATGCTCACCAAGAGCTTCGGGGTGTACTGGTAATCCGGATGGAGCATCACCACGATGTCACCACCCAGTTCCAATGCCTTGTCGTAACAGCTCTTCTGGTTGCCGCCATAGCCGCGGTTCCGCTCATGCACCACGATGTGCTTGATCCCAAGCGCACGGGCCACTTCCACGGTGTTGTCCGGGCTGCGATCGTCCACGAGCACCACCTCATCCACGAGGTCGAGCGGGATCTCCCGGTAGGTCTGTTCAAGGGTCAGCGCGGCACGGTAGGCCGGCAGCACCACGATCACCTTGCGGTCCAAGTACATTTCGCAAAGATGGGCCAGCCGCTGGAACAACCTAACGCGAGCGCTCCGCGAGGCTCACCACATACACTCCGCTAAGCACCAGGGCGATCATGCCCAGTTGAGGCAGCCCGACGCGCTCGCCATCCAACACGCCCCAGCCGATGGCTACCACCGGCATCAAGTAGGTGACGGAGGAAGCCCGCAACGCAGTGGTATGTTGCAGGAGCATGTTCCAAAGCACCAATGCCAGCGCCGAGCTGAGCGTGGCAAGCAGTGCCACATGGCCGAGTGCCGACCATGCATGTGGCACCGTGCGCAGGGTATCTGGAAGTCCACTCGCCCATGCAGCCCCGATGCACACGGGGCCGACGAAGGTGAGCGCAAGGGCCGAGGTCGCCATGGGGGGAAGGCTGTACAGGTACCGTTTCACGATGTTGCCGCTCAATCCGTAGCATACCGTGCCAAGGATCGGCAGGACCGCAAATACCGACCATGCAGGAAGGCCATCCCCCCGTTTCACCAGGATAAGTCCCACGGCACCGACCAGCCCAAGCAGTATTCCCAACGCATGCGCGGTCCGCACCCTCACCCCGAAAAAGAGCATGCCGGCCAGCAAGGTCATCAGTGGAGTGAGGCTGTTGAGCATGCCACTGAGCGAACTGTCTATCCGGCTTTGGGCCGTGGCGAAGAACACTGCCGGCAATCCGTTCCCCAACAATCCTGTTCCAGCAAGGGGCAGCCAATGCTTCCGCAGTTGACCGATGTGCCTGAACAGGACCGGTGATAACGCGAGCCAGGCGATGGCCAGCCGGCTCGTAGCCACCTGTAATGGGGTAAGCACCGGGATCCCCTCGTGATAGAGGCCACGCTTCATCAGGATGAACGAGGTGCCCCAGATCAAGGCCAGTACGATGAGGAGCAGCCAGATGGTACTCCTAGAGCGCTCGTTCTCCATGGTGCAGGAAGCCCGCGAAGGTATTCCTCCCATCCGTGGGTATTACATTTGTAACGTTTTCCACGGTCGTTCGTCCTATGTGCGTAACCCGGTCAATGTCATGAAGAATACAGCCGCACTCTTCCTTCTTCCGATCCTTTTCCTGCTCGGATGCGGGAGCGCTTCCGAGCATGTGGAGAACACCTTGCCCGCATCGGTGGTGCGCACGGTGCAGGATGTCGTCATCAGCGCCGGGGAGCCCACGACCATCGCGGATATCAGTATTGATGGCATGAGCTGTGAGATGATGTGCGGAGGCTCCATCAAGAAGGCCCTCGCGAAGTTGCCGGGGATCACCTCCACGGAGATCGACTTCGTGGAAGGCGACGAGGCCGATCATGCGATCGTCTCGTACGATTCGGGTAAGGTGACAGATGCCCAGATGGTCGAAGCGATCCAGTCCCTGCATGATGGGCAATACAAGGTGCTGGCCGTGGCGATCACCCGCCAGGTGAGAGGAAACGGCACCGCCAAGGAGAACGGGCCTGATGGCAACGAGGAGCGGGAGGTGAAGGCCTATTTGCCCAGCGAAGCCATTCTGCCCAGTATCGCTGCACTCCTGACCTGGGTGTTCCGGCACTGAGCGCCGATCATGTACCGATCGAAAGGGGACTTCGGTCCCCTTTTTCATTGGATCGTGCCATACCGGTTCGAGGCGCGGTCGTTCACTGGTACTTTCGCCCCCCGATGGAGCTGCCAGGAAAGAGGGAACTACGCCCGGTGATCATCTGGTTGGTCACCGGTTGCATCCTGATCGCCTGCATGGTGGTGATCGGTGGCATCACGCGGCTTACGGACAGTGGGCTCAGCATCACGGAGTGGAAACCCATCATGGGTGCATTGCCACCGATGAACGAGACGCAATGGGAGGATGCCTTCGAGAAGTACAAGCAGATCCCGGAGTACACGTTGTCCGAACCCAGGATCGGCATGGACGGTTTCAAGCGGATCTTCTTCTGGGAATACCTGCATCGCAATTGGGGCCGCCTGATGGGGTTGGTCTTCGTGGTTCCTTTCACCATCTTCTGGCGCAAGGGACTCATCAACGGCTGGCTGCGTAAGCGCAGTTGGGCGATCCTGATCGGCGGCGGGCTTGTGGGCGCGTTGGGCTGGTTCATGGTAGTGAGCGGACTGGAGGACCGAACGGACGTAAGCCAGTATCGGCTGGCCGTACACCTCTGCGCTGCGCTTGCGGTCCTCTCCTTGGTGCTGTGGACGGTCCTTGACATCCGTGAAGGACGTGCCCAGTTCCGTTCGTATGGTTCCTTGGCCGGGAGGAATGCCCGCATCCTCATGTTCCTGCTTCTGCTCCAGATCGTCTGGGGTGCCTTTACGGCCGGGCTCGATGCGGGGCACATCTACAACACATGGCCGCTCATGAATGGCGAGTTCATGCCCGAGAACGTCACTGCCTTCGATTCATTGGTCAAGGACTTCACCGACCATCGGGATGGGGTGCAATTCATTCACCGGTGGTTCGCCTGGGTCGTTGCCGGGGGATGCATCCTGTTCGCCGTCCGACATCGGAAGGAGCCTCGTTTGGTACGTCCGGTCCTGTGGTTGATCGCGATGGTCGGCGTGCAGTTCGTTCTTGGCATCCTCACCGTGCTCAGCCAGGTGCACATCGCGCTGGGAGCAGCGCATCAACTCGGTGCGGTGGCCCTGCTCGCTGCGCTGCTCGTGGTCCTGCACCGCACCGGCCGTCCTGTCACTTCCACGCAAGCGTAGCGGCCATGTGCCGCATGTCCGCCCGAAGCCGTTCGGTCACGGGGGCAAGGGAATCCGCATTGGGCCGGGCATCGAAGTAGAGCGCCCCGTACAGGAAATTGTCCGTGCTGTCGGTGAGGTAGAAGACGAGCGGACTGGCCACGTCCCCTTCCACCTCGAATATGGTCCCGAACACACGGGCGCTGTCCCGTAGCACACGTTCATGGGTGATCTTGGTGGCCAGGGCACCATGCGTGTTCTTGAAGGCGTGCGCATCCTCGATCAACGCATCCAACTGTTGACCTACCGGCGACCAGGTGAGGTGCACTGTGGCGCGCTGCCCTGCAAAACGCAGATCATACCAACGGGCGTCGCTCTTTGCATCGCGCTCCAGTACCCTGGCATAGGCCGGCACCTCCGCGTTCAAGCCACGACCATTCTCCCAAAGCACGAATTCCTGCGGGGGCAGGTCCAGTCTGAAGTAACCTCTGGGCTTTGGCACGGGATCCCCATCGCAACCTCCGCACAACACCGCGAACAAAAGAAGTGGTTCAATCCTCCTGCGCATCACGATGGATCACCTTTACACGGCGTACCCGTTTGTTGTCCGATGCCTCGACGACCAGGGTGTAATCGCCGAAATCCGTGCGTTCACCCTTCCGCGGGATGCGCCCCATCAGTTCCAGAATGAAGCCGCCCAAGGTGCCGCTATCCCCTTTGTGCTCCTCGAACAGATCGCCGTCCGTGCCCAGCACGCGGTACATGTCGTTCAAGGAAGCCTTGCCTTCAATGATCCACGTGCGGTCGTCCACCCGGTGGAAAAGCACATCCTCGTCGTCGTATTCGTCGGTGATGTCGCCTACGATCTCCTCGATGACGTCCTCAAGGGTGATGATGCCACTGGTGCCGCCGTATTCATCCACCACGATCGCAAGGTGCACTTTCTCCTGCTGGAATTCCTTGAGCAGATCGTCAAGCTTCTTGCTCTCGGGCACGAAATACGGGTCACGCAGCAACGGGAGCCAGTCGAATTCGGTGCGATCGATGTGGGGCAGGATATCCTTGATGTACAGCACACCGACCACCTTGTCCAGGGTCTCCGCGTAGACCGGGACCCGGGAAAAGCCCGAGTCGACGATGGCGGCCAGCAGTTCCTTGAAGGTGAGTTCCTGCGGGAAGCCGACCACTTCGGTACGGGGGCGCATCACCTGGCGCACTTCGATGTTCCCGAATTTCACGATCCCGCGCAGGATGCGTTGCTCTTCATCGCTCGTATCCCCGTCACGGGTCAGTTCAAGTGCCTGGCCAAGGGCATCCACGGACAACGGTTGCTGGGTCTTTTTGCGGTAGCGCTTCTCGATGAACCCGGTGCTGCGCACCAGTGCTTCGCTCAACGGCCAGAGCGAACTGCGCAGGGCTTGGAGTGCCGGTGCCATCCGCTTGGCCGTGCGCATGGGTTCTGTGGCGGAGTACACCTTCGGTATCACCTCACCGATCAGGACGATCATGAAGGCCACGACAAGTACATGCAACGAGACCACCATGTAACCGGGCAATGGGGCCGTGTCCAGCAATTCGGTCACCGCGAATGTGGAGAGCACGATGATCCCCATGTTGACGAACGTGCTGGCGATGAGGATCGTCGCAAGCAACCGGCGCGGTTTGGCCAGGAGTTCCAGAACCTGCTGGCCCCGGGTGCCGCCTTGCTCTTTCAGGTCGCGCAACTGTGTGGGTGAAAGTGAGAACAAGGCGAGCTCACTGGCGCTCATGGCCGCGGAAGCCAATAGCAACACCAACATCGCAACGGAAACCCCCGTCAGCCCGGGATCAAACGCCCAAAGCGCCAGCAGGGGATATGCGGACGGAGGCTCCAACTAACGGAAGCAAGGTATGCGACCGTGGACGCTCTCCACGAGATCAGGAAAGGCCATCGGGCATGGATCGAGAGCACTGCAGGATCCTTTCATCCCTCAGAATGGGAGGTCATCATCCTCCATTGTCGCGTCCGCAGGTCCCGATGCGGCCGTTGCACCTTGAGCGGCTGGAGCGGATGCACGTTGTGGCGCAGCGCCACCATCATTGGGCCGGTCCAACATGGTCAATTCGTCCAGGTGGATCTCCGTGGTGTACTTGGTGTTGCCGTCCTTGTCCTGCCATTGGCGGGTGCGCAGCTTGCCTTCCACATACACCTTGCTGCCTTTGCGCAGGTACTTCTCGGTGATCTCCGCAAGCCCGCGCCAGGCCACCAGATTGTGCCATTCGGTCTGTTCGCGACGCTCCCCGGTCTGGCGGTCCTTGTACGTTTCGCTTGTTGCGATGCGGAAATTCGCAACGCTCGCACCGTTCTGCAGGTGGCGCACTTCAGGATCGGCACCCAGGTTCCCGATCAGGATCACTTTGTTGACTCCGGCCATAGTTCGAGTTGTAGGTTGACAAAGGTAGCGCTTCGCTCAGGCCCCGATCGGTCCCGGGTGTTCCGTAAGGTAGCGTTCGATCAATCGGGGAACCGCCAACGCATCGATCCCGGTCCTGCTGACCAAGGTCCAATGCTCCGGTGTACCGAGGTCCCTTGGGGGGGTCAGCTTCCAGAATCGTGCAAGTATCCTTTGGTGACTCAACAGGTGCTTCACCGGGCCATGCACGCCTTCCACCACCCAACCTGGTCCCATCTGTTCGGAAAGCCGTGCGACCACCCGACGTTCCGTCAGCGGGCCTTCGCTCTCCAGCAGTGGTAACTCATACAGGCCCCGCCAGATGTCCCTGCCGCTACGCTGTTGGAACCAAATGCCTCCTGATCCAGTGCGGATGTCGAGGTAGTTGAAGTGGCGCGTCCGGACCTTCGTCCGCCCCGCTTTCACGGGCAGATCGGCGATCCGGTCGGTGCGCCGGGCGATGCAGCGAGCGGCCAATGGACATGCCGAGCAGGCCGGGTCACGGGGTTTGCAGACCAATGCGCCGAGTTCCATCACGGCCTGGTTGTGGTCACCGGGATGTTTCGGGTCCAGCAATGCTCCTGCGAGCTCTTTGAAATGGGCCGATCCGGCGGATGTATCGATCGGCATGTCGATCCCGAAGACACGTGCGAGCACCCGATACACGTTCCCGTCCACCACCGCCACCGGACGTTCGGAACAGATGGATGCAACGGCCGCAGCGGTATAATCACCGACACCCTTCAACCCTTTCAATTCCGCCAGGTCCGTTGGGAACCGACCGTCGTGGTCCGCCACCACCTGGCCCGCAGCGGTGAGCAGGTTGCGGGCACGGCTGTAGTACCCAAGGCCCTGCCACAGTTTCAGGACCTCGTCCTCGCTGGCCTTTGCCAAGGCCTGAACGGTGGGAAAGCGATCGGCGAAGCGCAGCCAGTAGGCCGTGCCCTGGTCCACACGGGTCTGCTGTAGGATGACCTCACTGAGCCAGACGAGATAGGGGTCCTTGGTGGCTCGCCAGGGCAGCGCGCGGGCATGTTCGCGATACCAAGGAAGAAGTGCGCGGGAGAACCAAGAAGTTGTTGACATACAGGTACGAAGATCGGTTGCACGATCGGATAGGAAGGCTATCTTTGCGGCCCCAAACTTTAGCAGGGTATGACGAAGGCGGAATTGGTCAGCATGATCGCGAAGCGCACCGGTGTGGAACGCCAAGTGGTCCTGACGACGGTGGAGGCTTTCATGGAGGAGGTGAAGTCGAGCCTCGAGAAAGGTGAGAACGTACATCTGCGGGGTTTCGGGAGCTTCGTGGTGAAGCGCAGGGCACAGAAGACAGGTCGGATCCTGGCCCGCAACACCACCATCATCATTCCGGCGCATGATGTGCCGGCGTTCAAGCCTGCCGACATCTTTGTCGACAAGGTGAAGAACCGGCCCGGTAGCGGGCAGCAGTAATGGGCTTGAAGAAGCCACAGCTGTTGGCCCTTGGGGGCGCGTTGGTGGTGACCGTTCTTTTGGTGATGGCCCCCCGGACACCTTCCGGGAAGCAGGAGGAAATGATGTCCCCCGGCCAGGCAAGGACCGCAGAAGCGGTCGCACTGGTGAACGGGCAGGACCCCATGCGTGGCATCATGATGCTGCGCGAGATCCTGGAAGAGGACCCGAAGAATGTCCAAGCACACTGGCACCTCGGGTTGTTCTCCATCCAGAGCGGTCAGTACGACAAGGCCCTGGATCGCTTCAGGAAGGTGTTGGAACTCGATGCACAGGGGTACCCTGATGCATGGGTCTATCTGGGCCGCACCTACGCCGAACTGGACAGCATTCCCCAGGCCATCGAAAGCCTGGAGAATTACAAGGAAGTAGCACAGGACACGGCCATCCTTCGCGGGGTGGACCATTTCCTGGAAGAACTTAGGAACGATAAACACTGAGCACCATGCCGTGCGGTAAGAAACGTAAGCGTCACAAGATGGCCACTCACAAGCGCAAGAAGCGCTTGCGGAAGAACCGGCACAAGAAGAAGAACCGCTAGGTCCTTCCTTGAAGCTGGATGCCGTGTGGCCTTGGGCATAGCCCGGGGCACACGCGGCGTTGCATGGCACCCTGTCGGGTGCATCAACCTCCGAAAATGAGCAACTAGCCCGTGAACATCGACCTGATCATCCGTTCAGGCGCTTCCGAGGTGGCCATTGCCCTCATGAAGGACAAGGCCCTCGCGGAATTGCATAGGGAACGGACGGACCGCGGCTTCGCCGTTGGTGACATCTACCTCGCCAAGGTGCGCAAAGTAGCCCCCGGGCTCAACGCGGCATTCGTCGATGTGGGCCACGAGAAGGATGCCTTCCTGCATTACTTCGACCTCGGACCGCAATACCGCAACACGTACAAATTCACCAAGGCCGCGGTTCAAGGCTCCCTCGGTTCATCCCTTTTGGACGATTGGCGGCTGGATGGTGACATCGAGAAGAACGGCAAGATCACCGATGCCCTCAGCGCCAGCCAGAGCATCCTGGTGCAGATCGCCAAGGAGCCGATCAGTACCAAAGGGCCGCGGCTCACGGCGGAGGTCACCCTCGCAGGCCGGTACATGGTTCTGGTGCCCTTCATCAACAAGGTCAGCATCAGCAGCCGCATCACCGACGAAGGGGAGCGACGCAGGCTGAAGGAACTGATGCAGGCCATTCGCCCCAAGAACCACGGGGTGATCATCCGTACCAACGCGGCGGACAAGAAGAGCGAGGACCTGGAGGCGGACCTCAAGACCCTGCTGCAGCGCTGGGATGTCATGTTCCGCAACCTGCGCAATGCGCAACCGCCGAAGAAAGTGCTGGGTGAGATCGACCGCACCAGCGCAGTCCTTCGCGATGTCCTGAACAAGGATTTCACGAACATCCACGTGGATGATGAACTTCTTGCGGAGGACATCTACCAGACCCTTGAGAAGACGGCTCCGGAGAAGAAGGGCATTGTCAAGCACTACAAGGGCAAGCTCGACATCTTCGACAATTTCGGTGTCAACAAGCAGATCAAGCAGGCCTTCGGCAAGCAGGTGATGCTCACCAGCGGTGCCTACCTGATCATCGAGAAGACGGAGGCCATGCACGTGATCGACGTGAACAGTGGCAGCCGCAAGGGTGGCAACCAGGCCCAGGAGAAGAACGCGTTGGACATCAACGTAGAGGCCGCCATCGAGATCGCCCGGTTGCTCCGGCTGCGCGATATGGGGGGCATCATCTGCATTGATTTCATCGACCTCTACGAGGCTGAGAACAGGCGCACCCTGCATAAGGCCCTGAAGGATGCCATGGCCGACGATAAGGCGAAGCACAACATACTTCCGCCCAGCCGCTTCGGCGTGATCGAGCTGACCCGGCAGCGCGTTCGGCCCGAAACGGAGATCGATACCAGCGAGAGCTGCCCTACGTGCAACGGTACCGGAGAAGTGGGCGCGCCCGTCCTTGTCGTGGATGAGATCGAGAATGCCCTGAACTACCTGTTGTCCGAGAAGGACATGAGCGGTCTCACCTTGTGCGTGCATCCGTTCATCCACGCGTACCTGACCAAGGGGCTCATGAGCCGCCAGATGAGCTGGTGGTGGCGCTGGAGGAAATGGGTGAAGGTGAAGCCCGAGAGCGCCATGCAGTTCCTCTCCTACAAGGTCGAGGACGGCAGGGGGGCGGAGGTGCCGGTGTAGGGTTCACCCGGCGCTTGTACAGGTCGATCCGCCATCTTCGCGTGGTGCCCAATCCAACATTGGACAAGATGGCCAGGGCCAGGCGCTATTGTGCACGCCAGGAACGCTGCCAGCAGGAGGTGCGCGACAAGCTCTATGCTTGGGGCGCGCACAAGCAGGAGGTGGAGGTCACGATAAGCCGGTTGATCGGGGAGGGCTTCCTGAACGAGGCCCGGTTCGCGGCGCATTTCGCCGTGAGCAAGTTCCGCCAGAAGGGCTGGGGGCGCCGGAAGATCGAGGCGGCATTGAAGGCCAGGAAGGTAAGTGCACCGTGCATCACCCTTGGGTTGAAGAGCATCGAGGACGAGGAGTACACCGAAACGTTGTTGAAGCTTGTCATGAAACGGTGGGACCGGGAGAAGGAGATGGATCCATGGATCAAAAGACACAAGGTATCCCGCTATTTCCTGGGGAAGGGATATGCGTCGGAACTGGTGGAACAGGCCATCGCGCGGGTCCTGGGTCAGGCGTGATACCGTTGTGGGAGGCCGGTGGATCGGCGTGGCGAAACCCTGGTGGGAGCGACCCTTCGCGATCGCCCGATGCCCCGTACTTTTGCGGCCCCAATGATCACCATCGACAAGATCGACGACCTCAGTGAGCGTCTCGAGGCCCTGAAGGGATACCTCGAGATCGAGGAGAAGCGCGGCCGCATCCTGGAAGAGGAGAAGTACACGCTCGACCCCGAGTTCTGGAACGACCAGAAGAAAGCCCAGGTGGTGATGCACCGGATCCGGGAGCTCAAACGCTGGGTGAGCCTGTACGAAGGCGTGAAGCGTGAGATCGACGATGCGGGCGTGGTCTTCGAGTTCTTCAAGGCAGGGGAGGTGAGCGAGGAGGAGCTGGATACACAGTTCACCAAGGCCAATGAGGCGCTGGAGGAACTCGAATTCAAGAACATGCTCAGTGCCGAAGAGGATCCGCTCAGCGCCGTGGTGCAGATCACGAGTGGTGCTGGCGGTACCGAAAGCAATGACTGGGCCTTGATGCTGTTGCGCATGTACCGCATGTGGGCCGAGCGGAACGAATACTCCGTGCGCGTGCTCGATTACCAGGATGGAGAGGCGGCGGGCATCAAACAGGCCACCTTGGAGGTGGATGGTGAATTCGCCTTCGGCATGTTGAAGGGTGAGAACGGTGTGCATCGGCTGGTGCGGATAAGTCCGTATGACAGCCAGGCCCGGCGGCATACCAGCTTCGTCAGCGTGTACGTCTTCCCGTTGGTGGATGAGAGCATCGACATCGAGATAAACCCGGCGGACATCACCTGGGATACCTTCCGCAGTGGAGGCGCCGGCGGCCAGAACGTGAACAAGGTGGAGACCGGTGTGCGGTTGCGCCATGGACCTACCGGCATCGTGATCGAGAACACGGAGACCCGCAGCCAGCTGGACAACAAAACGAAAGCGCTGCAGCTTCTCAAGAGCCAGTTGTACGAAGCGGAACTGGAGCGTAGACGGAGCAAACGCAGCGAGATCGAGGCGGGCAAGAAGAAGATCGAATGGGGCAGTCAGATACGGAACTACGTGCTGCAACCGTACAAGCTTGTGAAGGACGTACGCACCGACCACGAGACGAGCAGTGTGGACGATGTGCTGAACGGCCATATCGATGAATTCCTGAAGGCGTACCTGATGCAACAGGGGCAGAGCCAGAAAGTGTAATGCGCGTTGTCAGTTGTCGGTTACTGGTTGTCCGTCGCACCAGCGGCGCGGGACCGTGACCGCCTCCACTGACAACCGACAACCGACAACCATGAACCACCGCATCGAAAAAGACACCATGGGCGAGGTGAAGGTGCCCGCCGATAAATACTGGGGCGCACAGACGGAGCGCAGCCGGAACAACTTCAAGATCGGTCCGCCGGGCAGCATGCCGTTGGAGATCGTGCACGCATTCGCCTACCTGAAGAAGGCCGCAGCGCTCGCCAACCTTGAGCTGGGCAAGTTGCCGAAGGAGAAGTGCGACCTGATCGGTCGGGTCTGTGATGAGATCCTCTCGGGTAAGCTCGACGATCAATTCCCATTGGTGATCTGGCAGACCGGCAGCGGCACGCAGAGCAACATGAACGTGAACGAGGTGATCGCCTACCGCGCGCACGTCCTGAGTGGTGGGCAACTCACGGACGCTGAGAAGGTGCTGAACCCGAACGATGATGTGAACAAGAGCCAGAGCAGCAACGACACCTTCCCGACCGCCATGCACATCGCCGCATACAAGATGGTGGTGGAAGTGACCGTGCCCGGAGTGAAGAAGCTGCGCGACACCCTGCGAAAAAAGGCGGATGAATTCAAGGACATCGTGAAGACGGGTCGAACGCACTTCATGGATGCCACGCCGCTTACCCTGGGACAGGAATTCGGTGGGTACGCCCAGCAATTGGACAACGGGTTGCGCAGTATCGACAATGCCCTGGTCATGGTGCGTGAGTTGGCACTCGGCGGTACGGCGGTTGGCACAGGATTGAACGCGCCCAAAGGCTACAGCGTGCTGGTCGCCAAGAAGATCGCAGAGCTCACCGGTCTGCCATTCGTCACCGCGCCGAACAAGTTCGAAGCCCTCGCCGCGCACGATGCCATGGTGGAATTGAGCAGCGCCCTGCGGCGATCCGCGGTAAGCCTCATGAAGATCGGCAATGACATCCGCATGCTCAGCAGCGGTCCGCGCAGTGGCATCGGCGAACTGATCATTCCGGACAACGAACCGGGTTCCTCGATCATGCCGGGAAAGGTCAACCCCACCCAACCGGAGGCCCTTACCATGGTCTGCGCCCAGGTGATGGGCAATGATGTCGCCGTGGGTATCGGTGGAAGCAACGGGCACTTCGAACTCAACGTGTTCAAGCCGATGATCGCGGCGAATGTGCTTCAGAGCGCACGGTTGATCGGCGAGGCCTGTGTGAGTTTCAACGATCGGTGTGCGGTAGGCATCGAGCCGAACAGGCCCGTATTGAAGCGTCACCTTGAGAATTCACTGATGCTGGTGACAAGCTTGAACCCGCACATCGGTTACTACAAGGCGGCCGAGATCGCGAAGAAGGCGCACAAGGAGGGCACCACATTGAAGGAGGCCGCGGTTGGACTGGGCTACGTGAGTGCTGCGGATTTCGACCTGTGGGTCGATCCGGCGAAAATGACCGGTGAAGGATAGCCGGGGAAAGGGATCGTGACCTAACTCACCATCCAAAAGGGTGGGATCACATCATTTTGCACATGGCTTGGAAAGAGAGCAAACTGTACAGCGTTCTGACCTTTACGTGCCCGGTGTGCCACGAGGGGGATCTATTCGTTTCGCAGCCCTATGCCCTGAGCACGGTCGGTGACGTTCACCCCAACTGTCCTGTCTGTGGCGTCAAATTCGAACGGGAGCCGGGTTTCTTCTATGGGGCCATGTACGTCTCCTATGCCCTTGCTGTGGCGCTGTTCGTCACCGTGTGGGTGGCTCTTTCCGTTCTTGCGCCGGACCTCAGCCTTGTCTGGCAGGCCGGGAGTGTGGTGGGGCTTCTCGTGGTGCTCAGCCCATTCCTCTACGTCCTGAGCAAAGTGATCTGGGCGAACATCTTCTTCCACTTCGATCCGAAGGCGGCAAAAGGAGAACGATGAAACCTCAGCAGGGGCTATGTTCGCGGTCGTGAGACCCGATCCTGGACTTTTCGAGGGCACAGCATTCGGTGCTGAGTTCCACAAGGTGGCCACGCGTCGCATGCTGCCAGCAGGGGCCGAACTCATGCGGCCCGGCGACGCGATCACGCATATCCCTGTTGTGGTGAAAGGAAGCCTGCGCATCCTGGTGCAGGATGCGGATGGGCACGAGCGCTTCCTGTACCACATCATGCCTGGGGAGTCATGCGCCATGTCCCTTACGTGTTGCACTACGAACAGGAACAGCTCGGTGCGTGCCGTGGTGGAGGAGGAGGCGGAACTGCTGATGATACCAGCACGCTACGCGGATGAATGGATGGCTCATCCGGAATGGAGGCGTTTCGTGAGCGAGAACCAGGCCCAACGCTTCGGTGAGTTGCTCGAGACGATCGAAGTGGTCGCTTTCCACCGGATGGATGAGCAACTATGGAACTACCTGGTGAAGCGCGTGCACGCCACGGGAAGTACGACCATCAAGGGCACCCACGAGGACATCGCGCATGAGCTGAACTCACCGCGAGAAGTGGTCACACGGTTGTTGCAGCAACTCCAGCGGGAAGGTCGGGTAACTCTGTCGCGTGGGTCCTTGGAGGTGCATCCTGCCACGCTGCCGGCATCATAGGTAAGGCCGGATCGCCTCTTCAAGTTGCTTGGCGGAGTGGACACCGGCCTTGCGCCACACCACCTTTCCATGTTTGAAGATGGCCAGGGTGGGCACGCCCTGCACACGGTAGGCCTGTGCTGCCGCAGGGTTCTTGTCCACATCCACCTTGATCACCGTGGCGCGGTCCCCGACCCATCCCTTGAATTCGTCGAGCACGGGCCTCATTGCCTTGCATGGCCCGCACCATTCGGCGAAGAAGTCGACCAGGACCGGCCGTTCACCGTTGATCAGTTCCTGGAATGTCGTTCCCATGTCAACCTACTTCTTCGTATTCCGTTCCATCGAGCGCGCTTTCCCTGTCCCGGGCCGGCAATGGAGATGAACAGTGCGTACCGCAACATCCCACATTGAGCACCGCTTGAACGCCAAGGATACCTGCCGCAACGTAAGCGAATGTATCCCCGGAACCTATCCCGGCGGCCAGGAAGAGCAAGGCGATCACTAGGCGCAATGCCCGCGCCCACGACCAACCACCAAGCATCGTACCTGTCATCCGCGCACCACGGCATTCAAGCCCGACCATCCACCACCGTTGTACGCTTCCAGGCCATGCGCCTTCAGGATGTCCACCGCTCTTCCGCTTCGCGCACCGCTCAAGCAGCACGCGATGATGGCCTTGTCCTTCGGTAGTTTGTGCATGCGTTGTTCCAACTGGTCCAACGGGATGTTCACCGATCCCTTGATATGCCCACCGGCATACTCACCTGCCGAACGGACGTCGACTATCGTGGCCCCTTTCGCAAGGACCTCCTTCAGGTCCACCTTGGGACCCATTCCGAAAAGTGTACGTAGCATGTTCACGTGTTCTTTTTCTTGTTCTGTGCTTTCCGTTTGAACGTATTCACCAGCAATCCTCCCATGACCGCACCATACAGGGAACTGTTCACCGGGTCGCCTGTGATCGTACAACCGTTGGTGCATCCCCAATGGCTCCAATGGAACCAGCCCGCCAGGGCACCAAACCCGATGCCCAGACCGGTGACCACCCAGGCACGGTTCATCGTTTTCGTGTGCTGAACCTGAACGGGGAGTACAACGGGCAGAAGCCGACCAGGCTCGTGAGGACGAAGACCCCGGCCAGGATCAACAGGACGATGCCCAGAGTACCTGGGATCACACCCGTGAAATAGAGCACTGCGATCGCCAGTGCGACAAGGACCCGGATCGTGCGGTCCATTGTTCCCATGTTCATTTTCATGACGTGTGGTATTCGTATGCACAAAGGTCCATCGATCCATTCGTGCGGACCGTGATGATCGTCACCGTCCTCCGAAGAAGGAACGGATCGTGATCGATGTCACCACCGGGTCAGGCGCGAACGGTTCTCTTTGCACCGATCAAAACACTTTGACATGGAAACGACGCATATGCCGCGGATCGGTGATCCCGCACCGGATTTCGAGGCGCTCACCACGATCGGTCCGATCAAGTTCAGTGAGTACATCAAGGACAGCTGGGCGATCCTGTTCTCCCATCCTGCTGATTTCACACCGGTGTGTACCACGGAGCTTGGTGGGTTCGCCCAGGAAAAGGAGTGGTTCGCCGCACGGAACACAAAGCTGATCGGTGAGAGCATCGACAGCATACACAGCCATGTGGCATGGGTGCAGGCCGTGCGGGAGAAGACCGGTGTCCTCATGGACTTCCCGATCATCGCTGACATCGATATGCGGGTCGCGAAGCGTTATGGAATGCTGCATGAGAACGCGAGCAATACCGCGGCGGTACGTGCCGTGTTCTTCATCGATCCCAAGGGCATCATCCGCCTCGTCATGTACTACCCGCTGAATGTGGGGCGCAACATGGATGAGATCAAACGTGTGTTGGAGGCCATGCAGACGGCCGATGTGCACGGTTGCGCCATGCCCCTGAACTGGAAGGCCGGAGAAAAGGTGATCGTACCACCTCCGAAGACCCTTGGGGAACTCGATGCGCGGCTGCAGGATAAGAGCGTCGAACTGATCGATTTCTACCTGGCGAAAAAAGACCTGGGGGCCTGACCGACATGGTCGGAGTTGGCGAAGGCTCCCTCGGGGGCCTTCGCCATTTCATACCGGTCAATGCGGGAGCTTTTCGCGGAGCAGCCCGTAAACCCATGTGCCGGCCACAGCGCTCAGAAAGGTGATGAAGACCACCCCGGATCCGGCGCCGATCTGTGCGAACAATGGACCTGGGCAGGCCCCTGTGATCGCCCATCCAAGCCCGAATGCGACCCCTCCGTATACCTGGCCCTTGTTGAATTCCTTCGGGTGGATCATGATCTCTTCTCCATGGATCGTGCGCGCTTTGTGCCGTTTGATCAAGAGAACGCTGATCGCGCCAACGAACACTGCCGTCCCGATCACACCGTACATGTGGAAGCTCTCGAAGCGGAACATCTCCTGGATCCGGAACCAGCTGATGATCTCTGCCTTTACGAAGACGATGCCGAAGATCACGCCCCACGCGGTGTACTTGAGGTTGGACCACCACGGGTGTTGCAGCTTGGATTCATTCACGCAGACGGCGTCCTGCAGGCGCTTCTCCAGATCGTCGCCAGCGGATCCGGTCGATCCCTTGTGTGTTCGATCCATCATAGGGTGAGCAGGTGAGGGAGGATGAACCATGTCATGATGAGGCCACCGACCATGAAACTGATCGTGGCGACCAGGCTGGGCCATTGCAAATTGCTGAGGCCCATGATCGCGTGGCCACTGGTGCAGCCCCCGGCGTAACGCGTCCCGAAACCGACCAGAAAACCGCCTACTATGAAGAAGAGTGATCCACGGACGCTGAGCACGTGCTGCCAAGAAAAGATCTCATCGGGCAGCAATCCATTGGTATTCGAGATCCCCTTGCTCTCCAGGTAGATGCGCGTGCCCTCGGCAAGCTGGATCGGCTCCGGGTCGCGGAGGTACTGGGCCGCGACGACCGCCCCCAGGACCACGCCACCCACGAAGAATAGGTTCCACACCTCTTTTCGCCAGTTGTAGGTGAAGAACGGAATGCGGGCCGGTATGCACGCGGCACATAGGTGGCGGAGCGAGCTGCTGATGCCGAAGGTCTTGTTGCCCAGCAGCAGCAATACGGGGACGGTGAGTCCGATAAGCACACCGGCGATGTACCACGGCCACGGCCGTTGCAGGATCTCGAGCATGGTCAAGGATCGATCAGGGTCGTGGAGCCACGGTCACTTCTGTACTGTCGTCGGGCACACGAAGTCCGTTACTGGCACGTTCGTGCCCTTGATCGCGTTGAAACCGCCTTCGATCTCCACCAGGTCGTGGTAACCGCGCGCTTTCAGCAGGCTCGCAGCGATCATGCTGCGGTAACCGCCGGCGCAATGCACATAATTGGTCACTTCTTTGCTGAACGCGGCGAGGTTCTCATTGATGTACTGCAGTGAAGCATGCACCGCGCCATCCACGTGCTCTGCGTTGTATTCGCCGTCCTTCCGCACGTCCACCACGTGCAGCTTCGCGCCATGGAAGCGTTTCGCGAATTCCGCTGCGCTGATCCTTTCGATGGTATCCAGTTCCCTGCCCGCGTTCCTCCATGCGTCAACGCCACCCTTCAGATAACCGAATACATTGTCGTAGCCGACCCTCGCCAGGCGGGTCACCACTTCATCCTCCATGCCTTCATCGGTCACCAGCAGGAGCGGCTGCTTCACATCGGGGATCATCGCTCCCACCCACGGAGCGAAGTCACCCTTGATGCCGATGTTGATGCTACGCGGAATGAACCCATCCTTGAAGGTCTGGGCGCCCCTCGTGTCGAGTACAAGTGCGCCTTCGGTCTCGGCCACGAGTTCGAACTGATCCGGGGCCAGGGCGCGCAGGCTCGTTTCCTTGAGCGCATCCACGCTGGGGATCACACCCTTGTTCATGGCCACATTCTGCGGGAAATAGGCAGGAGGTGGCAATAGTCCATCGGTTACTTCCTTGATGAACTGCTCCTTCGAACCTGCTTTCAAGGCGTAGTTCACCTTCTTCTGGTTCCCGAGTGTGTCCGAGGTCTCCTTGCTCATGTTCTTACCGCACGCGCTACCCGCACCATGTGCTGGATAAACGATGACATCGTCCGGCAGGGTCATGATCTTCTGATGCAGTGAATCGTAAAGGTACCCGGCAAGGTCCTCCTGTGTGATCGAGCCCGCCTTCTGGGCGAGATCAGGACGGCCAACGTCACCGATGAACAACGTATCCCCGGTGAAGATGCTGTGCGGAACACCGTTCTCATCCAGAAGCAGGTAGCAGGTGCTTTCCATCGTGTGCCCTGGCGTATGCAGCACCTTGATGGTGACCTTGCCAAGCTTCAATTCCTCTCCGTCCGCGGCGATGTAGGCCTCGAAAGCCGGACTGGCGTTCGGACCATAGACGATCTTCGCTCCTGCCTTGCGGCCGAGGTCGAGGTGCCCGCTCACGAAATCCGCATGGAAATGCGTCTCGAGGACATATTTGATCCGCGCCCCGTTCTTCTCAGCCCGCTCCAGGTAGGGTGCGGTCTCGCGCAAGGGGTCGATGATGGCCGCTTCGCCGTTGCTTTCGATATAGTATGCGCCTTGTGCAAGGCAACCGGTGTAGATCTGTTCGACTTTCATGTGTGCTTGGATCTCGGGGAGGTCATGCCCTACCCCATGTTGTAAAGTTCGCGAATGATGATGTAGATGCCCATGACCAGCACGAACCGACCGAAGGCAGGTCGCAGTTTCGCACTGGGTATCCGTTCCGACCACCGCACACCAAGGACGATGCCGATGATGGCCAATCCCAGGAATGGCAGAAGCATGCCTATATGGTCGGCCAAATGGACATCGCGGTCCCCAAGGAATCCGATGAATGCGTTCACGGTGATGATGAGCAGGGAGGTGCCCACCGCCTGCTTCATGTCCAAACCGGCCGCGAGGACCAACGCGGGCACGATGAGAAATCCTCCTCCCGCCCCCAGAATACCGGTCAGCACTCCGACAAGCAAGCCTGTGAGGACCAGGTGCACGGTGCCTCCGGCCTTTCGTGGAATGTCATCCTCCTTCCTGCCACGGATCATGGACCAGGCGGAAAGGACCATCACCACCGCGAATAAGGACAGAATGGCCGTCCCGCGATCCAGGGTGAGATCACCGATGTGCACTATGGGATCGGGTATGGCCGGCACCACCCAGCGCCTCGTGATGAAGACGCTGATGATCGATGCCGACCCGAACAGTGCTGCCGTGCGCCAGGCAACGTTCCCCTGGCGGTGATGGGAAAGGATGCCGGCTGCGCTGGTTGCGCCGACCACGAAAAGGGAGATACCTGTGGCGGTGACGGGCTCCAGGCGGAAGAGGTAGACGAGGATGGGTACCGTCAGGATGGAGCCGCCGCCGCCGAGCGCCCCAAGAACGAGCCCCATGATCAACGCTCCCATGTATCCGAGGATCTCCATTGGCGACCGCAAAAGTACCGGCACCCAGCGGGGGGCAGTGTGACCGATATCACGGTCGGTCAGAGCGCTTCCAACAGTGCTGCGCCGAAATGCTCCACCTGGTAGCGGCGCATCCCTGGCAGGGCCGCCAATGCTTCACGGTCGCCTGGCAGTGCGCGCGCGATATCCGCGAGCAATTGGTTCGCTCCTACGATACCGGGCCTCAGGTCGTGTTCCTTCATCAGGACCTCGCGCACGGCCTTCAACCGTTTCAGCCGGTCCTCGTAATCATCGTCGCGATCCCATCGTTTGGGGCGTGGCACCCTGGGCCATTCTTCCCTTGGCACATTCCGGCCCCGTTCCACTGCGGCCATGATCGCGTTGCCTTCCCGCTCCAGGATGCGTTCCCCCACACCTGGCCGTTTCGCGATGCTCCTGACATCCGATGGAGGATCAGTGGCCAGGCCAAGGAGTACATCATTGCCGAGGACCATGAATGGCGCCCGGTCCATCCGTGCCGCGATGCCTTCACGCCAGGCGTGCACTTCGCGCAGCACGGCGAGTTGCTGCGGTTTCAGATGCTTGGCCCCTTTCATGCGCATGAATAGGGGCTCCTCATTGATGGGCAGGTTGAATGGCGCATCGGTGAGCAGGGCGAACTCCTCCTCTGCCCAGGACCATCGTTGCTTTGCGATAAGTGCTGCCTTCAACGTGTCGCGCAGGCCGATCAGGTAGGCCGTGTCGCCGGCGGCATAGTCCAACATGGCCTGTGGCAGTGGCCGTTTGCTCCAGTCGGCCTTCTGGAACTTCTTGTCGATGTCCAGGCCCTGATATTTCTTGAGGAGCGCGGCAAGACCGATCTCCGGCTCATTCAGCAATTCCGCGGCGACCAGGGTGTCGAATACGTTCTCAACCCGGATGTGGTGGTGTCTGGCCAGGATGCGCAGGTCGTAGTCCGCGTCGTGAATGACCACCTCCATGCCGGGTACGGCCAGAAGCTCGCCCAGTGGTGCCAGGTCGGGAATGGCCAGTGGGTCGATGAGCCACGTGCGTTCACGATCGCTGATCTGGATCAAACAGACGCGTTCCTTGTACCGATGGAAACTCGAGGCTTCCGTATCCAGCGCAAGGATGCTGGCGGTGGACAGCACGTTGCTCAGGTCCGCAAGCGGTCCGGAGCCGGTGATGAGGTCGAATCGAGGCACTGTCGGGACGGGGTCGGCCGCTGTCTTGGCAAAGGCCGCAAGTTACAAGGCGTTATTGCGCGAAGCCAGTCATGACCGCGGTATTGCGCATCACCCACCAGACCAGGATCACGATCACCCATGCCCCGATCACGCGCTTGTTCGCAACGGACCCCGTTAAGGCCCGGATCCGGTATGCACCCCAGTGCAGGCCGAGCAGCGGAATGGCAATGACCAGAAGTGCATTGTGCGTCCATGCCGCGGACACCCTACCGTGCAGCAGGTGATGCATGGCCCGCTGTGCACCGCAACCGGGACATAGCAGGCCTGTAGTTCCGTGGAAAGGGCAAACGGGGAACCCTCCTTCGGAGGGATCATTTCGGTAGAGCACCACCAGGGCCAGGAACGCCATTGGGACCAACACCCATTTCCACGGATGCCGCGTGGTGAATGGTGGGCGGAGCGATGATGCGGCTCCGGTCACCTTCCGCATCATCTTGCCGGGTATGACATCAGATGTACCGATCACCGCTTTCGGAGGCCAGGTCGGTCACGAACTCCTTGATCTTCTGTTCGTCCTGCTTGCGACAAACGAGGAGGGCCTCCTTGGTGCTCACTACGATGTAATCCTCGAGCCCTTGCAGGACCGTGAGCCGGCCGTCGTGCATGTGGACCATGTTGCCGGAACAATCGTACAGCTTGAGGTTATCCCCGATCGCGGCGTTCGCTTCGGCATCCAACGGCATGTGGTCGTACAGGCTGCCCCATGTGCCGAGATCGCTCCAGCCGAAGTCACTGACGACGGTGTACACGTTCTCCGCCTTTTCCATGATGCCATAATCGATGCTGACGCTCTCGCAGTCGGAATAGATGCGACCGATCGCATCACGTTCCTTGTCCGTCCCGTAAACGCCATCAACTGTCGCGAACAGGCTCTCCAGTTGCGGCAGGTGTTGTTCGAAGGCACTGTTGATGCTGCTCAGGCTCCAGATGAAGATGCCGGCATTCCACAAGTGATCACCACTGGCCAGGAAGCGCTCCGCAGTGGCGTGGTCAGGCTTCTCCGTGAAGGTCCTGACCTTCTTCACCCGCCTGTCCACTGTATCGTCAGCATCATTGAAGCGAATGTAGCCGTACCCGGTGTCGGGCCTGCTCGGGGTGATCCCCAATGTCACCAACCGGTCACCGGAGGCGGCCTCGAGCAGGGCGATACGGATCGTCTCCTGGAACGCCTCCTCTTTGAGCACAAGGTGATCGCTGGGGGCTACGACGATCAAGGCCTGAGGATCCCTTTCAAGGATGACATGATTCGCGTAGGCGATGCAGGGAGCGGTGTTCCTGCGGTCCGGCTCCGGCAGGATCTGGTGTTCCTTCAGTCCGGGAAGTTGTTCCCTTACCAGGTCCGTGTAGCGGGCATTGGTGACCACAAGGATGTTCTCTGCGGGACAGATCGGCAGAAAGCGGTCATACGTCTGTTGCAACAGGGTGCGTCCCAGCCCAAGAAAATCGAGGAATTGCTTGGGATGGGCGCTGCGGCTCATGGGCCAGAACCTGCTGCCGACGCCACCGGCCATGATCACGCAGTAAGTGTGTTCTTTCATGTTATTGCTTGAGGGGGGCGCTCACGAGGCCTTGCGTGCGATCATGGGGCCATGCACATGCACTTCGGCAAGTGGGTCGATGAAGTACAGGCGACGGTCGTTGAGACAATGGCATTTGTACCTTTTTCTGAGCTGGGGACCCTTCACGAAGATCCGATCATTGAACCGGAATACGGACCGGTCGGGGAGTTCTTCGAGCAACGGCCGGGGTTCCTGGTCGTACTTACGCAACACCCGCATCAGTACCTGGTCCGTACAGCTGCTCGCCGGGGCATCGATCAAATGGTGCTCCAATGCCGCAAGCACATCCGCAGGGAAGACCGCACGGCTCATGAACGGACGCATCAGCCTGTTGTACTCGTTCTTCCAGTAGCTCCCGTGAGGTTGTGTCCACCGCTTGGTACGCATGTACGTGGTGTAATGCGCGAATTCATGCACCAGGGTCACCAGGAAGGCGTACTTGTTCAGGTCCTCGTTCACCGAGACCCGATGTGGTCTGGTCCGTGTGGCACTGCGGTAATCCCCCAGCTTGGTCTGGCGCGAACGCGATATGCGCACCAGCACCGGATTGTGGCGCAGCCATTGCACCACCACGGGGTATGCGCCAGCGGGGATGTGCTGGCGCAGGAGCTCAAGGTCCGGAGCGGAATTCATGCAGCTAGGCCGTGCGCAACGGCAGGAGAGAGGACTTGTGGCATGCGGAATGGCCGTGCAAATTAGCATGCACGCCGTCCTCGCGGGGCAGGTGCCGATGGTTCCACTTGGGGCACTCGCACTCCTTGTGCTTGCGGTATTTGGAGGGCTGAGACCGGCAGCCGGTAGCCACCAGGATCAGCAATGCTGCCAGGAACGGGTAGGCCAGGGAAGGGATCCGGGGGTGCACCATGAGGACCGGGCGAATTTACTGGATCGCGCGGAGCGGGCAGGTACGACCTCTTCCCACCACCCGGACAAGGCCTATTTTAGCCCGCGGAACGCCCCAATGACCATCTTCTACCACATCGGTCGGTATTTTCTGCTGTTGAAGGAGACCTTCAGCCGGCCCGAACGCTTGGGCCTTTACTGGAAGCGGACCCTCGAGGAGATGGACCTGCTGGGCGTGAAGAGCCTGGGTATCGTGGCGTTGCTCTCGTTCTTCATGGGGGCGGTGGTCACGATCCAGACCAAGACCAACATCGACAGCCCACTTATACAGGCCTATATCGTGGGTTTTGCGGCACGCCAGAGCACGATCCTCGAGTTCAGCCCAACGATCATCTCACTGATCCTGGCCGGTAAGGTCGGCTCCAATATCGCTGCGGAGATCGGCTCCATGCGCGTAAAGGAGCAGATCGACGCGCTGGACATCATGGGCGTGAACTCCGCCGGCTACCTCATCCTGCCGAAGATCATCGCGTCGATGCTGATGAACCCCTTCCTCGTGATGATCAGCATGTTCCTGAGCATATTCGGGGGATATGTGGCCGGCATCGCGACCGGGATCGTAAGTGGTGTGGACTACATCCAAGGGATCCAGACCGGTTTCGTTCCATACCACGTGACCTATGCCCTGATCAAGACGGTGGTCTTCGCATTCATCATCGCCAGTGTTTCCGCCTATCAGGGCTACTACACCCGCGGCGGTACCCGTGAAGTGGGCATCAGCAGTACCCGGGCGGTGGTGCACAGCAACGTGGTGATCCTCATTGCGAACTACGCGCTTACCCAGATGCTCCTCATATGATCGAGGTAAAGGACCTGAGCAAGCGTTTCGGTGAAGTGCAGGTGCTCACGGACATCAGTGCCCAGTTCTACAAGGGCAAGGTGAACCAGATCATCGGCAAGAGCGGCTCGGGCAAAAGCGTGCTGGCCAAGTGCATCGTTGGCCTGCACAAGCCCGAGAAGGGGCAGGTGCTCTATGAAGGACACTCCTTCCATGAAATGACGCGGGACGAGCAACGCGAGATCAGGCAGCGTATCGGCATGCTATTCCAAGGCTCCGCGTTGTTCGACAGCCTCACCGTGCTGCAGAACGTGATGTTCCCCCTGCAGATGTTCGCCCAGCTATCCAAAAGCGAGATCGAGGAGCGTGCGCATGTGTGCCTGAAGCGTGTGAACATCCTGGACAAGGATGGTCTTTATCCGGCGGAATTGAGCGGGGGCATGCAGAAACGCGTCGGGATCGCCCGTGCCATCGCCATGACCCCGGAGTACCTCTTCGTGGATGAGCCGAACAGCGGATTGGACCCGCAGACAAGCATCCTGATCGATGACCTGATCAAGGAATTGACCGAGGAGTTCAACACGACCACGATCGTGATCACCCACGACATGAACTCGGTAATGGAGACCGGTGAGAACATCATCTTCATCCACAAGGGGCGCAAGTGGTGGCAGGGTGATCGAGACCAGATCCTTAACAGCGACAACAAGGAACTCAACGAGTTCATCTTCGCCGGCGGGCTGATGCGCATGGTGAAGCGGAACATGGATCGGGAGGCCGGAAGGCCATGAACGGGAAGGAGCCCTCCGAAGAGAGCTCCTTCCGTGGAGGACCCATGGATACGGTCAGTGAGCGACCACCAGCCGGTGGGTAAGGCGGGCCCGGTCGGTGCTCAGCGCACAGGTATATGTGCCCGCGGCCCATCCTGCCGCATCCAGCGTCACACGATGCTGACCCATCGCCCGAACGCCGAGGTCCTCGCTCCAGACCACCCGGCCCGTCATGTCCATCACGTGGATGGCCACATGCTCCGCGCTGCGAAGGGTGAAGTCGATCGTGGTGTTCCGCGATGCCGGGTTCGGTGCGAGCATCAGGTCCGCAAGGCCGGCATCGGGTTCCGCGATCCCCACGGGACCTTGCAGTACCATCCGGACCATCGGGGTCCGCGTAACGTAGAACTCAAAGGCCGATCCCGCATTCGGGTAATGGATGATCGAGACCTGTGCCGCGCTTGCGCCACTTGTAGCGAAGTGCACACCCTGATCGCCGATGGAACTGCCGACCACCAGCAGGTAGGTGTTGTCCGCACTGAGTGCTATGGGATCACGGAACGAGAGGGTGATGAAGTTGGCGGAACCGACTTCGCTCAGGTCCGCCGAGGTGACGATGTGGATGTCCGTCAGGTCCACCAGCGTTGGATGATTCGCGGCCGATGCGCTCGGGATGTAGATCGCCCCGTAGATGGAACTGCCCACCGGTGTGTTCGGGTGCAATGCGATCTGGAGCCCTGTGGCCACACCGTCCGCGATCATGTAGTAATGGTTCCCCACCTCGAAGGGCTCGTCCACGTGGTCGATGCCCTGGGTCTGGTAGGCATCCACGTTCCCATCATCGTGCGCGTACACGTTGTCCGATAGACTGAAGGAGGCTGTGCGCGAATTGTTGGACGGTACCATGTCCTCCGCATCCTGCTCCACCATGAAGGTCAGGTCGTAGGTGCCGGTACCGTGGTCCGGTTCGAACGGGTCCAAGGCGACCACCTGCTCCGTACCCGAGTTGTACGTATCGCTCGGTGCGGCGATCGTTACTTCGGTGCCCGACGGACCTGTTATTCTCAGTGAAGCCACCACACCGGTCTGGGCTTCGGAACCCTTGTTCCTCACCTTCATGCTGGGGAGCAACTGGGTCAACTGGCTGGTCGGATAGATGCTATAGTCCATCTGCTCGAAACCGGTGTTGTCGAAATCGAACGCGGTGTTGTTCGCCTCCAGCAGGGCCATGTCATCTTCCGGCAGGTCCCGGATGGAAACATTGTCGATCTGCCAGCCATAATCCCACACCGCTTCATACCGGAATCGCACCCGCACGTCGCTCCGGTCACCGGAAAGCCATTCGCTGATGTCCACATCGATCAGCTCAGGGTTCGGCCTGCCGTCACGCCCCACACCTTCATTGATCTCCACCTCATTCCAGGTGTTGCCGCCATTGGTGCTGATGCCCACGAAGGTTCGATCCGAGTTGTACTCCTGGAAGTACTGCTCGAACTCGATCTTCACGTGTTCCGGCGCAAAGCTCAGGTCGATCGATGGGGAGACCAACCAGCTGTCCGTGTTCTGGCCCGGCGTACCGTCATGGTCGTCATCGATGATCACCCAACCCTCGGGTGAGGAGGAGCTCAATGGAGGGACCGGATAAGTGGAATTGGTGGGTCCCGGACCCGTGTTCGTCCACATCCAGTTCAATGAACCGATGTTGTTCGTTGCGGTCCAGCCATTCAGATCATTGTCGAAGGTCTCCGTGTAATAGGTGATCTCCTTGGCGGTGCCCGGGGTGCCTGGATCCCCTGGGATCCGGTAGGTGTCCCTGGCTTCCTGATGGGCGGACAGCGCGATGGGTCGTTGTTGTGCCGCCGTGCTCATCGCGGCGATCACCAACAGGGTCGTCGTAGTGTATTTCATGGCGCTTGGTGTCAGTTGACCCAAGGTATCCGCCCACTTTGCCCAGGACCATGAAGTATGTGGCGACCAGCATGAACCGTGTCGAACGGGGTCAAAAAAGAACGGATGCCGACCAAAGCCGGCATCCGTTCACGGAATGCGTCGGGACGCGAATTACTTCACGACTGTCATCCGCCTGGTCAGGCGAACATCATCCGCAGCAAGCGAATAGTAGTACGAGCCGGCCTGAAGCTGGTGCGTATCCATGGTGATGGTGTACGCACCCGGGGCGCGACGTCCGATGATCTGCTCCATCACCACTTTGCCGCTCAGGTCATGGATGCGCAAGCTCACATCGGCATCACGCTCCAACTGATACGGAATGGTCGTAACGCCGGTGGTAGGGTTCGGCATGTTCTGGCCCAGACCAACGCCATTGTCCATCATCCGTTCCGCGATGCCCACTGCTCCGGAGAGCTGCAGCCGCACCATCGGAGTGCTCGTGGTGTAGAACATCACGTTGGCAGATCCCGGGATGCCCGACGGATAGTGCACGTTGGAAGAAAGGGCTGCACTCTCACCGCTGGTACAGATCGCCATGTCATCCGCACCGCCGGCGGTGCCGACCAGGGCACTGTAGCTCTGGCCCGCGTTCAATGTGACGGGTGAACTGAATGGAATGGTGATGAACGTGGAGCCACCGATCGCATTGAGGTCGGCCTCGGTGACGATGTGGTCAACAGTATACTCAAGCACCGTGGGGTGCTCGGTGGCAGCGACGATGTGCTCCTCGTAGATCGCTGCGTAGATGATCGAACCGATGGAGGTGTTCTCGTGCAAGGCCACCTGGATGCCGTATGCTTCATCGGCCACCACCATGTTGAAGGTATTGCCGATCTCCACAGCGACGCCGTCATTGTCACCGGTGGTCAGGAAGTACCCATCGGCCACGCCGTCATCCGTGGCATAGATCCCCGAGGAAACCTGGAATGAAGCCGTGGCGACATTGTCTCCGGGCAGATCGTCCACCTGGTCCTGTGAGACGGTGAACGTGACGTTGTAGGTACCAACGCCTCCACCTGGTGTGTACGCCGTCACCATGGCCGTATCGTTCTGGAGCGGCTCGTAGGTGGCCGGTGCGCTGGAATCATTGAAACTTGAACCGTTCGGTCCGGCCACATCAACGGTGAGGGTGACACCCGTCTGTTGCAGGAAGCCACGGTTGCGCAGCGCCGCGTTCATCACCATGGGTGCCACATGGTCCGATGGGATCATGCTGTACTCGATGCCGGAGGTCGCACCGACATCATCATACGTGTAATCGGTGTAGTGCGCCTGCACGATGGCCATGTCGTTGTCCTCGAGGTCCACCACCCGCACGTTATCCACCTGCCAGCCATAATCCCAGGTCGCGGTGTAGCGGAAGCGGATCATCACATTGGTAGGATCGGCGGCGACCCATGGGCTGATGTTCACATCCATCAACTCAGGGTTCGGCCTGCCATCTCGGCCAACGCCGGCGTTCACCTCGATCTCATCCCAGTTCGCCCCACCGTCGGTGCTGATCCCAACGAAGCACGCATCCGCCTGGAACTCCTGGAAGTACTGGTCGAACTCCAGTTTCATGTTGGGTGGAGCGCTGCTGAGGTCGATCACGGGCGATACCAGCGACGCATCGGTCGATTGACCGCTTACGCCATCGAAATCATCATCGATGATGGCCCAACCGCTCGGTGTGCTGGTGTTCAACGCCGGTACCGGGTAAGTGGAGGAGGTGAGGCCCGGGCCTACATCGGTCCATTTCCAATCCACAGCGCCAAGGGATGTCTCAACGGTCCAACCGTTCAGGCCGCTGTCGAAGGTCTCCGAGTAGTAGGAGTTGCCTTTGGCATGACCGGCTTCACGCAGTTCGGCAGGTGTTCTGTAACCATCCCTGGCACCGGGGTCGAGCGGGATACGTGGCTGGGTCGATTGGGCTTGTGCGGAGATCGCGCCAAGCAAAAGAAGAGCAGTGTACGTTCTTTTCATAGCAAGAGGGGTTGGAAGCGGTCAAGATAACCACACGCTGGGAAATGCAGGCGCATGTGCCGACCGACTTGAGGAACGGTCGAAAAAGGAAAGCCCGCCGAAACTTCGGCGGGCTTTCCAAGTAGGTCGTTCGTGCTCAGTGGATCACCGTCATGCGCTTGGTCATGCGCACGTCGTCCGCGATGATCGTGTAGGAGTACAGCCCCTCAGGAAGGGTGTTGGTGTCCAGCACCACGCGGTAGTTGCCCGCCGCACGGCTGCCTTCGTATTGCTCCATCACGAGTTTCCCGCTCAGGTCACGCACCTGGAAGCTCACTTTCGCCGCGTTCTCCAGTTCGTAAGGGATCGTGGTCGTGCCGGTGCTCGGGTTCGGGAAGTTCTGTCCCAGTCCGATGCCGTTGTTCCGGTCCTCATCCTCAATACCCACGGTCGGGTTGAAGTTCATCCGCACCATCGGGGTGGTGGTGGTGAAGAACCAGTTCTCACCCTGGGTCGGGCTGATGTAGTAGATGTAGGAGGTCTGGGCTTCGCTCGTGCCGTTGGTGCCGATGCGCACATTACCGAACACCTGCACTGTGACGAGGTAATCGGAACCTGCGGACAAGGCCTGCGGATTGTCGAAGATGAGCTGTGTGAACTTGTTGCCACCGGTGCCGTTCAGCATGGATTGTTCAACCACCACTTCCTGGCTCGTTGCGATCACGCTGAAGTCCGCATCCACGTTCCGCAATTCACCGACGACCAGCGCGCCGATCTCCGAAGAGTTGCCCAGTGCAACGGCCACGCTGTACAACTGTGCATCGTTGGCGATGTACATCGCGTTTCCGAGGATCAAGGTGCCACCGTCGCCGTTGCCATCCTCGAAACCAGCGTAGGTGCCGCCATCACGGCCATACAGGAATTCGCTGACCTGGAATGAAGAGCTGCCGGTGTTGTCCGCGGTCGGATCCACTGCGCCGGAGGTGATGGAGTAAGAAACATTGTAGGTCCCTTCCACGGCGGGAGGAGTGAAACCGGGGTCCACGAAAATGGTACGGGTCTCACCAGGAGGGAAGCTCGCTACGGGCTGGTCCTGATTCAGGATCTCGTTGGAACCTTCCATTACGGTGAAGTTCGCCACCACATCATCCTGGGTCTCGCTGCCGTTGTTCAGTACGGTCATGTTCAACCCAAGTGGACGCAGCTGGTTGTACGGGAACACCGAGTAGCGGATGGAGTCGTAGGTGAGTGCGGTGTTGAAGTCCCATGCGGTGTTGCCGGATCCCGTCATGCGCAGATCGAACGGGGCCAGCTCCTGGATCTTGATATCGTCCAGCTGCCAGTGGTAGTGGGATGTTCCGGCTTCGGCATTGTGGCGGAAGCGGACCTTCACCATCGTCGGGTCCGCTGCGATGGCCGCGGTCAGGTTGATCTTGCGAACCTGAGTGCCAGGGTCGGCATTCCCGTCGATACCGGTGGCGGTCGAGAAGCTCGTGGGCCAGGTAACGCCACCATCCGTACTCACTTCCAGGAAGTTCGGAGCATCCTGGCAGCAATACCGAAGACGTTGTTGGAACTCGATCTCAACATAAGGAGTGGAACTCAGGTCCAATAGCGGGGAAACCAAGGAACCTTCCCAGTTCGTGGGGGAGGCTACGATCACGGGAGGGGTAACGCTCCAATCGGAGTTCGCGGAATCCGATGCGAAGAGCATGTAGCCGTTCGCCACGGAGGTGGAAACGATCCGCTGGGTGGCCACGGTGTAGGCGCCATTCGGGCCATTCACAGCGCGCTTCCAGATATTGCCATTGGGGCCTTCGACGGTCCATGCACCGAAGCCGTTGTTGCCGGCCAGGCCATTGGCGAAGTCCTCGGAGAAGATCGGTCCTCCGCCCCGCTGTCCATCAGCTTCCATGGGCAGCCGTGGGTTCGCTTGCTCGGCAGCGGTGCCGAATTCCATCTTGGCAGCGCGCGGCGTTGCCAATTGCGCAGTGATGCTTCCCGACAGGGCAAGCGCCAATGCTGAAAGAGTAATGTATCGAAGCTTCATCGTTGGGATGTTGGTTTTCCTTTTTCGGAAGGCCCAAAGTACGGGAAGTTCACACACGAACCATATGTCACGGGGCCGACCGTGAAACAATTTCCGCTGCTAATCTTAGGTTCTCGCCGACCGATGGCCAGGCCTGGACGGGAACGGCCTCACCGCACCTGGAACCGGCCGAAGGCGACAAGGGTATCGGTCCGAAGGATCGCGGTGTACACACCCGGTGGCAGTCCGGCGGTCGTGAAAGGGATGGTCGAATGTCCTTTCGGGAGCGTTCCCAGGCCCTTTTCGAAGCTTGTTCGGCCCGTCACGTCCACGATCCGCAACCGTGCCGATCCAGTTCGGGCCATATCCAGTTCCAGGTATCCGTCACTGGTCATCGGATTGGGCCGGATGACAAGTTGCTGCACCGCGTCCTGCACAGGCCCATCGATACCCACACCCAGGTCCTCGAGGTGAAGCCGCACCATCGGCGTGCTTTCGACATAACGCACCAGGAAGTCAATTCCCTCCATCACTACGTCAGCGCCTGCAGGCCTGTACCCACTGGTCCAGATGCCGACATCGCCGTCATCATCCAAATGCTGCATGCCGGCGAAATAATCCCCAGGTTCGACCGTCATGGGGTTGCTAAGTGCCAGGTAGATCGGAATGCCCGCCGCAGCATTGTCAAGGTCCTGTTGAGTGAGGGAATGGCGCGCTGAGGTATCCACGAAGGCCAGGTTGCCGTCCAGGAGCATGGCGCGGATCTCAGCGCCCACACTGGAACTGCCTGTGATCATGGCACTGATCCCCTTGATGGTGCTACCGGGATGCACGATCTCCATGCGTGTGGCGGCCACATAGGTGCCGGAACCACCGATCGCGGACTGCGCCTGGCCTTCATCCGCAGCCATCACCGCATAACCGTTCGCCCATCCCGGTCCGGTGATCCGCATGTTCGCTGCGCCAGAGTTGTCCGTATCGTCCTCGTCGGCTTCCGCGGAACTCACTTCCATGGTGACCACGGTATTGCCCGGCTGGTCCGGAACCCACGTGGTCGATGCGGTGAGGATGGCACTGGCCCCTGGCGCCAGGTCGTTCACCGAAAATCCGCTTTCTTGGAAAACCTGGCTGCCATTGTGTTCAATGGTCACCGTCGCGGTGATCCCGGTCGCGCTGTTCGTTCCGTTGTTGGCGATGACCATTGAGGGGTGCAGGGCAGCGGCCTGTTCCAGCGGTATGTCGCGATAGCGAAGTGTGCGGTCCCCTGCCAGGAAGGGATCGCCGGTGATGTCGTTGGTATGCACTTCCATCACGGTAAGGTCGTTCGAAAGCCGCTCCCGCAGGCAGACGTCATCGATCGCCACCCCACTGGCCCAGCGACCTCCATCGCTCCACGTGAACCGTATCCACAGTGCCGGCGCACCGTCGTACGCGCTCAGGTCGGCGTTCAGCAATGCCCAGTGCTGGGACGGCGGCACGGTCAGTACGGTATCCTGGTCGGTCCCATTCGTGCTGACCAGCACATAAGCAGTGTCGCCACTGACCACGGAACTGTTGAACATCCGTAGTTCCAACCAGACGTTGGTGCGGTCCGTGAGGTCGATCGGGGGCGTGGTCAGCGTCACGTTGGCCATGTTGCAGTTGCACGGCGGTGCATCGTCGTTGGCCATTACGGATAGCCCTCCAGCGGGAAGGTCCGGCACAGGGAACGACCCATTGGCATTCGCCTGGGCAGCGGTGCCGACGGTCCAAGCAGGAACGAATTCGCCTGTTCCCACCCCGTCCGGGGTCTGCTGTTCCACATCCGTTCCACCATCCCACCCGGCGGGCAGGGTCCCGGTTTCGAAGTCTGCGCTGAAAAAGCAGGGTAGTGCCTTGGCGCCCCCTTGACCATGGGCGGTGATCGGTGCGATGCAGAGGATGACCCCGAGGGCCAGGATGGGTCGGATCATTCGTTCAAGCTTCAGCCGTGGCGTACTCCTCGATGGGCGGGCAGGTGCAGATGAGGTTGCGGTCACCATAGGCACTGTCCACCCGGCTAACGGTGGGCCAGTATTTCCATTCCCTGTTCACCGCAGCGGGGAAGGCGGCCTTTTCGCGACCGTAGGTGTGCGCCCAACGATCGGCGCTCACTTCTTCGCAGGTGTGCGGTGCCATTTTCAGCACATTGTCCAATTTGTCCGCGGTGCCGTTCTCGACCTCTGCGATCTCCTGCCGGATGGTCACCATCGCATCGATGAAACGGTCCAATTCATCCTTCGCTTCACTTTCCGTCGGCTCGACCATCAAGGTGCCGGCAACCGGGAAGCTTACCGTAGGAGCATGGAAGCCATGATCCATCAGCCGTTTGGCAATGTCCTCCACCTCTATGCCTGCGGTCCGTTTGAATCCGCGGCAGTCCAGGATCATCTCGTGTGCCACCATGCCCTCTTCGCCGGTATACAGGATCGGATAATGTGGCTCCAGGCGGGCTTTGAGGTAGTTGGCGTTCAGGATGGCGTTCCGCGTTGCATCGGTGAGGCCGGCACCACCGAGCATCCGGATGTAGCCGTAGCTGATCAGCAGGATCAAGGAGCTTCCCCAAGGCGCACTGCTCACCGCCGGTACGGCTTGTGCCCCTCCGGTCGGGATCAATGGATGGCCCGGGAGGAACGCCTTCAACTTGTCATTGACACAGATCGGTCCCATGCCCGGGCCTCCGCCGCCATGGGGTATGGCGAAGGTCTTGTGCAGGTTCAGGTGGCATACGTCGGCACCGATCTCCCCAGGGCTCGTCAAGCCGACCTGTGCGTTCATGTTCGCTCCGTCCATGTACACCAGACCACCATTGGCATGTATGGTGCCGGTGATCTCCTTGATGCCCTCCTCATACACCCCGTGCGTGCTGGGGTACGTGACCATCAAGCAGGCCAGCGTGTCCTTGTATTGCTCCGCCTTGGCCTTCAGGTCCAAGAGGTCGATGTGACCATCCGCATCGGCCTTCACCACGACCACCTGCATGCCGGCCATCACGGCACTTGCCGGGTTGGTTCCGTGTGCGCTGCTCGGGATGAGTGCGATCGTCCTTGCATGATCGCCACGCGATGCATGATAGGCACGGATGACCAGCAGCCCGGCATATTCACCCTGTGCACCGCTATTGGGTTGAAGGCTCACGGCAGTAAAGCCCGTCGCTTTGGCCAGGGCATCGCTCAATTCGGTGAAGACCTGCTGGTATCCCATGGCCTGTTCCACCGGAACGAATGGATGCAGGTTCGCCCACTCAGGCCATGACAGCGGCAGCAGCGTGCTGGCGGCATTCAGCTTCATGGTGCATGAGCCCAATGGGATCATGCCGTGCATCAGGCTGAAATCCTTGTTCTCCAACCGTTTGATATAACGCTGCAGTTCGAGCTCCGAGTGATGGGTGTTGAAGACAGGGTGCGTCAGAAAGCTGCTCGTACGCCTGAACTCCGCAGGGATCGCATATCCCTCGTTGTCGCCGGTTGCGCCGAAGCCCTTCCCACACGCCTCGGCCAGGATCGTCAGCACGTCCGTTGCATCGGCCGCGGTGACCGTTTCATCGAAGGCGATCGTAACATGGTCCTTCCCATATCGCAGGTTGATGCCACGTGCCTCAGCACACTCCCTGATCCGCTCCGTGGTGGTCCCGGCCGGAAGGTCGAAGGTGACCGTGTCGAAGTACACCTTGTTCCTGAGCGCATAGCCGAGCTCTTCTGCACCCTTCACCAACCGGACCGTGTGCCCATGGATGATCCGTGCAATGCGCTCCAGGCCTTGCGGACCGTGGTACACCGCATACATGCTGGCCATTACTGCAAGCAGGGCCTGGGCCGTGCAGATATTGCTCGTCGCCTTTTCCCTGCGGATGTGCTGCTCGCGGGTCTGCAAGGCCATGCGCAACCCGCGGCGGCCCCTTCGGTCCTGGCTCACACCGATGATACGGCCCGGGATCACACGCTTGAACTCCTCCGTGGTCGCGAAGAAGGCGGCGTGCGGCCCACCATAGCCCATGGGCACCCCGAATCGCTGGCTGTTGCCCACGCACACATCGGCCCCCCATTCACCCGGCGGCGTCAGCAGCACAAGGGACATCAGGTCGGCGCAGACCGCCGTACGCACCCCGGCCGCCTTGGCACGTGCCACGGTCTCGCGGAGGTCGTTCACGCCACCATCCACAGCCGGATATTGCAGGGCAAGCGCGAAATACGAGCCATCCGGCTCGAAGGTGCGCGCATCACCGACCACCAACTCCACACCGATCGGCGCGCACCGTGTGCGCAGCACGTCGATGTTCTGGGGGTACAGCCCACGGTCCACGAAGAGGCGCCTGGCCTCACTGAGATCCTTCGGGCGTGCCGCGAAGAGCATGTGCATGGCCTCGGCTATCCCGGTGGCTTCATCCAGCAGTGAGGCATTCGCGATGTGCAACCCCGTAAGGTCGCTCACCATGGTCTGGAAATTCAGGAGGGCCTCCAGTCTGCCCTGGCTGATCTCCGCCTGATACGGGGTGTAGGCCGTGTACCATCCGGGATTCTCGAAGACATTGCGCTGGATGGCCGGTGGAAGAACGGTTCCACTGAACCCCAGACCCAGGTAGCTGCGGAAGACCTTGTTCCTGGCACCGAGCCTGCGCATACGCTCCAGGTGCTCCCGTTCCGTGAGCGCTGGTCCCACATCCAAAACTTTGCCTGCCCTGATCCCCCCGGGCACGGTGCGGTCGATCAACTCGTCAAGGGATGACACGCCGATGGCGTGCAGCATTTCCTTGGTCTCGGCCGCATTGGGGCCGATATGGCGCTCTTGGTAGGTGACGGGGTCCATGGTCTTGTGGGAAGCGCCGCAAATATACCGGGACGGCCGTAGCGAGCACCTTTCCCCGCCCGGCCGATGGGCGGGGATCGTCCGGGCCCGGGGCTATCTTTGCCCGCCGCCATGCGCCTGATCTCCATCATTCCTGCGATCATTCTTCTTGCCAGCACAGGGTTGATTGCGCAGGATACCATCCTATTGATGAATGGGCAGGTGATACCCGCCAAGGTGATCGGGCAAAGCACGCTGGAGATCCGCTATCTGGAGCAGCACCGGAAAGGCGTTCGAAAGGAGCGTTCGGAGCCAACGGAAAGCGTATTCTCCGTTACGGATAGCCTTGGTATCGAGCGGGTCTGGTATTTCCATGATACCGTATTCGGCAATGACCTCACTATCGACCAGATGCGCTGGTTCATCAAGGGTGAGCAGGACGCCCGCAAAGGATACAAGCCGTTCTGGCCCATGGTCGGTGGATTCGTTGTGGGTGCAGGGGCCACGATCGGGCTGAATCTCGAGGTGAACTCGTTGCTCCTACCACCGGTGTACGCTGGCGCCATGACGATCCCACGCGTGCACGTCACCCCTGGTTCGATATCCGATCCCCTGATGGAGGGCGACGATCACTATGCCCTGGGTTATGCCAAGGTGGGACGGTCCAAGCGGGTCGTGCGCACGCTGATCTCCACGTTCGCTGGTGTTGCTGTCGGTCTTGCGGTCCGTCAGTTGGTGATCAATCCCAACCTGGAGGGGTATTGAACCATGAGCGGTGGCCTCCGTCACCCGGTCCTTCGCGCATTGGTTTACAGCCATGTATGGTTGGGACTCGGTGCTGCATTGCAGGTGTCCTGGATCGATCGGCTCTACTTCACGAGTGAGTGGCGGCTCGCGCTCTTCGCGGGGTCGGGCACGGTGGCCATTTACGGGCTGATGAGGGCGCTGCGTGCGCATTTCGGACCGATCGCCGGTCCTGGTCTGCTCCAGTGGTACGATGCGAACCGCCGTTGGGTGCCGGTGATGGTCGTCGTGGCAGCGGTCGTTGCGACCCTGTCCGTCAGGCCATTCCTGGATCGGGTGGTTCCCGTGATGTTCTTTCCCGCACTGATCTCGGTGGCATACGTGCTTCCGATGCGTGCGGTGGAAGGGAGGGTGGCGGGATTGCGCAGGGTACCGTTCATGAAAAGCATCTGGATCGCGGTGGTCTGGGCTTCCGTGGCCGTGTTGCTGCCTCTGTCACTGCTTGTGGGACCGATCGATGCATGGCCCGTGCTGCTCCTGTTCGGGGTGGAGGCCTGCTTCGTCTATGCGTTGATGATCGCATTCGACATCCGCGATCATGAACACGATCCGGCCTTCCTTCGGACCCTGCCCCAGCTCGTTGGTGAGCGCGTAGCGAAACGCTGTTCCGCCGCGCTGATGCTCATGGTCGTGGTGCTCCTGATCTTATTGATCTTGTTCGCGCCTCCACGGAATGCATCGGTTCTTGGCCTTATTCTCCCGGCAGTCGGCGTATCGATCGCCGCGTACATGGTGACACGCGCTTCCGCCCAGCGGTCGGAGGCGTTCTACCTCTTTTGGTTGGATGGCACGTTGGTGCTCGTCCCGTTGCTGGGTTGGGTCGGCATCTGGGTGTGAGCAGGCGGTTGTCGTTCGGTGCGGCTACTTTTGGCAACACCCATGTCCACGTTCCAGAATACGGTCGCCTTTGCCCATGCGCAGGATGCAGCGGATCCGCTGCGGGCCTTCCGCGATGAGTTCCACTTCCCTCAGCATGAGGGCCGCGAGGTGATCTACTTCACCGGCAATTCGCTCGGCCTCCAACCGAAGGCTGCCGCGGATGCGCTCAAGCAGGAGCTGGACGACTGGGCACGGCTCGGTGTGGAAGGGCATTTCAACGCGAAGCATCCGTGGTATGCTTATCACGAGGAGCTCACGGCCAGCAGTGCGCGGCTCGTGGGTGCGAAGGAGGAGGAGGTGGTGGTGATGAACCAGCTGACGAGCAACCTACATTTCCTGCTGGTCTCCTTCTATCGTCCAAAAGGCAAACGAGTGAAGATCCTCACCGAGAAGCGTCCCTTCCCGAGCGATACCTACGCCTTCGCCTCACAGATCGCCTTCCATGGCCTCGACCCAGCCATTTGTCTGGTGGAGGTGCAGCCGCGTGCCGGAGAGCATACCCTGCGACCCGAGGACATCATCTCGAGCATCAACGAGATCGGTGAAGAACTCGCACTCGTCTGCTTCGGCGGCGTGAACTTCCTGACCGGTCAGGCATTCGACATCAAAGGCATCACAGCAGCTGCGCACGCGGTGGGCGCCTTCGCGGGCTTCGACCTGGCCCACGCGGCCGGGAACCTGCACCTGAAGTTGCATGATGATGGCCCGGACTTCGCGTGCTGGTGCAGCTACAAGTACCTGAACAGCGGTCCGGGTGGTGTGGCTGGAGCCTTTGTACACCAGCGGCATCTTGGTACGGATCTTCCGCGTTTCGCTGGCTGGTGGGGACATGACAAGAAGGAACGCTTCAAGATGGAGCGCGACTTCAAACCCATGCCCACCGCCGAAGCCTGGCAGGTGAGCAATGCGCCCGTGCTGCCCATGGCGGTGCATCGGGTGGCGCTCGAGCAGTTCGACCGTGCCGGCATCGATCGCCTTCGAACCAAGAGTGTGCAGCTGACCGGTTACTTGCGCTGGATCATAGAAGGCATCTCGGCTGAGAATGATGGGATGTTCAACATCATCACCCGAAAGAGGCGGCCATGAGCGGTGCGCAGCTCTCCATCCTGGTACGCGGCGATGGGCGGGGTCTTCGAGCGGCTCACCGAACGCGGCGTCTTCTGTGACTGGCGCGAACCCGATGTCCTGCGCATGGCACCAGTGCCCATGTACAACAGCTTCGAGGACGTCTGGCGTTTCGGACAGGCGTTGCGCGCGGCCGTCGCTGGCTGATGATCGACAGGATCGACGAACTTCGGTCGCCCATCTTGCGGGCGTTCGCATATTAGACGCAGAGGCAATGAGCAGGATCGCGATCGTAGGCGGTGGCTTGGTGGGCAGCTTGCTCGCCATCTTCCTGGCCAAACGCGGCCACAAGGTGAACGTGTACGAGCGGCGCGGTGATCCCCGCCGGACCGATGTGTACGCGGGTCGCAGCATCAACCTCGTGGTAAGCCATCGCGGCTGGACGGCCCTGCGCGCGGCTGGTGTGGAGGAGGCCGTGAAGGCGATCGCGGTGCCTGTGCATGCCCGCATGATGCACGACCGCGAAGGCAACTTGAACCGCGTGCCCTACAGCATCGATAACAGGGCCATCCATTCCGTGTCGCGTGGCGAGCTCAACCGGCGCCTGCTCACCGAGGCGGAGAAGCTGCCGAATGTGAAGGTGCACTTCGATCACCGCTGCGTGGACGTGGACCTGCAGACCGCCACCTGTCACTTCCAGCGTGAGGAAGGTGACCACGTGGTGGCGGAGGCCGATGTGGTCTTCGGCAGCGATGGTGCGTTCAGCGCGGTGCGCAGCAAGATGATGCTCGGCCGATTCAGCTACAGCCAGGAGTACATCGAGCACGACTACAAGGAGGTGGCCTTCCCCGCGAACCCGGACGGCACGCCGAAGATGGACCCGCAATGCCTGCACATCTGGCCGCGCCGTTGGTTCATGATGATGGGCCTCGCCAACCAGGACGGCGGCTTCACCGGCACGCTCTTCATGCCGCATGCCGCCACGAAGGATTCACCGGGATTCGATACGGTGCGCACCGAGGCGGAGGTCACGGCCTTCTTCAAGGCGCACTTCGCGGATGCCATGCCCATCGTCCCGGACATCGTGGACCAATACCTGCGGAATCCGCAGAGCAATCTGGTCATCATCCGGTGTGCGCCCTGGCAGGTGAATGGCAAGGTGGCCCTGATCGGCGACGCCGCGCACGCCATCGTGCCCTTCTATGGCGAAGGGATGAACGCCGGCTACGAGGATTGCAAGGTGCTGAACGACCTGCTCGATGCGCATGGCGATGACAACTGGGCCGAGGTGCTGCACCGCTATGCCTCCATACGCAAGCCCAACGGCGATGCCATCGCGGACCTCAGCATGCGCAACTTCGTGGAGATGCGCGACCTCGTCGCCGACCCGCAATTCCTGCTGCGCCGTAAGATCGAAGGCCACCTGCAGGCCAGGCACCCCGACAAGTGGTTGCCGCTATACAGCCAGGTGAAGTTCACCGATATCGCCTACAAGGATGCCTGGGAGGAAGGTCTTCGCCACGACCGCATCATGGAAGAGGTGATGCGCCTGCCGGGGATCGAGGAGAAGTGGGAGAGTGCGGAGGTGGAGAAGAAGGCGTTGGGGTTGTTGGGTAACAGCCGGGATTTTCCTTTGACCGTGTGATCCGCAGCGAGGAGTTCAGGTCGGCCTACGATCGCCATGCCCGCATGGTGTTCAATCTCTGCCTGAACTACCTGCAGAATAGGCAGGACGCGGAGGAGGTGACACAGGATGTCTTCGTGAAGGTTCACGAGGGCATGGGTGAGTTCCGCGGCGAGGCTGCCATGCGCACGTGGATATACCGCATCGCGATCAACGCCTGCCTGGACCGCATCAAGGCAAGGAAGCGCGCGAAACGTTCAGTATGGCGGGCGGTCGACTTCGGCCGGAGCGACGAGGGTCGCATCGCTGATCCCGCATTCGATCATCCCGGCGTTCGTATGGAACAGCGCGAAGCCACGGAGCGGGTCTTCGAGCATATCAATTCACTGCCGACGCAGCAGAGGACCGCGCTCCTCCTCAAGACCATGGATGGGCTCTCCCAGCAGGAAGTGGCGGAAGTGATGGGGACATCGGTGAAGGCAGTTGAGTCGCTTCTCTCCCGTGCGCGGCAGCAATTGCGGAAAGAATTGGGCAAGAACGAAGGATGAAGTCATCAACGTCGTCAAATCACCGGTAATGGAAGAACAACGGATCGATCAACTGCTGAGCAGCGTGGAACGCGTGGACCCGCCAACGTTCCTTTTAATCCGGATCGAGGCGCGGATCGCGGCGCGACTGGAGCAGCGCCCGGCGCGCGCTTGGGTCTGGGCGGCTTCGTTCGCAATGGTCCTCGTTCTGACGGCCAATTCGTACGTGCTTCTTAGTGGCGCTCGCGACGCTGGAGGGGAAGACGCTCTGGAGCAATTGGCGAGCGGCATGAGCCTCGACGCCTCCAATCAGCTCTACCATGACTAAATTGAAGCTGATGGGCATCGCGCTGGTGGTGCTCGTGCTCGTGAACCTCGGCACGCTGGCCGTGCTGTACTTCGGTCGTGCAGCGCATCATGGACCAGCGCATGGTGAAGGACCCAAGGCCATCATCATCGAGCGTTTGCGCTTCGACGCCGAGCAGGTGAAGCGGTACGAAGCCATGGTCGAGAAACACCGAGCTGCGATCCGGGCCAGCGACAGTGAGCTTCAGGAAACGCGCAGCGTCCTTTACGAGGAGCTGAAGGGAACGCAGACGTCCAGCCGGGATTCGCTGCTCGCCGCGCTGGTCAGCATCCAGCGTGGAATTGAGCATACGCACCTCGCGCACTTCGAGGAGATCCGGGGCCTCTGCCGTCCGGATCAACGGCCCTCGTTCGATGACCTGACCCAGGACCTCGCCACGTACTTCCGAATGGGCGGTCCGCCGCCACCGAAGCTTCGATGAGGGCCTTCATCAGTGCGACGTTGGTTCTCTCGCTGCTCATGGCGCAGGCGCAGGGCGGGACGCGAGCGCTACGCTTCATGCCGCTGGCCGGGGATCATGCGCTGAAGCTGGATGAGCAATCGGTTTTGCCGGATGGAAAGAGCTTCCGCATCACAACACTGCGTTTCTATATCGGCGTTCCTTTCGCGCCGAATGGCGGTCAGTCCTTCCTTCTCCCTTACGAGTACCACCTCGTTGATGCCGCAGACACATCGACCTGGACCATTGCCGTGCCTGCACGTGCGCGTTATCTGCTCCTCGGCGTGGATAGCCTGACCAATGTCTCCGGTGCGCTCAGCGGGGATCTTGACCCCACGAAGGGCATGTATTGGACGTGGAACAGCGGCTACATCAACCTGAAGCTGGAAGGGAGCAGCCCTGATCGCGAAGTGCACCTAGGCCAATTCGAGTTCCATTTGGGTGGCTACCTGCCGCCGTTCGCAGGTGCGCAGCGGATCGAACTCCCTGCGACCATGGATGGATCCACTGTGTTGCGCTTCGATCTGGCCGAGTTCTTCGCCAAGGTCGATCTGCGTTCCGAGCATAACGTCATGTCGCCGAGCGAGCGGGCGGTGTACCTGGCCCGAATTGCGGCATCCGCATTCCATGTGGAAGGGGCGAGACCATAGAACCCTTGTGTTGTGCGCGCTCGTCGCGCTGCTCAGTTCGGCAGCGATGGTGGAGCGCGGTGCGCTGGGCCTGAAGTATCCCGCGAGTTGGCCTGAGCCGTCATACATCGGAGCCGCACCAACACCTGCTGGCGTTGAGCTCGGCCGTCGGTTGTTCTACGACCCGGTCCTTTCCAGAGACAGCATCGTTTCATGCAGCAGCTGTCATCTCAGTTACACGGCCTTCGCGCACGTGGACCATGCACTGAGCCACGGCATCCGCGACAGCATCGGCACGCGCAACGCACCGGCTTTGATGAACCTGGCCTGGAACAAGGCTTTCATGTGGGATGGCGCCGTCAACCACCTCGATGTGCAGGCGCTCTCGCCGATCAATCACCCGGCGGAGATGGGGGAGGAGACCACCCACGTGGTGGAAAAGCTCCAACGGATCCCGGCTTATCGCGCCCGGTTCAAGGAGGTCTTCGGAGATAGCGTCATCACGGGGCAGCGTCTGCTGAAAGCCTTGGCGCAATTCCAGCTCACGCTCATCTCCTGCGGCTCGAAGTATGATCGCGTGAAGGAGGGAAGCGAAACGTTCACCGAGCAGGAAGCGAAGGGCTACGCTCTCTTCCGGTCGAACTGCAACGCCTGCCATCGCGAGCCGCTCTTCACCACCGGGGAGTTCGCGAACAATGGGCTGCCGTTGGATAGCGCACTGAAAGACATTGGACGCATGGGTGTTACGAAAGCACCGGAGGATTCGCTGCGCTTCAAGATCCCGACGCTGCGCAACATCGAGTTCAGCTTCCCCTACATGCACGACGGCCGATCCAAGGACCTGCGCGCGGTGCTCGAGCACTACGACCATGGCATCGTCACCTCAAGGACTCTTGCCCCGGAGCTCGCCGAAGGCATTCTGCTCACCCCGAACGAGCGCACGGACCTCATCGCCTTCCTGCTCACCCTGAGCGACCGCGAGTTCTGCTTCAACCCCGACCATGCTTTTCCGCGACAATGATCCGTCGCCTACGAAGGATACGCGCGGTAACGTCGTCCAAGACCGTGAGAACCGAACCTCAACGCCTGCTCCCATGACCCGAACCACCCTCGCTGCGCTATGTCTGCTCGCCGCATCCCTTGCTACAGCCCAGATCGGCCCTAACATCACCGAATGGCTGTACAATACCACGGGTGTCATGGGCCAGCATTACGTGCAGGGCAATTCCACGCCCATTCAAGACAACGTGTTGGCGAACGTGCAGCAGGTGGATTACTCTGCGGATTGGGTGTACATGCATACCCATGGCATACCGGCATACATCACGGGACCGTTCCTGGATGGGAACCCATCACTGGCCACGGACCAGGATGCGATCTTCAGGATCCCGCGTGATCCGGTGCAGAACACGGGTACGCCAGCAGCCACGACCCCGGGTAACATCGGTGTATTCATCAATGGCGTGGCGCTGTTCGATTATCGCGATGGGGTGGCGTGGAATACGAACACGAATGCCCTGTGCGGTGGTCCGGGCAATCCTCCGTGTCCCGGTGGTATGGGCACAACGCAAGCCTGGAACCGCGATGCTGTTCCCGCGGAGCGCGCTGGTTTCGATTGCGCCAAGGCGCATCCGGCCATGGGCAACTACCACCACCACCAGAACCCGAGCGCCTTCAACCTTGACCTGGTCGAGGTATCGAACATTTGCGATCTCTATGCATCGGATGGGTTGTATGCGATCGGTGCGGCACAGCATTCTCCACTACTGGGTTTCGCATACGACGGCTTCCCGATCTACGGGGCCTATGGCCATGCGAATGCGGATGGAAGCGGCGGTATCACACGCATTCGTTCCGGCTATCAATTGCGCGACATCACAGTGCGGACGCACCATGCTGACGGGACCGATGTCGCCGATGGGCCGGCCGTCAGTACGACTTATCCGCTTGGTTATTTCCGCGAGGACTATGAGTTCATTGCGCACTCGGAGCCGTATTACCTCGATGTGCATAACGGACGATACTGTGTCACGCCGGAGTATCCCGATGGAACATACGCCTACTTCTGCACCGTGGATGAGAATTGGAACTCCGCATATCCTTACATCATCGGACCCACATTCTACGGTGTTCTAACTGGTGGTAGCGTCACGTCCGTCACTGAGTCGGTGACCACCTTCGACCCACTGACCACGGGCCTTTCGGGATCGTCGCTTTCGAATGCCGATGTCGCCATCTTTCCGAACCCCGCCAGTGACCTGATAGCCATCCAGGTCAGCGGTCTTCTGCGCGAGAGCCTCGATGTGTATCTGTACGATGCAGCCGGCAAGGAAGTGCGCCACGCGCTCATCGTTCAGGGAAGTACCATCTGGCACCTGGATACGCGAACACTGTATGATGGCGCCTACGTGGTCCGCATCGGGCAAGGCGACGAAGCGATCATGCGGAAGATCTTGATCGCACACTGAGGGCCTGCTCAGTAGTAGCCGATCACATCCGGACGCGTAAAGGTGAGATCCGGCGCATTCACGGAAAAGTCGGTGAATGAACCGATCTCGAAGAGACCACCAGCTTCGCTCGGAACATAGGGGTAGAAGCTCAGCGAGACCTCGAACGTATTGACCAGCAGGTTCTCGTTCCGCACGAGGAGGCCCAAGGTGATCGCGTTGTACAGGCGACCACTCAGTAGTGCTTCCGTATTGTTGCCGATGCCTCCCAGCCCGTAAAGCAGCACAGGTGCGAAGCGGAACCCAAGGATATTGTACGGTGCATATGCAACGGTCTCCAACTTGATCGATCCGCGGTGCGTGCCGCTCACGGGGTCGCTGGAAAGGCCGTACAACTCATTGCCACTGAAATAGAGGGTGTTGTACCGGGGTTTGTCGAAGCCGGCAACGAAGGATCCGCGCACGAACTGCCGGAAATGCCAGCGCCCGACGCTCACGAGGTCGCTGAAGTAGAGCAACCCGATCCGTAGGGTGGCATCCACCGATGCGCCTGCATCCCAGAATGAGCCGTATCCGATGGATGCATTGGCATAGCCGAAATGCGGATGGTACCGTCCGCGTGATGCCTCCACACCGGTATACATCCTGATGCGCATGCCCTCGGTCTTCCGCATCCCACTTGTGGCCTTGAGCAACAGGCCCTCAGGCACATCCTCTGCGGCACCGAAGCGGTACAGGTAGCGTTCCTTGTAGTACTGGCGCAGCCCGAACCCTGCAGCGAAGAGCCATGTGGATGCGTCGCTGTTGATCCGAAGCGAATCCACCTCGAACGGTGGGCGTAGTGCATAACGCGTCTGGAAATACCTTATCGCACCCGTGATGTTGGTACTCCTGCCCGGGTCCGTGCCATCGTCTGCGAACCGGAAACTGCGACCCACCCACGTATCGGTGAAGATCGGGTCCACACGCTGGGTGCCGATCCGCGCGCCGGTGCTGTCCAGGATCGGTATCCGGTTCCAGGACTTGCTCATGCCGATCGAGCCGGCATATCGCGTCAATGGTGAGTAGAAGGCACGGTCGAATTGAAGGCCCACCTGGTCCATGGAGGAGGTGGTGCTGTATTGCAGGGTCGATCCGATGTACGTGTTCTGGATGTTATACACCCGATGGTTGCCGCTCAGTTCGATCCGGTCGAAGTCCGGGCCGTATTCCACGCGCTGTTCCAACTGCTGGCCCAGGCCAAGGAAGTTGCGATCCCGCCCGGTGATGCTCAGGCTGGTGAGGTCACCCTCACCGAACAGATCGTAGTTCCACTTGTCATGTACGATCACAAGCAGATCGACACTGTCACGCCCGATCCCCTTGCAAGTGATACGTGCATCATTCACCACAGGGCTCGCGCGCAACAAACGCTCCGATTCGCGCACCTTCAATGGATCCAGCTTTTCCCCTTCGTGTACGATGATCAGGTCACGTACCACGAATGCACGCGTAGTGCGGTGCAGTGCATTCCCCGCGCGCTGGATCCACGCCACAGGAGCCTTTGCAGTGTCATCCACGGAGTACCCGAACGGATCGGTGATGGTCACATCGACGCGGCGAATGGTCCTCCCCCTGAAGCGATCGGCCGGGTGCGTCCTACGGGAAGGCAGATCAGGGGCGGGCGGCTTCTTATCGGTCTCCGGCTCCGCGAAGATCGCTTCGTAGATCCAACGGGTCACCTTGCGCTTTTGCGAGTAGTCCCGAATGTCCTCATACAATTGCGTGCTATCCGCCTGTGCCATGCATGGCGACCAGCGAACGAGCGACAAGAGCAATACGAATGCGAGTGGTCCGACCGCACAGAACGCTGAACGCATCGGACTATGGACAGGAGGTGTTGCCGCGGCCGGTCGCATGCCGTGGGACGATGGGTAATGTCAGTACCAAATGGATCGATCGCGGTGCGAAGCGGCTGCGTGAAGGTAGGTCCTTCGGGTTCCACATGTGCCGGTTGACACTTCGGCACGTGGATCCACGTTCTCCTTACCAAGCCATCGCACTTTCGTGATCGTGAAGAAGTGGTTCCTCATAACACTGATCCTGATGTTCGGCGCACCCGCCATCGGGCAAGGGCTCATGCAGCGCAAACGACCGGAGATCATCCCGCTGCAGGGCCAGGCCAAGCGGGGAGGGTTCTATGTGTCGCCTGGAGTCACCTACACCCTTGCTCGGACCAGGAACACCGAGGAGGAGGTATTTCGCAATGGCGACACCAGCTACACCGCGACCTACGACCCCAACGGTCGTTTCGGCCTCTACCTGGAGGCAGGGTGGTTCTATGCCACGCGGGATCCGGTCATCCTGGACTATTGGGACGTAGGCCTGGCCTATAAGAACCTCCGTGGTGCAGAATCGTTCACCGGCCTGTACTCCCGAGTGGATAGTACCGCCGAGTTCGCAGGGGACGGGAAATTCGCCGAGCGTTGGCTTACCCTGCATGCGAATGCCAATAAGTTCATTCAGGTCGCGGACTACCAGTTCATTCAATTGTCGCTTGGGGCCAACGCGGACCATCGCCTGGGCAATGCCTATGAACATGCCGGCGATAGTCTGCTCAACGGACATTCCTTTCCCCCTGACCTATTGGGTCAAGTGCACTTCAAGTTGGGTTATGGTTTCAAGGTCACCGGCAACCTGCTCGTCATACCGGCCATCGAGACCCCGGTGTTCAGCGTCGTTCCGGAGGACGGTGGGCGCTTCGGTGCCCTGAAGTGGTTCAGCAGCGAGTATCGGCCGTTGATCCTCAGCGTGCGCTTCATGTTCCTACGCGCCAGGAATGGTTTCGACTGCCCGCCCCCGATCAAGCATAAGGGGGAGATCAAGCAGTACAAACAGGACGGCTATCACCCCTGATCTATCGGAGGAACGGGTTGCTGCGGCGCTCCGCCCCGATGGTGGTCTCCGGCCCGTGTCCGCAGTACACACGCACATCATCCCCCAGCGGGAATAGCACCTCGCGGATGCTCTTCAACAAGGTCCCTGTATCACCACCCGGAAGGTCCGTGCGGCCGATGCTGTTCATGAACAGCACATCCCCGGCGATGACGAAACGCTGCTCTTCACTGTACAATGCGATATGCCCCGGCGCATGCCCTGGTACGAAAAGGACCTTCATTGCATGGGCGCCCAGAGAGATGGTATCGTTCGCCGTGATGAAGCGCTCGGGCTCCGGAGAAGGGTCCAGCGGAATGCCGTACATGGCCGCCTGTCGAGGTCCGGCATGCAACAAGGGCAGGTCAAGTTCATGCACTTCCGGCCGCAGACCGTAGCGCTTGTGTACCCAAGCATTACCAAGAATGTGGTCGATATGGGCGTGGGTGAGCACAAGACGGGCCGGATCCAGGCCGTTCTCCTCAAGATAGCCTTCCAACTCATGTTCTTCAGCGGTATTCCAGCATCCGGGGTCGATCAGGATCGCACTGGAACCGTCGTGGACCACGTACGTGTTCTCCTGGAATGGGTTGAAGGTGAACTTCGCAATGTGCAGCATGGCGGGAAAAGCCCGAAATTCGCAGTATCGGGTGCGCTTGGGGCACGCCCAAAGTAGCCAACAGAGCGTGTACGCATCGACCTCCATCCGGAACGTGATCCTGGCAACGGCCATGTTCCTGGCCACCTGCGCGCATGTGAATGGCCAGTTCTACTCGGGTTCGCAGCAGGAATACGGCAAGAACAGGGTGCAGTACCAGGAGTTCCTCTGGCAGCAGTACCGCTTCGAGACCATGGAGGTCTACTTCTACAAGGAAGGCAGGGACCTCGCCCGATACACGGCACAGGCCGCCACGAAGCACCTGAAGGAACTGGAGAAGGACTTCGATTTCGCATTGGATGAGCGCCTCCAGTTCATCGTCTACAACTCGCTCACGGATTTCAGGCAGAGCAACATCGGCCTCAGCGGTACCGATGGGCAGAACAACATCGGGGGGCTTACCCGCATAGTAGGTACCAAGATCTTCGTGTATTTCGAAGGGGACCATACGCTCCTGGACCGTCAGATCAGAAGCGGCATCGCACATGTGATCATCGACCAGATGATGTTCGGTGGCAATTGGCGTGACATGCTCAAGAGCAGTACGTTCATGAGCCTGCCGACCTGGTATACCGACGGGATCATCGCTTACCGCTCACAACCGTGGGATGCCGAATTGAACAACCGGATCCGCGATGGTGTGATGAGCGGCCGCTATGACAAATTCAACCGATTGCAGGGGGAGGACGCGAAATATGCAGGCTATGCGATCTGGAAGTACGTGGCGGATGTTTACGGTACGGGAGTGATCCCGAACATCCTGTACATGACCCGGGTCAGCCGCAACGCCGAAAGCGGTTTCCTATTCGTGCTCGGGGTCTCCTTGAAGACACTTACGCAGGAATGCCTGGCCTACTACAAGGGGCGCTTTGCGGAGGAGGACCGGTTCCGCAAGGACATCCCGCTGGAGCCGCTTCCCATCCGGACAAAGAAGCAGAGGACGTACAGCCAGTTCAAACAAAGCCCTGATGGACGGCACCTGGCTTGGGTGAGCAATGAGCTTGGCCAGTACAAGGTCTGGATCTACGATACTTCCACGAAGAAGGTGAAGCGCATCGTGAAGGGGGAGAAGAAACTGGATCGCATCGTGGACCGCAGTTACCCCGTGATCGCGTGGCACCCCACAGGCCAGGCCCTGACATACGCCCTTGAGCGCAAAGGTGAACTCTACCTGCGCACGTACACGTTGGAGGATGGCAAGACCACCGAAAAGCCCGTATTCATGCTCAACAAGATCCTGAGCATGGCCTATTCGGATGATGGTCGCAACATGGTCTTCAGCGGGGTGGAGGACGGGCGCACCGACCTGTTCTACTACTACGTGATCGGCAATCGCCAGGAAAGGCTCACGAACGACCAGTACGATGACCTCGATCCCCGGTTCGTGGACGGCGACAAGCGGATCATCTTCAGCAGCGATCGCAAGGATGATACCCTGCGCACCAATGCCGACGTCGCGTTGATCAATGGGTCGAAGGACATCTTCCTGCTGGATGTGGAGACGCGATCGCCGATCCTGACCAGGTTGAGCGATACCCCTGGGATCAACGAGGTACAACCCACGCAGTTCGATACCACCAATTATGCATTCCTCAGCGATGGGGATGGGATCTTCAACCGGTTCCTGGTGCGTTATGACAGTGTGGTGAGCCACATCGATACGACCGTGCACTATCGCTATTTCACGGTGCAGGAGCGCCTCACCGACCTGAAGCGGTCCATCCTTGAACAGGATGTGAGCGCGCCGCGCGGGCGCTATGCCCAGCTCCAGTACGTGGACGGTCGCTACCACTTCTACACCGGCCGTACCAATGACGGTCGTTCCGCGTACTCCGGTGGAACGGAAGTGCCCGGTCCGGGACAAATGGATGCGGCCAATGGTACCTCGCTGACCGATGACATGAGCCCAGTGGTGAAGGTGGACCCACAAGTGCCTAGACCGACCGGTGTTGATGCCGTGAACATCCAGGAGTATGTCTTCTTGGATGAATTGAACGGACAGCGCCCCCCGGACGGACGACGGCAGGATCCGCAGACACAGGGGAGCGGCACGGTCGCGCAGCAGGATACCGCCGTGGCCGCGCCCTTCACCTACCCGGACCAGCGCAACTACAATCTCAACTTCACCATCGATCAGGTGGTGACGCAGGTGGACAACAGCTACAGCAACCAGTTCTACCAACCGTTCACAGGTGCCGCATCACTGAATCCGGGCTTGAGCGGGCTTACGCGCATGGGCATCACGGACCTTTTTGAGGACCATCGCATCGTGGGCGGCTTCCGGTTGGCATTGGACCTGAACAACAACGATTATCTGTTGGTGTATGAGAACCTGAAACGACGACTGGACAAAAGGATCTCCTTCCAGCGACAGGCCTTCCAGGAGCTCACCCAGGTGGGGGTCATCAAGGTGCACACCCACAATGTGCGCTACCAGCTGAGCTGGCCGTTCAGTGAATTGGCGAGCGTGCGCGGATCCGTGATGTACCGCAACGACCGCTATGTGCTCCAGTCCATCGATCAGCTGAGCCTCAGGTCATCCAATTTCAATGACCACATGGTCGGGGCGAAAGTGGAGTACGTCTACGACAGTTCGATGCCCCGCGGGCTCAACTTATGGACCGGTTGGAAGTTGAAGGGCTTCGCGGAGTACTACCAGCAACCGGACGAAGGCCAAAGTGACATGCAGGTGGTGGGTGTGGACCTTCGCCACTCGTTGAAGGTGCATCGGGACCTGATCTGGGTGAATCGCCTGGCAGGCAGCAGCTCTTTCGGCAGCCGGAAATTGATCCACTTCCTCGGTGGCGTGGACAACTGGCTGTTCGCAAAAGTGGACAATTCGATCCCCATCGACTTCTCCCAGAACTACTTCTATCAGACCATGGGCGTGCCGATGCGTGGCTTCTACTACAACGCGCGCAACGGTTCCAGTTTCGGGGTGTTCAACTCCGAATTGCGGGTGCCGATCATCCGCTACCTCGTCAATCGCCCGATCCGGTCGGACTTCTTCAATCACCTGCAGGTGGCGGCTTTCGGCGACCTGGGTACGGCCTGGACCGGATCGGATCCTTACAGTGCGGACAATACCTTCAACCGCGTGAACATCGTGAGAAATCCGCTCACCATCACGCTCAACAGCCAGCGTGAGCCGATCGTGGCCGGTTACGGATTCGGCCTGCGTACGCGGCTGCTTGGTTACTTCGTCCGGGCCGATTGGGCATGGGGCATCGATGACGGTGTCGTGCTGCCCCAGGTGTTCTACTTCTCCCTGAGCCTCGATATCTGATGCCTCTGCAGAATGTCGTCATCCTCGTTCTTGTCGGCCTGTCCGCTGGTATCCTGAGCGGTTTCGTCGGTGTCGGAGGTGGCATCATCATGGTGCCCGCATTGGTGTGGGTGATGGGTTACAACCAGTTCCAGGCACAGGGTACCAGCCTGGCCGTGCTCATGCTACCCGTGGTCTTCCTGGCAGCGCGCAACTACTATCGTGCGGGTACGATCGAGGTCGGGGTGGTCGCGATCATCGCGGTGGCATTTCTGGTCGGCGGGTATTTCGGAAGCAAATGGTCCCTCGCCCTGCCCGTGGATACCGTGCAACGCATCTTCGGGTGCATCATGCTCCTGGCTGCGCTCAAACTCATCTTCGGCAAGTGATCGATCGTATCAAAGCGTCGGTCGCCGCGTTGCGATCGGACATGATCGAGTGGCGCAGGCACCTGCATCGCCACCCGGAACTGTCCTTTCATGAGCGGGATACGGTGAATTTTGTAGTGGAACGGTTACGTGATGAAGGTATCGAGGTGCGCGACGGGGTCGGGAAGCTCACGCCCGATGCCGATGGCACGGGAGCGATCGCCTTCGTGCGGGGCGGGAAGGGGAAAAGCGACGCATGCATCGCCATCCGTGCGGACCTTGACGCGCTGCCGATAACGGAAGTGGGCAAGGAGGGTTATTGCTCGAAGAATCCCGGTGTGATGCATGCGTGCGGCCATGATGCCCATACGGCCATGGTGCTCGGTGCGGGCATCGCGCTGCATCGCCTCCGCAAGGAGTGGAGCGGAACGGTGATGCTCGTATTCCAGCCGGGCGAGGAGAAAGAACCCGGCGGTGCTTCCCTACTGGTGAAGGAAGGGGTGTTCAACGATCCGAAGCCTTCGGGCATCCTTGGGCAGCACGTGACACCGGAACTCCCCATCGGCAAGCTCGGCTTCCGTTCAGGGCCGTTCATGGCAGCGGCGGATGAATTGTACATCACCGTGAAGGGACGCGGGGGGCATGCCGGTTCGCCGCATCTGTGCATCGATCCGGTGCCTATCGCGGCACAGTTGATCCTCGCCCTGCAGCAGGTGGTGAGCCGCCGCAACAAGCCCGGCCAGCCCATGGTGCTTTCATTGGGCAAGGTGATCGCCAATGGAGCCACCAACATCATTCCCGATGAGGTACGGATCGAAGGCACCCTGCGCACCTTCGATGAGGCATGGCGTTCGGAACTGCATCGGTTGCTTCCCGAACTGGCGCGGGGCACCTGTGAAGGCTTTGGCGCCGCGGTCGACTTCACCATCGTGAAAGGCTCTCCAGTGGTCAAGAACGATCCGGAGCTTACCGCGCGCATCCGCTCCGCTGCAGTGGACTTCATGGGCGAAGCGAACGTGGTGGATATGGACATCCGCATGGGTGCCGAGGACTTCGCCTACTACACCCATGTGATGCCGGGCTGTTTCTTCCGGCTGGGGACCGGGAACCCCGCCAAGCCCGGGACCCGGAGCGGGCTTCACCGGGCCGAGATGGACATTGATGAGGATGCGCTCACCATCGGTGCAGGCATGATGGCCTGGGGGGCGATCAGGGAGTTGGATCCTTGAAGCTCACGCGACGATGATGTCGTCCACCTCGATCACCGGCCGTCCGTTCTTTTCGTGAACGGTCAGTTCCACGCTGTTCGATGTGCGCCCACGCGCCGTCCAAAGGTCAAGGCGCAGGTTGAAGGCACCGGGCCAGTTACGCACCGGGCTGATCCGAAGGTCGCGCCAAACGTTCTCCGGAGGCATCACCAGGGCGGCACCCACATCATCCACCGCACCTTCCATATCATCCGCGCTCAGTCGTGTTCCGCCCGTGGCCTCCTCCAATTCCTCGAAGCGCCGTTCCACGAGCAGCTTCATCACATGCCTGGCGACGAGCGTGAGATCGTTCGGGCTCATCCTGAGTGGTGCTTGTGCGCGGGTCGAAGGCGTTGGATCACTCCAGCGTACCAGCTGCGAACTGCCATCAATTCGCCACCTCGCTCATGAACTTCAAGCGAATGAGTCGGAGTTCCTCCTCACTGTAATCCCCGTCGAATTCCTGGTGCGCACTCTCCAGATCATCGGTCTCCGCGTTCCGGAAGTAGTCCATGATCTCATCCTGCACATCGGTCTCCAGGATCTCGTTGATGTAGTAATTGATGTCCAGCTTGGTGCCGCTGGTCACGATGCTCTCCAACTCGGTGAGCAGGTCCTCCATGGTCAACCCTTTGGCGCGTGCGATCTCGTTCAGCGATAGGCGCTTATCGATGTTCTGGATGATGTGCACCTTGTTGCCGCTCTTGTTGACCACGGAGCGAACCATCACCTCGTCCTCCCGTTCGATCTCGTTCTCCTCCACATAGGTGGCGATCATCTCCACGAATGGTTTGCCGTATTTCTGGGCCTTGCCCGGGCCTACGCCGGAGACCTGCGTCAGTTCATCGATGGTCGTGGGGTACCGCATGGTCATCTCCTCCATGGACGGGTCCTGGAAGATCACATAGGGCGGAAGGCCATGCTTCTTGGCCACCTTCTGTCGGAGTTCCTTCAACATCTTCATCAAGGTCTCGTCCGCCGCCGCACTGCGCGAACCACCTCCTTCCTCGTCACCGGATTCGGTCCCGCTGTAGTCGCGCTCCTTCACGAACGTCAGCTTCGTGGGCTTCTTCAGGAATTTCCGGGCTTTCTCGGTAAGGCTCAGGTTGCCGTAGGTCTCGATATCCTTCTCCAGGAATCCGTGCACCACCGCCTGGCGAAGCACGCCGAGCCAGTGGCGGGTGTCCTTGTCACTTCCCTTGCCGTAGTTGGTCCACGTATCCCCTTTGTACGTCTTGATCTCCGAGGTCTCCGTTCCGGTGAGCAGGTCGCAGATGAACTTCGCCCGGTGCCGCTCTTTGCTTTCAAGCACCGCCTCAAGAAGCAGCACCATGTCCTCGCGTGCATCGAAGGTCTCCTGCGGGTTGATGCAGTTGTCGCAGCTGCCGCAATTGTCGCCCTTCATCTCCTCGCCGAAGTAGTGCAGCAGGAATTTCCGGCGGCACATGCTGGTCTCGGCATAGCTCACGGTGTCCTGCAACAATTGCTTCCCGATCTCCTGCTCCGCGACCGGTTTGCCTTGCAGGAACTTCTCCAGCTTCTCGATGTCCTTGTAACTGTAGAACGTCACGCATTTGCCCTCGCCTCCGTCGCGCCCTCCGCGGCCCGTCTCCTGGTAATAGCTCTCCAGGCTCTTCGGGATGTCGTGGTGGATCACGAACCGCACATCAGGCTTGTCGATGCCCATGCCGAAGGCGATGGTGGCCACGATCACATCCACATCCTCCATCAGGAAACGGTCCTGCGTGCTGGCTCGTTGCGCGGCATCCATGCCCGCGTGGTATGGCAGTGCCTTGATCCCGTTCACCACCAGCGTCTGGGCCACTTCCTCCACTTTCTTGCGGCTCAGGCAGTAGATGATCCCGCTGCGGCCTTCGTGCTGTTTCACGAACCGTGTGATGTCCCGGCCCACATCACGCTTGGGCCGAACTTCGTAGTACAGGTTCGGTCGGTTGAAGGAGGCTTTGAAGGTCCGCGCACCGGGGATATCCAGGTTCTTCAGGATGTCCTCCTGCACCTTGCCGGTGGCAGTGGCCGTGAGCGCGATCACCGGCACCCGCTTGATCTCGTTGAAGATGGTGCGCAAGCGGCGGTACTCCGGACGGAAGTCATGGCCCCATTCGCTGATGCAATGGGCCTCATCGATGGCGAAGAAACTGATCTTGATCTCCGTCAGGAACTCCACGTTCTCCTTCTTCGTGAGCGATTCCGGTGCCACGTACAGGATCTTGGTCTTTCCTTGGATGATGTCCTGCCGCACCTTGAGCGCTTCATTCCGCGTCAACGAACTGTTCAGGAAGTGCGCCACTCCATCATCGGAACTGAAGCCCCGAAGGGCGTCCACCTGGTTCTTCATCAAGGCGATCAGCGGGCTCACCACGATGGCGGTGCCTTCGCTCATCAGCGCAGGCAATTGATAGCACAGGCTCTTGCCACCGCCCGTGGGCATGATCACGAAGGTGTTCTTGCCGTCGAGGACGCTTTGGACGATCGCTTCTTGTTCCCCTTTGAACTGCGTGAACCCGAAGAACTGCTTCAGCGCGTCCTTGGGTGAGAGTGCGACATTGATCATTGCGGAGGGCCGGCCGAGAGAACGGGGTCGAATGGTTGAACGCTTAAATGTACGGCAAGGTCACGATCCGTTGCGCGCCATTTAACACTGGTTGTTGAACGCCATGTGCTGGTAAAAAGTGTCCGGCACTGGACCGTTGATAATTGCCACGGATCCACGGGCGTTGCCCGTCATCGCGGCTATCTTTGGCGCACCTGTAACGGCTTGGCTTCCCCCGGCAAACCTGATGAAATGACCTTTCTGGAGCACTTGGAGGAGCTCCGGTGGACGCTCGTGCGCTCCGCACTGGCCATCGTGCTCTGCATGGTGGCCGCCTTCGTTGCCAAGGACCTGCTCTTCGACAATGTGGTCCTCGCGCCGAAGAGCGGCTCGTTCATCACCTACCGGGCCATGTGCGGTCTGGGGCATCGCATCGGGCTGGGTGACGGCATGTGTGTCGGTGAACTCGACTTCACGCTGCAGAACATCAGCATGAGCGGGCAGTTCTTCACGCATCTCATGGTGTCTTTCGTGGCCGGTTTCATCCTCGCGTTCCCCTTCGTGCTCTGGCAGTTCTGGCGTTTCCTGGCACCGGGGCTTCAGGACAACGAACGCCGTTCGCTTCGGGGCGTGGTGGCTTTCGCTTCCGCACTTTTCCTGGTCGGGGTCGCCTTCGGTTACTTCCTGCTTGCGCCGCTTAGCCTGCAATTCTTCGGGACCTACCAGGTGAGCGGGTCGGTGCAGAATGCCGTTGCGCTGGACAGCTACATCGCCATGCTCACCTCCGTCACGCTGTGGACGGGTGTTTCCTTCGAAATGCCATTGGTGGTGCTGTTCCTTACCCGGATCGGGCTGGTCGGCCCGGCCCTGTTGCGTAAGTACCGGAAACACGCGTTCGTCGTTGTCCTTGTACTGTCGGCCATTCTTACACCACCCGATGTGGTGAGCCAGTTGATCGTTTCCGGACCACTGATGCTCCTGTATGAGGCAGGTATCATGCTCTCGGCAAGGGCGGAAAGAAGCATGCTGCGCGCCAGGAATGTCACCACCGGCAGCGTTGCACGTAGAAACTGAGTATGCGGTCCGCAACAGGAACATATCGCCTCTGGTCCATAGGGTCCTTCCTGTTGATCACCAGCCTCTCCTGGGGCCAGACGACCAAGGTCTCCGGCACAGTGAAGGATGCCACCACCGGTGAGACGATCCCGTTCGCGAACCTCGCGTTCGTGGATAGCAAGATCGGTACGACCACCGACTTCGACGGGGCCTTCACCCTCGATACATACTATGCGACCGACTCCCTCCGGATCTCGGCGGTGGGGTATGTGACGCGCACCATTCCCATCAGGAAGGAGAAGGCCCAGGTGGTGGTGGTCGAACTGCAGGCCGGGGTCGAACTGGCGCCGGTGGAGATCAAGCCGAGCGGAGAGAACCCTGCGTTCGCCATCCTGCGAAAGGTGGTGCAGCACAAACCCGTGAACAACCGCGAAAAGCTGGAGGCGTACCAGTACGATGCGTACAACAAGGTGGAGTTCGATCTGAACAACATCACCGAGGAGTTCACCAGGAAGAAACTCTTCAAACCCTTCGCCTTCATCTTCGACAACATCGACAGCACCGACGCAAAGCCGTACCTGCCGATCTTCATGACGGAGACGCTCTCCGAAGTGTACTACCGGCAGAGACCAAGGGCCCAGAAGGAGTTCATCCGTGGTACGAAGGTGAGCGGCATCGAGAACGAGAGCGTGTCACAGTTCATGGGCGACATGTACCAGAACGTGAACATCTACGAGAATTTCCTGGTGATCTTCGGCAAGAACTTCATCAGCCCGATCGCTGATGGGGGGCGTGGGTTCTACGATTATTACCTCACCGATAGTGCCTACGTTGGAAAGTACTGGTGCTACAAGATCGAGTTCCGGCCGAAACGCGTTCAAGAACTTGCGTTCGAGGGGGAGATGTGGATCAACGACACCACCTACGCCGTGAAGCATGTGGCGGCCGGTATCGCTGAAGGAGCGAACCTCAACTTCGTCCAGTCCTTCAGCGTGGAACAGGAATATGACCAGGTGCAGAACGAGGTCTGGATGCTCACCAAGGACCAGCTCGTGGTGGACCTGAACGTGGTGAAGGACAGGAAGGGCGACAACAAGAATGCGGTGCAGGGTTTCTATGGCCGGCGGACCGCCACCTACCGTGACTTCCTGATCAATGCGCCCAAGCCGCCGGAGTTCTACGAAGGGGTGGATCAGGTGGTGGTGGAGATCGACCCGCTGAGCCTGGGCGCCGACTACTGGGATCGCAATCGCCATGTTCCACTCTCGGCCAAGGAACACGCGATCTACCAGATGGTCGACACCATGAAGACGATCCCGCGTTTCAGGACGTATGTGGACATCGTCACCACCATCGTCAGCGGTTACTACGAGCGCGGCAAGGTGGAGATCGGACCGTATTTCACGACCATCAGCTTCAACCCTGTGGAAGGTGCACGGTTCCGCATCGGTGGGCGTACGAGCAACGCCTTCAGTACCTGGGTGGAGTTCGAGGGCTACACCGCGTATGGCCTCACCGACGAACGGTTCAAATTCGGGCTGTCCACACGAGGCTTCATCAGCAAACAACCGCGGCTGCTGTATCGCGTGGGCTACAAGCATGATGTTGAACAGCTCGGCCAGAGCCTCAATGCCTTCCGGAACGACAACCTCCTGGGCAGCTTCTTCCGCACCAACCCGAACACCAAGCTCACCGACGTGGAGGAATATCGCATCAGCCTTGAGCGGGAGTGGTTCTCCGGATTCACCAACGAGGTGAAGTTGCGTTACCGCACATTGCAGGCACTGGGAGACCTGCGCTATGAGCGCGTGCGCCTGGAGCCGGAGCCTACGATCACCAACGTGGGCAGCATCCGGACCGCGGAGATAAGCCTGAACACACGATTCGCTTATGGGGAGAAATACGTGAGCGGCGAGTTCGACCGCCTGGCGATCGGCATCAACAAATACCCGACCATTGAGCTGCACCTGGCGTACGGCATGCCCAACTTCCTGAACAGCGATCACGAGTACGCCAAGATCGTGGGCCGGGTCTATCGGCGCTGGCAATTGGGCGCTGCCGGCTGGACGCGTACCACCATGGAGGCGGGCAGGATCAACGGCACCTTGCCCTACCCCCTGCTCTTCGTGCACAGTGGCAACGAGACCTATTATCTGGATGATGTGTCGTACAACACCATGCGTTTCTTCGAATTCATCAGCGACCGTTACATCCAGTTCTTCGCGGAACATCACTTCGAGGGCTTGTTCTTCAATCGCGTACCGTTGTTGCGGCGGTTGAAGTGGCGGGAAGTGGCCACGTTCAAGGCGCTGGCCGGTGATCTCGCCTCGGACCATCAGGATCAGCTGCTCCTGCTGCCCGGCATGTTCTCGTTGTACAATGGCCCGTTCATGGAAGTGAGCGCGGGTGTGGAGAACATCCTGAAGATCCTGAGGTTCGATGTGATCTGGAGGCTTCGCTACAACGATCATCCCGGCACCTCACCCTTCGCCCTGCGCGGAAAACTCTACCTCAACTTCTGATGCTGCGGGCCGACAACATCATCAAGCGATACAAGCGCCGAACCGTGGTGAACGGGGTCAGCGTGGAGGTGAGGCAAGGGGAGATCGTGGGCCTTCTGGGTCCCAACGGTGCAGGCAAGACCACCAGCTTCTACATGATCGTGGGCCTCGTCAAGCCCAACGAAGGACACATCTACCTGGACAAGGAGGAGATCACCGACCTGGCCATGTATAAGCGGGCCAAGCGGGGGATCGGTTACCTGCCGCAAGAGGCCAGCGTGTTCCGAAAGCTCAGCGTGGAGGACAACATCAAGGCCATCCTGGAGATGACCGGTAGGACCAAGGCGGAACAGACCGCCAAGCTGGAGGAGCTGTTGGATGAATTCAGCCTGCAGCATGTGCGCAAGAACATGGGCGATGTGCTCAGCGGTGGCGAACGGCGACGGACCGAGATCGCCCGCGCACTGGCCACAGAACCGCGCTTCATCCTGCTGGATGAACCTTTCGCCGGTGTGGACCCGATCGCCGTGGAGGATATCCAGAGCATCGTTTCAAAGCTGAAGGAGAAGAACATCGGCATCCTCATCACGGACCACAATGTGCAGGAGACGCTGAGCATCACGGACCGGGCCTACCTGCTCTTCGAGGGCAAGATCCTGAAGCAGGGCACGGCGGAGGAACTCGCGGCCGACGAGACTGTGAGGCGGGTCTATCTCGGGAAGAACTTCGAGTTGCGGCGGAAGGTGTGATCAGCAACTGAGCCCAACTGCTGATCCCTAATTGGCCGCCTCTTCCAAGGAGAAGCTGTACTTCTCCATGATCTGGTTGGCCAGCAGCTTCTTGCAGGCCTCGTCCACCTTGGCTTCGGCGGCCTTCTTGTCCTTGGCCTCCACGGAGAGGGTGATGTGCTTGCCGATGCGCACCCCGGTGATCTCGGGCAGGCCGAGGTTCTGCATGCTGCCGCTCACCGCCTTGCCTTGCGGGTCCAGCAGGTTGTCGTGGGGCATCACATCGATGGAGGCGCGGTAGGTTTTCATGTCGTTGTACGGAATGGCTTGCCCCAGATCGGGCTGAGCAGGTACAAAAGTAGGATCAGCGGAACACCGAGGATACCGTAGAGCAGAACAAGCAGCATCCCGATGCCGATCAGCAGGTAGATGACCTGATTGCCCTGCCACTTGAATTGCTTGAACTTGAGCGAAGGAAGGGGGATCTCAGATACCATGAGCACACCGAGGATCGTGGCAAGGATCACCTTCCGCACCGGGTCCGACATGAACGCCACGACGTGGTTCATCAATTCGTTGTACCCCGGACCATGGTTCACCCCCAGGCCCCAGGACGCGATCCCCATCGATGCCCAGAAAAGTCCATTGGCAGGCGTCGCAAGACCAAGGAAGCCATGGGTCTGGCGCGTATCGGTATTGAATTTCGCCAGCCGCCAGCATGATGCTGTGGAGATGATGATCGCGATCGCGGCGGCCATCCAAAGGGGCTCGACAAGCATGCTGCCTTGGGCCTGCGCCCCCGCAGGGAGATGGTCCCGGTGCTGCCAGACGGTCCGGTCAAGCGCATTCACCGGGTCGATCGCGGCGATCATGGCAGGTGCCACACCGAAGGTCACCATGTCGGCAAGGCTATCCAATTGCGCTCCAAGCGGTGTTCCGCCGCCCAGAGCCCGTGCCGCCAAGCCATCGAACACATCGAACAGCGCACCCGCGAAGACCAGCCAACACGCCCATGTCAACTGTCCTTGCGAGGCCAGCAGGATGGATGCTGTCCCGCACCCGAGATTCGCGGTCGTAAGGATGTCAGGAATACGTGGTAAGCGGATCATCGGTCGCCGAAGTTGGGTAATTTCGGGGCAATGATCGGGGCCACCCGGAGTTAATAGCTGCGTCTATACTGCAGAGCAAGATGATGACCTCGACCGGAAAGGTTTTTCGCAACCTTATGTTGGCATTTTTCGCGGCATCGTCCATGGCGACGATGGCTCAGGATGCCCCGAAGTACAGCAACGAGTTCCTTGCAATCGGCGTGGGTGCCCGTGCCTTGGGCATGGGCAGTGCCTACTCCACCGTGGTGAACGACGTCACTTCGGGTTATTGGAACCCGGCCGGCCTGCTCGGCGTGCGGGGCGATCTGCAGATCGGGGCCATGCACAGCGAGTATTTCGCCGGGATCGCCAAGTACGACTACATCGGTCTGGCCAAACCGATCGATTCCATGAGCACCATCGGGTTCACTTTCGTTCGCTTCGGCATCGACAACATTCCGAACACCATTGAGTTGTACGACCCGAGCGGCAACATCGATTACGACCGGATCACGTCCTTCAGTTCCGCGGACCACGCTTTCATCCTCAGTTACGCCCGGAAATTGCGCGTGCCAGGCCTGAGGTTGGGAGGCAGCGCCAAGGTGATCTATCGTCGCGTGGGCGAGTTCGGCAAGGCATGGGGTTTCGGCCTGGATGCCGGGCTGCAATACGACCGTGACCAATGGCGCTTCGCGGCCATGGCCCGGGATGTCACCAGCACGTTCAACGCCTGGAGCTACACCCTGGACCAACGGACCATCGATGTGTTCACCCAGACCGGCAATGAGATCCCAGTGAATTCCGTGGAAGTGACCCTGCCGAGGCTCATGCTGGGCGCGGCACGCGAGTTCAAGTTCGGGGAGAAGTTCAACATGCTTGCGGCCATCGAACTGGAGAACACCTTTGACGGAGAACGGAACACGCTGGTGCGCTCCAGCACGTTCAGCTCCGATCCGCGTGTAGGTCTCGAACTGGGCTATGCCAATGTGGTGTTCGTGCGTACCGGCCTCAGCTATTTCCAGTACGTCACGGACGTCAATGACAAGCGAACGCTCAGCATGCAGCCCAACATCGGTCTTGGATTGAAGATCAAGAGCGTTTCGCTGGATTACGCCCTCACGGACATCGGTGACAATAGTGTGGCGCTCTACTCCAACGTATTCTCGTTGAAGTTCGACCTGTTCAAGAAACCGGCCTCATGATAAGACCGCTACTGCTGGTCATCGTTCTGTTGAAGGCCGCCGCAAGCGTGGCCCAGTTCTCTTACGGGAACCAATGGATCGATCACGACCTGCGGTACTGGCGGTTCAATGTCTTCGCCGACGGGATCTACCGCATCGATTCCACGGCATTGGCCGATGCGGGTTTTCCTGTGGCCATGGTGGATCCCGAGGAGTTCATGCTCTTCGCCCGCGAAAAGCAGGTGCCTATCTTCATTTCCGAGGATGGCGATGGTCGTCTCAACGGCACCGATTTCATCGAGTTCCAGGGCCTGAAGAACGATGGTTGGCTGGACGCCCGGATGTACACGGATCCCTCGCATCAAGCCAATCCGTATTACAGTCTGTACAACGATACGATCCGCTACTACCTCACATGGGACCCGCAGTCCGTGAAGGAGCGGATCGCCGCGTACTCGAATGTCGACTTCGATGCCCATGTGCCCAGGCCCTGGTATTGGGGGGAGACCGTTCTTTCATTGGTCGGCCTCTCCGGATACCGCCAGGGCAAGGTGGATGATTTCAGCGGGGCCAGCAGCAGTTTCTATGTGGAAGGTGAGGGCCGGTTCAATAACGCACCGCTGAACGCCACCTCGAACACCGTGGAGCAGGCACAGACACTTGCCACACCTCGGGTCTATTCAGGTGCGGGTGCTCCTCCTGCAAAGGTGAGCGGCGTGGTCGTGTCCATCAGCGACGACGGAAGTGCGGTATACCCCAACCATCACCTCCGTGTCAAATACGGACCGGCACCGGGTGTCGTGATGGTGGATACCATTTACCGCGGCGTGAAGGTGGTCCGCTCGGAGTTCGAAGTACCTGTTTCCGCCCTGGCGACGAACCTGCAGGTGCGGTACGAAGTCCCCTATGACCTCTTCTCACCGGGTCAGGTGGGTGCTGAGTTCGACCCGACCTATGACGATGTGCAGGTGACCTCGAACACGCGTATCCGCTATGCGAAGGATATGCACATGCACAGCCAGACGCAGATGCAGATGTGGCTGCCGCACGATGGATCGGATCCACTGGCAAGGCTCGAGTTCACCAACTTCTCCGGTGTTCCATTGATCTATGCCTGGGGCGATTCCCTGCGCCGCGTGGAACCCACCCAGATGGGCAGTACCTGGAAAGCCCTTGTACCGCAGGATGTCGGTGTGGATGACACCAGGCTGTACCTCTATCGTACCTCCTTCATCACCATGATCGACTCGATCGTGCCGGTGAGCGCGGATGGTCACTTCACGGACTTCGTTGCGGCACAGGAGGATTCAGCGATGATCATCGTGACGCATTCCACGCTCCTGAGCGGTGCGGGTGATTACGCCACCTACCGGGAATCGCAGGCCCCGGTCAGGAACCGTTCCAATGTGCTTGTCGCTGATGTGGATGAACTGTACGACCAGTTCGGAGGTGGCATACCCAAGCACGCCTTCGCCATTCGGCGGTTCGCCAAGTACCTGTATGATGAGTGGAGCTCGACGCCCCATTCCCTGTTCCTGATCGGTAAGTCCGTCCAGACGCCGTACATCAACAGCTTCGTGCCGGGGTATCGACCGGATTCCCAAGGCGCCTACGCGCGTTGCCTTGTGCCTACGTTCGGTTACCCTTCGAGTGACCCGTGCTTCACCATCGGCCTCGGGAGCGACCCGAATGCCATGGCCATACCGGTGGGCCGCTTGAGCGCGCGGAACAATGGTGATATCCAGGCCTACCTGGACAAGGTGCTTGCATTCGAATTCCAGGCGCCGGCCGCATGGATGAAGAATATCCTGCACTTCAGGGGTGGTTTCAACGCCCAGGAGAATGTGCTGTTCGCCAACTACCTCAACGGGTTCGCGCAGGTGGCCCAGGATACCAGTTTCGGTGGGCACGTCACGAATTTCATCAAGACCTCTTCGGACATCTTCCAGCAAGCATCAGCGGATTCCGTCAGGCACTTCATCGAGGATGAGGGGGTGACCTTGATGAACTTCTTCGCACACGCCTATTCGGAGAATTTCGACATCACGATCGACAATCCGGCCAACTACGATTGGCATGGAAAGCATCCCTTGGTGATCGGTAACTCGTGCTATATCGGCAACATCCACCTCAATAACTCCACCAGTACCGGTGAGCAATGGGTGCTCATGCCGAACAAGGGACCGATCGGGTTCATGTCCACGGTCAGTACCGGCCTTGCACCTACCCTGGCGCAATACACGCAGGAGTTCTACCGCAGCTTCAGCCAGGTGAATTACGGCGGTTCCATAGGTCAGCACATGGCCCATGCGGTTCGGCAGCAGTTGGGCAACTCAAGTGATCTCCGCGCTGTGAGCAATGCCCATCAATTCACCCTGGAAGGTGATCCGTCCTTGATCCTCAACTCCTGGCCGGAACCGGATTACGCGATCACGGATGAGGACATCCTCTTCGAACCTGTGCCGGTGACCGCGGATGTGGACTCTTTCCGGGTGAAGGCCGTGGTGCGCAACATCGGCAGGGCGGTGAATACGACGTTCAACGTGGCGTTGGATCGCACCAACACGGGTCTCGGACCGACGCAGACCTACCTCACCACGATGTCCGACCTGCATTATCAGGATACGGCCTACTTCCATATCCCGACGCTTGCGGGTGATGGGGGTGAGGGGGTGAATGCGATCCAGGTACGTGTGGATCTCGATCCGGATGAAGTGGACGAGCTGCAGGAAACGCTCAATAACGTTGCAGGCACCACGCTCTTCATCACTTCCGGGGATGTGATCCCGGCGTATCCTTACGACTTTGCGATCCTTCCGGACCCGGCACCGCCGCTGAAGGCCAGTACGGGCGATCCCCTCGCACCGGTGCGCACCTATGTCTTCCAGATCGATACCACCGATCTCTTCAACAGTCCGGTCATGGAGAGTGGTTCGATCACGGCACCGGGTGGTGTGATCACCTGGCAGCCCGGCGCGATCTATGCCCTGAACAATGCTCAGGACAGCACGGTCTTCTTCTGGCGATGCAGCATCGATAGTACCGGCAACGGCGGTTACAACTGGTACGAGCGTTCATTCCAGTTCCTCGAAGGACGCGAGGGTTGGGGGCAGGCGCATTATTTCCAGTTCAAGAACGATACGTACAACGGCGTGATCTACGATCGGCCCGAGCGTGAGTTCGATTTCTTCTCCGGCCAACGGAACCTAAGGGCCTTCGTGCGTGACAGCGTGCCGGATAACAATACCGGTTGGAACCTTGACCTGCAGCCCCAGGAGTACAACAACGGGTGTGGCGGTGTGGCTGCATGGATGATCGCGGTGGTCGATCCCTACACGTTCGAGCCTTGGGGCACCTATTGGCAGGATGGCGCCGGGCAGACCTTCAATGCGGACCACCAGTTCGGCAACCTGAACAACGGAAGTTCGTGCCGGGACCGTGTGGAACAGGTCTTCTCCTTCCGGACCAACGATGCCGCCCAACTGGCCGGAATGGCGGATATGTTGGACAACCAGATCCCCGTTGGGCACCATATTCTGGGGTACACCTGGCGGTACCTGGATCAGGATGGCACGACGACCAACGGTCCTTCAGCGGTCGCGGCCTTGCAGAACCTCGGTGTTCCGGACTTCAGCACCATGCGGGACAGCGCTGCATACATCTTCTACGTGCGGAAGGGATATCCGGCGACCTTCCAGGACACCATCGCCCCTGCGGTGTTCCCGCCCACCAACGACCCGAACGAGGATGGGATCATCGACCTCTCCGTCTATGTGAGCGGGCTCTGGAACCAGGGCACGATCACCACGATGCAGGCCGGTCCGGCATCGGCATGGCACGGACTGTATTGGAACGAATGGCCCAGTGATGCCCAGGACAGTACGCGTATCAAGTTGATCGGGGTCACCCCGGCAGGTGTTGAGGTGGAGCTGTTGGACAACCCCGCCTCACTGGACGAGGTCACCGATCTGGGGTCCATTGTGAGTGCCGAACAGTACCCTACACTTCGCATCAAAGGCAACTTCTTCGATCTTGGTTCGCAACAGCCGAAACCTTCCCAGATGGAACGGTGGCAGCTGCTTTCCTCGCCTGCACCGGAGTGCGCCATCGACCCACCATTGGGTTATTTCAATGCGTTGAACGACCTCTTCCAAGGCCAGGAAGCGTCCGTGGCGGTCGCTGTCCACAACATCGGGGTGGTTCCCATGGACAGCCTTCTGATGACGGCCTGGGTGGTCGATTGGAACAACGTGCGCCACCGCATACACTACAACGTGAATGGGCCGCTGCCGGTCGATGGCGTTGTGATCGATACGGTCCGCTTCTCCACACTCGGCTTCGGCGGACCGAACACGCTGATCATCGAGGCCAATCCGATCGATACCCTCACCGGTGCGTATCATCAATTGGAGCAGTACCATTTCAACAACCTGGTGCAATGGCGTTTCAATGTGGAAGTGGACAATGAGAACCCGCTCCTGGACGTCACCTTCGATGGGGTGCATATCCTCGATGGCGATATCGTTTCGGCGCGGCCGGAGATCGTGATGACACTGGACGACGAGAATCCGGTGCTGTTGCTCGATTCGCCCGCGGATACGGCCAATTTCAAGGTCTATCTCACGCGACCCGGTGCCGGATTGGAACGGCTTTACTTCCGCACGGGCGATGGGGTCGAACAGCTTCGTTTCGAGCCGGCCACCGGTCCTGAGAATGAATGCCGGATCATCTACGCGGCGAGGTTTCCTGCGGATGGCACCTACACGCTCACGGTTCAAGCCACCGACCTGAGCAACAACACCTCCGGTGATCACGATTACAAGGTCTCCTTCGAGGTGCTCAACAGACCCACGATCACCGAGGTCCTCAACTATCCGAACCCGTTCACCACGAGCACCCGCTTCGTGTTCACGGTGACCGGTGTTGAGCCACCCACGTACATGAAGATCCAGATCATGACCGTTACCGGACGTGTGGTGCGTGAAGTGAAGATGCATGAGCTCGGTCCGATCCGCGTGGGCCGCAATCTGACGGAGTTCGCTTGGGACGGCACCGATGAATTCGGTGACCGGCTCGCCCGAGGCGTGTATCTGTACCGTGTGATCGCCCAGCTCAACGGGCAGGATATCGAGTACAGGCAGACCGGTGCCGCGGACTACTTCACCAAGGGTTTCGGCAAGATGTACCTCTTGCGCTGACGACCGGGCGAATGCAGATTGCCCGCTCCCGAATCCTCCTGTGGTCCGGCCTTTCAGGCGTGCTTTGGGCGATGGCATGGCCGGGCATCGGTGGCCTGGCGCCATTGGCATTCATTGCCTGGTTGCCGCTGTTGCATGCACGGCGATCGCATCGCACAGTAGCGAGCGGTCGCGGCTCCTTTCTGCCCTATGTGCTCCTCGCAACATTCATTTGGAATGCCTCATGCGCATGGTGGTTCTATTGCGTGAGCGAACCGATCGGCACCAGATTGATCAGTGGCACCGCGCCCATTTTGGTGAACACGCTGTTGATGGCCCTGCCATGGACCATGGCGGACCTGGTGCGCCGTCGGTTCGGTGAACGCGCTGCCACGTTGGGCCTCATCGCTTTGTGGCTCGCGTTCGAAAGGTTGCACCACGATTGGGACCTGCAATGGCCATGGTTCTCCATCGGTAACGTGTTCGCAGAGCACCCTGGACTTATCCAATGGTACGATCACACGGGCATGCTCGGTGGTACGTTGTGGGTACTGGCCGTGAATCTGCTCCTTGACCGGATGTTCGTGCACGGGCGGCTTCATGGCGTTTCGTTCTCAACTGCGTTGGTGCCGTTGTGCGTGATCATCATACCATGGTCATTGTCCGCCTGGCGCTTTCACCATCATGTGGAAGAGGGTCATCCCGTGGAAGTGGTCGTGGTGCAACCGAACATCGATCCCTACGATGAGAAGTTCGGCGGCATCGATGCCATGGAACAACTGGATCGGATGCTCGCTCTTGCGGACAGTGCAATGGGGCCGACCACCGAAGCGGTCATCATGCCGGAGACCGCGCTCCAGGAAGGCGCCACCGTGGATATGGCGACCGGCAGACCCGTCTATCGCGGTCTCTGGGAGAATTGGATCGACCGGTCGCAAAGCGTCGAGCACCTGCAACGGTTCCGGTCCTCGCATCCCGGGACGGCGATCCTCGTTGGCATGTCCTCGGACAGTCTCTATACCGATCGGGATCTCGCGCCGGCCATTGCACGCCCGCTCTTTCGCGACCTGCCTCCGGACCGTGCCATGGACCAGCGTTGGTACGTGCCCTTCAATGCGGCTTTGTTCCTGCCTGCGCACGGCGCCATTCACACCTACCACAAATCGAAGTTGGTGGCGGGTGTGGAGGCCTTGCCTTTCGAATCCCTTCTTGGCCCCATCGCAGCATTCACCGTGGATCTTGGCGGTACCACGGGAAGCTTGGGCGGCCAGGAGGAACGTAGCGTGCTCCGGGATCCCTCATCGCGCCTCGCCATCGCTCCGGCCATTTGTTACGAGTCCGTATTCGGCGAGCACGTGGCGGCCCATGTCAGGAATGGCGCCAACCTCATCGCGATCATGACCAACGATGGCTGGTGGGGCGATTCTCCAGGCCATGTCCAGCACCTTTCCTTCGCGTCGATCAGGGCCATTGAAACACGTCGCGCCGTTGCACGGTCCGCGAATACCGGGATCTCCTGCTTCGTCGATCAACGCGGTGTGATCCGTGATCGTACCGAATGGTGGCGGATGGACGCAAGACGGTCGACCGTGCTGCTCAATGACGAACTCACTTTCTACGTTCGCCACGGCGATCTCATCGGCCGCGCCGCAGTAGCGATCGCCGCCGCACTCTTGCTGGGTCTGGTGATCGCAATATGCGCTCGACGAAGAACTAGAGGATCGGGATCCGCCTCGTCATAGGGCCACGCGGACCATCGAACCGCACCACGTGGATCCCCGTGGCAATGCCGGTGACAGGGATGCGCACCGTGCTCAAGCCGTCAGGCAATGCAACGGCAGCATTGTTCCAGATCTCCTTGCCACTGGCATCGAAGAGGCGCACCGAGTGCACTTGTTCACCTCCCGCATTCACAAGTATGTTGAGGTCATGGCCATCATGCCAGGCATTGACGATCGTGGTGCCATCTCCTTCATCACATCCCGCCACGCGAAGCAGGCTATAGTCGTGGTCCCCGCTGGTGTCCGTCTGGCGCAGGCGATAGAACGCGGTCCCGACAGGGGCATGGTCAATGAAGGAATACTCGATCAGGCCATGGCTGTTCCCCGCACCATCCACTTGGCCGAGTGCCTGGAAGGTGACCCCATCCGTGCTTCGTTCCACGGTGAAATGGTCGTTGTCGCGTTCGCTTGCGGTCGTCCAACGCACTGTCACGTACGTTCCAGAACACTCGGCATCGAAATGCGCCAGTTCGATGGGCAGTGGGTTCGCGATATCCGAAAGCGTCCATGAACGAAAGAAGTTGGCCGGGGTCACGACCACACCGACAACGGACCCGGGTGCCCATGCGCCCTGCCCGGGGGCATAATCACCCCAGATGTTCGCATTCGTATTGAAGCGCTGGGCCCCCAATGGAACAGCTGCCGCAACATCCGGTGGAGTAAGGAGGTTCAGGCTTTGGATATCCTCCGTGGGACTATACCTGAACCCGAGCGATAGTGCGGGTTTCGTGGTGTAGGCATACGGCGCTGTCGCGGTAGCGGCCACGCCCGGGTCGATCATCCAGAAACGGTCCACGACATGCCGGGATTCGTTCGTCGCACCAGGGGTCGGTACGACACCCGTATCGAAGTTGTTCATGTGCGTGACGTCCGACGGACGGTACACGAAATTGTCCCAGGTCGCGGCACTTACCGTGTGGTTGTACGTCGAGAACGTGATGGATGCCGAGGCGGGCCCGGTGCCGTCCGCAGTGATGCCACACGTCAGCGGTATGGAAGTGCCGGTGGCCGATGCGAACGGTATGGTGTAAACGTTGCCCGCTGCGGCGGTCCCGATATTCCAACGGATCCGGTCGAACTCGTCCTCACTGACGATGCGCCCCGTGCCTCCGGTCACAGTGATCGCATTCGGCGCCGGATTGCCCACTACCAACCACGCGCCGTTGTCGATCACCAACCATGGATCGTTGTTCAGGACCAATCGTGCCTGGGCAAAGGCCGCTTGTGGTGTCATCAGCACCGCACAGCCTACGATCACTGCACTTGCCAGCCAACGGTGTGGTCGCAGCTTCGAAAGGAAGGGAACGTATTGAGGCATGGTCGCGGGGTATGTGATCGTGCACCGGATCGTCGGTAGGGACGTGGACCGTGGAAATCGTACGAAATTTAATACAGTTCAGGGGCGTTGGAAAGGGGTCGGGGGGGCATTCTTGGAATTTTCATTTCGGTCTGCTCACACCGTGTCCTCTCCCGGGCGACAGGGTCAGGTGGGGGGCGGTCGATCCGCGCGCTCGGGGTGCAGGTGGGCGGTTCTTCTATTTCACACGATACCTTGGCCTCCCGATGCGCACGACCTTGGAATTCGATGCTCCCGCAGCCATTGATTGGGGCGCGTTGGAGCCGTACGATACCTTCCTGTTCAGGCGTATCGGCGATCGTGGATCGTGGGTCCTTGGTGTCGGGGTGCACCGGGTCGTCGAAACCCCTGCGCGCATGGCTGGTGAAGGCCCTTCGGATTGGCGGTTCGGCGTGGTGAGCTATGCCTACCGCACCCGGCTTGAACCGCTCCGATCCAGATTGCCGGATGAACTGGGCTATCCTCCGGCTTTCTGGTTCGTGCCCGAGTTCGTCTTCGCGTACGACGGACGGACCTTGCTTGGACATGCCCTGCCAGGTGGTGAGGGAGCGATGCGGTCACTGGTGCTATCACTGTTCCGGGAACCGACCGATGGATCACCAGCATCCTTGCATGGATGGCGGACAAGAACATCAAAGCAACGTTACCTGACGCAGTGCGAAAGGCTGATGGAACATATCCATCGAGGGGACATCTACGAAGTGAACCTGTGCATCACCCGGGAGACGACGGCCTTTGGATGGGATCCATGCAAGGGCTTCCAACAGCTTTATACCCACACCGATGCACCGTTCGCAGGGTTCTTCCGGCTTGGTGAGCGCTATGCACTCTGCGCCAGCCCGGAGCGATTCCTGTCTGTTGATGGCCGTGACCTGATCGCCCAGCCCATGAAGGGCACCCGGCCGCGGTATGCAGATCCCGGGATGGACGCACAGGCCGCGGAGGAGCTGCGTACGGATGCAAAGGAACGTGCCGAGAACATCATGGCATTGGATGTGATGCGGCACGATCTGGCGAAGGTCGCCTCGAGCCGTTCGGTACATGTAAAGGAGCTCTGTGGGATCCGTTCCGTGCCGCGCGTGCACCAGATGATCAGTACGGTAACCGCGCGCCTGGCGGATGAGGTGGATCCGTATGAAGCGGTACTGGCGGCGTTCCCTATGGCAAGCATGACCGGTGCACCGAAGTTCAGGGCAATGCAACTGATCGATGAAGTGGAGGATCAGAACCGCGGTCTCTACAGTGGAACGATGGGGTATTTCGCACCGGACGGAACCGCAGACCTCAATGTGGTCATCAGAACGGTGTTCTACAATGCCCGAAGTGGAAAGGCAAGCATTGTAACGGGAAGCGCCCTTACTGCCATGTGCGATCCGGAACAGGAATGGAGCGAATGTGCGCTGAAAGCAAATTCGGTCATCGAAGCATTGCAATGATCACACGCATCGCTCACGTACTGCGCGCACAAGAAGTACCGGAAGCAGTACCGATCTGGGTGGCGGTGAGCGGCGGCGCTGATAGCATGGTGCTGCTGCATGTCCTGCGCACCTTCGGCCATCCCTGCCATGTCGCCCACGTGGATCACGGGTTGCGGGGATCGGAGAGTGATGCGGACCGCGTATTCGTGGAGGACTATTGTGCGCAACACGATATCCCTTGCACCATTCGGCGTATCGATCTGAAAGGTCGAACGGGTCCTGGACGCTCCATGCAGATGGTCGCACGTGAGGCGCGTTACGAGTGGTTCAATGAATTGGTCGCCACAGGTCCGGCACGAATGGCGCTGGCTCATCACCTGGACGACGCGGTCGAAACGCTTCTGATGAGCTTGATGCGCGGTATTGGCGGTAGTGGCCTGGCACTCATCCCGGGCACGAATGGACCGTTCCACAGGCCGTTGATCCACGAGCGGAAGGATGCAATCCTGGAGTTTGCGGTCCGGCATGGGGTGCCATATCGTGAGGATGCCTCCAACACCGATCCCACGTACCTGCGCAACAGGGTCCGCCACGAATTGCTGCCGCTGATGGAGGCCCTCCGACCGGGTTCAGGGAAAGTGTTGGGCAGGAACGTGGAGGTAATGAAGGAATTCGGCAACGCCATGGAAAGGATGCTGCCTGTGGTGTTGGAAGGCATCCATCCCGATGCCGATGGAACTTCCAGGCTTCCGTTCACCACCTTGCTGAAGTCCGGGATGCCCCGGGCAGTGCTGGGGTATTGGTTGCGTGATGCCACGGTCCACCCGGATCGGATCGAGGACATGCTGCAGGCCATCCGGGAACGGAACACGGGAGCGTTCTTCCCGCTGGAGGATCGTACCGTTTTCGTTGACCGCGATCATCTGGTGTTGCGGAAGGCACGTTCAGCCCCGCATGAGTGGTACTTCAATTCGTTGGAGGAGATCGCCATGCAGCAAGCACTCCACGTGGAGTATTGCCAACGGTCCGCCGACCGTTCCGCCCAAGGAAGGGATGTGGCATGGCTGGACCCTGAGGCGATGCCTTTCCCATGGATCCTGCGGCCATGGCGTCCGGGCGACCGCATGCGACCCCTTGGTACCGGTGGTAGCAAGTTAGTGAGCGACATACTCATCGATGCCAAAGTGCCGCGGGATCGCAAGGACAGGGTGCACGTCCTGGAAGTGGATGGAACCATCGCCTGGTGTTGTGGCCTGCGCGTGGGTCAGGCCTTCGCGGCGCATCCTTCGCAACGGAAAGTTTACCGGTGCACGTGGAAGGAGCCCGTCCACCCGTTGGGCGGCGGCCCGCTTTGATGTAACTTCAGGTCCCAATCCACTTCCGCCATGGTCTTCCCAGAAGCAGTCATGATACCCAAGGAACGCATCCCTTCATTGCACTTCCCGAAACAACCGGTCGCGTTGTCCGAGGATCAGCGCAATGCCAACATGGCCGTGATGCGTGATGCGACACGGCTGGGCAATACCGAGCATGGCAAGTGTCGCATCGTTTTCCAGGATGATGAAGGGTTGAAGGCGGTGGAGACAACCATCTGGACCTTTGACAAGGACCATATCGTTCTGAAGTATGGGACCACCATACCGATCGGCAGGGTGGTAGGCATTCATATCCCTTAGAAAGTACGATAGGAACGCAAGGATGAAGTCAATGCCAAGGTGCCCATCATTGGGGGTGCGTTAATTTTGTGTGGCTGCACGATGCTGAACGCCCTGCTCACCCTTGGTATGCTTACGTTGTCAGGCAATGGCCCTGCCTCATGGTCTTTCCAAGCCAGGATCGCGGAGGGAAGTGCCGTACAGGTGGAACTTATGGCCACACTGAAGGAGGGATGGCACGTCTACGCGACCGAACTTCCGAGTGACCTCGGCCCATTGCCGACCGTTTTCCGGTTCTCCGACTCCCCGCATTACAAGGCGACGGGGCCGGTACAGGAGCCTCTTCCTGTGGAGGTGTATGACGAGAACTTCGCGATGGTGGTGCGCCATCATTCCGGAACGCCCGTGTTCACCCTACCGGTCGAACGACTGACCGATGACCCGTTCACCGTTGATGGTGAACTGGAGTACATGGTCTGCAATGACAAGACATGCCTGCCTCCGGAAGTGGTGAAGTTCCGGATCGAAGTGCCTGCTGCCGTTTCGAACGTGAAGGAATGAGATACCTCTTCAGCGTACTTCTTTTCGTGCTGCTGTCACCCGGGCTGCATGCGCAACCTGATGGTGCTGCGGAACCCGATCCTGTGAAATGGAGCATCTCCGCGAGCGGGTCCGGTGATCCCTTGGATGTGGTGATCCATGCGGTGATCGAACACGGGTGGTCCGTGTACTCCCAGAACAATTATGGGGATATGGGTCCGTGGCCCACGTCCATCACCATCGACCCGTTGCCCGGCGTGAAGGTCCTCGGCAAAGCAACGGAGACCGGTGGCAAGGTGATCGAAGGAATGGACGAGGTGTTCGGGATGGAGGTGAAGAAGTTCAAGGGCACGGCGACCTTCACCCAGAAGATCTCACTTCAGGATCCCAATGCTGTGGTCACCGGGCAATTCGAGTACATGACGTGCAACGACGTGATGTGCCTGCCACCGACCACGGTCTTCTTCCGCCTGACCCCTTCCACCAATACCGCCGAGACCTCCGGGTTCCCGTTCAAGGATGAGCCGGCCGTTGCCGTGCAGCAGGTGGATGAGCCCGTGGAATGGTCGCTCACCACCGAGAAGGTGAAGCCAGGTACATGGTATTTCCGGTTCACAGCTACTGTTGCCGAGCATTGGGCCGTTTACTCCCAGGAGAGTTTCGGGGATGGACCGATACCCACCCGACTTGCCTTGGACAGCACTGTTCAGGCAAGTTTCAACGGTCCGGCGAAGGAAGAGAGCGATCACATGCAGGAGGGGATGGATGAGATGTTCGGTATCACCGTCCGCAAATTCAAGCACGAGGTCACCTTCGTTCAGGAAGTAGTTGTGCCGGATGAGAATGAGCCGATCACCGGCAAGGTGGATTACATGGCATGCAACGACAGCCAGTGCATCTTCCCGGATCCTGTGCCTTTTTCCGTGGATCTTTCGACCGGGCTCATCAGCATCGGCTCGCGCACGGTGGAGCGCGGCGGGGAGTGCAAGTACAAGCTCAGCACGGTCGATCTCGATGCGCCGGTGATGAAGGCCTCGAACGAGGTGAGTGAGGTCCGTGAGAATGCCTCGCTGTGGCGGATCTTCTTTCTGGGTTTCGTCGGTGGGCTGGTGGCCCTGCTCACACCCTGTGTGTTCCCGATGATACCGCTTACCGTGAGCTTCTTCACCAAGGGCAGCGAGGATAAGGCCAAGGGACTGCGCAATGCACTCACCTACGGTGGATTCATACTCGGCATCTACCTCCTGTTCAGTGTGCCGTTCCATTTGTTGGGCTCCGTGAATGCGGAGATCTTCAACGAGATCAGCACCAACCCCTGGCTCAACATCTTCTTTTTCGTCATCTTCCTGGTGTTCGCGGTCTCCTTCTTCGGGTACTTCGAGATCACCCTGCCCAGCAGCTGGGTGAACAGCATGGATGCCAAAGCCTCCAAGTTCGGGGGATTGATCGGCATCTTTTTCATGGCGCTCACGCTGGCATTGGTCAGTTTCAGTTGTACCGGTCCCATCCTGGGGTCGCTGCTGGCCGGCGCGCTTTCCGCGGATGGTGGTGCATGGCAGTTGACCACCGGCCTGGGTGGGTTCGGGCTTGCACTTGCTTTGCCTTTCGCGCTCTTCGCCTTGTTCCCCAGCTGGCTCAACTCCCTGCCGCGCAGTGGCAGCTGGCTCAACAGTGTGAAGGTCGTCCTGGGTTTCGCCGAGATCGCCCTCGCGTTCAAGTTCCTCAGCAACGCCGACCTGGTGAAGCAATGGTCCATCGTGCCATACGAACTGTTCATGGTGATCTGGGTCCTGTGCTCGCTGGGCATCGTCCTTTACCTGTTCGGTTGGATCCGTTTTCCGCATGATAGCCCGGTAAGCGCGCGAAGCAAGGTGCGTTGGGCATTCATCGGTCTCTTCACAGCAGCCACCGTCTACCTTGCATTCGGCCTTCGCGTGGACAAGCAGGCCGGTACCTTCACGCCATTGTCCCTGATGAGCGGTCTTGCACCGCCCGTGGGCTACAGCTGGGTGTTGCCCAAGGGTTCCGAGGCGTTCCATGACCTGGACGAGGCGATGACCTACGCAAGACAGGTGAACAAGCCCGTGATGATCGATTTCACCGGATGGGCCTGTGTGAATTGCCGCAAGATGGAGGAGCATGTGTGGCCGGAGCAGGGCGTGAAGGAATTGATCGAGAATGATTACGTCCTTGTCTCGCTCTACGTGGATGACAAACGCGAGCTACCCAAGGAGGAACAGCACGAGTATGTGACCTGTACGGGCAAGGAGAAGCTGATCGTGACCAAGGGGAACAAATGGAGCACCGTGCAACTCGAGACCTTCGTGATCAGCAGCCAGCCCTACTACGCGCTTCTGAGCCCTGATGGCCGATTGCTCACCGATCCGGTGGGCTATACACCGGACAAGAACGAGTACATCCGGTTCCTGCAGCGCGGCCTCGATGCGATGGATATACTGGGGGCTACGGCAAGCCGATGAGCTGGCAACGGGTGCCTTGGCCATGTGTGGTACCGGGGATCGATGCATCTTTGAGGCGATGACCACGGACCGCATCCGATCCCACTTCAGCGAAGCAGCCACCGTACTGGAGCGCTTCGTGGCCGATCCGGCCAACATCGCGGCCGTGGAGCAGGCCGCAGCGTTCATGAGCTACTGCCTGAAACAGGGGGCGAAAGTGATCAGCTGTGGCAACGGTGGCAGCATGTGCGATGCCATGCATTTCGCCGAGGAGCTCACCGGCCGTTTCCGTGGTGATCGCGACCCCATCGCCGCGATCAGCATCAGCGATCCCGGCCACCTCACCTGTGTCGGGAACGATCACGGCTTCGACCAGGTCTTCGCACGCTTCGTGCAGGCGCACGGCAGGGAAGGGGATGTGCTGCTGGCGATCAGCACGAGCGGCAACAGCCCCAACGTACTGCGTGCCGCGGAAATGGCCCGATCCAAGGATATGCATGTCATCGGCCTCACCGGCAAGGATGGCGGCCGGCTCGCGGAGCTATGCACTGTGGAGGTCCGTGTTGCCCACGACGGATTCGCCGACAGGGTGCAGGAAGTGCACATCAAGATCATTCACGCTTTCATCGATCACATTGAACGCGACATGGCTCTCCCCCGCCGCGCGGAACAGCCATAGTCAACATGCTCGTAAAAGTCTTTGGCAGTGCCGTCTTCGGCATCAATGCCACCATCGTGACCGCCGAGGTGAACGTGGAGAACGGCGCCTTCTTCTTTCTCGTAGGCCTGCCGGACAGTGCGGTGAAGGAAAGTCAGCAGCGCATGGATGCCGCGTTGCGCAACAATGGCTGCTATTTCCCCCGTGGAAAGGGCGTTACGATCAACCTGGCGCCTGCCGATATCCGCAAGGAGGGTACGGCCTATGACCTTCCACTGGCCGTCGGTTTGCTTGCCGCCACGGACCAGGCACCAGCGGACATGCTCTCCGACCATCTGGTCATGGGCGAACTCTCCCTGGATGGCGGTGTGAGGCCGATCAAGGGCGCGTTGCCCATCGCTTTGGAGGCCCGCAAACAGGGCTTCAAGGGAGTCATCCTCCCGAAGGCGAATGCACGGGAGGCGGCCATCGTGAGCGGGCTTACGGTCTACGGTGTGGAGCACCTGCGTGAAGTGGTGGACCTGATGAAGGGAGCGCCCACCGTGCAACCTACCGTGGTCGATATCGAGGCGGAATTCGCGAACAGCAGCCGCACCTATCCTGTGGACATCGCCGATGTGAAAGGACAGGAGAACATCAAGCGTGCTTTCGAGATCGCAGCGGCAGGTGGGCACAACATCATTCTGATCGGTCCACCTGGTGCGGGCAAGACCATGCTGGCGAAGCGATTGCCCACCATCCTGCCACCGCTCAACCTGGACGAGGCCCTGGAGACCACGAAGATCCACAGTGTGGCCGGGAAACTGCGCCAGGAGGACAGCCTGCTCAGCGTGCGTCCGTATCGCTCTCCGCACCACACCATCAGCGATGTGGCGCTGGTCGGCGGAGGGTCCTTTCCGCAACCTGGCGAGATCAGCCTCGCGCATAACGGCGTCCTCTTCCTCGATGAATTGCCTGAGTTCAAGCGACAGGTACTGGAGGTGTTGCGCCAACCGTTGGAGGACCGTGTGGTAACCATCAGCCGCGCCAGGTTCACCGTCGAGTACCCGGCCAGCTTCATGCTCGTGGCGGCCATGAACCCCTGCCCATGTGGGTACTACAACCACCCGGAGAAGCAGTGTGTCTGCGCACCGGGGGTGGTGCAGAAATACCTCAACAAGGTGAGTGGACCCTTGCTCGACCGCATCGACATCCACATCGAGGTGACACCGGTGCCATTCAGTGAGTTGAGCGCCGAACGATCCAGCGAGCGCAGTGCGGACATGCGTGAACGGGTGATCACCGCTCGTCGCGTGCAGCAGGACCGGTACCAGGGGAAACGGATCCATTGCAACGCCCAGATGGGGAGCAAGGAATTGCGGGAGATCTGCCGCATCGATCCCACCGGAAAGGCCTTGTTGGAGAAGGCCATGGACCGCCTGGGCCTGAGCGCGCGCGCGTACGACCGGATCCTTAAGGTCGGCCGCACCATTGCCGATATGTCCGCCAGTCCGGACATCCGTACCGAGCACCTGGCCGAGGCGATCCAGTACCGGAGCCTGGATCGGGAAGGCTGGGCGGGTTGATCCCTGTAACCTTTGGTCGCCTGGTGCCGTTGAAGCGGTTGAATCAACCTTTTCGATCAAGCCGTGCTCACCTCCCGTACTCTCCTTGTTGCCGCGCTCCTGTTGATCGGACAACTGCTCAACACGAGCGTGTTCTGCCAGGGTGCGGAGCCGCAATACCTGAGTGCGGTGTTGTCCAACACGTCGAAGAAGAACGCGACGTACTACCGTATCGCGGAGGGCATGGACGGTGACCGGTACATCGGCAGGACCTATACCATCGACGGCAAGTTGAAGGCGGAAGGACGTTACGCCGACGCGGAGCTCAGCATCGAGGATGGTGAGTTCACCTTCTACCACAAGAATGGCGAACTGGAGAGCAAGGGCGTTTATATCATGGGGTTCAAATCAGGGGTCTGGGAACGCCATGATCAATGGGGACGACCTCTGGCGGAGAAGGTCTATGATCCGGAGCCATTGGCCAACATCGTGTATACCCGGGCGCAGACCATGCCCAAGTACCGCGGCGGCGATGATAAGGAACTCGTTCACTACATCAAGGAACGCGTGGTACCCACGAATGGTCGCAAGGCCCGGGGATCGGTCACCGCAAGCTTCATCGTGGAGAAGAACGGCGAACTCTCCGACGTGAAGGTGGTCGCGGGCAAAAGCTCCGACATCGACCACCAGGTGGTGCAGGCCATCAGGTCCACTTCACCGTGGGAGCCTGGTGCGGATAAAGGCCAGCCCGTGCGTGTACAGGTACGCCTTCCTGTCCAATTCTAGAGAACCACACCAAATACACCAATAACACGCAGGCCCGGACGATCCGTCCGGGCCTGCGTGCATATCGTTGTCCGGACGCCTAAGCTTCCTTGCCGTGGCACTGCTTGTACTTCCTTCCACTTCCGCAGGGGCATGGATCGTTGCGGCCCACTTTCTTCTCCACCCGTACCGGGGCGATCGGCTGCCGTGGTCCCTGCGGAGGCATGGCACCCCGACCCGGGACCGCGGGGCCCGCTGTTGGCCTCGGAGACGCTGTGCTGCTGCGTGCACCGGCATATTGCGGAGATTCCGTTCTGCTAGTCCGCAACCGCTGTTGCGCTGGTGCGCTCGGCGTGCGGGCCTCCTGAACGTTGGGTTGCGCACTGGGAAGGCCTGCCTTCGCCAGGAAGCCGATCACCTCCCCATTGATCCGATCGATCATCGCCTTGAACAGGTCGAAACTCTCAAGCTTGTAGATCAACAGTGGGTCCTTCTGCTCGATGGACGCATTCTGTACGCTTCTGCGCAGTTCATCCATCTCCCGGAGGTGCTCTTTCCACTCATTGTCGATCACCGCAAGCGTGATGTACTTCTCGATGCTCTGGATCAATTCGCGTCCTTCGCTCTTGTACGATTTCTGCAGGTTCGATACCACCTGCATCGTCTTCGTGCCATCGGTGATGGGCACCACGATGTTCTCGTATTGCTGGCCCTGGTTCAGGAACACATCCGTAAGCACGGGCATGGCCTGTGTCGCGATCTGGGCGGTATGCCGGTCGTATGCCTCCAACGCGGCCTCATACACGCGTTCGGTCAGCTCCCCGGTCTTCATCCGCTTGAAGTCCTCGGCACTCACAGGGCTTTCGGTGAACAGCTTCCGGTACAATTCCAACTGGAACCCTTCGTGATCCTGCACATCATGGTATTCGTTCACGATACCAGCCGATACATCGTAGAACATGCTCAGGATGTCCAGCTTCAACCGCTCGCCGAACAGCGCGTGGTGGCGGCGCTTGTAGATCACCGTACGCTGGCTGTTCATCACGTCATCGTACTCCAGCAGCCTTTTCCTGATCCCGAAGTTGTTCTCCTCCACCTTCTTCTGGGCGCGCTCGATGCTCGCTGTGACCATGCTGTGCTGGATCACCTCACCTTCCTTCAGACCAAGACGATCCATGAGCTTGGAGATCCGCTGGCTGTTGAACAGGCGCATCAGGTCATCCTCCAGCGAAACGTAGAATTGGGATGATCCCGGATCCCCCTGCCGCCCTGCACGGCCGCGCAACTGGCGATCCACCCGCCGGCTATCGTGCTTTTCCGTGCCGATGATGGCCAGGCCGCCCGCCTCCTTCACCCCGGGCCCGAGCTTGATGTCCGTTCCACGGCCGGCCATGTTCGTGGCGATCGTCACGGTTCCCGCAAGACCCGCCTGCTGCACGATCTCCGCCTCCCGCTGGTGCTGCTTCGCATTGAGTACGTTGTGCGGTATGTTGCGCAACTTGAGCATACGGCTCATCAGTTCGCTCACTTCCACACTGGTGGTACCCACCAGCACCGGTCGACCGGCCTCGCGCAATCCGGCGATCTCATCGATCACGGCGTTGTACTTCTCACGCTTGGTCTTGAAGACCATGTCCTCCGCATCCTTCCGCACCACCGGGCGATTGGTCGGGATCACCATCACGTCCAACTTGTAGATATCCCACAATTCCTGCGCCTCGGTCTCCGCAGTACCGGTCATGCCGGCGAGTTTGTGGTACATCCGGAAGTAGTTCTGCAAGGTGACCGTCGCATAGGTCTGTGTGGAGGCCTCCACCTTCACCTTCTCCTTGCTCTCGATGGCCTGATGCAGACCATCGCTGTAGCGCCGACCGTCCAGGATGCGACCGGTCTGTTCATCCACGATCTTCACCTTGCCGTCCATCACCACGTACTCCACGTCCTTCTCGTACAGCGCGTAAGCCCGGATCAACTGGTTCACGGTGTGGATCCGCTCGCTCTTGATCCCGAATTCGCGAAGCAATTCATCCTTTCTGCGCGCCATTTCCTCCTTGGCGGCCCCGCTCTTCTCGATCTCAGCGATCCCGGCGCCGACATCCGTCATGATGAAGAACGCCGGGTCGTTCACGTCACCACTGATCAGGTCCACGCCCTTCTCGGTGAGCTCGATACCATGCTGCTTCTCATCGATGGTGAAGTACAGTTCCGCATCGACCTTCGGCATTTCCTTGCCCTGGTCCTGCAGGTAGTGGTTCTCCATTTTCTGGAGATGGGCGCGCACTCCCGGCTCGCTCAGGAATTTGATCAACGCGCTGCTTTTGGGCAGGCCGCGATACGCACGTAGCAAGGCCATGCCGCCCTGCTCCAGCTGTTCCTTGCTCGCGCTGCCGTCATCCATGCCCTTGAGGTTCTCCTTGGCCTCGGTAAGGAGCTTGGTGACCAGTTGACGTTGCGCATTGTACAGCTTCTCGACCCTCGGCTTGTATTCATCGAACTGATGGATCTCTCCCTTCGGTGTCGGGCCACTGATGATCAACGGGGTACGCGCGTCATCCACCAGCACGCTGTCCACCTCATCGACGATCGCATAGTGATGCTTGCGTTGCACCAGGGCTGTGGGCGCATGCGCCATGTTGTCCCTTAGATAGTCGAAGCCGAACTCGTTGTTCGTGCCGTAGGTGATATCGGCGAGATATGCGTTGCGACGGGCCGGTGAATTGGGTTCGTGCCTGTCGATACAATCGACCCGCAGGCCATGGAACTCATGGATCGGGCCCATCCACTGCGCATCGCGCTTGGCCAGGTAATCATTCACCGTGACCACGTGCACGCCACGCCCCGGAAGGGCATTCAGGAATACGGGCAATGTGCTCACCAGGGTCTTCCCTTCACCGGTGCTCATCTCCGCGATCTTGCCGCGGTGCAGTGCGATGCCACCGATCAGTTGCACATCGTAATGCACCATGTCCCACGTGACCGGTGTGCCTGCCGCGTCCCAGGCGTTCTTCCAGATGGCGTGCTCGCCTTCGATGCGCACCTCATCCGGCCGTTTCGTCGCAAGCTCCCGGTCCATATCGGTCGCCCGCACCTTCACCTCCTTGTTCTCCTTGAAACGGCGCGCGGTCTCCTTCACGATGGCGAACGCATCCGGCAGGATCTCCAGCAGCACCTCTTCGATCCGTTTCACGCTCTCCACCTCGATCTTGTCGATCTCTTCGTACCGCCGCTCCCGCTCGTGTATGTCCATGTGCGGATCGGCTTCGATCTCTTCCCGAAGGGTCGCAACACGCCCATCGTTCTCCTTCGTCCGCTCGGCCACAGTGGCCTTCAACGCGAGTGTACGCTCGCGCAACTCATCATTGCTCAGCCCCTGCAGCTTGTCGTACGCTTCCTTGGTCTTCTCCACCAACGGCATCGCTTCCTTCAGGTCGCGTGTTGACTTATCGCCGAAGACTTTCTTGATGATGTTGCCGAGCATGGATGTCAGGGTAGGTGTGCGGCGAGGAACAGGTCGTTACCTGCTTTCACCGGGCATTTCTTAAGGGCCGACAAAGGTAACCGGTTCGTGCTGAGCACAGACCTTGCCGCGGCGCACGGTCTGCCATCGCGTCAGGATACGGTCCACGGCAATGAAAAAGCCCCCCGCACTTGCGGAGGGCTCTTTACGAAGTAGCGTGATCAGTATTCGTCCTCGTTGAAGAAGAAGTCCTCCTTCGATGGGTAATCCGGCCAGATGTCCTCGATGCTCTCGAACACTTCCTCATCATCCTCGATCGCCTGCAGGTTCTCCACCACTTCCAATGGAGCCCCGGTTCGCATCGCGAAGTCGATCAGCTCATCCTTGGTCGCGGGCCAGGGTGCATCCTCCAAATAAGAAGCCAGTTCCAGTGTCCAGTACATCGAGTTGGCCGTGTTAGGGTCCGTGAAATTGGCCGCAAATATAACCGGATAGCGATCGGTGCCCAGTTGAGTTATCAACCACAGCGCTTGCCCCTCCGCCGGCGGGCGGGAGCGATGTTGCGACTATGCATTCGGGCTCCAAGGTGTATCGGGTACACCCTCCTTGTGGGCCAGGTATCTGGCGAGGACGAAAAGCAGATCGCTCAGCCGGTTGAGATAGCGCACAGCGATAGCGGGCACTTCCTCGCTCCGGCCAAGCTGCACCACTGCGCGCTCCGCACGTCGGCATACCGTGCGGCATACATGTGCCTGCGATGCGGCAAGACAGCCGCCCGGTAGTATGAAGTTCCGCATGACGGGAAGTTCAGCATCCATACGGTCCATTTCGGACTCCAAACGCGCCACGACCTCATCGCTCAACACAGGGACCCTGGCCTTCAGTGCCTGTTCCTCACTCGGGCTTGCCAACCGGGATCCCAGACTGAACAATTCGCCCTGCACCGGTACGAGCAGGTCGTCCACAGTGCCTCGAGCATGGTCCCGCAGCACGCCGATATGGCTGTTCAACTCATCGATACTACCATACGCGGTGATGCGAATGCTGTCCTTCTCGGTGCGGCTGCCGCCAAGAAGGCCGGTGCTTCCGTCATCTCCGCCGCGGGTGTAGATCTTCATGTTCCAAAGGTCCGATTAGGCACGATATCGTAGTGTGAAATGCTCCTTGCTCTGTTCGGTCCGCAGGAACACGAATCCCATGCGGTACAGGTCCACGGTCACGGTCACGCGGGGATGGGCCTTGATCCGGGACCAGGCTTCACTCATTCCTGCACTCCAATGGATATCGTCCACGATAATGACGGTGTTGTTATGCGATCGGCCCAGGCATTGTTCGAAGTAATCCAGCGTAGGGTCCAATTCATGGTGGCCATCCAGATGCACGAGGTCCAGGCGATCCAGTTCCGCGAGCACTGCTGGAAGTTTCTCTTTGAAATCGCCTTGGACCGGAGTGATCCTGCCGTGGCCGAGTTGCCTGAAGGCATCCCGTGCAATGGAAAGTGTTTCCGGGCAGCCTTCCAGAGTGGTCACCTGCCCACTGTTCATGGCTGCGGCCATGTAAAGCGCGGAGATCCCGAATGACGTACCCAATTCGAGCACGGTGGTGGGGCGGAAGTGTTCCACCGCCCTGTAAAGCAGCATGGCTTCCCGCGCTCCTTTCACTGCTGTCCTGGTCACCTCAGCGACCCGGCGCAGGCTTCCCTTGGTCCTCCTCGATCCTGCTCCCAGGTCCAGAACAGGTATGGTACGCTCCGAAGCGAGCAATCGCCTTCGGTAAGCTTCGATCTCCTGGCATTCGGCCGGTGCCTCTTTGGGACGTAGCACCTTGTTGATGAGATCATAGATGAACGGGCTGTGCACGCCGTGGCGTCCTTTGGCTTTCACCAAGTGCTCCAGATACAAGATAACACTGTGCATGGCACCCTACCGGTGATGACCTGTCAAAAATAGGGCACCGCTGTACCGTGCAACGTCGACGACCACGCGCTGCGCTGATACCCACCGACGTACGGACCGTCATAAGACGGTGCATCAGGGTACGCTGGAAGAAGGGATACGGCACGCCAAGGTCCTGCCACTAAGGCAGCCTCATCAACCGATCACTTCCAATTTCGGATACCGCTCCTTCCAGGACGCGAGTGCTTTCTTGCTGGATACGGTGATGATCGTGCGTGAGTCCAAACGGACCTTGATCTCCTTCACACCGGGTTTGATCGGTCGCTCCAGGATGATCGCGGGCTTCTTACGTGGCATGCGTTGAGTATCGTGTTCGAAGGACCATCATCCGATGACCTCCAACTTTGGGTAACGTTGTTTCCAGAACTCCAAGGCCTTCTTGCTGGCCAGGGTGATCACTGTGCGGGCGTCCAGACGGACCTTGATCGCTTTGATCCCTTCCTTTACGGGCTGGGACAGGATAAGTTGCTTTTTCTTGCGTGGCATCGTTCGATGTGCGTTTTCGTTCTACTTAGGTCCCTCGATGGTCGTCTCTTTCTCTTCTGTCGGTCACTGCCGACCACCGAATGCCCTTAAGACGCACATACTCTGCCGATCGGTACACCCCCCACCCGAACTTGACATATTTTAACGCGAAACGGCAGATCGCCGCCGTGGGGCCGTGAAGATGCACAATTGCGGCAGATCTTGAGGTTGTAAAGCGTGCTTGACCCCATCTTCCGGCCATTCTGGCACATCATCACGTGCAGCGAGCCGAACGAATGGGCTGAACAGTTCGGTCCTCCTGGCTTCGGGAGTGACCTGTTCTGGTATGCACCATGAAAAGCTCCGGCGAAGCGGGGCATTCGTGGGACGTACTGGATCCGAACCAGTGACCTTCCCGCTGGGCGGGACGCTCCGGCCCGGCCGCTATCTTGGTGAGAATGGAAAAGCCCCGCATTTGCAGGGCTCTTGGTGGGACGTACTGGATTCGAACCAGTGACCTTCCCGCTGGGCGGGACGCTCTGGCCCGGCCGCTATCTCGGTGAGAATGGAATAGCCCCGCATTTGCAGGGCTCTTGGTGGGACGTACTGGATTCGAACCAGTGACCTCATGCGTGTGAAGCATGGAAATGGGCCTTTTTTGGGGTGGTCAAGGAATGGCATCCGCTTAGCCCCGTCACGGTAAAGTGAAGATGGACGGGAAAAGTAGAGCGCCTTCCTTTTTCCTTTCGTTTGCCCGTAGATTTACCCCATCATTTACCCCGGCATCGTCCGCGTGCCCAATTTCATGCCTTATGGCAGGTGCAAGTATCAACCTCAACTCCAAGGCCAAGGCCGAAGGCTTCAGCGCCCGGTTCGTATGCCTCACTGGAAAGGACCTGAAGGGTGGCCTTCACCCGATCCGGCTGCAACTGATCCACAACTTGAAGGTGAAGCGGTACTCCACCGGGGAGGCTTGCACTGCCGAGCAGTGGGACGCCGATGCCGGAAGGATGAAGCCCCGCGCCAAGGGAGCCGCCCAGGTGAACGGGGTGCTGAGCGAACTGGAGAGCAGGGTGATAGACATCGTGGACGCCTTGGTGGTCCACCGCTCCCTGTCGCTGGAGAGCTTTGAGAAACGCTACCGGAAGCCCAAGGCGGCCGGGGATGTGCTGGCCTTCATCGCGGACCTGGTGGTGGACATGGAGAGCAAGGGCAAGGCGGGCAATGCCGCCACGTATCGGAACACTGCCCGCGTCCTTCGTCGCTTCACCGAAGGCCGGGAGCTACCCTTCGCGGACCTCACCGCCGCAACGCTGGAAGCCTTCGACGAACACCTGAGAGCGGCCGGATGCACCGGCGGGGGCATATCGGTCTACATGCGGACGCTGAGGGCCGTGGTGGGGAAGGCGATCAAAGCCGGGTCGATGCACCGCGACCATTACCCCTTTGAAACGAAGCTGAGCAGCGGCTACGCGATCGCCAACCTGAGCAGTGAGAACAACCCGCGCCCCATTACGGACGCGGACATGGACAAGCTGAAGCGCTTCCCCTTCGATGAACACCCACATTTGGCCGAGGCCGTCCGCGTGTTCCTCTTCAGCTACTATTCCGGCGGGATGAATTTCGCCGACATCGCCCGGCTGACATCCTCGGACGTGACGAAAGACGGCCGCATTGTTTACAAGCGGCAAAAGACCAAGCGCAAGGGTAGGGATGCCGAGCTGAGCTTCAAAGTGAGCGAACCAGTGGCCGAGATCCTTGCCGCCTTCGATGGGCATGGAGGGCCTTACCTATTCCCCTTCCTCGGCCCTGAACACGTCACTGAAAAGCAGCGGAAGACCCGGATCGACAAGTGCCTGAAGCGTGTGAACCGTGAACTGAAGGAGGTGGCCGAAGTGCTCGGCTTGGATGCCACCCTCACCACCTACGTAGCGCGGCACACCTTCGCTACCACCCTCAACTGGAAGGACGTTTCCGTGGAGGTCATTTCGCAGCGCATGGGCCATAAGAGCATCGCTACCACCCGCGCCTACCTGAAGCGCCTACCGAACAAGATCCTGGACGAAGTGGACGGACTACTTTAGCCATTACTGGCGTCCCTTCGTACCACCTTTCCTTTTGGTGCGTAGCTGTCTCCTGTCGGTTCCGTTCGGGGAGAGAAAGAGCAGCATCAACCACAGCGCATGTCTATCTCTTCGGAGAGCTGGCTTGTCGATCATGGACCAAACTTCTGTCAAGGAGAGCCCGCGAGAAATACGTTCACCTCGTCGGAATAGCCTGTATAGGTTGAGCACCTGACCACTTGGCGTCTTCGTTGCCAGTGCCCATAGGATCGCATCCCATTGCCCGTTCCTTTGCCATTGTCTGAATGTGCGATGCACGGACTTCCCATTTGGAAACCCAGAGGGTAGGTCGCTCCAGGAACAGCGACTGAGACAAACCCAGATCGCAGCCTCTAGGACCCGCTTTTGGTCTAAGGCAGGTCGTCCACCTTTTGGCGAGGTGGGGCGGGCCAAGATTCTCGCGCAATGTTCTTCCCAAATGGTGTTGAGCAGCTGGGTGACAATTGTGAAGCGGGTTTCATCGGGGATCATGGCTAAGTATTGAGATACATAGGAACAAAACCACTTTGCTGTCGCCTTTTTCGGGAGCACCTCTCGTGCTCAATTGTGCTCGGAAGTCCCTCCATTGCTGAGAGGTGCATTAGGGCAAACTAATGCAAAACATCAATAAAGACGCGGCTTTTAAGCGTGAGGTAGGTCGACCGCCTTTTGCCGTGACTTTGCCTCGCCTCACCCTCAACGGGGCATCAAACAATGAGCAGCAATCCATTCGATGAGATAACCGCCCGGCTTGACGCCTTGGCGGTGGATGTGCGGGCACTGAAGAGCCGCACGATGAACGACAGGCCCGCCGATGAGATTGGTGGGCTAGACCTGGCCGTGGAGATCACCGGCCTTGCACGTCGAACGATCTACAAGTTGACCCATCGACGGCAGATCCCTCACCTGAAGCGAGGTGGGCGGCTGTACTTCCGCCGTGCGGATTTGGAGGGGTGGATCGACGCAGGCCGCCGCCAAATGGTGGCGGACGTCGCTGAGCAACGCATGGCTGGAAACAAGTGAGCGGGCAGCGCGCCAACGCTAACCCGCTCGAAATACTCACTTGCGATGCCAAACATAGCACCCCAAGCGATCAACACCACACTGGTGGACGCGATCAAAGCCGAGGCCACGCGCCTCACCGTCCTATCACCGGACGATGATTGCCCCAAGGCCCAAGGCTTCCCGGTCCATGCACTGCCTGAGGGCTTGCGGTGGATCGTGGAACACCTCCACGCAACGATCGGCTTTCCGATGGACTACACCGGGGCCGCGCTACTCTTCACGCTGTCCGTAGCGATCGGCACCTCCGCTCGCATCACACCCAAACGCGGATGGACCGAACCGGCGATCCTTTGGCTGGCACTGGTGGGCAGGCCCGGAGCGAATAAGACCCACCCGCTTACCATGATGCTCTGGCCGCTGAACAAGCGGGACCGGGAGAGCGCCCGCCGATATGAGAACGACCTGAGGGAATGGGAAGCAGCGACGAAGCAGGCCCGCAAGGATGAAGCAGCGGAGAAGCCCATCGAACCGGAGTGCGCTCAACACCTGGTGAGCGATACCACACCCGAGGCCCTGGTGGAAGCCCTTGCACGCAACCCGCGCGGTGTGGGCCTGCATCGCGATGAACTGGCCGGGTGGGTGGAAGACTTCGGCCGCTATAACAAGGGCGGGGACGTGCAAGCGTACCTCTCGATCTGGAGCGCCCAACCCGTGCGTGTGAACAGGGTGAAGAGCAAGCGCCCGCGTTTCGTGGAGCGTCCCTTCGTATCCGTGTGCGGCACCATCCAACCCGGCGTGTTGGGCCGTTTGGTGGCGGATGGACGCGGATCCAACGGCTTCGTGGATCGGATCCTCTTCGCCTTCCCTGAGGCCCAGGAAGTGCCTGCATGGAGTGAGAACGAACCGGATGCCCAATGCGCGGACTACTGGCAAGCCTTGGTGGACCGGATGTTGAACATCCCACCACCCGATGAGGGAGCCGATCCGTTGATCTTCACGTTCACGCCTGAGGCCAAGCGTCTATGGGCCGCGCACCACGCGAAGCTGAAGGCCGAGATCGACGCCTTCAACCGCGATGGGGACGAAGCCCGCGCCGGACATCGAACCAAGATGCTGAGCTACACCCTGAGGCTGGCACTGATAGACGCGCTGGCACGATGGGCCGAGAGCAGGGAGTTCGACATCCCTACGCATGTCGGGGAGGCATCGCTGGCCGCTGCGATCACCCTGGTGGACTATTTCACCAGCACGACCGACAAAGTGCTCTTCCGCCTGCATTATAGCACCCCGGTGGATGAACTGAGCGGCCCCAAGCTGAAGCTCTACCGCGCGCTGCCCACAACGTTTGCCACGGCCAAGGCGATTGTGATCGCCGAGGGCTTGGGTATCAAACGACGCACCGCCGAGCGATACCTCGGCGATCGCAAGCTCTATAACCGGCACCGCGAAGGCGGTCAATACACGAAGGCCCATGAAGGTTGAACGGAACCCCATGGCGGGCTGGCGGGTGGCGGAACACCTGCTGAAACCCGCGCCGGTATTGCCTTCCAAGTCGTTCGGAACATGGCGGAAGCGTGAGGCGGCATGGCGGTTCCCTGGCATGGCCTTCCGCCACACCGCCAACACGTCCGCCAACCCTGAAAACGCCGAAAAGCCTTGGGGCCGTAAGCGTTCAGAGCATCTTCCGCCACCCGCCACGTCCGCCACCTACTTCCAACACGACACGCGATGAACACCTCCCACCGCTTCATCCTGGAGCCGTACAAGGGTCCATCCACGCGGCACACCTGCCCGCAATGCCGCAAGCCGAGAGAACTGGCCCGGTACGTGGACACCGCCACCGGAGAACTACTTCCTGAGCACGTAGGCAAGTGCAACCGGGCGAATACCTGTGGGTATCACTATCCACCACGGGACTACTTCAGGGACAGCGGCACCCGACCCGACCAAGGCACTGAATGGGAGCCGACACCCGAAAGACCACCACGCCCCGTATACCTGCATGATCGGGCCGAGGTGCTGGCACTACGGGCACACCCCGAGCGGAACACCCTCACCGCCTATTGGCGCGAACGCATCGGACCGGAGCGGTGGGACGCCGTAGCCCGTGACTATGCCCTCGGCACCTGGCCGAGCGGCCCGCTGGCAGGTGCTGCGGTCTACTGGCAAGCCGACATCCACGGCCGCGGCAAGGCCGGGAAGATCATGCTATACGATCCAGCGACCGGCAAGCGCCGGAAGGACGTGCGCTCCACTTCGTTCGTCCACTTTGAGAAAACCGGACACAATGCCGCCGAGCTGAACGTGGAACAGTGCTTATTCGGTGAGCACCTCCTGAAAGGCTGGCCGATGGATGCGCCGGTGGCCGTGGTGGAGAGCGAAAAGACCGCCATGATAGCCGCCGCTCTGATGCCCACATTCCGTTGGGTGGCCGTTGGATCGGTCGGGGGCTTCGCACTGGACAAGCTCCAAGCTCTCACCGGGCGGAAGGTGCTGGCCTTCCCCGACCTGAGCCGTGACGGTAGCGCCTTCGCCAAGTGGAAGGAGAAAGCCGTGGAAATCGGCCACCTCTTCGACGCCGTGCATGTCTCGGATGTGCTGGAGCGCATCGCCACGGATGCCGACCGGGAGGCCGGGCTGGACATTGGCGATCACCTACTGAGGCCGGTGGCCGATGCCACGCCTACCGTCAACCCGCCCGTGGATATTCCCGCCGTGATCCTCTCCGATGCCGAGGTCCTGCTGAGCCGATGGGCCGAGCGGAACCCGGCTATCCACACCCTTGTGGACGTGCTCGGCTTGGACCTGAAGAGCGCCAAGATCACCCACCTGAACACCGCGAAGTGATGAGAGCGGAACAAACACGAAAGGACATGGAGAACCTGGCCGAAGGTATCCGCGAAGAGCTGGACCACGCGTCAAGGGCTGAAACACTTCTCGATCGCATGGCGGCACTGGAGCGCACCGCCGAACTATCTAAGCGGCTACGAACCAAGTGCAACCGCGAACTGATGGAAATGCAACGCATGAACGAAACAACAAACCCAAGTCAACGATGAGCAAGCGAAAAGCAGGACTGGCCGAGCAATTGGTCAGCACGGAAAACCCACACTTCAACAGCTATGCCTTGGCCTTTCTGTGCAAGGCTAAAGAGGGCGGCAAGTTCCCCGACCTGGACAAAGCGATGGACCTCTATTCCGATGTGGTAGCGATGGTCCAGCACTATCACGACCAACCCTTGCGGGGGGATCGCGAAGCTGAGGCGATGTTGGAGAAGGCGGGCATGAACGAAGAGCAACGGCTGGCGATCTACCAAGCGGCCCACACCTATGTGAAGGGGAGTGAGTTCGACGTGGATCTATCGGTGGGCATCGCACTACTGAAGGGCCGCACGAAGGCGAAGGAAGCCGAACCCTGGAGCAAGGGAACACGGGAAGGGCTTCAGGAATTGGTGAGGCGCGAACTGGCCGAACTGCCTGAAACACTGAAGGCGCTGGAGCCAAAGGATCGAATCGCCACCTTGTGCAAGCTCCTGCCCTACGTGTTCCCGAAGTTGAACAACGTGGAGGGCAAGGAAGAGCAACCTACCGCTTGGGGTTTCTGAGCGATGGGACGCCCTTACAACGGAACTGCCACTGTCTACTCTTCGCCCCGCTTGGAGTTGTCCCGTTTACGGAAAGCGGGCTACTTCACCAAGGGTGCCACCGTGACCGGGGGGTGGAGTTGGAGCAATGGGGACCGCGTAAACATCACTACGGTGAGCAATGGGGCCGAGGTGTACATGATACTTAGTTTCACCTACATCCACCCACACACCGGATGCGCTGAAGAGGTCCGGCAACGAATCGACATGGTGAGCAAGCCAAGTAACCTTGGCAAAGGCACGGTGCTCTACTTCCGTTGCCCTTCGACTTTAATGCCTTGTAGGATTCTATACCGAGCCTACCACGCACGCATTTTTAAGAGCCGCAACGCTTTCAGCTATCGGCTCTACTATCCCTCTCAATTATGTGGCAAGATGAATCGCTGGGATGAACAGCACTGGCAAGCTCAGCGCAAACTTGAGGGGATGAAATGGAAGCGACACCCAGGTACGTATCGAGGAAGGCCAACGAAAAAAGCCCAACGTGTAGAGAGGTTGCTGGAGGAACTTGAGCGCACGGACAATTTGAGATTTTCCCTCGCCGCTTGGCCCAAGCGCCTTCGCGAATCATTTAAGGACCTTCGCTAATTCCTAAGAAGTTCGGTTACTCTTCACGCCTGGGAATGAGTGTAATTTGGGCCCGTGTCCATCCCCACGTACCTCGCCGCCGTTGATAAGCACTACCGCAGCGGCCGTGCCACCGAGCATACCTACCGCGGCGACCTGCAACAACTGCTAGCCACGCTCTGCAAGGGCATGGATGTCACCAACGAACCGCAGCGCATCGCCTGCGGCGCCCCGGACTACATCCTTACCAAACGCGACATCCCTGTCGGCTACATTGAGGCCAAGGATGTGGGCGTGGACTTGTCGAGCAAATCGCTGAAGGAGCAGTTCGACCGCTACAAAGGCTCGCTCGACAACCTCATCATCACCGACTACCTCGAGTTCCGCTTCTTCCGCAATGGCGAGCCCACCACCAGCATCCGAATCGGTGAGGTGGTCGGCGGCAAGGTGAAACCACTGCCCGCCGAGTTCGAGAAGTTCACCGCCCTCATCACCGACTTCGCCGCGTGGCAGGGGCAGACCATCACCAGCGCCAAGAAGCTCGCCAGCATGATGGCCGGCAAGGCGCGGCTGCTGGCCGATGTGATCAGCAGCGCCGTGGAGAGCGACGAGCAGAGCCAGGCCAACACCGACCTGCGCCAGCAGCTCGAGGCCTTCAAGGTCATCCTCATCCACGACATCACCCCGCGCAGCTTCGCCGACCTCTACGCGCAGACCATCGCCTACGGCATGTTCGCCGCGCGCCTGCACGACCCCAGCCTCGACAGCTTCAGCCGCATGGAGGCCGCCGTGCTCATCCCCAAGAGCAACCCCTTCCTGCGCAAGCTCTTCAACAGCATCAGCGGCGCCGACCTCGACGACCGCATCACCTGGATCGTGGACGCATTGGCCGACATCTTCCGCGCCACCGACATCAGCAAGCTGCTCAGCGGCTTCGGCAAGGGCAGCGGAAGAGAAGATGCCTTCATGCACTTCTACGAGGACTTCCTGGCGCAATACGACCCGAAGCTGCGCAAGAGCCGCGGCGTGTGGTACACGCCCGATGCCGTGGTGCGCTTCATCGTGCGCGCTGTGGACGACATCCTCAAAAGCGAGTTCGGCCTCAGCGGCGGGCTGGCCGATAGCAGCACCGTGCAGATCGAAGTGGACACGCAGAACACCGACAACCGCACCACCAGCGGCAAGCGCAAGGAGAAGCGTACCGTACACCGCGTGCAGGTGCTGGACCCCGCCACGGGCACCGGCACCTTCCTGGCCGAAGTGGTGCGGCAGGTACATGCCAAGTTCGAGGGGCAGCAGGGCATGTGGCCGCAATACGTGGAGCAGCACCTGATCCCGCGCCTCAACGGTTTCGAGCTGCTGATGGCCAGTTACGCCATGGCCCACCTGAAGCTGGACCTGGTACTGCGCGATACCGGCTACGACATGGGCAAGCCGCATGCAACCCCCAACGCCCAACCTGCCAACAAGGAACAACAGCGATTAAGGGTCTTCCTCACCAACTCCCTCGAAGAAGCCCACCCCGATACGGGCACTCTCTTCGCCAGCTGGCTGAGCCAGGAGGCCAACGAGGCCAATGCCGTGAAGCGCGATACGCCCGTGATGGTGGTGCTGGGGAACCCGCCGTACAGCGGCATCAGCAGCAACATGGGCGAGTGGATCAGCGGACTGATCGAGGACTACAAGTACGTGGACGGCGAGCACTTCGGCGAGCGCAAGCACTGGTTGCATGACGACTACGTGAAGTTCATCCGCTTCGGTGAACACTTCATCGAGAAGACCGGCGAAGGCGTACTGGCCTACATCAACAACCACAGCTTCCTGGACAACCCCACCTTCCGGGGCATGCGCTGGCACCTGATGAACACCTTCGACAAGATCTACGTGATCGACCTGCACGGCAGTTCGAAGAAGGCAAAGCTGCTCGACGCGGGGATGGTGGACGAAAACGTGTTCGACATCCAACAAGGAGTATGCGTCAACCTCTTCGTTCGGAGTAAGTCAAAGCGATCAGGAAAAGCCAAGGTCTTCTACGGAAGTCTTCAAGGCGAGCGCGAGTTCAAGTATGATAGCTTGAATGAAGGCACACTGAAGAAGGTCAAGTTCGAGACTGTACAACCCGCACCGCCCTATTTGTTCTTCAAGCCTATGGATCTTGGTCTTGAAGAGGAGTACGGAAGAGGATTCTTCACGGGTGATCTGTTCCCGCTTCACACCATGGGCTTCGCTTCAGCCCAAGATGAACTCACAGTTGCAATCGACCGAACCGAACTGCTGGCAACCGTTGAAGCATTCAAGTCACTGCCAGTCGATGACATTCGGGCGAAATACGGCCTCTATAAGGACTCACGTGATTGGACAGTACCTACTGCGAAGGCCGATATCGTGGAGAACGGTTCAGAGGACTGCGTGAAGAAAGTCACGTATCGCCCATTCGACAGCAGGCTTACATACTACACTGGAACATCTCGCGGGTTCTATGCTAGTCCGCAGAAGAAGGTGATGCGCCATCTCTATGATGGAGAGAACCTCGCCTTCTGTTCCTGCAAGTCCAATCGTGATTACAGCAGTACCTACCTCGTCGCCCGCGACGTGGTTAGCAAGGGCGTCATTTCCTCGCTGGACAACGGATACGTCTTCCCCCTCTACCTCTACCCCGAAACCACCAAGCAGACCAGCGCACTGAGCCACGGTGTGCAGCCCAACCTGGATGCGAAACTGGTGGCACAGCTGGCCGATGGCCTAGGGCTGAAGTACGCCTTCGATGCCAATGACCTCTGGGCACATGGCACCGGCAAAGGCCTAACGCCGCTCGACGTGCTGGACTATTGCTACGCGGTGCTGCACAGCCCGGCCTACCGCGCCAAGTACAAGGAGTTCCTGAAGAGCGACTTTCCGCGCATCCCCTGGCCGAAGGATGCCAAGAAGTTCCGCGCGCTGGTGCAACTGGGCGCCCGCCTGCGCAAGCTGCACCTGCTGGAAGACCCGGCCGTGGACCAATTCATCACCAAGTTCCCCGCTGCGGGCGATAACACGGTAACGCGGAAGATTAGCAGCAAGAGCATCGGCTGGGAGGCCAACGGCAAAGGCTTGGGCATGGTCTGGATCAACGACCAGCAATACTTCGCCGATGTGCCCGAGGCGGCGTGGAACTTCTACATCGGCGGCTACCAACCCGCCCAGAAGTGGCTGAAGGACCGCCACGGCCGCCAGCTCACCTTCGATGATGTGCGGCACTACCAGCGCATGATCGTGGCGCTGACGGAAACGGGGAAGGTGATGCAGCAGGTGGATACGATCGGCGTCCTGGAGTAGTCCACAGGGCTAATAATTTGCCCCCTTATTTACCCCAGTAATAAAACGACAAGCCCCTCGAATTACTCGAAGGGCTTGTCGTTGTAAGAAGTGGGACGTACTGGATTCGAACCAGTGACCTCATGCGTGTGAAGCATGCGCTCTGAACCAGCTGAGCTAACATCCCGGTGTGGAGGCAGCCGGATTCGAACCAGCGACCCTCTGCTTGTAAGGCAGATGCTCTGAACCAGCTGAGCTATGCCTCCTTTAAAGAACGTTCCCCCGAAAGGGGGTGCGAATATAATCGTTCACTTCATATGACCTCCGCCACGACGAATACACTTCCTGTGATCAGGATGAGGTCGTCCGGCCCGGAACAGGAGCGGGAGGCAAGAAGCGCCGCGGCCACAGAGGGGTGAGCGGTGCCTTTGAGGCCGAACGCAGCGGCTTGTCGCTTCAGTTCCTCCACCTCCAAACCTCTTGGGATGTCCGCCTTGCAGAAGTAATACGTAGCCTCCTTCGGCAGTTCCCTCAACGCTGAGAGGTCCTTGTCATTGACCACGCCGAGAACGATGTGCAATCGTTCGAATTCGCTCGTGCCCAATTGTTCGCTCACGACGCGGAATCCATCCCGGTTGTGCGCAACATCAGCGACGATCATGGGGCGTTCGTTCAACACCTGCCAGCGGCCCATCAGACCGGTATTCCGGACCACGCGGGAAAGTCCAAGACGGATCGCCTCAGGTGGGATGCTCCACCCCCATGTGGTCAGTGTGTCAGCCACGGTGCACGCCGTACGTGCATTGCGCAACTGATGAGCGCCTGCGAGGTCGAGCGGACCGGGAAGGGGCATGGTGCTATCGACCAAGATGAATGCAGCCTGCTTTTCGCGAGCCCTGGCCCTGATCACCTCCGACACGCTGTCCTTCACTTCGCCGACCACGACCGGTACTCCCTGCTTGATGATGCCTGCCTTTTCCGTGGCGATGGCCTCCTCTGTGCGGCCCAGGAATTCAGCATGATCCAGGCCGATGCTCGTGATCACGCTTACCTCCGGTCCCACCACGTTCGTGCTATCCAGCCGACCACCCATTCCTGTCTCGATCACCGCGATATCCACCTCTTCTTCCCTGAACCACCAAAGCGCCAGACCTACGCCCCACTCGAAAAAGGAGGCCTGCACCGGTTCGAAACCACTTCTGTATCGCTCCACGAACCGTACGACAACATCCTCACCGATCATCCTGCCGTTCAGGCGGAAACGCTCCCGGAAGTCCTTGAGGTGGGGTGAGGTGTGCAGGCCGACCTTGTAACCGGCTTCCTGCAGGATGCTGGCCACCATGTGGGCCGTGCTGCCTTTTCCATTCGTACCAGCAACATGAACACATTTGAGCTCCCGCTCCGGGTGCTCCAGCACGTCCATCAATGCCCAGGTATTGGAGAGGTCCGCCTTGTAGGCGGCCTTGCCGATCCGCTGATACATCGGAAGGCGTGCGTAGAGGTACGCAAGCGTCTCCTGGTAGTCCACGGTCAGCTCACCTTGAACTTGAACGTGATCGTTCCTTTCTGTTCGGCGGGGCCACTGGTGCGCTTCTCGAATTTGCACTGCATCGCTGTGGATCGTGCTATCTGCACCAGGTTGTGGGCCATGGTGGTGCTCAGCGTGAGGTTCTGCTCGGCGCTAAGCACGTTGCCCTCCTGGTCCACATAGATGTCCATTACGACGGTACCGGCCACACCGGGTTTATCGTTGATGGGGGGTTTGAACCGCATGGATCGTCCTCCGAGGCTGTATCCGATGCCATCCGATCCTGGACCGGTGCCAGTGCCGGTGCCGGTACCCGTTCCAGTGCCGGTGCCGCCGCCGCCGCCTGTGCCGGTCCCTCCGGGCGAACCGTCCCGCTGGCCCTCGTTCCCTGCTGTGTTGGAGTTGCCCTGCCCTTCTTTCCCGGGCGTGTTGTACAGTTGGTTCATCCGGTCGTTGGCGGCCTGCTGCAATTCCGCTTCGGTCGGTTTACGGGGTTCGGGTTTGGGCTTTTCAGGCTTCGGGGTATTCGGTCTCGGCTTGGCCCTTTCCGGTAGTTCGGGCGCTTCCGGGTCGTCCTCGGTGAGCAATTGCTCGCTTCCCTGCACAGGTGCCACCGTGTTGTTCTGCTGCGGTGGTGGTGCCATGCTTTCGTTGTTATCGCCCATACCGAGATCGCTGAAGCCCAGATCGACGCTCAGGCCACCGCCACCACCGCCCACTTCCGGGAAGGGCGGGATCGGGGTGACGATCTTCCAAAGCAGGAAAAGCAGGAGCAGGAGCGCGTGGAACACCAGGGTCGCGGTGGCGGCCACTCCTCTTCGCTTGGCGGTATCGTCCTGTGCGACCATCATGTCCTTCAGGCGTTGGGTGCCTGTGTGGCCAGCACCATTTTCACTTTCAGCCGGTTGCCGATCGTGAGCACATCCACAAGGTCCTGTACGCTCAATTCCTGATCGAAGCGCAACACCACCGTGGCTTGATCCAGGCCCACCAGCCTGGTCTGCAATTCGCGTTCCAGGTCCGCGAAGGCGATAGGGACCTTGTCGATCGCGTATTGCCTGTCCTTCGTGACGGAGACGGTGAGCGGCTGTTTGTTCATCTGCATGCTCTGTTTGCTGCTCGGCAGGGTGAGCTTCACCACGTTGGGATTCGCCAGCGTGCTCACGATCAGAAAGAACAGGAGCAGGAAGAACATGATGTCGTTGAGCGACTCGGTGCTCACCTCCGCATGGTCCCGGTTTATTCTCCGTAGGCGCATGGATCTACTTTTTCAAGGGTTCTTGCAGAATGTCCATGAAGGCCAGGCCAGTGCCGGCAAGTTTCGCCTCCAGCCGGTTGAGCAGGCTGTTCACCATGAAGTAGCACGCGAACCCGATGATGCCCACCACCAGACCGGCTGCGGAGGTGACCATCTTCTGGTACAGGCCACTGGAGATCACACCGATGCTGATGTTGTCGGTGAGGGAGATGTCGTAGAAGATCTTGATCACACCGATGATCGTTCCGATGAAACCGAACATGGGCGCGAGTTTCGCCACCAGGCTGAGCACCCCGACCCCGCGCTCCATGCGCGCCATCTCCAGTTGACCGACGCTTTCCATGGCGCCCTCGATCTCCTTGCTCGGTTTCCCCACGCGTTGCAGTCCTTTCTCCACCATGCGGGCACTCGGTCGGGAGACCGATGCGCAGGCATTCAGCGCGGAATCGATCTTGCCTTCGTGCACGTAGTCACGCACGCGATCGAGCAGGTCCTTGTCGCTCTTCAGCGCTTTCGAAAGTGCCAGCAACCGCTCAATGGTGATGTACACCACTGCCAGGGACATGATGGCAAGGGGCAGCATGATGGGCCAGCCACCGTAGGACAGGAGGTCCCAGATGGTGATCGTGTCCGGGAGTGTGGTCGGCGGGTTCACGGCCTGGGTCTGCAAGGCCTGCGCCGCTTGGCTCGCAGCATCGGTGCCTTCCTGGATCTGGGTCAAAAGGGTCGGTAGCATCGGTCGGGTCTGGTTGGAATGGAACGGGATCTTGCCCGGATAAATTTTCTAGATCAATTGCGCCAGGGCGATCCCGAACGCGGTGCGGGTGAGGTCGGTGCGCTGCGGGTGCTGCGCATGGGTGCGCTCCAACGCGGTGCCGATCACGTTGCTCACATCCTTGAAGATGCCGTTGTCACTGAGGTCCGCGCCGGGGCTCATGCAGTGCGCAAAGACCCTCGCCATGCCACAGTTCGCGATGAAGTCAGGGATCACACTCACCCGTCCATCGGCGTGTTCGGCGATCGGGCCATAGAAGATCTCCTTGTCGGCAAAGGGTACGTTGGCACCGCTGGCGATCACTTCAAGTCCTTTTGCGGCCATACGGTCCACCTGCTCTTTCGTCACCAGCCGGCTGGCCGCGCACGGCAGGAAGATCTCGGCACCCATGTCCCAGATGCGGTCGTTGATGGTTGCAAAGGGGAAGGGCTCGGCGGTCTTGAGCTTGTTGCCTTCCTTTTGTTCGAAGAGGGTACGGACCTGAACCGCTGAGAGCCCATCAGGTGCCAGCAATCCGCCTTCCCGGTCGATGATGCCGACGATCGATGCCCCTTCCCGGGCCAGGTAATACCCGGCGGCGGCGGCCACATTGCCCCACCCTTGCACGATCACCCGCTTTCCGCGCAAGGACCCACCATACACACGGTAGAAGTGGCGCACGCTTTCGGAGACGCCCCAGCCGGTGATCATATCCGCCACTGCGTATTTGTCCGGGACCGGGACGTATGCTGCGTCGCTCACTGTTTTGCTCACACCGGTCCGTAGCTGGTCGATGGCCTTTCTGCGCGAACGTTCATCGCCACCGTGGTGTCCATTCACCACACCTTCCTGCGGATGCAACAAGCCATACCGCTCGGTGATCGGGATCACATCGTGCAATTCATCGACGTTGAGGTCGCCTCCGGTGCCGTAATAGGTCTTCAGCAAAGGCATCACGGCCTTGTACCACCGGTCCAGTACCTCGTTCTTGCGGGGGTCGGCCGGGTCGAAGTCGATCCCGCTCTTGGCCCCCCCGATCGGTGGACCGCACACGCTGAACTTGACCTCCATGGTCTTGGCCAGGCTTTCCACTTCGCGTTTGTCCAATCCCTTGCGCATGCGGGTACCACCCCCTGCCGCACCTCCACGCAAGCTGTTGATCACCACCCAGCCGCGCGCCCCGGTGGGTGCATCATTCCACTCGAACACGATCTCGGGTGCTCGCTCCTCGAAGCGGCGCAGGGCATCACGCATGACAGGTCTTCTTGCAGGTGGTGCGAAAGTAACCCGCACTTCAAGGCCCCTGTGAGCGGTGCGGGGGGCAGGTTATCCCATGCCGGTGTTAATTGGCCCGATGAACGGCTCCGCCGATGCTGTCGTGCCAGGCACCGGTCACCGAGGCCAGCGTATTTACTTCTCTGCGCATGCGCAGCACCCCCAACAGCGCGAAGACCAGTGCTTCCTTGTAGTTCACGGTGCGCTCGTCCGGCACCACGAGCGTTCGGTCGATGGCGGTACGGATCTCTTCGATCAGGAAAGCGTTGTGCGCTCCACCGCCGGTAACGAGGATGCGATCTCCCGCCGTGCCGTTGGTCTCCTGCGCACACTGTTGAGCGATGTGGGCCACCATGGTCCGCATTCGGTCCGCGACGGAGATCCGCGTGTCTCCGATCAGGGGCAGAATGACCTCATTGAACCATTCGCGCCCGATGGACCGTGGCTTCTTTCGCAACAAAGGAAGGTCATTCAGTTGGTCGAGCAGAGGTTGCATCACGCGCCCGGAACGCGCAATGTTCCCGCCTGCATCAAAGGGCTGTCCGACCTCCGCCGCCAGATGGTTCAGGGCCTGGTTCGCGATGCACACATCGTAGCCGGTGACGGTGCCGGGCCGGTGGAAGGAAACATTACAGATACCGCCGATGTTCAGGAAAATGTCGTGGTCGGGGAATAGAGCCCGTTCTCCAAGTGGGACCAGCGGCGCGCCTTGTCCTCCGCGTGCGACATCCATGGTGCGGAAGTCGCTCACCGTGGTGGTGCCTGAGGCGGAAGCGATCCGGGCGCCACAACCCACCTGTGTGGTAAGCCCTTCTTCCGGCTTGTGGAACACGGTGTGTCCGTGCGAAGCGATCAGGTCCACGGTGCGCCCGTGCAGCATTTCGTTGCATGCATTCCCGATGAGGTCACCGAGGTCCCGGTGCAGGCGGGCCAGGTCCAAGGCGGAACCATCCATCACTGCGGTCAAGCGTGCTCTCATGTCCCGGTCGTAGGCCAGCGTGGTGGCCTCCCGGATGGAGTAGTTCCAGTGGCCAAGCTCCACGGTCAAATCGCACCAGGCAAGGTCCAGTCCGTCCAGCGAACTGCCGGACATCACACCGATCACTTCGTAGTGTTCTTTCATCAGAGTTCCACGGGGCGAAGGTATCGGCTACTTTTGCGCTTCTCGGAAACAGCGATCACCATGGAAGACACCCTTACCGGCACCGGCATCAACTTCGAACTCTCAGAGGAACAATTGGCGGTGCGCGATGCGGCCCGGGACTTCGCGCAGAATGTGTTGAAGGCGGGAGTGATCGATCGCGATCGGGAACAGCGTTTCCCCACCGAGGAGATCAAACAACTCGGGGAACTGGGGTTCCTGGGCATGATGGTAAGCCCGGAGTACGGCGGGGGTGGCATGGATGCCATCAGCTATGTGCTTGCGATGGAGGAGATCAGCAAGGTCGACGCCAGTTGTTCAGTGGTCATGAGCGTGAACAACAGCCTGGTCTGTTGGGGGTTGGAGGCCTTCGGGAACGAGGAGCAGAAGCGGAAATACCTCGTACCATTGGCCAGCGGGGAGAAGATCGGCGCGTTCTGCCTGAGCGAGCCTGAGGCAGGCAGCGACGCCACCAGCCAGCGCACCACTGCGGTGGACATGGGTGACCACTACCTCTTGAACGGTACGAAGAACTGGATCACCAACGGGGGCTCAGCGAGCACCTACCTGGTGATGGCCCAAACGGATGCCGCCAAGAAGCACAAAGGCATCAATTGCCTGATCGTGGAGAAGGGAATGCCGGGTTTCGTGGTCGGCCCGAAGGAGGACAAGCTGGGCATCCGTGGGAGCGATACACACACGTTGATGTTCCAGGATGTGAAGGTGCCGAAGGAGAACCGCATAGGAGAGGATGGTTTCGGTTTCACGTTCGCCATGAAAACGTTGAGCGGCGGGCGGATCGGCATCGCGTCCCAAGCACTTGGTATCGCCAGTGGCGCCTACGAGCTGGCGCTGGCCTACAGCAAGGAACGGAAGGCTTTCGGCAAGCCCATAAGCGAACACCAGGCGGTCGCGTTCAAACTTGCCGACATGGCCACGGAGATCGAGGCGGCCCGCCTGCTCTGCCTGAAGGCTGCTTGGTTGAAGGACAATCACCTGAATTATGACCAGGCGAGCGCCATGGCCAAGGTGTTCGCCAGCGAGGTGGCGATGCGTACCACGGTAGAGGCGGTGCAGGTCCACGGTGGATACGGTTACGTGAAGGAGTACCACGTGGAGCGGTTGATGCGGGATGCCAAGATCACCCAGATCTATGAGGGCACCAGCGAGGTGCAGCGGATCGTGATCAGCCGTGGGGTGCTGAAGTAACGCGCCGGGTCAGAGTGCAGGGAGCAGGGATTCCAACCTGATACCGCGCGACCCTTTGATGAGGACCAGGTGTCCTCTTACCGGTGAGTGTTCCAGTGAATGCAAGGCACCGGCCACATCCGTGAACGTGCGTGAGCCCTTCTCCACGGCTCGGCAGAATTCCTCGCCGACGTAAATGGCGGAAAGACCCATGCGATCGACGAGCTCGACCACGTTGCGGTGCTCCTCCGCACTGATCGATCCCAGCTCGCGCATGTCACCCAGGATCACGAGCTTGGGGCGCTCACTGTGCAGGGCCGCAAAGTTCTCCACCGCCACGCGCATACTGCCTGGGTTCGCGTTGTAAGCATCGAGTACCAATCGGTTCCTACCGGTATCCGTTAGTTGTGACCGGTTGTTCGTGGGCATGTATGTCGCGAGGCCCGTGGCGATCACTTCATCCGGTACACCGAAGTGTTGTCCCAAAGCCACGGCCGCAAGTGCATTCGATAGGTTGTATCCGCCGATGAGGCGTGTCTCCACCTCATACACAAGCCCGTCGTTCCCTGCAAAGGCCATGGACATGAACGGACCGGTGCGGAGCAGATCGCCCGAAGTACTCGCTTCGGCACTTCTGCCGTACGTGTGCCGCCTGCAGCCGGTGCTTTCCTGCATCAGCACGGGATCATCGGCATGAACGAACAGCAGTCCATCCCGCTCGCGGACCGAACGGTAGAGTTCCGTTTTCGTGCGCAGCACTCCCTCGAGGCTCCCGAATCCCTCCAAATGGGCCTTTCCCACATTGGTCAACACGCCATGGGTCGGCTCTGCGATCGCACAAAGTTCAGCGATGTCGCCGGGTTTGTTCGCGCCCATCTCGATCAGCGCGATCCGGTGCTCCTCGGTCACCCGGAGCAACGTGAGCGGAACTCCGATGTGGTTGTTCAGGTTGCCCGTTGTGGCCAGCGTGGGCATGGCCGCGTTCAGCACGGCGAAGGCCAGTTCCTTGGTCGTTGTCTTGCCGTTGCTCCCGGTGATACCGACGAATGGGATGTCGAACCTCCGGCGATGGAAACGTCCCAGCTCCTGCAAGGTGGAAAGCACGTCGGATACGAGGAGGTAGCGTTCATCGGTCGCCACTGCCGGGTCATCCACGATCGCGTAGCGACACCCTTGTTCCAGGGCCTGGGCCGCAAAACGATTCGCATCGAAATTCGGCCCCTTCAATGCCACGAACAGGCTTCCGGGGGTCAATGACCTCGTGTCGGTGGAGACACCGTTGCAGCGCGTGAAATGCGCATGGATCACATCGACCGTCGTCATCATGAACGAGCCCCGCTTTGGGCGGGGCTCGAAGATAGATCAGGCGCGGGAGGCTACTTCTTCAGCTTGCTGCGTCGCTTGTCATCACCCAGGCCAACAGGGCTGCCCACACGTGTCATGGCACAACGGAATCCGATGGTGGCCGTACTCTGGCGTTCATCCAAGTGGCGACGTGTGGCCGGATTGGCCCAGTAGATGCGGTCGGCCCAGGAGGCACCCTTGTACACCCGGCTGCGGTCGTTCACCAAGGTGGTCTTGCCCCAGTCATACATCGGGTTGCCTTCGAAATCCGGGCGGTCATAGTAGATGCTGCTTTCCACATCACCATCCATGAAGTCGATGTTGTCGCTCTGGCGATAGTTGCGCCGGTCGATGTTCTCTTCCACGGTCACGTTGCGCCAGCGGATGTCACCGGGTTGATCCGCCTGGTAGTCGGAGATACCGCTCAGGAGCTTCGGCTGGATGTCCGATGAGATCGCGGAGGCTTTGATGGCCTCGATCATTTCCTGCACCCGTTGCATGGCCTGGTCGTGTTTGCGGGTGTTGTTGAATTCAATGGACTGATCGATCATGGTCAGGAGCTCATCGATCAGGTTGGCCTCCTCATCCGTGGCCCGCCCTTGCATTGCGGTCTGGAACTCGGTGAGGTAATACTTGATGCCATCCACATCGTAGATCACCAGGTCATGCTTGTCCTGGATGATACCATCGCTGTCCAGCACCTTGGTCTTGAAGACATTGCCGCGGAAGGGGCGGAAGTCATCCTTGTCCTCGGGGCTCAACGGGCGGTACACGTCCATCACCCATTCGCTCACGTTACCGGCCATGTTGTACAGGCCGTAGTCGTTCGGCCAATAGCTGAACACCGGTGAGGTGACATCCGCATTGTCATTGAGGCTGCCTGCAACACCCATGTAATCGCCGCGGCCACGCATGAAGTTGCCTCGGAAATCACCATAGAATGCACCGCCTTTCTTGCGGCTGTCGTAACGCACCCAGTGGCCGTTCCACGGGTAGATGCGGCGCTCCACGACACGCTCATCGACGGTATTCCCCACCATGCCGTATGCGGCGTATTCCCACTCGGCTTCGGTCGGGAGGCGGTAACGGGGCATGAGCACGCCGTCCTCGATCTTGATGTTCCTTGTATCGCGGTTCGGGTTGAAATCGGAAACGCCGTCCACCTTCTTGCCGCTCTCATACTGGCCGGCCAGGTAAGCATCAGTGGTGAAGTGGTCTTCGTTGATCTGGTTCGGATAATGCTCGAAGAGCCCTTCGCGGATCAGGATCACCTCGTTCACGCGGTCCGTTCGCCATGCACAGTAATCGTTGGCCTGCAGCCAGTTGATACCTACAACGGGGTAATCGCGGTATGCCGGGTGGCGGAGGTAGTACTCCACATACGGCTCGTTGAAGGCCAGTTTGCTGCGCCACACCAACGTGTCCGGAAGGGCCTTCTTGTAGATCTCCGGGAAGTCGGCGGAGAATACCCGATCCAACCAGTAGAGATACTCCAACCAGTAGAAGTTGGTCACTTCCACCTCATCCATGTAGAATGATGATACCGTGACGGTGCGCGGGATGTTGTCCCACTCGTGCAGAAGGTCGTCCGTGACCCGTCCCATGGTGAACTGACCACCTTCGATGAGGATCAGGCCGGGGCCGGTCTCCTGCTCCTCGAAGCCGGTCTTTTCGAATCCGCCGTTCTTCGAGTCGTTGTAATTCCATCCCGTCGCACCGCTCTTCTCGAACTGGCAGCTGCTGAAAAGCGCTGCTGCGGCGATGATGGTCCCGATATTCCTTACAAGGCTCATGGTCTTGCTGTTGTTGAGGATTCTGGTTCAGAAGGTGGGGCAGGCCACTTGCCGGAACCTCCGTTGCTTCCGTTTGCAGGAGAATTGCAGTTGCAGGCTGATCTCGTGCGATCCTGCCGTTGCAGTGGTGAGCTTCGAGGTGGTGACATCGTAGCTGTACCCGAACTTGAATTTCTCCGTATGGAAACCGATCAAGGCGATGAAGGCATCCTTCGTGCGATACCACACCCCTGCGGTGATCGGTCCATGATCCACGTACAGGCCCAGGTTCAATTGACGGAACGCAGCCTGTTGCTGGTATAGTACGTTCGGGGAGATCCGCGTGCGTGGTTCGCCATATTTGCCCTGCATGCCGATCGGAATGGCCGCCCCTGCATGCCCGGTGAGTTTCATCGGCAGTTTGCTGGTGCCCACGATCAGCGATTCATTGGGTTCGGTAAGATGGTGCGCAGCGAAGCCCACGAAGAAGACGTCGCTGTACCCAAGGATCCCTGCGCTGAAATCCGCATTGCCCACGCTGCCTCCGCGGGGTACGTCATTCGTGTTGTAAATGAAGCCACGACGGGGGTCGATCTGGTCCCCGAAGGTGAGTTTGCTCCAATCCAATGACTTCTGGAAGTAGGTCGCTTGGAAACCCACTTTGAGGGAGAACTTTCTTGAAATGGCCTGCTGGTAGGAATAGATACCGCTGACCGTGGTGGTGTTCAATGTGCCCTTGCCGGCCTGGTCGTGGGTCACAAGCAATCCGAGCCCGCCCATCAACCCATCCACATGTTGATCGTAACTGGCGCTGGTCGTAACGAAGGTGCCGGTCAAGGCCGGCCATTGGTTCCGATAGTTCATGACGACACGCGGGCAACGCGCAGTACCTGCGAACGCCGGGTTCAAGTACAGCGGGTTCGCGTAGAACTGCGTGAATTGCGGGTCCTGGGCGGAAGCTCCCAGACACGCGAATACGCCCAGTGCAAGGCCCAAGGCCGCACGCCTAACGGTCCATTCCATCATGCTCGATCGATCTAGGCTTAGGAGCCAGCGCCAAGTATACGGATCCCAATGCATTACGGTTCGCCTACCCCGGCAATAATTCATGTGTCGTGCCGTTGGTCCGGTGATCCTGAAATGCAAGGGTCGAAGGTAGTACTTTCGTTCCAACGCTGTTGAAAACCTGTTGATAGCCTCCATGACGACCCTTCGCAACGCGATATCGACCTTTCTGGTGTTGGCCTCCGTGGCCGGTTCCGCCCAGTTGCGAACCGAACGCACGCTGCGGTGGTCCCATGGTAGTACCACCACCGAGCAAGGAGGTGCCCAGGAGGTCCGGACCAAGAGCGGAACCGAAGGAACGTCTGCTGCACAATGGACGATCCAACCGTTCGCCGGTGCCTTCTACGACAAGGAACGTGGTCTTCCTTTCTATCATGAGGTGATGCCCCTGGCCGGCAACGTTACCGGCTTCTCAGCCTTCCTCCGCGATGGGGTCTATGTAGAGGTCACCCGGGAGGAGTCCTCCGCATGGCCTGCATTGGCCGACCTGGGGCCCGAACCGGAACTTTCCTCGCACCTTTCTTGGTTTCGCAAAGTGCCGCAAGCGCTCATCAGTGTGGTGCCGTTCCGGCGCAGCCCGTCCACCGGTCGCATGGAGAAATTGATCTCCTTCCGGCTGGAGTTCGCGGAGACCCGGGGTGGTGGCGGTGTTCCGAAGAGCTATCCAGCGAATTCGCGCATGGCTTCCGGTGAATGGTTCCGCTTCGGGCTCGTAAAGGATGGCATCCATCAGTTGACCTACGACAACCTGCGGGACCTTGGTGTGGACATGAACGGACTGGCATCCGACCAGATCAATGTGTACGGCGGGCATTACGGCATGATCCCCTTCCAGAACAATGCGCATCCACCGACCGACCTGCCGATCTGTTCGATCCAGGTGGATGACGGTGGGGATGGGAATTTCGGTCCGGGTGACAGGCTCCTGTTCTACGCCACCGGCCCCCACCGCTGGGACCTTAACGGTGCGCTGTTCGTGCACACCAAACATGCGTACAGCGATACGGCACATTACTTCGTGGGCATCGGCGTGGACCCACCACAACGCATCGGCCCTGCGGCCACGACCAATGCCGAACCGACCACGACGGTCACCAGCTTCACGGACCGGCAGTTCATAGAGCGTGATCTGGTGAACCTTGTCAAGTCCGGCCGGACCTGGTATGGGGAGCTCTTCGACCTGGTGCTCACCTACAACTTCGCTTTCGAGACCCCCTTCCTTACGAACGGTGCTGACGCCACGCTCGTCTTCAGTGGTGTGGCACGGACCATCGGTACGAGCAATGCCAGTACGTTCACGGTAAGCTCCGGCAGTGCATTGAACACCAGTTTCCAGGTGAACGGTGTGAGCGACAACTACATCGCCTCCCAGGCCAATACATTCACACAAACATTCACGTTCAACCCGACCGGCAGCAGCGTGCCGCTCACCATTTCATTCGCCAAGTTCGACCCCATCACATCGAAGGGTTGGATGAACTACCTGGAACTGAACTGTCGCCGCGACCTGCGCATGATCGGCGATCAGCTGGGCTTCCGCGACCCGCTCTCCGTGGGGACCGGCAACGTTGCCGAGTTCGTCCTGGACCAGGCACAAAGCGTGTATCGGGTCTGGGAGATCACAGACCCGAACGAACCAAGGAATGTGGACCTGGCGGTGAACGGTCAGCAACGTTCCTTCCGTGTGGTGAGCGACAGCCTGCGGCAATTCATCGCCTTCAGGGATGGTGGTCACTTGTCGCCGGTGCTCATCGGTCGGGCAGGCAATCAGGACCTGCATGCCACCGCACTGCCAACGGACCTGGTGATCTTGTGCCCTCCGGCATTCATGGGTCCTGCCCAGCAACTGGCGGAAGCCCGCATGAATGAAGGGTTGACCGTTGCCATCGTCACCCCCCAACAGGTGTACAACGAGTTCTCAAGCGGTAACCGGGATGCCGCCGCGATCAAACGGTACATGCGGTTGCTGTATGACAAGGCGGGAGCCGATCCCTTGCTGATGCCGCGCTACCTGCTGCTGTTCGGGGATGGCTCATACAATAACCTTTCACTGGCTCCCTCCAATCAGAACTGGATCCCGTCCTACCAGACGGTCAACTCACAGAACCCGACATTGTCATACACGTCCGATGATTATTTCGGGCTGCTGGATGCCGGGGAAGGAGAGTCCGCGAGCGACCTCGTGGATATCGGCATCGGTCGTTTTCCCGTGTCGTCGCTGGAGCAGGCCCGGGATGTGGTGGGCAAGGTGCTGAACTATGACCGGCTGCAGTTGCTTACGGCAAGCGGTGGCGTATGCACCACGACCGGGGATGGTGGTATCGCGGACTGGCGAACCCATGTCCTGTTCGCATCGGACGATCAGAATGGTGAGTCCTTCGAATCGCAGATCCACATGAGCCAGAGTGATTTCCTCGCCCGCCGTGTGGAGGTCGAACACCCGTGTTTCAACGTGGACAAGATCTACCTCGATGCCTACCAGCAGGTGAGCACCCCGGGAGGTGAGCGTTACCCACAGGCCAGCATCGACCTCAAGGAGAAGGTCCAAAAGGGCCTTCTGTTGGTCAATTACGTGGGCCATGGAGGTGAAGTGGGTTGGGCGCACGAACGTTTTCTGGACAACAACACCATCCTGGGGTGGACGAACAAGGACCGACTGCCCTTGTTCATGACGGCCACCTGCGAGTTCTCCCGATGGGACGATCCCGCACGTACCTCCGCCGGTGAATATGTACTGCTGAACTCCGGTGGCGGTGGGATCGCCTTGATGACCACTACGCGATTGGCCTTCTCCTCTGAGAACTTCCGCCTCGGTCAGGAATTCTATGACCATGTGTTGCAACCCACCGATACACTGGGCCGGGACCAGCGCTTCGGAGACATCTTCCTGCAGACCAAACGGGCCATAACCGCCATCGCTGGCGGTGGCCTCAATCACCGCAACTTCTCCTTGTTGGGCGACCCAAGCCAACGACTGGCCATGCCGCGCATGCAGGCACGCATCACGGCCGTGACCGATACGCTGGGCAACCCCGTGGATACGCTGAAAGCCCTTTCAACGGTGCGCATCAACGGGTTCATCGACGATGGGACCGGGCAGCCGATGTCGGAGTTCAACGGACTCGTGATGCCCACCGTTTTCGATAAGGAGCAGCAACAGGCCACGCTTGTGAACGATCCCGCGCCCAACGCGTCACCATTCCTCTTCAACATCCGCAAGAACATCATCTATCGTGGGAAGGCAACAGTGACCAATGGTCAGTTCTCCTCCACATTCGTGGTGCCCAAGGACATCAACTACCAGGTGGGGCCCGGAAGGATCAGTTGTTATGCGGAAAGTTGGAACGTGAACGCCTGCGGCTATTCCAATGAGCCCCTGGTGGGGAGTACCGCCACGGATGTGGCCCTTGATGAACAGGGGCCGAAGATCGACCTGTACATGAACGACAACAGGTTCGTGCGCGGAGGATTGACCAATGAGGACCCCTTGCTTTTCGCCGAGCTCTTCGATGATAACGGGATAAACACCGTGGGCAGCAGCATCGGGCATGACCTGCTGGCCATCGTGGATGAGAACACCGAACAGGCGATCGTCCTGAACGACCTGTACGAGGCCGATCTGGATACCTACAAGAGCGGGCAGGTGCGTTATCGTTTCGATGGGCTTGCCGAAGGCCCCCATACCTTGCGTATGAAGGCTTGGGACGTTTTCAACAACTCCTCGGAAGCGACCACCGACTTCGTGGTGGCTGCAAGCGCGGAACTGGCCCTGGACCATGTGCTCAACTACCCGAATCCGTTCACGACGAATACGGACTTCTATTTCGAGCACAACCGTCCGTGCGAGACCCTCGATGTGCAGGTACAGGTGTTCACCGTGAGCGGAAGGCTGGTGAAGACCATCAGCCGTCAGCTGGCCTGTGAAGGGTTCCGCAACGAACCGATGAATTGGGACGGGCGCGATGATGTCGGCGATCGGATCGGTCGGGGGGTCTATGTGTACCGGTTGAGCGTGGTGACCCCGGATGGTGAGCGTGCGGAGAAATTCGAGAAGCTGGTGATCCTGAGGTGATCACACAATAAGCCGGGGACAAGGGCCGTATATTTGCCGTCCTTTTTCCAGAATCACGCTGATGCTATCGACCAGGCCCCTGAACCTTTCGCTCCTTACCATGCTGGTAGCCTTGCCCGGGGCGGTGTTCGCGCAACCGTGCGATCCCCAGTTCCAGGCGGCGGGCCAGCAATGCGGCGATCAGCTGAACACGATCACCACGGCGGTCCCGTTCCTGCTCATTTCGGCCGATTCCAGGGCGGGGGGCATGGGCGATGGCGGTGTGGCCCTTTCCCCGGACGCGAACTCGATCCACTGGAACCCTTCGAAGCTGGCATTCGCCGAGCATGATGCGGAGTTCTCGACGAGCTACAGCCCATGGCTACGCAACCTGGTGCCGGACATGAGCCTGGCGTATCTCGCGGGGTACAAGCGACTTGCGAACAAGCGCAGCGCCATTGGTGGCTCGCTGCGGTATTTCAATCTCGGTAGCATCCTGTTCACCGACATCAACGGCTCGGCCATCCGGGATTTCAAACCGGCCGAGTTCGCGGTGGATGTCGCGTTCGCACAGCAGTTCGGGGATAATTTCTCCGGTGGGGTCGCCCTGCGTTATGTCAACAGCAACCTCACCGGCGGCATCAGTGTGCAGGGGGCCAATACCAAGGCAGGGCAGACCGTTGCGGCCGATGTGTCCTTCTATTACGTGAAGCCTGAGATCGAAATGAGCGATCGCGAGGGAACCTTCGCCTTCGGCCTGAACGTGAGCAATATCGGGGCGAAGATGTCCTATTCGGAGACCTCCGTGCAGGACTTCATCCCGATCAATCTCCGGCTCGGGCCCTCCTTCAAGCTCGATCTCGATCAGTACAACAGCATCACCTTCAACCTGGATGTGAACAAGCTGTTGGTGCCCACGCCTCCGGTGTACCTTCTGGATGAGAACAGTGCGGTGGTGATCGATCCGGTCACCAATCGACCGGCGGTGGCGAGTGGCCGGGACCCCAACGTGGGCGTGGCCGCGGGTGTATTCGGTTCCTTCTCCGATGCCCCCGGGAATGTGAGCTACGATGACAATGGGAACGTGGTCGTGGAAAGCGGGAGCCGATTGCGTGAGGAGCTTCGCGAGGTGAATCTCGCCGGTGGGTTCGAGTACTGGTATGCCGACCAGTTCGCGTTCCGCACCGGTTATTTCTGGGAGCATTACACCAAGGGGAACCGGAAGTACTTCACCCTCGGGGCCGGTGTCCGCTACAGTATCTTCTCACTTGACCTGAGCTACCTCATCGCGAACACGCAGCGCAGCCCCTTGGCGAACACCCTGCGGTTCACGCTCGGCTTCAAGTTCGATAAGGGCACGAAGAAGTCCAAGACCGAGGGTTGATGCGTGTCGGCTTCGGCTATGATGTGCATCGTTTGGTCGAGGGTCGAGAGCTCTGGCTGGGAGGTGTGCTGATCCCTCACTCCAAAGGCCTGTTGGGCCACTCCGATGCCGACGTGCTGTTGCACGCGATATGTGATGCCCTGCTCGGTGCGGCCGGCCTCGGCGACATCGGCGCCCACTTCCCGGATACCGACGTGCGGTGGAAAGGTGCGGACAGCAAGGAATTGTTGAAGGAGGTGGTGGCGTTGTTGGCCACCCGCGGCTGGAACGTTGGCAATGTGGATTCCACGCTGGTGCTGGAACGGCCCAAGGTCGTGCCCCATGTGCCGGCCATGCGCGCTGTGATCGCCGGGCTGTTGCACGTTGCCGAGGATGCCGTCGGCATCAAGGCGACCACCAACGAAAAGCTGGGGTACGTGGGTGCCGAGGAAGGGGCTTGTGCCTATGCGGTGGCCCTTATCGATCGAACGTCCTAATCGTCGCCGTCGTCCGGGATCGGCTCGGTGAAGGTGCCGTGCCCCTGCTCATCCTCAAAATAGAAGACGCGCATCTGCGCGGTATCGCGGAGCAGGTCGATCTTGCCGATCTCCACCCTCGACACTTTCACGCCCAGCCGCTGGTGCAGGTCGTCATACAGCGCCAGGCGATTCTCCGGTTTGATCAGCTCGATCCGTTCGTAGGTCAGCACCTTCATCGCCTCATGCCGCGTCAGCCAGAGGTGTTCCAATGCGTAGGTCATCAGCAGGATCATGCCATCCGTGAAGACGAGTTCGGCGATGCTCACCTTCTTGCTCGCCAGGGAGTTGATGACGGCCACGGTGATCACCGCGAACAGGTACGTCATGTCCTTGATGCTGATCTGTTCCGTACGGTAGCGCAGCACACCGAAAATGGCGAACAGGCCGAAGGCGAACCCGATGCTCAGCTTCACGCTGTTGAGCAACACGCACAGGAAGAAGATGAGCACATTGAACAGGAAGTACGTGAAGAGGTAGTCCTTCTTGCGGTGGATGGGGTAGTAGATGAGCCGGATGAGGATGAACAGCACCACGGCATCCAGGGAGAACTTGAAGAGCAGTTCCCACATGTCCGCATGGAACAAGGGCATTCCGAAGATCTTCATGAGAATGGGTTCAGGCTGCCTGCCGGATCCGGTCCAGCATCAGCAATACGGCTTTGAAGGCGTTGTGTTTCACTTCCTTTTCCAACATGAGCATGCCCACGCAGTACTTGCTCATGCCGCTGGGCCGCAGCCCCTGGGCCCGCATGATGCGTACAAAGGGCGAGGAACGATCCGCCCGGGATTGTTTCAACTCCGCCACTACGATCGGTCCCAAAGCCCGTTCGGTGCCGGCATCGGTGTAGCGCAGGTCAAGGTCCATGGTAAGGCGCTCGGGCTTCGTGCGGTTCACGAAGGTGTACCGCGTGAAGTGGTTCCACAGGGTGGGCACCAACGCATGCGCCTCACCAGAGGCCCTGGCCACGAATTCCGCCTGCTCGGCGTTGAGCGCACCGGGGATGCCCTCGACCCGTACCCTGGCCTTATCCGTTCGCCCCGTGCCGGTCTTGCGTTTCACTTCCAGGAAGGCCAGGTCACTGCCCACGTATTCCCGGAAGCGCACCTTGGCGCGGAACGTGCGTTTGTTGTGATGGTCCCTGTAATGCTTCAGGTCGGGCGTGTCGAAATACAAGCTCCTGTAATCGGTGCCGCGAACGCCGTTCACCTCCAGCACACGGTAGTGTGGCACCATGGCCTGGAACACCGCGGCCAACCGGTCGGCGCCGAAGACATACTTCGTATCCATGCGGTCCTGCAACTTCACACCGTCCATCTCCGCCAGGGAAATGGGGTCGAATCTGTCGATGAGGGTGGTGGTCACGGCGAAGGGGATCAAATCTAATGGAACGAGCGGTAGTGCAGGGCATCCGGCCTGATGCCAGCGGTCCGTCCCGTGCATTCGGTCCGCCCTTCCGCGCGAACATCCATGAGAAGACCGGGCCGGGACTCGCTGGAAGCGGAGTACTTTTGGGACCCTTCGCCGTACGATGCCTGAGAGCGGTTCGATCACACTTCATTTCCTGCGCCATGCTTCCGTGGAAGGGATGGCCGCATCCGATCGCGCTCTGATCGAGCAAGCCGACGCGGCGGCGTCGCGTGCCTACGCACCATATTCCAACTTCCATGTGGGTGCTGCACTTCGTCTTGCCGATGGCACCGTGGTGAGCGGTAACAATCAGGAGAACGCTTCCTTCCCCGCCGGGATATGCGCTGAACGGACGGCGCTCCACGCGGCGATGTCCATGCGTCCTGATGCGGTCGTTGAGGTGATCGCCGTGGTGGTGCCCCAAGCCGGTGCGGACCGGCCGGTATCGCCCTGCGGTATCTGCAGGCAGGCGCTGGTGGAGCAGGAGGTGCGACAGGGTTCGCCGATGCGGGTGCTGCTGGTGGCCTCCGGGGGATCGGTGCAGGAGTTGAGCAGTGCTCGGGATCTGCTGCCGCTCTCCTTCGATGTGAGTTTCCTGCGGCCGTGACCGATCGCCAAGGCCTGCACGCACGGGGGTTATATTTGTCCACAAGCACGTTTTGCGCATGACCACGAAAGCCGCCGCGGCGAAGAAGACGAAGAAGAGCACACCAGAGACCGGTGCTCCCTTCGGGAAGGAGACCTACCTGCGTTGGTTCAAGGAGATGATCCTTATGCGGCGCTTCGAGGAGAAGACCGGGCAGTTATACACCATGCAGAAGTTCGGTGGGTTCTGCCACCTTTACATCGGTCAGGAGGCCATCCTCGCTGGCATGATCACTGCCGTGCGCCCCACCGACCGGTTCATCACCGGTTACCGCGACCACGCACATCCATTGGTATTGGGTGTGCCTGCGAAGAACGTGATGGCCGAGCTCTACGGAAAGATGACCGGCACGAGCAAGGGCAAGGGCGGGAGCATGCACTACTTCGACAAGCAGCGCAACCTGTTCGGTGGTCATGGCATCGTGGGTGGGCAGATCGGCCTTGGGGCAGGGATCGCCTTCGCGGACAAGTACCGCGGTGAGGACCATGTGACCTTGTGTTTCATGGGCGATGGTGCCGTGCGCCAGGGGATCCTGCACGAGACCTTCAACATGGCCATGACCTGGAAGTTGCCGGTGGTCTTCATCATCGAGAACAACAACTACGCGATGGGCACCAGCGTGGAGCGGACAAGCAACGTGCATGACCTGAGCACCTTGGGCGAGAGCTATGACATGCCCGGGCTCGGTGTGAACGGCATGCGGTGCGAGGACGTGCATGAGGCGATCGCGATGGCGTGCGCCCATGTGCGCGATGGCAAGGGACCTTATCTCCTGGACATCAAGACGTACCGCTATAAGGGGCATAGCATGAGCGACCCCCAGAAGTACCGCACCAAGGAAGAGGTGGAGGGCTATAAGAAACAGGACCCCATTGAAGGGGTTCGCGATACGTTGCTCAAGAAGAAATGGGCCACCGAAACGGAACTCGAGAAGATCGATGAGGCCGCCAAAAAGGAAGTGGCGGAAGCAGTGAAGTTCGCTGAGGACAGCCCGATGGCACCGCTGGATGAACTGTACAACGATGTGTACATCGAGAAGGATCACCCGTTCGAGAAGGACTGAATCACATTGAACACCGCGGTGATCGGAAAGCGACTTCCGCACCCCGCTCCTTCGCGGTGAGAACGTCAACAGAGGATCGCACATGGCCGAGATCGTACGCATGCCGAAATTGAGCGACACCATGACCGAAGGGGTGGTGGCCGCATGGCACAAGAAGGTGGGGGACACCGTGAAGAGTGGTGACGTGCTCGCCGAGATCGAGACGGACAAGGCCACCATGGAATTCGAGAGCTTCACGGATGGTGTGCTGCTGCACATCGGTGTGGAGAAAGGGAAGACCGCCGCCGTGGACAGTGTGCTCGCTGTGCTGGGCAAGGCCGGTGAGGACATAAGGGGGTTGTTGGCGAAGGAAGCGGATGCAGCGCCCGCAAAAGAGGAGCCGAAGACCGAAGCGCCCAAGGAGGCAGCCAAGGAAGAGCGCAAGGAAGAGACCAAGGTCGCAGTGAAGGCCCCGAAAGAAGAGGCCCGACCAGCGGCGAGCGGGCATGTGCCAGAACCGAGACCGATGTTCGCATCCGCCTCGGTCGCAGCGCCGGTATCGGTGAGCAATGGTCGTGTGAAGGCCAGTCCGTTGGCGCGCCGTTTGGCGGAAGAGAAAGGGATCGACCTCGGGCGCGTTCACGGGACCGGTGATGAAGGGCGGGTGACCAAGAAGGACATCGAGGATTACAGTGGCGGTGGTGCACAATACCACGTACCGCAAGTGGAGCAGTATGAGGAGGTGCCTGTGAGCCAGATGCGCAAGACCATCGCCAAGCGATTGGGTGAAAGCAAGTTCAGCGCGCCGCATTTCTACCTCACCCTCGAATTGGACATGGAGCGTGCGATGAGCGTGCGGGAGTCCATCAACGCCCTGTTGAAACCGGACAAGATCAGCTACAACGACCTGGTGATCAAAGCGGCGGCACATGCGCTGAAGCAGCATCCCAAAGTGAACAGCAGCTGGCTCGGTGACCGTATCCGGTACAACCAGCATGTCCATATCGGTGTGGCGGTGGCCGTGGAGGAAGGTCTTTTGGTGCCGGTGGTCCGATTCGCGGATGGCAAGTCATTGCGGACCATTGGTGGCGAGGTGCGGGAGTTGGCCAAGAAGGCGAAGGACAAGAAACTGCAACCCGCCGAGTGGGAGGGGAACACATTCACCATCTCGAACCTTGGAATGTTCGGCATCGATGAATTCACCGCCATCATCAATCCGCCCGATGCCTGCATCATGGCGGTGGGCGGCATTGTACAGAAGGCCGTGGTGCGCAATGGAGCAGTTGTCGTGGGCCATACCATGAAGGTGACCCTGAGCTGCGACCATCGTGTGGTGGATGGGGCCACCGGTGCCGCTTTCCTCAACACTTTCAAGCAGTTCATGGAGGAGCCGGCGCTGCTGTTGGGGGTCAATGCGATCTGAGCCGTAATGCGGCTTCCTTGATCCTGGCGTTCCGTGCTGTCGGCGGTATTTTCGGCACCGTGCAAGGCCCATTGGACACCCCGATCGAATTCCTCAAAGGCGTCGGGCCTCAGCGCGGTGAACTGCTGAAGAAGGAACTCGGGATCGCAACGATCGGCGGACTGCTCCTGCACTATCCCTTCCGGTATGTGGACCGAAGCGTCATCCACACCGTGAAGGACATCACCGAGGCGATGCCGCAGGTGCAGTTGCGCGGGGTACTGGGCCCATTGCGTACCGTGGGCGAGAAGCAGGGAAGACGGCTCACCGCCAGCCTGACCGACGGAACAGGTTCCATCGAACTCGTCTGGTTCAAAGGGATCCGATGGCTGCAGGGGTCGTTGAAGCCAGGTCAGGTGTATATCGTTCTCGGCAAGCCGGGCCTCTTCAAGGGGCGTTTCAACTTGGCCCATCCCGAGATGGACCTCGCGGCCACGGGGGAGGACGGCCTCACCGCTGCGCTGCAGCCCGTCTACCACACCACCGAAAAGCTCACGGCCAAAGGGCTTTCCAGTCGCGCGTTATGGAAATTGCAGTGCGCGGCACTTGAGCACCTTGCCGGCCAGCTTCATGAGACCTTGAGCCGGTCACTGGTCGAACTCCTGGGGGGAGTTGGGCGGGAAGAGGCCTTCCGGCAGGTGCACGCTCCACAGGACCGCACCCGGTTGGACTCCGCGATACGTCGATCCAAGTTCGAGGAACTGTTCTTCATCCAGCTGCAACTGCTGAAACAGAAGTTGTTGTTGCAGCAAAGCTTGAAGGGCCATGCGTTCCAGCAGGTGGGCGATCACTTCAACACCTTCTACAAGGGGCATCTTCCCTTTGAACTGACCGGAGCACAGAAACGTGTGGTGAAGGAGATCCGCAAGGACCTTGGCAGTGGTCGACAGATGAATCGCCTGGTGCAGGGGGATGTGGGCAGCGGCAAGACCTTGGTGGGACTGTTGTCCATGCTGATCGCGCTGGACAACGGGTTCCAAAGTGCGTTCATGGCACCCACAGAGATCCTGGCCCAGCAACACTTCGCCACGCTCTCGAGGTTCGTGAACGGCCTGCCCATCGAGGTGCGACTACTTACGGGCAGCACCAAGGCAGCTGAGCGACGGAGCATTCTCACGGCGTTGCGTGCTGGAGGCATCCACATCATCGTCGGCACCCATGCCTTGCTCGAGGACCGCGTGGTGTTCCAGCGCTTGGGGCTGGCCGTGATCGATGAACAGCATCGTTTCGGTGTGGCCCAACGCGCCCGGTTATGGAGGAAAAGCCAGGTGCCGCCGCACGTGCTGGTCATGACCGCCACACCCATCCCAAGGACCCTGGCCATGACCCTGTACGGGGACCTGGACACCAGTGTGATCGATGAACTCCCGCCAGGTCGAAAGCCGATCCGCACCGTGCACCGGTATGATCACTCGCGGAACGCCGTGTTCGGATTCATGGAGGAGGAGATCGCAAAAGGAAGGCAGGTCTACGTCGTGTATCCGCTCATCGAGGAGACCGACCCATCGAGGATGGGAGGGGTGGAGCTCAAGGACCTGACCGATGGCTTCGAGAGCATCTCGCGTCGTTTCCCCTTGCCGAAGTACGCAGTAGGGATCGTGCATGGACGCATGGACCAGGCCACGAAGGATCATGAAATGGCGCGGTTCAAGAAAGGGGAGACCGACATCCTGGTGGCCACCACGGTGATCGAGGTGGGCGTGGATGTGCCGAACGCCAGCGTAATGGTGATCGAGAACGCCGAACGGTTCGGACTCTCGCAGCTGCACCAGCTCAGGGGGCGTGTGGGCCGCGGTGCGGAGCAGAGTTTCTGCATACTCATGACCGGAGACAGGCTCGGGAATGACGCGCAGGAGCGGATCGCCACCATGGTGCGCACCAACGACGGATTCGAGATCGCGGAAACGGACCTCCGCCTGCGCGGACCAGGCGACCTGATGGGCACGCAGCAGAGCGGCCTTCCGGAGCTCCACATCGCGGACCTGATGGAGGACAGTGCGTTGTTGCAACAGGCCCGACAGGTCGCCATGCGCCTGCTCGATGAGGACCCTGACCTGAAGGACCCGGAGAATGCCCCTATCGCCGGCACGCTGCGGGAACTGATGCGGACCCGGACCCTTTGGGGCCGGATCAGCTGATCATGTGTTCAGCGCCGCCTTGCGCCTGATCTCCGCCGGATCGAGCACATGCACCAGGCAGCCCGTGATGATGAGGTACTGCGCTGCGGCATAGGTGAGGATCACCGACCATTTGGCGTGGATCAGTGGGAAGATGAACCGATCATACGCCAACAGGCTGTCGGACAAGATGAACAGGCAGGCCCCGACGAACACCATCCAGAAACTGCGTGGGTACGTGCGGTGATACCGGAAAGCCGCTGCCACACCCATGAGGCAGATGGCGATGGCATAGATCGACACGGGAAGGGTGATGTGCTCATCCACGCGTGGCACAAGGTCCATTGCGAAAAGGAACCCATAGGCGATGATGCCCACTGCGATGAGCCCGGGCACGAACGAAACGGGCCCCGAGGTGTTGGCGACATTGTGCGCGAAGGCCATCGCATAGCAGAGCTGGGCGATCAGGAAGGACCCCAGGCCGATGAGGAAGAAGAACTCGTCCTGCTCCTGTGCCATCAGCGCCACATCCCCGACCAACGAAAAGAACAGACCCGCCTGAATGAGCAGGGTGAACCGATCGCCCACCCGCCGGCTTTTGAAATAGAACCAACTGGAGAGGATGATCATCAGCAGCGGCTTGCAGATGAACACGAGGACCGAGGATCCCGAAACGTTCCCGATGATCGTCCCCAGTGCAGCGGCCGCGAATGCGGCCGCGTTGACCAGGGTGTTCTTGCGGATATCCATGTGATGACCGGAGCGCGTTCGTGCCCGAAATTAACCTTCCTGCATCACTGACCCACCTCACCGGCGGCGGCCCCCTCAATGGTGGGGTTCCCTCGTTGGGACCACCACAGACCCAGCAAGGAGACGAATGTGAGCGTCGTACTGATCATCACCGCTCCTGGCAGAAGATCCGCGCTGCTCCAAACCACCCCGCCGAGCGCGATGATCCGGATCGATTCAATGCGAACGACCCCGGAACGGCCTTCGAGCAGGAGGCCCATCGTCATCACCCACACGATGATGAGGCCCGCGATGGATACCGAGCGCCAGCCATCCAGGTCCTGTTGACGGAAGAGAAACACCGTGGTCAGCGCCAACAGCAACGTGAACTGGACGATCACGTACACGGTGACGGGACGTGTGGCGCGGGTGTCGAACTTGCGGTACGCCGCCTTGTCACGTTCCTGAGGTCCCTGGTATCCCCCCAATTCCTCTGGTCGCCAGCCGGGCGGTCTCAGGAACATGCGCACCTTGTCGCTCCATCGGGAGCATTGGCGTGCCGTTCGAATGAGCTCACCCCAATAATGGAAGTTCGCCCGGAGGGGGTCCCAGGTGTTCAAGGGGGTGGTAATGCCATAGACGGGTTCCTCTTCCTCCTGCTGGAATGTGCCGAAGATCCGATCCCAGATGATCAACGTTCCGGCATGGTTCCGATCGATGTACTTCGGATCACTTCCGTGGTGCACTCGGTGGTGACTGGGGGTATTGAAGAGCCACTCGAAGGCCCCCAATCGCTTGATCGCCTTGGTGTGGATCCAGAATTGGTACAAGGTGTTGAACGCACCTACGGAAACGATCAGGATGGGATGGATCCCGAGTATCGCCAGTGGCAGGTAGAACCACCAACTGAACAGGCCCTGCCACCAGCTCTGGCGCAGGGCCACGCTCAAATTGTATTCTTCGCTCTGGTGGTGGACGATGTGCGCGGCCCATAGGAAGTTCACCTCGTGGCTGAGCCGGTGGAACCAGTAATACAGGAGGTCCACCAGAAGGAAGGCGACCACCCAGGTGAGTGCTGTGTTCTCCAGGGTCACCAACCGCCAGTGGTCATAGGTCCACATGTACAGCGCGAAGATGACCGTCTTCGTAAAGGCCCCGACGATCTGTGAACCGATCCCACAACCGAGGTTGGCCACCAGGTCATTCAAGCGATACACCTTTCGGCCGGTCCAGACACTCCACCCCGATTCAACGGCCATCAGCACGAAGAACAACGGGATGGAATAGACGATGTAGTTCATTGCAGGTCCTCAAAACTAAGGTGCACAACGGGCCGTCCCACAGATGATGAGGCACCGCGGTGATCATCCCCGACGATCGCCGTTTCTTTGCGGCCTAGCTCCGGCGACCACCGCCGACCCACCATGCGCATCTCCTGGAATTGGCTTCAACGGTATCTGGACCGCGATCTGGACCCGCACGCGGCTGCAGCGATCCTTACCAGTACAGGCCTTGAAGTGGAGCATGTGGCGCTGCACGAACCGGTGAAGGGCATGTTGAAGGGCGTGGTCGTGGGGCAAGTGCTCACCTGTCGCAAACATCCGGATGCCGATAGATTGAGCCTTTGCACCGTGGATATCGGGTCCGGCGATCCCACGCAGATCGTCTGTGGGGCACCCAACGTAGCCGCAGGGCAGAAAGTGATGGTGGCCACCGTGGGTGCCGATCTCTGCATGACGGACGGTACGTGCATCCTGATCAAGAAGACGAAGATCCGCGGGCAGGAAAGCAATGGAATGATCTGTGCGGAGGATGAGCTGGGGCTTGGCAATGACCATGATGGCATTCTTGTGCTCGATCCTGCGGCGGTCGTGGGGACCCCGGCCGCACAGCAACTCGGTCTTCGTGCGGACCATGTGATGGAGATCGGCCTCACCCCGAACCGCACGGATGCCATGGGCCACATCGGTGTGGCACGCGACCTGGTCGCTGCGCTCAACTACCGCACCGGTGCAGGAGTGAAGCTGGTATGGCCGGCTGTGGATGCGTTTGCCCGGGATGCGGAGGAAAAGGAGGTCTCCGTGGAAGTGCTCGCACCCGGTGCATGTCCGCGGTACGCGGGGGTCACACTGGCAGGGATCACGGTCGCGCCTTCGCCGGCGTGGTTGCAGGAGGCCCTCACCAGCATCGGGCTGAAGCCGATCAACAACGTGGTGGATGTGACCAACTTCGTTCAGCACGAAACGGGCCAGCCGCTGCATGCGTTCGATGCGGACACGTTGAAGGATGGCAGGATCGTGGTGCGCATGGCCGCGCCCAATGAACCGTTCACGACGCTGGACGAGAAGGAAAGGACCCTGAATGAGGCCGATCTGGTGATCGCGGATGCGAGCGCCCCCGCATGCATCGCGGGTGTCTTCGGAGGCGCGAAGAGCGGTGTCACCACCACTACGAGGCGGGTCTTCCTGGAAAGCGCCTGTTTCGATCCCTCGACCATCCGGAGGACCGCTCGCCGGCATGGCCTGAACACCGATGCGTCGTTCCGGTTCGAACGTGGCGTGGATCCGGAGATCACGCTTTACGCGCTGAAGCGTGCAGCCCTGTTGCTGAAGGAAGTCGCTGGTGCCCGTGTGGTATCAGGGATAACGGACATCGATGCACGCGATGATCGAGCGAACGGGATCGAGCTTCGGTTCGCCGAGGTGGATCGGCTCACGGGCCTCAGCATCCCGCCGGATCGGATCGTGCAGGCGTTGGAACTGCTCGACTGCACCGTGAGCGGTCGATCTGCGGGATCGGTACACGTGAAGGTGCCGGCCTATCGCGTGGATGTGACCCGACCGGTCGATCTGGTGGAGGAGGTCCTGCGCATCCATGGATTCGATGAGGTGCCGGTCCCGGACCGCCTGCTGACCCCGCCTGTCCGACAGGCATCGCTCACGGATGAGTCCTTCCGCGAGCGGATCGGGGCACACCTTGTGGCAAGTGGTTTCCGGGAGATCATGACCCCATCGCTGGTGAACGGTGAACGTACCGTGAAGAGCGGGGTGATCGCCAGCGGGGATCTGGTGCGTTTGAGGAATCCGCTGAGCGCGGAACTCGATGTGATGCGACCGACATTGCTTTTCGGGGCATTGCAGACCATCGCGCACAACATCAATCGACAGCAGCGCGATCTGCGCATGTTCGAGCGTGGGCGCACCTATCGTGTGGGGGCTGCACTCGCCGAAGAGACCGATCGACTCGCCCTGGCCGTTACGGGTAGACATTCACGGGAGCGTTGGCGGAGTACCGATCGAAAAGCCGGGCTTGCCGACCTGAAGGCTGAAGCCGAGGCGCTGTTGGAACGGATGGGGATCGATGGGGAATGGGTGCCCGTGGCGCATGCGACATTGCAGCAGGCCTTTGAATTGAAGGTGAGCGGGCGTACCGCTGGGGTGATCGGGGAGGTGACCAAGGCCATGCTCAGGGAGTACGACGTCAATCAACCGGTGTACTTCGCCGAGTTCGATGGTGCGGTGCTGCTGGAGGCCTGCCTGAAGGGGAGTATCACCTACCACGAGCTGCCGCGTTTCCCTGCGGTGCGCCGCGACCTGAGCGTGTTGCTGGATTCCAAGGTGGGCTTTGCGGAGCTGCGCCGGGCCGCCTTCAAGGCGGAGCGTAAGTTGTTGCGGAGCATGGACCTGTTCGATGTGTACGAGGGCGATAAGCTCCCTGCGGGGAAGAAGAGCTATGCGATGAGCTTCATCCTGCAGGACGCAGAAGCCACCCTCACCGACGCGCAGGTGGAAAAGGCGATGCAACGGATCCAGCACGCCTTCGCGAAGGAGGTCGGTGCCCAGTTGCGCGGTTGAAGTAATGCAGGGGAGTGAACGTCTTCCGTAGCATGACCACGATCGCTCTGGATCCGATGGCTGAACGACAGCAGGGTATCATTGGCGCGGTAAGGCAGTACGGCGATGCACTGTTCGGCTTCATCCGCAGCCGCGTTGGCTCCGATGCTGATGCCGAGGATGTGCTGCAGGATGTGTGGGTGCAACTTGGCAGTCAACCGGAGCTCAGCGCCATCGAACAGGTGGGCGGATGGCTCTACCGGGTGGCGCGCAACAAGATCACCGACCGCTATCGCAAGAAACGCCCAAGTGCCTTGGAGGACCTCTCCTTTGTGGACGAGGATGGGGGATCGCACTTCCGCGAGATCCTGCTGGCGGTGGATGATGATCCGGATGCGCGCATGCTGCGTGACCTGTTCTGGCGGGAGTTGGAGGACGGACTTGCCGAGATGCCGGAAGAGCAGCGCCTGGTATTCGTGCAGAACGAGCTCGAGGACAGGACCCTGCAGGCCATAGCGGATGAGCAGGGTGAGAATCTGAAGACCATCATTTCGCGGAAACGCTACGCCGTGAAGCGCCTGCAGCGCAGGCTGGGTGTATTGTACAACGAGTTGATCACGGACCGATGAACGCACCTGGCACGCCCCGCACCGGTTGGATGAAGTTCCTCATCATACCGATCTTGATCGCCGCAATGGTGGCCTTGATGGGCTTCGTGGTGATGTTCCTTTGGAATGCGATCATTCCGGCACTTACCGGCTGGTCCATGCTCACCTGGCCGCAGGCGCTCGGTCTGCTCGTACTCTGCCGCATTCTGTTCGGTGGGTTCAAAGGCGGAGGTGGCGGGTCCTGGCGAAAGTGGAAGCACGGACGCGGCGAGCGATCGGAAGATGGATGTTTCGGAATGAACCCGGAACAACGGCGCCGACTTAAGGAGGAGTGGGAACGCCGCTGCAGTGGCCGCTCGGACACCTGACAGGAAGATCGTGAACGGTACGGTCGCGGTCAGTGCAGCCGGTAGTTGACACTCAGGAAAGCGCCGATCGCACTGGATCGGCGTTCAAGCCCATCCCCGTTCAATGCGTTGAAGAGCTGACCGCGCATCGCTGGTTCGATACCCATGGACCATGTATCACTGAAGCGATACCTGATGTAGGCGCGGAGCGTGTATCCGACCACCAGCTCGCGGAAGGCCTCTTCCGTGAACGGCGTGTACCCGTCCAGGGCAGCGTTCGGCAGCGCACCGCGTCGACCCTGCAGCACACCGAGCGTGGGTCCTCCTCTTACGCCAAGGGTCCATGGACCCTGCAACAGGTGAGCGTCCACCAGCAAGGGGATCTCCACATAGCTGAGGCGGTTGGTGTACTTCCGGGCCTCTCGCTGCAGCGAGGTGGTCGCGTACGAACCGGTGCCGGTCACAAGCACGTTGATCGTCGTATCGAGGTGCTGGGTGGCGAGGTACTCCTGGCCATCGATGATCACTGTTCCCACCACGGCGAGAATGCTCGTATTCACCGGCATGAAGTAGATGGAATCGAAAAAGACCGTCTCTGTGAGCGACAATTCCCGCGCATCGACCTCTTCCACGTATGTACTGTAATGCAGACCAGCTCCGACGCCGAAATGGTCGCCCATGTGCATCAACTCCGCTCCGACATCGAAGGACCGGCCATTGCGCAGGTCGCTGTTCCATGCCGACAGCCGTTCACCTGTGTAGGCCGTGGTGGAACGGAAGGGGCCGCCCAGCACACTGATCTCCCACGGGGCGCGTGGGTCGATCGTCAGTGCAAGGGGGAGTGTATCAACTGGTGCAGCGGCCGTATCAGCGCTCGTGATGGCCGTGTCCTGTGCCAGGCTCATCCACGCACTGTCCTGAATAGCGATGGAGTCCGGGATCGATGTGCCGGCCACGTGCGCATTCCTGCGCCCCATATCCCGATCGGTCGGTCCATCGTGTGCGAGCGCAACGGGCTGCTCTGAGGTTCCCTCTTCACGTGTTGCGACCTCTGGAGCGATCACGACCACGTTCCTACCGGTGTCCATCAATGCGTCGGCGGGATCATCTTCCGGCTCTTCGACCTGCTCAGCATCAGAGATGATCAGTGGCTCGGCCGAGGTGGTCACGACCGGCATCTCCTCTTCACCTGCCGCCGGTCCTATTTCAGCAACGTTCGACCCGGCCTTGACCCCTGCTCCGACTTCCACCTCGACCACATCGCCGGCGGGTGAGGTGGTCGGTGTGCCCTGATGTGACCGTGTTGCGCGTGCAAGGCTCGGTCGTGCGGTGGGAAGGATTTCGGATGAAGGACCGCCGGTCCGGGCGATCGGCACTTCCTCAGGGGGTGTGCTCCGCAGCGCATCCGGTCCCTCTTCCGCCGAGCGGTCGATCGGCCCGGTGCTCGGATCTTCCGGGGGATGTACGGCGACCGATCGCTGCGGGTGCACGTCAATGGGTGCGATCTCCGCAGTGGTACCAGCGGTATCCATGCGACCGTACCACCATACCGCACCTCCCACCAGCAGGAAGGATGACAAGGCGATAAGCCAGCGACGCCGCCCTGCGACCCGCTGCCGCCCCAACAGGGCTTCCATATCGTTCCATGCGGTGGCTTGGAACGCATGTCGGTGCTCGTTCGCTTTGCGCTGCGCCAGGTCGTCGAATTCGGTGCGGTCGCTCATGATACGGCTGTTCTTGCGGTGGCAGGGACCGCCATCTTCGCGATCGCCTGTTGAAGAATGGTACGTGCGTTCGCCACATGCCATTTCGAGGTGCCGACACTGATGTCGAGCATTTCGGCGATCTCGGCATGCGAGAATCCGTCGATGGCGAACAGGTTGAACACGTTGCGCGAACCTTGTGGTACCTGTTCCAGCAAGGCCGCAAAGGACTCCGCTTCCATGCTCGCGAGGTAGGTGTTCACCTCACTGTGTTCCGGGGTCTCCAATGGGGCATCGGTGTGCTCGTGGTGCTTTCTGATCCGGTCCTTCCGGAACTCATCGATCACGGTGTTGAGCATGATGCGCCTCGTCCATGCCTCGAATGGCACTTCGGGACGTCGATCCCCGATGTGGGTGAAGATCTTCAGGAATCCCTGGTTCATCAGTGCGGTCGCGGTCTGCATGTCCCGTTCGTATCGTCTGCAAATGGACATCATCGCGGGGTAGAGCGCTTCGTAGAGCTCGTACTGCGCCTTGGTCTCCTGCCGGGCACACCTCGCTATGAGCGCCTCGTTCACCATCTGCGATGCAGGGAAAGGCGCCCGCATTCAACGGGCGCCTTTCCCCAAGGTACATCGTCGGTTCAGTAGGTGCGAACGAACCGTTGGGTAAGGTGTTCCCTGCCGTTGGTGATCCGCAGCAGGTAGATGCCCGCCTTCAGTTCACCGGCATTGAACTCCAATCGATTGTTCCCACTGTTCACCGCATGACGAGCCGTGCTTACCGTGCGGCCGCTCGCGTCGATCACCATCAGGTCCACCGTGCCGTGCATGGCGCTGTTCAGCGTGATGTTCAATTCGCCCTGCACCGGATTGGGCCATACGTTCAGATCGCCCAAGGCGGCTTCGGGAACGGCGGTGATCAGCGGGTCGATGACGTTCAGGGTAAGCACCGCGCGGTCATCCCCACCACCGGGCATGATGCCCTGGTAGATCCCGTCCGCATCCACGGCGATGGAGTCACAATAGGTGTCCGTGCAGCCATCGCTGTCCGTGAGACTGAGGCAGAGGAGGTACGGGCCACTGCCGGGATACACATGGGTCGGGAAGGCCTCATTGGAGCTGGTGCCATCACCGAAATCCCAATGGAACGTATAGAACCCGGTGCCTCCTTCGCTGAGGTTCCAGACCCAGAGTTCATACGGGATCGGTGTGCCGGATCCGTTCGGGTTCAGGCTGTCGATCTCGTAGGCCTGTATCACCCAGAATCCTGCTTCACACGGATCCGTGTTGTTCGGTACGCAGTTGCAGTTGCTGTCCCAGGTACCTTGGATCACCGTGCCTTGTATGGTGCACGGGGTGCCGGGAAGTGCGGTGCCGTTCTCGTTACCCAGGCAGTCGATCGGGGTGTTGCCATTGATGTTGCCGTTCGCATCCACCACCAAACTATCGCAGAACGAGCAGCCGTTGCCACTGGGGCCGGTCATGATCATGCAGACCATATGTGTTCCAGGGGTGAACGTAGCAGTAGTGTCCGCTGGTCCATTGGAATAGGTCACACCGTTATCGAAGGACCAGGCGTATTGGAACGGACCACTGCCGCCGGTCGAGCAGTTCTCGAAGTAGGCCAAGAAGGGAATGGGTCCGTTGGCTGGTGTTGAAGCCTGCGTGGTCGTGAAGCATCCGGTGCAAGGTGCCGGTACTTCCGGTGCGCAACTGCAATCGATGCCCCATACTTCACCCGTCGTCAATGGGTCTCCATCATCACAGGGGGTGCCCGCCACCGCCGGACCCCACAGTTCGCCCATGCAATCGTACCACGCGGGGTCCGTGCTGATCCCGCCGTTCGCGTCCACGATCACGGTATCGCACAGGGTGCTCGTGCAATTGTTCATGTCCGTCATGGTAAGGCATACACCGTATACCCCCTCGCTTGGGAAGACGAAGCTCTCATTCTCGGAAGTGCTGGAGTTGCCGTTGGGGAGCCACCAGTTGTATGTGACCGACCCACTCCCTGCAGTGCAGTTGATGAACTCCGCTGAGAAGGGTACCAACGCACCGCCTGTAGCGGTCTGTTCTATGGTGAAGCAGGCCTGGCACGTCGGTGGGTCGAAGCTCACGCCGCCGTTGGCATCCACATAAACCTGCTCGCAGGTGCTGTCCCCATTGCCATCAGCATCGGTCACATTCAGGCAAACGGTATAGGTACCAGGGCCGGCATAGGTATGTGCGATACCGTCACCCGGAACAGCACCCCCATCGCTGAAATCCCAGAGGTTGGAATAGGGACCTGTGCCACCGGTAGTGCAACTGTTGAAGGTGACCTCGAATGGCGCGGTCTGCACCATGTTGAAGCAGGCGTTGACCGAAGCCACGCTGTCCACGCAGATGCATGAAGTATTGTAATACCCGATATTCCCAGCGGGCGTTGTGCATGGCGTGCCGGGCAGCGCATTACCTCCAGGAACACCCATGCAGTCCAGCGAATTCCCGCAATTGAAGATCACATACACGTAATTGGAATCGGGGTCGAGCGCGTTCACCGTGTAGTTCACGTTATCGGTCTGGATCGCACCGTTGCACTGCGTACTGACCAGGAACCAACCTTGGTAGGAGTCCATGGCCAGGGTCACGCCGAAGGTGCAGGTCTGCGGGTCCACCGGCACGTCGATGTCCACTGCGGGCTGGGTGCCTTGTATCGTGGTGATGTTCACAGTGCTGCCGGGGGCACAGTTCAGGATGTTGCCGGCCACAGTGACGTCGAACGGTGGCGTCGGTTGGGCGGCGGCAGTGAGGCCCAAGCCTGCGGCCAATGCGATCGAGATGGAACGGAAGAGATGCTTCATGGGTGTTGGTTTCAAGCGTTCACTCCCATACACGCAGGAGTTGGGCACAGGGTTGGGTGGACGGTTGAAATTACTCGGAAATACCGGCCCGAGGCGGTGTTCGTCATGCCTTGTACCCCAGCGTGTGCACCACCCCAACGCGGAAATACTGTTCCACCAGGCTGCTATCGCGGAACATCCAGAGCCACGCGCCTTCCAGCTCCACATGTCCGGACAGCCGGGTGACATATGCCATGGCGAGGCGGGATTGATCGTAGGGTCGGTCGCTGAAAGTGCCTTCCGTGGTCGTTCGGTACGCGCGCACCAGGATCTCACCATGACCCCGGAGCCCGGAGCGCATGCCCTGCGCATCGCGTCGGAAAGGGGCCTCGAGTTGGATCAGCAACCTGCAACGCAGGGTGGAAATGGTCTCTGATGATCCGGAGGTGTATTGCTGTCGCCACTCCAGGCGGCCGCGCATCATCAGGTCCCGGGCCCACACCGGCCGTGTGGACCACGTGAACTGCGGGCGCCACTCAAGGACCGGCATTCGGCCATTCGATACCGAACGTACGCCGACGATACCGATACCCACGGTATGCACGCTCGCGACCTTGCGTTGTGCATCGACACGCAACAGGAACTGGTTGAAGGTCCCCGGTCCCAGTCGCGTGCGGAAGTCGGGTTCACTGTGCAGTGTCCACTTCGGACCGATCGGGGTACGTACGGCATACCGGAGCCATGCATTCGTATTGTCCTGCGCGCATAGGCTGCCACCTGTGGCGAGCATCAGTACGCACCGCACGATCGCTCTCAATGGAAAGCAGCGTCGATCGTCCCGTCCTCCGCCTCGTTGGGCAGGGTCACTCTCAGCCCCGGCGTGCGTTTCATCTCCTGCTCGATGCTCCACACCGCATTGGGGTTGCGGGCCCAGGCACGGCGGGCGATACCGTTGTTCACGTCCCACAGCAGCATGCTCTTCAGGCGACGATCGCTGTCCGCGCTGCCGTCGAGCACCATGCCGAAGCCGCCGTTGATCACCTCGCCCCAGCCCACGCCGCCGCCGTTGTGCAAACTGATCCACGTGGCGCCACGGAAACCATCGCCCACGAAATTGTGTACGGCCATGTCGGCGGTGAAGCGCGAGCCGTCGCGGATGTTGCTCGTCTCCCGGTACGGAGAATCGGTGCCGCTCACATCGTGGTGGTCGCGGCCCAGCACGATCGGCGCGCTGATCTCGCCGGTCTTGATCGCGTTGTTGAACGCTTCGGCGATGCGGATGCGGCCTTCGCTGTCGGCGTACAGGATGCGCGCCTGGCTGCCCACCACCAACTTGTTCTCCTGCGCGCTTCGGATCCAGTGCAGGTTGTCGGCGATCTGCTGCTTGATGGCGGGAGGCGCTTCGTTCAGCATCGCTTCGAGCACATCCCCGGCGATGCGGTCACTCGTGGCCAGGTCCTTCGGGTCGCCGCTGGTGCAGACCCAACGGAATGGGCCGAAGCCGTGGTCGAAGCAGAGCGGGCCCATGATGTCCTCCACGTAGCTCGGGTAACGGAACTCCTCGCCGTTCTTCCCGCCGATGTCGGCACCTGCGCGCTTCGCTTCCAGCAGGAAGGCGTTGCCGTAGTCGAAGAAGTACATGCCGCGTTCTGCGAGCGTATTCACCGCAGCTGTGTGCCGGCGCAGCGTTTCCTGTACCCGCTGTTTGAAGGCCTCTGGATCCTGCACCATGAGCGCGTTGCTCTCCTCGTAGCTCAGTCCAACGGGGTAGTAGCCACCGGCCCAGGGGTTGTGCAAGCTGGTCTGGTCGCTGCCGAGGTCCACATGCACGTTGCGCGCAGCGAGGCGCTCCCAGAGATCCACGATGTTGCCGAGGTAGGCGATGCTGTGCGCTTCGCCCTTCTTCTGCCACTCAAGTGCACGATCGATGCACGCGTCCACATCGTCGATGACCTCATCCACCCAGCCCTGGCTATGGCGCTTGTGGGCTGCGGTGGCGTTCACTTCCGCGCAGATGCTGACGACGCCCGCGATGTTGCCCGCCTTGGGTTGGGCCCCGCTCATGCCGCCAAGCCCTGCTGTCACGAAAAGCTTGCCCTTCGCGTGCGGGTCCTTAAGCATTCGGCAAGCATTCAGCACGGTGATGGTGGTGCCGTGCACGATGCCCTGCGGACCGATGTACATGTAGCTGCCGGCCGTCATCTGCCCGTATTGCGAGACGCCCAGCGCGTTCATCCGCTCCCAATCGTCTGGCTCGCTGTAGTTCGGGATCACCATGCCGTTGGTGACCACCACGCGCGGCGCATCGGTGTGGCTGGGGAAGAGGCCGAGCGGGTGGCCGCTGTACATCACGAGCGTCTGCTCGTCGGTCATCTCGCTCAGGTACTTCATCGCGAGCCGGTACTGCGCCCAGTTCTGGAACACCGCGCCGTTGCCACCGTAGGTGATCAGCTCGTGCGGGTGCTGCGCCACTGCCGGGTCCAGGTTGTTCTGGATCATGAGCATGATGGCCGCGGCCTGCCTGCACTTCGCCGGGTAATGCTCGATCGGCTGCGCGCGCATCTCACCCTCCGGACGCAAGCGGTACATGTAGATGCGGCCGAAGTCCTTCAGCTCCTGCGCGAACTCCGGCGCCAAGGTGGCGTGGTGCTTTTTAGGGAAATAGCGCAGGGCGTTGCGCAGCGCGAGCTTCTTCTCCTCGGCGGTGAGGATATCCTTGCGCTTGGGCGCATGGCTCACGCTGGGGTCGAGCGGACGCGCTGGCGGAAGGACATCAGGGATTCCTTCGGTGATGGTGCGTTGGAACACATCGATGGTAGTGGAAGTGGCTACGGACATGATGCGAAGGTCGTCCGAAACGCTTGAATCTCGGGCGCCACCTCGCCATATCGCTGTCAGGAACGGACCGGACGGTGCTCGAGAGGTGCCCATAGGATGGGTCTGACAACACCCGAACCAGAAAGACCTGGTGTCGAGAGGCTGCCCATACCGAATAGGGTCGGGCGCGGAGGAGCCATGACCACTGGATGGTCCTTGACGGATATTCCCGGATGCCGCAGATCAATTCAGCACGATGCGCCGGTACAGAAACTCACCACGGCTCGATCGGAAGCGCAAAAAGTAAGTGCCTCTTGGTAGCTCTGAGAGGTCGAGTCGGGAGTTGAGTGCGAGTTCTTTCACGTTCCTCCCTTGGTGATCAAGCAAGGACAATCGGTCAAGATCAGCCTGGTCCCCTTGTATCTCCAATACCCCCGGCGTAGGGTTGGGGAAGACCGAGATCCCATCCAAGAAAGATGCTCCGGCAACGGCGATGAGTGGTGAGTCCTTGACCGTTCCGTCGTGATCGATCTGTCGCAGGCGATAATAACCGACCTCACTGCTTGTGTTCGGATCGGTGAAAGCATACTGGATCACGTGCTGACTGTTGCCCGCACCTTCCACCCACCCCACGCGCTCGAAGGTGGCCTCTCCATCCATGCGTCTCCATATCTCGAACCCTGCATTATCCCGTTCTGTAGCGGTGGACCAGTTCAAGCCGACGGTCATGCGATCGATCCGATCACCAGAGAAGGACAGGAGTTCCACCGGTAGCGGGTCGCCCTGTGTGGTGATGTAAAGTTCACCGTCATCGTTGATCAGTGCCTGGTAGCGGTGCGTTCCACCTGGCGCCAGGATGCTTGGTTCCAATTGCGGGTCTGCGGGGAAGACCGGTGTCCAGGTGTTGCCTGCGGGGTTGTTCAACAGGTCGCAATCCTCCATGGGGCCGGCATAGTGGGCCACGCCCGCATCCGGGAACGTGGTGACCACCGGATCGGTCGCCGCATAGAGGTTGAACTCATTCACACTATGGTAGAGCGTTACACGCACCGGTGAGCTCATGGCCACTTGCGTGCTTAGTCGCCAGTTGCGGTCCAGGTAGTACTGTCCGATGAGGCTCTGACGTACCGCACCACTGTTCACGTACACGTCCATCGTAACGGTCCCAAGGTTCTGGCCATTGTCATTGAAGCGGGCCACCACCTTGCGGTCACGATAGATGTATCGGTCCGTTCCAGAGCCCGTGCTGGTGATCGCGTCCGCCGTGATGCATACATCGAATTGCTCGTTCCACAGCTGCGGGGTGAATTCATCACAACCGATGTCCGGGGCGATCGGATCGCGCGGGTCGCCATCGATATCGGTGTTGATGCCGGCAAGTGGCGTTGCTGCGGCATCGATCTCCATGGCATATGCGTGCAGGTCACCGATCGGGTCAAAGAACATGGGGTCCGCCGCCACCGAGTTCGAGAACAGGCCGCTATTGGCTTGCAGGGCGGCAAGATCACCGCAGTTGGTGCCGTTCCAACTCGCCAGGTTCGCAGCGCCGCTCACAAGCGCCTGGTGGCTCGCTGTGGTGATCGCTCCTGCCCAGGGCATGAAGATGGCCATGTTCCCGGTGCTCTTGATCGCATTGTTCTGGAAGGTGATCCCCGAAGACCCTGTACCGGTCGATTGGGATACCCCGCGACCGTTCACGGTGCTGATCGAGTTGTACTGCAGGTCCAGGTCTCGGTTCAGCCCTATCAGTTCCACCCCGTTCACGGCCCCTCCGCTAACGATCAGGCTGTTGTTCGCGATCACGGCCCGCTGACCGGGTGGGGGAGCCACGGTCAATTCCAATGCCCGACCTCTGCCCACCACCTTGTTGCCGAGCACGTTGGCCGGGCAGTCGCACGTGATGCGCATCCCTGGTTGCGTGGAAGCCACGTTGCCGTTGATCTTGTTCCCGATGATCGTCACCGCTGCCGCTTGGAAGATGAGGATCCCTCCAGTGCAGTTCTCGATCACATTGTCCTGAATGATCCACTCATCGCCGTGGTTCCCTGGATTACCGAAGGCATAATACCCGCCGCTCAGGTAATTCCCCTCGAAACGAACGGCCACCTCGTTGAGGGCAGGGAAATTCGAGGCGTTCACCAGGATGCGGTTGGTGCCGCTGCCACCCGTGCGCAGGATCCGGCAACTGGAAACGGTCACGTGCTCGGAGGGGTCGTTCGAGCCGGAGATCCCGGGGTTCATCCGGATCACATCGCCGTACGTGCCCGGCCCGAAACGTTCGATGGTCATGTCACGGAAGGTCACGTGGTCCACACCGTCGAAGACCAGCACATGGTCGATCGGGTTCGCGGTTGCGGTGGCCGGGTAGTTCAACACCACCTGGGTGCTGTCCCCGACAACGCCGCGGTAGGTGATGTCATCGGTCAAGGAAGTCCCACTCACCGGTGGGAAGGTGATCGCCTCGGTGTAGGTGCCCGGTTCCACCTGGAACACGACCGGACCCGAGATCCCGCATTCGGTGAGACGGGCCACTGTGGCGGAGAAGGTCGGGAAATCCGCTGCCGCCGAAGTTCCGATGACATAGGTCCCGGCCAGCGGGGCACATGCTTCGGGGTGTTCATCCGCACCGATGTCCGGGTCGGATCCGATGGGTGCAGGACGCGTTTCCCCATCGTGGTCGTCCGCCACTTCCACCAGGGCCATTCCTCCACCAAGACACGGAGATCCTGATTGCAGGTGCAGGTCGAAGGAGTTGTTGATCACCATCGGGTTCGTGGCGATGGAGGATGAGAACAGCCCCGAGCTCGCCTGCAGCGTTGACATGTCGCTACAAGGCGTGCCGTTCCACCACGCGATGTTCCCTGTGGAGGAATGGTTGAACAGTGCGTTGTGCGAGCATTCGGCGAATGTGGTGAGGGAAGCGAATACGGGATAACCGCCCATGGAATAAGCCGTGGCCAGGTTATTCACGAACCGCAGTCCGGTCGCGCTTGTGGCCGCCATGTGAAAGGCCCGTCCGGAACTCACGCTGAGCGAGTTGTTCAGTACGTGGACGTTCGCAATACTGGATGAGAGCATGAGTGCTGCATCCAGTGTGTTGCTGGTGTTGACATGCACCATGTTGTTGTGGACCAGGCCCGGCGCAGGTGCAGGGGCTGCTATATCCACCAATATGATCCCACGCCCCCGGGGCATCCTGATGAAGTTGTGCGAGACCGTGAACCCGGCGGTCACATCCTGTAGTGCGACCCCATCGGTGCTCGCATATGTCGTGTTGAAGTTCTCCATGGTGTTCCACGTGATCGTCATTGGCTGGGCGATCTCCTGGATGCTGAGCCCGTCGTACACGAACTGGAATCGACAGCCTGTCACGGTGAGTCGGTCGTCCAGGTGGTCCCCATCCCAATAGAACGCCGGGCCACCGCCCTGGAACCGGCAATATTCGACCACCACTTCGAGGTTGTCTTCCGTATTCACGCCACGGATCGATTCAGCGTAGTTGTAGCCGTACGTGGTGCTCAAGGATCCATTGAACCACAGGTGTGAGAAGGTGATGTTCTGCGAGGGGTCGGCGCTTGTGGGGAAGTCCACCACCCTGGAATAGCGATTCGTCGGCGTCGCACAGCACCGTTGGAATCGCATGTGCTCAAACGTCACGTGGTCCATCCCTTGAAAGGAGAGCAGGTAGTTCGATGCCGGTGAATTGCCGGCATTGAAGCTTAAGGACACCAGCGAACTGTCCAAGCTTTGTCCGCGGAAGGTGATGGTGTTCAAGGCGGAGCTGCCGGTGATCGGAGGAAGTACCAGCTGCTCGGTATAGGTCCCGTCCTCCACCTCGAACACTACGGGCCCGGCGATGCCACAGGATGCCATCTTCAGTACCGCAGCGGCGAAGTCGGTGAAGTCCGCTCCGGCGGATGGGCCAATGACGAATGTCCCATTGAGGGTGAAACAGTAGTCGTCCGTTTCGTCCGCTCCGATGTCCGGTTCGGTCGACGCGGGCCGCGGACGGACCTCCAGGTCCAGGTCGTCCACAGCTCCTGCGGTCGCCGTGCCTGTCCCGGCACAGGGGGAGCCGGTCTGGATATGAAGGTCGGCCGCGGTGCTGACGTACTGCGGGTCCAGGAACAGGCTGTTGGCATCCAGCCCGGTGGCCGTCGTTAGCGATGCCACTGCGTTGTGTGCACCGTTCCAGAGCACTGCATTCCCGGAAGCAGAATGGTAACAGTTGTGGTCGGATGCCAGAAATGTGGCGGTACCACCGACGGTGAGCGCGTAACCCACGTCGCGGTACCAGATGTTGTTCAACATACGGATGTCCGAGTTGCCATTGGCGATATTTACGGGACCGGACGAGCTGTTGTGAAGCAGCTCCACCATGTTACAGGCGACCACGTTCAAGGCCGAGAACGGTCCGAGCACCATGTTGTTCGCCACCTCGACTGGCTGCACCAGCGTACCTGTCAGGCCTTGCAGTTGCAGGGTGGTGAAGTTCCCGGTGTTCCGAAGGCTGTTCCGGCTGATCCGCACATCGCCATTGGCGTTCATGACCGATGTGTTGATGGCCGCCAATATCGAGTATGACGTATTCCCCAGCACATGCACCCTGCCGGTCACGTTCTGCACCCGCACTGTGGAATGCAACAGGTCGTTCCCTTCGAACACCAGCTCGTCCGGCTCATTGGACAAGGCCCACCAGTACAGACCGAAGTTGCCGTACTCCATCCGGTTGTTCCGCAGGACCGTGGCGAGCTGAAGCTCGTTGTTCGCCACGTGCACGAGGTTCCGATCCTGCTGTGTGCCGGTGTAGTTCGTGGCGCCGCGGAGCTTGCAGTGTTGGATGGTGAGGTTCGAAGTGGCCCCTTCGACCACCACCACATGGCCATACTGGGCCACGCCGGTCCGCTGCAGGGTCATATGTTCAAAAGTGACGAAGTCGGTCCCGTTCAACCGCAGCAGCGAGTTGTGCGAAAAGACCGAAACGGTCGTTGTGGTCGGTGCCCACCAGGTGACCAGGCTGCTGTCCAGGCTCTGCCCGCGGAACGTCACGGTATTCACCGCTGAAGCCCCCGTGATCGCACCGATCGTTGCACGACCATTGTAGATGCCATTCGTCACTTCGAACACGACCGGCCCACTCACACCAAGGAGATTCAGATCATTGATCGCGGCGGCGAACGTCGTGTAGGCACCACCTCCACCACCGTCGATCACGTACGTGCCGTTGAGTTGGGCCTGGGTGGCGAGCGGCAAGGACGCCAGCAGGAACCTTAGAACATGGGGGAGACAACGAATGACCATGACCGGGCGCGTTGGGTAGCCCAAGATCCCGCACTGGCTCACGTGTGTAAAGTCATTCCGGGTGAACGACCGGGAGACCTTGGCGAACGACCCGATGCCCCCGGTGAAGGGATCGTCCTTGGTCGCGTTCATGCGAATCCTCAAAGAAGGCCCGGACACGGCACCGGATCACCTGCGATGCTGCGCGCAACGGGCGGTTATCGGACGAAGGGATCAGGCGCTTATGCGCGACAGCCCTCCACGTACAGGATGTCCTGCACGTCCAGCCTCACCCACTGGTCCCCGACGCGTACGAACACGCCGGGTCCGTCGATATCGGGCGGGGTCATCGTTGGACCAGGATGCGCACGGGCACATGCTCCGTACCGTGTACGTGCAGCAGATAGGTCCCGTTGGGCAGGTCGGACACCGTGAGCACGGGCGCGGTGAGCAATTCCTGCCGCATCGATCTGCCATCGACCGAGAATAGTTGGATGTGAGCAGGCACCTCCAGTGACGGAAGGAAGACATGATCGGTCGCAGGTATCGGATAGGGGGGCGCCTCTTCAGCGGTAGACGCTGCTTCGACTCCTGTACTGATCAGGACCACCAATTCGTACACCACCTCCCACGTGCAACCGTTCACGTCAGTGAAGGTGCAGCTGTAGGTGCCACCCATGTTCACCGGGATGTCCCTTGTCGTCTGTCCCGTATTCCAGGCCCAGGGCCCGCCGTCCGGAGCGGACAGGATGTAGGGGAGATCGCTGCTGAAGATCGTGTCCGGCGGAGCACTGAAGGGGCCAGCAGAAAAGGTGTACTCATCAGCACCCGGGTCGGGGCTCGTTGGGCTGCGCGCATCGTTGTCCGCATCGAAGAGCACCCAGGCCACAGGCGTGGCCAGGCCTTCCAGCACACAACTGTTCAGGTGCAGGTCAGGTGCCAGCGCGAACACGGGGTCCACGTTCACGCTGTTCGTGCCCAGGCCACTACCGCTCTGATAGGAGACCAGGTCCAGGTAGTGCGTGCTTCCCAATGAGGCCAGTGTGTCCCCTGTAGTGAAGAGCACGTTATGGTCCTCCTGTGCCACGTTCGCGGGTTGCTTCACATACCAGGCACGCCCCCCCGCCTGGTTTGCGAAGATGTTGTTGCGCACCTCGGTATCCTCCCCATCGTTGAAGTTGGACAGGTGGTAGAAGGCATGCGCCTCCGGAGGTGTGTCACCCTCCACCAACACGCCGTTGAACACGATCTCCGTGCCCCACAGGTTGAACACGGCAAGCCCCCAGGTCTGGGTGCCGCCACGCGCGTAGAGCCGGTTGTTGTAGATCCGGTTGCCGGTCGTGCTCTGCGTGTTGCTGTATTCGAGCGCCGTGCAATCATTGATCGCGCTGGCACGCACGTCATTGTCGTGGATCTCGCTCTGCTCCACATGCGCACAGCGGATACCCGTGTAGAAGAGCACGCCGTCGGCGGAGAGCAGGTTGTTGTGCACATCAGCCTCCGCATTGTTCAGTTCCACGCCCACCCCGAACTGGTCGCGGAAGGTGTTGTGCTGGATCACCAGGCCCTGGGCACGTGTGCCTCCAATGCCGTGGAAGTACAGGTATATCGCCGCGGTGCCGTTCACGAAGGTGTTGTAGCTGAGCAGCACATCGTCGGAGTTGCCCGCGCCGATCGACGCCTGGTCGCTCACCACCAGTCTCCGTTGCTGTTGGAGGGAAAGGTCTTGTGACGGACTTCCGAGGAACACACATCCGGAGATGCTCAGTCCATGGGCCTCATTCTGGAACACGATGGCGCGGGCGTAGTCCATGTCCATCGGCCGGAAGGTGAGTGTTTGGAGGTGGACCTGCTCGGACCCATCCAGTCTGATGATGAAGTTGTCCGACGCACCGCTCGCATCATAGGCCAGTACCACGTCGGAGGCCGTGTTGGTCTCACTGCGCACGGTGATCGCGCCAGGTGATCCGGGAATGACCCCCAGGTCATGCTGTCCCATATAAGTGCCCGGACGGATCAGCAGGTCCACGTTGCCATTCGCGCCCTGGGTCATCAATGCGTTGAAGGCGTCGGTCAGGGTCGCGTAGTCAGGGCTGGTCCCACCCACGGTATAGGTGCCGCTCAGTTGCCCGAAGCCGGCCATGGGCAGTAGAAGGATGGAAAGGATCAGGTGTCGGGTCATGATGCTCAGGGTTTGCCGATCTTGTTCAGGAGGCCCTTGCCTTTGTTCAGCAGGTCGTTGCCTCCACCCGGTGAACCGGCTCCGGTCGACGAACCAGTGGTTCCACTCGTGGTGCGGACCGGGGCCGATGGTGGGGTGCTTGCGCTTTGCTTGCACAGCATGCCCGGCTCATAGCTGTTGATCCGGGCGATGTCGTCCGGCTTGGTCAGTGTCCAGACCTCCAGTGCGGTGATCTTCCAGGTCTCGCCCACTTTCTGCCCGTTCTTCCATGTCCCTCCGGCCTTGGCCACGGACATGCGCGTGTGGGTCTCCTGCGTTGCGTTCCACCATTCCATCATTCCGGCCTGTTGATGCTTCACGCCAGGGTCCGGACAGTATTGGCTGGCATAGCTGCTCTTCGGGGCGAAGGCCCTGTCCAGCACATTGTTCACCAAACGCACGCCGTTCGAATTGAGCAGGGTGCTGCTTCCTTCGATGAAATAGCTCTCGTGGAGCATCCGTATCAGGTAAGCCTCCATCTGCTCACGGGAGCTTTCGCGCAGTAGCTTGTGGGTGAAGAGGAACACGTCCACGTCGCGTTCGAGTTCCGGGATGTGCACTGCCGGCAGGGCATCCAGTTCCGCTTGTGCATGTTGCTCTTCCAATTGCCGTTTGAAAGTGGGCATCGCGTTCAGCTCATCCGCAGGGTAGCTGCGCACTTCACCATCGGTGCGTTCGCGACTGCTGGAAACGATGTTGTCCTTCCACGGGGAATCGACCGCGTCGCGGTAAAAGCGCACATCGATCTTCTCCTGGATGGTGGTCAGGTCGGTGTAGCTGGTCTTGGCATCGAACTCGATCTCCACCGGGATGGTGAAGGAGTTCGGTGTATGCCAGTACACGCCTTCACCCTCTGGAATGCGCAGGTAGTGCAGGTCGCCCACCATGTCGTTCGCACGCCAATCCAGGAAGTCGAGGTAGCGCTCGCGGATCATACCGATCATCTCCTCTTTGCTGGGTGCAGGCAGGCCGAAGTACTCGTTCTCGGCCACCTTGAACTCGCGGAAGCTGGTGCTGGCCCCGTAGTGGTAACGGGCGATGCCGGTGATCCTCACTGTTGCCTCGGGATATTCCGGAACACCCGCCTTACGCGTCACATACGCCACACGGTCCCACATGTATTGCGCGTGCGCACTGTGCCACTCCTTCTTCGTGGGGCCTTTTGAAAGCTCCACCTTGATCACTCCTGGCTTGCTGAGGTCCTTGATGATCTGTTGGTCGCTGGGCTGGGCCAACACCACGGAGCCGATGAGGCCGCTGAACACGAGGATGGAACTGCGCATGGTCTTCGGTTTCAAGTCTTCCGAAGTTCCCATTACCCTGCTGCGGAATGTGTACCATTCGGGTGAATGGTCTTATTCGATCCGTGAACGATCCCCCAGGCCTGGTGGGCGTTCACAAGGTGCGCACCGCGCGCATCAGCTCTTCCTTGAACGTCTTGCCCACGGGAATGCGCTGTTTCCCGACCTGGACATAGCCCTCTTCCAAGGCCCTGATGTGTTCGACATTCACTAAAAAGCTCCTATGAACGCGCAGGAACGGTGGACCTGCCAATCGGTCCGCGACGGCTTTCAAGGTCGCGCTTACGGTGAAGCGCTGATCGAGCGTGTACAACTTCGTGTAGTTGTCGTAGGCCTCGGCGTACAGAATGTCGGCGAACGGGACCTTGAGCAAACGCCCCTTGTCCTTCACGAAGATGCTGTCCGCGATCACGAACTCACCCGTCTCAGTGCGTCCCGTGTCATGGGCGGGATCCAGGTCGTTGGCATGACGGAACAGGGCGATCTCGATATTGCTGCGCAGATCATTCTCGTCGAAGGGTTTCACGATGAAACCGGCAGGACGGGTGCGCTTCACCCGTTCGATCGTTCCCTTGTCCGCATGGGAGGTCACGAAAATGAAAGGGGTCGGGAATTTCTCGTTGACCTTTTCCGCCAGGTGCACGCCATCCAGTTCACCATCCAGATCGATGTCCATCAGGATCAGATCCGGTCTTTCCGTGGCGACGCCGGCAATGGCATCCAGGGCATTCTCCGCGTGGCCACAGACGGAGTAGCCCAGATCCTCGATCGAGGTGCGCAAATCCTCCGCGATCAGTGGTTCATCTTCCACAAGGTATATCCTGACCGGCTTCACCGCGGCAAAATACAATGTCACTGCCTTGGGGGCCAGTGGTCCTTCGCCGAAGGTGACAGCAATGATCCATTATTCCATGGACGATCACTTCGCCATTCTGTACTTTCCGATACGGAGGTCGATCACCGTACCCCCCTCGTTCCGCAGGTCCCATTCGGCCTGTAGCTTTTTCGCGAAGGTGCGGATCATTTCCAGGCCGAAGCCGCTGCTTTCCTCGCCTCGTTGGGCATTCGGGTCGTACCCGATCCCGTTGTCGCGCACTTCCACCTGCAGCTTGCTGTCCTGCTCGCGGATGGTGACGTGGATCTCGCCGTGCCGACCCTCCGGAAATGCATACTTCAACGCATTGGTCAGCAGTTCATTCAAGATCAGTCCCAACGGGATCGCGCTGTCAACATCCAGCACGAGCGGGTCGACATCGACCTTCAACGTTATCTGTTCGGGTGAAACTTGATGGCTCGAAACAAGGCTTCTAGCCAGCTTTTCCACATAGGGGCCCAAAGCGATCCCCGTCAGATCATCCTCCTTGTAAAGGTCCTGATGGATCAGCGCCATGCTCTTCACACGGTCCCGGCTTTCTCGTACGGCCTCTCTCGCCTTCCGGTCGGTGATGCCCCGACTTTGGATGCTCAAAAGACTGCTGACGACCTGTAGATTGTTCTTCACGCGATGATGGATCTCGCGCAGGAGCAATTCCTTTTCCTTCAAAGCCTGCTCGATCATCCTGTTCTTCTCCGCCAATTGCTCGCTGCTTCGCTTTCGCACACGATAGGCCCTGAACGCGAAGACCCCGGCCAGGAGCAGTAGGAGAGCACCGGCGGTCAGTGCCCTCTTTTCGAAGGCGTTCTGCGCCAAGGTGACCTTGTTCTGCGCCAGCTCCGCATCCTTTCGTTCGCTGTCGAAGCGCTCGTTCAACTCCGCCACCTGTGCGCTGCGTTCTTCACTGAAGATGCTATCCTTCCAGGCCACGTAGTAGCGGTAGTGCACCAATGCCGAATCGGGAGAACGCTGCTCTTCGAACAATCCCGAAAGGATCCGATGTCCGTTCATCAACACTTCCTTGGATCCGACCTCCGATGCCAGATGCAGACCCGATCGTGCTATAGTGACAGCCGTATCGATCCTGTGCAAGCGCCCAAGACATTCGGCCAGATTCACCAACACGTTCGCGCGTGTGCTTTCGTCCGAACCCAAGGGCAGGTCCTCAAGCGCTTCGAGATACAGAACGAGCGCATCGTCATTGCGATCCTGTTGCATCCATGTGTTGGCGAGATTCATGCGCACGCCAGCTGCGAACTCCAATTGCCCCAGGGCGGTCAGAAGGCTGTTCGCCTCAGCATAGAAATACGCCGCACTATCGAATCGACCATCATGGTAATAGAGGTTGGCCAGGTTGCTGGAGACATTCGCTATCCACACGCTATCGCCGATCGACCTGAACCGTTCCAGCGACTCCCGGTACCAGCGCCTGGAGTCCACTTTGTGGTCCTGGTGTTCCAGTGCTGCTCCGATGTTGTTGTACGTGATCGCGACATACCACGGATCGTCCCCTTGTTCGAACCAACGAAGCGCCTCCTGGTACCACGCAAGAGCCTTTTCGTGTTCATTGGTGGTCTGCAGGCACATACCTGCGAAGTTGGCTCCTTCTCCGATCCGCACCGGATCATGCGTGGCCTTTGCAAGGTGGTGGTAGGTCACCGCATAGGGCAGGGCCGAATCGGGTTGCACGAAAACGAGGTTCCGTACCAGCTCTTTAAGGACCGGAAGGCGGGTGGTGTCCTCTGGCAGCCGCTCAAGTGCTCGGCGCAAGCTATCCACTTGGGCTGTCGCCGAGAAGACGACCAACAGGCAAGGGACCAGGCACCAACGCATGCCGCAATTTCGGTAAAGTGCGCGTGCACTTACAGCAACCCGCTTGTTCATTGCCTTTCATGTCTGCGTGAACCTCGTGGAACGTGGCGATAGCACCAACGGGACCGGGGCCGCTTCCGTGATGGACCTGCCCAGGATATGCGATGCCTTTCGACTTCGGCCTCAGTTGCCAACGCATCCATCCCTCATGGAGATGGGGGAATGGTCCAAGCGTTCGTCCTGGTAGAGGATGGCCGCACCTCATTGGCACACATCCATCCGGATCTTGGATGCCGGTGCTGGTCCGGCCGACTTCGATGCCTGGTCTCCTGCGGTGGGTAGCCTCGCAGTGCGTCTGGACAATGCTGACCTCCAGTACGTGCGCATCCTGGACCTTGCCGGTCGCACTGTCCTTGAGATGGGCCTGACCGGAAGCAGCGCCACGGTGCAACACGCACTCTCGACGGGTATTTACCACGTGGTGGTCACCACACCGGAAGGACAAGGTGTGAAGAAGGTATTCCTGCGTTGAGATGAACCTTCGTCAAGGCCCGTGGTGATCAGTTGCCACGGGCCTTGTCATTCCTGCACCTTTCGCACAGCCTCGTGCCCATAGGGGCAGTGCCTGCAGCGGTTCCCACAGCAGTAACCCCTCCGCAGCAGGTATTGCTCCGTGAAGACCACATATCCCTCTGGAGTGAAATAGAAGTCACCATCGATGTAGCCCCGTTCCTTCAGACGGCGACCACGCGGGTCGTCCGGATCGGGCAGGGGTGGCTTCTCCATGGGCGCTAAGATCGCCACCGCATGCGTTCTTATCCACGATCGGTGGTTCATATGCCGCTCGCGGGCGCCCCTTCCGCACCCTGTGGTGGCCGGTAGTTTCGCGGGTCATGGTGGGATCACCGAGCACGTGCATGCGTAGAATGATGAGCATGATCGTTCTGGGGTCGCTTTTCAGCGCTTCCGTGGCACAGGCACAGCCCTCCGGTCAGCGCTACACGCCGGAGGAGTACATCGCGTTGTGGAAGGAGGTGGCGCTGAAGAAGATGAAGGAGCATGGGATCCCGGCAAGCATCACGCTGGCGCAAGGCCTGTTGGAGAGCGGCAACGGGAACAGCAAGCTCGCACGCGAAGGGAACAACCATTTCGGCATCAAGTGCACGCCGGATTGGACCGGGGGGCGCACCTACCACGACGACGACAAGAAGAACGATTGCTTCCGGAAGTACAAGGATGCGGCGCAGAGCTACGAGGACCACGCCAAGTTCCTTCAGAAACCGCGCTATGCGGCACTGTTCCAACTAAGGCCCACGGACTACCAAGGCTGGGCGAAGGGCTTGAAGAAGGCCGGGTATGCCACCGATCCGAACTACCCGAACAAGCTGATCGCACTGATCGAGCGCTACCGGTTGAACGACCTCGACAAAGGCATCGATGTGGCCTACAAACCTGCCGCGAAACCCACCGGTGGGTCAGGGCCTGCGCCGTCCCGCAGCGGAAAAGGAGGTCGCTCGGGTGGTGGTGAGGTCACGTTCGGTGCAGGCCGGGCGGTCCAGCAGTTCGAAGGACGGATCAAATACGTGGTGGCCAAGGACGGCGAGACCTTCCGGAAGCTTGCCGATGAGCTGGAGATGACCCACGGCATGCTGGCCCGTTGGAACGATATGGACAAGGATGCCCGCCTGCAGGAAGGGCAGATGATCTTCATCCAACCGAAGCGCAATACCGCCAGAACGGAAAGCACCCATACGGTGCGTGCCGGTGAAACACTGTGGGACATCAGCCAGCGGTACGGTGTGAAGCTGAAGCGCCTGGCCAAGTACAATGGGCTTGGCGAAAGGGATGCCTTACAGGCCGGCCAGCGCATCTGGTTGCGCAAGCCCCGGTGATCACCTTGCGGTCGCGTTCAACTTGAAGCGCATCACCTCTGCGATCGCGCCCGCCCGCTGGATCGCTTCGTCGGCTTTCGGTCCCGCGAACAAGGATCGCATCGTCCGCTCAAAGGCCATGAGCCATAGCTGGAAGTGTTCGGTCGTGATCGGGTGTTGCGCATGCAGCAGCGCATGGACCTCCATCACATTCGTCCCGTATCCCGTGTTGCCGAAAAGGATCATCTCCCAGAATGCCCGTATCCGCGGAAGGTGTTCTTCAAGGTCCAGCCCGGTGAAGAACGGACCCAGTGCGGGATGCGTGGTGATGTCGGCATAGAACCGTGCCACGAACACCTTTACATCATCGCTGTTGCTGATGTCCCGTATCCCTTCCATCCGTGGCAGGTTTCAGGGCAGTTGATAGGCGACCAGGGAGCCATTGGCCCGGGTGGTGATCAACTCCAATGTGCCATCAAGGTTCAGGTCCGCGATGCTGAAGGGCGAGACACCCTCCAGTGGCATGTTCTTCAGCGCGTGCCCCATGCCATCCACCAGCAGTACCTGTGCGCGATCGGGTACCACCACTCCGATCATGGCACCGCCGTTCATGGCATACCGGTCGGCGCGGGGGAGTAGCGCGGCACCGAAGGACCTTGAGAACACGGGCCTGCCTGCACGGGTCATGATCAGGCTGTCCGCAGTGATCCGCACCACATCCAGGCTCCCATCCGCATTGCGATCGCCCGGAAGTACGACACCCGAACCCGGCGATGCGAGCCGATCGATGGTGCCGTTCAACGCACCGGAGAACAATGCTGCGGTGCTGTCCGACCAGATGACCCGGGTGCTGAGGATGTCAGGGCCTGGAGTGATATCCGCGATGACCGTCGTGTCCGGCAGCACGAGGCCGGCCTTTTCCCGTTCCACACCACGTCGGTCGAGCAACAGCACCTTGCCGCTGCCACCCACGACAAGCAAAAAGTCCTTGTTCTTGATGCGCACATGCCGCACGGCATTCACCGCCGGCACCGCGAGTGGTGCCGCCTCCCATCCCTTCACCACCATTCCATCGATGCCGAAGTTCATGATGCGACCGTCCGCAGTGGGCAGGATGATCCGGTAGTCGCGCTGTGCGTCGTAATCGAATACCGCCATCGGAGCCGTGGCCTGGGATCTCAGGGTCACTGGAAAGCCATCGACGTCCTCTCCGTTCCGGTCGATCTGGTGCAGCTGCCCGGCGGTGTTGAACATCACCTGCAACTTGCCATTGCGGAACCGGTCCACCTGGTGCACATCACCCAGAATGGGACCATCCATCGCGCGCGACCAAAGGACCTTGCCGGTACTGCTCACCAGATGGATGCGGTGCGCAGCATCCTGCACGAGTACTTCGCGGGTGTTGTTGGTATGGTTGCGAAGAATGTCCGGTTTGCGGCCGGAGAGCGGCCCGATCTCCGCAGCCCAAAGAAGACGCGTTCCACGATCCTCCAAGGGCGCGAACTGGGCCCCGATCGTGACGTGGTGCATGCCGTGCTGGCCCGGGGAGAGCTGCACCGAAACCCCGCCCAACTGCGACCACAGGTCCGTGTGATGCGCGAAAGCACTGGCGGCGTCCGCCCGCATGCCCTGCTGTATCAGTGCCGTGCACCGTGCCACATCGCACCAGTGCATGCGACCCGCTTCAGCGCTGATGCGCGCAAGCCAGCTCAACGTGCGCTCATCCTCTGCAAGGGTGTTGCCATCGTTGTACACATCGATGCTGATGCGCAATGCGTTCACGTCCTGGGCCATCACCACGGTGGTGCCGAGCACCGTCCACCAAGGCCGCTCGAATGCTGCGAATGAAGGCCCCAGCAACCGCTCGTATGCGTGCGTCAGCGGGAGTTCGCTCATGCGGTGACCGCGATAGCTCAACGTGTCGCAGGGGGAAGTGCACAGTCCATCCAGGGCCTGTCGTGCCGACTCGGGATCATCGGTACCTAACAGGGCCCACACTCCGCCCCGCGCACCCTCAGGATCGCTCGTGCTTGCCGTTGCCACCGTGCCACGCACCCACCCGAAAAGGGCGTTCGCATGGGTCTGCTCCTCCTCGGGAACACCGGAAGTGGAGAGGTAACGCATCGGGTCCGCCACATGTTCCGCGTACAACCAGCTCACTTCGGCAGGCAGCACACGGGTCACACCGAGCGGCCCGACACCCTGTTCAGCAAGCGTGGCAAGAGCGGGGTCGTCCTGCATCGGTACCAACAGGCCGCTCATGATCAATGCATCCGGCCTACTGCGAACGTCGAGTGCCACCCACCCGTTGGGAGTGGATAGGTCCTTCATGACATCCGGTGTCCACCACGTTCCCAACGTCCCGAAGGCACGTTCCGTGTGCACCAGCAGATGCGCCTCGGCACCCGCACCCAGCGTGTTCATGGCCCTGGCAAGGACGCTATCCGCGGTGATGGAGGGCTGCGCGCGCTGCAGGTCCGCTTCCTCCAACACGCCGGCCGATGAGGCGATCGTCCAGACGCCGTTCACGATCCGAACGGATAGGGCAGGCAAGGCGGTGTCCGGTCGCACTTCCACCACCTGTCCGTTGTTCAGTGCGCTCACATCGGCACCCAGGATCCCCGCGATCGTGGCGACCCCTTCGGAGCTCATGTGGTGCGGAGCGAAAACGAGCAGGCAGCCGAGGTGCTCACCGCCATCGCGCATCAGCGCAACGAGCAGTGGCACACCTGCGACGCTCTGTTCGAAAGCCCGGTCGGTCTCCAGTTGCGCGACCACCTTCGCGAGCAGGTCGCTCGCGGAAGCGATGCCGGGGACCTGTTCGAATGCGCCCCAAAGCTGGGAGGTGTGCGTGAACGCGTCCCAGGTGGAAAGGGCATCGGGGATCTCAAGTATCACTGCGGACCTGGCCGGGACCGACCGCCAGGGATCGCTGCGCTGCGTGCCCGGGGCTTTCCAGCGGTACAGCGTCCAGCCTGCAGCCCCGGCGATGGTGAGCAACAGGAGGATGGTGAGAGCACGGCGCATGGGAGCAACGCGAAGGTACCCGGGTGGGCGGCGCAGGGCCCCTGAACGCAAAGGCCTTTCGCACACGCGCGTGTGGAAAGCCGGCTAGAACAGGACCGGTTCGAGCGGTGTAAGCCGGAAGCTCCTTCGGTGGTGTTCACAGGGCCCCACGCGTGCGATCGCGTCACGGTGTTCTTCGGTCGGATAGCCCTTGTTCACCGCCCAGCCATATCCGGGGTGTTCACCATCCAGGGTGGTCATGAGCTCATCGCGATGGGTCTTGGCCAGAATGCTTGCTGCGGCGATGCTTCGGAACCGGCCATCTCCCCTGATCATGCACACGTGCGGGATGCCACTGAACGGTGTGAAGCGATTCCCATCGATCAGCAATCGATCGGGGCGCACAGTGAGCGCTGCGATCGCCTTGTGCATGGCGAGGAAAGAGGCGCGCAGGATGTTGATCGCATCGATCTCCCTCGGACCGACCATCGCCACCGCCCAGGCCAGTGCCCCGTTCTCGATCACCGGGCGCAGGGCCGTGCGGTCGGCCTCGCTCAATTTCTTGCTATCGTTCAGACCGGGGAGGCGCAGGCCGGGCGGCAGGATCACCGCGGCGGCGACCACCGGTCCCGCCAGGCATCCGCGACCGGCCTCATCGCAACCTGCCTCCAGCAGGCCCTTGGTGTGGTATGCGGCCAGTCGTCCCATCAGAGCGGGCGGCCCGCATCGGCCATCATACGTTCAAAGCTCCGCCACAATTCCTTCGCGGAGGTATCCCAGTCGTATCGCGCGGCGCGAAGCGGACCCTTGTGCGCGAGCATGCCGTGCAAGGCGGGGTCGCTGCACACATCGTGCAGGGCGCGCCGGATGTCGGCCACGCTGAAGGGATCGCAGTAATGGGCCGCGTCCCCGGCGATCTCCGGCAGGCTGGTGGCTTCCGCGGCCACCACCGGCACACCGCAGCGCATGGCTTCCACCACGGGGATCCCGAAGCCCTCGAAGTAACTCACGAAGGCCAGGCATTGCGCACCACCCAGCGCCCTGTGCAACCGCTGCTGGCCCAGGCGACCGGTGAAGATGACGCGATCCTTGTGCACAACTTGGTCCCAGGCGGAACGCATGTGGCCGTCCCACCAGAATTTCTCGCCGACGATCACCAACCGCAGGTCCGCACGATCCCGCGCGACCAGATCGAACGCCAGCAACAAGCGCGCGATGTTCTTCCGTGGATTGAGCGAACCGACACAGATCACGTACGGCGATCCCTGCGCGAATTCGTGGCGCGCTGCGCGGCGTTCCTCTTCCTGCAGCGGACGGAACACTTCGCCCACGCCATTGTACACCACATCGATGCGGTCCTCCGGAATGCCGTAGGTGTGCGCGATGTCGCTGCGTGAGAATTCGCTCACCGTGGCCAGCCGGGTGGCATGCCGCGCGAACCGGGGGAAATAGCTCCGGTAATAGTTGCCGTAGGCAGGGGGAAGGTCCTCCGGATGATGCTCGAAGTTCAGGTCGTGCATCACGGCCAGCGTGGGCACCTCACTGCGCAAGGCGAGGTAACCATCCGGGCTCAGGAAACCATCGGCGCGCAATGCACGCAGCTTTCGCGGCAGCAGCCAATTGAACCAGAGCCGGTACAGCAAGGGATGGCGCGTGGGTGGCCACAGCACCACGGGTTCCACGTTCGCTGCGTAAACGAACCGGGGGGAGTACTGCCGATCGAATATGAACAGGAAGGTGTGCTCCGGATGCGCCGATACGATCCGTGACAAGGTCTCGTGCGCGAACCACCCGATGCCCTCCAGCTTGTCCGGAAGCAGCAGGCGGGTGTTCACGGCGATGCGCATGGGGCGAAAATAGGGGAGGGGATGGAGGCTCTGTTGCACGCCTCACGGCCAAGCACCTGCGCGGCTGAAGCTTACGATGACATCGACCGCTGATCCTGCGCGGAACACAAAGGGACCCGGCCGACCAGTCGGGTCTCTTGTGTTTGGTCGAGGCGCTATCCCGATCTTCACCCCACCCAATGCAACGCACATTCATTACCAACCTGGCCTTGGTGCTGGTGCTGAACCTGCTGGTGAAGCCCTTCTACATCCTGGGCATCGATGCCGGTGTGCAGGAGGCGGTGGGCGCCACGGTGTACGGCAGCTATGCGGCGCTGCTCAGCTTGGGTTTCCTGCTCAACATCGTGCTGGACCTGGGGATCACCAACTACAACACCCGGCATATCGCGCAGCACACCCATTTGATGGGCAAGTACTTCAGTGGGGTAGTGGGCGTGCGGGTGGTGCTGGCCGGGCTGTATGCGGTGCTGTCCATCGGCACCGGGCTGCTGTTGGGGTATTCCGGAGCGCAACTCGGCATGCTGGGCTGGCTGGTATTCAACCAAGTGCTGGTTGCCACGATCCTTTACCTGCGTAGCAACATCGCCGGGGCGCAGCGCTACCGCACGGACAGTCTCCTGAGCGTGCTGGACCGCGTACTGCTCATCGGCATGGTGGGCTGGGCGCTTTGGGGCCGGGCAAGCGGTACACCCTTCCGGATCGAGTGGTTCGTGTGGGCCCAGACCATCGCCTACGGCGTTACGGCCTTGGTGGCCTTGGTGATCGTATTGCGGCTCAGTGGCCGCGTGCGGGTGGGTTGGAACCCGGCCTTCGGGCGTGTGGTGTTGCGCCAAAGTTTCCCCTACGCGTTGCTGGTGCTGCTGATGACTTTCTACTACCGCACCGATACGTTGATGCTGGAACGCATGCTGCCCGACGGCGCCTTCCAAGCGGGGGTGTACTACCAGGGCTTCCGCTTCTTCGAGGCCTTCAACATGCTGGGCTTCCTCTTCGCGGGGCTGCTGCTGCCGATGTTCAGCCGGTTGCTCGCCCCCAACACCGGCGATCGGGCCGGGCTGGATCCGCTGGTCTCGCTTTCCTTCCGCTTGGTGCTCGCGGGCTCCATTGCGGTGGCGGTGTTCGGTGCGGCGCGGTCACAAGCGGTCATGGACCTGCTGTATTCCAGCCACACCGAGCGCTCGGCCCCGGTCTTCGCGTTGCTGATCTGGAGCTTCGTGGCCGTGAGCACCACGTACATCTTCGGCACGCTGCTCACCGCCAAGGGCGACCTGCGTACGCTGAACCTCCTCGCCGCTGGCGGAGCGGTGGTGAACATCGGTTTGAACCTCGTGTTGATCCCCATGTGGAAGGCGGAAGGCGCCGCCTGGGCCAGCCTGGTGACGCAGGTGGCCACGGCACTGGCCCAACTGGTGCTGGCCACTCGCGTGCTTGGCCTGAAGACCCCCTATGGCATCCTGCTGCGTGGGGCGGGCTATGGCCTGGCGACGATGATCGTGGTATGGGTGATGGACTGGATCGCCCTTGTACCGGTGCTTGAGCTCGTGGTCTACGGGGTCTGTGCCACTGGGCTTGCGATGGTCACCGGCATGGTGGACCTGCGGGGGCTGCGGAACACACTGGGAGAGGCCCCTGAAGGCTGATCCGGCGGGAAGGATCCCGGTGCCCGGCCAATATCCGTCCCATTCCCACGTTGGCCGGGCCGAAGGCGTACTTTAGCCGACCTTTTTCAAGCGGACGCATGCAGGATACCAATCACGCGAAGAACCGGAACTCGTTCGATCTGGTGCTCTTCCTCTGGGCACGGCGGAACCTCATCATCGGTGTGACCGTGCTCGGGGCCATCGCCGGGGTGGTGGCGGCCTTCGTCATCAGGCCCTTGTACAAGAGCGAGGTGATCATGTTCCCGGCCATCACACAATCGGCCTCAAAAGCGCTGCTGAACGAGCAGAGCACGGGCCGGGACGACATCCTGGCACTGGGCGATGAGGAGGACAGCGAGCAGCTGCTGCAGATCCTCAACTCCGACCGCATCCGGGACCGCGTGGCACAGGCCTTCGACCTCTTCACCGTATACCGTGTGAAGCCCGACAGCCGGCACCGCAACACCGAATTGCGCGAAGCCTACGAGGACCACATCAAGTTCGAGTACACCAAATTCAGCAGTGTGCGCGCCGAGGTGCTGGATGAGGACCCCGTGCGCGCCGCAGACATCGCGAACTACATCGCCGATCAGGTCGATTCCGTGTGGAAGGAAATGGCGAATGAGCGCGCGGAGAAAGGCTTCAACATCGTGAATGCCAAGGTGAGGGGGTTGGAGGACGAGATCGCACAGATGGCGGACAGCATGCGGATCCTGCGGGAGCTTGGCGTGCATGACTACCATACGCAGACCGAACGCTACAACGAATACCTCGGGGCGGCCATCGTGAAGGGCGATCAGCGGGCCATCAAGGAGTTCGAGGAGCGCTTCAAGGTGCTGGCACGTTACGGTGGAGCATACGTCACACTACAGGACAGGCTTTTCAACGAAACGAAGCGCTTGAGCGTGATGCGCATGAAACTGGAACAGGCCCAGGCGGACAAGGAGAGCGACCTGCCGCACAAGTTCGTGGTGAACCGCGCACAACCGGCTGATAAGAAGAGCTATCCGATCCGATGGCTGGTGGTGGCCGTAAGCACCATCGCCGGCCTCATCCTGGCCATGTTGTTGATCGTGGTGCAGGTGAACGTCAAAAAGATACGTGCGAGCAATGGCCACCAATGACCTCTCCTTCAACGGTTACCTGAGGATCCTTCGGGAACGGTGGCGCACTTTCCTGGTGGTGGGCGCCGCCGCCGTGGTCCTTTCGGCGGTCTTCAGCGGCCCCTCGTTCATCGCACCGCGGTTCCTTTCCACGGCCACGGTCTATCCGGTGAACCTCACCAGCTATTCCACCGAGACCCGCACGGACCAGTTGCTGCAATTGCTGGAGAGCAACAGCATCCGGGACAGCCTCATAGAACGGTTCGACCTGGCGACGGTCTACGACATCGATACCACGCAGAACGGCGGATACTTCGCCCTGTACAACGAGTTCTCGGACCGGGTGGAGATCAGCAAGACCCGCTACGAATCCGTGATGATCGAAGTGGTGGATGAGGACCCCGTGCGGGCCCGGGACCTGGTGAGCACCATGCTGGCACAGGTGAACCAGCTTGCCAGGCGCCTGCAACGGGAGAAGTCCTACGAGGTGCTGGCCATCGCGGAACGATCGCTGCGACACGAAAGGGAAAAGCTCGATTCCGTGGAGGCCCGTCTTTCCGTGCTGCGGCAGGGTAGTGGCCTGCTCGCCTACGAGACGCAGGCCAAGGAGGTGACCAAGGGCTATGTGAAGCTGCTCAGCTCCGCGAGCGCAGGCAAGGCGCAGAAGGAGGAGGTGATGGGCCTGCTGAAAGAGTTGGAGGACAAAGGGGGCGAATTCAGGCACCTCAGTGAACTGAGCAACCTGTTCCGGTACAACTACGATCGCCTGCTGACGGAGTACGAGCGTGTGGTGAACGATGTGACCAAGGAGCTCACGTACACCAATGTGATCCTCTATCCGGAGGTGAGCGACAAGAAGGTGTACCCGGTGCGGTGGCTCATCGTGGCGATCGCGCTGCTCTCATCGCTGGCGCTGTGCTTCGTGCTGCTGGCATGGCGGCACGGCGCGGGGCATCGGCCAACGCGGTAGACCATGGTAAGGGCGTTCAAGGACCACTGGATCGCGATCACCTGTGTGGTGTTCGTGCTGGTGAACGCCCTGCTCGTGGCCAACGAATTCTATTGGTTCAGTGCGCTGCCGGCGGTGATGCTCGCGGTGTGGGCCATGTTCACCTCCGTGGATCGCCTGCTGATCTTCATCGCATTCGCCACTCCGCTCTCGATCAACCTGGAGGAACTGGACCTCGGGGGGCTCGGGATCGCGCTGCCCACCGAACCGCTCATGGTGGGGATCATGTTGCTCTTCCTGCTCAAGGTGACGATCGAAGGCAACGTGATCGACCGACGGGTATGGGGTCATCCCATCACCTGGGTGATCCTGGCGCAACTGGCATGGATGCTCATCTGCATCGTGCCGAGCACCATGCCGCTGGTGTCCCTCAAGTACTTCACGGCGCGGCTTTGGTTCGTGTCGACCATGTACTTCCTCGCCACGCGTCTGTTCGAGGACCAACGCAACATGTTCCGCTTCGTGTGGGCCTACCTCGGCGGCCTGTCCATCGTCATCGGCTACACATTGATCCATCACGCACAGTTCGGTTTCGAACATGATCCGGCACATTGGGTGATGAGCCCCTTCTTCAAGGATCACACCAGCTACGGTGCGATCATCGCGTTCTTCATCCCTTTCGTCGTGGCGGCGGTCGGGCTGCAGGGCAGTTCACGCACCACCAAGGGGATCGCGTTCCTGCTGCTGGTGCTGCTCACCGTGGGGCTGATCTTCTCCTTCACCCGGGCCGCATGGCTCAGCCTTATCGGTGCCCTGGGCCTGTTCCTTGTGCTCAAGCTGCGTGTGCCGGCCTGGGTGCTCGGCCTGCTGATCGTGGTGGCAGGCAGCGTCTACTGGGCAAATGAGGAACAGATCACCATCGCTCTGGAGCGCAACCGTGAGGAATCCTCGGACGACCTCGGTGAACACGTGCAGTCCATCTCCAACATCAGCAGCGATGCCTCGAACCTGGAGCGCATCAACCGTTGGAACTCCGCCCTGCGCATGTGGAAGGAGCGGCCGGTGTTCGGGTGGGGACCGGGTACCTACATGTTCCAGTATGCACCGTTCCAGGCTTCGGAGGACCGCACGATCATCAGTACCAACTTCGGGGTGCAGGGCAATGCGCACAGCGAATACCTGGGCCCGCTTTCGGAGCAGGGTGTGCCGGGCCTGCTGCTGATGGCCATGCTCGTGGTGGTGACGACGGTGGTGGCGATGCGACTGTACGCACGGATGCCTGCCGGCAGGGATCGCTCACTGCTCATGGCCGCATTCCTGGGCCTGGTGACCTACTACCTGCACGGAGGGCTCAACAACTTCCTGGATACCGATAAGGCGTCGGTGCCGTTCTGGGCCTTCACGGCACTGATCGTGCTGCTCGACCTCAAGTACCCCAAGGCAGGGGCATTGGAGGCACCGATCACTTGAACCGGCAGGTGAGCAGTGCGATGTCGTCCAGGTATGGCTGGCCCAAGCGGTGTTCCTCGAATGCCGCGATCAACGCCTCGTTGACCGCTACCGGGCCACGGCCCGCGTGTTCCTTCATCAGGTCCGCGATCACCTTCACGCCCAGATCATTGCCTGCGGCATCCTCCTGCTCCACCAATCCATCGGTGTAACACAGCAGGGTCGCATCGGTCGGAAGGTCCACTTCGCCCGTTCTCAGGAAGGGCAGTTTCGGCATCATGCCCAGCGCGATGCACCCATCATGCAAGGCGATCGAGCGGCCTTCGGCGTGCAGCATCGGGTCGTTGTGTCCGGCATTCACGTACCGCACCTTGCGTTGCGCAAGGTCGATGATGCCTACGAACAGTGTGATGAAGCGCTCGCCGCGGGCGTTCCGGAACACCTTGCCGTTCAGGTCATGCACCATGTCACCGAGGTCCGTGGCGTGCATAACGCTTGCGTGCAGGTTCGCCTGGAAGTTGCTCATCAGCAATGCAGCCGCGATCCCCTTGCCGCTCACATCCGCCACGCACACCACATAGCGGTCGGGTGCCAGGGCGATGAGGTCGTAGTAATCGCCACCCACCTCGCTGTGCGGTTGGTACCAGCCTGCGGCCTCCACCCGTTCGTTGCGTGGCAGGTCCTTGGGGACCAGCATGCTCTGCATCTCGGCCGCCAGTTCCAGTTCCCGCTTGGCGCGTTCCTGCTGCAAGGCTTGTTTGGCCAGACGCTGGTTCTCCATGGCCACCACGATCAAATTCGTGAGCGTCTGGATGAAGTTGAGGTGCTTCACGGCCGGGCTGATGCGCTGTTCCTCTTCGTCGATGTCACCGATCAGCAGCAAGGCCAGGGTCTTCTCCCGGTGATGCACCGGAACGGCCACATCGAAGGCCCCGAGGCTGCCGCTGTGCTCCGATCCGATCACCTGGATGTCCTTGTATTCACCGAACACCTCCATGACGGCCGCATCCGGTGCGCCACCGGCACCGTACGCCAGGATGAGGTCCCACTCCGCATGGTGCTCGAACAGCATGAGGCGCGTGATGCCCAACTCTTCGCGCATGGTATGCTCGTAGAGCTTCAGCAGGTCCGCGCGCTCCACGTTGTTGTTGATGGCCTTGGTCACCTCCAACAGCGCACGCAACTGGAACTCCTTCAGGTCAAGCCGCTCGATGATGCGCTCCAACCGGGCCATGTCAGTCCTTCATTTTCTTGAAGAGCTCCGGCAATTTGCCGAGCAGGGCGATCTCGCGCATCTTCTGCTTCCACTCCCCGGCCGGGCTGCCGAAATAGGTGCGGCCTCCTTCCAGGGAATTGATGAGCCCGCTCTGGCCCAGTACCACCGCGCCTTTGCCGATGGTGAGCTTGCTGGGCACGCCCACCTGACCCCACAGCGTTACGCCATCCTCGATCACCACCGCACCGCTGATGCCCACGTGCGAGGCGATGAGGCAATCCGCACCGATGAGGGTATCGTGGCCCACCTGCACGTGGTTGTCGATCTTGGTGCCACGACCGATCCGCGTGTCAGCGCTCACCCCGCGATCGATGGTGCACAGTGCGCCGATCTCCACATCGTCCTCGATCACCACACTACCACCGGGCACCATCTTGTCGTAGCCGATCGGCCGCTTCTTGTAGTAGAACGGGTCGGCCCCGATCACGGTGTTGGCATGGATGGTGACGCGGTCGCCGATGGTGGTGTTGGCATAGATGACCACGCCGGGCATGATGCAGCAATCGGTGCCGATCCGCACGTTCGTGCCCAGCACCACGCTGGGGTGGACCTCCGAACCTGCGCCAACGGTGTTCTCCGACCCCCACCCATCGCCGGGCATGAAGTGTCGCACCAACTTGTTGTAATCCGCGCAAGGATCCGTACTGATAATGATCGCCTTGCCCTCCGGGATCGTTACATCCGCCTTGTCGATGAGGATGGTGGTGGCCGCGCTGTGCAATGCCTTGTCGTAGTACTTCGGGTGGTCCACGAAGACCAGGTCACCGGAGCGTACACGGTTGATCTCGTTGAGGCCGGACACGGCACATTGTGCGTTGCCCAGCACTTCAGCGCCGAGCATTTCGGCGATTTGCGCCGCGGACTGTGGTGGGTGGAGGTCCAAAGGATCGGGTTGTGGCCGTCAAAGGTAACCGCGGCCATGAAGCATCAACGAAGAAGCCCTGCCCACCGAGCGGTGTACAGGGCTTCCTGAGGGGTCGTGTTCCTTACTTCTTCACGCGGTCCATGTAGGCGCCGGTCTCCGTGTCGATGCGCACCACGGTGCCGATCTCCACGAAGCTGGGTACGCTGATCTCCGCTCCGCCTTCCACGGTGGCCGCCTTCATCACCTTGTTGCTGGTGTCGCCCTTCACGGCGTTCTCGGTATACGTCACCTCCAGTTCCACCACCTTGGGCGCACTCGCCATGATGGGTACATCGCTCTCGAAGCCCACCTGTACCACCATCTCCTCCTTCATGAACCGGAAGGCATCGCCGAACAGCTCCACGGGGATGTACTTCTGCTCGAAGGAGGTCTGGTCCATGCACACGAGGTTGTCGCCTTCGCGGTACAGGTACTGCAGTTCGTGGATCTCCACGCGCAGCACTTCCATGGTCTCGCCGCTGCGCCAGCGGTGCTCGTTCAGTTTGCCGTTGCGCAGGTTGCGCATCTTGCCCTGGTAGAAGGCCCGCAGGTTACCGGGCGTACGGTGCTGCCATTCCATGATCTGGCAGATGTCGCCGTTGAAGCGGATGTAGGAACCGATGTTGACGTCGGAAGTGGAAGCCATGCTGGAAAGGATGATCCGTTGAAAGAGGCCGCGAAAATAGGGTTTTCGACTTGAGGCGTTACCGCGGAAGGACAGTGATCATTTGAATACTCCCATCTCCAGGGCCGCTGTACACATATCATGCTCCGCCGGTTGCCGGTTGCTCGCGACCACAAGCGTTCGGCCATCCAAATGCTCCGATAGCAGTTGCCGGTACCACGCAATGGCTTCCGCATCCAAGTTGCTCGCGGGTTCATCAAGGAGCAGGAGCGGGGTGTCGCTCAACATGGCGAGTGCGAGTTTCAAGCGTTGCTTCATGCCGCTGCTGAAGTGGAGGACGGGTTTATCCAACGCGTGTTCCAGGTAGGCGATCCGGGCCACGGCTTCCACCGCCAAGCCACCGTGCAGCCGTTTGAACCGGGCGTGGAAGGCGATGGTCTGGCGCAGCGAAAGGTCTTCGTACAGCCCGAGGTAGGGCGCAGCGATGCTCACGTACCGATAGACCTCTTGTTGATCGATCGGCGCACCGGCCAGTTGATGGGTTATGGTTCCGCCGGTGGGGACCAACGCTCCGCCGATCACTTGTAATAAGGTGCTTTTGCCACTGCCATTCGGGCCAAGGATGGCCGTGCGGCTCCCGGAGGCAAGTGTGGTCGTGACCCCTTTGAAGACGACCTCGCGGCCGTAGTGTTTCGCGATGTCTTTAAGCTGGATATTCATGTGACCATTTGGCCATGTGCTCATGTGTCCATGACCGTGATCTATTTCTTGCGTTGAGCGTTCACCCTGAGGCGGGTGCTGAGTATGATGCTCTTGAACAGCGGGAACAGTTTGCGGACCTTGGTCAATAGTTCGTCGTCGTGGGGATAATGCGGCTTACGATGGCCCAACGCCAGCCGATACTCGGTCTCCTCCAATTCCTTGAAGTCGATCTTCATCTTATGAAGGAAGTCCGCTGCGCTCTCTGCATTCTGCGCCTCACGGGTGTGGCTCCCCACCGCCGTACCACTCCGCAAGATCTGGTCCGCGAAGACAGTGTTGATCTTGACCAGACGCTCTGAAAAGACCATAACACCCAAGGCCATCTCGAAGGTCTCCTCCACTACGGCATTCCGCTTCGGCGACGCGCCAGCATAGTTCACTGTGGGTTCCGACAGGCCCTCCAAGGTGAACGAGGACATCCATTCCCACACATTGAATTCCTGTTCATTTTCCATTCCGCAACAGTTGGGTCAGCACATCCGGTTCAAGCGTTCATGGCCAAATGGTCCCATGGCCACATGGGCACATGGATCTACTCCGCCAAGCCCCGCATGATCCCCTTCGGGCTGTTGCGGATGAAATCCAGGATCTGACCACGTTCCGGGCTGCGCGGAAGGGTCTGCTCCACGTTCTGCACGGCGCGGTCCACGTTGCTGTTGCGCACGAAGATCTCCCGGTAGATGTCCTCGATGCCCGCGATGGCGGGATCGCTGTACCCGCGCCTGCGCAGGCCCACCACGTTCACTCCCACATAGCTCAAGGGCTCGCGGGCGGCCTTCACGAACGGTGGAACGTTCTTCCGCACCAGGCTCGCGCCCGCCACGAAGCTGTGCGCACCGATGTGGATGAATTGCTGCACGGCCACGTTGCCTTCCAGTATGGCCCAGTCATCGATGGTCACGTGCCCTGCCAGATTCACGCTGTTGGCGATCACGACGTTGTCGCCCACCAGGCAGTCGTGCGCCAGGTGTACGTAGGCCATCAGCAGGCAGTTCGCACCGACCGCGGTGCGCAGGCGATCCGCGGTGCCACGGTTGATGGTGACGCACTCCCGCACGGTGGTGCCGTCGCCCACTTCAGCGGTGGTCCTTTCCCCGGCGAATTTGAGGTCCTGCGGGATGGCGCTGATCACCGCCCCCGGAAAGATGCGGCAGTTACGCCCCACCCGGGCTCCGTCCATCAGCACGGCATTGGGACCGATCCAGGTGCCCTCGCCCACCTCCACGTCGCCGTATACGGTGGCGAAGGGTTCCACGGTCACGTCCTTGCCCAGCTTGGCGGCCGGATGAACGTACGCGAGTTCGGAGATGCTCATGGGGTGGCGGTGGCCTTTTGTTGTGGTGCCGCGACCTCCACTTTGTCCTTCACGATCTGTGCGAGCATCTCGGCCTCCACGGCGATCTCTCCGTTCACGTAGCCCACGCCTTTCATGTGCACGATGCCGCGCCGGATGGGTGTGATGAGTTCCAGCCGGAACACGAGCGTATCTCCCGGGATCACCTTGCGGCGGTAGCGGATGCCATCGGTCTTGAGGAAGTAAGTGGTGTAGTGCTCCGGATCGGGCACCTTGCTGAGGGCGAAGATGCCGCCCACCTGTGCCATCGCTTCCACCTGTAGTACGCCCGGCATCACCGGGTTCCCTGGGAAGTGGCCGGTGAAGTGCGGTTCGTTCATCGTCACGTTCTTCAAGCCGATGATGCTGTTCTCATCCATGGTCAGCACCTTGTCCACGAGGAGGAAGGGATAGCGGTGCGGCAACATCTTCTCGATGGCCGTGATGTCGTACAAGGGCGGTTTGGTCAGGTCCACATGGGCCACCGGGTTCTTTTCTTCCTCGCGGATCCGTTCCTTGATCCGCTTGGCGAAGCTGGTGTTGCCGAAATGGCCCGGACGTGCGGCCAGGATATGCCCTTTGATCGGGCGCCCCACCAAGGCCAGGTCGCCCACGATGTCCAGCAGTTTGTGCCGGGCGGGTTCGTTGAAGAATTTGAGGTCGGTGGTGTTCACCACGCCATTCCGGCGGATCTCCACTTTCTCGTACTCGCGGCCCAGTGCTTTGGCCACTTCCTTCAATTGCTCCTCCGTGGTGCCTTCGCGATCCTCGAGCACGATGGCGTTGTTGAGGTCGCCACCTTTGATCAGGCCGGCCTTGTACAATTGCTCCAGCTCGCGCAGGAACACGAAGGTGCGGCACGGGGCGATCTCCTCCTTGAACTCCTCGGTGCGGTACATGCTGGCGTGCTGCGTGCCCAGTACCGGGCTGTTGTAATCCACCATCACCGTAAGGCGGAATTCACCCCCGGGGGTGGGCACACCAAGCATTTCCGTGCCACGCTCGGCGGTCTCGAACCAGATGGGGTCCTTGAGCACGAACCAATTGCGCGGGGCATCCTGGGCTTGGAGGCCTACTTGCTCAATGGCCTCAACGAAGGGCAGGGCGCTGCCGTCCATGATGGGCATTTCCGGACCGCTCACCTGCAACAGGCAGTTGTCCACTTGCAGCGCGTACAAGGCGGCCAGCACGTGCTCGGTGGTGTTCACCACGGCCTCGCCCTTGCCGAGGGTGGTTCCGCGCGCAGTGCTCACCACCAGGTCCGCATCGGCATCGATGAGGGGTTCGCCCTCCAGGTCGGTGCGTTGGAATTTGTAGCCATGCCCAACGGGTGCGGGGCGCAGGGTAAGGGTCACCGGTTCGCCGGTGTGCAGGCCCACACCCTTGATCGTGGTGCTGCCCTTGAGGGTGTGCTGTTGATCGCTCATGGTCGCGCGTATGCCCCGCTCAGCGCGGCTGCGGAGCCCGGGCGAAGGTACGATCCGGTGCCGTACGGTCACAGGCCGGAGGCATCCTGCCCGGCCTCCTTGCGCAGGGCCGCAAGCTCCCGCTCCAACTGGTCAAGACGCCTGCTCATCTCCGGAAGGCTGCGGTACACCACGTAGCTGCGCTTGAAGGCGCTGATCCCGAAGGCGGGGGAGCCTTGGACCACGGCATCGTCCGGGATGTGCGCGCCGATCCCGCTCTGCGCGGCGATCTTCACCCGATCACCGATCACCAGATGCCCAGCGATGCCCACCTGGCCCCCGATCATGCAGTGGGACCCGATCTTGGTGCTGCCGGCGATCCCTGTCTGCGCCACCACAACGGTATGCGCGCCGATCTCCGCATTGTGGCCCACCTGGATGAGGTTGTCCAGTTTCGCCCCTTTCCGGATGATCGTGCTGCCCAATGTGGCGCGGTCCACCGTGCAGTTCGCACCGATCTCCACGTCGTCCTCGATGATCACATTGCCGATCTGCGCCATCTTCTCCTGTTCGCCTTCGGGCGTGATGGTGAAGCCGAATCCGTCCGCGCCCACCACCGTTCCACTATGGATGATGCAGCGCTCGCCGACCACGGAGCGGCCATAGATCTTCACGCCGGCGTGCAACCGGGTGCCCGCCCCGATCACCACCCCCTCTCCAATGAAGCAGTTCGGGAAGATCCGCACGTCGTCACCGATCACCGCACCGTCAGCGATGTAGGTGAAGGCACCCAGGTACACATCCCTGCCCACCTTGGCACGGGGGCTCAGGTATCCGGGCTGCTCATACCCGACCTTGTCGAATTGATGTGCATCGTGCATCTCCAGGAGCTTCGCGAAGGCGGCCCGGGGATCCTTCACCCGGATCAACGTGAGGCTCTTGGCGATGGGCCGCGACGCAACGAAATCATTGGAGACGATGGCCACGCTGGCCGCCGTGGTGTACAGATGCTCGGTGTACCGGGGATTGGCCAGGAAGGTCAATGTGCCCAGGCGCCCTTCCTCGATCTTGGCCATGTCGTGCACCAGCACCTGTGCGTCACCATCCACGGTGCCTTGCAGAAAATCAGCGATCTGGCCGGCGGAGAATTGCATGGGCGTTGAAGCTTGCGAAGGTAGGGCAGGCGGAGCGGCTAGCGGGGTGCGGCCCTTAGTTGAAGTGGAAGAAGAAATAGAACGCGGCGGCCCATTCACGCGGCACCCCGCTGGCATGTCCTATGGTGCTTCTACTGCTGTTCTGCACGGTGCCGTCCTGCTTGACGTAGCCGATGGTGCTTCGGCTGCTGTTCTGCACCGTGCCATCCTCCTTCACGTAACCCAATGTGCTGCGGCTGCTGTTCTGGATGGTGCCGTCACTCTTGATGTATCCGATCGTGCTTCGGCTGCTGTTCTGCACCGTTCCGTCGCTCTTGATGTAACCCGTGGTACTGCGGCTGCTGTTCTGCACGGTACCATCGCTCTTGATGTAGCCGGTGGTGCTGCGTGAGCTGTTCTGCAGGGTCTGTGCACCGGCCGTGGTGGCAACGGCAATGGTGAGGGAGAGGAGGAGTGTGCGCATAAGGTCGTGTGTGAGCAAGATCCGTACCGGTGGCCCAAGGGTGATCTTCATCGGTCAAGGCTCCAGGACCACCTCCACCTGGGTGTGTTCCCAACTCAGTACCAGCCGTGTGGGAGCCGGTTCCACGGTGATGGTGAACTGTTCCACGCTGCGGTCCAGCATGTTCGGTGCGACCTTGGCCCTGGCCACATCGGCGATCGGTTCACGGGTCGCATTGCCATCGAAGTCGATGCCCCAGCCATACATCTTCCTGTTCAGGATCACGCTCCACTCGGTCGGGCCCGGAATGGTCCACAACGTGTATTTGCCGGGCTCCACGGTCGTTCCACCGAAACGCACAGGCCGATCGAAGGTGATCGTGGTGGGTTCATTCGCACCGGTGCGCCAGACCTTGCCATACGGGACGAGGTGGCCGAAAATGGGCCGCCCTTTCACACTGGGCCTGCTGTAATTGACGGTGGCGTTCAGGTCGCCGACGGTGAACGTGACCGTCTCTTCCGGACTGGCCTGTTTGGTGCGGTCCTTCATGACGCGGAAGCCTACAACGGCCACCACTACGAGCCCGGCCAGGACGATGATCGACCATTTGAGGAACCGGCCCATGCGCTCACTTGCCATGGATCACCTCCACATCCTTTTCGACCGCTTCTCCTTCCATGTCCACATGTACGCTCAGGTTGTCCGTGCTTCGCACTACGCGCACTTTTCCGCCATGGATGGCGATCGTCGTATCGCCCATGAATCCGGCTTTCTCCAGGTCCTTCACGATCGCATCGGCCTGTGCATCGCCCGGATGTTCCATTGCCTTGCCAGGCCCCGCTTGGCAACAGCTCCTGCCATCGCCCTTGGCGCATGCAGCGTGCCCACCATGGTGTTCCCGTTGGCATGCCCCGCGATCACGACCCGAGTTGCAAGTGGTGCGACACACCAGGAAGCCCAACGCGAAACCGATAAGACTGAAGAGCAGGACCTTGGCCCAGTTGGTGTTCATGTTGGCGAAGGTAGCGTGCGGGTGGTGTACGTGCGCAGGCCCCGACACCGGGTCGGGGCCTGCGCTTCCCTTTGCGTTCAGGGTCGTGCAGCGGTGGTGGTGAGACCAAGCTCGGCCTGCACTTCCTCCCAATTGGAGGCGCCGTAATTGCGTTCGGCCAGTGCTTTGCCATTCGCATCGTAGCGCAGCCAGGTCCCTTTCTTGTTGCCGTTGATGTACATGCCGGTGCTTTCCAATTCACCATTTGCATGGTAGAAATGGAATTCGCCATGGGCCGTATGCAGTCCGGCATCGGCATAGGTGCCGGTCATCCGGAGCATGCCATCGGCACTTACAATACGAACAGCATAGCCTTCGGCTGCGGGTCGTACCACGCGGACAAAGGCGCTGTCCACGTTGTGGGTCACGGTACGGAGGTCCGCTGCCACCAGTTCATAGCGGCCTGTGGTATCGCTGATCGTGTGTGCCGGGGCGATGCGCAACGCAGCATACAGGTTGCGGTCCAGGCCGGTCTGTGCGGTGCAACGCTGTGCGGAGTGGAGCACGACAAGGGCGAGGATGATCTTCAGGGTCTTCATCGGGGATGTTGTTGGGTGTCGTTGTTCGACAGGCCAAAACTCCGGCGATGTCCACGCCTACTGAAGCGCCATTGAGCAAGTGGCGGGCAGGGGTGTGCAAGTGGCGGACAAGCCACCTGGACCAATGCGACCCAGACCAGGTCTATCTTCGGTCGTTCCTAATCCAGCTGCACCCGAACCAACCCCGGGTGCGCCTTCTCGTAGCTGTGATCCACATAACAGCCACAGCTGCCTATGCTGCGGAAATCAGCTCCCCAGCCCCGCTGGCGAGCGCTGTCCACATCCTCGGGCAAGAAGCGGTGCAAGCTCTTACCACCGGTCGCATCCCAGCGCAACAGCATGGGCCAGAAGCCGTTGGAGACGTATGCACCTTCGTCCCATTCCTTGCCGTCCTGCACATCCTTCCAGTTGCTGTTCCGGCCCAAGGCGGGCATGTACAGATGGTCTCCGTGCACATAGGCGCCCACACCCTCCCACGGCGAGGAATGCTCCCACTCCACCCTCATTTCCTTGTCCAGTTTCATGACAGTGACGTATCCACGGTGATCCAGAAGGAGGTAGGTCTGGTCCGGGCCGCTCACCAACTTGCCAAAGGAGATCGGCTCTTCGCGGGATGCGCTTCCGGATGCGACGACCGTTGGTGCCATCTTTTCATCCATTTCCAGTACCACCCAGGTCCGCGCTTTGCTCCTGCGCTCGTTCGGCTTCACATACCCGCCCATCAAAATGCGGTCCCCGATCATGGTCGGCGCGCCCTCGAAGGACCCGTTCAAGCCTGGCAGTTCGGCATCCCACATCACAAAGGTCTCGCCATGCAACCGGTAGAAGGTGGAGGACTGCTTGTCGTTCATGACACTGTTCTTCACCTGCGTTGAGCCGTCCCTCTTCTCCTTGGTGTTGTCCTCATCCAGCACCACGGCATTGATCCGCATCAACACGTCGCCGTTGTCCATTACCCATGTTGCGCTGCTGCTCCCGTAGGAAGCCACCGGTATGCGGTAGGCACCGCCCCACACCAACTCCAGTTCATTGTCCACAACCCAGCACATGGCCAGTTTGATGCCGCCCATCTGAATGTCGTCGAACAGGAAAAGCGTCTTGCTGTTGTCGGGACTTTGGTACGCCTGGATGCGGATACGGCCACCGCCGTAGCTTTTCGCATCCAACGGGATCTTTCCCAATTGCACAGGGGTGCCATCCGGCAGGAATTGTTCCGTGTACCGCTGGGCCATTACCGTGACCACACCTGTCTTCTTATCCCAGGTGTCGTACACCACGCACGGGCGCCCACCGAGAACGCAGAACGAATTGAACGTATCGTGGTTCTTCTGAACAGGAAGGTCGATCGGTCGTTCCAAGGCTGAACCTTCACCTTCTTTCGGGAATACGTAGCCAGCGTATTGGAACTTGACGGGATGTGTCCTGCCGAAGGCATAGGACGTGCCGTTGCTGCAGTATGGCCCTTGGACACCGAACACTTCCTCCCCCTTGAAGGGCACGTTGGACCATTGTGGGGTCCCTATTTGTCCGAACGTTGCAGTGGTCATGAACCCGACGAACAGGGCGAAGGGAATGCGTGGCATGAGTGAAGGGAAGTTTGGATGCGTGGGGGGGCGCAGTGGCGCGGGAAGAGGCCGAATATAGGATCTTGGAGCATGCGCACATGGGGTCGCACTGCGATCCGGCCGGAGCGTGCCTGGGTCCCTTTCGACCAAGGCCATTCGATCCTTGCTCCTACCGCAGGCTAGGTTCTCCAGTGAACATCGAACTGCCCGCAGCACACGGACTACTGTTTCACAAAACGTTGTGTGCGCCCATCCGTTTCCACCACGTAGATGCCGGCGCCGAGATCCACCACAGAAATGGAGTGCGTATTGTGCGCCAACACACCGGTCGAGACCAATGCACCGGTGAGGTCCCGGATCGCATAGCGGCCGGACCATGTACTTGCCGCTTCTACGTAGAGCAGATCCGTGGTCGGGTTCGGGTGGACGGCGAAACCAACTGTGCCCGTTTCCTGGACCGAAGCGAGCACATCGCAATTCACGGAGAGGTCATCATAGGCCACCTGCTGCTCCACATCCAGACCACCTGCCAGCAGTTCGTTCGGTTCCCAAGGGTCTGTTTGCAGGTCGAAGAAGGCTTCAGTGCCGTTGGCGAAGGAGATCAGTTTGTACCGCGCGTTCCGGTTGGCATGTCCGGTGGTGAGGTCATCGACCTCGGCGTACATGCAATCGCGCACGGTCTGTCCACTTTGCGAGAGCATCGGTACCAACGACCGGCTGTCCTCGTAGACCGGCAACGCCTCGCCGGTGAGTTCGATGATCGTGGTGAAGAGGTCCGTGGAATTGACCAGGGCGGCTTCCCGCTCACCAATACGCGTTACGCCGGGACCACTGATCACCATGGGCACGTTCACGCCTCCTTCATACAGGGTGCCTTTGCCGTGGTTCATGGCGTGCGGTGCTTGGATCACATTGCGATCCGTGCCATTGTCCCCGATGAAGATGATCACCGTATTCGCAAGCTCGCTCGCTGGGATCGACGCGAACAGGCGGCCGATCTCAAAGTCCAGGCTTTCCACCATGGCCAGGTAATAGGGCAACGGGTTCGCGGTGATGGAGGCCTGGTCAGTAGGCAGCGCACCTTGCGTGTGCATGTTGAGCGGCGGCAAATGGAACGGCGTGTGCGGCGCGGTGTAGGCCAGCCAGCAGAACCACGGATCGGTCTGTTGTCCGATCCACTCGATCCCCAGGTCCGTGATCGCGGTGGTGATGTAATCGGTGCGCGGGGTCTGCACACCATTCACGGTCAGGTTCCAAGCGTAATAGTCGGAGACCGCGCCTGCCAGCAACCCGGCATAGTGCGGCACCCCCATGACGGTCGGGTAATTCGGGTTCGCCATCTGGCCGCCCAAGTGCCATTTGCCGATCAACGATGTGGCGTACGAACTGCCGATGTTGTTCAAGTAGCAGTGCAGGATCACCTCGCTCGGCGGGATCAACGACTGTGCATTGGCATTCAACACACCGGTGCGAAACCCATAGCGGCCGGTGATGATCGTGGCCCGTGTCGGTGAGCACAACGGGTCCGCCCACACGTTCTCGAAGGTCAGCCCGTTCGCCATCAACCCCTCCAAGTTGGGCATGGCGGCCTTCAGCGGACCCGGTAGGTAGTTCGGCACGGGGTCCAGGCCCAGGTCATCCGCAATGATGAGCAGGATGTTGGGTTGTTGTGCTAGTGCACCGAACGAAAGAAGGATCGCTGAAACGAGGGTCAGGATGTGCCGCATACACTAAAGGACGTTCATTCGGCGGAAAGGTTCGATCTGTCCAATATGATGTGCTTTGATTGACCGTCGCTGATCTACGACTGATCACTGGTTATTGGCTGTTAGAGCATTTGGCGCTATCAGCTACGGGTCATGGATCCGCGGGAGCGTGTGACTCCAGTGTTTGCCGATCCTGATACCACTAAGAATCATCGAATTATAGGGTCTCATTGACGTTTACATGGATTTGCATTAATTGCACCATTATGCAGAGAGCAGTAGTACTATTATTCGTCGCATTGTTCACTTGCTTCCTTGGCGGATGCAATCAGAAAGGCTTGAAGGAAATGCGGCCATACTTCAGATTTCTGTGTTTCGAATTGCATTCATACGACCAATGGACCCTAATTGAATTCCGGCACAAACCGGACTTTCAAGATTATATGCTCACAGGAATTTACTCAACGACCAGTGATGAAGCGAAAGTTGACCTTCTCAATGGAATAAGAGGAAATTTGTGTGAAGATGATAAAACCGAGGAATCATGCGGATGTTGGATGCAGTGTGGCAATTATTTTGAATTCATCCCTTCTGAAGGGCAGAAAGCCAGTCACACGTTTGTTGAGGCAGCATATTCTCTGGAGTTTGGTGTGCTGATGTTGAAAGAGGTGGATTGGTAAAGCTTCTAGGACCAATTAGATCCTCTGTCAGGGCAATTGTCATCCTAGGTCAAACCTCCGCCAGCTCAGTAGAAGGCGACTATGCGTGCCCTAAGCAAGCCCTTACTTCCCCACCCACCGCGGCCACGTCAAATACCACTTGGTCACCGGCCCGGCCAGTGCTTGTATGCCGAGGTTGTCGCTGGCTTCGGCGATGTCGCGTAGGCTACCATCCTTGTACAGCAGGTCGATGCGGTCCTCGCCGGGATCGTAGGCGTTGTTGACGATGCTGCCGGTGAGCACGAAGCGGTCGGCATCCGCGAGGTCGATCCTCAAGTGGTCGGCCACCTTGCGTTTGAGGTCGGCGATGCGTTGTTCATCCCACGGCTCGTTCTGCAACCGGATGTGCAGGTTGCGGCGTTCCACGAGGTCCGTGCTGAGTGTCGCGAGCACCTTGTCCGAATGTTCGCACCAGACCTTCACGGCGCCCATGATGTCGTGGTCGTCGAGCTTCAGGAAGTCGGCGAGAACGGCGGGGTCGTTGAAGCTGGCGCGATCGTGGCGCGCGCTGAGGAAGCGCAGCAGGGCAGGGGAGGCGAAGAGCGGGGTGCTGCCCAATGCCAGTTCCTTCGCACGACGCAACGTTTCCACCAGCATCATCTCGCAGGCCACCACCGTTTTGTGCAGGTACACCTGCCAGTACATGAGGCGGCGGGCCACCAGGAATTTCTCGATGCTGTAGATCGCCTTTTCCTCCACCACCAGGCGATCATCCACCACTTGAAGCATTTTGATGATGCGCTCGCCACCGATCACCCCTTCGCTCACGCCGGTATAGAAGCTGTCGCGATTGAGGTAATCGATGCGGTCCACGTCCAGCTGGCTGCTCACCAACTGGTGCAGGAAGCGTTTCGGATGCTCGTCGCGGAAGATCCGGATACCGAGGTCGAGCGCGCCATCGAGCTCGGTGTTCAGTGCGTCCATCACCAAGGCGCTCACTGCCTCGTGGCCTATGCCTTCCACCAGGCTGTGCTCCAGGGCGTGGCTGAACGGGCCGTGGCCCACATCGTGCAACAGGATGGCGATGGCCGCTCCGAGTGCTTCCTCCTCCGTGATGGCGTGCCCTTTGCTGCGCAGCGTTGCGATCGCCTCACCCATCAGGTGCATGGCGCCCAGCGCATGGTGGAAGCGCGTGTGCAGTGCGCCGGGGTAGACCAGATGCCCGAGCCCCAACTGTTTGATGTAGCGCAACCGCTGGAACCACGGATGATCGATGAGCGCCAGCACGCGCGCATGCGGCACCGTGATGAACCCGTAGATCGGATCGTTGAGGATCTTCATCAGGTCCAGGAGCCGGTACCCATGTGCAACTGTGCTTGGCATGCAACGGTACCGTCGACCCATGGGGTCGACCTACCGATATGGAGTGGCGTTACCTTCACGCCCCGAAAGTAAAGGGCAACACGGTTCGGTATTCCGCGTTCGCCTTGTATGCGATCATTCACCACAGAACCTGCCGCGCCCAAGGGTGTCGCATTGCAGACCATGAACGCCAACATCCTTTGGGCCGACGACGAGATCGATCTGCTGCGCCCGCACGTCCTGTTCCTGCAACAGAAAGGCTACACCGTGGATACGGTGAACAACGGATTGGACGCCGCGGAAAAAGCCAAGGAGAAGGAATATGACATCATTTTCCTGGACGAGAACATGCCCGGTCTGAGCGGGTTGGAGACCCTGGGTCGGATCAAGGCGGTGCAACCCCACGTGCCGGTGGTGATGATCACGAAGAGCGAGGAGGAGCACATCATGGAAGAGGCCATCGGTGGTAAGATCAGCGACTACCTGATCAAGCCCGTGAATCCGAACCAGATCCTGCTCTCGCTGAAGAAGAACCTGGAGGGGCGACGCCTGGTGAGCGAGAAGACAAGCAGCAACTACCAGCAGCAGTTCCGGCAGTTGGGCATGCGCCTTGGCGATCGCCTCAACACGGAGGAATGGAAGGAATTGTACCAGGAGCTGGTGCGGTGGGAACTCGAGCTGAGCGGCAACCAGGACGAAGGGATGACCGAGATCCTGCGCTCCCAGTGGGCAGAGGCCAATGAGCAGTTCAGCCGGTTCGTGACGGAGAATTATGTGGACTGGGTGAATGGAAAGGGCGATGATGTTCCGCTCCAGTCGCACCAATTGTTCAAGGCCAAGGTGGCACCGCTGATCGAAGAGGGCCAGCCACCCCTCTTCATGGTGCTGATCGATAACCTGCGGTTGGACCAGTGGCGCGTGCTGGAACCCATCCTCGGCCAATTCTTCCGCACGGAGGACCAAGGCATGTTCTACAGCATCCTGCCCACGGCCACCCAATATGCCCGCAACGCGCTTTTCGCAGGGATGATGCCCAGCGACATCGAGAAGCGCCATCCCGGCAAGTGGATCAGCGAGGATGATGAAGGCAGCAAGAACGCCCACGAGGAGGAATTCATCGGCGGGCACCTGCAGCGGCTGGGGAAGAAGGTGAAGTACAGCTACCACAAGATCCTGAACCTGAACGCAGGTCGGAAGCTCGCGGACAGCCTGGACAACCTGATGGACAATCCGCTGAACGTGATCGTCTACAATTTCGTGGATATGCTGAGCCATGCCCGCACCGAAATGGAGGTGATCCGGGAGCTCGCCGAGGATGATGCCGCGTACCGGAGCCTCACGAAGAGCTGGTTCGAGCACAGTCCGCTGCTGGACATCCTCAAAGGCATCGCCGAGCGCGGCGGGCGCGTGGTGATCACCACCGATCACGGCACCATCCGTGTGAGCGAACCGAGCAAGGTGATCGGGGATCGTAATACGAACAGCAACCTGCGCTACAAGCACGGCCGCAACCTCAGTTACGAGGACCGCGACGTGTTGGTGGTGAA
>JAWKNI010000002.1:0-400992 GCA_041391785.1 Flavobacteriales bacterium | reverse complement strand
CACCATTGAAGTGCTGGACGCCACGGGCCGTGTACACCTGCAACGGCAGGCTGAAGGCGCAGGGCGGACCTTGCTTCCGGGCACGAGCCTCACCACGGGCATCTGGTTCGTGCGGGTGAGCCACGGGGCCGATCAGCACAGCTTCCGGGTGCCGTTGGTGCGGTAGTCCTTAACAGAACAGACATGGCGCAGCCCTCCGCATACCGGGGGGCTGCTTCGTTCACGATCCCGTGTTGTCAACAGCGCAGGCCCGATCCACAGCGGGATCGTACCTTCGTGCAGCCTCCCGTGATCGCATATCCAACTTTCTGGCAACCAAGACCTTTCCTCATGATGAATTCTACACGGATCACAACCCATTCCGACCATGGCACGGAACGACCGAACAGGTCGCTCTTGACGTGGATACTCTTGCCATTGTTGGCGATCACAATGCCGAGCATCGTTGAGGCTCAGGTGTCCATGACGACCACGGGGAGCTATTCCCAGAACTTCAATACGCTCATTGCAACGGGTTCAGGGACCTTCACGGACAACTCCACCATTGCGAATTGGTACTTGCAACATACCGGTACCGGTAATGCGATAGTGGCAAGTAACGGTAGCGCAACTGGAGGAAGTGCATACAGTTTTGGTGTCAATTTGGCTTCGGACCGTGCACTAGGTTCGTTGGGTTCAGGTAATGCCTTGGCTGGCGATTATGCATGGGGTGTGCTGTTAAGGAACAATTCTGCACAAACCATCACCAACCTGACGGTCGCCTACACTGGTGAACAATGGCGCAAGTCCGGAGTTACCACAGCGCAAGTCGTTGAATTCTATTACCGCACATCTTCGAGTGCGATATCCTCGTTGGATCCCGGGAGCAATGGGAGCTGGACCAACGTGGCGGCGCTCGACTTCAGTAGTCCCGTTAATACCTCAGGAGGGACAAACTTGGACGGAAATACCGCTCCGAACAGGACCGTCAAGTCGGCTACAGCATTACCATCATTCAGCCTAGCTCCTGGGGATTATATCATGATCAAGTGGGATGATCCGGACCATACGGGTTCCGATCATGGGCTCTCGATCGATGATGTGTCGATCGCATGGACCGTTCCTGCTGCGACGAACACAAGCGTTCAATTCGTTTCGACCTCCAGCAGCGTTGCAGAGAATGGCACAAGCACCAACCTCGCATTGGCCATCACGAATTTCGACGCCACCAATGCCACGAACGTGACCATTGCCGCCATCGGAGCCACGGGTCGCATCACCACTTTCACCACCCCAGTGGTCTTTCCGGCCAATAACGGGAGCAACCAGAATTGCGTTGTGAACCTGGACAACAATGCGCTTTGCGATGGTGATGCGAATGTGACCTTCACCATCACGGGAGTGACCGGAGGTACAGGCAGCCCTTCCATCGGGACCAATGCCAGTCATGTGCTCACGATAACGGATGATGATGTCTGTACCAGCGTCCAGTTCGTTTCCACGAGCAGTTCAGTGAGTGAGGCCGCAGGCACTACCAACATCCCGTTGGCCATCACCAATTTCAATGCGGCCAACGCCACCAGCGTGACCATTGCGGCTACCGGAGCGACCGGTCGTATCACCACGTTCACCACGCCGGTCACCTTCCCCGCGAACAACGGCAGCGATCAGAACTGCACGGTCACACTGAACAACAACATCCTGTGCGATGGGGACGAAGCCGTGACCCTGACCATCACGGGCATCAGTGGAGGAGGAGGTTCGCCGTTCATCGGCGCTAACAACGTGCATACCCTCACCGTTCAGAACGACGATGTCTGCACCAGCGTCCAATTCGTTGCCACGAGCAGTGCGGTGAGTGAAGGGGTCGGTTCCACGAACATCCCGTTGGCCATCACCAACTTCAACGCTGTCAATCCCACGAGCGTCACCATTTCGGCCACTGGAGCGACCGGCCGCATCACCTCGTTCACCACGCCGGTGGTGTTCCCAGCGAATGATGGCAGCAACCAGAACTGCGTCGTTACCGTGGACAACAACCTGCTGTGCGATGGGAATGAGAACGTGGTGTTGACCATCACCGGCATCAGTGGTGGCGGTGGTTCGCCATTCATTGGCACCAACGACGTGCACACCCTCACGATCAACGACAATGAATCCCCGGTCGACCCTGTTGCGAATTCAGGGACAGCGGTCAGCAGCAGCGGATTCACGGCCAACTGGACGCCGATCAGCGGTGCTACGAACTACTACTTGGATGTGTACACGCTTACTCCGACCGTGACCGATGATTTCACCGATGGGAACTTCACGGCCTCACCTACGTGGAGTGGTAGCACGAGTGAGTACACTGTGCTTACTAACGGAACATTGCCAAGCGGTTCGGCGAGTACCGATGGATCTTTCATCGGTAGCACGTCCACCACAGGACTTAGCGCGCTGACCATAGCTTCGACCGAAACGGAGCAATGGAAGTTCAGTTGGGGAACGGCCAATTTCTCAGGATCCAGTTCGAACCGTTGTGGCGTTGTCCTGATGTCGGATGCGGCCATCACGTCCATTGACGATGCCTTCGATGGATACTACATTCTTATCGGGGTGAATGGATCCACGGACCCCATTGAACTGTGGCGGAGCAGTGGACTGTCCAAAACGAAAGTGGGGGACTTCCCTTCAAGTCCGAATTTCGCGTCCAATGCGCTGCAGAACGGATTGAATGTGCGTGTGACGCGTAATGGCTCTGGTCAATTCGAATTGTTCTATGGTACGGGATTCACCTATGCGAGTGAGCCGGTATCCAGTGCCGGAACGCTCACGGATAACACCCATACCACGTCGAGTCGTTTCGGTGTGTTCACGGATTTTGCGAACCCGTCCGCATCGCGGAGGGTGTACTTGGACAATATCGTGCTCGGTGGTGTACCCGCATATGTTGGCATCTACAACAACTCTGATGCTGGTACCGCCACATCGGCGGTGATCGGCGGCTTGGATCCTTCAACCACGTACTACTATGTGGTGCGGGCCACCGGTGGATGCGCTACGGCGAACACCAGCAACGAGATCATGGTCACCACCGATGCGGCCGTGACCACCTACTACAGCCAAGGCACCGGTGATGTTTCCGATGCGATCTGGGCGACCACCCCGGTGGGCACCCCGGCCGTGGCGACCTTCGATGCGACCACGGACATGGTGGTGCAGAACGGCCACGTGGTCACCAGCACCAACAGCGAGGAAGTGCAGAACCTCACGGTTGAAGTGGGCGGGACCTTGGTGCTGGAGACCGGCACCAACATGAACGTCAACGGCCCCACGGTGGTGATCAACGGCACCTTGAGCCCTGCGGTGGACAGCGACGTGAGCTTGGTGAGCAACGCCACCACGAGCTTGAGCACCACGGGCACGGCCTCCTTCTACAACCTGAACTCCAACGTCAACCTTGGCGTAACGGTGAGCGGCAACGTGGACATCTACGGCACCCTGTTGCTGCAACAAGGCGACTTCGACGCGAGCACCGCCACGGTACGGTTGCGGAGCACCGCCAGCGGCACGGGCAGCTTGGGTCCCATCGGCCTGTTCACCACCTACTCGGGCGACCTCACCGTGGAGCGGTACATCCCTGCAGGTGCCACGCGCTGGCGGTTGTTGGGCAGCCCTGTGGGCAGCGCCACGGTGGCGGACTGGGATGATGACTTCATCACCGCGGGCTTCCCCGGCTCGAACTACCCCACCTTCGACAGCCCAGTGGGCAGCGGCATCCTGTGGCCCAGCGTGCGGGAGTACGATGAGACCGCAGCGGGCGGCCCGAACGAAGGGTTGAACGGCGTGGCGAGCACCGGCACGGGCCTGGATGTGGCCAAGGGCTTCGCGGCGTGGTGCGGCGACAACCTGGGCGGCACGGGCGCCTTCACCATCGAGGTGAGCGGCCCACCGACGATCGCCGACAGCCCGATCGACTTCGAAGTGAACTACACCGACCAGAGCACCATAGCGAACGATGGCTGGAACCTGGTGAGCAACCCGTTGCCCAGCGCGATCGACTTCACGGACGTGAGCTTGGGCAACAACATGTTCAACGGCTACTACGTGTACAACCCTGCCACGGGCAACAACGTGGTGTGGAACGAAGGCTCCGGCACGAGCTTCCCCCCGGGGATCCTCAACGGGGTGATCGCCAGCTCGCAAGGGTTCTGGTTGAAGGCCATCGCAGCAAGCCCTGGCATCACCTCGGTGAGCGAGAGCGCCAAGGTGAGCGGCAACGGCACGGGCCTCTTCGGCGGGGACCAGGTCGCGGACCTGCCGATGGTGCGCCTGCGTATCGGCAGCGCCATCAACAGCTACAGCGATGAAGCCGCGGTGGTGTTCGCCTACGGCACCCCGGGCTTCGATGCGACGATGGATGCGGCGAAGATGCCGTTCCACGACGCGGCTGCGCCGATGATCTCCACGATGACCACCGAAGGGGATGAAGTGATGGTGGAGATGTACGGCGCATACAGCACGGACATCGCCATCCCGGTGAAGGCGGTGGCCGGTGTGAGCGGCACCTACACGATCACCAGCTACATCAGCGGCCAGACGTTGAGCTGCCTGTGGTTGGAGGACCTGCAAACGGGCAGCATCACGGCACTGACCGATGGCGCCACGTACAGCTTCCAGCTGGCGGCAGGCACGAGCACGACCCCCCGGTTCGTGTTGCACGGCACGGCCCCCTTGCCGTTCGCGGCGCAGGATGGGGAGTGCGGACCCACAAGCGGCATGGCGGAAGTGGAAGTGGGCGGCACCCCGGCGGACGTCACCTGGACCACGGCTGCGGGAGCGGTGCTGCTGAGCCAACCGAACAGCACGGGCACGGCCACCTACGGCAACATCGCAGCGGGCAACTATACGGTGCGTGTGGGCAGCACCTCGGTGTGCGGGGAGTTGACGCAGGACTTCACGATCGCCACCGAAGGCACGGAAGTGGAGGCCTCCTTCACTGCGGAAGGCACCGTGCTGGTGAACGAAGCGACGAGCTTCAGCAACAGCAGCACGGCGGGCGCGAGCTACCTGTGGAACTTCGGGGATGGCGGCACCAGCACCGAGGTGGAGCCCACGCACACCTACACGGTGCCGGGCACCTACACGGTCACCCTCACGGTCACCTTGGACAACTGCATCAGCACCACCACGGGCACGGTCACGGCCACGGTGAGCACGGACATCGCCACGGCGACGAGCACGGGGGTGAACGCTTGGGGCACTGCACAGGGCATCACCGTGGAGCACGGGTACAGCACGGGCGTCACCACCATTGAAGTGCTGGACGCCACGGGCCGTGTGCACCTGCAACGGCAGGCTGAAGGCGCAGGGCGGACCTTGCTTCCGGGCACGAGCCTCACCACGGGCATCTGGTTCGTGCGGGTGAGCCACGGGGCCGATCAGCACAGCTTCCGGGTGCCGTTGGTGCGGTAGTCCTTAACAGAACAGACTTGGCGCAGCCCCCCGTGGATCGGGGGGCTGCTTCGTTCTGGGAGTACAGGAGCTGGTCGTTTTTCGGTGCGCACATGCGTGAAGCGGGCTACCTTGCGACCGATCACGATCCAACTATGCGTCTGTCCTTTCGAACCTTCCTGGCCGCCACGGCGATCACCTTGTTCACCGGCTGCCTCACCATCGAGGAGAACTACACCTTCAAGAAGAATGGCAGCGGTACCATGGAGTACGTCATCGACCTCAGTGAAATGGGGGAGTTGATGAAGAGCATCGAAGGCCTCGGTGACTCCAAGGACAAGAGCAGCATGGGCGACCTGGGCACCATGGACATGGAAGAGCAAGTGGAGGCCCTCAAGAAGATCCCCGGCATCAAGAAGGTGAAGCTCAACAACAAGAAGGAATGGGTGCAACGCCTCAGCTTCGCGTTCAACGACCTCGATGCGCTGAACGCCGCGTTGAATACACTGTTGCCGGACAGCACCGGTGCCAGGCACACGTTCTTTGCCTGGGAAGGCAACACCCTGGTGCGCACCAACAACCGCCATGCATATGAGTTGGGCGCGGGAATGGCCGGCGCCGGAGAAGAGGAGGCGACCGAAGGGGAAGAGGAGTCCCTGGACATGAGTTCCATGTTGGAGACCATGAAGTACAAGTACAGCTTCAAGTTCGCCGATGGTGTGGGCAACACCACGGTCGCCGAAGGCGTGAAGCTGGAAACGGTCGGCGCGAAGGAGGTCAAGATGGACACGGACTTCGGTGTCATCAGCAAGGACCCGCTCGCGTTGGACCTCCGGATCCCGCTCAACAAGTAGGCCGTGACACAGGAGCATCACCTGCTGGAGACCGCCATTCGGTTGGCGGCCAAGGTGCACAAAGGCCAAGTGGACCGATTCGGGAAACCGTACATCCTGCATGTGATGCGCGTAATGATGCGCGGACACGACCTGAACGAACAGGTGCTCGGCGCCCTGCACGATGTCATCGAACGCTCCACATTGACCTTGGACGACCTGGCCAGGAAGGGCTTTTCGCCGCGCTTGCTGCTGGCATTGGACCACATCAGCCGCCGCGAGGAGGAGACCTACGAGGCCTATATCGACCGGGTGATCCAGGACAACCTCGCCATCCGCGTGAAGCTGCACGACCTTGCCGACAAGATGGACCTGTTGCACGTGGACCAGTTGGACCCCTCGGACCTCAAGCGGTACAACAAGCAGTTGACGGCCTACCACCGCATGAAACGCTTGGTGGAAGAGGCCAAAGCGCGCATGTCCTTGCTGGAAGGGCGCCGCACGCGCACCGGCACCTGAGCACCGAACGGCCCGTCACTGCGGAACGGCCCATCATCGAGCCCCATTTCCCGGTTGAATGACAAGGGGTTATCTTCGCGGACCTCAATTCCCTCTTATGCGAAAAACCTGCCTTGCATTGCTCGTAGCCCCACTGTTCGTGGCCTGCGGCGATGGTGCCACGGAAAGCACGAACAACGAGAACACCGCTCCGGCCGATACCGTCTTCCAATGGGAGGCGGATGAATTCGCCGATGTGCGCGTGTTGCGCTACCAGATCCCCGGATGGGACCAACTCACCCTGCAACAAAAGCAGCTCTGCTACTACCTCAACATGGCGGGCCTGTCGGGGCGCGACATCATGTGGGACCAGAACTACCGCCACAACCTCAAGATCCGCCGTGCCATCGAGTCGGTGATCAAGAACTACAAAGGGGAACGCACCGGTGCTGAATGGGACAACTTCATGGTCTACGCCAAGCAGGTGTTCTTCAGCAATGGCATCCACCACCATTACAGCAACGACAAGCACACCCCCGCGTTCAGCGAAGCATGGTTCAAGCAGGCCCTTACCGAAAGCGGTGCCTCCCTTGCACCAGAGGTGATCACCGCCATCTTCGATCCCACGGTGGACGCGAAGAAGGTGAGCCTCGATGCGAACAAGGACCTCGTGCTTGCCAGCGCGGTCAACTTCTACGGCGAGGACGTGAACGAGAAGGAAGTGGAACAGTTCTACGCCGCCATGGAGGTGCCGGGGGACTCCACCCCGGTGAGCTACGGGATCAACAGCAAGCTGGTCCGTGGCAAGGACGGGAAACTGATGGAGAAGACCTACAAGGTGGGTGGCATGTACGGCACCGCCCTGGAGGAAAGCGTGAAGTGGTTGGAGAAGGCCGTTACAGTTGCCGAGAACGAGGAGCAGAAGGCCGCACTGGAACTGCTGATCAAGTACTACCGCACCGGCGACCTGAAGACCTGGGACGACTTCAACGTGGCCTGGGTGAAGGACACCAAGAGCAGTGTGGACTACATCCTCGGATTCGTGGAGGTGTACAACGACCCGTTGGGCAAGCGCGGCAGCTATGAGGCCATCGTGGAGGTGAACGATCCGGAGGCTTCGCATAGCATGAGCGTGATCATGGAGAACGCGCAATGGTTCGAGGACAACAGCCCGTTGCTGCCGAACCACAAGAAGGAGAACGTGGTGGGCATCACCTATCGCTTCATCAACACGGTGGGCGAGGCTGGCGATGCGGCCCCCAGCACACCCATCGGTGTGAACCTGCCAAATGCCGACTGGATCCGGGCGGATTACGGCAGCAAGAGCGTGAGCCTGGGCAACATCAGCGATGCATATGAGAAGAGCAGTGGTTCCAGCAGCCTGGAGGTGTTCTGCCACGACGAGGAGGAGATCGCACGGGCCAAGGAGCACGGTGTGCTGGCCGGCAAGCTGCACACCGCCCTGCACGAGGTGGTGGGCCACGCCAGCGGAAAGCTCGAGAAAGGGGTGTCCGGGCCGGATGTCACCCTGAAGAACTACGCCAGCACCCTGGAGGAAGGGCGCGCGGACCTGGTGGCGCTCTATTACCTCATGGATACCAAACTGATCGACCTCGGCGTGATGCCGAGCCTGGAAACGGGCAAGGCAGAGTACGACTCGTACATCCGCAACGGCCTGCTGGTGCAGCTGCGCCGGATCAAGCCGGGCAAGGACGTGGAGGAGGCGCACATGCGCAACCGCATGTGGGTGAGCGCCTGGGTGTTCGAGAAAGGGGCCCAGGACAGCGTGATCGTGAAGGTGGAACGCGACGGTGCCACGTACTATGACATCCGCGACTACGAGAAACTGCGCGTCCTCTTCGGCGACCTGCTGCGCGAGGTGCAGCGGATCAAGAGCACGGGCGACTATGCCGCCGGCAAGGCCCTGGTGGAAGGCTACGGTGTGAAGGTGGATCCGGTGTTGCACCAGCAGGTGCTGGACCGTGCGGAGAAGATCAAGACCAAGCCTTACGCGGGCTTCATTCAACCGGAAATGACCGCCGTGATGGACGGTTCCGGCAACATCACCGATGTGACCGTCAGCTATCCGCAGGATTTCATCGGTCAGATGCTGATGTACGGTGAGAAGTTCAGCTTCCTGCCGGACGAGAACTGATACGACCGACGAATGGATGGCGCCGGGTCCGCAAGGGTCCGGCGCCGTTCGTTATCGGCCCGGCACTGAGGGGGGCGAAGAAATTCTCCAGCCGCATGAAACCTTGCAGAACGACCCTGCGTTGAAGACCCTGTCCAAGTAGTTCAGAGGTCAATCTGAAGAGTCACGTCGCCCTCGTCCCGTTCATTCGGGATGGGGGCTTCGTGCTTCTGGTCCCCCGGTTGCACAGGACGTTCGCGGCCCAGGAGGCCATGAGCAGTTCCGGCTTCGTGTGCGGCTCATACCCGAAGGACCGGATGTAACCCACCGCGGCCGTGTGCAGCTTGTGCGAGGGAAAGCGGTCATCGCTGTTCAGGTCCATGTCGATCCCCCGCACTTCCACATGCCCGTTCTCGCGAAGCAGTTGGGCCACGGCAAGGCTGCGCTCCACTTCGCCCCACAGGCGGCTCCACAGATCGGTCACCTTGGGGGCACGCTCCCGCCGGTAGATCACCTGCGCCCCGTTCTGTCGGAACCGAAGCACCACGGTGGTCGCGTAAACGGTGTGCTGTGCCCGGTTGTGGCTGTCGCAACCCACGTGCACTTCCACATCGTGATCGCCGGCCAGCACCGCGTTCACGTGGGTCAGCAGGTCCACACCGCTGCCATCCGCCATGCGTCGGAATCCGTTCACCTCCGTTGCCATCGATCCCCAAGGTAACGGACCTTCGCCAGCACGTGATGGTCATTATCGCATCGAGCCAAGTACTATATTTGCGCCCCCTGAGAGGGAATACCCTCGCATACCGAAGTGGCGGAATTGGTAGACGCGCACGTTTCAGGGGCGTGTGACCGAAAGGTTGTGCGGGTTCGAGTCCCGCCTTCGGTACCACGGGGAGCGGCTCTTGCCGCTCCTTGTGTTATGGCCCGGTCCTGAGCGACCGGCGCTTGGGGGAGAGCGGTCATGGGCACGAAGCGTTTCCACACGAGAAGGCAATGGAACAACACGCTGTTGGTCCTTTGGGTGGTGCCCTTCATCCTGCTCACCGGCGCGATCTCCGTGGGGGCCACGGACGGATTCCTCACCCTCATCATCCTGAGCGCACTCAGCCTGGTCGCGATCGTGGTGGGCGTTGTGCGGGATGCGAGCACCAGGGCGGTCTATGCCATTGAAAGCGACCGACTGGCCCTGCGGGACGGAAAGGGCGAGGAGATCATCGGGGCGGATCGGATCATCGATGCCAGCCTCATCGATCGCATGGCCGCGCGGGAGTACATCCGCGCCAGCATCGGCGGGCTCAGGAACGGTGGTGCACCCGGTGCCGCCCGGGCCAAGGTGAAGGAGATGACGCGCTTCTGCTCGGTGGACCTGGGCCTTACGACGTTCACCTTCGGGATGGGCCGAAGGCTGATCGACAACATGCCACGCTCCAAGGATGACCTGGTGCTCCTGCGGTTGCACGAGGGGAAGGAGTACTTCCTCTCCCCGTTGTACAATCAGGACCTTGTGGACAATGTGAGCAGGTTGATCAGGAACAACTCCTGAACGCGCCGTCAGTTGTAGCGCACACGCTGCCCCAGCCTCAGGATGCTGGTCTGCCGAATGCCATTGAGCCTGCACAAATTGCTCACGCTCGTGCCGTAGCGGCGGGAGATCGCGGACAGGGTATCGCCCTTTCTCACGGTGTGGTACTTGCGTGCCGCGAGGCTTGCCTTTGCCGCGGCGATCGAGGCGAAGACGCCCTTGTGGATGTCGAAGGTGCGGGCCTTCAGATCCCCCGAAGTGAGGTCGAACACCAAGGCCGGATCGATCGGCTGGTCCAGGAACCGCACCTCGAAATGCAGGTGGCTGCCGAAGCTTCGTCCGGTGTTCCCCCCAAGGCCCAGTGTATCGCCTGCTTCGATCAGTTCGCCAGGCTCCACGAGCCGTTTGCTCAAATGTGCATAGACCGTTTCAAGGCCGTTGTGGTGCCTTACCACCACCACATTGCCGAAGCTCCGGTTGTACTTGGAGATCCGCACCATGCCTGAGAATGCGTTCACCACGGGATCGCCGGTCTCAAGGTCCAGGTCCACCCCGTAGTGCATGCGCCCCTTGCGCGGCCCGAAGCTGGAGGTGATGTTCCCGCTGCAAGGCAATGCGTGGTCGCATTCGGAATAGCCCAGGTAAAGCCGGAGCGTGTCGTGCATGAGGCGCTGCGCACCGGCACGATCGAAGATCGCCTCCGTGTTCCAGTGGCAATACATGTCATACCCGGGGATGTACGAGAGGGAGTCATTGATGTCCCACCGGAGCCCGGCCTCTTCCGCCGCCCGTGAGATGGTGACGTTCTCCTCCTCCGAACCGGTCAACTCCTCGTACACGTCCTCACCATCGGGCCCTCCATAGTCGGTGGTATCCTTCTGAGCGGACACGGATACCCCGAGCAATGCGGCCAACACACAGGCGGAGAGGTGCTTACGTTCCAAATGCATCGGCGGCAAAACTATTCGCGACCCCGGAACACGCAAGCCCGCCGCCCCGCGCGCTGTGAACACTGCGGTGCTCATGACCGCATATCGGCCGGAAACCCTTGCTGGTAGGGCTGTGAAGGAGTTCCGTCGGCGAGGTTAAAGTGTGTTAACGCTGGGTGGGGACCCGGGTGATCGGCACCTTTGTGGTACGATCCGCGTAAGCAGGTCGAATTCAGGACAGTGGAAGCGAAAGGAACGAACGGTATCGGGCAGGTCGGTGACCGGCTGGCCAATGCGGTCATCGTGTATCTGGTGGCGTTGCTGCTCACCCTGCCGTTGTTCATCATCATTCTTCCTTTCGTGCCGGAGATCGTGCTGCCCCTCGGGGAGGGAGTGCGGGTGGACCACGTCCTCACCTTCCTGCTGATCCTGGCCGCATTCATCGTGCTTGTGCGGAAGTTCCATACCGCGGTCTACGTGGTGCTCATCATCGGAGCGCTTTCCATCACCGTCACCAGCGTGTTGGGTACGTATTCCTTCGGCGACATGTACGCGGACTATGCGGAACTGCTGCGTTCCTTGAAGGAGACCGCCGCGACTGCCCCGCTGGCATCGCAGAAGCTGAAGCCGTTCCACGATGCCGAGAAGCTGCGCAGGTTGGTACTGGCTCCGGAGACATCCGTGCGCAAGGAGGCGGTGCGCATGGCCACACGCAACTTCAGCGATGTGAAGGTCGGAGAGTCCGAGTTCACCCTGGTGCAGGCCTTCTCCATCTTCAAGGAGATCAACTCGCGGTGGAAGTACGTGTCCGATATGAAAGGCGCCGAGTACTTCGCCCCACCGGACGAGAGCATGGAGCTGATGGCAGGCGATTGCGATGACCACGCCGTGCTGATGGCGGCCAGCATCAAGGCCATCGGCGGTGAGGTGCGGTTGGTGCGCACCGAGGGCCATGTATATCCGGAAATGAAGGTGGGCGATGACGCACAGCTGGAACGTGCGGCATACCTCATCCGCAAGGTGTTGTTCAGCAAGGAGGTGGGCGATGCACCGCTGTATCACCACACCGATCCGGACGGGTTGCATTGGATCAACCTGGATTACACGCGCAACTACCCCGGGGGTGAACTGATGAACGAACGGATCATCGGGATCCTGGACCTCTGAGCCCCGTGAGGAGGTGAGCCGGACGGTTCGGTACATTCGCGATGTCCGTATGAAGCGTTTGGTGGATCCCTCCGAGTTGGCCAAGGCCAGCCACATGCGTCCGGGCGACCCGCGCCTCGGGCTGCTTACGGAAGTGAGTGGTCTCAAACGGCTGGAGCGTTATTACGATGGGATCGATCACCTCCACGACCTCGCCTTCGTGGATGCACTCTTCGAGCGGCTTGAAGTGGAGATCGCCCTTGATCCGCAGGACCTCGAGCACATTCCGCGCACGGGCGGCCTCATGTTCATCGCCAACCATCCCTATGGTGCCATCGACGGATTGGCCCTGGTGAAGATGGTTGGCCTCGTGCGGCCTGACCTCAAGGTGATGGCCAATTTCCTGTTGCAACAGTTGGAGCCCTTGAAGGACCGCTTCATTGGCGTCAATCCGTTCGAGCAGCTCACTTCGACCAGCAGCTACCAAGGGATGCGACAAGCCATGGCCCACGTGGCCGAAGGCGGTGCGCTGGCGGTGTTCCCGGCCGGTGAGGTGAGCAGCTGGCGCACGGAACTGAAGGCCGTGGCCGATCCGCGGTGGAAGGTGCCGGCGATCAAGCTGGCGCAACGGACCAACGTGCCGGTGATCCCGATCTGGTTCGACGGGGCGAACAGCTTCCTGTTCCAGATGCTGGGCATGATCCACCCGAACCTGCGCACCCTGGCATTGCCTTCGGAGATGCTGCGGATGCGCGGGCGTTCCATGCGCATGCGCATCGGCAAACCGATCCCGCCGAAGGATATCCAGGCCTTCACCTCCACGGAGCAGTTGAGCCGCTACCTGCGCGCCAAGACCTATGCATTGGGCAGCGGGCTGCAGGTGAAGCGTGAATTCTTCAACCCGCTCTGGTTCCCGCAGCGCCCGAAGGAGGTCGTGGGTGCCATCGGCCAGGAGACCCTGGAGCGGGAGATCGCGGGCATCGAGGATCTCAAGATCAACACACAGGGCGAGTTCGACCTCTACCTGGCCACCAGTCATCGCATCCCCAACCTGCTTCGGGAGATCGGGCGGATGCGCGAACTCACCTTCCGTGAGGTGGGTGAGGGGACCAACAAGGCGCTCGACCTGGATGAATTCGATCTGTACTACGATCATTTGTTCCTCTGGGACCGTGAGAAGAAGCGGCTCGTTGGCGCGTACCGGATCGGCGATGGACGGCGCATCATGGAACGCTACGGCAAGCGGGGGTTCTACACGACCACGCTCTTCCGCATGGACAGGCCGATGGAGCGCGTCCTGCGCCGGAGTTTCGAGCTCGGCCGGTCCTTCGTTGTGAAGGACTACCAGCGGCACCGGCTCCCGTTGTTCATGCTTTGGCGCGGGTTGCTGCTGCACATCACGGCGAACCCGGACCAGAAGTACCTGATCGGCCCGGTGAGCATCAGTGGCAGCTACAGCCGCTTCTCACGAACGCTCATCATGGAGTTCGTGCGGCTGCATCATTACGATGAGGCCATGGCCCAGTACGTGCGGCCGAAGCACCGTTTCCGCGTGAAGTCTGACAAGACCGATAGCGATGCGCTCCTCGAGGCGTCCAAGGCCGATCTCAAGAAGCTCGATCGCCTCATCGCCGATGTCGATCCGAACGAGACCGCGATCCCGGTGCTGCTGAAGAAGTACCTGTTGCTCAATGCGCGCATCATCGGTTTCAACCGCGATCCACGGTTCAACGATGCGCTGGACGGGTTGATGGTGCTGGATCTGACGAAATTGCCCGAACGCACACTGGAGGACCTGCGGAAGGGAATGGATGGGGCCTGAGCTCAGGCAAAGACCGGCTCGGCCAGCTCCGTGGACCGCTCGACGACCACATCCGGATCGGGGAGGTGCCGATGGATGGTCCACTTCCCGTTGGCATACTCCAGCGCGCTCAGGTGTTCCACCCAATCGCCGGAATTCATGTACTGCACGTGCCCCTTCTGGTTCGTGATCCGCCGGATCTGGGGTTGATGGATGTGGCCGCACACCACGTGATGGAACCCCTCGTGGATCGCGATGTTCGCGGCGGTCTCCTCGAAGTCCTCGATGTAGGCCACGGCCCGCTTCACGCTGTTCTTGATCCGCGCGCTGAAGCTCATCCGCGGCTTCCCCATGCGCACCAGGGCCCAGTTGACCAGGTTGTTGATGCGGATGAGCAGGTCATATCCGGTCCCGCCCAGTTTCGCGAGCCACTTCGCATGCTGGATGCTCGCATCGAAGATGTCCCCGTGGAAGAACCAGTAACGCTCCCCATCGATCGTGAGCTCCAACCGGTCCACCAGCCGCAACTTGCCCATGGTGGTGGGGCTGTACCGGCGCAGCACGTCGTCATGGTTGCCGGTGATGTAGTACACCGGCACCTTTGAGGCGAGCTTCAGCAGGCGCTTCAACACGCGCATGTGGTCCTTCGGGAAGTAGCGCTTCTTGAACTGCCAGATGTCGATGATATCCCCGTTCAGGATCACCATGGCAGGCTTCACGCTCCGCAGGTATTCCACGAGCTCCGCGGCACGGCAACCATAGGTGCCTAGGTGCAGGTCGGAGATCACCAGGATGTCTATCGCACGTTTCATGCGGTGCAAAGCTCCGGGGTCCGCGTACCGGCAACATCATCGCAGTGTTACCTGCACGGTGGTTGTGCACATGGGGTGTTGGGATCGGCGATCTTTGTGCCATGGAAGGAGGAACCACCGTGGTGCTCGGAGCAAGTGAGAGACCGCAGCGCTACGCGCACATGGCGGTGCGCCGCCTGGTCGCACACGGGCATCCGGTCATCGCCATCGGTCGCCGTACGGGGGCCATCGGTGATGTTCCCATCCGGACGGACTGGCCTGCGGGCACCGCGGTGGATACGGTCACCCTGTACCTCAATGCGGCCCATCAGGAGGAGTGGATGCAACGGATCATGCAAGCCGGTCCCCGGCGCATCATCTTCAATCCCGGGGCGGAGCATCCGGGTCTGGCGGAAAAAGCCACCAAGGCAGGCATCGAGGTGATCGAGGGGTGTACCCTGGTGATGCTCGCAGCGGGCACCTACTGAACGGGATGAAAGAGAAAGGCCCCTGGGAACACCAGGGGCCTTTTCCATGATCGTCGTTGTGCTTATCGCATCACATTGATGCGCTGCGTGCTGGTGCCGGCCTCGTTGGCCACGCGCAGGAAGTACAGGCCGTTGGCCATGTTCAACGCATTGCTGCTGATCACGATGCCGGTACCTCCGGTGGGTGCGATGCTGTTGCTGTACACGATCGCACCGCTCATGTCCGTGATCGTCATCTCGGTCCGGAAACGGTCCATGCCGAATGCTTGGATCGTGAACTGATCGTTGGACGGGTTCGGGAACACGTTCAGGAGCTGATCCGCGCTCATGTCCTCGATACCGACCGATCCGCTGATGTTGATGTCATCGATGAACAGGTCGTTGGAGAATTCGCTGGAGATGAAGCGGAACCGGAACCGGATGTTGTTGTTGAGCACGGAGCTGGGCAGGGTAACCGTTTTCTGGGCCCATACCCCGGGACCGTTGTTCATGTTGCCGTTGGTGATCAGCGCCTCGCCGTTCACCGTGGTACGCAACTGCCAGGTACGGCCGCAATCGGTGGAGGAGTAGATCTCCAGTTTCTCGGTGGCGTCCGCCAATGTGGTCGTCGTGGTGGAGTAGGAGTACCAGAAGCTCAGCTGCGCACTTTGCATGGCATCCAGGTCCATGTTCGGGCTGATGAGGTCGTCATAGTCGAACGCGTTGGTCGGGTCGATGAAGTTCAACTGGAAGCGGTCGCCGCTGTTGAGCCAGGCGCACTTGCTGCCGGTGTGGCCACCGCCCACATACTGGCGGTAGTAGGTGTGGTTCACGCCATAGTTGGCCTCGAAGTACGGGTAGATGCCGGCATCTCCTTCAAAACTCTCCTGGTAGGAGCCCTGTACGGTGAGGTCGTTGCCCCCGATCAGCACGGCATACTCATCCGTCTTCGTGCTGGAGCCATTGTCGTTGCTCACCGTGAGCGTAACGGTCTTCCATCCCGGGGAGGTGAACTGCACCGTTGGGTTGCGCTCGGTGGAAGTGGCGGGGTTGCCATCCTGGAAGGTCCAGGACCAGCCGGTCGGGAAGGAGCGGCTCGAGTTGTCCACGAAGCGCACGTTGGTGTTGGTACAGGTCGTGGGGGTGAAAGGCACCACCGGCGAAGTGAGGCTGTTGCCGACGACGGCGTAGAAATCGGCCAATGGACCACAGGTCATGCGGTACCCCTCAGCGATACCCGTTACCTGCAGGTTCTGTTCGGTCCAGAGATTGTCCCGCTGGGACGATGGGGATTGCGCCGCGAAGCGCATCCGCTCCACCTGGCCCTCGGTGAACATGTGCGCACTGGGGCAGTAGGAGTACTCCATGTAGTTCTCCACGTTCTCGATGATGTTCGGGTCGCAATCAGCGCGATTCGCCACCGGTGGGCAGATGTTCCAGCCACGGGTGATCGGGGTATCCTCCACCCCATCATCGCCACAATCCGGTTGCATGTGCCCTGCAGGAGGGTTGCCCTCTCCGTTGTTGGAACCCCACACGTGGTTCAGGCTGAAGTAGTGACCAACCTCATGGGTCAACGCACGCGAGAGGTTCTCGGTACCCGTGCCGATGCGTCCGACATACCCGTCCAGGATCAGGATGCCATCGGAGATCGACGGAGCACCGGTGAAGTAACCTGCGGCACCGCTCACGATGGTGCGGGTCACCCACACGTTCATGTATTTGTCGCGGGGCCAGGGGTTCGGCTTGGAAGTGGATTCGCCCAGGAAGGTCTGTGGGGAGTACACGCGGTCGATCCCATTGGTGCAATTGCCCAACGGATCGATCGTCGGCAGACGGAACTCGATCCGCGCATCGCCTACGATATCCGCAAAGCTGGGGTGCACGTTGATCGTGTCGGCATTCAGCTTCCGGAAGTCACGGTTCAACACCTCCATGGCATCCAGGATCTGCTCGTTCGAGATGTTCTCATCACCGCGCTGGTGCACGATGTGGAACACCGTCGGGATGATGTACACCTGGTCGTCGTCGCGCTGACCGGCGCTTTCCGCCATGCGTGCCCGCAGCTCCGCTTCGAAAGCGGCCTCGCGGATCAGGTAGGTGGGGTCCTCTGCGATCAGACGGAGGCGTTCGGCATCCGTGCCGCAAGGCTTCGGTGCCTGCTGCGCCAGCGTGGGCAGGGAGAGGGAACAAACGGCCAATCCAAGTAAAAGGTGTTTCATGACGTTGCGCTTCGTGAGGGGTATTGGTCTTTGCAAGCGAGGGCCTAAGATACGCACCGGAGCAGTGGTTCCTTCACGCCATCCATCACAACTCGGGGTGCGGAAGGCTCTGGAAAGGAACGGGTCGATCGCTTCAGGGAGCGGTCGCCCGGAGGTGTTGCCGGTAAGGACGTGCGGGGTCTTCTTCATCTGGCGATCAGGATCTTGGTGGTCCAGGTCCCGTTATGTGCGGTGGCGCGGAGCGTGTACAAGCCGTTCGAGAGATGCATGTCCGTGGCACTCGATCGGACCATCCCATCTGCAGCGGGTATGACGGAGGCGTGGTACACGGCCCTTCCGATCCTGTCCGTGATGAGGATGCCAACAGGCTGGCCGATCGTGCCGGGCAGGGTGAATTCGAAGATGTCGTTCGTGGGGTTCGGGTGGACCGGTCCCATACCCAGTTCAGCTGTATCGATCCCGACCGCATCGGTCAACCAGATGTCATCCAGGTACAGGTGCCCGGAGCGATCCGAGGAGATGAACCGGAAGCGGAAACAGGCGGTGCGGCAATTGGTGAGGGATGGCGGAAGCGTGATGGTCCACTGCACCCAGCCTTGCGGGCCCGGGGTGGTCCCATTGGAGATCAATTCGGTGGAAGCATGCGACTGCCGCAATTGCCATGTCCGCCCACAATCCAAGGAGCTGTAGACCTCCAATTTCTCGGTCACTTCCGGCGTAGCCATCGTGTTCACGGAGTAGGAGGTCCAATAGGAGAGGTGAGTGACCGGTTGCAATGTGAGGTCGTACACCGGGGTGATCAGGTCATCATGGTCCAGGAGGTTGGTGGGGTCGTACACGTCCGATGCATCCCTGTCGCCACTGTTCAGCCAGGCGCAGGCCGACCCGGAATGTCCACCGGTGGTGGTACGCTGCCAGAAGGTATGGTCCTCATCGTGGTTCATCCCGAAGAATGGTCCCAGGTCGGGGTCCTCGAAACCCTCCGGGTAGGGCGCGATCGCCGCGGTGGTATCGCTGATGCGCACGGCCATGGCGTCCGTGTGCGTGGTCGACCCGTTCGCGTTGCCGACGGTGAGTGATACCGACTTCCAACCGGGGGTTGAGAAGGTCACCATCGGATGTTGTTCACTGGAGGAGGAAGGAGTTCCGTCCTCGAACGTCCAGGCCCACGCGGTCGCTGCCGTGCCTGCGGAGTTGTCCACGAATCGCACCGTGGTACCTGCGCATGTCGAAGGGGTGAAGGGGACCACAGGCGAGGTCAAACTGGCTCCGACCACTGCATAGAAGTCGGCCTGTGGCGGACACAGCAGTTCTGCTCCCGGGCTGATCCCTGCAGCGGTCAGGTTCTGTACGGTGGTCAGTTCATCGCGCTGCGCCGTGGAGGAGGCAAGGGTGGCCTGCATCCACGCTGCCTGGCCTTCGGTGAACATGCGCGGGCAGTCCTGCAGTGCCATGAAGTTCTGGTAGTTCTCCTCGGTCGGTGGGTTGCACAACGTTTGGTTGAACGGAGGACAGAACTGTGCGGGACGAGTGGGTGGCGTGTCCGCGATGCCATCATCACCGCATTCATCCATCGTTGCTCCTTCCCATGTGCGCAGCAGTCCCAAGTACCGCCCAACGGTGTACGTCAGAGCCCGTCTTTGGAAGCTGGTCCCCGTCCCGATACTTCCAACGTATCCATCCAGGATCATGATCCCATCGTACATCGCCGCAACACCGGTCGCATCGGATGGCAACAGCGCATTCGCGGCAGCACCGCTTACCATTGTCCTCGCCACCCAGATATTGAGGTACTTGTTGCGCGGCCACTGGCTACCCTTGGATGTGTTATCGCCAAGGAACGTCTGTACCGTATGGATCCGGTCGATGCCGTTCGTGCAATTCCCCATGGGGTCCTTGGTGGCCAGTGCGAATTCGATCCGCGCGTCCGCCGCGATCCCTTGGAAGGCGGGTACTACCTGGGAGATGTCGGGGTTCAATTTGCGGAAGTCCTCATTCAACAGGTTCATCGCGTCCATGATCTGTTCAGCGGAAATGTTCTCGTCGCCGCGTTGGTGCAGCACATGGAATACCACTGGGATGGTGACCACCGTTCCCCCGCCCCGGAACATTGCGTTGGACCGGACCAGTTCAACGATCTCTCTGCGATGGGTCGATCGCTCGTCCACCTCGGACCGCATAGACCCAGGACCGACCGCGTATGGGACCTGTTCCTGCGCGCTGGAGCAGAGAACGGTGGCGAACAATGCGACGCACGATGCCGATCGAGCAAAGGCTGACAGCGTGAAGCAATGGTCCATGGCGGATAGGTCGATACGAAAGTAGCCGAGGACCCCGTCCATGGCACGGCTTCTCCCGCAGTGTCGCGGGTCCATGGACGTGTATATCCATGGCGGGCATGCACCCGGGTCCGACCGCGACAGGCAATGGGATGCGCGCGAAAGGATCTTGCTGAGGAGGTATATCAACGCAGGAAGTTCACCCGCTCAGGCAGGCGCCAGCGCGTCCAACGCCTCACGGATCACGCCACATGCATGGTCCACCTCCGCCGGTGTGATGCAGAGCGGTGGGGCAATGCGGAAGGCGGTGGGGCAGGAGAGGAACCAGAAGCCGAGCACGCCATTCGCCAGGCAGCGGTGCACGACGAATCGCACGGCTTCCGCATCGTCCAGTTCCACGGCGAGCATCAACCCGAGCCCCCGTACCTCACGCACCCGCGGGTGCACAAGACCGGCCTTGAAACGCGCGCCCATGTGTTCCGCATTTTCGACAAGATCTTCTTCCACCAGCGCCTCCAGTGCGGCGTGCCCCGCCACGCACGGCAACGGATGCCCCCCGAAGGTGGTGATGTGGCCCAGGATCGGGTCGTGGGTAAGCAGCGCCATGCGTTCCCGCGAGGCGATGAAGGCTCCCATCGGCATGCCGCCGCCCAACGCCTTGCCCAGCACAAGAATGTCCGGTGCGACGCCGAAGTGTTCAAAGGCGAAGAGCTTGCCGGTGCGCCCGAACCCCGTCTGCACTTCATCCAGGATGAGCATGGTGCCGGTCCGATCACAACGGTCGCGCAAGGCTTGCATCCACGCCTCGCGTGGCACGCGGACACCGGCATCGCCCTGCACCGGTTCCACGATCACTGCGGCCGAATCCGTCGTGATCAGTTCCAGGTCCGCTTCCACATCGAAGCGTATGAAACGCACCCCCGGCAGCAATGGTCGGGAGCGGTCCTTCTTGGTCTCGTTGCCCGTGACGCTCAACGAACCATGGGTGCTCCCGTGGTAGCTGCGCTGGCAGGCCACGAGCTCCGGTCGGCCCGTGATGCGCTTGGCCAGCTTCAGGGCACCTTCTATCGCCTCGGTGCCGCTGTTCACGAAATAGACGCTCTCCAAGGTATTGGGAAGGCGCTGCACCAAAGCGGATGCGAAGCGCACCTGCGGTTCCTGGATGAATTCACCGTAAGGGATCACATGCAGGTAGCGGTCGCATTGCTCCTTGATCGCAGCGATCACCTTCGGGTGGCGGTGTCCAACGTTGTTCACGGCAAGGCCGGCGACCAGATCCAGGTAGCGCGCCCCGTTGCGGTCGGTGAGGTGGCAGCCTTCGGCACCAACGATGTCCAGGGCAAGTGGGTAAGGACCGGTCTGGGCCAGGTCACGACGGAAGGCTGTCTGCAGGTCCATGCGGCACGAAGGTCGCACGTCGAAAGCGACCACGCGTACTTCAGCGGCGCTTCGGGCCGTTGCCGGCCTTCCGATCCTCCATTCGTTCCTTCAGCCGCCGAAGCACCTCCCGGTTGAAGTCGCGTTCGGCGCGATGCAGGCGCACGGTCTTGATCGCCCCGATGCTCTTCTGGAACTTCCCCGCGTACTCCCGCTCCAATTCGAGTTCCTTTCTGCGGTTCTCCAGATTCTTCTCGATCAGCTCGGCGGCCTGGGCCTCGGTCATGCTCGCGCCGCGGTCCTGCACCTCGCGCATCATGGCGCGTTGCTCTGCGCGCAGGGCATCCTGCTGCTCGTCGAAGGCGTTGTACAGTGGCCAGAAGCGCTGCGCCTCCTCCGGGGTAAGCGCCAGTTTCGTGGTGAGATAGGCACTCTTCTGGGCCTTGATCTCCTGCAGCCTGTCATCGGGTATGGACCGGTCGTCGGGCTGCGCCATGCTCACCGAAAGGGTAAGGAAGGTCGTGCAAGCGATCGTAAAGGTCCGAAGCGGTCGTTTCATGGTTCTTCGATCAGGATGTCCAGGGGCAGGTCCTCTTCTTCCAGGTAAGCGATGAGTTGGTCCGCTCCGAGTTCAGGATCCACATGGGTGAACGGCGCCGGGTCCTCTGCCATGAGGCTGTACAACTGGTCACTGCTCAATTCCTCCATGGCCAGGAGGTCCGTTTCCAAGGTAGGCTCCGTCATCGCGGTCCGCATATCGACCGGGGTCGACCAGTTCTTCCAGGCCAGCACTGCCACCGCGACCAAGGTCAAAACGCCAGCGAGCCGAGCGAGCCGGAGCGGTGGTCCGAAGAGGGCCCATGGCATGCGTTCCCTCGTCGCCTCCGCCTTTACCTGCTGTGGGAAACGCTCGAAGAAACCCTCCGGCACCACGAACGGGTCCACTTTCGGGATGGCCCGAAGCTGCGGCGCTTCGCTCAGTTCATTCGGTTCGTTCCGCTCCGTCATCATGCTGTTCGTTCGACGCTCCACGGCTCATTTGGTTTGATCGGATGCGTCCGTGAGCCATTGCTCCAGTTTCTTCACGGCGATATGGTAGCTGCTCTTGAGCGCACCCACGCTGGTGCCGGTGATCGAGCTCATCTCTTCGTACTTCAACGCATCGAAGTAACGCATGTTGAAGACAGCCCGCTGCTTGGCGGGAAGCCGCATGATGGCCCGTTGCAGCTTCCGTTGGATGGCATCCCCGGAGAAGTGTTCGCTATTGTCCAGGGTGGTGGTGAGCTGCTCCATCACGGTCTCGTCGCTCACGAAGATGCCCCGTTTCATGCGGCGCAGGTGGTTGAGGCTCTCGTTGTGCGCGATGCGGTACAACCAGCTGAACAGTTGGGCATCCGCCCGGAAATCGGCCAGGCCGTTCCACGCTTTGATGAAGGTGTTCTGCAGCACATCCTGCGTATGGTCATGATCGGTGACCATCCTGCGGATGGATGCGTACAACCGTGCCTGGAATTGGCGCACGATGAGGTCGAAGGCATAGTGCTTGCTCTCCTCGCTGCGGAACAGGGCGAGCAATTCGCTGTCCGGGATCTCCTTCATCCGGGCACGACATTCAGCATGGCACCCGTTCCAGCGAAGACCGGGCTTTGGATCACTTCCGCTTGAGCACGCGCCGGGCGGCCGCCACGATGTCCGGCACGTCCAACCCGTACTTGGCGAGGAGCTGGTCCGGGGTGCCGCTCTCGCCGAACGAGTCGTTCACGGCAACGAATTCCTGTGGCACCGGGGCATGCGTGGTCAACACCTGGGCAATGGCATCGCCCAGGCCACCATACCTGTTGTGCTCCTCGCAAGTGACCACGCATCCTGTCCTGCCGACCGAAGCTAGGACGGCTTCGGTATCCAAGGGTTTGATCGTATGCATGTTGATCACCTCCGCGCTGATGCCAGCGGCGCTCAATTCCTCCGCCGCTTTCAGGGTCCGCCACACCAAGTGTCCGCAAGCGATGAGGCTCACGTCGGTGCCTTCCACCAGCACTTGGGCCTTGCCGATCTCGAATGGCATCGAAGCGGGAATGAACACGGGCCATTTCGGCCGCCCGAAACGGAGGTATACCGGACCCTCATGCGCTGCGATGGCGATGGTGGCCTGCTTCGTCTGGTTGTGATCGCAAGGCACCACCACGGTCATTCCCGGCAGCATGCGCATCATGCCGATGTCCTCCAGGATCTGGTGCGTGGCACCGTCCTCGCCCAGGGTAAGGCCGGCATGGCTTGCACAGATCTTCACGTTCTTGCCGGCATAGGCGATGCTTTGCCGGATCTGGTCGTACACCCGGCCCGTGCTGAAGTTGGCGAAGGTGCCTGTGAAGGGGATCTTGCCTCCGATGGTGAGCCCCGCTGCGATCCCCATCATGTTCGCCTCTGCGATCCCCACCTGGATGAAACGGTCAGGGAAGTCCTTCTGGAAGGGATCCATTTTCAGGGACCCGGTAAGGTCCGCGCACAGGGCCACGACTTCAGGGTTCGTGGTGCCGAGTTCGTGCAGACCTGCGCCGAATCCGCTGCGGGTGTCCTTTTGATCGAGAATGGGGTAGCTGCTCATGGAAGGGTGCCGGTGAAGGGTTCAGAATTCAACGGTGGCGGACCGACCGCTTTCGATGGTGACGTTGCGCGTGATCGATAGTTCGGTGCGCCGGGCGTTCCTGCTGCGGTAGACCACTTGATACGCGCCGGGCAGCAGCCGGAACTGGCTCCTTACGGCGGTGGGGTCGAGGTCCGCCAGCCATTCCAGTTCATCGCCCCGCTGCACGAACAGCGCACCATGGCCCGGGGTCGAGGGCAGGACATTGAGCGTTCCGGAGCGGGGGACCGCCACATCGGTGGTGCGGCCCTGCTCGATCAGCACATCCGGGATCCGCATGCGCGGCATGGTCAGCACTTCCAGGTCATAGCGACCCGTGCGCAGCCGCTGCGAAGTACCCATGTCCTGCACATGCAGTGTGGTCGGATCGCCCTTTTTCCGAATGATGCAGGGGATCGTTCCCGCGTCGGGCGGACCGCTGCCCACCTTCAGGCTCAGGGTGCCCATGCCCGCATCCACGGCTATGATCGTGTGCACCCCGGGGCGGACGGTGACCTGCTCCCGGACCGATGGTGGCACCGTATGTACCACCACGCGGTAGGTGTGGATGGGGTCGATGCTCAGCGTATCCGGGATGCCGCGGCCGTTCATCGTGTGTACGAAATGGTAACGCACAGCACCGGTTCGTTGATCGTAGAACGTGACCGCCGCATCGGTCTCGGTGGGCTTCCCATCCTCGGTCATCAGGCTCACTTGTGCGGTGGTGGAGTTCAGCGCCTGCGTCACCACCACTTTCAGCACGTGCTCGAAGAGTTCGGGGGTGCTGGCATCGTAGTAATTGCCAACACACTGCAGGCTGTATTTGTCCGCATCCCCGATGCCGACACCGATCACGAACGGTTTGAGGGTGATCCCTTTGGCCTGCAGGGCGCGGCTTACCGCACAAGGATCCTCGTCGCAGGCCTCGATCCCGTCGGTGATCAGGATGATCACGTTGCGGATCTTGCGCGTGTCGTTGAAGCTGGTCGGCGGGAAGTCCTCTGCGGCCTTCTCCAGGGAGCGGGCGATGGGCGTGGTGCCCAGGCATCGCACCGACTGGAGGGTGCTGCGCATGCCCGGAATGCTGTTGGAGCTGAACGGCACCTCGAGGCGGGTATCGTCGCAATCCTGCTTGCCCGGTTGTATCGGGGTCTGGTGGCCATATAGCCGCAGGGCAAGTTCAAGATCGGGCTGGCCCTCCAGTTCCTGCAAGCTCTTCAACAGCAGTTCACGCGCGGTGTTGATCTTGGGTTGGTTGCCCCAGAACGCGTTCATGCTGTTGCTCGCATCCATCACGAACAGCATGCGCGTCAGTGGTGGCCTCGCCGGTCCTTCCTGCGCTGTGGCCACAAGTGCGCCCCATGCAAGGAAGGTCGATAGCACGACACGCAGGGCAAGGGTGATCATCAATGGACGCATCTCATCGGCTTTCCATGTACCAACGGTGAAAAGCGTGCCGATCCTGTGCATCGATCAATAATCACCCAGGGTCTCCTCCAATTGGGCAAGTGCATCCTTGAGTTGCTGGTCGTTCGGCGCGATGCCGTGCCACGCGTGACTATGCATCATGAAATCGACCCCCTGGCCCATCTCGGTGCGCATGAGGATCATGACAGGTCTGCCTTTTCCGGTTCGCCGCCTGGCTTCTGCAAGGCCATCGATCACTGCCGCCATGTCGTTGCCCTCGGCGCTGAGCACATCCCAACCGAACGCACGCCACTTCGCCTCCAGGTCGCCCAGAGGTAGCACCTCATCCACATCCCCATCGATCTGGCGTCCATTGAGGTCGATCGTGCCGATCAGGTTGTCGACCTTTCTGGCCGCTGCGAACATGGCCGCCTCCCAGATCTGACCCTCCTGCAACTCGCCATCACCGTGGAGGGTGTAGACCAGGCGATCATCACCATTCATCTTCTTGGCGAGCGCCGCACCAATGCCGACGCTCAGCCCCTGGCCGAGGGATCCACTCGCCATGCGCACACCGGGCAACCCTTCATGCGTGGTCGGGTGCCCCTGCAGCCTGCTATCCAGTTTCCGGAAGGTGGACAATTCGCTCACCGGGAAGTAGCCGCTCCGCGCCAGCACGCTGTAGAAGACCGGGCTGATGTGGCCATTGCTCAGGAAGAACAGGTCCTGCCCGCGGCCATCCATGTCCCACTTCCCTGGAGTGTGATGCATCACCTCGAAATACAGGGCCGTAAGGAAGTCAGCGCAACCCAGCGATCCGCCGGGATGGCCGCTCTGCACACCGTGCACCTGGCGCACGATATCGCGCCGCACCTGCTTGGCGATGCGTTCCAGTTCAGCGATCCTGACGTCGGTTGCGGTTGCGGTCATGGTCATGTGCACGATGCATCTTCTGCTCCGGCCAAAAGTAGCCGCACCCCAACGGCGTGCCCGGTCGTGTGCAGAACTTTTGAAAACTGATGGTGCCTCGGCCGATCGGGTGCACCGGTCCGTGCGCCCGGCGAAAGCCCTAGTTTCGCGCTCCGAAAAACCGGAACATGGCTTTGAAATGTGGGATCGTCGGCCTGCCCAATGTGGGCAAGAGCACATTGTTCAATTGTTTGAGCAACGCCAAGGCACAGGCGGCCAACTTCCCGTTCTGCACCATTGAACCGAATGTGGGCACCATCACCGTTCCCGATGACCGGTTGAACGTGCTCGCGGGCCTGGTGAAGCCGCAGCGCATCGTACCCACCACGGTGGAGATCGTGGACATCGCCGGGCTCGTGAAAGGGGCCAGCAAGGGTGAAGGGTTGGGGAACCAGTTCCTGGGCAATATCCGCGAATGCGATGCGATCCTGCACGTGCTGCGCTGCTTCGATGACCCCAATGTGGTGCACGTGGATGGCGATGTGGACCCGGTGCGGGACAAGGAGGTGATCGACATCGAACTCCAACTGAAGGACCTCGAGACCGTGGAGGCACGGATCAAGAAAGTGGAGAAACAGGCGCAGATCGGGGAGAAGGAGGCGAAGCGGCGCTTTGACCTGCTATCGCGCATCCGTGAGCATCTGGTGAAGGGAGAAAGCGCGCGTGCCGCGATCGATGCGAACACGGACTTGGGACTGGTGAACGAATTCCAACTGCTCACGACCAAGCCCGTCATGTACGTGTGCAACGTGGATGAGAAGAGCGCCACCACAGGGAACGCTTACGTGGAGAAGGTGAAGGCGGCCGTGGCGCACGAGAATGCCGAGGTCATCTTCGTGACCGCCGCGATCGAGGCCGAGATCGCTTCATTGGAGACCGCGGAGGAGCGGGAGATGTTCCTGGCGGACCTGGGCCTGAGCGAGCCGGGTGTGAACAAGTTGATCCGCGCGGCCTACCACCTGCTCAAGCTACAGACCTACTTCACCGCAGGGGTGCAGGAGGTGCGTGCATGGACCATCCATCAGGGCGATACAGGCCCAAAGGCGGCGGGGGTGATCCACAGCGATTTCGAGAAGGGTTACATCCGTGCGGAGGTCATGAGCTACACGGATTTCGTTGAACTGGGCAGCGAGGCCGCCTGCCGGGCGGCAGGGAAACTGCGGGTCGAAGGGAAGGATTACATCGTGAAGGACGGTGACGTGATGCACTTCCTCTTCAACGTGTGATCAACGTTCCGGTCTTGCCGGGCGGTCGCGTCAGCGCCGGATGGCGATATAGCTCTTCGGGATGACGAACAGCAACCTTTCCGTGCGGATCTCGCAGTCCGGGAAAAGTTCCTTCATCTCGCGTTTCGTGAGCAGGCGCGTGTAGTCCACCATCTCATCGATCTCCGCCTTGTTCGGCTTCTCGAGCAGGCCCCATACCGTGAAGTACCGCGCCAGTTTCCGTCGTGCGCCTTTCGGGAACCAATGCATGAATGGCGTAAGGTAGTGCGGCTCCATGGGGCACTCGTAGGCCGGCGTTTGTATCCAAAGCTTGCCACCCACGCGCCGCGCCTCCCTGGCGAACGCTTTCTGCGCTTCGTATTCGCCGACATGCTCGATCACCGAATTGCTGAACACGATGGGGTAGGAAGCATCCGGGTAGGGCAGGTCGCACGCGTTCCCTTCGATGATCTTGATGCGGTGCTCCGGAAAATCCTTCTCCTCCGGCCAGGGGTACACTTTCAAGTTGAGGCATTCGATCAACGCCACCTCCTGAGGCGTGCCGGTCCAGGTGTGCGGGTACCCACCAAGGTCCAGGACCCGGTCCGAAGCAACCGGCTGCAGCGCGGCTCGGAACTGTTCGAAGCGCTTGGCACGCCACACTTTGAATATCGGGCCGTAGAGGTCTGAGATGCGCATGTTGTGTCCTTGGTCCTTTCCGTATCCGCGCCCAAAGCTACCGGAGCTGCGGGAGTATCGGACCGTTGGGGTCGCATTCTACGGATGAACGCACGTTGCGGTTCGCCGGGCCCCTTTCAGTGCCCAATGGGTGGGCCGATCGGTTCCGTCCTGGTCCACGGGTAGTTGGTCGAATAGTGGTGAAGAACTCTGGTCGCATCCATGGACAACCCATTCGGAATGGCGCTAGTTTCGTCGCATGCGTCAACTCATCCTTCTGCTCTTCACCGTGTCGGTCTTCCCAGTACTGGGTCAACTCCGCACCGGCGCTATCCCTGAACACATCGATCTGTTGCGGTCGAAGCAGGTGCGGTTCGTGCCGATCGATCTCTTCGATCCTGTGCAACGTTCTGAACGGATGGACCAGACATGGAACAAGGCCGTGACCAAGGCGGATGTGCTGCGATACGACCGGCAAAAGGCCGCTGAATTGCTGGAGCAGGACCCGGCCTTCGTGAGCATGGTGCTGCGAAGTGGCGAAGGTGAACTTGTGTTGGACCTGGAGCGGGTCGACATCGCCACGCCGGGGATGCAGGTATACCAGGCAAGCACCAATGCGCCTGCCACCGTGGAGGATGCAGCACATTACCAAGGCGCGGTTCGCGGCAGGCAGGGTGCCATTGCAGCGATCAGCGTCTTTCGTGACGAGGTCATGGGCATCATCAGCGATGCCCAAGGCCAGATGGTCCTGGGGCGGTTCGAGGACGATCGGTCGGGTTTGCATGTATTGTACCGGGAGGATGACCTCCGCGTACGGTCCGGAGCGGTCTGCGGAACGCCCGATGGCGACCCACCGCATGGTGCCACCGCCTTTGAGCCCGGAGCAGCCGGGGAGCGAACAACACGGTGCGTACGCTTCTATTGGGAAGTGAACTACGATGTGTTCCTTGGAAAGGGCAGCGTGACCAATGCCACCAACTACGTTACCGGCCTGTTCAACCAAAGTGCCATCCTGTATGCGAATGATGGCATCGACGTCACTCTGTCGGAGGTCTTCGTCTGGGATGTTCCGAGCCCTTACACGGCCACATCCACCAGCGCACTGCTCGACCAGTTCGGGGACACCCGTACAAGTTTCAATGGCGATCTGGCACACCTGATCGGATATGCCGGTGGTGGAGGTATCGCATGGCGCAATGTGCTGTGCAACAATCAGGCATCCTTTCGCATGGCATACAGTGGGATCAATAGCAATTACGCCAATGTGCCCACCTACAGTTGGAGCGTGGAAGTGATCACGCACGAGCAGGGTCATAACCTTGCCTCAAGCCATACGCATGCCTGTGTGTGGAACGGCAACAACACGGCCATTGATGGTTGCGGTCCGGCGGCGGGGTATACGGAAGGAAGTTGCCCGGATGGACCGTTGCCTTCATCTTCGGTGGGGGGCACGATCATGAGTTATTGCCACCTGACCAGTTCCACGATCAAGTTCGCCAACGGATTCGGGCCGCAACCCACCGCGCTGATCGTGGGCCGGGTCAACAGTTCCACCTGTCTGGGTACTTGTGGTACCACATGTGATGCACCGACCGGGCTGATCGCTTCGAGCGTGACCACCGTCGGGGCGAATTTGTCCTGGGCGGCCATCGGGGCCGTTTCCTACACCCTCCAATGGAAGTTGTCCTCCGCGAGCACCTGGACCACGGTGACCGGACTGACGGATAACACGTACGCGCTTGGCGGGCTGTCCCAAACCACCTCCTATGACTTTCGCGTGTTGGCTGACTGTGGCACCTCCAGTTCACCGTACTCAGCGTCGGTTTCCTTCACAACGGCTTCACCCTGCCCGGATGCACTTGAACCGAACAACAGCACCGGGGCTGCTGCGGATGTTCCGGTCCCCGTCTCGCTCAGCGCACTCATCGCGAGCGCTTCCGATGCGGACTACTATCGGTTCATCCTAGGTGCGACAGGCAACATCACCATTTCGTTGAGCAACCTGGCCGGAGATTATGACGTTCGGCTGTTGAACAGTGGCGGCACACAACTCGCCATCTCGCAAGAGGGTGGTACATCAAGCGAGAACATCTCGTACGCGGATGCGCCTGCCGGAACCTACTTCGTACATGTCTACGGCTACAACGGTGCCTTCAGCACCATCCAATGCTACAGCCTGTCCATCTTTGCCACTGGACAGGGGTGCGTGGCCCCTTCGGACCTGAGCACCACCGGGGTCGTGTACAATGGTGCCACCGTACAATGGAATGCGGTGAACGGTGCGGTGAGTTACAACCTTCAATGGCGGGAAGGCACCACTGGCGGGTGGAACACCGTTCCCGGGGTGACCGGCACCAGCTATTCCTTGACCGGGCTCAACCCCTCGACCGACCACAACTTCAGGGTGCAGAGCATCTGCAACGGCGGTAGTTCGCAGTATTCCGGGTCCGGGGCCTTCACCACACCGGCTGCACCGTGCGAGGTGGCACCCACGGCGGTGATCGCGTTGAAGGTACTGCTCGATGGTCCGTACAGGACCAGTGATCAGATGATGACCGATTCGTTGCGGCAGAAAGGGCTCATTCCTTTGCAGGAGCCCTACACGGCCATGGGATGGGCCCCGGTGGGGAACCTGGTCACCACCGCCGGGGTGCTTGCTGTCAGCGGGAGCAACGCGGTCACCGACTGGGTGTTGGTGGAGTTGCGCAACACAAGCGCCCCGTATGCCGTGGTGGAGGCGCGCGTCGGGCTGGTGCAACGCGACGGTGATGTGGTGGGCATGGATGGTGTGACACCCTTGGGCTTCTGCGTACCTGCGGGACCATACCGGGTCTCCATTCGGCACCGGAACCACCTGGGTTGCATGTCCGGGAATGCCGTGACCTTGAACAGTGTCGCCACCGCCTTGGACCTCACGCAGGCCGGCACTGCGACGTATGGCACGAACGCCCGCAAGGATCGTGGGGCAAGGATGACCCTGTGGTCCGGGAACACGGAACCTGATGTGATCCTGCTCTACACAGGTGCGGACAATGATCGCGATGCCATTCTCTCGGCCATCGGGGGACTGGTACCGACGAATTCGATCACCGGCTATCACATGAGCGATGTGAACATGGATGGCAGGGTGAAGTACACCGGCACGGACAATGACAAGGACATGATCCTGGTGAACATCGGCGGGGTGATCCCGACCAACTCGATCATGGAGCAGTTGCCGTAGCGCGATCGTTGAAAACTCACCCGGATCGTTGAAAACCGGGTTTTCAGCCCTTCAGGAGCCGATCGCGGGAGGGGTTACCTTCGTTGCGATCTATTGGAACCCTTGCCATTGCTGGGTTTCCAACCAATTCCATGAGCGGCGCGAACTACAGTGAGGAGCATATCCGGTCCCTTGACTGGAAGGAACATATCCGGTTGCGACCGGGTATGTATATCGGCAAACTCGGCGATGGTGGCAGCTTCGATGACGGGGTGTACATCCTCATCAAGGAAGTGATGGACAACTGCATCGACGAGTTCGTGATGGGGCATGGCAAGCGGATCGACGTGACCATCACAGGTGCACGTGTCGAGGTGCGCGACTATGGCCGTGGTGTGCCGCTGGGCAAAGTGGTGGATGTGGTGAGCAAGATCAACACCGGCGCCAAATACGACAGCAAGGCGTTCAAGAAGAGCGTGGGCCTGAACGGGGTCGGTACCAAGGCGGTCAATGCGCTCAGCAGCTACTTCAAGATCGAGAGCGTGCGGGATGGGCAGATGAAGCGTGCGGAATTCGACCGGGGGGTCCTGCGCAAGGACGAGAAACTGCTTTCCAGCGCGGAGCCGAACGGAACACGGGTGGTCTTCGAACCGGATGAACAGATGTTCCGGAACTATGCCTTCCGCGACCCCCACATCGATCGGTTGCTGTGGAACTATTGTTACCTGAACACCGGCCTCACGATCAATTACAACGGCCGCAAGTACCAGAGCAAGAACGGGCTCCTGGACCTGCTCACGGTGAAGATGGATGGCGAGCCGCTGTACCCGATCATCCATTTGAAGGGGGATGACATCGAGGTCGCCATCACCCATGCGAACCATTACGGCGAGGAATACTACAGCTTCGTGAACGGCCAGCACACCACCCAGGGTGGTACGCATCAAGGGGCCTTCCGCGAAGCGCTCGCAAAGACGGTCAAGGAGTACTTCAAGAAGGACTGGGAGGCCGGTGATGTGCGGACCGGTGTAGTTGCGGCCATCAGTGTGAAGGTGATCGAACCGGTGTTCGAGAGCCAGACGAAGACCAAGTTGGGCAGCCTCGAGGTGGAGCCCGGCGGCCAGAGCATGCGCTCCTTTGTCGGTGACTTCATCGGTCGGGAACTGGATAACTTCCTGCACAAGAACCCCGAGGTCGCGGAGGTCCTGCAGCAGCGTATCCTGAACAACGAAAGGGAGCGCAAGGAACTGAGCGGCATCCGGAAACTGGCACGGGAACGGGCCAAGAAAGCAAGCCTGCACAACCGCAAGCTGCGCGATTGCCGGGTGCACCTCAACGACCCGAAGAAGGATGATCGCAAGGAGGCGACCACGCTGTTCATCACCGAAGGGGACAGTGCCAGCGGCAGTATCACGAAGAGCCGTGATGTGAACACACAAGCCGTATTCAGCCTAAAAGGAAAGCCGCTGAACTGCTATGGCCTCACGAAGAAGGTGGTCTACGAGAACGAGGAATTCAACCTGGTGCAAGCGGCGCTGAACATCGAGGACGGGATGGACGGATTGCGCTACAACCGGATCGTGATCGCGACCGATGCGGATGTGGACGGCATGCACATCCGGTTGCTGTTGATGACGTTCTTCCTGCAGTTCTTCCCGGATCTGGTCAAGAACGATCATCTCTACATCCTGCAGACGCCTTTGTTCCGTGTGCGGAACAAGAAGGAGACGATCTACTGCTACAGCGATGAGGAACGCCAACGCGCGATCCTGAAATGTGGGAAGAACGCGGAGATCACCCGGTTCAAGGGATTGGGCGAGATCAGTCCGGACGAGTTCAAGCACTTCATCGGTGAGGACATGCGGCTCGAACCGGTGATGATCACCAAGGAAGCCTCCGTACAGGAACTGCTCGGCTTCTATATGGGCAAGAACACCCCCGAACGCCAGGGCTTCATCATTGAGAATCTTGTGGTGGAGAAGGACCTAGTGGATGGCAAGACCGAACACCCGGCCATGGCGATCGCCCGGAAATTGGAGGAGAACGAAGTGGAGATGGATCTGTGATGGCCCGGACGTTGTTCATATCCAAAGGCCTCGTGTTCGCCGCCTTCATGGGTTCGGCGGGGATGCTCGTCGGTCAGGGCACGGGCACCATCCGGTTGTTGGTGGATGCGCCAGGCGTCGCGTTCGTGGTGGACGGCAAACACCGCATGGAACAGCGGGAAGTGACCTTGTTGGAGGGACTGCACCAGCTATCCATCTGGGCGCCCGAGCGCGTGGTGGTGGATACCAACGTGTTCGTGATCGCCGGGCGTACGGCGGACCTCAAGGTCGAGTTGCCGTACAGTGAGGCCTTCCTGGACTTCAAGCGGGAGTATGGCTCCTTTTCGAACCGGAGGGCTTGGACGCGGGCGGTGCCGGCGGCCGTCACCGGTGCCGGCGTGGTCTGGAGCATCGCTTCCTTCGTGAAATACAACAGGGCGCATCAACGCCTGGAGGACGACCGCACCGATTACGAGAACAGTGTCGAACCTGCGGGGATCGCCGCGTTGAAGGAGGTCACCATTCCGGATCATCAGGATGAATTGAGGAAAGCACGCACGGGCCTGATCATCGCATCGGGCTTCACGCTTGTGAGCGCAGGTGTCACTTGGTACATCCGTGGGCGCACGGCACGGTGGGAGGCGCCGCACTTCGATGATCCCGAGAAAGTGCGTTTCGATGGACTTTCATGGATGCCCGGCCCGAACGGCGGATCCTGGGCGGCCGGTCTCACAATACCCTTGTCGCGATGAGGGCCTTGGTGTGTTCCATCATCGTGCTTTTCCTGAGCGGGTGCTACAAGACCGAGTTGGACGGTTTGGACAACAATCCGTTCGATGCGGAGTACGCCGGCCCGGCCATCTTCACCCTCGCGTCCGATACGGTGGTCCTGCTGCAGAACCCCAACGGAAGCACCAACCGGCGGTTCATCCAGCGCATACGGGTGCATACGGAGTATTTCCTGATCCCCAATACCACCTATGTGGTGGAAGGAGTGAACGGCGCGAACGGGAACACAGTGAGTCTTCTTTCCAATCAAGTGGAGGAGGGGATCATCGAATTGAGCACGGACAACACGAGCAGCGGTGCGCAATACTGCTGGGAGGTAAGGTTGACGAACCAGGGGTCCATCGGTGCGCGGAACACGGTGTGCAGCATAGCGGATCAATAAGGCATGAGCGACGAAATGGACGAGGTGCTTCCGGAAGGGGAGGCCGGTGGTGAGGGTGCGGGAAAGGGCATACCGGGATCCGGCGGCACCGCCGCATTCTCGGTGAGCGGCATGTATCGCAACTGGTTCCTGGACTATGCGAGCTATGTGATCCTGGAACGCGCGGTGCCGGCATTGTACGATGGCCTGAAGCCCGTGCAGCGCCGGATACTGCACGCCATGAATGAATTGGATGATGGGCGGTACAACAAAGTGGCCAACATCATCGGGCACACCATGCAGTACCACCCGCATGGCGATGCCAGCATCGGTGATGCGCTGGTGCAGATCGGGCAGAAGGACATGCTCATCGACTGCCAGGGGAACTGGGGCAATACGCTTACCGGTGACAGTGCGGCCGCCCCCCGGTACATCGAAGCGCGACTGAGCAAGTTCGCGCACGATGTGGTCTTCAATCCCAAGACCACCGAGTGGCAGTTGAGCTACGATGGACGCAACAAGGAACCCGTGTTCCTGCCGGTGAAGTTCCCCTTGTTGCTGGCACAGGGCGGTGAGGGCATCGCGGTGGGCCTCAGTTGCAAGGTGTTGCCTCACAACTTCGTGGAGTTGATCGATGCCAGCATCGCTTGTCTTCGCAAGCGATCCTTCAATCTGGTGCCCGATTTCCCCACCGGTGGCATGGCCGATGTCGAGTTGTACAACGACGGGCAGCGTGGTGGTCGGGTCCGATCCAGGGCGCGGATCCGCAAGGAGGACAACAAGACCCTGGTGATCCACGAGATCCCCTTCGGTACCACCACCACCAGCCTCATCGAAAGCGTGATCAAGGCCAACGACAAGGGCAAGATCAAGGTGCGCCACATCGAGGACAATACCGCTGAGAACGCGGAGATCATCGTGCACCTGGCGGCCGGTGTAAGCCCGGACACCACGATCGACGCCCTTTACGCCTTCACGGATTGCGAGGTGAGCATCGCGCCGAACGCGGTGGTGATCGAGAACGACAAGCCACGCTTCGTCGGGGTGAATGAACTGTTGCGGATCAGCACGGCGAACACCCTGCGCCTCCTTGAACTGGAACTCAGGATCAAGAAGGGTGAGTTGGAGGAGCAATGGCACTTCGCATCGTTGGAACGGATCTTCATCGAGAAGAAGGTGTACCGCAAGATCGAGGAGGCGGAGACCTGGGAACAGGTGATCGCCTTCATCGAAAAAGGCTTGAAGCCACATGTCCAGCACCTGAAGCGACCGGTGACCGAGGCGGACATCGTGCGGCTTACCGAGATCAAGATCAAACGGATCTCCAAGTATGACAGCTTCAAGGCGGATGAGCACATCCGGAACCTGGAGGAGGCCCTGGCCGAAGTGGTCCACAAACTCGACCACCTTGTGGATCATGCCGTGGACTACTTCAAGGAATTGAAGAAGAAATATGCCGCAGGTCGTGAACGCCGTACCGAGATCAGGACGTTCGACACCATCGTGGCCACAAAGGTCGCAGTGGCCAATCGCAAACTGTACGTGGATCGCGCGGAAGGCTTCGCCGGTTGGGGATTGCGCAACTTCGAGCTCGTGGGCGAATGCTCGGACATCGACGACATCATCGTGTTCCGGGACAACGGCACCATGATGATCACGAAGGTGGCCGACAAGAAATTCATCGGCAAGGGCATCCTGCATGTCGGTGTGTGGAAGAAGGGCGACGAACGCACGATCTACCACCTCATCTACCAGGATGGGCCGAAGGGGGCGTACTACATGAAGCGCTTCGTGGTGACGGGGATCACGCGGGACAAGGAATATGACCTCACCAACGGTACCAAGGGATCCAAGGTGGAGTACTTCACCGTGAACCCGGACGGGGCAGGGGAGGTGGTGCAGGTGCAGTTGCGCCCGCGCCCGAACCTGCGCAAGAGCAAGTTCGACATCGATTTCGCATCGCTTTCCGTGAAGGGAAGAGGCAGCAAGGGCAATCTGCTCACGCGACACATGGTGAGCAAGATCGTGCAGAAGGAGCGTGGCGGATCGACCCTGGGCGCGATCCCAATCTGGTTCGATGAGACCGTGCGCCGTTTGAACGATACCGGCCACGGCCGCTACCTGGGGCGTTTCTCAGGCGAGGACCGGATCCTTGCCATCATGAGCAATGGCACCTACCAGTTGTTCCCGTTCGTGATCACCACCCACTTCCCGGACAATGCCATCACCGTGGTGAAGTGGGATCCGAAAGGCGTGATCTGCGCCGTGTACTGGGAGGGTGACAAACAGCAATACCAGGTGAAACGCTTCCACGCTGAAAGTGGCAAGGATGCCGTGCAGTTCATCACCGATCATCCGGAAAGCCGGTTGGTGGTGCACAGCCTGGTGGGCCATCCGAAGGTGAAGGTGAGCTTCGACAAGCGCAGCAACGACCGTGCGGACGAGGAGGTCGATCTGGAGGACTTCATATCCGTGAAAGGCGTGAAGGCCTTGGGGAATCGCCTGACACCCTTCAAAGTGAAGGACATCGAGTTACTGGATCAGGTCTTCATCCCGATGACCCCCGAGCTGGAGGAGACACAGGGCATGTTGATCACTGAAGAAGAGATCGGCAACCTCGACGCCCCGGAAGAGGAGGGTCTTGAGGAGTCGCCCATGAAACAGTTCAGGAAGGCGCAGGCCGCTGAAGAGGCCGAACGATCGCCGGAGGATCCGCTGATCGGCTACACACCGGGCAGGCAGATCACGCTGGGCCTGGATTGACTACTGGGCCACCTTGATCGCTCGCAGGTGCTCAACAGCGCCACCACGGGCGATGCGAATGAGGTAGGTGCCTGCGGGTTCATCTTCCAAGGCGAGCCACAGTCGCTCGTTCCCGGCGCCCGCAAGGCTACGCACCACACGACCGGTGGCATCGATCACTTCGATCCGCACGGTACCGTTGCCGGCAACGAAGAGGGTCGTCCCATGGGTGAAGGGATTCGGTGCCAGCGTGGTGGTTCCCATGTTGATATCCTCCGTTCCCGTGCATACCTCGACCACGATCTCCGCGGTCGTCGTTCCGGGGCAGCTGCCAGGCTCCGATGCGGTGAGTTCGACCGGCCAGACGCCGACACCCAGCAGGCTCGGATCGAACAGGATCGAAGAGCCTTCACCTGCCACTGCTCCGGACCATGTGCCATACAACGACCCGTTCAACAGCACCGCAGCCCCTGTGTTGCACAAGGTCCCGACAGGGTCGATCGAGACCACCGTGGTCGGCAGGAGCTGTAGGACCGCGATATCGCTCACAACGGTGCAGCCGTTGGTATCGGACCAAACGTAACTGATCGGATGGTCGCCCTCCGCAAGGTTTCCCGGGATGACCACGCCGTTCGCATCAGCCGGGGCACTCCATGTTCCCCCTGTCACAGTCGCTGAGAACTGTACGGGATCATCCGTCTTGCAGAACAGCAGGTCGTCCGAGTCCCAGGCCAATGCGATCGATCCGACCAAGGTCACCATGGCTTGCGCACTGTTGGAGCAACCTTCCGGAGCTTCGTAGGTGTAGGTCACCACATGCGCACCGGAACCCGCAATGGCCGGATCCAACGCGTCACCAGCGACACCCGGTCCGGCCCAAACGCCCCCTTCCGGTGTCGCGCCGGTCAATTGCACCGGGCCACCACTGCTGCAGTACGGTGGAAATGCATCCACCATCACCTCCGGGATCACATCGCTGACGATCACGATCAGCGTGTCGCTTCCACCGCACTCCTGCGGATGCGTCGCGTTGCGTTGTAGGATCACCTCATACTGACCTGCACCCTGACCGGGATCGAAGAGCGCCAGCGAAGCCGTGAAACCGATGATGTCACCACTCCAGTTGCTGCCGGGTACGTCCACCACGGGGAGGATCTGCTGTATGCCGTCATTCACACAGAAAGGCCCGGCGGGTTGCAATTCAACAGGAACGCTGTTCCATACCTCGAACGGACCTGTGAATGATACGCATGTCATCCCTGAGGCATCCTCGTATGCACATGTGATCAGTCCACCATCATAGGTCGCGGGATCGAGCACATTGCCTGGCTCAAGGCCGTCCCATTGCGTATCGATCGGGGTGGAGGACATCGCGATCGGTGGTGCACCGCTGCAAATGACCGGGCCGATCAAGGGAGCGACAGTAGGACCGTCGATCACACGCACAACGGCCAGGTCGCCGATCGCGCATCCCTGCTCCTCATTGGCAGTGTATGCCAGCGGCACATCCTGGATGCCGCTCACATTGGCGCGATAGAAGAGGCCGTCATTCACCCAGGTCCCCGACCAGGAGCCGTTCGTAGGCAGCGCTGGCGGTAGGGCGATCGCCGGCCCCGCCTTGCACAGCGTGTCGAAGGTCGGCAGTTCAACGAGCGTCGTCGGCGGTACCACCTCGCTCCGATACCATTGCAGGCCGAAAATGGTACCGAGCACGATGTCATCCAGGCCATCGCCGTTCAGGTCCGTTAGAACGAGGTCCGTGCCACGGGGAACCCCTTGCAGATCCGTGGAAGGTGCGAATCCATTGATGGTCGGCAGGTAGGTGCTCCACCGCACGGCATACTGTGGGTTGGAGGGAACGAAGACCAGGCTGGCACCACCGGTGCAACCGACACGTCCGAACATGCCCTGTCCAGCACTAGTGAACGGCTCCAAAGGATGGATGGTGAACTGATCGAATTGCAGGCCCTCATCCATGCGGTTCTCGGCCCACTGCACCGCCGATTGCCCAGCCTCCGCGAGGTCCAGGTCGCCATCGCCGTCCACGTCGATCAGTTGGGGATGTTGGAAGGGATAGGAAAAGACCTGGAAAAGTGTGTCGAGGCCCCATTGGGAACCATCGCCATTCAGGTTCACGGCTGCAAGCACCAGCCCGTTGCCATTGATCGTCACGATGTCCCTGCCTTCTCCGGGAGCCACATCGCCTGCGACCATGACCGTCGGTGGCGCTCCTTCGATCGCCAGCTCCGGGTCCACGGTAGTGTCGAATGTCCCGTCCAGGTTGAGCAGCCATTTCAATCGCGCCGTACCCTCGCTTCCTGTGGAAACAACGATCTCCGGCAGGTTGCTCCCCTGCACATCGGCGACCTGCAATGCTCCGATCCCCTCCCCGGGGAATGAGCCGATGACGCTTGGCGGCGCAAGGGTCGTGCCGTCCAGGTTCCAGGCGACCAGGACCTCCGAAGTGCCTTCATCGATCAGTACCAGATCGCTGTCCATATCACCGTCCAGGTCCGCGAAAGCGTAGAGGTCGCACACCATGTCGCAATCAAGCAACAGGGTCAGGGGACCGGTCCCGCCCATGCCATCGGTGTTCTCCAACCACTTGAAGTGATCACCGGGGAACACGCCGACCAGATCCAGGTCTCCGTCACCATCGAGGTCCACCGGTTGCATGCCTGCAAGAACAGGTCCGCCGTAAAGGGTGGTCCCGGTGCTGAACTGAGCGGATGAACGGGACAGCAGGCCCAATGAGGCAAGGGAACAGAGAACGACGCGAAATGCAGTGGACATTGATCATCCGTTCGGTCGATGGATCGGCACGATCGGACCACGAAGGTACTTCAATGTGGGGCCAAGGGGTCCGAAGCGTGTGTTTTCTCCATGTCAACGCGATGGGATAGGGCGATCCGCGATACCAAGGATCGAACGGGATCGGGCGGAGCAGGTCGCTTGCTCCCAGGGAAGGGCGGCCTACATTGCGGCATGTCGACGAATTCTCCTCTGCGGAGCACGGTCTCCGGCCTGCTCGCCATGCTCTTCCCCTTCATGGCGCTAGCCCAATTGAACATCACCGAGCTTGGGCGACTGGACTACCAGGCTCTTCGCAACAGCGACCTGAGCAATCTGTGGGGGTACACGGATGAGTTCGGGAACGAGTATGCCGTGGTCGGCGTCAACGGGACCGGTCCGAACAACCCTGGGGGTGTCTCCGTGGTCGATGTGAGCGATCCGGCCGATCCGGTGGAGGTCTTCTTTTTCCCAGGTCCCACGTCGATCTGGCGTGAGGTGAAGGTGTACAACGACCACGCCTATATCACCACCGAGGCGGAGAACGGTGGGCTCACCATCGTGGACCTGAGCCCATTGCCACAGAGCACCGACCTGCCCGCCACCGTATGGCTGGCCCCGGACTGGACCACCTCGCACACGTTGTTCATCGATGAAAATGGCCGGCTCTACATCTTCGGGTCCGCGCGAGGGAACGGCGGCGTGATCATGTACGACATCATGCAGGACCCCATGGCGCCGGTGGAGATCGGATCCTATGATGAATGGTACGTGCATGACGGATATGCACGGGGCGATACCCTCTATGCTGGGCACATCTATGATGGCTTCTTCTCCATCATCGATGTCTCTGATCCGGCGGCACCGGTGCTTCTTGGTACCCAGGACACGCCGAACAACTTCACGCACAATGTCTGGTTGGACGATAGTGGCGAGCACCTTTTCACCACGGACGAGCGCACGAATGCGTTCGTTGGCTCCTATGATGTGAGCGATCCGACGGACATTCTTTTCGAGGACAAGCTGCAGAGTGATCCCGGTTCGGGGACCATTCCACACAACACCTATTGGCTGGATCATTACCTCGTAACGTCCTATTACACCTACGGAGTGGTGATCTACGATGTGACGCACCCGGACAACATGGTGGAGGTGGGGCATTACGACACATCGCCCGATCACCAGGGTGATGGGTTCAATGGCGATTGGGGTGTGTACCCGTTCTTTCCTTCGGGGAACCTCATCGTGTCGGACATCGAACGTGGGTTGGTGATCCTGGCACCTGACTACCAGCGGGCGTGCTGGCTGGAGGGAACGGTGAGCGACCAGGTCTCCACCGCACCGGTGAACCAGGCCACCGTGACGATCGTAGGGCTCACTGCCAGTGACATCACCGGTTTTGATGGACAGTACGGGACCGGCTACAGCCAGGCAGGCACCTACGATGTCGCTGTGAATGCACCCGGCTATGTGCCGGCACTGGTCTCCGGGGTGGAACTGGTGCAAGGACAGGTGACCGTGCTCGATGTCCAATTGGAGCCGTTGGTCTCATTCGCGTTACAGGGCGTCGTGATCGATGCGGTGAGCGGGGATCCCATCCCCGATGCGCAGGTCGAACTTTCCAGCGTGGATTATGCGTACGGAACCGTCTCCGGTCCGGACGGGACCTTCGAATTGCCTGCGGTCTTCGCGGACTCCTACGCCGTTCTTGCCGGAAAGTGGGGCTGGCGAACGGCCTGTCCTGCACCGCAAAGCATCACCCAGGCCAGTGGTCCGCTCACCATTGCGTTGGAGCGGGGGATCGCGGATGACTTCGCATTGGACCTTGGGTGGATAGTAAGCGGAGGCGCAGCTACGGGCGGATGGGTCCGAGAGGTGCCGGTGGGAACGGTCCTGCAAGGTCAACCTTCCAACCCTGGAAGCGACGTGGCCGGGGATTGTGGTGAGAAGGCCTATGTGACCGGGAATGGTGGTGGAGATGCGGGCACCGACGATGTGGACGATGGGTCCGTCGTACTGCTTTCACCGGAGTTCGATGCGACGGGCATGGTCGATGCGCATGTCCGATTCTACCGGTGGTTCTTCAATGCAGGTGGCTCCGGGAATCCGAACGATCAGATGATCATTGAATTGGAGGACGGCACATCCTCGGTGGTGGTGGCAACGATCAATGCCAATTCACCGGGTACGGGTGCCTGGCTGCTGGCCAGCATCGACATCAGCGATCACATGGCACCGACCGCTGCGATGCGCCTGCGCGTCACAGTGAACGACAACGCGCCGGGTCACATTGTGGAAGGGGCGATCGATCGGTTCGAGCTGATCGAAATGAGCACGACCTCGGTACAGGATATCGCTGAGCAGTTGTTCTACAGCATTCGTCCGAATCCATCCAATGGGGCCTTCGAGGTGGTGGGTGGTCCCGTGGGTGGCACTATCACATTGCACGATGCCACCGGACGCGTGGTGTGGGGCCCGGTCCGGACAATGGGGGGCACCACCGCTGTGGACGCAACCGATATTGGCGCGGGCACCTACCTGCTTTCTGTGAGTGATGTGCACGGCGCACGCACCACCGAGCGCATCATGATCCAACCGTGATCCGGTCTACTTGGGAGTGGAGCCACAGTGCTCCTTGACCAACTCGTCCACCTCGGCGATGTCAGCCAGCGCTTTGGCCAGTGTGAGGTCATCACACGCCTTGTCCCGGTCGCCTTTCCGTAGCCTTAGGATGGCTCGTGTGCGCAACGCATATGGGTTGGCAGGGTAGGAACGAAGGCTTCTCTCCACATCGTCCCAAGCCGCATCCTCCTTGCCCATGGAAAGGAGGATGTACGCCCGGTTGCTCAATGCCACAGGTTCATCACGGTCCAACTCGAGCGCCTTCTCCACCATGGGCAGTGCGTCGTTGTACCGTTGCAACATGATCAACTCGAACGCGCGGTTGCTCCAATGCCCCACCTGGTAGGGATCCAGTTCACAGAGCTGTTCGAGCACGGCGAGGGACTCCGCGTGCCTTCCGGCCGCATCGTACAACCGGGCGAGGGTCTGCATCAACTCGACCTCTTGTGTGCCCACGGCCATGCCGGCCTCAAGGTCCGCGATGGCAGGGTTTATCCGCTTCAGGTCGGCACGCGCCTCACCGCGCAGCAGCAACGCCAGTGATCGCAACTTGTTCTCCTCCGTGTGCGCCAGGGCCCGGGTGGTATGGTACTCGACCTTCTCGAGGTCCTCGGCGCGCATGGCGTACAACGCGCGTTGGTAGTGCGCCTCGGCAAGTGTGCTGTCCATTCGTAGGGCCTTGTCCACATCGAGCAGGAAGCGGTCCATACGGTCCAGTCGGTAAAGCGCTCTGGAACGGGCCAGGTAGTTCACCGCGGTCTGTTCAAGTTCCAACGCCTTCTCGTATTGGTCCAACGCACGTTGCGGCTTGTCCAAGGCCAGCAATGAATCCCCTGTCGCCACGTACTGTTGTGCGGTCTGCCCTGCAAGGGCGAAGACCACGGAAAGTGCAGGCACGAGCAGCGCCGCGCGCAGTGGCGATGGAACGTGGTGGGAATAGGACAGGAACGGCATGGACGGGCGCAAAGGTAACCTCCGGTGGTTTGCGGATCCCGTGCCGGATCGATCCGTGATGGCCGAATTGCTCACCACCGCGGCACCGGCACCGTATCCAGCGCGGCGAAGCGGCCTGAGTGGTAGAGGAAATGTCCGGTCATACCGATCATGGCGGCGTTGTCCGTACAGTATGCGAACGGGGGTATGAACACCTCCCAACCCTCGCGCTCGGCAAGTGCCTGTACTTGTTCGCGCAAGGCGGAGTTCGCGCTGACACCACCGGAAACGGCCACGCGGGGTATGCCCAGCGTGCGTCCGGCCTTCTGAAGTTTGCGCAACAGGATGTCCACGATGCTGCGTTGCAATGAAGCACACAAGTGCGGCAGTTCGTCCTGCAATGCATCGGGCGGGATCGAGAGCACCCGGTTCCGGAAGGCTGATTTCACGCCGCTGAAGCTCATGTCCAGGCCCTTCACCTGCGGCAGCGGAAGGTCATATCGACGGGCATCGCCTTGCTTCGCCATGGCATCCACCAGTGGCCCTCCCGGGTACGGGAGCCCGAGGATCTTTGCGCCCTTGTCGAATGCCTCACCGGCCGCGTCATCCAATGTGGTGCCCAGCACTTCGAGATCCAACGGACCTGATACCAGCACGATCATGGTATGCCCACCGCTCACCGTCAGGTTCAGGTACGGGAACTCCGGCACCGGACGCGGCTCCCCATCCTGTATGAAATGGGCCAGTGCATGGGCCTTCAAGTGATCCACGGCGATCAGCGGTATGCCCAATCCTTGGGCCAGTGAACGCGCGAAGCATGCGCCTACCAGCAATGCCCCGATCAATCCGGGGCCCTGGGTGAATGCGACGGCAGTAAGGTCGGCCCGGCCCACCCCAGCGCGTGCAAGGGCCTCATGAACCACCGGCACGATGTGCTCCTGATGGGCGCGACTTGCCAATTCCGGCACCACACCTCCCCACGCACGGTGCACCTCCTGTCCGGCAACGACGTTCGAGCGCACGATACCGTCCACCAGCACGGCTGCCGCCGTGTCATCGCAGGAACTCTCGATGCCAAGAATGATCGTGGGGCGCGTGTCGGACATCAGGTCCCGGCTACTTTTGGAGGGTTGGGCCCGTTCCTTGCAACAAGGGCCACAAAACTACACGCACTGGCGGAGAGCGTCATATACCGATGGGCGGAGCGATCATTGAAGGCGGTCGGAACGGTCGTGCTGCTCCTCATCGCACTGCTCGTGGTCCTGGTGTTGGTCCTCTCCATCCCTGCGGTGCAGCGCGGGTTGGGCCATTGGTTCAGCGATGTGGCCACCGCCACCCTGGGCGCCGAGGTCCGCATCGGTAGCGTATACATCCAGCCGTTGGGCCCACTGATCCTTGAGGATGTATATGTGGGCGATCTGCGTGGTGATACCCTGTTCGATGTACAACGGCTGAAGGTGAGCGGGTTCCGCCCGGACGTGGACCGCCGCATGATCAGCATCACCGCGGTGGAGTTGCGCGGCGGGCGCTTCGCATTGGCCCGTCATCCGGATGATGCCGTGTCCAACCTGACCGGCCTGTTGGAACGACTTGGATCGAGCGACACGACCAGCTCGGGTGGTGAATGGCGGGTGCAATGCGGGCGATTCGCCATCGAAGACCTGCATTTTTCCTTCCACGACGGGCATGTGGAACAAAGCCTCTACGGCGTTGATTTCGATCATGTGGATGTGAGCGATGCGCACATCGCTGGACGACGATTGGTGTTCGCCGGTGATTCGGTCACCGCGTGGTTGGAGCAGCTGAGGCTGAAAGAGCGCAGTGGGTTGGTGATCGATCAATTGAGCGGAGTGACGAAGGTGGGTCCACGCGGCATCGTGATCGAGGACATGGTCCTGCGAACACCTTCCACGGATGTCAAAGGCAGGCTCGACCTCTCCACGACCTCATGGAGCGATTTCTCCTATTTCTCAGACCGGGTGTTGATGCGCGTGGACCTTCAGGATTCGCGTGTCGAGTTCGCGGACATCGCCTTTTTCGCTCCCGGGCTGCGCGGGATCCAGTTGCCCATTTCCGTTCATGGCAAGGTCAGAGGCACGCTTGCGGAATTGAAGGGACGTGGGTTGGATGTACGATTCGGGGATCATTCGAGCTTCAAGGGCAATGCGGAGTTGAGCGGACTGCCCGATGTGGAGAACACCTTCATGCTCATCGACATCGACGGCATGCACCTCGACCCGCGCGACCTGGAGCGATTGCCAAGGCCGCCTTTCGAGGAGGGGCGATCACTGGATCCGCCTTACGAGGTGCGAGAACTTGGCGCGGTCGATTTCCGTGGCAATTTCACCGGTTTCCCGCGCTCGTTCACCGCATATGGTACGGCGGCCACCGCCTTGGGTGCGCTGCGAACGGACCTTTCCTTCGAGCGTGACACCACCACGAAGGCCTTCTCACTCTCGGGTCGGCTGGCCACGGAAGCGTTCCGCCCCGGAGTGCTGCTGCGCACGGATCTGCTCGGTCCAATGGCAGCGAACGTCCGGATCAAGGCGCACGGCCGTCAGTTGTCCGACATGACCGCCGACGTGGAAGGCACCTTCCCGATGTTCACCTTCAACGGACGCACCGTAAAGGGACTTGTTGCAAACGGTCGTCTGGAACGCAACCTGTTCAATGGTGCGCTCTCAGTGAATGATGACGGACTGATGCTCGATTTCGAGGGACTGGCCGATCTGCGTGGCCGCTGGCCGGAGGTCGATTTCACCGCGGATGTGAAGCTACTGGACCTGACGGCGTTGGGCATTGCGCCCTTTGAAGGCTACAACACCGTGCGCATGGGCATGTCCGCAAAAGGTCGGTTGTCGCCGGACAGCCTTTTGGGCAAGTTGGAGTTCACGGACATCATGTATTGCCATGGGGATGATGCACATGAACTGGGGGATGTTGTCTTGGGAAGCCTCCGACGCGAAGGGGAGAATGTGCTCTACCTGGATGCTTCCTTCGCAAAGGCGGAGGTCATCGGTACCTTCCTGCCAACGAAGCTTGCGGGAGCTTTCACCAACGTTGTGTACAGTGTGTTCCCCGCGTTGCGTACCGAGTTCGATCCGAGCGTGGTGGAGCAGGACTTCCGGTTCGATGTGACCGTGCTCGATGCCGAGGCGATCCTGGCGCTGGTGCAGCCCGGGTTATCCATCGACTCGGGATCCGTTGTGTCCGGGGCCCTCGACTCGCGCACCCTTGACATGGGTCTGCATGCCGTGTTACCCCGGGCCGGTTACGGACCATTGGAGGCACATTCCATCGAGGTGGTCCTGGACAAGACGTTCGAGATACTGGCGTTCAGCATCAACAGCGACCTGCAGCAGTGGAACGACAGCATCTGGTTCGCCGGGACCAGTCTCACGGGCAAGGCATATCAGGATGAACTTGAGTTCTCCCTAGGTTGGGACGACTCCGACTCCGGCACGAACGGCGACCTTGATCTGCTCGGTGAGGTTCGCGCTTCCGGGATCTATTCGCTGGACCTGCTTCCATCGCACCTGCAATTCGGGAGAGGGGATTGGGTGAACCTGCGAACGGCCCATGCCGAGGTGGACCACGCAGAAGTGCGGATCGATTCCCTGATCCTTTTGAACGAGGGTCAGCGTATCGCGTTGGATGGGGCCATCTCCAAGGACCCATCGGTACCCCTGCGGTTCGATCTGCGGGATGTGAGCCTCTCCAATCTGGCGCCATTCGTTCCCGGGCCGATGGTCGAGGGTGCGCTCAGCGGAGAAGGCGCCGTGCACGACCTGCTGGGATCGCCATATGTCATCAGCTACCTCTGCCTGGACGGGTTGGAGTTGGAGGATGAACCCATCGGTGACCTGCGTTTCGCGGCCACATGGAAGGATGGGCAGAAAGCGATCGACCTGAACGGTGACCTGAACAGGGGTGCGATCAAAGCACTCGACTTTTCCGGGGAGTTGGTGATGGGAGAGGAGCAGGCCCTGGACCTGAAGCTGGTCATGGATCGCTTCGATCTGGCATTCATCGATCCCTACCTGCCCGAAGGGCTGAGCGAGATCCAAGGGTTGGTGACCGGTGATCTGCACGTTGGCGGGAATGTGACGGATCCGCGCATCGAAGGCGAGTTGCAATTGCAGGATGCCGGCATGCGCATCGACTACCTCAACACGCTCTACACGTTCAGCCACACCGTCAAGGTGGAGCCGGACATGTTCGCCTTCGACCTGGTCACCGTGCGCGACGAGATGGGCAATACGGGCCGTATCGGCGGCACCATTCAGCATACCGGGCTCAAGGACTGGAACTACAACGTATGGGGACACCTGGAGGGCATGCTGGTCCTCAACACGCGGTTGGAACAGAACGACCTTTATTATGGAAGGGCATTCGCCACAGGCGACTTCGACCTGGGCGGGTTCGAAGGGAACATGGAGATCACCGTGGATGCGCGGACCGCACCCGGAACAGAGATCCACTTTCCGGTGGGTGGCAGCACCGATGTGTCCGACGTGGGTTTCGTGCATTTCAAGAGCGGGGATAGCACCGATACCGCAGAACCCACAGTGGACCTGTCCGGCATCGCGCTGGATATGGATGTGGAGGTCACTCCCGATGCGCTGTTCGAGTTGATCTTCGACCCTACCGTCGGCGATATCCTCTCCGGCCGTGGCCTCGGGAATATGGAAATGAGCGTGACCCCTGCGGGTGAGTTCGACATGCGTGGGCAGGTGGAGGTGATCAATGGCGACTACCTGTTCACACTGCGCAATGTGGTGAACAAGCGTTTCCAGGTGGAACCCGGTGGACGCATCGTTTGGTACGGCGATCCGTTCGATGCCCAACTGGACCTGGAAGCGGTGTACCGCGTGCGCGCACCGTTGTACGACATCATGTTCGAGAAGAACGATGTCTATCGGAAACGCGTCCCGGTGGATGTGGTGATGCGCCTGAAGGACAAACTGCTGAACCCGGAGATCGCGTTCAACGTACGGCTCCCGAGTGTGGATGAGAGCGTACGCACCCAGGTGAACAGTGTGCTGAGCACCGAGCAGGAACTGAACCGGCAGGTCTTCGCGCTGATCGTGTTGAACCGCTTCGTGCAACCGCCGAACTACACCGGTGCCGGCACCCCGGGCGGTGCGAATGTGGCCGGCACCACGACCAGTGAATTGCTCAGCAACCAGGTCAGCAACTGGCTTTCAAGCCTCAGTAACGACTTCGATCTCGGGCTCAACTACCGCCCCGGGGACAATGTGACACAGGATGAGGTGGAGGTCGCGGTGAGCACCCAGTTGTTCGATGAACGCTTGCTCCTCAGCACGAACGTCGGTGTGCAATACGGCGCACAAAGCGCGCGCAACTCCAACGCACTGGTCGGCGATTTCCAGGTGGAGTACCTCATGACGAACGACGGCAAGCTGCGGTTGAAGGCCTTCAGTATCAGCAACGATCGCAACTTGAACCGTGCGGACCAGGCCCTCACCACACAAGGGGCGGGGGTGGCCTACCGCGAGGAGTTCAACACATTCGGGGAGTTCTGGCAGAAGCTCATGAACATCTTCCGCACCGACGAAAAGGACCGCAAGTTCAATTGACGGCCTACGTTACTCGGGGCCGAGGTCCAGGGTGTGGCCGAGCCGGACCTTCTTGGTCCGCAGGTAATTCCGATTGTGCTCATTGGCCGTGATCTGGATCGGGAGGTTCTCCACGATCTCCAGGCCATAGCCCATCAGACCCGTCCGTTTCCGCGGATTGTTGGTGAGCAAGCGCATCTTCCGCACACCGAGGTCGTGCAGGATCTGCGCACCCACCCCGTAGTCGCGTGCATCCATGTCGAAGCCCAGCATAAGGTTCGCATCCACCGTGTCGGCGCCTTCCTCCTGCAACTTGTAGGCCTTCAATTTGTTCAGGAGCCCGATGCCACGGCCTTCCTGCTGCATGTAAAGGATCACGCCTTTGCCCTCGCGCTCCACCATTTCCATGGCGCGCTGCAACTGCGGGCCGCAATCGCACCGGCAACTGCCGAAGATGTCGCCGGTGACGCAGGAGGAATGCACACGCACCAGGATCGGTTCGGTGGGGTCCCAGGTTCCCTTGACAAGTGCCAGGTGCTCTTCACCTGTGGTGGTCTGTTGATAGGCCACAAGGTCGAAATCGCCATGCGCCGTGGGCAGCTTCACTTCCACCTGGCGTTCGATGATCCGCTCGGAGCGCATGCGGTACGCCACGAGGTCCTCGATGCTGATCAGTTTCAGGTCGAACTGTTGCGCGATCCGCTGCAATTCAGGCAGCCGGGCCATGGAACCATCCTCGTTCAGGATCTCCACGATCACCCCGGCCGGTTCACACCCCGCAAGACGGGCCAGGTCCACAGCGGCTTCCGTATGCCCTGTGCGACGCAACACACCGCCCTTCCGGGCCTTCAGCGGGAAGATATGTCCCGGCCGTGCAAGGTCCTCCGGCTTCGTTGCCGGGTCGATCAATGCCAGCATGGTCTGCGACCGGTCGAAAGCGCTGATCCCGGTGGTGGTCCCCCGACCTTTCACATCCACGCTCACGGTGAAAGGGGTCTCGTGCAGAGCGGTGTTGTCCTGCACCATCAGGTCAAGGCCCAGTTCGGCGCAGCGCTCCTCGATCAACGGGGCGCAGATCAACCCCCGGCCGTGGCGCGCCATGAAGTTGATCAGTTCCGGTGTGGCATGGCGCGCGGCCGCCACGAAGTCGCCCTCGTTCTCACGGTCCTCATCATCAACGACGATGACCACCTTGCCTGCACGGATATCCGCTATGGCATCCTCGATGCGGTCGAATCCTTTGCTCATTGCCTGGGGTTACGAATGCAAAGATACGGCCACTCCCGGGGCAGGGGTGGTCCTGTCCGATACCAGCCGGTCAAGCTCGTCCGCCGCACGATCCCAATCGAAGTGCTCCTGCACGAATCGGTGCCCGTTCTCGGAAAGCCGCTTCCGCTCCTCGGGGTCGTCCAGGAGCCGGAGCAGGTGATCCGCATACTCCTCTGGCGAGTTGCCGATGAGGATCGCTGTGCCAGCGGGTGCCCCCACCGCGTTGTTCGCGAGGGCACTTGTAACGCAGGGTATGCCCATCGCCATTGCCTCCAGCAGCTTGTTCTGCAGGCCGGTGCCGATCTGCATGGGCGCCGCGAAGATCTTGGCTGATGCATACGAGGTGCGGATGTCCTTCACCCATCCCGAGACATGGATGAACGGGTCGATGCGCGCCAGTTCGCGTACACTGGCACTGGGGTCGACACCGGAGATCAACAGGCTCGTGCCCGGGCGTTGGCGACGCACGATCGGCAATACCTTCTGCACGAGGAAAAGAACGCTATCGATGTTCGGGGGATAGTTCATGTTCCCGGTGAAGAGCAGATCATAATGTGGATCCACGTGTTGGGGGCGGAAATGCTCCATGTCCACACCGTTCGGGATCACCTTCATCCGGTCTCGCAGCGGATGGTAGATGTAATCGCGGTCCTGCGCACTGATGATCACCGAATTGTCGAACTGATCGAACATCAGGTTCTCGTAGCGGATCAAGCGTCGCGTTTCCGCCCTGAAAAGCGGGCGCAGGTAGAACGGTGCGGTCTCCGTGCGCCGCTCCATGCCCTTGCTCAGGGTGTCCATGTAATCGAGGGTCTTGTGCAACGCGAAATGAGAGCGCACATATTCGGTGGTCCGCACCAGCTGGCAAAGCACATGGTCGGGTCTGGCGCGTTCCATCACCTGCTCGATGCGTCGCTGGGCCGCGGCATGGTGGAAATACGCGACCTGGAAGGGCAGTCTCGAGAACACTGCGGTAAGCAGCTTCAGGAAAATGGACCAACGCTTGATCCGCACCACCTCGATGTACGAACAGAACTCGCGCAGGTGTTCCAGGTGTTCCGGTGCGGTATCCGTGTCGCTGAGGCAGAACAGGTGGATCTCATGCCGCCGTGCCAGTCGGCGCACAAGGTGATAGGCGCGGAGCTTGTCACCTTTCTCCAAAGGATACGGTACCCTGGAAAGCAGGACGAGCAGCTTCATGCCTTGCCGAGACGCTTGTAGAACGCCACCAGGTCGGCGACGATCCGCTTGTCGGAATAGGAGCGTTTGACCAATGCGCGGGCGTGGCGGCCCAACTCCGTCACACGTTCCGGGGCGTCCATCAGCGCGGTCATGTGCTCGGTGAATTCCTTTGCGGTCCGTGCGATCAGGATGTCCTTGCCTTCCGTGTATGCGATGCCCTCGGCCCCGATCGGCGTGGAGATGATGGCCTTGCCCAGGGCCATGCCCTCGATGATCTTCACACGCATGCCACCTGCGCTGAACAACGGCACGACCATCACATCACGGGCACGCATGTACTCATATGCATCCTTCACCCGCCCGCGGCAGGTCACACCATTGCGCCGCTCGCTCTTCAGGTCCTTCGGCATCTGATTGCCCGCCAGGTGAAGGCGCGCCTCCGGTCGTAAAGCGTTCACCTTCGGCCACACGTTCTGCAACAGCCAGCGCACGGCCTCCTCATTGGGCAACCAGTCCATGCTGCCCAGGTGGAAGAAGACCGGTGCCCGCTTCAGGGGCTGGTCGTTCATCGGATACTCATCCAGGTCCACCCCGAACGGGATGGATGCGACCGGAGTGCGCGTTCCGTGTGCCACGAAGTGCTCCGCGTCCGCAGGTGAGATGGCCGCAACACCATCCACACGGTCCAGCACGGCCATCTCGTACTGGTGCAATTGCTTCGCCAGGAAACGTCTGTACGGCTTCTTGAGGATGTTCTTCTCGCCGGTCGCGATCCGATCCTGTATCACATGTTCCAGGTTGTGCGATCGAAGCACGATCCGGGCTTCCGAGTAACGCCTTAGCGTGGGGATGTACGGGGTCATGAACAGGCTTTCGAGCTGAACGATGTCGAACTCCTGTTCGGTGAGCAATCTGATCAGCCGGATGTCCATGTCGGCGGAGAAGAAGCGGCTGATGTTGTAGTTGTCCGCCGTGAGCAGGTCGTTGAAGGCATCGATCACGTTCAGCGAAGTGTCCACGAACACCCCTTCGATGCCAGTGCTTTTCCGGTATGCCTCGGAGAGCCTGTCCAGCAGCAGTGGATGCTTGGGGGTGGAGATGCAGAGCACCTTCACCGAATGTCCGGCAGCGAGCAGACCCCGCGTAAGGTTGTTCATCGCCATGCTGCCACCGTCGAATGGTGGGCTGGGGGGCTTATTGCAGAGTTGCAGGATGCGCACGGGAAGAACTGAAAAGGGAGCGGAACCGCTGCCAACCGCGATAATACGCATCCGCGTCGAAGAGGGGGCTGTCAGTGGCCGCCTTCCATGTGAGCAATGCCCCGATGGGCAGGAGCACGAAGGTGCTGATCCACATGCCGGGCCATGCGTCGATGCCTCCGGCGATCACGAGTTTCTCCATGGAAAAGGAGATGATATGGAAGATCAGGAAAAAGACGATGGCGAAGACCGTTGGCAGCCCCATGCCGCCCTTTCGGATGATCGCCCCCAACGGAGCCCCGATGAAGAAGAACACCAGGCAGGCCAGTGCGAGCATCGGTTTGCGGTGCCATTCGATCCGGAAGCGCGAGATCTGTTCCGCACGCCCCCTGCGTTCCTCCATGCTCCTGTCCACATAATTGATGTTGTTGCGCACCATGTTCAACGCCACGTCATAGAGGTCGTTCCGCGCATCACCCTTCAAGGTGGCGTCCCATGCGGCCGTGCTCAGGAACGTCGTGTCCCGCGATCCCGGTATCGGGCCAGGACGCGGTTCCCTATCGGTGCTCGCACGTGCGTCACGACCGATGAACAGGCTGTTGCGCAGGTGTCGCTCCTGCTCATCAGTGCGTTTGCCGAAGAGTTGCACCAAACTGTCCTCGGCCACCTGCAACTGGCCAACGGTGAGCATCTTGTAATGATCCTTGAACAGGTCCTCATCGGTCCGCACCATGCCCAACCCGGTAAGGTCCAATCGGATCAGGTCCTCGGCGAAGGTCCCCCGCATCATGGCGTATCTGCCACTGCCCTGGCCCGCCGGGCCGTGCTCATCGTAGAAATGGCCATCGCGCAGGGTGAGGAAAAGATAATGGCCATCGGGACTGCGGCTCATGGTCCCGGTGCGGGCGCGCACCACCGTGCGGTTCCCTTGGAATGCGGCCCTGTGATCGTAGATGAGCACATCATGAAGGGTCCCTGTGTCGGCGTCCTTGTCGCGCACACGGATGCTGAAGCCGTCGATGCCATTGTAGAAGATGCCAGGTCGCAGGTTCAGTGCGGGTTTCTTCTTGGTCACATCCCAAAGCAGCGATTGGAACTTCAGGTTCGCCACGGGCAGCACATTGTTGCTGAAATAGAAGGACCCGCCGGCCAGCAAGGTCGTGAAGAAGAACAGGGGAAGCATGATGCGGAAAAGTCCGAGGCCCGCCGACCGCATGGGGACCAGTTCGCTGTTCTCGCCCAAAGCCCCCATGGTCATGATGCTGGAGAGCAGCACCGCCAGCGGAAGAGCAAGGGGGACGAAGCTCGCCGAGGCGTAGACAAGGAGCTCCACCAGAACATACCACTCCAGGCCTTTCCCCATCATGTCGTCCACGTACTTCCACAGGAACTGCATCACAAGGATGAACAGGACGATGGCGAAGGTCACCACCAACGGGCCCAGGAAGGCCCGTATGATCATGGAATGAAGTCGCTTCACGTAGTGCAAAGATCGGCATGTCCGGTCGTGCGCCGGACTCCGCCGGAGGATCAGGCACCGAGCACGCGAAGCAAGGAGCCGATCTGCGTGTTCCAGAGATTCCTGGTCGCCTCCACCTCGTTGGGCCACGCATGATCCGTAACGATCAAGGCCACCTCATTGGTCATGGCGTCGATCCGGATGCGGAACTCGAAGTACGATGCATCGTCCTCATCATCGTTCCTGTGGAATCGGATCACCTCGCCGATCTTCCGGCCGATGAGCGTGGTCTCTTCCTCTTCCTCACCTTCCCACACGAACGTATACTGGTCGCCGCGAACGTTCACGTCGGTGCAATACCACTCCGCGAATCCACTCGGGGTCGAGATCAGTTCGAACAGGACCGTAGGAGCGCTGCGCACCAGGAATTCGATCTGTACGCGTTCCTTCATCGGCTTCCGAACGGCTTTTTCGGCCGTTTTCGAAGCCTTTGCTTTCGGTTGTGTCGCCGGTCTCGCTGGTGCAGGTACTGTGCTTTTCGGGGCCTTCGTCCCCTCCACTGGGCGTTTCGACACGTTCGAAGGGCCCTTGCTCGCCTTGGGTGCGGGTCTCACCTCCTTCTTCGCCGCGACCTTCGCCTTCTGCTGGTTTTTCGCGGGTTTCCTTGTTGCGCTCTTGGCAGCAGTGGTCGCTTTCCTTGCGGTCGTCCGTTTCGGTCGGCTGCTGTTCGTGCGCTTCACAGTGGCATTCGCCTGCTTCTTCGCCGTCACCTTCGTTCCCTTACCCGCCGGTGCGACGGTCTTTTTCGGTGCGGCTTTCTTTTGTGCGGCTCTCTTCAGTACCGCCTTCTTGGGAACGGCTTTCGTCTGAGCTGCCTTCGATGCCCTCTTCCGGGCAACGGGAGTGGCCTTCTTAGGTGCTGGCTTCACTGCTTTTCTCCCGGCCCCGGCCTTGGTCCCTTTCTTGGCCACGGTCCCTTTGCCTGTCTTCTTTCTGCTGGCAGGGCTGGTGACCTTCTTTGCGACTGCTTTCTTCTTGGCCATGGGCTTTTCTGTACAGTGGATAGCGTTGCGGCTAAAGGTAGAGAAATGCGCTACCCCTGCAAATGCCCGTCAAATGGCGATTGCACCGATCAACGAACCACTTTTCTATATTTGCCGCCCCTTGCCCAGTAAGGGGAGGAATGGCGCGGTAGCTCAGCTGGTTAGAGCGCATGATTCATAATCCTGAGGTCGGGAGTTCAAGTCTCCCCCGCGCTACAAAGGCTACCGGCCACTTGGCAGGTGGCCTTTCCATTTTCCGATCAATGGCCATCATCGGTCCATTGACAATGTTGCTGGCCTGCGACCCAGCCCCCGGATCGTTCGATCCTCGGCCGATCCACGATGCGATGTCCGGTCAACAACAGGCGTGGGATCGCGGGGATATCCCAGGTTTCATGATGGCCTATTCGGATACGGTGTGCTTCATCGGTCGCACGCGCACCACGTGTGGCAAGGATAAGGTCACCGCACAGTATCGACGGTCCTATCCGGATCGTGCAGCCATGGGGATGTTGCGGTTCGAGTTGGACGAGGTGCTGCCCGTCGGGGACAAGCATGCATGGGTCACAGGTGGATGGCGGTTGTACCGTGCGGCCGACACGTTGGGCGGTGGCTTTTCACTCTTGTGGGCAAGGGAGCACCAAGGTTGGCGCATTGTCCGGGACCACACGTATTGATCCCCGGCGGGTATCTTCGGCGCGAGCTCTTTTCGCTTGTTCTCCAGCATCACCATCCTCCTCGTGGCCGTTTCGGTCATCGCTTCGGTCGCCGCGTTCACGGATGCGAGGTTGTATCAGCAATTGCTTTTCGAGCCGTTCGTGATCAGGGCCCGTGGACAATGGTACCGGTTCGTGACCCACGCACTCATCCACGCCAATTGGCCGCATCTGCTCGTGAACATGTTCGTGCTGTATATGTTCGGTCGGAATGTCGAGGCCCTGTACGGGATGATTACAGGTCGATCCGCGGTGCTCCCGTTCATCCTGTTGTACCTCGGTGGGGTGGTGTTCTCTTCACTGCCTTCATACAGAAAGCATATTGATGATCCATCTTACCGGGCCGTGGGTGCAAGCGGTGCGGTATCCGCGGTGCTCTTCGCCCAGGTGCTCATGTTGCCCACGCGTGAAGTGGCGCTCCTCTTCCTGCCCATTCCCATGCCTGCCTGGGTGTTCGGTGGGCTTTATCTGCTGTATTCCTGGTACATGGACGAACGCGGTGGTGACAATGTGGCCCACGATGCCCACTTCTACGGAGCCCTTTTCGGGATCCTGTTCACCGCCGCGCTCGATCCCCAGCTCATCCTGGATCCCGGATCCCTGCAACGCGCACTTGGCATATGAGCAGGCGTGCCCTTTTCCTCGATCGCGATGGTGTGATCAACCGGGAACGGGGTGAGCACACGTGGCGGATCGAGGATCTCGAGGTATTGCCTGATGTGCCGCATGCGCTTCGCTGCGCTGCGGAAGCAGGTCTTCTGCTTGTGGTGATCACCAACCAGAGCGGGATCGCGCTGGGTATGTATGATCACGCGGATGTGGAGCGTGTGCATCGCTATATTCACGACGTGCTCTCTGATGCCGGGGTGACCCTTGCCGATGTTCTTTACTGTCCACACCATCCTTCGGAAGGGCGCTGCCTTTGCCGGAAACCGGGATCTTTGCTCCTGGAGCGCGCCATCGCAAGGCATGGTATCGATGCCGCGGGGTCGGTGATGATCGGTGATCGGGAACGGGACCGTGAGGCGGCGGAGGGGGCTGGTGTGAGGGGGGTCGTTGTGCCCGCGAACACTGCGTTGTTGCCTGTTGTGTTGAAAGAAGTGAGACTTGCATGACGGATCTGGTGAACATCAATGGTGGTATCGTGCCGGGGGATGGACCGGTCATCAGCCTGCATAATCGTGCGTTCCATTTCGGCGACGGCCTCTTCGAGAGCATGCGGATCGTCAAAGGGCGATTGTGCTTCGCCGACGCGCATTGGAGCCGGATGGCCTCCGGCGCACAACTGCTGCGCATCGCCATCCCGACCGCACTGGACCGCACTTCCTTCGAACGCTACGCATTGGAATTGGCGGAACGCATGGGTCTCAGCGGCGGTCGGTGCAGGTTCACACTGTATCGTTCGGGGGATGGGAACTACAGGCCTGCGACCAACGAAGGTGGCTTCACATTCGAGGTTAACGCCATGGAGGATGCGCACCACACCCTGAATGAACAAGGCCTGATGGTGGACATCTGGCCGGAGATGCGCAAGCCCATCAACGATCTGGCCAGGCACAAGACTCTGAATTGCCAGTATTACATCATGTCCGCTTTATGGAGCCAGGACCGGGGCCTGGATGAGTGCATGTTGCAGAACGAGCGGGGCAACATCATCGAAAGCAGCAGTGGCAACCTGTTCATCGTGAGCAATGGTGTGTTGTACACACCTTCATTGGCGGACGGTTGCGTGGGTGGTGTGATGCGCGCCCAGGTGATCAACCTGGCCATCGCCAACGGCATCAAGGTCTACGAATGCTCGCTGAACCCGCAGAACCTGCTTGCTGCGGATGAACTCTTCTTTACGAATGCGGTCAAGGGCATTCGCTGGGTGGCGACCTATCGCACGAAACGCTATACGCATCGGCTGGCCGGCACATTGCTCGATCTGTTGATCAAGAGCACCCTTAGTTGAGGGCGGGGTCCTCAGGGAAGTTCGCAAGCGGCGCGAACTCACGGCCCATGGCGCGCAGTGTATCGGCCCACAGGTCCTGTCGTCCAACGTTCATGATCCTGCGTTTGTCCGCCTCGCATACGAGCCAGGAACGCTCGTTCATTTCCTTCTCCAACTGGTCCTCGCCCCAACCGGAGTACCCCACGAAGAAGCGTACATGCCTACCCAGCCTGGGGTCTGCCGTCAACATGGCGCGCAGTTGATCGTGGTCGCCTCCCATGAATACACCATCCACCACCGCGTGCGATCCATCCAACCGAGGACCAAGCGTATGCAGATAGAAGAGGTTGCCACTTTGCACAGGACCGCCTATGCCCAGGTGCGAACCGATCGGGGGCATGTTCTCCATCAGGTCGTTCACGGCCAGGTCCATCGCCCTGTTCAGCACGAAGCCGAACGACCCTTCCTTGTTGTGCTCACACAGGAGGATCACCGTTCGCCTGAAGTACGGGTCCGGTAGGAAGGGTTCGCTCACCAACAGGCGTCCCGCCGCAGGGGGGAGTTTGTTCTCCGGTCTCAGGTCAAGGATATTGCGGCTCATCGGGAGCATCAAGGTACGGCTATCCCATCAGCGATGGAACGGCGATCGCAGGAACGGAAAGCGGAATGTGCAACTGGTACATTTGTCCGCAAGAAACCGGAACATGGCGAACGTCGATCACCGCACGGACTATTCCAAAAGAAGTCTTGTTGAAAAGGACACGATCGAGGCGCCGATCGCCTTGTTCGATGAATGGTTGAAGGAAGCGGTGTCGGATGGTCTTCCGGAACCGCACGCGATGGCGTTGGCGACCGCCGGTACCATGACGATCAGTTGCCGCATGGTGCTGTTGCGCGCATATGATGATGAAGGATTCGTGTTCTACACGAACCTCAATAGCCGCAAAGCCATGGACATCGAGCGTGATCCGCGTGCGGCGCTCACCTTCTTCTGGGCGGAGCACGAGCGGCAGGTGCGCATCGAGGGGAAGGTGGAGGAGGTCGATGAAGCCACCTCCGACGCCTATTTCGCATCGCGGCCCAGGGAAAGCAGGATAGGAGCCTGGTCCAGTGATCAAAGCCGTCCTGTCGCCTCGCGTGAGCAGTTGGACGAACGCTATGCGCGGTGGGATGAACGCTTCGGCGATGGTGAGATACCGCGTCCATTGCACTGGGGCGGTCTGCGTGTTCGACCCGTGCGGATCGAGTTCTGGCAGGGACGTTCGAATCGCATGCACGACAGGCTCGCATTCGAGCGTATGGCCGACGGCACCTGGTTACGGGTCCGGTTGCAACCGTGATCCGCGGTCATCTGGAAAGCAGAAGACCCCTCGTTGCGGAGGGGTCTTTGCATCTGTGGATGGAGTGATGATCACTTCTTCTTCGGAGCGGCCTTCTTGGCGGCCGCCTTTTTCGGAGCGGCCTTCTTGGCGGCTGCCTTCTTTGGAGCGGCCTTCTTGGCGGCCGCCTTTTTCGGAGCAGCTTTCTTGGCGGCTGCCTTCTTCGGGGCTGCCTTCTTCTTCGCGGTGGCTTTCTTGGCAGCCACTACGCGCGCCTTGCGCTTCGAAGGACGACTCTTGCCAGCGCTTCCGATCGTGCGCTTGCCTTTCTTCGTCTTCTTGTCACCTTTTCCCATTTTCTGGTTTGTTAATGGTTTGGACCAAATGTATCCGGGCGCGTGTACGCACTTGGTCGAACGGAAGTTCCATTTTTCAACCCGGTCATGTCAATTCGTTCGGTCGGTCCTCACGTCCGTTCGCAGTATATGATCGATGACCCGCGCCCGGGTTCATGGCAAGCAGCTTGATCACCCTTCGCGTTCCCTGCGGAAGCGTTCCTCGAGGTGTGCCGCACTATGCACCACTTTACGCGCCCACTGCAATTTCAGCGCCATCACCCCTGCGGCATCCAATTGCCACGGGATGTTGCTCGCGCGCAGGCGTTCCATAACGGTGTACAGCACGATCGCGGCGGAGACCGAGATGTTGTAGCTCTCCGTGAATCCGTACATCGGTATGCGCATGCTCACATCGGCCGCCGCCATGAGTTCATCACTGGCACCCGTGAGTTCGGTGCCGAAGCAGAAGGCCATCGGTCGCTCCAGGTCGATCGTGTTCGGTGTGATCTCAGGTGCCCGGGGCGATGTCACGACGATCGCATACCCGGCCTTTCGCAACGCGTCGATGCATTGGCCCGTGTTGTTCTCCGGTCCGCGGTAGCGATGCATGCCCACCCATTTCGACGAACCGAGCGTTACGTCCGGGTTCACGGTGAACTTGTTCCGGTTCTCGATGATATGGATGTCCTGAATGCCGAGCAGGTCCGAAGTACGCACCACTGCGCTTGCGTTCTGCGGTTGGTACACGTCCTCGAGCACCACGGTGATATGCCTCGTGCGCAACGGGGCGAGGCGATCGAAGAGGTCGCGTTTGTTCTCCGAGATGAATTCGCACAGGCGCGTGTAGGTCTCTTGGTCGGTCATGGTGAAGGGGAACGATCGGCGATCGCGGAAGGTATCGCAGGAGTGACCTGAAAATGAAAGGTCCCCCGCAAAAGCGGAGGACCTTCCAATGCGATGAGCAGGGCTTACTTCACCTTGGCGGAGAGGTCAGCACCGGCTTTGAACTTCACCACTTTCTTGGCAGCGATCTTGATCTCTTTGCCGGTCTGTGGGTTGCGGCCTTTGCGGGCAGCACGCTTGGTGATGGAGAACGTACCGAAGCCGACGAGGGCAACGCGCTCGCCTTTCTTCAGCGCCTTGGTGGTGCTGGTCACGAAAGCGTCAAGAGCACGCTTTGCATCAGCCTTGGAGATCTTTGCATCAGCAGCGATCGATTCGATCAGTTCAGCTTTGTTCAAGCCCATGGTTGTGGATGTTTTGAGTTGGTTTGTTTAGTGAACTCGTGGACAAATGTATCCGCAGGACCGCGCCTGTCAAGGGTTTCCGGCCCGGTGCTCGGAAAATGTTGAAAAATCAGGGTGTTTGTTCATAACTGCGCCTGTATCCCGCCCCCAGTAAGGGTTTCAGGATATGCGACCGGGCGGAAGAGGCGTTGCATCAGCGACGGTCCAAAAGGCAGGGACCTGCCGACCGATCACTTCAACACGATACCCTTTAGGGTGCGCAGCCCACGGATCAGTTCCACGGTCGCCATGCGCCGCTTGCCTTCCGCCTGCACCTCCAGGGCTTCGATCCATTGGTCGCTGCACGCCACGAAGGCACGGTCGTTCTCGATCACCACCGTGCCGGGCATGGCATCGGTCGTCCTTTCGGTCATATGCGAACGCAGGATCTTGAACTGTCCGAGGGCTTCGCCACCGGTGGTCCATATACATGAAGCTCCGGGGTGCGGGCTCATTCCACGGATCAGGTCATGCACCTGTCGGGCGTTATTGCTGAACACAAGGCGCGCATCCGGAGGGGCGATCTTCGGGGCGGTCCTCAATGGGCGCTGCGCGGGATCCTCTTGTGGTCGAGATGTAAGATCTCCGGCAAGGATGCCACGTACGGTCCGGACGACGCACTGTCCGCCGATCACCATCATGCGATCATGCAGCTCACCGGCGGTCTCGTTCGGGCCGATGGGGATCTCCTCCTGAAGCAGGATATCGCCGGTATCGATCTCGTGCTGGATCCGGAAAGTGGTCACGCCGGTGGTGCGCTCCCCGTTGATGACCGCCCAGTTGATGGGAGCCGCCCCACGGTAATCCGGCAGTAGCGATCCGTGCAGGTTGATCGTACCTAGGGGAGGCCTGTTCCATACCACTTCAGGCAGCATGCGGAATGCCACCACAACGAACAGCGCTGCATCGATCCGGTCGAGTTGGGTAAGGAACTCCGGTGACCGCAGTTTCTCCGGTTGCAGGACGGGTAGTCCCAGTTCGCTGGCGCGTTGCTTCACGGCCGATGCCCTGAGTTGTCTTCCACGGCCTGCGGGCCGGTCCGGAGCGGTCACCACTGCGGCCACCTCCAGACCCGCATGCACCATGGCGTTCAATGTGGCCACTGCGAATTCGGGTGTACCCATGAATACGATGCGCTGGTCGGTCATCCGTTCCTTTTGTTGAAGTGTTCTTCCTGCGGACGCCACGAAGGTGCGATCCGGAAGCGATAGGGCAGCAATGCATCACTGCCCGCGTAGTCGATACCGATCCTGGGTCCCACGAGTATCGATCCTGGGTCCACTGGTATTCCTCTATCCTCGATGCGTACCAGGGCGCCGAAGAGGTCCGAACCGGTGAGCGAGGTGTCGATACCAAGCGCCTGGGTCAATGTTCCTGGTCCATCGGTGCGAAGCGGCCTTCGACCCCTGCGTTGTTCCATCAGGCCCATGCCTTCCACGGGCAGTATCCCGCGTATCAACACGGCTTCCGGGACATCGCGGGCGTTCGTCACCACGTTGAACAGGTGGTGAATGCCATAGCACAGGTATACGTAGATGGTACCGCCTTGCGCATACATCGGAGCGTTGCGCACCGTTCTGCGACCACCATGGGCATGTGACGCACGATCGGTGATCCCGGCATAGGCTTCTGTTTCGGTGATGATGCCTGCGGTGGTGGCACCGCCGGTCCCGGTCACCAGCACCTTGCCGAGCAGTTCAATTGCGATGAGCACGACATCCGGGCGCGTGTAGAACGAACGCGGCAGGCGGGTGTTCATTCGTGCTCCGGCTTCGACGCACCTCCGAACTCGTCGATCTCCCAACGGACCCGGTCGACTTTGTCCTCATAGGATGGAAGCGGTTCACTGCTCAACGAGGCGGGGTCCTTGCGGCGGTACTTGACCTGCTGCGATCGGCACAGATCGCATTGCCCGCATGGCTCTGTCATCGGTTCGTCGAAGTAGTGCAACAGGTATCGAGCCCGGCAACCTTGTTCATCACTGACGTAACCGATCATGGCCTCCATGCGCGCCAGTGCGCGATCCTCGCGGTCCCTGAGCGAAGCGGGGTCCAGTTGCAGGCGTTGCGCATCCTGGCGAGGGGTGAGGAGTGTGATGGTGGGGAGGTCGCTCTTCGGCCTGTAATCGATGGTACGTTCCCGATCCAGGTCCTGGAGTGTGCGGACCACGCGATCCGTTTCAACCCCGACAAGCCGCGCGATACGTGCTTCGTCGATGATGGCGGCTTCCTCGAACAGCCCGCCATGGATCCTCAGCATGGCCTCAAGGACCGGACCTTTGCGCTGATCCGTCACGCGCAGGTGATGGATGGTCTGTGGAGCGGCCAGTATCATCACCCGGGATGGCGAGCGCATGCCTTCCGAAAGGGCGATGTGCCCGTCAAGCGCAAGCACCTTGAGCGCATTGGCGACCACACCCTGCCGCGAACCCGTCCGTTCGCTCAGCAGTGCAAGGTCCATGGCATACGACTCCAACAGACCCGATCCGATCGCGATGCCATGTGTGTCCGCGATCGCCTGATACACGCGCCGCACTTCACCGATGGGAGGGAAGGCTTCCACCGTCCTTTCGCGCAGCCGTGCGGCATCCCCGGGGCCTACCAACAGGAAAGCATAGGCCTTGGCACCATCGCGGCCGCCTCTGCCGGCTTCCTGGTAATAGCTCTCCAGGTCCGGGGGCAGGTCCATGTGGATCACCACCCGCACATCCGCCTTGTCGATACCCATGCCGAACGCGTTGGTGGCCACCACGCATCGGAGCTTGCCAGAGCTCCAATCCCGCTGGATCCGATCACGTTGCTCCATGCTGAGGCCGGCGTGGTAAGCCTCCGCTTCAACGCCATGGTGGACCAGGAACTGTGCGGCGCGAACACAACCCTTCCGGTCGCGCATGTACACGATAGCTGTTCCCTGTACGTTCCGAAGCACCTTCAGCAAACGGCCGTGCTTATCCTCACCCTTGCTCACCCAAAGTGCCAGTTCGGGCCGAAGGAAACTCCCCCGCACAAGGTGTGCGGCACTGAAGCTCAGCTTTTCCATGATGTCCTTCGCGACCGCGGCGGTCGCAGAGGCCGTTAGGGCGATGACCGGCACACCCGGCAACTGCTCACGGACCTCCCGGATGCGCAGGTAGGAGGGCCGGAAGTCGTAGCCCCATTGCGAGATGCAATGCGCTTCATCCACGGCAATGGAACCGATCGGAAGCCTTGGAAGACGTGCTTTGAACAGGTCGGACCCAAGTCTTTCCGGGGATACATACAGGAAGTTGAGCTTGCCCAGGGCCGCACTCTCCAGCACATTGTCGATCTCCGCGTATGCCATTCCGGAAGTGATCGAACGGGCCGAAATACCCGCACGTTGCAACCGTTCCACCTGGTCCTTCATAAGTGCGATCAGCGGTGAGACCACAAGGCACATCCTGTTCATTGCCAGTGCGGGCACTTGGAAACAAAGGCTTTTACCACCGCCGGTCGGCAGCAGTGCCAACGTGTCCCTGCCATCCAGCACGGAACGTATGATCTCCTCCTGCATCGGCCTGAACCCGGAGTGCCCCCAGTACTTCCGCAGTACTGCGTGGATGTCCGATCCTGTAACGGGGTCTGGCATCTTCTTATATTGGGAGGGACGGCCGCCCGCCGGAAAGGCAAGTGGCTACATTTGTTCCGAACCAGAAAAGCTGCACTTGGATGATCACGACCGGGCAAAAGATAGCCATTGAACCTGCGGCATCACCGCGATTGGCGGGTACCGACCTCGCGAACGTGAAGTTCGGCAGAGTGTTCAGCGACCACATGTTCGTGATGGACTTCAAGGACGGTCAATGGCAGTCTCCCCGGATCGGTGCGTTCGCGGACATGCGCATGAGCCCTGCCGCGTTGGTGTTGCACTACAGCCAGACCATTTTCGAAGGGTTGAAGGCGTATAAGCGCGGTGTTGATGGTGCGGCCATCTTCAGGCCACAGGCCAACATCGCCCGCATGAACCGCAGTGCGGAGCGGATGTGCATGCCGACGATACCGGAGGACCTGTTCATGGATGCCTTGACGGAGTTGGTCCGGATCGACAGCGGTTGGATCCCCGATGGCGATGAATCCTCGTTGTACATCCGGCCGTTCATGTTCGCCAGTGATGAATACATCGGGGTCAAACCCAGCGATGGATACCGGTTCATCATCTTCACCTGCCCGGTACGTGGGTATTACAACGAGCCGGTCCGTGTGAAGATCGAGACCACGTACAGCAGGGCTTTCCCGGGTGGAACGGGTGAGGCCAAGTGTGGCGGCAACTACGCCGGCGGTCTTTACCCTGCCAAGTTGGGGCAGGAGCAGGGCTATCATCAACTCATTTGGACGGACGGTCTGACCCATACGCACATCGAGGAAAGTGGAACGATGAACGTGTTCTTCAACATCGATGGTGTGCTGGTGACACCCGACCTGGATGGCACGATACTCCACGGCATCACGCGCGACAGCATCATCCGCATCGCGCGCGACAATGGGATCGCTGTGGAAGAGCGCCGCGTCGGTGTTGAGGAGATCCTGGAGGCCGGCCGCTCGGGCAAATTGCTGTCCGCTTTCGGTGCAGGCACGGCTGCGACCATCGCTCACATCCAGAGCATTGCTTGCGGCGACGAAGTGTTCGAGCTACCGGACGTCTCGAAGCGAGAGACTGCCAATACCATCGGCAAGGTTCTTTCCGACATACGACTGGGGCGCGTTGCCGACCCCTACGGTTGGATGGTCCCGGTCGCCTGACGCCATTTGACCTTCAGGCCCGCGATGCTATCCGGAATGATGGCCAGTCCGGGTAGGCACATCAGTGCGGTGTACGCTGGCCAGCCACGACCGATGATCCCGATCAGGATGCCGATCACAATGGATGTTCCGAACAGCAGTCCCGTAACGTGAAGTCCATAGAAGGCGAATCGCGGGATCCGGGTTTGTTGCAAAGGGGCCGAGGTCTTTCCTTGACTGGTGCGAAAGCCCATACTGGCCGGCGCCTCACGCTGCTGCCGAAGGAATGTGATCGCATCGAAGAGGGCGCGTTGTTCGGGGTCCTTGAGGACCTCATATGCACGGTGCACGATGAGGAATCTGGCGTTGGCGCCAGCTGTCCGGTCGCGATCCGGATGGCACCACTTCACCCGTTCCCTGAATGCCTTCTTGATCTCGGTCAACGTTGCGTTGCGCTCAACACCAAGGACTTTGTAGTGGTCAAAGAGCTGTCGGGTCGCCATGCATGGAAGGTATACTGGATGCAACGTGGATGCCTGCGTGAAAATATGCGATCGGCCCGGTGATCGTATCTTATGGATGGATGAGCCTGCGAACGCGCAATACCCTGCTGATCGCGATCCTCTGGTTCGGGACCCTTTCCGCGCAGGAGACGATGCGTGTCGTGGTGCGCGATGGGGAGACCGGGGTCCCGCTGGCAGGTGTCCGTCTTGGCGATGGATCGGGTCGGGAGGCGATCAGTGATGAGAAAGGATCCGTGGGTTTCCCTTGGAAAGGGCGCGACAAGGTCACCCTCACGGCCTCGATCACCGGATACGTTACCATCGATACGCTCGTCTCCCGGGCCAGTGTGGGCACTGTGCCGTTCGTGTTGTCGATGCATCGGTCCGTGGAGGAGTTCGCGCCGGTGATCATCCGCCCGGGGCCACAAGTGGTATATCAGTTACCTGACCTGCATGTTGGGGCCTACTACGCCAATGCAGAGGGATTATGGGTGCTCGTGTATGAGAAGCCGGGACTATGGCACCGTCAGGAGGCTGCCGGCCAGCAGGTACTGAAGGGTGCCCGTTTGCACTTGCTGGACACCTTGTTCCGGGAGGTGCATTCGGTGATGCTTCCGGGTGCAGCGGTCGCCTTGCACCATGATCACATGCACCGGCCGATCGTGGAAGGACTCGATGGTGCCTGGCTCGCGCGCCGGGGGAACACAGGATTGGAGCTCGTACCCTTGGCGCCAGGGACGTTGGAACGGGCCGTGCTACCATGGACGGATAGCATTCCGGGCAGGTTGTTGGGAAGCGATCGTGATCCGACCTTTCCCGCATTCAGGCATATCGCGTTCGATCCACGGACCGAGCAGGCCTCAGTGGTCTACCCAGTGGAGGATACCCATGTGATGCAGCTTTTTCGAAGTCAGTACAAGTACATGAGCGGACACGATAAGGTCGTGGCCATGGACCTGGAGCGGGAGACGGGTGTGGAACGGGAGATCATCGCCGGGTATATGACCGGTTTCTACAACGATCCGTACTTCAAAGTGCCGTATGCTCCGCTGTTCGTGATGAACGATACGCTCTGTGTCTTCGACAGGTACGCGGGTCGCATCAGCCGGTTCGATACGGATCTTCGACCCTCTGGTATCGCACCCTTTTCCGGGTCATTCGGGCGCGAGCGCTGGAACACATTGTTGCAGGATGACATCACCGGCAGGGTGTGGGCCGTCTTTGCGCGCGGTGTGCGTACCTGGTTGCGCGAGGTGGATACTGGAGATGGGACGTTCGGTCCTGCGATCACCCTGACCCATCCTTTTCCACAGGAGGTGCAGGTGAACGACGGGCACGCTTACTACTTGTACAGGCCCTACGGATCGCTGCAGCACAGAACACTGTACCGCGAATCGTTAAGGTAGATCGGTCTGCCCCCGATGGGCCTTCGGATGATCGGACCAGACCAGCATGCCCACGTGTCGGGTCACCAACGACCATTGGTCCAGGTGGAAGTCGATGCGTACCATTCCGCACGTCGGTATGTGCGTGATGCCAGCACCAGTGAGGTGATCGGCCAGTTCTGTGAAGCCCGGTTCATGACCGAAGAGGGCCACGCGTTCGGCCTGGTCCGGAAGGTGGTTAACGACCTTCATCAGCGCGTTCAGCGAGGCGTCGTAGATGGCGGGTTCGAGGCGTAGGGAGGAGGGTGGATGGGAAAGTCCGGCAGCGAAGAACAGCGCGGTCCGATGCGCGCGTACCGCAGTGCTGCTCACGATCAGGTCCACGGATGCCTCCCGGTCGCGGAAGACATCCGCCATGAAAGGTGCATCGCGAAGCCCCCGGTCGTTCAGCGGACGGTCATGGTCGCGCAATGCCGCATCCGCCCAGCTGCTCTTGGCGTGGCGAACGAGGAACAGGGTACGCATCGCGCGCTGTCGTGCTAAACGGTCACGGCCTTCAGGCCGTCGAGCAGGCTCACCAGCAGCACATTCGGGTCAGTGGTCAGCGGCAGTTCCATTTTCGCGTGCTTGGCATCGCTGAATTGGGTCTCATTCCGGAATCCGCGTGAAATGGTGAGGTACAACGCCTCAGGATAGAGACCTGTGAAATGCAGTTGTGCCGTGTTGCCGCCTGCCATGCGGAGCAGGTATCGCGGGTAGTGGCTCTCACTATCGTTCCAGCCGGTATCCTCCTCCAACACATGTCCTTTCTCACGGAGGTCACTTGCCCATTCATCCATCACATACAGCAGTACGTCCTCCACGAAGATCTCCGGGTCGCGTGGCAACTGGTGTTGGCGGAAATCCATTGGCGCGAGCAGCCGGGAGCGCGTATGCCGCAGTGCCGTCACCATTTCATCAAGTTGTGCAGTGAATGTCATGTCCGATGTTCAGTAACGATCGCAAACTACATGGACCGTCGAGGTTGAGGGCTGCCGGGTCCAACGGGTTATGCACGATCCCATGCACGATCATCGGCCCGAACGACAAGGGCCGCACCATGCAAGGCGCGGCTCTTGTTCACAATTCGCTTCTCCGTGTCAACTCGTCCGTTCCTTGGCCCGTTTCACGGTACGCTCGCCCTTCTCATCGATCGGTTTGCGGAAAACGATGTTCCCATCGAACACATCCACCACCATGGGCGTGCCTGTCTGCAAGGTGCCCGCGATGATCTGTCGGCTCAGTTCGTTGAGGAGCTCGCGCTGTATCATGCGCTTGATCGGGCGGGCGCCGAACTGCGGATCGAAGCCCGTATCGGCGATGTGCGCGATCAACTCTTCGCTCGGGGTGAGGAGGATGTCCTTCTCCTCGAGTTTCTTCATGAGCTGGTGCAGTTGCAGCTTCACGATCTCCTGCACATCCGCGTGGCTCAGCGGGCGGAACATGATCAGTTCATCGACCCTGTTCAGGAATTCCGGGCGCACGGTCTTACGCAACAGATCCATGACCTGCTCCTGCGTCTTCCCGACCACCTCATCGACATTCTTGTCCTTCAGGTTCTCGAAGTTCTCCTGGATGATGTGCGAGCCGATGTTGCTCGTCATGATGATGATGGTGTTCTTGAAGTTCACCACCCGGCCCTTGTTGTCGGTGAGCCGGCCATCGTCCAACACCTGCAACAGGATGTTCCACACGTCGGGGTGGGCCTTCTCGATCTCATCCAACAGTACGACACTGTATGGTTTGCGGCGAACGGCCTCGGTCAGTTGACCGCCTTCATCGTATCCCACATATCCGGGAGGAGCACCGACCAGGCGGCTCACCGCGTGTCGTTCCTGGTACTCGCTCATGTCGATGCGGGTCATGGCGTTCTCATCGTTGAAGAGCACCTCGCTCAATGCCTTGGCCAGTTCCGTCTTGCCGACCCCGGTTGTGCCGAGGAAGATGAAGGAACCGATCGGCCGTTTCTCATCGCCCATGCCCGCACGGTTCCGTCGCACGGCGTCCGCCACAGCCCGCACGGCATCCTCCTGACCGATGACCCGCTTGTGCAGTTCATCCTCGAGCTTCAAGAGCTTGGTGCGCTCGGCTTCCAGCATGCGGCTCACGGGCACTCCGGTCCAGCGGCTCACCACATCGGCGATCTCCTCCACGTCCACTTCCTCCTTGATCATCTTTGAGTTCGCCTGCAGTTCGGTGAGGTCGTCCTTGGCCTTGCTCAGTTCGTCCTCGGTCTCCTTCATCCTGCCGTAGCGTATCTCCGCCACTTTGCCGAAGTCGCCTTCACGCTCTGCCTGGGCCGCGTCGAACTTGAGTTGTTCGATCCTGTCCTTGGCACTGTTGATGCGCTCCACGAGTTCCCGTTCACTTTCCCAACGGGCCTTCAAGCCGTCGCGTTTCTCGCTCAGCTCCGCCAGCTGCAGGTTGATCTCCGCCAGTTGGGCCGTATCGTTCTCACGCTTGATCGCTTCGCGTTCGATCTCCAGTTGCATCACACGCCGGTCGATCTCATCGAGTTCCTCGGGCTTGGAGTTGATCTCCATGCGCAATTTGCTGGCGGCCTCATCGATCAGGTCGATGGCCTTGTCGGGCAGGAAACGATCCGCGATGTACCGCGTGCTCAGCTCCACCGCCGCGATGATGGCGGCATCCTTGATCAGCACCTTGTGGTGGCTTTCGTACTTCTCCTTCAGCCCGCGCAGGATGCTGATCGCATCCTCGCGTGAAGGTTCGTCCACCAGCACCTTCTGGAAACGGCGTTCCAAGGCCTTGTCCTTTTCGAAGTACTTCTGATACTCGTTCAGCGTGGTGGCGCCGATGGCGCGTAGTTCGCCCCGCGCCAGTGCCGGTTTCAGGATGTTCGCCGCATCCATCGCCCCTTCGCCACCACCGGCGCCCACGAGCGTATGGATCTCATCGATGAAGAGGACGATGGTCCCTTCTCCCGAGATGACCTCCTTCACGACCGCTTTCAGCCGCTCCTCGAACTCACCCTTGTACTTCGCGCCGGCCACGAGCGCACCCATGTCCAAACTGAAGACCTGCTTGTTCTTCAGGTCATCGGGAACATCGCCGCTCACGATGCGTTGCGCGATCCCTTCAGCAATGGCCGTTTTACCCACGCCGGGCTCACCGATCAGGATGGGATTGTTCTTCGTACGCCGGCTCAGGATCTGCAGCACGCGACGGATCTCCTCGTCCCGGCCGATCACGGGATCCAACTTGTTCGACTTCGCCAGTTGATTGAGGTTCTTCGCGTACTTGTTCAACGCGTTGTACGTCTCTTCCTGGCTCTGGCTGGTAACCCGTTCCCCTTTGCGCAGCTCCTTGATCGCTGCGATCAGGTCCTTGCGCGTGACCCCGTTGTCCTTGAGCAGTTGGGCAATGGTGTCCCCACTGTCCAGAATGCCGATCAGCAGATGCTCGACACTTGCGAAATCATCGTTGAACTCCTTCAGTGAGGCCAGGGCTTTGTTCAACGCATCGTTCGCATGGCGCGAAAGGGAGATCTGGCCTCCCTGTACTTTCGGATATCCGGTCACGATGCGGTCCAGGGCCTGCTGCAACGCGGACAGGTTCACATTCAGTTTCTTCAGTAGGAAAGGGGTCACATCGGCATCCACCTCCAGGATGCCCTTCAACAAGTGCCCGTTCTCCAGCATTTGCTGTCCGAGGCCCGTGGCTATGGTCTGCGCCTGTTGCACGGCCTGTTGGGAGCGGATGGTGAGTTTGTTCAGGTCCATGTTCACACACGTCTTGTTCGTGCTGCACCCGGCGCTCAACTATCGCTCCAAGCGGCATTCGCGCGGGTGTTCGGTCGGATCGACAGTTCGCATACCAAGATCGGGACAGGAAGGCGTATTCCAGAACCTCGGACCGCCATTATTTCCGGTTCGTGGTCGGGGCCGATGGCTATCTTCGACTGAAGAACGACAGACCCGGTGCGACGCTTCCATTCCACAGGACCGATCGAGCACGTGCGGCCGGTTCTCTTCGTCCTTTTCCTGGTCCTTTGTGGTCACTCCAAGGCACAGCATTGGCTGGACAAACTCGCGGGTGGACAGGCCGATCACGTTGCGGACCTGGTCGTGGATGCATCCGGAAGCATATATGTGATCGGCGACCTGAGTCAGGTCATGACGGTCTCTTCCGGGATCAACACGATGGGCACGATCACCTCCAGTGGTGGTCGCGATGCCTTCGTGGCCAAGTTCACTGGTGAAGGCGAATTGGTGTGGACCAGAAGGGCCGGCGGTGGTGGGGTGGATGTCGGCCTGAAGCTGGTCCTCGGTCCCGGAGGGCTTGGTGTTACGGGCATCTTCACCGGCACGGCCGATGTGTTCGGTACCGTGATGACCGCCCAGGGTGGGAGCACGGACATGTTCGTGGCGATGTTGGATCCTGCCGATGGCACGACCGAATGGGTGCGAAGTGCCGGGAGCGCCGGCTATACGGACACACCTGGTGGCATTGCATCCAACTCCACGGGTGACCTTGTGGTGGCCGGCAAATTCAAGGGCACGGCGATCTTCGGTACGGACACCTTGCACAGTGCCTTCGACCCCTGGACAATGGGCCTTGGCTTCGATGTGTTCATCGCCTCCTGGGCCGCGGATGGCACCTACCAGTGGGTGAAGCAAGGAAGCGGTCCGCATGATGATGAGGCCGTTGACCTGGTGAGCGGACCGGACGATATGCTCTATGTGACGGGACAGTTCAGTGACACGATCACCTTCGATGTGATGCATCCGAACATCTCCTTGAACAGCATGTTCGTGGTGAAGTTCGATGCGGACGGCAATGAGCAATGGTTCCGCAAGTGCGGAGGCAGCACGTACAACAGGGTGAGCGACATCCGCTGGTCGGGTGATGGGGACCTCCTGCTCACAGGCGACGTTGCGAATACGATGTTCTGGGTTGCGAACGTGGCCACCCCGATCCCGAATACGGATCCTTTCGCGTACTTCATCCTGCGGGTTGATGAGGACGGTGGTCTGATCGGATCGACGACGCTCGGGTCCGCATCCCCTGTGCACGCCGCCTCGATCACGGAACAGGGAGACTCAGTGATCGTCTATGGCGAGTTCCAGTGTTCATTCACCGGATTGCAGGATGCGTATTCAGCGAATGGTCTGTTCATGGCCACCGGGCTGAAGGACCTTTTCATTACCAAGCACCTCGCCTCGGACCTCTCTTTCGTTGAAGCGCAACAATTCGGTGGGGAAGGAGCGAAGCGTGCCGGTGCTGTGGCCTCGTTGCAAGGCGAGTTGCTTTTTGCCGGATCGTTCGATGGGTCGTTATTCCTTCCTGGTGGATCGGTGCAATGGGGTGATCCTGTGAACTTCCTCCCGTTCTGTTCCTATACCGGTGTCAACGGTGGGTTGAACTATTGTGGTGATCCGGATTATGGCCGGTTCGCATGGGCTGAAGGGGTGGGGTTGGCCGATGGATTCCTGACCAAGGGCTATGTGGAGAGTAGGCAGCCCTACGATTTCTGGAACCGGCAAGGGACCGCTCCGTGCGATCGCGTGGATCGGAGCGCCGCTCTATGCATCAACGCACAAGGCTTGCAATGCCCGGATTCCGTGGCTGCGTGTGGCAGTGTCGATCTGTACGCTGTAGTCCCCTTCGCCCATCGGGATGATCTGTACTGCCCGGGTGGAAGGACCGTTGGCCCGGCAGCATACCCGACATGGGATACGGGCTGGCCATCGGGGCAAACGACGGCGAGCGCTACAGGATGGTACAGTTATGCTGTATATCCCTTCAACGGCTGCTACAGTTGGCGCGATTCCATCCATGTGACCATTCATCCCACACCCACCTCCCGGGTCACGGACAGTTCCGGGGTCTTCGTGGATTCCTGGCTACCGCAAGTGTATCAGTCGTGCGACCCGTTGTTGATCTGGGCCACGCAATTCGCACCGACCGACGAAGTGTATTGGACCGTTGGAACGGACACGACATGGAGTGATACGATCCGCACCATCGTTTCGGCGGTCTATCGTTTGCATGTCGTTTCGGCGAACGGATGCAGTACGACTTATTCCATGAACTTCGGTCTGCTGGCACCCCCGCCGTTCCCGAACATCACAGCGGTGGATGCGGTATTCTTGCAAGGTGACACCACGAGCACGTGCAGCGCAACGTGTGCCGGTGGGAGCGTAGTGATCACCTGGTATGTCGACGGCGTTCCGACTCCTTTGCCGATCGGGCTCAAGCTTACCTATCAATTCGCTCAATCGTGCAATAGCCAGAGTCCACCGACCACCACGGGCCTCATCAACAACCCGGTGGCGTTCTCCATCCCCATCAACGGTCCCGGCTGGTATCCGGTGGAAGCGACCTTCACATTGAACGACCTGCCGTGCGATACGAACACGTACACGTTCACCTTCGCCGATAGCATCTACGTATTGCCAGGCCTTCCACCGGTGATCACGTCCGGTCCGACCTTTCACTGCGCAGGTGATACCGTTCCGATCAACTTCCAGTGTACCGGATGCGATAGTGTTTCGTGGAGTGGTCCGGGCATTGTCTGGATGTCCAGCACAGGTGATTCCGTTCGGGTGGATCAGAACGGTTATTACTACTTCAGTTATTACCATACCGAGTATGGGAACACCTGCACGTGGAACTCATACCTCAGTGTCTTCGCACCACCGCCACCGCCCATATTCTCATCACCGAGCAACGGCATCATATGCCCCAATGATTCCGTGTTGCTTTACACTTACGGGAATTACAGCGGCTTTGAATGGTCCGGACCGGGAGCGATCACCTTGCCGGTGAACGATTCCATCTGGGTGGATGAACCCGGGGACTACTATCTGTCCGTGACCCTCTACCCGGGCTGTGTCTCCACCAACGGTCCGCGCAGCGTGCTCAACTTCAGTTCACCGTTCATCGAGGCATTGCCCACGGGCACCATTTGCGCGAATGGATCGGTTGATCTGCATGTGGTCTCCGGAACCGGAAGTACGGTACAGTGGCAGGCGCCGCTTTCCGGCACATCCTCCCAACAGACGGTCACGCAAGCCGGAATTTACCACTGCTTGGTCAGCAGTTGTGGCATCGATTGGGACTTGTCCTACACCGTGGTCGCGACCGGTGTGAATGCTGAATTGGATACCACGAACTACGTGCTTTGCGAGAATTCACCATTGGTCCTCACCGGTCCACCGGGAGGGGATATCTACCAGTGGTCGCCCTCCGGGCAAAGCGGACAGACATTGACGGTCACCGCGCCGGGCACCTACCAGCTGGTGGTGATCGATGCATTCGGTTGCAGCGATACCTCCTCATTCATCACCGTGGAGGAACATCTGATCACTCAGCCTGCCACGGCCACGGGAGATACGGCGTGCTTCGGAATGGAGCTTTTCATCTCCGCAACGGGATCCGGTGAGCTGTTCTGGTATGCCGATCCGGATGCCTCCGACCTGCTTGGCATGGGCCCGTTGCTGGTGGTGACAGCCATCACTTCGGATACGGTTTTCCTCCTGCAGGTGGAGGAGGGGTGCCCGGGCCTCATCGTCCCGGTACCGGTGCAGGTGCTGCCCGTGCCCGACACGCCGGTCATTCTTGGATCCGGGTCGTATTGTGAAGGTGATCCCATCGAACTGACCTCGACAGGGAGCGGAGCGATCAGTTGGTCTACGCCGCTCGGGTCCTTCGAGGGGCCGGGAATAGGTCCATTCATCGCAGGTCCGGATGCCGAAGGGGCGTATGCCAGTTACATCAACGGTCCGTTCTGCAACAGCGACACGGCCGTGTTGATGATCGACGTCCACCCGGTGCCGACAGCGCCCGGAGTGACGGGCGAGAGCGTATTCTGCATCGGGGACAGCATCATGCTCTTCGCTACGGACATTTCGGGCACTGCATATTGGGCGACACCCGGAGGCTCCGTGATCGGCGATGCGGTGATCATCGCGTCAGCCGAGCTCTCGGATGCAGGCGCTTACTCGTGCTACATCGCCTTGGGTCAATGCGTTGGGGACACCACATTGGTGCTGGTGCAGGTATCGGACTGCCCCGTGGATGACGAGCCGGTCATTCCGAACATCTTCACCCCGAACGGCGATGGGGTGAACGACACCTTCACGATCACAGGTGGCTTACAGCACCTCGAGCTGAACATCTACAACCGATGGGGTCAACTTGTGGCTGTTCGATCCGGTCGGTACGTGTCTTGGGATGGACGCTCCACATACAGCGGGGAACCCTGTCCGGATGGCGTTTACTTCTATGTGATCGAGGCGATCACGAAAGCCGGAGATCCCTATCAACGGAGCGGATACCTGCACCTGCAGCGCTAGACCGGAAGTGCTGACGGGATGTACATTCGCTAAAGCACCCGTCGCACCATGCGCAAGCGGTGGGTGTAGCGCTGTTCCTCCCGATCGAAGATCCCCTGCTGGTCCAAGCGATCGATCCGCACACGGCCGCTGGAATGGGCGATACGCAGATCACCTTCTTCGGAACGTGTCAGGATCATGCCTACGTGCGTGATCTTTCCTTCAGCGTTGTCGAAGAAGGCCAGATCCCCGGGTTCCACCAGATCGAGCAATTCCACGATATCCCCTTCGCTGGCCTGCTGCGATGCATCACGAGGCAGGTAGATGCCCATGAAGATGTAAAGCATCTGGGTAAGTCCGCTGCAATCCACACCCGCAGGAGTACGGCCTCCCCATGCGTACGGAGCACCCAGGAAAGGGTGCAGGTGTATCTCGATCAGTTCGGCCCGTGTGGCCTCTACCAGTTGGTTGGTGACAGCGCTCACGGGGATCCGCCGACCCTCCCAAAGGATCGTACCTTCCTCATGGAACGGCAGTACGGCACCGTACGGCAGTAACACCTGCCGGTCGCCCAGGTCCACGATGGTGGTCTGATCGATCACCCTCCGATCGGGGTCGGTGTTCGGGTCCTGGCAAATGGCAAGTTGCTTGTCATCCACCCAGCCCTCGTAACCATCGTGATCGAAACACAGGCGACTCCAACCCTTGGTGCGCTCCAAGATCTCGGCGGTCTCGCCGAACAGCCATTGCGTCACCATCTCCGACCGGTCGTTCGGTTCCTTCCGGACCGGAACGATCGCCAGGGGACAAATGACCGGAACGGGTGTGTCCATCACAAGGCTTCGATAACGATGGCACTGGCACCGCCACCGCCGTTGCAAATACCGGCAGCGCCATACCTGGCCTTGTTCTGGCGAAGCACATTCAACAGGGTCACGATCACACGCGCACCACTACAGCCAAGCGGGTGACCCAGCGATACCGCGCCACCATTCACATTCACCTTCGCAGGGTCCAGGCCCATCATTCTCGTGTTGGCGATACCCACCACGGAAAAGGCCTCGTTCAATTCGAAGAAAGCGATGTCCGCCATTTTCAGACCGGCTTTCTCCACAGCGATCGGAACCGCCTTTGCGGGAGTTGTTGTGAACCACTCCGGTGCCTGCTCCGCATCGGCATACCCGACCACTTTGGCCAAGGGCTTCAGGCCAAGTGCCTTGGCTTTCTCCGCGCTCATCAACACCAATGCGGCCGCTCCGTCGTTGATCGTGCTGGCATTCCCCGCGGTCACGGAACCTTCCTTCGTGAATACGGGGCGCAGGGTCTTCAGTTTGTCGAAGTTGACGTTCCTGTATTCCTCGTCCTCGCTCACCACCACGTCACCCTTCCGGCCTTTCACGGTCACGGGTACCACCTCATCCTTGAATTTCCCAGCGGACCACGCCGCGGCGCTCCTGGTGTAGCTTTCAATGGCGAAGGCATCCTGCTCCTCGCGGCTGATCTTATGCTCCGTCGCACACAGGTCGGCACACACGCCCATGGCATTCTGATCGTACACGTTCATGAGACCGTCCTTGCTGATCCCATCGATCAACTGGCCATTCCCGAAGCGGTATCCATACCGTGCATTCTCCAGGTAGTACGGCGTTCGGCTCATACTCTCCATGCCGCCGGCAACGACCACTTCGGCGTCGCCCAACAGGATGTCCTGGGCGGCCAGCATCACGGCCTTCATTCCGCTGGCGCAGACCTTGTTCACGGTCGTGCACGTGACCGCATCCGGCAGCCCGGCGGACTTCGCCACTTGCCGTGCGGGTGCCTGTCCAAGATTCGCCTGCAGCACACTGCCCATGATCACCGTATTCACGGTGTCAGGCTTAACACCGGCACGCTCCACGGCTGCTTTTACCGCTGTTGCACCCAATTCGGTGGCTGGGACATCCGCCAGACTACCCCCAAAACTTCCGATCGGGGTCCGGACCGCTGAAACGATGACGACTTCTCGGGACATGGTGCTTGCTTGTTTTTTCCGGGACAAAGGTAGCCGGGTGGTGTTGGCGACCCCGGTTGGATTCGAACCAACGGCCGCCTGCTTAGAAGGCAGGTGCTCTATCCAGCTGAGCTACGGGGTCGATGACGGCCGCAAAGGTAGGCCGCTTGCCGAAAGCAACGAGCATTCGTACGTGCCGACCAAGGGGGCTACCACGCTCTCGTTCCAGGACCTGAACGCGAACGAGCCGACCGATCGGTCGGCTCGTTCTTGGTCGGGGCGGCCAGATCCGAACTGACGACCTTCCCCGCTTCGCAGCGGGGACGCGCTACCGGGCTAGGACCCTTGGGGGAGCATCAAGCGCAGGGCTCGCTTTGGGTCCTTGCACTTCTTCAACCGCAGTTCGAAAGCCATGGCCTCCGCCTTTGTGTCGAACTGCTTGGTGGCCACCACGGTCCAAGGTCCGCGTCCTTTGGTGGCCTTCGATCGATCGGCGTTATGTCGCTCAAGCCTGTCGTGCAGGTCTGCCGTGTGACCATAGTACCATTTGCCGTTACGCTCGGAGGCGATGATATAGGTGGTGAACATGAACGCGAACGAGCCGACCGATCGGTCGGCTCGTTCTTGGTCGGGGCGGCCAGATTCGAACTGACGACCTCCTGCTCCCAAAGCAGGCGCGATACCGGGCTACGCTACGCCCCGAGGTTCCTTTCCACGTATTCGATCCGACCACCTTCCCACTATGAAGCGGGGACGCGCGACCGGGCTACGCTACGCCCATTTCAACATCCAAAGCCCCTGGCGACGTGGCTTTGCGGAGAGGGGGGGATTCGAACCCCCGGTACAGAATAACCCGTACGGCAGTTTAGCAAACTACTGGTTTAAGCCACTCACCCACCTCTCCTGATATCCACCACCACGCTCGGCGGGGCGGCAAAGATAGAAGTACGTCCGGATTCCGCACCATGGGACCATGAAGGATCCGCAAGGCGGTGACTCACGTGTTCGGTCGGGCCCGCATCGGATCCGGAATGCCGGTGTATCCAGTGGATCATTGCGCTCCAGCATCGCTCCATCGGACCGTCCGGCGAACTCGTCGAATTGTGGATCACTCGCAGGTCAAGGGGTGAAGAACGAGTCATCATTGGAGCCAACTTCACGCCCCAGCAATATGAAGCGCATATCTCTCATGCATCGGTCACTCCCTTCATTCCTCGGACTCCTCGTTCCGCTTTTCTCCGGGGCGACCACGTACTATGTATCCGGCACGGGCTCGGATTCGAACAGTGGTACCTCCCAGGGCAGCCCTTGGCGAAGCATCGCCCGTGTGCAGCAGCAGATGAGCGCACTGCAACCCGGTGACCAGGTGCTGTTCCAACGAGGTGCCGTGTATGCGGGTGAACTCTCGATCTACTGCAATGGAACAGCGGCTGCCCCGGTCACCTTCGGTGCATACGGCACTGGTGAAGCTCCGATCATCTCCGGCGGGGTCCCGGTGACGAATTGGGTCCAATACCAAGGCAACATCTGGAGGGCTCCGATCGCCACGGCCGTCAAGTACCTCATGGTGAACAATGAGCCGATGACACTTGCGCGTTACCCGAATTCGGGTTGGTTGCGCAATGTGACGGGGAGTGCCACACAGATCAATGCCGGGCCGGCGTTGAACCAAAGCAACGGATATTGGGTCGGGGCGACCGTGGTATCGCGTACCACGAACTGGTGCTTCGAGACCGCCACGGTATCCGCATTCAGCGGGGGGACGCTCACCTTCAACGCCTTCACGAGCAACCTCACCAACAGCGACTGGGGCTTCTTTCTGTGCAACAAGCTCAGTGAGTTGGATATGGCCGGGGAGTGGTATTACGATGCCAGCTCAGGACAGGTCTATCTGTGGGCTCCAGGCAATGCGAACCCGAATACGCTATCGGTCCTTGGATCGGTCCATGGCAAAGGGTTCGCACCAGGCTGGCAAAAGCAGTACCTGCACATCGACGGGTTGTGCTTCCAGGGCCAGAAGGATGCGTGCATCAGCACGGAAGGCAGCTTCAATGTCACGGTCTCCAACTGCATTTTCCGCCACGCGTACAAGGCGATCAGCAGTTCGGGTGGGAACAATACGTACATCGGCAACACCATCAACGATATCTACGCGACGGCGATCAACATCTACGACGACAACACCACGATCGCGGACAATATCATGACCGACTGCGGCGTGCACCCCGGTCTCGGTGAAAGCGTCTGGGGTCACATGGGCATCAATTCCACCGGGTTGAACAATGTGATCCGCGGGAATCGGCTGGACAACATCGGGTACATCGGGATCGTGGCCGGAAAGAACGCCTTGATCGAGCGGAACGTGGTGCACAATACCACCTCGATCCTGAACGATGGCGGCGGGATCGCCTTCGACAATGCCGATGGGATGATCATCCAGGACAACATCGTTTCCGATATCGAGGGCGACCTTGAGAGCGTGGCCACCAACTACGTGAGCTACTATAAGATCTCACATGGGATCTATTTCGGGAATACGTCCATCAAGAACACCATCGTTCGCCGCAACACGGTGACCCGTTGCAAAGGCGCTGGCATCCACGTGGATCACACGCAGGTCTCCGTGAACAACCAGATCAGGGACAATATCCTCTTCGATAACGATGTGCAGCTGAGCCTCTCCGATCTGAGCAACAACACCGGACCTGGAGCGACGCCACCGTATTACGTGCCGAATTTCAATGACGTCTATTCCGGCAATGTGATGTACAGCATCCGACCGGAGCAATTGTGCCTGCGGCAGTACAACGTGCATGGTCCGGGGCTTGTGGATTGGGGGACATTCACCAACAACAAGTACTTCAGTCCGTACGAGGAATTGAGCATCTACATCCAGAACACCAACAATGGTGCGAAGACCTCGTACACGCTGGAACATTGGCAGCAGGCACGTGGTGAGGACGCGGGAAGCACGCGAAGCCCGCTCCGCCTGAGTAAGTACGCGACCACCTCCGAGTTGAGCAGCGACCTGGTCGTCAACGGACAGTTCACCACCAGTGTTTCGGGTTGGAGCGCTTTCCCGGCGAATGGCCAGATCACTCGTGACATGACCTATCTGGACAACGGAGCACTGAAAGCGTACCTGCCCAACAACAGTCTGTACGATGACCTGGTGATGCGGAACACCGATCAGTTCAGCATGCAGAATGGCCAGTGGTATCGCATGCGTTTCAGCCTGCAGTCGGACCAGCACGGCATCCTGCGCACAGGTGTGAAAGGGCTTTCGCAGTTCAGCGGACCGAACGAGATCCATGAGCGTCCGATCCCCTTTTCCAGTGAACGGCGTGAAGTGGAGATCTACTTCCAGAGCGACCTCACCGACCAGGCGGTGCTGCAGTACACGAACCTTTACCTGGAACCGCGGTATTGGTTGGACAATATCCAGTTGCACCGTGTCACGGTCAATGAACTGGACCCGACCCTCGACCATGTGATCTTCGTGAACGATCAGAGCGTGACGGAGAACTTCGTGCTTCCCAGTGGTTGTTGGTCGGATGTGGAAGGGAACTTGCTCAACGGACCACAGGCCGTGCCTGCCTATTCCTCGAAGATCATCTACCGCGTACCCGGCGAAGACTGTGGCGTAACCCCGCTGAATCTTGTCGGCGCGAAGGTCCTGTTGAGCGGCCCGCTGAACTGGAGCACGGGGATCATGAACACCGATCTCCGTTCCAGCGGCCTGATCCCGAGTACCGAACCATACTCGGCCATGGGCATCGAACTGGAGAATACGGGCGCGACGATGTCACCGGTGATGTTGCAGCTCACTGGTGGAAATGCCATTGTGGATTGGGTGGTGCTGGAACTTCTTTCACCCGGTGGTTATGCAGTGGCCGGAAGGCGTGCGGCCTTGTTGCAGGCCGACGGAGATGTGATCACTCCGGATGGGGGCACGATGATCCCATTCAACGTTACGACCCAGGGCAAGTACCTGGTGATCCGCCATCGCAATCACCTTGCGGCCATGTGCGCATCACAGCTTTCATCCAATTCGGATGTGGTCGACATGACCTCTGCGAGCACCGCCATGTTCGGGGAGGAACCATTGAACGTGCAGGGAGGTGTGCGCGCAATGTGGTGCGGCGATGTGAATGGTGATGGAAAGGTGCAGTACACAGGTGCTGCGAATGATCGCGATGAGGTGCTCACAGCCATCGGATCGGTGGTGCCTTCGAATTCGGTTCAGGGCTACCTGGTGGAGGATGTCAACCTCGACGGCTGGTCCAAGTACACCGGTGCCGCCAACGATCGTGACCTGATCCTGCAGACCGTGGGTGGCGTGGTGCCCACGGCGATCCGGCTGTCGCAGGCCCCTTGACCAGTACGGTCCCGGGTCCCTTCAGATCCGCTCCAGGGTGGTGCTCGGCATCCAGCCGACGCTACCGTTGGGCAGCTGTACCTCGTACCATTCGTTCAAGGAATCCAGTACTTCCACCTTCGTGCCTTTGTGAAGAACGAAGAGCACTGTGCCGCCGCTCTGCGGTTCGCTGCGCACATCCACCTTCGGGGTCAGTATGATCGCTTCAGAGTCATCCTCGATCTCGGCATTGCGCACCACTGCGAAGACAATGGACAACAGAAGCAACACGAGGCCGACACCGGCCGCTCCCAACAAGGTGCGCTTCAGGCCTCGCTTACGGACGGCGAATGCGGCGGCCAACAGGAGGAAGAACAACAGCGAGGCGAACAGTGAACGACGCGACCACTGGTCCGGATCCTGGCCACCCCGGATGCGACCCCATGTGGTGCCCAAGGTGAATGACGGCAGTTGGTTCACACGATCCACCACCTGTTGTTCAGCGATGGCGAGGTTCGCAAGCACATCCTCGTCGCCGGGGGACAACCTCAACGCCCGCTCGTAGAACAGGATCGCCCTGGGGATATCGCCGAGCTTGTAATGACAGTTGCCGATGTTGAAGAGCAGGGCGGTGGAAGTATGGGTGGTGCGCACGGAATCGAAAAGCGCCAGTGCCTTGGCATGGTCGCCGGCGGCGTAAGCCGCTTGTGCCTCGTTCACCAAGGTCGGCAATTCAGAACGCGTGGCGGCCTCGCACCGCCCGATGGTCGCTGCCGCAAAGAGGATGAGGAGCTTCCTTATCATCATTTCCGTACGGATCGTTCGATGTCACCGATCAGGGTGGCTGCCTCTTCATAGAGCGCGCGCCGCGGGGCGGTATCCACAGGCGCAAAACGCGCCATATCACAGGTGGTGATCAGCCGCTCGTATTGTTCCGCCAGCTCCCGCCCACGCTCGAGGTCGGCAAGTTTCTCGGTCACCATGGGTCGGGTCAGTTGGGCCAGTCCCAGGCCGAATTTGTCGGTCATATATCCGTTCAATGCCTTCGATAGGGCCGCATGGAATGTGGCGCGATCTCCCGACTCGAGCAATTTCGACGCGTGGTCAAGGTGCCGGCGCGCGATCTTGTCGGCCCGTTTCCGCCGTGTGCCGGCCACGTCTGCCAGTTCCCTGTCCCGTTTGGTGCGCCAAGCCAGGAAGAGGAGGAACAGGACCCCGGGCGTGGCCATGCCTGCTATCCACGGCGCTGAACCGAACAGGAATCCGTCCCGAGGGCGAAGTTCAAGATCACCGGTCCGGATGTAACGGATATCATTCTCGAGCATCGTCACATCGGTCTTGTTCGGGCGTTGCACTAGGGGTGATGCGCCCCCCTCGCCTTGTTCAACAGTGATGCGCATCGGGTCGGAGGCCAGTGTTCTGTATGCACCGCTCTTCACATCGAAGTAGCTCACGGTGACGGGCTCCAGATCGAAGTCGCCTTCGCGTCGCGGGATCACGAGGTACTCGAACTCCCTAGAACCACTCATGCCACCCGCATTCACCGAGATCTTGTCCGTGACCTTCGGGTCATACGCCTCGAAGTCACTGGGGAAGTCCAGACGAGGGGCCTCCAGCAGCTTCAGGTTCCCTTTTCCTGAGAATTTCACATTGAACTGGATCGCTTCGTTGGCCGTAACGGTGGTGCGATCCGTATGCACTGACATGTCCAGTTCACCCACGGCACCATTGAATCCGGGCGGAGGGGAAGGAGGGAGGGGGACCGCATTCAGTTCGACCGCATTGCTTCTCACGGTAACGGTGCTTCCTCGGTTGAAGAACGACCGGTTCACAAGACACGTCAGCTCCAGGGGTTCCATGCGCAGCTTGCCGCTCTTCTGCGCGAAGAGGACCTGCCGCTTGAGCACCGCCACACGGTACTGCAGACCATTCACCGTCTCCAGCTTCTCTTCCCAGCTGGTGTTCCCAAGGTCCACTTCCTCGGCCCAGAAACCGGTCATCTTCGGAAGCTCGTACTTCGAAAGCTCCAGATTGGCATATCGCGAGTAGAGCAGGTAGGTGGCGACCACCTGTTCCCCGACATAGGCCCTGCTCTTGTTCAGCGAAATGGTGGCGAACAGGTTCGGGTCCCTGGATTGTCCTTGCGATGCGTTGCGGTCGGCAGGGCGTGGGTCCGAGCCTTTGGTGACCACGATGGTGATCGGTTCGGTCTGGATCACGCCGCCACCCACCTTCACTCGTGCGGGTCCGATCGTGTAGGTGCCAGGTGCCGTGCCCGTTAGCACCCAGCTCCGTTGCACCGAACTGCTCATCCGGCCATTGATGTAGTTGAAGGCACTATTCTCTGAAGGACCTTGCACCACCACCAGGCCTCCGAGGTCGGGCGCACCGAACCGTTCCTGGGAGTTGGTCAGGGAGATGGTGAGCCGAACGTATTCACCTGCGGCAATGGTCGTTCGGTCCACCGCCGCGGTGAAGCCGATCTCCTGCGCGGTGGTGCCGGTCGTGCACAGCACCGCAAGGGCCGTCACGATCATGTGTCCCAGTCGTCTCATCATCACCAGTCCCTGTCTATCGTCCTTCGTTCCGTGGGTCGCTGTTTCGCTCGTACGCGGGATTGAACATCCTTTTCCTCCCGTTGCAACGCATCAAGGATACGCTTCGCATCCTGAGGATCGATCCTTCCGGGTTCCCGTTGTGCTTCCCGTTGTTCCTTGCCCTTGTCATCGCCCTGCTTCTGCTCTTCCTGGGTGCTCTGCTGCTGGTCCTTCCGTTGCTCTTCCTTGTTCTCTTCCTGTTCTTGCTGCTGCTGTTGTTGTTGCTGCTGCTGCTGCTGCTGCTCCTTCAGCAATTCCCTGGCCAGTTCAAGCATGCGTGGATCCCCCGGGTATTCCCTCAGTCCTTTATCAAGCGTTCTTAACGCATCGATCTTCTGTTCCTTGATGTATTGTTTGGAGGCGGAATTGAACATCCCGGTGGCTCCCGAGGGATCAGCAGCGGATTGTGCAACTGCGCGATACGATAACCCCAGCACCAGGCAACAGCAGAAGGCTATGCGACCCAGGTTCATTCGGCGTTCGCGGCTTTGGTGACGACCTCGAGTTTCTGCATGTATTGCTCCTTGTCCTTGAGGGTCGGTTCCTGCTTCAGGCCTTGCTCCAGCACGGTCAAAGCCTCCTTGAACCGATACGCCTCGACCAAGCTATCGGCACGCTGTACCAGGAGTTGCGCCCGTGCGCTCAACTCCTTCCGTTGGTCCTCGTTCTCGTTCGATCCCATTTCACGGTCGGCCTTTGCCTTGCGCCTTGCTTCGATCGTGCTGAGCACCCGCATGAGGCCGTACCGCGCTTCCTCATCCTTCGGAGCGCGACGCAACGCTTCTTTGTACGCGCTGGAAGCACCTGCCAGGGATGAATCGGTGAGCATGCGCAATCGGTGTTGTTCCCGTTGCAACGAATCGCGCAGCACCACCATTCGGACCTGTTGTGCGATGTCATCCCCTTCGATCCTGATACCATCGAGCAATTCACCGGCACGTTCCTGCACGCTATCGGCCCAAAAGGCCTCATGGGCCCGGGCAGTGGCAAGGCTGTAGAACGCGCGGGATGCTTGCCGAGGGTCATTGGTAAGTGTCGCGGCCGTTCCCAGTTCGGTGATCGCTTCCGGCAACAGGCCTGTGCGGTAGTAGGCGACACCTTTGTTGTACACGGTACGGTGGTCGCCCGGCGCACTACCGTAGGTGGTGACGGCCTCCAGGAACCGGGCTGCATCGTACTGCGCATTGCCAAGCTGCAGGGCATGCTCAACGATCGCTTCCTTTCCATCCCCACAAGCTGTGAGGAGCAGGATGATGATGGGCCACCTGTGTTTCATGAGCCTGCCAGGATGCGTTTCCGTTGGTGGCTACGTTCGCCGAAGCACATGCCTGCGATGATGCACATCAGCCCAAGGCCAAGGGGATATTGGTACCGGTCCTCGTATGCGGCATAGCGATAGCTGCCCGTTTCGGTACGGTCCATCCGTTTCAGACCCTCGACGATACGATCGATGCCGGCCGAGCGCGACGTGGCCCGTTCGAATTCCCCATTTCCCGCGGCGGCGATCCTCCTCAACATGTCCTCGTCCAGCCTGCTCACAACGGTGCTGCCATTCCCGTCCTTCTTGAACCCGATCACCTGTCCATTGCGGCGCACGGGGATGGGACCTCCCTGCGGTGTGCCCATGCCCACGGCATGCACGACGATGCCTTCCTTGAAGGCTGCCCGCGCTGCGCCTTCGGCATCGTCCTCATGATTCTCACCGTCGGTGATCACAATGATCGACTTGCTCGCCGGACTTTCAGGGTCGAAGCTCTCCTGCGCGAGTTCGATGGCTGCACCGATCGCCGTGCCTTGCGTACCGACGGAGGAAGGACCGATGGTGCTCAAGAACATCTTCGCCGCTGAACGATCGGTCGTGATCGGGAGCTGCACGAAGGCATCTCCTGCGAAAACGACGATGCCCAACCGATCACCCTGCATCCGATCGATGAGCTGGGAGAGTGAGCGCTTGGCCACTTCCAACCTGCTCGGCGGAAGGTCCTCGCTGAGCATGCTGTTGCTCACGTCCATGGCCACCACGAGGTCGATCCCCTTGGCGCGCACCTCTTCATACCGTGTTCCGTATTGCGGGCCGGCCATGGCCACTACAACGAATGAAAGGCCATGGCGCAGCAACAGGAAACGGAGCAATGTGCGCGTGGATGAGATGCCCGGCACCATTCGCAAGACCGTATTCGGACCTGCGAATCGCAGCAATGCCCGTCCGCGCCAGCCAAGGTCCAGGAGGAACAGGATCACCATCACGGGTCCGATGAACATGGCACGCAGAACCCAGGAGCGTTCGAAGCGGAAGGCCGGGACCTCCCGGTCCAGCAACCACCACGCGCCCAACATCAGGACCCACGCGAGCACTTCAACGATCAGTGTGATCGTGACAATGGTCCCAATGCGGTATGTCACGGGCCTGCTCATGCCATGCTGCGCAACAACGTTCGATCCAACAAGGAACCAAGCACAAGCAGGCCGCCTCCAAGTGCCACCAGTGGGAAGTACTCCTCGGTCCGTTGACTGTGTTCGGTCACTTTGATACGGGTGCGCTCCAATTCATCGATCTCCCCATAGATCTGCTCCAGCTTTCGCTCGTCCGTGGCCCTGAAATACTTTCCGCCGGTCATGTCCGCCACCTGTTTCAGCACCGCCTCATCGATCTCCACATCCGTGTAATCGAATCGATATGTGCCGCTGCTGGATCGGGATACCGGGGACAAGGCCTTGCCACGTGTCCCCACACCGATCGTGTACACGCGCACACCCAGCGATTCCGCGATCTGCGCCGCATCCAGGGGCTGCACACTACCGGCGTTGTTCACCCCATCCGTGAGCAAAATGATCACCTTGCTCTTGGCCTCGCTCTCACGCAGGCGGTTGAGTGCCGTGGCCAGACCCAGACCCACGGCCGTTCCACCATCGATGAGCCCTGAGCGGGCCTGAACAAAGAGGTCCTTCAGCACCTGATGGTCGCTGGTCAGTGGGCACTGCGTGTAGGCCTCGCCCTCGTACACGACCAATCCGATCCGATCGTTCGGTCGGCCGTCGATGAAGGTCATGGCCACTTTCTTCGATGCCTCCAAGCGGTCCGGCCTCAGGTCCTTGGCAAGCATGCTGGCGGATATGTCGAGTGAGATCACGATGTCGATCCCTTCCTGCTCTTCGTCCTGCCAGCTCTCCTTGCTCTGGGGCCTGGCCATGGCCATCACGAGCACGGCGGTACCGGCCAACCCGAGCGCCACCGGAAGATGGCGCAATGGGGCAAGCAGGTCGAAGGGACCGTTCATGAGCGCTCCGAGCGTTGGCAACTGCACCTGCGGTGAGCGTTTCTTGGCACGCCACAGGATGAACGCCGCGAGCAGGACGACCACTGTCAGCAGCCAGAACATGCGCGGGTGCAAGGCCTCGTATTTCCTGAAGTAAAGCACACCGACCGCGCCCGCACCGGCAGCGGCGAGCACCAGCCATACCAGGGCCATCATGCTATCGCGGTCTCTACGCATCGCTGGGCGGTCGTTGCGTTGCGGCTTTGGTCTCCAATACGAATGCGACGGCCGCATTCATCATCTGCTCGTTCTCGGCGGGCGAAGGCAGTGCCTTGGCGAACTTCACCATGTCCGCGGAACGCAGCAAGTTCCCAAGCATCGTCTGTTGGTCCCTGGTGAGCGGACTTACCCGCAGTTCATGCATCAATTCCTCGGTCGTACGTTCCAACGCAGGCACCTTGTAACGCGCTTCGATGTACCCGCGCAGCACATCGGTAAGGCGCGACTGATATTCCTTATGCGCACCATGCTGCCACAGGCGCTGTTCGCCGAGCGCCCTGAGTTCCGCAAGGACCCGCTCGTGCAACGGTATCTCCTCTACAGGGACAGGGGCTGTGATTGGGGCCGGACGTTCACGGAGCGCCCACCACAGGATGAGTGCGGCAAGGACCAGGGCGCCCGCACCATACGCGAACCATTCCCAATGGGTACGCAGCCAATACCGAATGCTGAATGGCACCGTGTAGATCTCGCGGATGTCATGCACCAGCAGTGTACTGTCCAAAGCCACCGGCAGCACTTCCAGGGTAAGCGCGACCGTCTCCAGTGGTTTTCCGCCGATGGTGAAGCGATACGGGGGAATGGTCCAACGTCCGGTATCGAAGGAGGTCAGCTTCAGTTCACGCAACAGTTCCAGGTGGTCCGTTCGACCTGCCCGCAACAAAGTGTCCACGCCGCTGTCCGAAATGACCTCGATATGCCGTGAGATCGTGTCGTTGAAGGCGGGCCATTGGATCGCATCCGCTCGAGGTCCTTCCACTTCCATGAGCAGGGTGACCTGCTCACCGATCCGTATGCGGGCGGTATCCAGTTTGAAGGAGACACCGGCTTCCCAAGCCTGTGCACACACCACCGCGGGGATACAAAGCGCTATGCCGCCAATGCTCCTCATCGCGCTCCTTCACGTCGTTTGAACAGGTTCATCAGTGGCCGCACATAGCCATCCTGGGTACTGATCGTGGCGTGGTCCACACCGGAGCGCCGCAACAACTCCCGTGTCCGGTTCTGGTGTTTCAGGGCAGTGGCACGGTATGCATTCCGCATGGCCCTGCTGCCGGTGTTCACCCAGCGTGTGGTACGCGTTTCCGGGTCTACGAACTGCACCAGGCCAACATTCGGAAGTTCCCCTTCCCGTGGATCCGTGGTCCGGAGCACGACCAGGTCATGCTTGCGGTTCGCGATCTTCAGTGCGTCGTCATACCCGGTATCCATCATGTCACTGATCAGGAAGGTGATGCTCCGCTTCTTGATCACATTGTTCAGATACCGCAATGCGGTGGTGATGTCCGTGCCCTTGCTCGCTGGCTTGAATTCGAGGAGCTCGCGCACCAACCGCAGGATGTGGCTGCGTCCTTTTTTGGGTGGGATGAACTTCTCCACCTGGTCGCTGAACAGGATCAATCCCACCTTGTCATTGTTCTTGATCGCACTGAACGCGATGGTGGCGCATACCTCAGTGGTGAGTTCGCGCTTCAATTGGCTCGCGGTCCCGAAATCGCCGGAACCGCTCACATCGGCCACCAGCATCACGGTGAGCTCGCGTTCTTCCTCGAAGACCTTCACGAACGGATGCCCGAATCGCGCGGTTACGTTCCAATCGATGGTCCGTACTTCGTCGCCGGGGCTGTACTCGCGCACCTCACTGAAGGTCATGCCCTTCCCTTTGAAGGCACTATGGTACTCACCGCTGAAGATGTGCTCGCTCAGGCCACGGGTCTTCAACTCGATGAGGCGCACCTTCTTGAGCAGTTCCTTGGTATGTTGTGCGGTATCCATTCACGCTCCAGCCCTGGCGGCCCTGCCGCGTTCATCATCTGCCGGTCATCTCGCGGGTCTGCTTCCGATCAAGGAACTTCCACCGTGTTCAGTACGCGTTCGATGATCTCGTTCACGGAAATGTTCTCGGCCTCCGCTTCATAGGTGAGACCGATGCGATGCCGCAGAATGTCCGGGCATACGGCGCGCACATCCTCAGGGATCACATAGCCGCGCCGCTTGGTGAAGGCGAACGCCTTTGCCGCCAATGCCATATTGATGCTTGCACGCGGACTGCCCCCGAAGGCGATCAGGGAGACGAGGTCGCTGAGCCTGTACTGGTCCGGTTTGCGCGTGGCGTATACGATGTCGACGATGTACTGCTCGATCTTCTCATCCATGTACACCTCGCGCACAAGATTCCGTGCATTCAGGATCTCATCAGGGGTCACCACGGCTTGCGGTTCGGCGTTGCCGCCCGGGCGCACGTTCTGCCGGATGATCAACTTCTCATCCTCCTTGCGCGGATAGTCCAGCACCACTTTCAACATGAAGCGGTCGGTCTGTGCCTCGGGGAGGGGGTAGGTCCCTTCCTGCTCGATCGGGTTCATCGTGGCCATCACCAGGAAGGGTTGCGGCAGGCTGTATGTCTGTGTGCCGATGGTCACCTGCCTTTCCTGCATCGCCTCCAGCAGCGCGCTTTGCACCTTGGCGGGGGCGCGGTTGATCTCATCCGCAAGGATGAAATTGCTGAAAATCGGCCCCTGCTTCACCGTGAACTCCTCATTCCTCGGGCTGTAGATCAGGGTGCCGATCAGGTCCGCGGGAAGCAGGTCCGGAGTGAACTGGATCCTGCTGAACCCGACCTTTACTGTGCGGGCCAGCGCTTTGATGGCCATCGTTTTCGCCAGGCCAGGCACCCCTTCCAAAAGGATATGACCATCGGCCAACAAGGCCACAAGGAGCTTCTGCACCATGTCCTTTTGCCCGACGATCACCTTCTCCATTTCACGATCGATGAGGTCAACGAAGGCACTGGCCTGTTGAATGCGGTCATTGAGGATCCGGATACTCTCGGAAGTGACCGTGCCCGGGCTGCTTGAAATGCTCTGTTCCATGGTTCGATCGGCCTGTGGCCGTAAGGTGAACGCAAAGGTTCTCATCGGCACGGGTCAGCGCAACAAGGCGCCGTTAAGATGTGTTAAGCGACACGCGAACGGAAGTTATCTTCGAGCGCATGGAGACCACCGTTACCGACCTGACATTGGAGGAGGCCACGGAACACGTGCGCACCTTCCACGACGCTTTCGGGATACCCAACGCTTCGAAGCCGACCGGCGCCATCGGCGACCGCGATGCGCTACTGCGGTACAAGCTGATCCGTGAGGAGAATGAGGAGTACCTCGACGCCGCCATGCGCGGTGATCTCGTGGAAGTGGCGGATGCGCTCGGCGACATCCTGTACATCCTCTGCGGCACCTTGCTGAAACATGGACTTGAGCACAAGATCGACGCGGTTTTTCGGGAGATCCAACGGAGCAATATGAGCAAGTTGGATGCGGACGGGAGACCGATCTACCGGGATGACGGAAAGGTCATGAAAAGCGACCTGTATTTCCGTCCGGACATCGCGCGGATACTGGCCGATTGACCCATGCAACTCTCCACTTTGCTCTCCAAGGCGCGCTCGTCGTGGTTCTCGCGCTGGCTGCTGAACATGGCGATCAACAGGAGCGTGCCATTCAACCGGCCTCACGGGTTCAAGGTCGAACCGATGCCTGAAGGTGGCATTCGGGTCAACATCCCCTTCTGGCGTATCAATCACAACCACATCAGGGGCATACATGCGTGTGCCATCGCCACCGCATCGGAGATGTGCAGTGGCCTGTCATTGCTTGAACGACTGGATCCGAAGGAGTACCGCTTGATCATGCGTACCCTGCAGGTCGAGTACCATTACCAGGCCAAGCAAAAAGCCGTGGCGAAGTGCACTCCGACCGCTGCTGAGATCGAAGGCGCGATCATGCGCCTGAAGTCCGGCGATGCAACGGACTTCATGAGCACGGTGGAGGTGCATGACGCCGCAGGGAACCACCTTGCGACCGCCGCGGTGACCTGGCAGGTGAAAGAGTGGAGTAAAGTGCGGACCAAACGGTGAACCAGAGCCGCTAGCCGCCGCGAACCGCGCGTGCGACCGACTATTCCGGTACGACGTTCTCGCGCCACGCCGCAGCCGAAAGTGGCACGGTGATCCCGATCGAAACGATCGAACTTCGGCTGCGTGCGTTGGCATCCGTGAGGACGTTCCCATTCACATCGGTGAAGAAGATGTTGCCGGTGAACAGGCCTGTCAGGCCGAGCGAATAGCGGTACTGAATGAAAAGCAGTGGAACACCCACCCGGTAACGAACGCCTGCGCCGGCCATGACATCCATTTGGAATGGAGCGAATATGCTCTTGTTGAAGCTGGTAAGCTCATCCGTTGAGGTCGCCTCAGGGGAGGGAGTATCGTATATTGAACGGATGGACACTCCATAAGCCACCGCAGGGCCACAGAATACTTCGCCACCGATGTTGCCGCGTTCGAGTATCGCCTTGCCCAGCAAGGCCAATTCCGCATAATTCAACCGAAGTTCGGAAGAGCCGTTGCCATTGCGATGGCCATACCCCTTCATGCTGAAGCCTGGCTCCATCTGCATGGCGAAAAGGTCGCCAAGACGCACCTCCAAAGGAACACCGATCGAAACACCTGTGGACCTTGCAAGATCCTTCTCGTACGCCGCCAAAAGCTCCTGATCATGCGTGGCTTTGTACTTTATCGTGGAGGAACTCACGCCGATCCGCTGTCCTATGGACACTTGGGCAGGGAGGGCCGCAACAGAGGAAATGTAGGCGGCGAGCAACATGGCCCGTAGTGAAAGTTCCTTCATGGCTCTGCGGATCTTGGCGCGCTCCATCCTTCGCGGGACATGGGAAGCGAGAATCCCAAACTGGCTTGGAAGCTCTTGTTGAATGCGCTCCCGGAGGCGAGCGGCGACCCGACCAGATCCGTGAATAGCAGCTCTTCTGTGAAGACGTTCGATATGCCGTGGAGGTAGCGACCGCAGATATGGAACTTGACGGGACCATTCCCGATCACGAGCCCTGCACCACCTACCACCGATAGGTCAATGTCTGAAGAGTAGTCCGCCCGAGTTCTAGTTGGAAATGGCTGCCAGGTATCAATGGGCATGACGAGGATCCAATTCGGGGTCTCATCCCTCATGTTCAGGCGCAGGGAAACATCGAGACCCGCGAGCAACTCGAGTTTCACCTTTCCCTTGCCGAATACCCTTTTTGGTAGCACCGCCAGCCCAACGTGACCACTGCTTACCTGTTGCCTATTCTCCGAGCCAAAGCGGCGCCCGTCAGGACCGAGCCGATATCCTCGTTCGGAATACCCCACTTCAGTACCAAGTTGGATACGATCCCGCAACGGGATGTCAACGGTCACCACACCGTTCGCACCGACCCCGTTGAAGCCGCGATCCCTGAACAGAACGGGATCGATCGGCACATTTCCGTCAACGAAACGCTGGCCATAGAGCGAAACCCCACCGCGCTGTCCCACGCGCACCTGCCCGAACGCATCGGAAATGATTGTGAGCACGAGCAGGGCGATCAGAACGCGCATGATGTGAATGTAGGAATAGATCGCAAGGCGCCGCAGCGGTGAAGGTCGATGGAGGTCCGAACGGTCAATTCGGTGATCTCACCGTACGCGTAGCGGGTCTCCGGATATTCCTCATCGAACTGGCCACGACCATGGCCAGCACAGCGCCGCTGAAGGCCAGGCCCATGTCCTTCTGGGCATCCCAGATGTCGCCCTGCGAACCCAGGTAAGCGGCTCCCTGTGCTGGGAAGAACACGTCCGCCACCGCCCATTCGATCAATTCGTAGGCCCCACTGAAGCTGAGGGTGATCTCCACAGGGAGTACCCAGCACACCCAGTTCGGCCATTTGAAATGGTTCATGAAATAGTCGCGCATGGGGTAGGCCAGGAGCAGGCCGAAACTGAAATGCACGATCCGGTCGTAGTGGTTGCGGTCACCGTGGAATTGCTCCTGCAGCCAGTAGCCCAATGGATTCTCAGCGTAGGTGTACATCGCACCATAGATGTGCAGTAGGATGTACACGAACATCAGTGTGTAGCTCAGGTCGCTGAAGCGGAAACGCCGGTAAGTGATGATCAGGCCACCGATGAAGACCATGGTCAGCACGTTCTCGGTGATCCAGTTCGCGTGGTCCGTGGTGCCTAGGAAGGTCCAGACCCAAATGAGCAGAAAAAGGATGAGGTACGCCTGAAGCATCCGATGCGCCCGGAATGACGTGCGACCCACAGAGGAGGCGGTGGTGAATGGCATGTTCGGCCTGGAATGGTCATTCCTCTTCTGCCGGTGGCTCTGGCTTGCTGCCACCCAGCCGGTAGGCCACCGTGAGTGCGTACACCACATTCTGGATACGGGGGAGACGCTCGAAGGGGGTGAGGCTGGTCTGGGCCCTGATGTCGAAGGCCATGCGCGGCCCTTCCATCCCCATGCCCACCACGCCGTTGAATTGAAAGCGGCGGGAACTGTTCTGCAATTCATAGGGGCTGTCGATCACGAGGTCCCCATTCAGCCAATTGCGGTATCGACTACTCAACAGGTAACCCATGCTGGGGCCGGCGAGGAGGTAAAGACCATCCGCGGCCTTGTCCGTTGATACCTTGATCAGCAGGGGTACTTCAAGGTACCGCAGCGTGGTCTTGGAACGGGTGCTTTGGGCCGGGTTCCGCACCACAGACCCCTTCGTGATCCACAGCACCTCGGGCATGAGGCTTACCTGAGGGTGCAATGGGGCTTCGAAGTGCCAGCCGAAAAGTGGAGCGGCCAGAAGGTCGTTCGTGTTCTGGAAGAGTCCACCAACGCTTTGGGTCGCCAGGCCGAGACCCACGCGCGGTCCGTGGTGACCTTCCTGCGCGAACAGGCAGGTACTGGCAAGAAGAAAGATCGCCGAAAGGATCCGCCGCATGTGGCGAAGATCGCACATATGGGCAAGGTTCACGCGCCTGCCTTCAAAGCGGCCATTTTGAGCACCGCCACTGCGCAGTCCACGCCCTTGTTGCCGTGTTTACCGCCGCTCCGGTCCTTCGCCTGCTCCAGGGTGTCGTCCGTAAGCAGTCCGAAGATCACCGGAATGCTGAATTTGAGCCCCACGGCCATGATCCCCTGGGTGGCTCCCTGGCACACGAAGTCGAAATGCGGGGTCTCGCCGCGCACCACACTTCCGAGGCAGATCACCCCATGTAGGGCGTGTTGTTCGAGCAGGTATTGTGCGCCACTGGCCAGTTCGAAACTGCCCGGCACCCAGGCTTCAAGGATATCCGCCTCGCCGACCCCGTAGCGCAACAGGGTCTCGCGCGCTCCACGGCGCAATGCATCCGTCACGTCACGGTTCCACTCGCTCACCACCAGGGCGAACCGCATTCCCTTGCCGCTTGGTACACCGGCGGGATCGTGCGCTGAAAGGTTATGTGCAGCCGTCGCCACGAAGGGTCGATTCCCTGGGGCCGATGGACTATCCGCCCATCGCTTCCGCGTGACCCGCGTACTTCCGCGCTTGAGAAGCTTCGCTACTAACAGGGAATTCGTTCGCGATGCGGTTGAACGCCTTCGCCGCTCCGCTCCAATTGCCGGCTTGCTGGTGCAGGATGCCCGCTTTCATCAGGTACATCGGGGTGGTGAAGTCGTTCTTGGTCATGTTCGCGGCCTTCTCGAATTCCTTCACCGCTTCATCGGTGCGTCCCAGTTCCACAAGAGCATCGCCCACGTTGCCCACGGCCATCACCCGCAGCACATCATCCTTCAGATCGGCCTTGCGGAAGTGCTCGATGGCCATCTCGTACTCGCCCTTCTTCATCTCGATGGCACCCAGGTAATAGTTCGCGAGGTTGCCGGTGGGGGTGCTGCCGTATTCATCCGCGATGCTCAGGAAACCCGGCCATTCCGTATCACCGTTCATGGCCTTGTCGAGGGAATCGATCTCGAAATAATACTCCGCCTTCCACACGAGTTCGCTGGCCTCCTTGGCTTTCGGTTCCATCACGAACTTCTTGTATCCGAGCAGACCGCCCACAACGATCAGCACACCGGCCACACCATATGTGATGGCCTTCTTGTTCTTCTCGATGAACATCTCCGTGCGGGTGTAGACCTCGCCGAGGTCCACATCCTTGCTCTCCGGTTTGTCGTGGGAGGTGATCTTGTTGCTCATGGCATCGCGCCGGTGATCCGGCGATATTCGGGTCGCTTCGAAATGAGGCGCGAAAATAGGCGTTTTCGGGATCCGGAAGGCACCTGTCCGGCCACTTGTACAGTGGGCGATGTGCATAGCCCGGCCAAGGGGGATAGCTTTGCGCCATGGGTTTCCACCTTGCCCGGCTCAACGTACTGGACTTCCGGAACCACACGGATGCCGAGCTTGATCTGGGCGCGGAGGTGAACTGCTTCGTGGGCGCCAACGGGACCGGCAAGACGAACCTGCTGGATGCCGTGCACTATCTCTCGATGGCCAAGAGCTATTTCGACCCCATGGATGCCCACAACATCCGTAACGGTCAGGAATTGTTCGTGCTGCAGGGCGTGATGCACACCACCACCGGTGATGATGCCGTGCTGTGCAGCGTGCGCAAGGGACAACGGAAGGTGTTGAGCCGCAATCGCAAGGAATATGATCGGCTGGCCGACCACGTGGGGCGCTATCCGGTGGTGATGATCACGCCCTATGATGGGCAGATGGTGTTGGATGGGCCGGAGGTCCGGAGACGTTTCCTGGACGGGTTGATCGCCCAGTTCGACAAGCAGTACCTCGACGCGTTGATCAGGTACAACCGGGCATTGTTGCAACGGAACACCATGCTGAAACGCTTCGCGGAGACCGGTCGGGGAAGCCTTGATGAATTGGAGCCATGGGATGAGCAGTTGATCGTCCATGGGACCACCGTGCATGCGGTGCGGAGCGCCTTCATGGGTGAATTGGTCCCCTTGCTCGAAGCACATTACACCGGCATCTCGGCAGGCCCGGAAAAGGTCGCATTGAACTACCGTACCGCGTTGGAAGGGACCGACCTACGGACGTTGTTGCGTGATGCCTGGCCCAGGGACCGCTCCGCGCAGTACACCACGGCAGGCATCCACAAGGACGAGCTGGTCTTCACCATCAATGGCCAGCCGTTGAAACGGTACGGGTCCCAAGGCCAGCAGAAGACCTACCTCATCGCCCTGAAACTGGCACAGTTCGACCTGACACAGGCGCGCTCGGGTATCAGGCCCATCCTGCTGTTGGACGACATCTTCGACAAGATCGATCCCCAGCGGATGCGGCACCTCCTGCGGTTGTTGAGCGATCAACGGTTCGGCCAGGTCCTCATCACCGATACCGATGCGGGCCGCATGCACACGGCTTTGGACGGGCTGGACTTGGATGTGCGGTTCTTCCACCTGTCCCACGAAAAGGGCATCACCAGTGAAAAAGTCGAACGAACGGTCCCTTAGCCAGGCTCTTGAGGACATCATAGACGCGTACGGCATGCGCGAGAAGATGGACGAGCTGGACATCGCCACCGCCTGGGATGATGTGGTGGGTGGCATGGTCGCGCGGCATACGGTTTCGGTTCGGCTGAGGCAGGGCAAGCTGCGCGTGAAGGTGGATTCGGCTCCGCTGCGGCAGGAGCTCACGTACATGCGCGAGAGCCTAAAGGAGATCCTCAATCGCCGCGCCGGGCGAAACGTGGTGGAGGAGATATCGCTGGAGTGAGTTGCCGGCGATCCCTCGTCAGTTTTCCTTTCGCACCAGGGTCATCCACGGCCGGATGGGCGGCGGCGGGCCCAACTCGAGCGTATCGCTGGTGAGCTTGCGCACAGGGATCCGCGTCGTATCGCCTGTATGTGGTGCGACCATGGTCAACAGATCACCATCCGCGGACAGGTCGTACCAACTGGTATCCGCGGTCATCAGTTCACCATCGAACCAGTGTTCAACGATGGAAATGTTGCCTTCCAAGAAGCGGAACACCGGGCGTTGGTCCGCCATAGGCAACTTAGCCGCTTCCGCGGCCATGCGCATCGGGTCGTTGGTGGCCGCCTCCCACGTGCCAAGCAATCGGTCGGCAGGCCGTCCGCCACAGGCCAGGAAGGCGACCAGGGCGGACCCGGCGATGCCGATCCTGACCATGGCGTTTCAGAAGCGCTCGCGCCCGCTGAAGAAGAAGTTCCCTTCGATCACCGCGTTCTCGTCGCTGTCACTGCCGTGCACGGCATTCTTCGCCTTGCTCTCGGCAAAGCGCTTGCGCAGGGTGCCTTCTTCGGCCTGCGCGGGATCGGTGGCGCCGATGAGCTTCCGGAAATCCTCCACGGCATTGGCTTTTTCCAGGATCGCGGCGAAGATCGGGCCGCTGGCCATGTACTCCACCAGTTCACCGTAGAAGGGACGTTCCTTGTGCACCTCGTAGAAAGTGCCTGCCTCTTCGTTGGAAAGGCGGGTGTACTTGAGCGCGATGATCTTGAATCCGTTGCCGGTGATCATGTCGATGATCTTGCCTGCGTTACCGGCCGCCACGGCCTCCGGCTTGATCATTGTGAAGGTCCTGTTGCTCATGCGATAGGGGTCCCGGGTATGGACCGGGCTGGTGTTGTGTTGAAAAAGCGGCGCAAAAGTAACCGGTTCACGCCATTGGAAGAAGGACTGCAACACTGTTCCTTCGTAGTGCGTAAGAACGTCCGCGCCCAAGCGGCCAAGAACCACCACTTTCTCTGCCTTACGATGATGTTCCGTCAACTTGCAGTTCCCCTCCTGATCACCTCGCTGCTCTCCTGCGGCGGTGCGCATGAACCGACCGACAGCTCCGCTCCCGGACTGGTGATCGGCGATGGCAGCGCAAGCCCCACCTCCAGCATCTACCAGATGCCCACACCGAACGAATTGTTCAGCCTGGTGCGGGACATGGCCGGTGAAGGCCATAAGCGATTGCTGAACCCCACCACCAATGTGGACCGGTACGTGAGCCTGAAGAGCCGTGCCATGAACTTCGGGATCTACTCCACGGACCTGGTATATGCCAGCTACTTCGACCTGAATGTGGAGGTGGCCCGGTACTACCTCACCACCAAGAAACTCGCCGAAGGACTGGGGCTCTCGGCCGCGTTCACGGATGCGGATTTCCTGCGGTTGGAAACGAACCTTACGAAAGGGAACTCCGACTCACTGGAGTCGATCAGTTCCTCCTCTTACATGAAGGCTTACGAACGGTTGCAGTCGGAACAGAAAGGTACTGTGCTGACGATGGTGCTGGCCGGCGGCTGGGTGGAGAGCATGCACCTGGTGATCAGACAGATCGAGGCGTTCGGACCAAGCGCACCACTCATGGCCCGCGTGGCAGAACAGAAGGTAACCCTTGAGCACTTGATCCAGATGATGGGAGAGGAGGCGGAGAACGAGGAACTCAATGAGTTGCACACGAAACTGCTTGCCATCCGTGACATCTATGACCAATTGAACGTCCAGCGGGTCGCCCATCAAGGGGGCTCAACGTCGGGTCGAATGGTGCTTGGTGATGACGTCACCATGGAACTGACCCCTGAGAAGTACCAGGAATTGGTGCAGGCGGTGGATCGCCTTCGAGAGGAAATGGTCCGCCCGGAGGATGCCAATGCATGACACGAACGGAACAATGAAGTCCATGACCATTAGAACGATCACCGTACTGCCGTTCGCACTGTTGCTCGGCACGGTCAGCGCCCAGAATTCGTGTGTGGATCACCACAAGTTCAATTGCCAGCGTTCCAGCGACAAACGGTTCTCCATGAACGGCCAGAGCAAGAGTGCGCCAGTGCAGGTGGGCAAGGAGACCGAATTGAACATCATCGTATACCGAGGACAGGATTACCGGATCTCGTTGTGCCATGACGAAGCGGTGCTCGGCCAGGACCTCGCCATCCGCTTGGTGGAGAAGGTGCGCGAACCGGTCGATGTGGTGGAGGAGGTGACCACCAAGGAACCGATCCTGGACGACCAGGGGAAACCCACCGGGACCACACAGGAGGTGAAGACCAAGCGTACCAAGAAGGTGTACGAAGAAGTGGAGAAGGTGCTTTGGGACAACACCGAGCACGAGATGGCCCAGGAGGTCGAGTTCTCCTGTACATCCACCAAACGGATCGCTGTTGAAGTGAATGCACGTGGTCCGGAAGGTGGCCTGAAGACCCGCAAGAACGAGCAATTCGACATCGGTTGCGTGGGCATCCTGATCGAGCATATGGTGACCCCTGGGCTCGGCTTCGAGCCACCATCACACTGACCGTATATCCACAGCGGACATGGGCGGCTACCTTTGGGCCGCCCATGTCATTTCCATCCGCACCCACCCCGCAGGTCGACCGATTGCGCGATCTGCTTGCCACGCCGCGGCGTATCGCGATCGTAAGCCATTACAACCCTGATGGTGATGCGGTGGGATCGAGCCAGGGGCTTGCGCATGTGCTCCGACAACTGGGCCACACCGTGCACGTCGTGCTGCCCAACCGACCGCCGGCTTTCCTTGATTTTGTTCCCGGATCCAATGATCGGATCACCTTCGACAAGGACCCGGACGATGCAAGGCAACGGATACAGGAGTGTGAACTACTCTTCTGTCTTGACTTCAATCGTCAGGACAGGGTGGGCGGTCTTGAACGTGTTGTGCGCGATGCCCCATCGAAGGTCCTGATCGATCATCATCAGGACCCCGAGGACTTTGCTGAACTCGCTTTCTCGGATACCTATGCTTGTGCGACCTGCCAGATGGTGTTCGATATCATTTCCGCCATGGGGCATGCCGGTGTGATCGATCGTGAGGCGGCTACCTGTCTCTATACCGGCCTTGTCACGGACTCCGGGTCCTTCCGCTTCCCCAGCACCACGCCGCACACCATGCGTGTGGCTGCAGCGCTGATGGAGCGCGGAGTGGACATCGCATCGGTGCATGGTGCGATCATGGACGACAACAGCGAGGATCGGATGCGATTGCTTGGCCTGGCATTGGGTGAGCGGATGCGCGTTCTGCCGGACCTGAGGACCGTGATCATCGGATTGTCCGGACAGGACATGGCGCGCCATGGATCCACCCCCGGCGATACGGAAGGCTTCGTGAACCATGCCCTGTCCATCAGGGGAACGCGACTGGCTGCGTTCTTCGTCGAACGACCGGACATGGTGAAGATCAGCCTTCGCTCGAAAGGTGACCTGCCTGTGGATCGTTTCCTGAAAGAGCATTTCAACGGCGGTGGGCATCGCAACGCGGCAGGTGGACAAAGCAATGAGACATTGGAAGCCACCATCGCCCGATTTGAACGGGAACTTCCGAAGTTCCTTCAACAGCATCCTGCATGAGGAGCATCGTGATCACGCTCATCGCAGTGGCGATCGGATGTGGAGGTGATGCCGCACGGCCCGATCGGCCCGCCCTCCCTGGTGATCAACGCGATCGCTCCATTGAGGAGAACCGGTCGGCGATCAGGTTGGAGGAACGTGACATCGACCTGTACGAGCGGCGGTATGGATATACCACGACAGCCACAGGGCGCGGTGTTCGGATCGCCATGGTGCGGGATGTCGACGGGGCCAATGCGCGTAATGACCAGTGGGCCACGATCAATTACAGGGTCGAACTGCTCAATGGGGATACGGCCTACGCGACCGGGCCCGGCAAGCCGGAGTCGTTCCTCATCGGCATGGACGATGTGGAGAGTGGCCTGCATGAAGGCGTACAGTTCCTATCGCCCGGTGACAGCGCGGTACTCATCATACCCAGCTACCGGGCGCACGGCCTGCTGGGCGATAGTGACAAGATACCCATGCGCAGCACGGTAATCTACCACATCGGCCTGGTGAAGGTCAGTGACAGGCGTTGAGGCATCCTTGGTATCATCTGCCGCTCTATGCTTTGCTGGTCGTGGCGTGCGATCCAGCGACGAGCGGCTTCAAACGCATCGCGGAGGATACGGACATGCAACTGCATGTGATCGGTGATGGGGAACACATTCCGGTGGCAGGTGACAGCGTGCTGCTCAGGGTGAGGATCGCTGCGCTGGACTCGCCGCCCGGCTCCTTCTTCAGTACGGAACGTTGGTATGCGGTGGCAGACCTTCGGTCCGGTGTGCTGGGTGCCGTATTGGATCGTTCCCACGAGGGGGATAGCATGAGCGTGATCACACCAGGGAGCAGGATCCCGTGGGAAACCATGAGCGCTCGCTCGGAGTTGCAGGGATCGGTGCGGCTGGAGTTCTCCATACGCGAGATCCGTACCAAGGAGATGATCCACGCTGCGCGAGCGTTGAAGCGTACTACCGATCCGGAAGGCTTCCAGCGCGATGTGATCACCGCATATCTTCTGTCCAACGAAGGGAATTGGGAGCGTTGGGGCAACAGCGATCTGCATCATCACATCGAAGGCGATCCCTTGGATACGTCCAGGGTGCGACATGGGGATGTGGTCACCATCGCGTATGTGGGCATGCGTTTGGAGGATGAACAGGTCTTCGATGATACGGAGCGGAACGGTGAGCCGTTCACCTTCCGGTACGGTGATACGGACCAGTTGATAAGGGGCTTGGAGGTTGCCGTGAGCCTGCTCCGCGAAGGGCAGCATGGCACCTTCGTGATCCCTTCGGAAATGGCCTTCGGTGCGCGCGGTCTTGCCGATGTCGTCACGCCCAACGAGCCCGTGGTCTATCGTGTGGAACTCGTGAGGGTGGTGCGCGGTCCGGCGGCGGGGTAGCGGGGGCGCGCTGCACTATGGGCGTGACCCGATGATGAATACCGTGGGTCGTTTTCCGATGGTGATGGGATGCGCCTTCCAGTCACCGATGGATCGCGTCGATACGCTTCCTTCCGGTTGAGTCAGGTCCGTTGCCACAGTGAGCAACGTGCCGTGCTGGCATGATCGCAGTAATTCGTCAAGCATCGCATCGTTGCGATAGGGTGTTTCGATGAAGAGATGCGCCGCACCGTTGCGCATGGCTTCCTGTTCGATCCGTTTGATGGCCGTGCGTCGCTCGTGCACATCCCGGGGCAGGTACCCGTGAAAAGTAAAGCACTGTCCATTGAGCCCGGATGCGGCCAGAGCCAGCACCAACGAGCTCGGGCCGATCAGCGGTCGAACGGTGATACCTGCCTGATGTGCCGCCTGCACGAGCAAAGCTCCCGGATCGGCGATACCGGGCATACCGGCCTCGCTCAGGATGACACCATCGCGACCGGCGATCAACGGGGCAAGCAGTGCGCGAGCATCGCTGCCACTGGTGTCCTTGTCCAATCGATGCAGTTCCAGTGATCCGAGTGCGATATCGGGCACCATGCGTCGAAGCATTTGCCGGGCCGTCCTTTCATGCTCGCAGAAGTAGAGCGTGATCCTGGAGGCGATCTCGGCGTTCTCAGGCGGAAGTTGCTCCATCCCTCCGGCATCACCGAGCCACACGGGCATCAGGTATAGCGTGCCTTCACGTCGCACGGCGTACATGTGCTGAAAGTTCCGTACAAGCCGCCAGCAACATCTCGAACACCCGCTCGAAGCCTTGGTCCCCACCGTAATAGGGGTCGGGGACTTCCCGTTCCGGATGGTCCGGTGCGAAGTCCATGATCAGCTTCGCCTTCGCGGCCGATGCAGCATCCGGAGCGATGCCGATCATGTGCTGAAGATTGCTTGCGTCCATGGCCAGCAACAGATCGAATTCCGTGAAGTCCGAGGGAAGCAACTGCCGACCACGCAGATCGGTGATGTCGATCCCGTGGGCAAGCATGGCCGCCTGGGCACGCCGATCGGGGGCTTCGTGCACGTGGTAGTCACTGGTCCCGGCGGAATCGGTGATGATGTCAAGTTTCTCGCGGTGCGCGATGTGGCGCAGGATGCCTTCCGCCATCGGCGATCTGCAGATGTTCCCAAGACATACCATGAGGATCTTCATTGCCATGCATGCGAAGGTGCGAAAAGGAAAGGCCCCCGGTGAACGGAGGCCTTTCATTCGGTCGAGGTCGGTTCAGTGGATGCTCAGTTTCTTCTCCAGGTCCGTCAGGTAACCGCGGAACTGTTTGTCGGTCTCCTGCAGATTGTTCACCGTGCGGCATGCGTGCAACACCGTTGCGTGGTCCTTGCCACCGCAATGTGCACCGATGCTGGCGAGCGAGCTCTTGGTCATCTTCTTCGCGAAGTACATCGCGATCTGCCTGGCCTGCACCACTTCACGTTTCCGTGTTTTGCTCTTGAGCAATTCGATGGGCAGATCGAAGTAGTCGCATACCACTTTCTGGATGTAGTCGATGCTCACCTCACGCGCCGTGTTCTTCACGAACTTATCGATCATCTGCTTGGCGAGATCGAGCGTGACGGCCTTCTTGTTCAGCGAGCTTTGCGCGATCAGGCTGATCATGGCGCCTTCGAGTTCGCGGATGTTCGTGGTGATGCTGTAGGCGAGGTATTCCACCACTTCCTTGGGCAGGTCGATGCCCTCGGCGTACATCTTCTTCTCGAGGATGGCGATGCGTGTCTCGAGGCCGGGTGTTTGCAGGTCGGCGCTCAGGCCCCACTTGAAGCGGGAGAGGAGGCGCTGCTCCATGCCGGCCATTTCCACCGGCGCCTTGTCGCTCGTGATCACGAGCTGCTTACCGGCCTGGTGCAGGGCATTGAAGACATGGAAGAACACGTCCTGGGTCTTCTCCTTGCCGGCGAGGAACTGCACATCGTCGATGATGAGCACATCCATCATCTGGTAGAACTGCGTGAAGTCACCCACCGTGTTGTTCTTCACCGCTTCGATGAATTGTTGCGTGAACTTCTCGGCCGGAACGTAAAGGATGGTCTTGTCCGGATGGTTGCGTTTGATCTCGATCCCGATGGCGTGCGCCAGGTGGGTCTTGCCGAGGCCCACACCACCATAGATCAACAACGGATTGAAGGCAGTGCCACCGGGCTTCTGTGCCACGGCGTAACCGGCACTGCGTGCCAATCGGTTGCAATCCCCTTCGATGAAACTATCGAAGGAATAGTTGGCGTTGAGATGGCTCTCCACCTTGATCTTGCGAAGGCCGGGAATGATGAACGGGTTCTTGATGGGGCTGTTGGCCACATCGATCGGCAGTGAAACGGCGGGGTTCTTCACCTGCCGGGCATTGCTGGTAGGCACTCGCACGGTATACGGGTTGGCACTCTGGAAACCGTTCTCCATGATGATGGAGTATTCCAAACGCCCTTCGTTCCCAAGTTCTTTCTTGATGATCTTCTTCAGCAGCCCGATGTAGTGTTCTTCCAGCCATTCGTAGAAGAACTGCGATGGTACTTGGATGGTGAGGACGTGGTCCTGCAGTCGCAAGGCCTGGATCGGTTCGAACCAGGTCTTGAAGCTCTGCTGGCTGACGTTGTCCCTGATCACATCCAGGCACCGCTCCCAGGTCTTCTCGTGGTCCTTCTTCATGGAATCGTCAGCGAGTTTGGAGTTGGTTGGTGGTGGTGCCTTTCAACAGTGTGGTCCGATGCGGTTCACTACTGCCGTAAGGGTCGCAAATATGGATCGAAGAAAGTGAATAAAAAAGTGAAGTGAACTTGACGGGAATGAAAATTTTACTTGTACTCTCCCGCGGCCCTCGCGTAGCTGAAAGCCTTGGGCGGCGCGGGGTTGGGAATGGATGCCCTGCCGTCCACGAACGTGCCGGGACGACCGTGCGAGCCTTTGGGACGGTGCACTTTGCGACCGTTCGGATGGACACCGCCGTGTTGTAACGGATCGCTGTTCGGAACATGTGAACAAGGTAGTGCCTTCATGCGCGCGGAACAAGGTTCCTTTGTCCCCAGTGGCCCCTTGCGAAGGGCTGCACCGGTGATGTACAGTTCGGAAACGACCTTCAGAGTGCGCTACGGCGAAACGGATCGCATGGGGTATGTGTACTACGGGAACTACGCCCAATACTTCGAAGTAGGGCGGGTGGAAGCCCTGCGCGGACTGGGTATTTCGTACCGCCGGATGGAGGAGGACGGTGTGATGCTACCTGTTGCGGAGATGTCCGTGAAGTACCATCGTCCCGCCCGATACGATGACCTGATCACCGTGCGGACGACGATCGTGGCGCTGCCGACAGCGCGCATCACTTTCCGGTATGACGTATATGACGAAGCGGGAAGCTTGTTGACCGAAGCAACGACCATCCTGGTCTTCGTTGATGCCCGCACCATGCGCCCGTGCCGTTGTCCACAGTATGTGCTCGACGTACTGTCGGACTATTTCGTGTGACCGACGATGTGAACCATCGCGCCGCGGGATCGCCAGCGCTCCGCGAATCGTTGTGCCAGGCTGCGCGGCAGCGCCAACCGCGCGGAACAGTCAGCGGCATATGTCGCATCGATCACGGCGCCTTGCTGCTGTTCGACCTCGATGCGCATGGCATCGAACACGGCATAGCCGCACGATACCTCCACGGTGGTGCGCATCATCCGTTCAACAGCACCGGCATCCTGCAATGCGATCCGGGCCGCTCCGCCATATGCGCGCACCAATCCACCCTTGCCGAGCAATGTCCCACCGAAATAGCGCACCACGATGATCCCGCAAGCGATCAGCCCGGCGGCGTGGATCTCCTGCAGGATCGGTCTGCCCGCCGTGCCGGATGGCTCACCGTCGTCGTTCGCCCTGGAACGGTCCGTGCCAAGCACCCATGCAAAGCAGGCGTGGCGCGCGGTCGCGTGTTGCTTTCGTACAAGAGAAAGGCGTTCGGCGAAACCAGCTTCATCCTCCATTGGAAAGGCGATGGCGATGAACCGACTTCCTTTCTCACGAAGGGTCCCTTCACCTTCGCCCGCAAGAGTACGGTAGAGGTCCAAGCTGCTCATCTATCCGCCAGGATGAGGAGCACGAGTGAGATGACAGATAGCCCGATGCCCACGATCTGACGCGAACGCAACCGCTCCTTGAACAGCACGATCGTTCCGGCCGTACCGAAGAGGATCACACCGATGCTGATGAGCGGGAACACGCGTGTGGCGGGCATGCCACTGCGCGCCAGGGCACGGACCACGAAGAGCAACGAAACGAAGTTCAGCACACCGAGCACCGTTCCCCAGCCCCAGGTGCGCGCGGAGAGCAACGCCTCGTTCCGTCCGCGGAGCGCCACGATGAGGAACGCGATGGCACCCGCAGGGATGAAACACAATGTCGGAAAGACGGCCTCGGTACCGGAAGTGAGGTATGCACGTTGAACGGCATTCAAGGAAATGTCAATGGCGGCGGTCCCGAAGAAGAGCAGCACGGGCAGCAAGCGGTCCGACTTCGAGCGTATGCCGGCGTCATTGCCGACGCTCGCTACCACTGCGATCAGCGCGATGCAAATGCCCGCCCAGCCCAACACCCCGGGATCCTCTCCGTGCACCAGCACGGCAAAGACCACGGTAAGGATCAGGCTGAGCTTGCTTGCCACGGTGCTCACCGCGACGCCGGCGCGCTGAGAGGAAAGGCCGGTGAGCAGGAATACGCCGATGAACAACAGGCCTACGAACAGGCTTGGCCACCACAGGTCCTCGATCCCGTTGGACCGCCACACCGGCGTATGCGCGGTGCCCAGAATGAACGCCATCAAGTAGTTCACGGCTATGGCCGGCAGCAATTCGACATTGCGTGCATCCAACAAGCGGAACAGCAGGAATATCGATGCACCGAACAACGCGGCCAGGATCACCAGTCCCATTCGGCAGAAGGCGTTCTCCCACCAGCGCTCGGGCTCGCGGGGTTCACGTGAAGTGCGATGTGGTCCGAACCACTGCGCCATATGCGCACAGGTGAAGTATGTAGCGTTGGTGCCGGCGTTCCTCTTGTGAGAACAGGTGTTCCCCGGATGACGCGTGCCTCATCCCACACGTCCCGATCAATGAACCTGCCCAGCAGTTCGGCGCCACCTTCCACGATCAAGGATGTGATGCTCCGGGCATGAAGCGCAACGAGACAGGCATCGATGGGGTCTTCGTCACTGCTGAGTACGAACTGCTCCACCTCGACATCCGATCGTTCCCGGGAGCCGATCAGCAGGGTGGGGGCCGAGCCATCGAAGATCCTCGATGCGCGTGGTACCAGCCCGCGACGATCGATCACCACCCGCAGCGGTGTACGCCCCTCGACGTGCCTTACCGTGAGTTGCGGATCGTCGTTCACCACAGTGCGGCTCCCCACCAGAATGGCGGCTTCCTCACTCCGCCATGTGTGTACCAGTACGTCGGTCGTGGCCGAACTGATGCGCTGCACAGCACGCCCACGGCGAGGGTATTGGTCCAGGTACCCGTCCGCGCTTTGAGCCCATTTCAGGATGATGTATGGTCGTGCCTGCTCCACGTGGGTGAGGAAGCGTCTCTGCTGCCACCGACAATGCTCGGCTTCCACAGGAACGATCACCTCCACGCCTGCGGCGCGCATTCGTTCGATCCCCTTGCCTGCGACCTGTGCGAAGGGGTCGATGCCACCGATCACCACGCGCCGGATACCCCGCGCCACGATCAGGTCGGCACACGGTGGGGTCTTGCCATGGTGCGCACACGGTTCAAGGTTCACGTATAGCGCGGCATCCTCTGGTATCGGCCCCGGGCCGAAGGCCTGCAGGCATTCCACTTCAGCGTGCGGACCACCGAAGGTCCTGTGCCAGCCCTCCGCCAGGATCCTGTCGTCTTTCACCAGCACGGCGCCTACCATTGGATTGGGCGCGACCAGGCCTGCGCCGTTCCGCGCTGTGCGCAGGCAGCGGCTCATCCAGGATCGGTGATCGGCCATGGGTCGCAAAGTTGCGCGATCCGTGGCGCAGTGAAGGGATCCGCCTACGATCGGCCCCGGCTACTTTTGCACCGTGCGTGTGGCGGACAATAAGGTGGCCTCGATCATGGCGCAGTACCGCAAGGATCTGGCGCCGATGTATGATGACCGTGAGGTGGGTGCCATCCTTGCGACCGTTTTCAACGACCGTCTGGGGTGGGACCGTGCCCAATTGGAGTTGCGCAGGAACGAGCCATTGCATGAACATGAATTGCTGTTGGTCCATGGTCCGCTTGCGCGTCTCATCAGTGGAGAGCCGGTCCAATACGTGTTGGGCAGCGTTCCCTTCCATGGCCTGTCGATCACCGTGGCACCGGGCGTGTTGATCCCAAGACCGGAGACGGAGGAGATGGTCCACCGCATCATTTCCAGTGGGGTGCGACCTTCCTGCGTGGTCGATATCGGCACTGGCAGCGGTTGCATCGCGCTCGCACTGAAGCAGGCCTACCCCGGGGCAGAGGTGGTCGGCATGGACATTTCAGAAGCTGCGCTCGTGATCGCAGAGGGCAACCGGAAGAGGCTCGGTCTTGACGTGAGCTTTCGCCGTGCGGATGTGCTCGATACCGCATTCGCCCTGCCTTACGGGTCGGACCTTGTCGTGAGCAATCCGCCGTACATCCCTCGTGCGGAGGAGAATGAGTTGGAGCCGCATGTGAAGGACCACGAGCCGCATATCGCCTTGTTCGTGGAGGACGATGATCCCCTCTTGTTCCATAGGGCCATCGCGGTCAGGGCGGGGCAGGCGTTGGTGCAGGGCGGAACCTTGTGGTTCGAGGCGCATCATCGCTACGCGGAAGCCGTTGCGGCCATGGTCGTCGAACACGGCTTCAGCGATGTCAAGCTTCATGCGGATCTCAGCGGTAGGCCGAGGACCATCCAGGCCATCAGATGAAGTGGGGCATCGGCATCCTGTTCGCCCTTGTTTGTGGGTCGAAGGTCGCAGCACAGACCGGTCCGATGGTCGTGACGGAGCCCAAGGCAGCGTTCCGCGTGCTCTTCAACTTCGACTTCCGGCGCACCTTCGTGAATTCCGAGCCCGTTCGCTTCTACGGATTCAGGCTGGGAGCCCAACGCAACAAGGACGTGATCGCCGTTGGGTTCTACGGCCTGGGCGATCCCTATGTGCAACCGGAGGTGGACCTTGGGTCATTGGGTGTGCGGGAACTCACCACCAACTTCGATTACACATCCCTGACCTATGAGCGGTTGCTCCTGGAAACCAAACGTTGGACCATCGGTGTGCCCGTCTCCGTGGGGCTGGGGAACTATCGAACGGGTTACCGGGACAGTACCGACGCCACCATCCCTTTTTCGACCAATGAGCTCGTACCGCTCGAAGCCTCCCTGCACGTCGATTACAACATCCTTTGGTGGCTCTTCATCGGTGTAGGGGGTGGCTATCGGCACGTGCTCGCGGCGGATCGCAATACCACGATCACCCTTAGCGATGTGACCTATTACTTCAAGGCGGGCCTACGGGCCGGTGAGATGCTCAAGCGCGCCCGCAAGGAATTCCGGAAGAACAATGGAACGTGAGAACGCCGCACAACGGATCGCACAACTCAGCACCGAGCTCGAGGCGCACAACCACCGGTATTACGTGCTCGCCGAACCGACCATCAGCGATCATCAGTTCGATGTGCTGTTGAAGGAGCTGGAAGAGCTGGAGCGCCAATATCCCGACCTGGCAGACCCGAACAGTCCTACCCAACGTGTGGGAGGCGACATCACCAAAGGGTTTCCCACGGCGGAGCACAAATACCCCATGCGCTCGCTGAGCAACACGTACAATAGGGAGGAGGTCGCCGAGTTCGTGGGCAGGGTCCAGAAGGAGATCGGGGCTGTGCGATACGTGATGGAGCTGAAGTATGATGGGGTCGCGATCGGGCTGACCTATGCGAATGGGCGATTGGTCCGCGGTGTGACCCGTGGTGACGGTGAGAAGGGGGAGGAGATCACCGCGAATGTCCGCACGGTGCGTTCCATTCCGCTGAAACTGCATGGTGATCCGCCTGCTGAACTCGAGGCGCGCGGGGAGATCTTCTTCATGCGCAAGGAGTTCGATCGTTTGAATCACGAACGCGAGGCCGACGGTGAGGAATTGTACGCCAACCCAAGGAACACGGCTGCCGGAACGCTCAAACAACAGGACCCCAAGGAAGTGGCCAGGCGCCGGTTGGATTGCTTCGTATACACCCTGAACGGCCCGGAGTTGCCCACGGGAAGTCATTACGAGAACCTGTTGAGAGCGGCCGGGTGGGGGTTCAAGGTCCCCTCTGTCGAACGTCGCTTCATTGAACGCACGACCGACCTGGACGGCATCATGGCCTTCATCGATCACTGGGATGTTCACCGGCACACGCTGGAAATGGAGATCGATGGCGTGGTCATCAAGGTGGATGAACTTGCCGTGCAGGAGGAGCTTGGCATGACGGCGAAAAGCCCCAGGTGGGCCGTGGCCTACAAGTTCCAGGCGGAGCAGGTATCGACCCGGTTGAATACTGTGGTCTATCAGGTCGGTCGCACGGGAGCCATCACGCCAGTTGCGGAACTCGAACCGGTGCTGCTGGCCGGTACGACCGTCAAACGTGCCTCCGTCCACAACGCCGATCAGGTGGCCAGGCTGGACCTGCATATCGGCGACCATGTGCTTGTGGAGAAGGGTGGGGAGATCATACCGAAGATCGTTGGGGTGGAGATGGCCCTGCGGCCCGCCGATGCGCAGCGAGTGGTCTTTCCCGAACATTGCCCGGAGTGCGGTACCGGCCTGATCCGGCTGAAGGGTGAGGCCCAGCACTATTGCCCGAACGAGCACTTGTGCCCACCGCAGATCACCGGGCGCATACAACATTTTGTAGGGCGCAAAGCGATGGACATCGACGGGCTGGGCGGGGAAACCGTGGAGGAACTCTTCAGGGCCGGCCTGATCGGCAACGTGGCGGACCTGTACGACCTGAAGCTGGAACAATTGCTCGCACTGGGTAAAGGCTGGGGAGAGAAGAGCGCGGAACAGGTGGTGCAAGGCATCGCGGCCAGCAAGTCCATTCCCTTCGAGCAGGTGCTCTTTGCCATCGGCATACGTCATGTTGGGGAGACCGTCGCCAAACGTCTCGCCAGGGCGGTGGGCAGCATGGAGCGGTTGGCCTCGATGACGGCCATCGATCTGGTCGCCATCGACGTGATCGGCCCTGTGATCGCGGAAAGCATCGTTGATTTCTTCGCCGTTCCAGGGAATCGGGACATCATTGAACGGCTCCGAGGGCACGGGGTAAGGATGGAGGTCGACCCCACGGAGCAGGTGATGGTCGGAGATAAGCTGAAAGGTCGGACCTTCGTGGTCTCAGGGGTTTTCCGGAATTTCAGCCGCGACGGCATCAAGGCGACCATTGAACAGAACGGAGGAAAAGTGTCAGGCTCCATCTCGAAGAAGACCGATTTTGTGCTGGCCGGCGCCGATATGGGGCCTGCCAAACGTGCCAAGGCCGATCAGCTCGGTGTACCCGTGATCGATGAGGATGCCTTCACAAGGATGATCGCGGAATGAAACTCTTCGACCGCATCAAGGAGTGGCTCGGTATCCGCCGGTTGGTGCGTGACCTGCCACTGGGCCGCAGGCCCATTGCGCGCAACATCAGCGCGGCGCGCAAAGTGGCCATCGTTTATGTGGTGGAGGACGAGGCCGCCCACAATCAGGTGCGGAATTACGTGAAGCGCATCAAGGAGGACCTGGGCATCAGCCACATCAAGGCATTGGGCCTTGTGGATCAGAAGGCGCTACCCCATTACCTCCATGCCAAGCTGAACTTCGATGCCATCTGCCAGAAGGATCTGAACTGGTACAGGATACCGCAGGGCAACACCGTCCAGAATTTCATGGCTGAGGAGTTCGACGTGATCATCGACCTCACCCTGCAGGACAGGTTGCCGGTGCAATACATCATGGCCAAGAGCCGGTCCCGCTTCAAGGTCGGCCGCCTCAGTGAGAGCAACAAGCGGATCCTGGACATGATGATCGATATGGCCGGTGGGCAAAGCCTGCCGCAACTGATCCAGCAGGTGCACCATTACCTGCTCATGATCAACGCCAGGCAAGAGCCATCACTCAACTGAACCCAACGCAGCAGCGGTCAAAAGCAATGGACGATCGATTCCGAGGCCTCGGTGTAGCCCTGGTCACCCCCTTCCGAAGCAATGGACAGATCGATTATGCCGCCCTGGAGCGCCTCATCGAACATCAGGTGACGGGCGGTGTGGACTATGTCGTGTGCATGGGCACCACCGGCGAAAGTGTCACCCTTACCAAGGCCGAGAAGGTCCAGTTGCTCGCGACCACGATCGAACTGGTGCGCAATCGCTTGCCGATCGTGCTTGGCGTCGGCGGCAACAACACGGCAGAGGTGATCGAACAACTCCGGGCCTTCGATATGGACGGAGTGGATGCCGTTCTCAGCGTCAGCCCCTATTACAACAAACCAACGCAGGAAGGGATCTACCAGCATTACAAAGCGATCGCCGCGAGCAGTATGCGGCCGATCATCCTTTACAACGTGCCGGGCCGCACGGGAAGCAACATGGCGGCCGGGACCACGTTGCGCCTGGCCCGTGACCTCAAGAATGTGATCGCGATCAAAGAGGCCAGCGGTGATCTCGTGCAGATCGGTGCGATCCTGCGGAAACGGCCTAAGGACTTCATGGTCATCAGCGGTGATGATGCCCTTACGCTGCCGATCATCGCCATGGGCGGGGAAGGGGTGATCAGCGTGGTGGGCAACGCATTGCCACAGGAATTCGGATCGCTCGTGAACGCCGCTTTGAACGGGGACCTGGTCGCGGCGAGGGCAGCGCACTATCGCCTGCACGAGGTCATTGAACAACTCTTCGCCGAAGGGAATCCAGGGGGCATCAAACACGTCCTGAAGGTGCTGGGGATCTGTGAGGACACCATGCGTCTGCCACTGGTGAATATCGGGCAGGCCACGGCCACGGCTTTGTACCAGGCCTTGGCGGATGCCGAAGTGGTGAAGCTTTGAGCAATGCCGGGCCGGGGGCCGGTCCGGTGTGAACGAACTTTGTCCGCATGGATTTCCTTGCACTGGATTTCGAGACCGCGACGCAGCAGCCGGACAGCCCTTGTGAATTGGGGATCGCCGTCGTGCGCGGTGGTCTGGTGCGTGAGGTGCGGAATTGGCTCATCAAACCGCGCTATTGGCCGTTCTTCAGCCCGTGGAACGTGGCTGTGCACGGTATACGCCCGGAGGATGTGGCCGAAGCCCCGCGCTGGGAGGAGGTCTGGGGCGAGGTCTCCGGGATACTGGAAGGGGCGACCATCGTGGCCCACAATGCCAGCTTCGATATGAGCGTGCTGCGTGCCACGCTAGCGACGCACCGGCTGCCACATCCCACCTTCCAGTATTTCTGCAGTGTCAGCATGGCTCGCCGGATGTGGCCGGGAAGGACCTCGTACGGATTGAAACCCATGTGCGCATACCATGGGATACCACTGAAGCATCACCGCGCCGGGAACGATGCCGAAGCGACCGCGGAGCTTGTTCTTCGCGCCACGGATGGCCACTCAGCGAACGATATGGCGCGGTTCCTCTCGGAAGTTGGACTGAAGGTCGGCGGCTTCTATCCCGGTGGGCACCGCACTCCTGGCGGCAAGGTCGTCAGCAGCATGCACTACTGAGGTTCACTCCGTCAAGGGCACGTACATCTTCTTGATCCGCATCATCGGACCCGGGCAGTGCGTGGTATGGCAATTCGCGCATCCGAGTACCAGGGCGTTGTACGCTTGCGCGCGGTCGGTCCTCTCCGCCCTGTACAGCGCGTCCAGCTTCTTCAGGTAGTCCTTGCCGAATGTGGGGTAGGTGATGGGGTCGATCTCCATGCCCTCGGTCGGCGTCGCCGTGAACAGGGTCTTCGCCTCTTTGGGGAATGGTGGCAATTCCTCCTGCGCGGCGAGTGCCGCTTTCACACTATCCGCGTGTGCCGCCAAAGTGCGCATCAACAGCGCCAGCTCACTGGGTGGTTTCAGGCCCAGGTCATCCGTCACGGCGACATCGACCGTTCCTGCGACCGGAGTGGAGCGTTGTGAGGTACAGGCCGCGTAAGGCACGCAGCAGAAAAGAAGGATCCAGGTCCACTTGCACATCGTTCCAAAGTAACGGCATCCTGCCACATTGGCTCACCGTCCGAACGGCTCGGAAATTGCCACCTTGGACCTATGGATGCAGCGCCGGCAAAGAAAGGCGAAAGAAGGCTCATCGGTTCGGTCGTGCTCCCGGCGATCGCGGTGGTCATCCTGTGGTGCGTGTATCTCCTGGACGAGGCGTTCGGGTTGCAACTCGTTCGGTACGCACTGTACCCTCGCGATGCCGGTGGCCTATTGGGCATAGCCACCGCCCCATTCCTTCATTCCCATACGGACAACATGAGCCACATATGGAACAATTCAGTGGCACTGCTCATGCTCGGATGGGGTCTCATGTACTTCTATCCCAGGGTGGCCGGTCGCGTGGTGCTGTTGTCGGTCTTGATCGGTGGCGCGGGTGTCTGGCTTACCGGTCGGGCAAGCTACCACCTTGGCGCCAGTGGCGTTGTGTATGGCATCGCGGCATTCCTTTTCCTGAGCGGTCTGCTGCGCAGGCAACGTACGCTCATGGCACTTTCACTGCTCGTGGTCTTCCTGTATGGGTCGTTGATCTGGGGTATTCTTCCTTTGGTTCCGAACCTGAGTTGGGAAAGCCACCTGTGGGGTGCTTTCGCGGGTGTGATCTCGGCGTTGATCTACCGCTCGGTGCCTCCCGCGGTCCATGATCCGGAGCCCGTTCACTTCGAGGATGAAGAGGAAGACCCGACGGATGGACCAGGTCCAGTGCCCGAACCGCCTCCGGTGACCTATCACCTGCGGGCCGATGGTCGTTCTTCTTCGGTGCCGGTATCGTATCCACCCGACCGATCGGATACCACGGAATGACGAAGCCCTCCGTTCAGGAGGGCTTCATGGGTTCCTGTCCGTAGGCGTCACTCGCTTTTCAGTGTGGCGAGTTCAGCACCGTTGCCGAGCAGTTTCAGCAAGCCGCCATCCATCTTGAACGCATCCACCTTGCCCAGCATATCCTTGATGGCGTTCTCCGTGGGTTGTACGTTCTCGCAGTACTTCTTCGTGGAACCGACGCCGGGGAAGCTCAGCGAGGTGCCATCCATTTTCACCTGTCCCATCAAGCTGTTGCAACCACCGAAGCCCTCCAGCTGGTCACCAGCCAGTTTCAGCCATGGGCGCTCAACACCTTCCGGCAGTTTCAGGTCCTCGCCGGAAAGGGAGCTCAGGATCCACTTCGTGTCCGTGATCGAGGTCATCCCGGTCGCTTCATTGTTGCATTTGTGGGCGCTCATCGTCAGGAGGAGCACCGCGGCCAGCGTCAGGTGTTTCATGGTCCTTTTCACATAGTACGGCCGATATCGTGCCGATCAGTTGTTGAGCATCACCGGCATCACCAGCATGAGGATGTCCTCGCCGTGTTCACCACTTTCACCAGGAAGCAGGATACCCGCCCTGTTCGGTGCGCTCATTTCCAGCAATACCTGCTCGGTATCCAGGTTGTTCAGCATGTCCATCAGGAATCGCGAATTGAAGCCGATCGTCATCTCCTCGCCCTCATAGGCGCAGGTCAGCTTTTCATTGGCCTCGTTCGCGAAGTCCAGGTCCTCAGCGCTCACGGTAAGCTGGCTGCCATTGATGTGCAGGCGTACCTGATGCGTGGTCTTGTTCGCGAAGATGCTCACCCGCCGGATGGAGCTCAGGAAGGTGGCCCGATCGATCGTCAACTTGTTCGGATTCGTTTTCGGGATGACAGCTTCGTAGTTCGGGTACTTCCCGTCGATCAGGCGGCAAACGAGCACGGTGTTGTCGAACCGGAAGGCAGCGTTGTTCTCGTTGAACTCGAGCGTAACCTCCGCATTGGTGGAGGCGAGGGTGTTCTTCAGCAGGTTCAACGGTTTCTTGGGAACGATGAACGAGGCCGCGCGCGGGGCTTGGAGGTCCGTTCGCTTGTAACGGACCAGTTTGTGCGCATCGGTGGCCACGAAGCGAACATCCTCCTCGGTCAGTTCGAAGAAGATGCCGCTCATCACCGGCCGGAGGTCATCGTTACCGGTGGCGAAGATGGACCGGTTGATGGCAGTGGCCAGGGTCCCTGCCGGGATCGCGATGCTTGTTGCATCCTCGAGCACCGGGCTCTTCGGGAACTCGGCACCATTGTGACCGGTCATCTTGTACTTGCCCTGGTCGCTGTTGATCTCCACACCGTGATGCTTGTTGTCGATGCTGAAGGTCAACGGTTGTTCCGGGAAGGCTTTCAGGGTATCGAGGAGCAGGCGTGCAGGAATGGCGACACTGCCTTTGTCCTTTGCCTCCACGGGCATCGTGGCGGTGATCGTCGTTTCCAGGTCGCTCGCCGTAACGGTCAGCTGCTTGCCGTCTATCTCGAATAGGAAATTGTCCAGGATGGGAAGCGTATTGCTGCTGGCGAGAACCCCTTGCAGCAATTGCAATTGCTTGAGCAGGGCCGTACTGGAAACGATGAATTTCATCGGATTTGGCTGTCTTTTTTGGAAGTCGCGCAAAGTTAGCCGGAGCCATTGCCGGGCACCCCCCATTTTATCAACACGGAAAGGCGTTTATCCACAAGTGGCCTGCCTTGCGGAAGGCTCAGGGCCGGAAAGCCGTGGCGGGCTGAAGGATCCTATCGAACCCGATGCGCTGCACCACCACCAGAAGGCTGTCCTGCACCAATGCATACATGTACTGAGTATCGTGCAAAGGCCTTGCGGCGTCGAACTCCGGTTCCGGACCCTTGTAAGGGCTGTACCAGAAGCGCGCTTCATGTTCGGTCCCATCACGCTCCGTAAGCCGCAGGATGTGGTTGGGTTCCTGCCTGAGCAGCGAGTCCCGCTTGGCTTGGGGCATGTCCCGAATGATGTGGTCGTAGTTGATCTGTTGGTAGGGTAGCAATGCACCCTTCACCAGGAATGTGTCCATGGGCAGCGGTCGTCCGGCAGCGTTCAACAGCCTGACCTGGCCGCGTTCGGAATTCTCGATGCGGTACGAGGTGGAGGGTGCCTGCGGCTGGTCCAGCTCGACCGAAGCGACCTGGTAGAGGTCCGGGAAGTGGAAGAGCGTGGAATTCCGCCATTCGTCCAGATCCGTATGGAAGCGGGTGTTCAGCACACCTGTGAATCCCGGCATGTTCGTCACGAACGGGGCATTGCTGCGTCCTTCCCCCGGTTTTTCCAGAAGCATGTAGGTGCCGAAATGATCCTTGGTGGCGTGCCCCACGATCCAGATCTTGCTGGGCTTCTCACCGCCCTGATAGATCTCCACCTTCCGCCCTCCGGCCCCCATCGTCCGCAGTACGTTCGCTTCGGCGCTCTTGGGCACCGGGCTGCGCACCTCGATCCGTTTGAAGGTACGTAGGAGCAGGTTCACTTGCGTCTCGTCGACACCGAACACGCCATTCAGCCGCCATCCATCATCAGTGCGTCGCAGGTCGATCGTCTTCCCGAATTGGTCCGTGATGAAGATGCGGTCCACACTGGCCGTATCCTGCACTGCGAAATCGCTCAAGGGCCTGTCCAACGTGGTGGGGGCGGAATCGGTATACAACCACCAGGCAAGACCGCCCAAGGCGAGAAGCAGGATCAGAAGTAGGATACGGCGGTTCATGCGGGTCTGGTCGAGTGTCTGCGGCGGATGAGGTGGAACGCGATCCCGGCCACTATGGATAGCACGATCGGCAGGCCCACATTGAGGATCTGCCAGAAGGTCCGTTCCTGCTCCACGCGTTGTGGATCCAGTTGACGCAGGGCGATCGCTCGGCTTCGGATGGAGATGAGGGCCTTGTCATCCAGCAGGTAGTTCATGGCGTTCAGGATCAACTCCCGGTTGCCGTAGATCTTGGCGTTGGCATACCGATCGAAGCCCAGCATGTAATACATGCCTTTCGCGGCATCCACGCGGTTCTCGATCACATCACCATCCGCGATCACGATCTGGGCCGTGGGTTTCCCGTACTCCCGGTACCCCACTGCCGGGTCGTCCGTGAAGGCCTTGGGCAGCCTGTCCTGGAAGGCTGATGTGAAGCTTCCTTCCAGCAACACGGCAAGCGGCAGGTGCGGCATGGTGTTCCGGTCGAATCCCATGTCCGCCTCCACGATCCCCAGGCTCACCCTGGCGGGGCTGCGCAGGATCTTCGAATAGTTCGAGGAGGTGAGGAGTATCGTCTTCCTGATCCCTTCCGTGGCGATGGTATCCAGGCTGCTTACGAACCGGGTATGCACCGGGTCGATGTTGGAGACGACGGGGTGCCCGCTTTGTGGAACCACCACAGGTTCGAAGTACCACGGGAAACTTTCCAGCTTTCGCTGGTTGCCGTATGGCTGCGTGTAGATCTGGATGGTGGCACAGCTGCGGTCCAGCACCAGGTCCTTGTTGATCCGCACACCATAAGCGAATAGTTGATCATCCAGGTCAAGTGGCAAAGGCGTGGCCATGGATACCTGGTTCGCGCGCAGGCTGTCCAGGTTCGCATTCATCACGTCCAGCAACCATAGCACCTTGCCGCCGTTCATGATGAACTGGTCGATCACATAGCGGTCGCGTGCGCTGAACGTGCTGTCGGGCTTCGCGATGATCAGCGCATCGTGATCGTTGGTGCGGTAGGACATGCCCTCCACCTTCGGTCCCAGGGCATCGAGTTCCTCGTCGATGCGCACGGAGCTCACATCGTACTGTTCCTTCAGCACCGCGGTGATGTCCGCGATGCGCACGCCGGAGAGCTCACCGTGTCCTTCAAGAAAGGCGATGCGGGGCCGCTTGATGGTGGTGGCCTGCCGGATCGCGCCGGCGAACTCGAACTCCAGGTTATTGATGGACCGGTTCACGATCTCCGCATCCGGCGTCCGCAATTGGGTCTTCAATAACTGCACGGGAACGGTCTTGTCCCGGAATGTCACCAGTGCTCCCGGGAACACGATCTGTTCCGTGAAGGCCCCTTTGTTCCGCAACCGGATGCTGCTGTACGTAAGTCCTTGGCGCTGCAGGTCGTCGTACACCTCGTTGCGCGTCTTCTGATCGGTGCTGGCGCTGGGGTCGATGAAGCTGTATTCGATCCGTTCCGGTCCGTGGACCCGCATTTCGTCCAGGAGGTCGCGTGTGGCTTGCGAAAGGCGCTGCAGATCCGCGGGCAGGGCACCGCTCAGATACACCTTCACATACACCACATCATCGAGATTTTCGACCATTTGACGCGTGGCCTCGGTAAGCGTATACCGCTTTTCCGTGGTGAGGTCGGCCCGCAGCCTGAAGAACGATCCGATGAAGATCAACAGCAGGATGATCCCCACGCCGATCAGCAACTCGGAAAGGTCACCGAGCCGGTCGCTGCGCCCTTTGGTTCTCTTCGTTCCACGGCTCATCACCATTTCCGACTTTGAAGCGCGGTGCGCGTGAGCAGGATGAAAATGCCGATCGCCCCGAGGTAGTACAGCACATCGCGCAGGTCGAGCACACCGCGGCTCATGCTCATGTAATGGCTTTGTATCCCGATCGCCTTGATCGGGCCCTCCAGTGTGCCGAACGCCTCGAAGCTTGCGATCAGGTCGAAGCCCAGGTACAGGAAGAAGCTGAGGAAGACGGCGATCAGGAATGCCACGATCTGGCTATCCGTCAATGCAGAAGCGAACAGGCCGATGGAAGCGAAACAGGACGCCAGTAGAAAGAGACCGATGTACGATCCCCAGGTGGCTCCCTGGTCGATGCCGGTCATGCCCTGCAACGCATGGAAGGCCATGCCTAGGACCGAGGCGATCAGCACCCTGACCAGCACGGCGCGGATCATGGAAGACCGAGAGCGCGTTGCTGCGGAACGCCTTGTGCGGACCACCACTCCGGCGATCAGTCCGAGCAGCACCAGGCCGGTCACGGTCCAGGAACGCAAGTTGATGGCCGCTCGTTGATCCTCCGTCAGCACGGGGTGTGAAAGCGACAGTTCATTCACCGACCATACGTAGATCAGCGTGGGCAGCAACGCTGTCATCACCAGCAGCACGGCGGCCAGGTATTTGGCCAGGACGATCTGCAGCTCCGTGAGCGGTTTGGTCAGCAGGATCTCGATGGTGCCGGTGCGGCGTTCCTCACTGATGCTCCGCATGGTGACGGCCGGTACCAGGAACAGGAAGACCCACGGCGCAATGAAGAACAGCGGGCCAAGGTCGGCGTAACCACTTTCGAGGATATTGTCCGGGAAGACCCACAGGAAGAGGCCCGTGAGCAGCAGGAAGACCACCACCACGATCTGCCCGATCAGTGAACCGAGAAAGCCACGAAGTTCCTTGAGGATGAGAGCCACCATGCGAACGGGGCGCCAAGATACGTGCGTAGGTCGGGGTGGGGAATGCCGTTCCTCGCTTGTGGTCGTACGGTCCGCATCGCCGATCCGCGAACGGAACGAGGTCAGAATTCGATCACGGTCTTACGCTCCTTACGCGGTTTCCTCGGGATCTTCTCGGCGTCCGTATTGCAGTAGTTCCGGACGATGAACTGGGCCTGCGGGTCCCCGAGCTCACCACTCCGCGACCAATCCTCGCAGGCGCGCTCCTTGTTCTCCAGCCCGTACCAGCAATCCGCGCGGTAGTAATACGCCTCGGGGATGTCGGCACCGTTGGCATCGATCACCTTCGTGAATCGTGCGATGGCCTCTTCGTAGCGCTCCAGTTCGAAGAGCAGGATGCCTGCGCTCATTTCACCTGTCTGTATCCCGGGCTTCAGTTTCAATGCAGCCTCGATATCCGCCAGACCGGACTCCTCCTTGAACAACTCTCCCTTTACCACACCGCGCAGGAAAAGCGCATCTGCATTGTTCTCCTTCAGCTCCACGGCCCGGTGCAGGTCGCGCAGCGCTGCATCGTTGTTGTGCCCGAGGTAGTTGGCGCAGGCACTGTTGTACCAGGCATCGGCTTCATTCGGGTCAAGTTTCAGGGCCTTCTCCACATCGCGCATGGCATCCTTCAACCGGCCTTCGGTGATATGTATGGCGCTACGGCTCACGTACAGCCTCGGGTCGCTCGCGTCCTGCTTCTCCGCGCGTGTGTAATCCAACAAGGCACCATGGAGATTGCTCTGGCGCTGCTTGATGTCGCCGCGCAATTTGTACGCACCGGGCAGTTCATTCTCCAGCTTGATCGCTGAATCGGCATGGGCCAGCGCCGGTTCCAGATCACCGGCCAGATACGCTTCACGTGCCAGTTGCAGGTGAGCGCTTGCGGTGCTCTGCGCCAAAAGTGCCGTGGGTAACGCCAGGGCCAGAAGGAGGGAAGTCCATAGCATGGGTCCGAAGATCGTCAATGTGGTGGCTTCAAGGAAGCACATGTTCCCTGTTCAAGCTCCATGCCAGGGCCGGTGCGTCGAACAAGGGCTTCACGACCGGCCAGACGGAGGCGAACACATCCGAGTTCCGATAGGCCTCCAGGTCCGCAGCGGCATCCCAATGGCTGTACGTGAAGAAGACACGTGGATCATCGATGTCGTGCAGCAGCTCCACATGACGGCATCCGGGAAAGCTCCTGATCCGCGGCTTCCACTGCTCGAAATGGGCCTGGAAGGTGGCCACGTGTTCAATGGCGAACGTCATTTTGACCACCCGTACGATCATGATCAGTTCCTCACCCAATCCTTGAAATCGATCAGCACCGGATCCGTCTCCTTGACCCCGAACAAACGCGATGCACCACCACCGCTGCCTTCCACACCCTTGTTCACGGCGATCTCCAGCAAGCCGCTAGCGCCGAAGAAGGCCACACGTTCCCCGTGTGGTACATCGGCGTAGGTCTGGTGCAGTTTCGTGATGTCGTCCATGCTGCGGCCGAACCCGATGGAGAACGTACGTCCCTTCCCGATCTCATCGAACAATTGCTTGCGCACGTTGGTGACCAGATTCCCGTAGGAATCGACATAGACCACCTTCGCCCGAATGCTCTTCGCGTCACTGGCCGGTTGGAACCCGATCTGCTCCCGTATCCGCACCACCTTGCGCCCGATCACATCCGGCGTACCCCCGCGCGCGATGTGACAAGCCGCTTTCACGAAAACGGTCTTGGTAGGAAAGGCGGCGTGGTCCTCGTCCAGTTTCATGGTCAGTTCGAACGCTTCCTGCGGCCGGCCATCGAAGAGCAGCGAGAAGATGCCATTGTCGGAACCGATGAAGTAGTGGCCATCATGGCGCACGACCAGGTGCGGTGTCTGGCCATCGGCCTCCGGGTTCACACCGATGATGTGGATGGTGCCGCGCGGGAATTCAGGATAGGCCTGCCTCAGCACGAAAGCGGCCTGCGCGTTATCGAAAGGCTTGATCAGGTGGCTCACATCCACGATCAGCACATCCGGGGCCTGCCGAAGGATGGAACCCTTCACTGCGGCCACATAATGGTCCTTCAGACCCATGTCCGTGGTGAGCGTAATTATGGGCATGGAGGTCCTTGGCGAGCCGGGTGCGGATTACCTTTCGGCGGTCAAAACTAATGCGCCCACGGACGGGCGCCAACCACTTTCCAACGCAATTCCATTGAACGAGAAGTTGATCACCATCGAAGGCACGGATCCCCTGTCCGTGCTGGGTGCGAACGACAGCAACCTGAGGATCATCAAGGGCGTTTTCCCGAAACTGAACATCGTGGCGCGCGGCGATACCCTCAAGGTCACCGGGGCCGAAGCGGATGTGGCGCTTTTCGAGGAGCGGTTCAAGGAACTTGTGGAGCACGTGGCGCGGTACAACGAATTGCCACGGAAGGTGCTGGATGACATCATGGGCGCTGGAGAGAAGGGGGTGAACGGATCGGATGAACCCGATGTGCTGGTCTACGGCAACGCAGGCTTGCGGGTGAAGGCACGCACGCGGAACCAGCAATTGCTGGTGGAGGCGGTCGAAAGCAGCGACATGGTGTTCGCGATCGGCCCGGCCGGTACCGGCAAGACCTACACCGCCGTGGCGCTCGCGGTGAAAGCGTTGAAGGAGCGCAGGGTGCGCCGGATCATCCTGACCAGACCGGCGGTGGAGGCCGGGGAGAACCTGGGGTTCCTGCCGGGTGATCTGCGCGAGAAGCTGGACCCTTATCTGCAACCGCTGTATGACGCTCTGAAGGACATGATCCCCGCCTCACGCCTGGCCGATCATCTGGACGAAGGAGTGATCCAGATCGCCCCTCTGGCCTTCATGCGTGGTCGCACCCTTGATCATGCGTTCGTGATCCTGGACGAAGCGCAGAACGCCACCCTTTCGCAGCTCAAGATGTTCCTGACGCGAATGGGGCGCAATGCGAAATTCGTGATCACCGGGGATGTGACCCAGGTGGACCTGCCGGACCGGCAGCACAGCGGACTGCTTCCCACGGTCGCCATGTTGCGCGGTGTGGATGGGATCTCCGTGATCGAACTGGACGAGAAGGATGTTATCCGGCATGAGCTGGTCACCCGTGTTCTGGGAGCGTTCAAGGAACTGGAGAACCGCGAAAAGGAAAAGAAGGGATGATCACGATGGACCGAATGGCCTTGATGCGATCGGAGCTCGATCTGCCGGGTGTGGATGTTGTGCATCACGGAAAAGTGCGTGATGTGTATCACCTCAAGGATGGGCGCACGATACTGGTCGCCACCGACCGTATCAGCGCGTTCGATGTGATCCTTCCGCGCGGAATACCGCACAAGGGCCAGGTGTTGAGCCAGCTGAGTTGGCACATGCTGCAAAGCACCGCACATGTGGCTCCCAATTGGGCCATCGCCTCGCCCGACCCGAACGTCATCATCGGGCAACGGTGCACAACGGTAAAGGTGGAAATGGTCGTGCGCGGTTACCTGGCCGGCCATGCATGGCGTACCTACCGCAGTGGTCAGCGCGAACTGTGCGGTGCGGAACTCCCGGAAGGCATGCGCGAGAACGACCGCTTCCCGACGCCCCTGATCACGCCCAGCACCAAGGCGGGTCAAGGCCATGATGAGGACATCACGCCGGAGCGGATCCTGGCGGAAGGCCTGTGCACCCCTGAGGAATGGGACCGGATGTGCAGCCATGCTCTGGCGCTCTTTGGTGAAGGCACGCGGATCGCTGAGGAACGTGGCCTGCTGCTTGTCGATACGAAGTACGAGTTCGGGCGTACACAGGATGGCAGGATCCTGCTGATCGATGAGATCCACACCCCGGACAGTTCGCGGTACTTCCACGCCGACGGGTATGCCGACCGACAGGATCGTGGAGAGCGACAGGAGCAGCTGAGCAAGGAGTTCGTCCGCGAATGGCTCATCGCCCATGGCTTCATGGGTAGGGAAGGGGAGCAGGTGCCCGCGATGGATGATGCCTTCGTGCGCAGCGTGACGGACCGCTATGTTGGACTCTATGAGGAACTGACCGGTGCTCCCTTCACGCCAGCCTCATCGGAGGACATCAATGCACGCATCCAGCGTGCACTGATGGCCTACTTGTGACCTCGGGTCAAAGCTTTTCGCCACAGCGCTTGCAATGTCGCGCGTCCGCATCATGGTCGTCCGCACCACAGCGCGGACACGCCCGGATGCCCTCCCTGTGCCGGAAGGTCTGGGCCATCTCCACGGAAACGATGCCGGTCGGTACGGCGATCACACCATATCCCAGGATCATGATGATCACCGAGAGCACCTGGCCTGGAACCGTTTCCGGAGTGACATCGCCATAACCCACGGTGGTCAATGTGACGATCGCCCAATAGATGCTCTTCGGGATGCTGGTGAAGCCGTGCTCCTCTCCTTCGATCAGGTACATGAGCGAGCCGAGGATGGTCACGATGGTGATCACCGTTGCGAGGAAGATCGTGATCTTGCGTCGACTTGCCTTCAACGCCTGCACGAGCAAGTGGCTTTCACCTACGTACTGGACCAGTTTCAATACCCTGAACACGCGCAGGATCCGAAGCAGCCGGATGATCACCAGGTAATGGCCTCCGGGATAGAGCAGACTGATGTAGGTGGGGAGGATCGCCATGAGGTCCACCACCCCGAAAAAGCTGGCGGCATAGGAGATCGGTCTTGTCACCGATAAGAGGCGGAGGATGTACTCCAACGTGAAGAGGATCGTCAGTGTCCACTCGATGTACTCCAGGAAGGCTCCGTATTCCGCCCGGATCGCCTTTACGCTGTCCAACATCACGGCCACCACGCTCAGGACGATGCAAATGATCAACACCAGGTCGAACCATTTGCCCGCAGGTGTATCCGCCTCGAAGATGACCTCGTGCAGCTTGCGACGCCACGGGGACAATGGGCGATGATGATCGCTAGCGTTCATTCGTCTGCCTTTCCGGATGCGGTGCGCATTTGGCTACACCACCAGGTGCAAAGTACCGATCGTTGTGCGGGTCGCTCGGCCCCTGTCACCGAACATCCGCCCGTTCCTTCAATTCACGGGCGATATCCTCGAGCATTGCGCGCTTGTACGCGTCCGTTTCCGAGGAAAGGGCCTGCTCGATGCGCATTGCCCCGGCCGCTGCGGCATCGACCGGCCAGAACTCCTGATTCTCGATCACCGTTAGGCACTCGAACGTGGTGCTGGCCTCACCGGTGATCGCCACAGCGACGAAGCGGTCCAGATGGTCCTGTACATCGAGCCCGGCATTCCAGAAAGCGGCGACAATGGTATTCCGCACCGGTGTGAACTCCGGCAGATCCATCGCGTGGAGCAACTCGGCCGCTGCACCGGGAGCCTTCACGGTGTGGAGCAAGGTGGTGATCCGGGTGGTGAGTCGGGCGAGATCGACCGTTGACGTTGCGTCCGGCGCAAAGCGTGTCAAGGCCCGCAACAACGGAAGGATCGCCCGTGCATCACCGCTCTCCTCGATCCGGTCCAGGGCCTCGAGCACCACGGCCGGGTCATCATGGCTCAATGAAGCGATGGCAAGGTCCGCACGAGGTCCTTTCGGTGAGGTCTTGGTCATGCGGCGAAATTAACGCTGCACATCCCTACGAGATCCCGTTGGAACGCAGCGGACGGCCTCACATGCTCACATAACTCCGGCGGCTCGGCCTGCGCTTGAACTTGTAGGATACTTCCACCCCCAGGTAGCTGAAGTTGTCCAACAGGCCGGGATTGCCCCGGGGCGATGTCCGATATCCCGTGGTACCATCGGACCCCCACCCTGTGGGATCACTGATGTATCGGGCCAATTCCTGCATGGTCGGATCACCCGGGTACGCCGCTTCGATCTCTTCGAAGGTAGCGTACCGATCACTCACATCATCCACCTTGTCATCGGTGAACATGAGGTAGGTGAACTCCAAACCGAGACTTATTTCCTTGGTGATCATGTAGCGCACACCGGCCCCAATGGGAACCGCGATGTGCCAGGGCGAGGGGCGTTTGGCTGGAGCTCCTTCGCTGCCCCCTTCGCCGCCCTCGGTCACCCAATCGTAGAGGTCCGTTTCAAAGCGTCCGTCCCGTTGCACCACATTCGCACCGGGCGTGCCCCGCGGCTGATCACGCACTGTTCCATCACCCCAGAAATAGTAGCGGTTGGCAAGGTCGATGTCACCGTTGAACAGGTCCGCCTTCGGGCGGCCGTAATACACCCCAAGGCCGACGTGGAAGTACATGAAGAACTTCTGCTGGAAGAGCGGCTGATAGGGCTCCCGATATGCGTTCAGAACAAGATGACCCGATGCGCCGATCAGATCGTTGCGGAAACTGAGACCGCGCTTGTAATTGCGCAGGTCCGACACGTCCATGCCCTTGATCATGGCGGTCTCGTCGTAACCTGTCCGGAACCAGCTCAACCGTGCTTCGGCCGTAAGGGACCGGGTCACGTAGCGCTTCGGGTTGTTCAGGAAGTCACGGAAGGTGATCTGCATGCCCGGGCGCGTGCTGTTCCACTGCATGGGGCTGTCCACATTCCCAAGATCACCGTAGTAGTTGGTGATCCCCGAACTGAATCCGACCTCCAGGTTCCGCTGGGCATCCGCCGAGAGGAACGCAGCACACATCGCAAGAAGGGTAAGGGTTCGTTCCATATCGGATGGGTTACGACAAAGCTATATAGGAAAGACGAGCACCCGACCGAAGGTTGCTTCACTCCCTGTCACCGAAGATCGCAGTACCTATCCGCACCATCGTGCTGCCCGCTTCGATCGCGATCCGGGCGTCGCTGGTCATGCCCATGCTCAACTCCTTGAAGCAAACGGGAACCTGACCGCTTTTCCTGAGCTCATGGAAAAGTCCTGCCAATCCATCGAACTCTTCGCGGACGACACCGGGGTCGGCCGTATTCGTGGCCATGCCCATGAGGCCGCACAACCGTAGATGGGGCCATCGTTCCGAATGGTCCGTGGTCTCCAGGAACATGCGAAGCTCCGGTGCCGACCATCCGTGCTTCGTTTCCTCCCTGGCGATGTGTACCTGCAGCAGCACATCGATCGAGCGTGACGCAGCAGTCGCCCGTTTTTGCAGCTCATCCAGCAGGCGGGAACTGTCCACGGCGTGGACGAGGTGAATGAAAGGAGCGACATACTTCACCTTGTTGGTCTGCAAGTGACCGATGAAGTGCCATTCGATATCGGCCGGCAGCAAGGGTTGTTTTTCGCGGATCTCCTGCGGATAATTCTCCCCGAAAGCGCGGTGACCCAGATCGTACAGCGCCCGGATCTCCTCGACAGAACGCGTCTTGCTCACCGCGATGAGCTTCACCCCGGCGGGGATGGTCGCCTTCACCGCAGCATAGCGGGCCGCCAACTCACGTGCTTCCATGGTCACCTGTCCCTCGGGATGGTCGATCACACATCCTCCAAAGAATAAACGGTAAGGCCGCTCCGCAACTTCGGCTCGATGTACGTGCTCTTCGGTGGCATCACACCGCCGGTATCGGCCACGGCCTGCAATTCCGCGAAGCTCACCGGGAAGAGGTGGAAGGCGACCTGGGCCTCGCCGCCTTCCACGATCTCGTTCAGGACGTGAGGTCCACGGATCCCGGGAATGAACCGGATGTTCGGATCGGTGCGCAGGTCCGTGATGCCTAGGATGGGAGCAAGCACCAGCTCGCTCAAACGGGTGGCATCCAACCGTTGGACAGGTGTGGTGGAAGCCTCGCTGGGAGGCAACCTGAACGCGTGCCAGCCGGAAGCTGTCCGCACGGAGACCACCCCTGGTGCGGCCCATGGTGCGGGGATCAGCTCCAGTTGTCCCACTTGCGACAAGGCATCCAGGAACCCCCGTTCATCCATCCCGTTGAGGTGGGAGACCACCCGATCGAAGTTCGAGATGAACAGGTGCGAGCGCGGCACGATGAACGCGAGGCACCACGCCGATGGGTCCACGTCCGTTGCACCTGAGCCTTCTGCCAGTCGTGCACTTGAGGCCATGCGATGGTGGCCATCCGCGATGTAAAGTGCAGGAAGTGCGGCAAAGCGGCGTTGCAGAGCTGTCAGCAGAGCAGGGTCGGATACCGCCCACAACCGATGCCGGACATTGTCCGTGGTCGTGAAATCGTGGTCCGGTCGCGTGACCAGCAACGGGTCCAACAGCGATTCCCAGCCCGTGCCGTCCGGGGTCGCAAGCAATACGGGTTCAGCGTTGATGCCGGTATGTTGCAGGTACTCCGTGAAGATCCCCTCGCGCACGGAAAGGGTATGCTCATGCACCTTGATCGCGCCATTGCGGTAGGCATCGACGCTCACTCCGGTGATGATACCGCGGGAAAGATTACCGCGGGAGCTTTGCTCATACACGTAGATGCATGGTCGATCGTCGCGTTTGAGCACACCCGCCTCGCAAAAGGTCTTGAAGGCCATGCGTGTCCTGTGGAACCTTTCAGTGCGCGGGATCGCCGGTCCGAGGTCCTCATCCGGATGCACCACATGCAGGAAGGTGTACGGATTGCTGGCGAGCTTCTCTGCGAGTTGTTCGGCTGTGTAGCTCACATAGGAACGCGAGCCCACGAGATGCGCCTTGTCAGCAGCCGGACGCCAGGCACGAAAAGGGCGCAATTCGATCATGAGATCACACCTCGACCGACGAACGCCACGATACGATACGGTCAACGAGTTCTTCGCCCACGCGACCTTGAGCCTCGGAAGTTGCCGCACCGATATGCGGGCTGAGGCTCATGTCATCGAGATGGAGTAGGTCCTGGCGTGGCTGTGGTTCGTTCAGGAAGACATCCAACGCCGCACCTTTCACCCGGCCGGACCTCATCGCCGCGATCAAGGCATCCTCGTCCACACTGCCTCCACGGGCCGTGTTCACGATCACCACCCCCGGCTTCACTTTGGCCAGTTCCCCGGCCCCGAGCACTGCGCTGCCGTCCTTCTGTGAGGGGACGTGCAGGCTGATGGCATCTGCTTGTGAAAGCAGCTCATCCAGGCCGACCATTTTCACCGGGACACGCACGGTCGATCCGCCGATCTCCATTTCCAACGCTTCGGTGGTCGCGCTGTTATCCACATAGATCACGCGCATGCCCACACCCAGGGCATATCGTGCTGTCCACTGGCCGATCCGGCCGAAGCCGATCACCCCGAGGGTCTTCCCACGAAGTTCCGACCCCTTCTCGTATTCTTTCTTCAGTTCCTTGAATCGCGTGGCGCCCTCCTTGGGCATTGTACGGTTGGCTTTGTGAAGGCTGCGCATCAGGCTGAAGAGGTGGGCCATCACGAGTTCGGCCACGCTGATGCTGGAGGAGGCCGGGGTATTGATCACCGCAAGGCCCTTGCCACGCGCATAGGCCACATCGATGTTGTCCATGCCGACACCACCACGACCGATGAGCTTGAGCGAGGGGCACGCATCGATCAGGTCCTTGCGCACTTTCGTCGCACTCCGCACAAGCAGGATGTCCACTTTTTCGGCGTTCAAGTGGTCGATGAGCCGATCCTGGGGCACATGGTCCGTGGTCACTTGGAACCCTTCCTGTTCCAGACTCGCCTTGGCTGCGGCTGAGACCCCGTCGTTCGCGTGTACACGCATGCTATCCGTTCTTTTTTGAGAATTCCTCCATGACCTCCACAAGGACCATCACACTTTCCAATGGTAGTGCATTGTACATGCTCGCCCGGTAGCCGCCCACACTGCGGTGGCCTCGGATCCCACTGATCCCTGCTTCCTTCCACAACGCATCGAAAGCGGGTTCCAAGGAAGCGTCCTTCAATACGAAGGTCGGATTCATCGTGGAGCGATCCTCCATTTCGGTGGTGCCTGTGAAGAGCGGTAGACGGTCGATCGCCTCGTACAGCGCATGTGCCTTGGCGGCGTTGCGCTCTTCGGCCCCACGCACACCACCGTTCGCTTTCAGCCATTCCAGGTTGAGCATACTCACATACACCGCGTAAACAGGAGGGGTGTTGTACATGCTGTCCTTCGCGGCATGGTTCTTCAGGTCCAGGATCGGGCTGATCTTTCGACCGGTATGACCGAGTTTCTCCGGATCCATCAGGTACATCGTAGCACCGGCGGGCCCCATGTTCTTCTGTGCACCGGCATAGATCAGTGCGAATTCCGATGGGTCCACCTGCCGGCTGAAGATGTCACTGCTCATATCGCAGATCACCGGCACCGGACTCTTCGGGAAGGCCTTGTACTGGGTCCCGAAAATGGTGTTGTTGCTCGTGAAGTGGAAGTAGTCAGCGTCGTTCGGAATGGTGAAGCCCTTCGGGATGTAGTTGAAGTTCCTGTCCTCGCTGCTCGCCACCACATCCACCGTTCCGTGTGATCGGGCCTCCTTCACGGCCCGGCCGGCCCATTCACCGGTGTTGGCATAGGCCGCTTTACCACCTTCACGCAAGTAGTTCACAGGGACCAGATGGAAGCCAAGACTGGCCCCTCCGCCCAGGAAGACCACCTGGTAGTGGTCCGGCGCGCCGAGCAATTCCTTGACCAGTGCCTGGGCTTTCGCCATGATCTCCTCGAAAGCCTTGCTCCTGTGGCTGATCTCCAGGATGCTCAATCCGCTTCCATCGAGGTCGAGCACCGCAGCTGCGGCCTTCTCAAAGACCTCCTTCGGCAGGATGCACGGTCCTGCGCTGTAGTTATGGACCTTCTTCACCGTGGTATTCATCATTGGGCTGAGGTGGTTGGGATTCGGGGCAAAGGTAGGATCCGATCCCCAGCGGCATGAGGACTGCAGCGCGAGGGTCTCCTGCTATTCACCTTCTTCCAGTGACTTACGCACGGGCGGGTTGAAGCGCTTGGTACCCGGGCTGGGATCGCGCGCATCGATGTCCGGTTCGTACCACCATCCGCCTTTGTACCAGAAGAACGCATCGTGCGTCATATCCGGCCCGTAATATGCCCACTGGCCCTCCATGTCCTTGCGTGAAGGGGAGAGATGGTCAAGGAGGATGCCTTTCATGATCGGGTCGTAACGCAGCGTCATGCTCGACTGGAACGAGAATCCATAGACCTTGCGCATGGTGCGGCGCCTGCCCCCCCCGAAAAGCGGCGCACCGAAGCGCGGCCTGCCATTCCTGAAACTCAGCACTTCGATCACTTTCCGGGTCTCCACCTTGCTGTATCCCTTCCAACCGAGCAGGGTATAGTACGTGCGACCGGCCTTCTTCACAGGGACCACCTGATAGTACAGCGCACCGTACCAGCGGTCCGGACCCAGTTCAGGCACCTCCGGTGAAGGGATGCTCGACGTCATGTCTCGCAATTCGTAAAGGCTCTGTTCCTTGCCGTTGTTCACGAGCAGGAACCCCTCGTAGCGGTGTGTACCATCCTCCCGTGGCACGTTCCATGTAAAGAGCCGGAAGGCGTTGTCCGGTGCGTCCACACGGCTCATCGGGATGCTGTCATACGACCTTCCGAAGGACTCGTCCGCATCGAGAAGGGCCCGCAGTTGCAGTTTCACGCGTTCGTTGATGCTGTCCCGCAGCGCATCGGTCTCCGCTGCGGCCAGTTCCTTCATCGTCAGGGCCAGGCGTGTGCGTTCTCCCGATTGGGCGTGCGCCTCGGGCTGTAGGAGTTGGAAGGAGAGTAGTAGCGTGAGTACGCGGAACGGGATCATCCTCGCAAGAACGGCGGCCACTCCGGTCATAGTGCCCGAAAAGCAGGGCTTCGATGTGAGGGGTGTGGCCTGCACCATCAAAGGTGCATGAACTCTTTCTTGGCCATCAGGAGTTCCTTGGTCTCCCTGTGGTCAGGGTCGTCCACGCAGCAATCCACCGGGCACACGGCAGCACACTGGGGTTCATCATGAAAGCCGGTGCACTCCGTGCATTTGTCCGGCACGATGTAGTAGACATCCATGGCCACCGGTGTGTTCACAGCGTCGGCATCATAGGTGTTCCCGGTGGGCGTGGTCATCGTTCCGTGGAGCGAAGTGCCATCCGCCAGGCGCCATTCCGCGCCACCCTCATAGATCGCGTTGTTCGGGCATTCCGGTTCGCATGCCCCGCAGTTGATGCACTCGTCCGTGATGATGATCGCCATGTAAGAGCCTCTACTTTTGTGCGCTCACAACGTGTTCATGCTGAACGCAGGCGCAAAGATAGGACGATGACCAAGGCGACGAAAAGCAGCGTGCCGGTCGCACTGGATGTAATGGTGCCGGCACTGGTGCAATTGGGTCGGGCGATGGCAGTGTGGGGTGCCGAAGGGTCCTGGCCGGGCCACTCATCCGGCATGACCGAGGCTGAGTTCGGGGCGGTGAATGACGCGATCCGGCGCGCCGCAGGGCACAATGGCTGGGCCACGGAGGAGAATGTGAGGCACGCTTTCGCAAATTGGGCCAGGGCATTGGAGAAGGACGCGCTCATGGCATGGGTCGCCGCCTACCCGGAGTTATCGGCGACTCTCAGTACCGGCCGTACCGTAGGTCTGGTACTGGCCGGCAACATACCCCTTGTCGGACTGCACGATGTGCTGTGCGTGTGGTTGGCCGGTCACAAGGCCATGGTGAAAGTATCCACGCAGGAGCCGGAACTCCTCCCGGTGCTGTTCGGCATGTTGGACCGCTTCGTCCCCGGCACTCTTGACAGGATCACTTTCGTGAAGGGGAAGTGGGGTCCGGTGGATGCGGTGATCGCCACGGGCAGCAACAATACCGCACGTTATTTCGAACATTATTTCAAGGAGGTTCCTCGGATCATTCGGAAAAGTCGGGTGAGCGTCGCGGTGCTGGACGGCTCGGAAACTTCCGATGAACTCGGCCGGCTGGGTGAGGATGTCTTCCGCTATTTCGGGCTGGGTTGCCGCAACGTTGCGAAAGTTCTGGTACCGGAGGATCTGGACCTCGACCGTGTTTTCGAGGCATTGTACCCGTGGAGCGCAGTGGCGCACCATGCCAAGTATGCGAACAACTACGAATACACGCGGGCCCTTTGGCTGCTGGATGGCGTCGATTTCCTCGACAACGGCTTCATCCTGCTGAAGGAGGACGAGGCACTACCCAGCCCCATGGGAACACTCTTCTACGAGCGCTATACGGATGGCGCACAGGTGGAGCGGTTCCTTGCCGAGCATGCGGACGCGATCCAATGCGTGGTGGGCCATGGATACCTGCCGTTCGGTGCGTCGCAGGCGCCGGCAATGGGCGACCATGCCGATGGCGTGGATACGATGCGCTTCCTGTTGGACCTGGGGTAGGCTAGGGGACGTACTCGAAACAGCCGAGGTCGTACAAACCGTCGGCTCCCGAGCGTGATTCACCATCAAGGTCAAATAACGCTTCGATCGTACTCGGCGACGACTTCGCGATCGGGAATGCATTTGGGGTCAAATGGAAATCGCGGTCAGACGAGCTACGGAAACCTGGATCCTGATTACGATAGATGTTGTTCGGATCCGGGAAAAGAGCCCCGCTCGTGTTCTGGTCCGTGCGCAGCATCACCCGTTGGAACGTGAGCTGGGGCGTAAGCATCTGGTCGAACTCCAATTGGAATTCATTCGTGTTCGCGCCATGGATGATGCCATTCTGGATCGTGCTGTTCGTGATGTCGCGTATCTGCACGGTGCCGTTGATGTCCTGGAAGGCATTGGTCATGAAGAAGGCCGGTGTGTTCCGCACTTCGTAGGACCAGTAGTTCGCGATGGTGAACTGGTTGAAGAAATATTCGCCGCCACCGGTCAATGCCACACCGTACTGGCCGCAATCACCCACGAGCAGGTTGTTGCTCTCGATCCGGTAGTTGCGGCTCAGGATGCCCGCAGCGCTGCAATTGCGGATGTGTGCGTTGTTCAACACCAGCTTCGCCTCACTGGTGGGTTGGTCCGGGTCCAACGGGAAGGTCTCGCACTGCACCCCGATCAGCGCGTTCTTGATCACCACGTTCACCAGGCGGTTGTCGTTCCCGGCAGGACCTTCGTTGATCCAGATCCGGTCCCACTGACCGGGTAGTTCGGCATAGGCCGGCTCCAGGCGGTCACTTTGGAAAGTGATGGGCTCCTCCACCGTGCCTTCCGCAAGGATCCTTCCATACCGGTACACCCACAGCCCACCCCCTCCGTGCACATACACACGCACTCCGGGGTCGATGAGCAGTGTGCTGCACGAGTCCACGACGGCATAACCATAGATCACATAAGGCAGGTCGTTGGTCCAATGCACGGTCTCGCAGATGGCCATTCCATTTTCGTCCGATCCGGCAACGATGCTGAATGAGGGGAAACCCGGGATGTTCCGGTCCGGGTGGAAGAAATGCGCATTCTGGCCCCATGCCACCAGCAGTACGTCCTGTTCAGTGCCATTGGTGTTGAATCGGATGTGGTCCTCGATGACGAATGGACTGTTTGCACCACTCTGTCCCAGGGTAGCTTCCACGAAGACGAAGATGCTGTCACCACCAAGGATCTCCACATCATTGAAGGTGGTCCCTGAGGCGCCGTCCACATTGATGCGGTAAGGTGAAGGCGTGCCACCTTCGAGAAAGATGTCCACACGCACCGCATTGCTGCTTGGGTTGCGCGCGGTGAAGCGCTTGGTGATGGTGCCCACGGTGGTGAAGACCGTATCGAACAGCACGGTATCGGCACTGAAGACGAGTTCGATCCCGGGTTCATCCGTGAACTGTTCATCCTTGCGACAGGCGAACAGCAGCAGGCCCGATAGGGCAACGAAAAGGAGGGTGCGGGTGGAACTCAAGGCGTGCAAAGATGGCCAACCGGGGTTATTTACGCGGTCAGGGCCGGATCATTGTGCATCTCATGGATGCTTGTCATGTTGGAAAAGCATGCTACATTTGCGGCCCGAAAGGAAGAATTCCCATGAAGCCGGAGATCCATCCATCCAACTATCGCCTCGTTGTCTTCAAGGACATGTCCAATGACTACATGTTCCTGGGCAAGAGCTGCGCCAACACCAAGGACACCATCACCTACGAGGATGGGAATGAGTATCCGCTGATCAAGCTGGATATCAGCCATACTTCGCATCCGTTCTACACCGGCAAGATGATGCTGATCGATACGGCCGGCCGTGTGGACAAGTTCAAGAAGCGGTTCGCGAAACACCAAGCCAAGAAAGAGGAAGGCGCCGAGTAAGGCCCACCCACTGCGTTGAGAAAGGCTCCTTTGAAAGAAGGAGCCTTTCTCATTTATAAGTAACTGATGGTCAAAAGGTCGATCTCTTGGACCTAAAGTGGATCGCAAGGCCGGATGCCTGCCTAATTGCTTCGGTACTTATCCTCCTTGCCGGTGCCTTCCCGGATCATCTCCAAGGCTTGCGCGATACGGCGCTTCCTGGTCTCCTCCTGTTTCGCGTCGGTGATCCACTCCACATACTCCTTCTTGTGGGTGTAGTTGAATTTTTCCCAATGTTGCCAGGCTTCCTCGTTCTTCTTCAAGCAGCCTTCCAGGTCCGGTGGCACCACCAGGGCCTTTCGTGCCGGTTTGGCATCGGTCAACTTCGCTCCTCCCTTGTTGACCTTGATCGCCTGCTTCACAAGGTCCGTCAAGGCCTTTTCGTTGATCGCTTCCCCTTGGTGGATCTTGTAGACACGGTTGCCCTTTTCCTCGCTCTTGGCCAGTTTTTCGAACAGGCCATGGGTGTCCTTGAGCAGTGCTCCCTTGTGGAACCACACACTCACGAATTGTTTGAAGCCGGACATCCCGAGCATGATCCCGCCGTGGTCGAATCCCGGGCTGTTCCATCGCCACGTTTCCTCGATGTTCTCATCCACGGCGTGGATCACTTGACGCAAACGGACCAGGAGCGGGCGTTGCCACTCCGGCTGTTCAGCGATGTACAGATTGATCTGTTCCTGTGCGTGCATGGTACGGTCGGAATGAGGGGACCAAGCTAATACCACATGAGGGCCGCTCGACCCGCCCCTGAGCCTCAATACGTTAGCAACGTTCCAAGATGACGGCGTACCCCTGGCCGACCCCGATGCACATCGTGCAAAGGGCATACCGCCCCTTGCGCGCCTGCAATTCCAAGGCCGCCGTTTGGATCAGCCTGGCGCCACTCATGCCCAAGGGATGACCGAGTGCGATGGCGCCGCCATTCGGGTTGATACGTGCATCGTCATCCGCCAGGCCCAGGCTTCGCGTGCAGCTCAGGGCTTGGGCGGCGAAGGCCTCGTTCAACTCGATGATGTCCATGTCCTGAAGGGCGAGCCCGGCACGTTCCAGGGCCTTCAAAGTAGCGTTCACAGGTCCGATGCCCATGATACGCGGTTCAACGCCGACCACTGCACTGGAAACGATCCGGGCCAGCGGTCTCAGCCCGTGGGTCTTCAAGGCATGGTCGCTTGCAACAAGCACTGCAGCCGCGCCGTCGTTCAGCCCGCTGGAGTTCCCCGCGGTCACAGTTCCGCCCTTTTTGAACGCGGGGCGGAGCTTGGCGAGCACCTCCAATGTGGTATCGGGTTTCACGAATTCATCGGTGCTGAAGATCACGGGATCTCCTTTGCGTTGCGGAACGGGCACAGGAGCGATCTCTTCAGCCAGCCGTCCGGATCGTGCCGCCGCGGCGGCCTTTTGCTGACTCCACAATGCGAAGCGGTCCTGGGTCTCGCGGCTTATGCTGTGCGTCTCCAGAAGATTCTCCGCCGTCTCGCCCATGGCATCCACACCATATTGGTCCTGCATCCGCGGGTTCACGAAGCGCCAGCCGAAGCTGCTGTCGTACATCTGCGCATCCCGGCCATAGGGGCTGCTCGTTTTGCTGATGACCCATGGACCCCGTGTCATGTGCTCTACTCCGCCGGCCACGAAAAGATCCCCTTCACCTGCGCAAATGGCCCGGCGGGCCTGAACCACGGCGCTCATGCCCGAGGCACAAAGTCGATTCACCGTTTCCCCGGGTACCGAAACGGGCAGCCCGGCCAGCAGCAGCGCCATGCGGGCAACGTTGCGGTTGTCCTCACCGGCCTGGTTCGCACAGCCCATGATCACATCGTCGATCACGGTCTGGTCCAATGCCGGGTGGCGGTCCATCAAGGCCTTGATCACGTGGGCGGCCAGATCATCGGCGCGTACGGGGGATAAGGATCCCGTGAAACTGCCGATCGGTGTGCGGATGGCATCGACGATGTATGCTTCGTTCATGCGGTATGCTGTTGCTACTGGTGATCTCCGGAACCCGCCCCCTCCGCCGGGAACCAGGGATCGCCGGTGATGAAGACCGTTCCCTTGAACAAGGCCACGGTCTTGCCGTGCTGATCATCAATACGGATGGAATAGATCCCGATGCGGCGTCCCCGGCTCAATTCCTCACTCGTGGCGGTGAGCACATCGCCTGCGCGCACGGTGCGGGTGTGGCTGATCGAGGTCTCGATGGAAACGGCCTTGATCCCATGGGCATTGGATGCGAAAGCCAGGCAACTGTCCGCGAGCGAGTATGTAATGCCTCCGTGCGCGATCGCGAATCCGTTCAACATCTCCTCCCGCACCTGCAGGCGAAGCACGCACCGACCAGCACTGACGGTTATGCGCTCGATGCCCAGCCACCGACTGAACGGATCGTGTTCGAACATCCGTGCGACCACCTTTCTCGCCAGTTCCTCGTCATCCATCGGTCGCAAAGGTATCCCCTCAACGTTCGCTGGTCCGGTCCGGTAACGAAGCCTCGTGCTGAAGCAGCCAACGCTTCCGCCAGAGGCCACCGACATAGTCCGACAACAGGCCGTTGCCGCCCACTACCCGGTGGCAGGGCACAAGGATGGGCGTGTGGTTCGAGATGCATGCCTGACCGACGGTCCTCGCCGCGGCCTTGCCGCCGATGCGCGCTGCCACGGCCTGGTAGGTAACGGTACGTCCGAAAGGAACGTCCATCAGGGACTCCATGACCATGCGTTGGAAGCGCGTACCGGAATGCTGCACGGGCAGTTCGAATCGCTTCCGCTTGCGGGAGAAGTAGGCCACCAACTGCTTGCCGGCATCCAGCAACAGCCCCGGCGTCCGGGCTTGACTCGACCGCAATGCCGTGAACGACACCTGCGTGATCAGTTCCCCATCGCTTTCCACCCACAATTTGCCGATCGGGCTTTCCACCACGATCACATGCAGTGGTGCGAAGAGTTCCGGCTCGGAAGTGTGGTGCGCGGATGCCATGGTGCAAGGTATCTTCGGGAAAATTACGTTGCACATGGCTTGGTTCACGGCCGATCTGAACAGGTTCTTCATCGACCTGGCGAAGCAGAACAACAAAGAGTGGTTCGATGCGAACCGGAAGCGATATGAACGATCGGTGAAGGAACCATTCAAGGCATTCGTGGAAGAGGCCATCGCCCGTATGGCCAAGGTGGACCCCGCGATGCGGATCGAGGCGAAGGATGCCATCTTCCGCATCAATCGGGACATCCGGTTCAGCAAGGACAAGACCCCCTATAAGCTGAATGTTTCGGCGATCATCTCACCGGCCGGGCGCAAGGATCACAGCTCACCCGGGATCTATTTCGAACTGGGCCCAGAGAGCATCCGCTTCTATGGCGGGGCCTATCAGCCGGACAGGGATCAGCTGCATGGCATTCGCAACGCCATCATGAGAGATCCGAAGGGTTTCCGGAAGATCGTCGACAGCAAGGCCTTCAGGTCGACTTTCGGTCATGTGCAGGGTGAAGCGAACAAGGTGTTGCCAGCGGAGTTCAAGAAAGCCGCACTCGCAGAGCCGCTGATCGCGAACAAACAGTTCTATGTCGGTGCCGAGCATCCACCGAAGCGCGTGAGCGAACCCGACCTGATGGACCTGCTGATGGAGCATTACAAAGTGGTCCGGCCATTCAATGCGTGGCTTGCGCAGGCCATGCGGTCGTGAACAAAAGGGGCGGCCATCGGCCGCCCCTCCTTTTCACCGAACGCTGCGCTTACTGCGCATTCCCGGTAAGTGTGATCTCGAGTTCGATGTCGTCCGACAGGAATGCATCCTTGATGAAGTGGGCCCATGCCACATCGTATTTCTGACGGTCGAATGTGAGTTTACCTGTGGCTTTCACCGTGCCGTCCGCGTTCTCGGTGATCACGATGTCCTTGATCGTCTCCGCATTGGTCTTGCCGCGGATCGTGAGATCGGCATTGGCCGTGTTGCCGCTGGCACCTGTGATGGTCAACGTGGCGGTGGGGTGGTTCGCGGTATCGAAGAAGTCAGGGGTGGAGAGGTGCCCAATGAGGTGGGCCTTGGTGCCTTGCTCCGATCCTTCAGGGGCGTAGTTCTCATCGGTCGGAACAATGGTGCCCATGTCGACCTGGAAGCTGCCGCTCTTGAGCATTCCACCCTGGGTGGTGAAGGAACCGTTCTTGAAGGCGATGGTCCCGTTGTGGCTGTACACTTTCGATCCGGTCACGTTCCCGGTCCATTGCACGGTACTGTTCGCGACGTCGACTGCATAGGTATGCTCCGCCGCTGCAGCGGCTGCCAGGCTATCCGCGGTCGCTTTTTCCTGTGCGGCTTTCTTCTCTGCTTCCGAGGGGCCACAGGCCACCAACAACAACGCGGTGCTGGCAGCGATGATCAACGTGTTCTTCATATCGAGGGGTCGTTTGGTTTGGTGCAAAGGAAGCAATTATTTTCCATGGAAAATAACAGACTGCGGAAATCTCAAATGGGCCGGGACCTAGGCCAGGGTCTTCCGACCTTCCCGCACCGCTTTCCTCAGCAATGGTGATGGGCGGTAGCGGTCTTCAGCGTACTCGTGCTGCAACGCTTCAAGCTCCCTTAAGAGTTCCTCAAGGCCATGCTCACCGGCCCATTGCAGCAGCCCTTTCGGATAGTTCACACCCTTCGTCATGGCGAGTTCGATGTCCTGGGCGGAGGCGATCCTCAGGTGAAGTGCATCCATGGCTTCATTCATCAGCATCACAAGGATCCGTGAGGAGATCTGCGAGAGCAACAATGGGTCGGTACTTGGCTCCGGCTCAGATGCGTTGTCGGCATAGCTGTAGTAACCACGTCCGCTCTTCCTGCCCAGTCGTCCGCTTTCCACCTGACGCTGCTGGGTGAAGCTGGGCTTGTACCGTGGGTCGTAGAAGAACGCTTCCCAGACCGTCCGCGTCACCGTGAAGTTGATGTCGTTGCCGATCAGGTCCATCAATTCGAAGGGACCCATGCGGAAGCCGGCACTCTTCATGGCCGCATCGATCGTGGGCATGTCGGCGATGCCTTCCTCGAAGATCCGGATCGCCTCGCCGTAGAAGGGTCGTGCCACGCGGTTCACGATGAAGCCGGGCGTGTCCTTGCAGATCACGGGCACTTTCCTCCAGGCTTGCATCAAGGTCGCCATTCGCATGGCCAGGGTGCTACCGGTCGCCAGTCCTGGCACCACCTCCACCAAGGGCAGGAGCGGGGCGGGGTTGAAGAAGTGCAGCCCGATCACGCGCTCTGGGGTCGCGCATGCGCCTGCGATAGCAGTGATGCTCAGCGACGAGGTGTTGGTGGCCAGCACCGCCTCGTGCGACACGATGATCTCGAGTTCCGCGAAGAGCTTCTTCTTGACTCCGAGATCCTCGATGATGGCCTCGATCACCAACCCGCAACCGGCGAGTTCCTTCAGGTCGGTGACCGGCACGATCCGGGCGAGGGTCGCCTTCGCTTCCTCGGCGCTCACCTTGCCCTTCTCCACCAGCTTGTCGAAGGTCTTGGTCAGCCCGGCGACCGCCTTGTCAACGGCCTCCTTCCGCGTGTCGAACAGGTAGGTGGTATGTCCGGCTTGTGCGGCCACCTGCGCGATGCCGCTGCCCATGGTGCCGGCGCCGATCACGGCGACATTCATTGATGCGTCCATGGAGCGAAGATGCTTATTCGCCCTTGTACACCGGCTTCCGCTTCTCGAGGAAAGCCTGCACGCCCTCATTGTAATCGTGGCTGCGGCCGGCCTGGCTCTGCAGTTCGTTCTCCACGTCCAGCTGCCCGTTCAGCGTGTTGTGCTCGCTCCGATTCAGGGCCTCCTTGGTCAGGGCGATGGCCTTGGTGGGCATCTGTGCCAGTTTGACCACGAGCGCATGGGCCTCGTTCATCAATTCGCCGTCCGGAACGCACCGCCAGATCATGCCTTTGGCGGCAGCCTCGGTGGCGCTCACCTTCGGCGCCAGGATCATCTGTCCGAAGGCCTGCTGCATGCCGACCAGTCGAGGCAGGGTGAAGGTGCCGCCACTGTCCGGGATCAGGCCGATGTTGATGAAGCTCTGGATGAAACTCGCGCTCTCGGCGGCCAGCGTGAGGTCGCAGGCGAAGGCGATGTTGGCCCCGGCACCGGCCGCCACGCCGTTCACGGCCGCCACCACCGGCTTGGGCAGCTTGCGGATCCGGCGGACGATCGGGTTGTATTGCGTGGTGAGGATGTCCTCGATCTTGGTGTCCGGCGCAATGGCTTCGGCCAGGTCCTGACCCGCGCTGAAGGCCCGGCCCTCACCGGTGAGCAGCACCGCACGCACCTCCTTATCCAGCAGGCAGGCGTCCAAGGCATCGATCACCTCCAAGGACATCTCCCGATCGAAGCTGTTGAGCTTGTCCGGGCGGTTGAGGGTGATGGTCGCGATGCCGTCGGCGACGGTGTAAAGGATCTTGGTGTAGGGCATGGGGCGAAGGTCACGTATTTGTGGGCTGAACTCAAAGGGTGAGTCAATCCGAACGTACCATTCGAATCGTATCCAAGGAGCAACAACGAACAGCCCTCAGGTGTTGTGTAACATAACCGTTGGCCATGATGGCCAACCGAAGATGTGGGCATCGCAGTCCACCAGAGATGTCTGAATACTCGAAAGTTCCGGAGGTATCTGTATGCCTGATGGATGCGGGTTTGAAGTCCTGAAAATCCTTGATGATCGCGTCGGCTATTGGCAGCCCTGTTTGATCGTCAATTACAACGCCGCTCGTGCGGCGTATACAATCACAGCCAACAAGCATCAACATCGCCCAGGTGAGCCCAATAGTGGCGGAATTCAGCATCACAAACACTTGAACTGATCGAAGGGCTCCAGACAGTCCTTGCACTTCCACAGGGCCTTGCAGGCCGTACTACCGAAGACAGAGACCATCACCGTGTTCGTGGAGCCGCATTGCGGACAGGGCACCACGGGAGCTTCACCTTTCAACGCACGGATGTCCCCGGTCTTCTCCGGCGGGGCGATGCCGTATTCCTTCAACTTCCGCTTGCCGTCGTCGGTGATCCAGTCGGTGGTCCAGGCAGGGGAGAGCACCTGCTTCACTTCCACGGAGGCGATGCCATGCTCCACCAGTTCCTTCTTGATGTCCGTGGCCATCACGTCCATCGCCGGGCAGCCGGTGTAGGTGGGGGTGATGGTGACCACCACCTTCCCATCGGCATCGACCTCCACCTGCCGCACCACCCCCAGTTCCAGCACGCTGATCACCGGGATCTCCGGGTCCTTCACGTTCTGGAGGAGGTCGAGGATATCGTCGGTGGTCTGCATGTCCGTTGCCGTAGTACAAAGTTCGTTCGGATGTCACTCCGGGCAAGCGAGGCTCTGCGAGTGCGACCCGGAGTCTCACCAGTGCGGTCTTCGCCTAAGCGAGATCCCGGATGACCGTGTCTCGTGATCTCCGATCGCCCGGCCTCCGGAATGATGCCTACGGCGTGGGTAGCTACCACTCCGCCCCCGGATACGCCCGCTGCAGGTATTGCATCTCCGCAAGGATGTAACCCAGGTGCTCGCTGTGTTTGCCAGCGCGCCCACCGCTCTGCATGTAGCCATCGGCCGGGCGTTTCAAGGTGGCCTCATCCAGCACCTTGTCAACCGTGGCGTCGAAACCGGCCTTCATGGTCTGCAGATCCGGGGCGATCCCCGCCTTCACCATCGCCTTGTGCACCTCGTCCTGCGTGAACAGGTCACCGGTGTAGGTCCAGAGCGCATCCAGTGCTTCCTGGGCACGGCGGTGGCTCTCCTCGGTGCCATCCCCGAAACGGATCAGCCAGTCACTGCTGTGCTTGAGATGGTATTGGGCTTCCTTCACGGCCTTGGCGGCGATGGCGGCGATGGTGGCATCACTGCTCTTCGTCAATGCTTCCGCCAGGGGTAGGTGGTAGGCATCAAAGAGGAAGGATCGCACGATCGTATATGCGTAGTCGCCGTTCGGTTGTTCGCAAAGGAGGGTGTTCACGAAGTCCCGCTCTTTCCGCAGGTAGGCAAGATCGTCCTGGGTGCGGCCCTTGCCTTCCAATTGCACGGCATGGTCGTACAGGTTGCGCGCCTCACCGATGTGGTCCAAGGCGCGGTTCGCCAGGGCGATATCCTCCTCCAGCACCGGACCGTGTCCACACCATTCGCTCAGGCGATGGCTCAGGATCAGGAGGTCGTCGCCGAGGCGTAGCGTGTAGGTGAGGAGGGCTTCTTTGTCTGTCATGAGGTTGGGACGGAGGATCCTCCGCCCAGACTGGATCCGTTCTTAGATGTACTTCGCGCCTTCCGGTACCTGGTAGAAGGTCGGGTGCCGATAGGTCTTGTCGTCGGCGGGGTCGAAGAGCATCGCGGCGTCATCGGCCTGGCTGCTGCTGATGGCCCCGGCGGGTACTACCCAGATGCTGTTGCCCTCCTGGCGCCGCGTGTAAACGTCGCGCGCGTTCTCGATGGCCATCTGCGCATCAGCCGCATGGAGGCTGCCCACATGCTTGTGTTCCAGGCCGCGCTTGCTCTGGATGAAGACCTCCCAAAGAGGCCAGTTGTCCTTGTTATCGCTCATGCTGCTTGTTTCTTCTTGGCCTTCTTCGCCGCGTGCGCCAGGGCTGCTTCACGCACCCAGGCACCTTCATCGTGTGCCTTGTTCCGGGCGGCAAGACGTTCCTTGTTGCATGGGCCGTTCCCGGAGATCACATTGTAGAACTCGGTCCAGTCGATCTCGCCCCAGTCATAGTGCTTGGTGGCTTCATTCCACTTCAATGCGGGGTCGGGGATCGAGAGCCCGATCACCTCGGCCTGCTGCACGGTGCGATCGATGAAGATCTGGCGCAGTTCGTCATTGCTCTGCCGCTTGATCTTCCACTTCATGCTCTCGGCGCTGTGCAGGCTGTTGGCATCGCTCGGACCGAACATCATCAGGCTCGGCCACCACCAACGGTTCAGCGCGTCCTGCGCCATTTCCTTCTGTTCCGGCGTGCCCTTGGCCAGCACGCTCATGATCTCGTAGCCCTGGCGCTGGTGGAAGCTCTCCTCCTTGCAGATCCGCACCATCGCGCGTGCATAAGGACCATAGCTGGTGCGGCAGAGCATCACCTGGTTCATGATGGCCGCGCCGTCCACTAGCCAGCCCACGGCACCGATGTCCGCCCAGGTGAGGGTGGGATAGTTGAAGATGCTGCTGTACTTGGCCTTGCCGCTGTTGAGGTCGGCGATGGTCTGTTCGCGGGTCACACCCAAAGTTTCGCAGGCGCTATAGAGGTAGAGGCCGTGGCCCGCCTCGTCCTGCACCTTCGCGAGCAGGATGGCCTTGCGCCGGAGGCTTGGCGCCCGGGTGATCCAATTTCCTTCGGGGAGCATGCCCACCACTTCGCTGTGCGCGTGCTGGCTGATCTGGCGGACCAGGGTCTTGCGGTACTTCTCCGGCATCCAATCCTTCGGTTCGATCTTCTGCTCGGCGTCGATCTTCGCCTGGAAACGTTCCTCAAGCTTCACTTCTTCCATCGTCATCGGGCATTTTCTGTGGAGCGCTAAGATACGGTTCGGTCGAGTGCCGGAATATGAGCGATGTCGTCCTTCGACACGCTGCAGTTCAACTAATTTAGCCGCCTTTCGATCCAGCTTGCGGAGGTGACGCAAGCATCGTCACTTCCTCATGAGCAGCACGTCCATGGCCCGATTCCATACCCTTGAAGTAGCCCAGGTAAGCAAGGAGACCGCAGATACGATCGTGATAGGCTTCAGGGTGCCGGAGGGGGCCAAGGAGGAGTTCCGTTTCATTCATGGACAGTACCTCACACTGAAATTGTCGGTGAACGGGGAGGAATTGCGCCGGAGTTACAGCATTTGCAGCAGTCCGCTCGATCCGGATGAGATCCGTATCGCTGTGAAGCGCGTCCCCCAAGGCAGGGCCTCGACCGCGCTGGTGGAGAACCTGAAGGTCGGGGACAGGTTGGAGGTGATGGCACCGATGGGCAACTTCCACACGTTGATGGACCCGGACCACGAGAAGCATTATGTCGCTTTCGCTGCCGGCAGCGGGATCACACCGATCCTGAGCATCCTGAAGACGGCCCTGCGCAGCGAACCGAAAAGTCGGTTCACCCTGTTCTATGGCAATACGGATATGGACCGTGTCATCTTCCGTGGGAAACTGGAGGAGTTGAGAACGCGGCACGCGGACCGGCTCGGTGTGCACCACATCCTGAGCAAGGGCCAGGATGAGGACATGCTTTTCAATGGTCGCATCACGACCGAGAAGGCCGTGCAGCTCTTGAAGCGGTTCGTGAGCGACCCGCTGGACAAGGAATTCTTCATCTGCGGTCCGGAACAGATGATGGTGAACGTTAGCGAAGCATTGGAGCAACAGGGTGTGGCGAAGAAGAACATACACATCGAGCTCTTCACCAGCCCTGTCTCGACCGAAGCGAAGAAGGCACCGGTCGAGGTAGGCGAGGGTGCCTTCACAGGCATGGCCGAGGTGACCGTGATCCTTGACGGCCGCGAGCAGGTGTTGCAGGTGGGTGCGAGCGGTGACGCCGTGCTGGACGTTGCGCTGGATGCCGGTCTGGATGTCCCCTATGCGTGCAAAGGTGCCGTGTGCTGCACATGCAAGGCTCGCGTGGTCTCCGGTACTGTGGAGATGGCCATGAACTATGCGCTTACCGATGAAGAGGTCGCTGATGGCTTCGTGCTCACCTGTCAGACACATCCACGGTCGGCCAATGTCACGATCGACTACGACCAGCACTGAGGGCCTGCGTACGAAATGAACAAGGCGGGCTTACGGGCCCGCCTTGTGTTTCCTGCTACCTTGGTTCGTTGTGTTTGTAAGGTAGGAGGGGTGCTTTGATCAGAACGTTGCGCTGGCGTAGCCCGCAAGCTTGGTCTGGATGTGTGAGAGGTAATGCTCACTGTGGTAGAAGCCGCCCATGTCCGGGTTGTAGCGCACCACAGCGGAAGGGAAATCCGTGTAGAACGGATCGATGTTGCTGGCGTTCACAGGCATCAGGTTCACGAAGCAGTCGTAGGCCGGATATTCGATCAACCCCTCGGGTATACTGGTATCGACAAGGATCATCTTTTCCTGGAATCCCTCCTTCATGATCCTGACAGTGTACGTCTGATCGATGTCGAGTTCCAGCTCGAAGCGGCCCTTGCTCTTGGGCTTCAATTTGCCGAGTTCGACATTGTCCTTGTACAGGATCAGGTCGTAATCCTGAGCACGCGCTCCATCAAGTGTCACTTCGCCATGCACCGGGAGGTACCACCCTTCGGCCTGGTCACGCCGGTCCACGAGCTTGCCTTGGCCGAAGGCCACGGAAGCGATGAGCATTGATAGTATGAGGAGCGTCCAGGGCAACGCGAGGGTTGGTGCCGGAGCAGGGATGGAGATGGTCCTGGCCATGGTATCGGTGGTTGCAGGGATGATGTCTGGTCGTGATACGCGTGGTTCGCTCAAAAGGTTCAAGCGACCTTCCCGAACGGACCATGCATGGTGTGTTGTGCGGTACCGGCAAGGCTTATCCTGATCGTCGTGCCGACGCCCACGGCGCTTTCCGCCCATACCTCACCGCCGTGTTTGCTCACGATGCGATGAACGATGGCCAGCCCCACGCCGGTCCCTTCGAATTGGTCGGTGTTGTGCAGGCGCTTGAATGCTCCGAACACCTGGTCGCGGTGCTTCGATTCGAAGCCGACACCATTGTCCTTGATGTACAGCAGGTCACGTTCACCTTCGTGGACATGCCCGATGATGATGGTCGGCGCATCGATCGTACGGGTGAATTTCAGGGCGTTCGACAGCAGGTTCTGCAATACGACCTTGAGCATCGGTGCGTCCGCAAGTACCGTGGCATCGGACGCCATTTCCAACCGGACCTGGCCGATGCGGTCCTCAGGAACGAGTTCCTCGAGGAGGTCGTTCACCAACGGCCTCAGTGGTACCGTGGTGCGCTCCATCTGGCGCGTATTGGTCTGTGAGAAGCGAAGGAGGTCATCGACCAGTTCGATCATCCGCTGCGCACCCTTGTGTATCCTTCCACTGATATCGGTGCATTCCTCCCGGTCCAGTTCGGCGTTCACCTGGTTTCGCAGATGTTCACTAAGTGCCGCGATATTCTTGAGCGGAGAGCGCAGGTCATGCGCCACGGTGTAGGAGAATGAGCCCAGGTCTTCAAGGGCCTCCAGGAGTTGTGCGGTACGCAGAGCGACACGTTTGTCGAGGTCGGAGTTCAACTTCACAAGGAGTTTTTCCTCCTGCTTTCGGTCCGTGATGTCCTTGATGATCGCCTGGAACAGGTCCCTGCCATCCGGTTGCTTGCCGAGGTAGCTGGTGGTCATGAGGCAGTCCACAAGGTTCCCCTTTCTGGTCCGGATGGTCAGGTCCAGGTTGGCCATTTCCTTCCGGTCATGATGATCGCGCAACGTTGCCACAAGGCCCCGCGCATTCTCAAGATGCTGTGTGAAGCGTGATCCGATCAGCTCCTCCACGGGTGCCTCCATCAATTTGGTGCACGCGTCATTCGCCTCCAACACGCGCCCGCGCTGGTCCACGATCACGATCGGGTCGCCCGAGGTGGTGAACACCTGCCGGTACTGCTGAAGGAGTTTTCCTTGGGTGGCTTTCAATTGATGCACCTCAAAGACCTGCTCGATGCGAAGCAGGAGGTCCCGCTCGATCCACGGTTTGGTGGCATAAGCATGTATCCCGCCTTCGTTCACAGCGGCGATCACGGCCTCCAGGTCCGAGTAGCCGGTAAGAAGCATCCGCATGGCCTGCGGGTGGCGTTCCTTCACGATCGCCAGGAACTGCGAACCGCTCATCGCGGGCATGCGTTGGTCCGAAATGACCACGTGCACCTCCTGTGTCTCCAGCAGGCGCAGGGCTTCCTCCCCTGAATGCGCGAGAAGAACGTCCATCTCCCTGCGGAAGGTGGATCTGAAGGCCTTGAGGTTCCCCTCTTCATCGTCCACGAACAGGACGCGGATCCGTTGTTCTGTCATGTTCATCAGGCGCGCTTTTCAGTGGCGCGTTGTTGTCGGATGGGTAGAAGTATCCTGAACTCAGAACCGACGCCTGGTTCGCTTTCCACGGAAATGGTACCATGGTGGTCCTCGATGATCCCGAACACGATCGACAGGCCGAGCCCTGTGCCTTCACCGACATCCTTGGTCGTGAAGAATGGGTCATAGATCCGTTCCATGACCTCCTTGGTCATCCCGATGCCGTTGTCCTTCACGCTCACTTGCACGTGATCCTCGACCACGGAGGTCCGAATGAGCACATCGCGGGGTCTTCCATCGGTGCGCGCCATGGTGGCCTGCACTGCGTTCGTCAGGATGTTCATGAACACCTGGTTCACTTTGCCGGGATAGCATTCGATGGTGGGAATGTCCCCCAGCTCCATCTTCAAGGTGACCTTGTCCCAGTGGCCGGGTCCGAGCACGGCGAGCGTGCTGCGCATCCCTTCGTTCAGGTCACTGTCCTTCAGGTCGTCCTCATCCAGCCTGGAGAAGTTGCGTAAGCCACGCACGATCTCAGCGGTGCGGCTTGAACCTTCGGCGATGCTACCGATGATATCATCCAGCTCGTCGATGGAGTCCTGGATCCCGAGCTGCTCCTCCTGCGCTTTGATGGCCAGCAAACGATCAGTGGCATTCGAAGGGTCAGCAGAGCGATAGGCCTCCATCACCTCCACGATCTCCTTGATGTTCCTGCGCAGTGGAGCGATGTTGCTCGTGATGAAATTGATGGGGTTGTTGATCTCGTGCGCGATGCCGGCCGTGAGCTGACCGAGTGATGCCATCTTTTCGGCGTTCACCAGTTTGGTCTGGGTCAACTTCAGGTCCTCGTTCGATCGCAGCAGCGCCTGGGTGCGTTCCTGGACACGATCCTCGAGGATGCTGTTCTGTTCGCGAATGATGCGTTCATTCTCTTGCGAGGTGCGCAATTCATTGGCCTGTGAGCGTTCTTTTTCCCGACGCAGCACATTGATGCGATCGGCCAGACCGAAGGAGAGCAGTACGCCTTCGATCGCGGATCCAACAGGCATGGTGTATAGGGTGATGTCATTGTAGGGCATGAGCCCCATGTCCTTCAACACGAAGACAAGGGTGCCGATGAGGAAAACACTCCAGGCGATCAGGAAGTAGCCCGCCTGCCGCGAACCCTTTCGCCAGACCTTGTAAATGGTGATGAACATGTAGGTGGCGAACAACCCTGCCGACAGTTGGGCCAGTGCATACCCCACCAATGGTTGAACGAACAGGTAGAGCACCATCACCAGCGCGAACAGTGAATAGAAGTACTTGATCCCCTTGTGAGCACGCGGAGCGTGGGTGCGCGTGTCGATGAAGGTCTTCATGAACTCGCCGGCGGAGACCGCTGTGATGAAGGTGAAAATGATCGAGGCCTTCGTGGCGAACCAGGTGGAGTCAGGCCAGAGATAGAACTGGCCAAGACCGGTGAATGTGAGCTGGGTAAGGCAGACCGAGAGGATGTAGATCACGTAGATCAGGTAGCTACGGTCGCGAATGGAGATGAAAACGAAGAAATTGTACAGGGCCATCACCGCGAGGATGCCGACGTAGCATCCGAAGATGAGGTTCTTGCCCACCCGGCTCTGCGAGAAGCGCGATGGTGAGTGGACCGTGATCGGTACCTGCAGTTGTTTGTTGCTCTTCACGCGCATGTATACCATACCACGCTGACCGATGCGCAATGGCATGGGGAATACGTAGTCGGGATCCGCGATGGGGCGTTCGCTGACGGGTTGGCTTTGTCCGGTTCGGCCGATGTGTTCGACCTTGCCGTTGGCGATCAGATAGGCATCGATCTCCTCCACTTCCGGGTGCGCCAGGTCCAGGTAAACCGAGTTCTCATCGGTATCATTGAACAAGGGGAGTTTTATCCAGAATGCGGAAGGGGAGATCTGCAGGTTCGGTACGGCCTTGTCCGGCTTGATGAACCCCTCGGAGGACGCGGCGGACCGTAGGTCCATGCTCCCGGAGGGGTCTTCCAGGATGGTGAGGTGCTCCCCCAGGTGACCGAGCTTGTGCGCTGTGGAGACCGGAAGGTGGTCCTGGGCCTGGACACGGAGAGTGGTACCCAGGAGCGATGCGCAGAGCGACGCAAGAAATAACCGTTGCATTGCGCGTTTGTACGCGCACGGAATTCAGGTGGTTACGCCGAGGCTAGGCGGTCTCCGAGTACAAGACCCGTTCGCGCCAGATGCCCTGGTAGGTCGTAAGGTCCACAAGAAGCCCCCCCAATGACAGGTCGTAGCAGATCATCAGATCCGTCCCGGATACATTCTCGATCCTCAGCTGTGCCGGGCGCAGTCGCAGGCTGAAAAGTTGCTGGCGCTGGGCAATGTGCGCGGTGGTGAGGGTGATCACGTCCGGTATCACCATCGCGATCGCTTTGATGGAAGGGATGGGGTAGGTGAATGTGCCTTCCTCACCCACATCACCCATCACGGTGAAACCCACCCGCAACGCATGGCGCAGGGTGTAATGCGCCACCAGGCAGACCATGGACCGGATGCCGAGCTGATTGGCCAGGGATACGGCTGCGAACGCAAGGAGCGAAGGCAACCCCCTGGCTGCAAAACGGTTGGCGTTCCACAAGCCGCACACCTCCGCATTTCCTTCCGGCAAGAGTGCCGCAAGGCTCGGAATGATCGCCGGGTCCATTTTGGACAGGGCTTGTTCCATGGGGAGTGGCTCACCGGAACGGGCCACCTGCACCCTGATGCCACCCACCATGCCCAACTCATCGGAAATGGCCACGATGACATAGGTGTTCGGATCGCGCGTCCAGGACTCCGTATTGGTGGTGACATTCGTAATGCCGAAATCCTCCAGCACACGAACGTGTTCGCGAATGAACGTGGCACAGGTGTCCGGTTCATCCACCGCCCGGAAAGCTCGGAATACAAGTTTCTCCATGGCTACACGTATCGAAGCCGATCCTGTTCGGCGGGTGAAATGGTCTTTCTGAATGGAGGCACGGCACTGGTCGCTTCGGTCAGCAGATCGTTGAGGTCCACCCACCAGCGGCCCGAGGAGGACATCTGTCCAAGGCACATCCTCCGTATCAGGTCCGCGACGATCGCACCGCCCAAGGTCACTCCACTGGCCAGTTGAGGCCATGTCACCAAGGTCTTTCCGACTTCCGGGAGAGAGGCTTTCATCCTGTCGCTCAACGTATCGGTTCCCACCATGGCAAGGAGAAAGGGCAGTTTCTCCGCATTCGTCATCGGCCGTTCGATCACGGAAAGATCCAATTCCTCAAGGTATCCGTGCATGATCGGCCGGTCGGGCTCCAGATCGAAGCGTTCCACGTCGATCAGTCCGCGGTCACTGGTATCCATCACCACGGGTATGCCGTGTTCCTTGGCGCGGAGGCGGCCCATGATCTTCACGTCCACACTATCGCACTCGTCCACCAGCACATCGAGCGCCCCCCCTTCGGTCAGGAAACGGTCCACATTGGACCTGCTCAAGCCTTCCGTATACACCGTGACCTTCAGGAAAGGGTCCAACTCGGCGATCTCTCGCGCCACGTTCACGGCCTTGGCATGGCCCATTTCATAGGTCGCGCTCCTGATCCGGTTCAGGTTGCTCAACTCCAGGGTGTCGAAGTCAGCGATGCGCAACTCGCCGAAGCCGCGTTCCAGGGCGAGGGTCAGGCAAATACTCTGGCCGACGCTCAAGCCGATCACCCCGATGCGTTTGTTCGCCAACTCGGCCTGTTCCTGTGCCGTGATCTTGTTCCTGTTCCGGTCGGTGCGCACCATGGCGAACTCCGCCTCATCCAGCAGATGCACCAATCTCCTGGACCAAGGGTAATAGACCCATACCCCGTATTCCTCGGCGGGTGTGTCTCCGAGGTGTCGGTCGACCGCGGCTTCGCGTTCTTCGGTGGAGAATATCCTGGAGGGGTTGAGCGTGCGCACCAGTTCACCCAATTGCGAACGGAGGTCATCGCTCACCATGACATGAGGCTCGCGATCCAACAAGGCTTCCATCCGGACCCGGTCCCCTGGTTCGGATAACCTGAGGAACTCGGGGCGATGGCATTCCCTGTCGGGCACGGTGGCCCGTTGCAAGCGGTCGTTCAGTGAGGTCATCGAGCTTAGGTGAGTAGCCTAAGGTTGGTCAACCGGGACGAATGTAGACAAGGAAAAGTTATTAACAAATTATCCACAATCCCGGGGTAAACGTAACCATAAGATCCCTTGCCCGTAGACGCGTGTGAGAAATACCCCAAGTCGATGGGAGAACAGATGAAGATCCAACCACAGGAGCCGATCCCGACCATCCTTTACCTGGATGATGACGGCGCCAACCGGCAGGCCTTCGTATCGGCCTTTCGCCGGTCCAACAGGGTGTTCACCGCCGCGGACCTTGCAGGTGCGTGGGAAACACTGGCCAGTGAACAGGTACACATCGTCATCGTTGACCAGCGCATGCCCGGCATCCAAGGCAGTGAGGTGCTCGGGCTGATCAAGGAGCGATATCCTGCCGTACGGCGCATGCTCATGACGGGCTATTCGGATATACAGGCCGTGATCGATGCGATCAACCGGGGTGGGGTGAGCCATTACCTCTCAAAGCCTTGGAATCCGGAACAAGTAGGACAGGCCATCGCCACCGCTTTTGCAGACTACCGTCGAGATCAGGACAGGAACGAATACACTCAGAGTTTGATCGACGCGAACAGGCAATTGGAGTTCGCACTCCGGCAGCGCCTGCTTTCCTGATCACGTGGATCAAGACGCGACCGCGCACTTTCTTTGCGGCATGACCGCATTCGTCCTTGGCAGCCGTATCGCACTTTTCTGGGTGCCGATCGCATTCACGAGCACACTGGCCGCCCAATGCGATGCCTGGCAACAGCGCGTGGAATACACCATGCGCGTTGAACTGGACCACGCCACCCACCGGTACACAGGGAGGGCTGAGCTCCGATACTTCAATAACAGTCCGGATACGTTGGACCATGTATTCTTCCATCTGTACCCGAATGCCTTCAAGCCCGGGAGTGAGATGGATGTGCGCTCGCGGACCATCGCGGATCCCGATGCCCGTATCGGCGGGCGTATCGCCGAGTTGGCCCCTGAACAGGAGGGGGACTTGCATGTGAATGGAATGACACAGGACGGAGCCCCGGTGCACGTGACCGAAATGGGAACGATCGAGAAAGTGGCCCTCGCCCGCGCGCTGCTACCAGGGAAGAACACCACGTTCCGCTATGGCTTCACGGGCCAGGTACCCGTGCAGATCCGCCGCAGCGGCAGGAACAACGCCGAAGGTGTGGCCTACAGCATGTCCCAATGGTACCCCAAGATCGCGGCCTACGATGAACGTGGCTGGCATGCCACACCATACGTTGCCCGGGAGTTCTATGGGGTCTGGGGTGACTTCGATGTGACCATCACCATGGATGCCGCATTCGTGGTGGCAGCGAGCGGGGTGGATCAGGGTTCCGGATCATCCGGTAATACAGGATCGCAGGCCCTGGCCGGGACGAAAGTGGATCGGCGTTTCAAGGCGCGCAATGTGCATGACTTCGCCTGGGCCGCGGACAGGGACTTCATCCATACCACCGACACCGTACCGGGAGGTCCGGTGTTGCACTTCTTCCGCAAGCAGGAGGATGAATTTGCGGAGAACTGGAATGCACTACCAGGTTACATGATCCGGTGCTTCCAATACATGGACGAACATTTCGGCAAGTATCCATGGCCTCAGTTCAGCTACGTTCAGGGCGGGGATGGTGGGATGGAGTACCCGATGATGACGTTGATCTCAGGTCACCGTGGGTTAGGTAGTCTCGTGGGCACCAGCGTTCATGAGACGGTGCATTCCTGGTATTACGGCGTTCTGGCGAATGATGAAGGCAGTTTCCCGTGGTTGGATGAAGGTCTGGCGGAGTACGCCGGCAGCAAGGTGATGCAGGAACTCTTTCCACGTCCGGAGGATCCGCATGCAAGCGCATACGCCGGATACTGGTCCATGGTGAATGGAGACCACGAACCACCATCGGTCCATGCGGACCATTTCCGGACCAACCGGACCTATTCCGGTACGGCTTACAACTTCGGTGAAGTCTTCATCAACCAGCTTGGCGCAGTGATCGGGGAACGGGAGCTTGCGACCGGTCTGTTGCGGTACTTCGATGCCTGCGCATTCAAGCACCCGGATCCCGTGGACCTGGAACGCGCAATGGAAAAGCAGAGCGGGCTGGAACTGGGTTGGTACTTCGATGAATGGATCAATACCACGCGTACGGCGGACTATGGGATACGAAGTGTGTTGCAGGTGGACGGGGAGGTGCGTATCGAATTGGAACGCATCGGTGATCAACTGATGCCCGTGGACCTTGAATTGGTCCATCGCGACGGAATGGTCGAGCGCTATCACATCCCGCTGTCCCTATCTAATGGCGTGAAGCGGGCCGGGAGCGAGGCCGATCCATTCACACCCTTGCCTGCGTGGCAATGGACGAACAGGACCTATTCCTTCGCACTACCGGGGTCCATCGCCCAGCTGCGCGCCATCGCGCTAGACCCGTTGCAGCGCGTGGCCGACATCGACCGTACGAACGATCGGGTGGACCTTCCTGGATCCACGGAAGGATTCATCAGGCCATGAATTACGCAATGGCCTCTTCCGCTCCGTGGCTGTGCACCAGCTTGTGCTGGAGCTCCGACGGTACCTGCTGGTAGCCGTTGGGTCGCTCCGTGTACATGCCCCGCCCTTGCGTAAGGCTGCGCAAAGTGGTGCTGTAGCGGTCCAGTTCGGCCAGCGGTGTAAGGGCTTTGATGATCTGGTACCTCCCTTGTGCATCCACACCCATCACCATGCTTCTTCGTGCCTGGAGGTCGGTCATCACATCCCCCATGAGGTCCGCTGGCACACGTACCTCGATCGCCTGGATCGGTTCCATGAGCTGTGGGTCGGCATTCACGAATGCTTCGCGGAAGGCCTGAAGCCCTGCGATCTTGAAACTGATGTCATTGCTGTCAACCGGGTGCATCTTTCCATCGAAGACCACCACACGGATGTCGCGGGCGGGTGAACCCGTCAGCGGCCCGCGTTCCATCTTCTCCATGATCCCTTTCTGGATGCTCGGCAGGAACTTGTTGTCGATCACTCCACCCACGATGCAGTTGTAGAACTCCAGGATCCCGCCCGTGGGCAGTTCGATCGTCTCCTTGCCGCGTACGCTTACCCCATGCGGTTCCGGCATGCCCTCTTGCCACGGTTCGATGCGCAGGTGCACCTCGGCGAACTGGCCCGAACCACCGGTCTGTTTCTTATGGCGGTAGCTAGCTTCGGCGGGCCTGCGGATCGTTTCCCTGTATGGAATGCGCGGGCTGGTGAAGACCGCCTCCACACGGTAATGGTGATCCAACTTCCACTTCAAGAGGTTCAGGTGCAACTCACCCTGCCCGCCGATGAGCTGTTGGCCGGTCTCCCGGTTATACGTGAGCCCGATGGTCGGATCCTCCTTTTGGATCTCCTGCAATGCGTTGTGCAGCTTCTCCTCCTGCTTCGCGTCAGCCGCGCTGATCACATAATGAAGCCTCGGCCCTGGGAATGCGAGTGGTCGTAGTTTGATGGTGTGCCCTGCAGTGTGCAGGGTGTGTCCGGTCGCTGTATCCTTCAATTTGATGGTACCGCCGATGTCACCCGCGACCAGTTTATGTACAGGCTTGCGTTCCTTCCCCTCAAGGATGAACAACTGGTTCATCCGCTCACTTGTTCCGGTATTGTCGTTGACTAGGGTTTCCCCTTCACGCACCTCACCGCTCATCACCTTGAAGAGTGACAAATGGCCTGCGCGCGGGTCGATGACCGTTTTGAAGATGAACAGGGCGGTCGGGCCATCCGCCGTGCAAGGCAGGGTGCCTCCGTCCTCCAGTTCCTCGGCGGGCATCTCCAGTGGGGCGGGAGCGACGTTGTCGATGAAGCCCATCAAGCGACCACTGCCCATGTTGCGTGCGCCGCTCAGACAGAAGACCGGGAAACACGTGCGCGCCATCATTCCCTGTTTCAGTCCCTTCCGCATTTCGTCCTCGTCCAGTTCCTCTTTCTCGAAATAGTGCTCCATCAGGGTCTCATCGTTCTCGGCGGCCTTTTCCACCAGTTCCCGGTGCAGGCGATCGGCCCGTTCCCGCTCAGTTTCGGGGATCGGCTGTTTCTCAGGCCTGCCACCACCGTCCTTGAAGACGTACATCGTCATCTTCAACAGGTCGATGATCCTGTGGAACCCATCGCCTTGCTCCAGCGGATACTGCATCAAGGTGACCGCATTTCCGAAGTGCTCTCTGGCTTGTGCCACCGTTTGGTCGAAGTCCGCATTCGGATGGTCGAGCTGGTCCACGCCGATGATCACCGGGCGATCGTAGCGTTGCATGTGCTCCCATACCAGGTCGGTGCCCACCTCCACGCCGTGATGCGCATCGAGCAACAACAGACAGGTGTCCGCCACCCGCAGGGCCGGTATCGTTTCACCGATCAGGTCGTCCAGGCCGGGGGTGTCGATGATGTTGATCTTGTAGTTGCGCCACTCCGTGTGCATGCACGAACTGTGCACACTTCCGCCGCGCTCGTGTTCGATCTGGTGATGGTCGCTCACCGTGTTCTTGTCCTCCACCCGACCTCTTCGCTTGAGGAGTCCTGCTTCGAAGAGCATCGTCTCGGCAAGGGTGGTCTTGCCGCAACCGTGGGAGCCGAGGATGGCCACGTTCTTGATGTGCTTGGCATCATAGTCTTTCATAACGCAAGGGAATTGCGTCCTCCGGCATTCGATCCATACCGGAACAGGACAGGTGGGACCAGGAAAAGAACGAACCGCGTGACAGGCGGGGCCTTGAAGGTAGATCGATCGGGGGGGAAATGAAAACGCCCCACCGAAGTGGGGCGCCGATCACTCGTACGGCCGGGTTCAGTTCAAGGCCTCCATGGCCCGCGACCCCTGCAACCGCTTGAAACGGTCCAACACCTCCTCATAGTTCTTCGGAAGGTTCAGGTCCTTCATGGGGTCGAAGGAAAGTTGGCTTCCACTATTGTAGGACGAGTAGCAACGCGTTCCACGTTGCTCCGTACGCTCCGTCGTCTCTTCCCCTTCACTGCCTTGTGGGCCGCTGCTCATCGTGCTCATCTCGCTTCGTGTCCCTGGGAAGGGAGACCGGTTCCAAATCGGAGGCTCCATTTTCCCTGCGGGTGGTACGAAGGTAGAGCGGCATTCGGGAATTGTAAAGCCCCTGTGAACAAGGTGGTGTACAAACGAGGAAAGCCGAACCGCACGACAGGTTGTTCGTACTACCTTTCCGATCATTCGAACAACACATGTCAGTACTCCGAACATTGCAGTTCTTTCTGCTCGCTTTCGGCCCGATGGTGGGCCATGCCCAGTTCAATGACAAGGGAACCTTCCACGTGGCAGTGGGGGTCGGTCTTGGCGGCCATGCCACGGAATACGAGCAGACCGTGACCCTGTTGAACGTACCGTTCACGACGCGGAAGACGGATGGCGCTGCCACGGTCACTTTCCCGATCGAAGCGCAATATGGGATCACCAGGTCATTCAGCCTGGGGTTGTACATCGAGCCTGGGCGCTACCTCGATTCCACCGACTCGAAATCGAACAGCATCGCGTTGCTCGGGATCCAGCCGCGCTTCTACGTCATCAACAAGGATCGTTTCGCATTGCTTGCTTCCCTGCAGGTCGGCAGTACCGATCTCAGGATAAACGAGGACCGACCGGGGGTCAACAGCACTGCGCAGTACCGCGGTGGAAGTTTCGGGCTCGGGGCCGGAGCGGTCATTCAGTTCTCCGATGTCGTGGGCATCCAGTTCCACCTGAGGTACATCGGAAACCGGCTCAAGCTGAAGGATTACGACCTGAACGGGTCGAATGTGGATCTTGGAACGTTCAAGGCTGAACTGAATACGCGTGGGGTGGTCGGGCAGCTTTCCCTGGGTTTGCGGTTCTAAGGGGACGGGTGCACCGATCCGTTGTGCGTTCGCGGACCATCGAAGGAGGTCTTCCCCCGTATGGTGAAGTTCATCACCGCTGAGCGATAGTCCGGCACCGTTCGATACATTTGCGCCCCTGTTGCTCCGGAAGATGGAGTGCCAGAGACCGCCTCCTTAGCTCAGCGGTAGAGCAGCTCATTCGTAATGAGCAGGTCTTCGGTTCAAATCCGAAAGGAGGCTCGAACGGCCCTTGGTATTCCAGGGGCCGTCCTGCTTTCAGCGGGTGGCAGGAGATGGGACATCCACCGCAGTGATCGGTGCCCCACGACCGTTCGGATTCAAGCGATACCGTCCGAAGCCAGGGCCGCCGCCTTGCGTGCAACACGGATACCCATGGCCACACCCATGCCTCCAAGCCTTACTGCAAGGGTGATGCGTTCACTGCGTCTCTGGACCAATGGGGATTTGCTCCTGGTGCCGAACCCCATCACACCCGACCATCTCACGGCCACTCGGAACTCGCGATCCGGGAGGATGAGCTCCCGCAGCACACGATCAAGCGCCTGCTCGATCACAGGGGTGGTCGCATCCTCGAAGGTCGTTTCGCCGATCGGGTCAAGGTTCCGTCCGCCCCCCAGCAGCACAGCACCGTCCACATCCCTGAAGTAATAGTAACCGGCATCCAAGTGGAAGGTGCCCTTCAGCTTCAACCCTGCGATGGGTGTTGTGATGAGGACCTGACCGCGCCCGGGTGAAACGTCCACATCAGGCAGCAGTTGCTTCGTGAATCCATTCGTCGCCACCACCACATGGCCTGCGCTCATCCTGGTACCATCAGCAAGTACCAGCGTGATCCGGTCCGTGGTCTCTTCCAAGGCCACCACATCGGCCCCGGTACGGATCGTTACCCCGGCTTCACGCACTTTCCGCAGCAATGCGCTCATCATCATGCCGGTATCGATCGCACCCTCAAGGTCCGTGGAGGCGATCCGGACACCCCTGGCCAGGCCGAATCGCTCAGCGGCATCATTCCAGTGGTACACATCGGTCCCGAAGAGATCCAAAAGCGAAGCATTCAGCTCGTCGAACCCAGCTGCGACCCGGGTGTACAGTGGATCATGCGCCCGGAACACCTCATGCCCACCGCACAGCTCGAGGCCGATCGGGCCATCACCCAGCTCCGCCCGCAATTCCAACAGCCCTCGCCAACGCTCCTCCACACGGCCAAGAGCGATCTCCTTTCCTTCCGTGGCGATATCCTCCAGCAGTTCGCTGGGACTACCGAAGCAGGCGAAACCGGCGTTCTTCACGCTTGCACCGATCGGGAACGGGCCGCGCTCCAGGATGACCACATGGTGATGGGGGAAACGGCGTTTATGGAAAAGCGCGGTGAACGAGCCCACGATGCCACAGCCGATCACCACGAAGTCCGGGGTGCGATGGAAGGATCTCGATTCCCAATAGCTCAACATACGTGCGTTCACCGCACCCTGCCAGGTGGCTGGGCAACGTGCCAAAGATGTCGTAATTTGCGGCGTTCGATGAACCTCCTGCACGACGTTCCCCGGAAAGTGGATCCACGTATCGTTCTCTTGTCGACCTGGCGGTGCTTCGCCGCGCTTGTGCTGACATTCTCCCTGAGCACACTGACGGCTCAAGTGGACAATGTCATGGTGTATGGCACGGTGAAGGACATGAGCACTGCCAAGAAATTGGACGGCGTGACGGTGACCGTCTTCAAGAATGGAGCGAAGCTGGTCGATGTGGTGACCAATGCCAGTGGCAAGTACGAAGTGAACCTGGATTATGGAGCGGACTTCAAGGTCATGTGCTCCAAGCCGGGTTTTGTGGGAAAGAACATCTCGATCGACACGCGCAATGTCCCGGAGGAGGAACGGCAGGGCGGACACGGGATGAACATCGACTTCACGATGATGACGGAGATAGATGGCGTGGATTACAGCGTCCTCCTGGAACCCTTCGGCAAGGCGAATTACACTGCGGCAAGTGGCAATTTCGAGTGGGACATGGAGTACACCAACCGCATGCGTGACAAGCAGGCGCGGCTGTTGAAGGAGTATGAGGACAGGAAGAAGCGCGAAGCGAATGCCGAAGCGGATTTCGCCAAGCTGATGCAGGAGGGAACCTCGGCCATGTCCGCCTCTGACTTCAAGAAGGCGGTCGGTAGTTTCACAGAGGCCCTCACCATCAAACCTGGTGATGCGGTGGCTACGGCCAAGCTGAGCGACGCGCGGATGAGGTTGGATGGACAGGATGCGGAGAAGAAGCTGGCCGAGCAGTATGCCACGTTGATCAAGGATGCCGATGGCCTTATGGCGAAGAAGGACTACGAAGGCGCTCGGGGCAAGTTCAATGCAGCGTTGGATCTGAAAGAGACCGAAGCCTATCCGAAACAGAAGATCAAGGAGATCGATGCCATCCTGGCGGACCTTGCGAAGAAGGCTGAGGAGGACAAGAAGAACAAGGAACTCCAGGAGAAATACCAAGCCGCCATCGCTGCTGCCGATGCAGCTTTCAAGGCCGAGAACTGGGACCAGGCGACCACCAAGTACACAGAGGCGGGAGGTCTGAAGCCGGAGGAAAAGTATCCCAAGGATCAACTCGCGTTGATCGCCGTGAAGAAGGAGGAGGCTGCCAGAAAGGCTGAAGAGGACAGGAAGAACAAGGAACTGCAGGAAAAGTACCAGGCAGCCATTGCCGCCGCGGATGCGGCATTCAAGTCATCGAATTGGGATGTTGCGACCGCCAGGTACACCGAAGCTTCCGGGTTGAAACCTGAGGAGAAGTACCCCAAGGATCAGTTGGCCGCGATCGCCGTGCAGCGCGATGCAGAGGCGAAGAAGGCGGAGGAGGATCGGCTGGCGCGCGAACAAGAGGAACAGTACCGCGGGATCATCGCCGCTGCGGATGCTGCGTTCCAAAGCGCACAGTACGATGCATCGAAGGCGAAGTATGAGGAAGCCCTGGGCCTGAGGCCGCAAGAGAAATATCCCAAGGACCAGTTGGCTGCCATCCGGCTGAAGCTGGATGAACTGGCGCGTAAGGCCGAGGAGGAGAGGAAGGCCAAGGACCTCGATGCGCAGTACGAGGGCCTGTTGCAGGAGGCGGCCACGGCCTTCACGGGAGAGCGATATGATGCAGCGCTGTCCAAGTACACCGAGGCGTCCGCATTGAAACCAACGGAGCAATATCCGAAGGACCAGATCGCTGCCATCCGCAAGAAGATGGATGACCTGGCGAAGCTTGCTGAAGAGCAGGAGCGGGCCAAGGAACTGGATGAGAAGTACCAGGCGGCGATCGACAAGGCGGACCAGGCGTTCGGCAAGGAGAAATGGGAGGATGCGGAGGTGAAGTACACCGAGGCGGCCGGACTGAAGCCATCAGAGCAATACCCCCGCGATCAACTCGCAGCGATCGCCGCACGGAAAGCAGATCTGGAAGAGGCCCGGAAACAGGCTGAAACGGATGCCCGATACGAGGCCTTGATCGCGGATGCGGACAAGGCTTTCGGCAAAAGCGACCTGCAGAATGCGAGGGCCAAGTATCAGGAAGCCCTGACGGTGAAGCCTGCGGAAGCGCATCCCAAGGACCGCATCGCTGAGATCGATGCCTTGATCGCGGAGCAGGCGAATCAAGCCGAAGAAGAGCGAAAGCGGCAGGAGTTGGAAGCGAGATACGCGGCCCTGATCACGAGCGCTGACAAGGCGTTCGATGGGGAAAAATGGTCCAACGCGTTGAATGATTACAAGGATGCCCTCGACCTGAAGCCGGAAGAAAGTCACCCGAAGGACCGTATTGCCCTGGTGGAACAACGCCTTGATGCCGCCGCTCAGGCCAAGGCCGAGGAAGAACGACTGGCTCGTGAAAAGCAGGATCGCGACAAACGGTACAATGATCTGATCACAGCTGCTGACAATGCCTTCGCTGCGAAGCGCTACGATGAGGCCAGGACGGGCTACAGCGACGCTGTCGGGGTGAAGCCGGAAGAGAAACATCCGCAGGACCGGTTGGCCGAGATCGAACGCATTCTTGCGGACCAGGCGCGGCAAGCGGAGGAACAGCGGTTGGCCGCAGAGCAGGAGGCCGCTGAACGCGAACGACAGGCGGAACTGGACAGACTGGCCGCGGAGGAGGCTGCTGCGGAAAAGGCCCGTCGAGCGGAAGAGGAACAACGGCGCCTGGCGGAGCAGGAAGCCACGGAGAGCCGTTACCGCGAACTGATCGGCCAAGCCGATCTTGCATACAGTGCGAAGGACTGGGAAGCGGCCCGTTCCAGCTATGTCATGGCCAGGGACGTCAAGCCCACGGCAAAGTATCCCGTGGACCGCATTGCGGCGATCGATGCGGAATTGGAGCGCCAACGAAATGCCCTCTCAGAGGCGGATCGCCTGGCCGAGGAACAACGCAGGGCGGAGGAGGAGCGACGACGCCTGGAGGAGGAGGCCGCAGAAGCTGCCAGACTGGCGGAGGAAGCTGAACGGCTCCGCTTGGAGAATGAGCGCCGGGAACGTGAAATGGCCGACTCGTTGGCACGTGCATCGGCAGAGGAACGAGACCGACTGGCACGGGAGAACGCACGGGCGATCGAGGAGGGCTATCGTTCGGCGATCGCTGCGGCGGATGCTGCCATGGCCGAGCAGGATTACTCCACGGCCCGGGGAAAGTACTCGGAGGCCAGTGACATCAAGCCGGAGGAGAGCTATCCGCTGGCCAAGATCGACCAGATCGACAAACTACTGGCCGAATTGGAACGGCAGCGGGTGGAGGCGGAGCTGGCTGCGGAACGTGCACGTCAGGCGGAAGCGGAACGACCCACCAAGGCGGGTACGCGGATCGATGCGCGGAAGGAGGAGGAAGCGGAGCGGTTCATGCGCGAGGCACGAGAGCAGGAGGAACGGGAGAAGTATGCGCGGATCCAAAAGTTCCGTTCGAACCTGGAGGAAGAGCAGTTGGCCAACGAGTCGGATGCGCTTGACCGAAGAATGGGTGGTGTTGAACAAAAGGAGCATTTCCAGGATGCATCGGCCGGTCTGTATTCCGGGGATGAGAGCCGTCGTGCGCAGAATGCACAGGAAGTGGCCGCGTACAAGGCCGCGTTGGCGCGGGCGGAGGCCGAGCGTCGGGCACGCGCGGCGGATGTGCGTTCCTCCAGTTACCAGGGAAAGCTCACCGTGCAGGAGGATGTTGCGCAACGTGACAAGGTCTGGGACCAGCGCCAGAGCAGGGCGGCACAGGCAAGCCTTGAAAGGAAGGAGGAGTTGCGGACGGCCGAAGAGAACAGGGTGGAGGCGGGTCTTGCAAGCAATGCCGACGCGCGGGAGGCAGTGATCGCACAAGCCGAGCGCCGTGATGAACTGGAGCGTAGGGGAGCGAACAACGTCGATGTCCATCGGCGTTCAGTTGAGGAAGAGAAGCGCGCGCAGCAGACCAGGGAAATGGCCTACGCACAAGGAAGCGAGCTGACCCGGAATCGGAACAAGGAGCAGTTGGATGGCCTGCCCCGTGATCAACAACGGGCATTCGCGGATTACAACCGCTCCAAACTGGCACAGGAATACCCTCCTGGTGTCACCGAGGAGAGCTACACGGAAGGCAACAAGGTGATCATCCGTCGTGTTGTGGTGAACGGGAACAAGGCGGACGAATACAGCAAGGTGATCGCCAAGTGGGGGACCTTCTACTTCAAGAACGGCCAGAGCATTTCCGAGGTCACCTGGAGCAAGGAGACCGGGAGTTGACCGCGGTCACTTCGCACCTTTCGAAGCTTTCAACTTCGTGACGAGGTCTTCGATCTGGTCGGCGCTCAACTGTTTGCCGACGATCCTCCGGTCGCCATCCACAAGGAATAACTTCGGCGTGCTGTACACATCGTAGGTATCCGCGTAATTCAGGCTTTCCAGGGTGGTGTACTTCGGAATGTACAGGTGGGCGTTCTTCTTCGCCCCTTCGTAGATGGTTTTCGTCAGGCCTACGTTGATCCAATCCAGGTCGTTCTCGCGGATGAACTTCTTCCAGTCCTTCATCAAGGTTTCATCAACCGCCTTGCTCACCGCGTACACCTCCACGCCAAGTGCCTTGAGGCGTTCAGTGTAGACCTTGTGGATCTCCGGAAGCTCCTTCTTGCAATGGCCGCAATGCGGATCCCAGAAGAGGATCACCACGAATTCCTCCGGGAGGTCATGGAAGTTGATCCAATTCTCCTCGGTCGAATCCGTGAGGCACAGGTAGGGGGCTTTCTTCCCGATCAACAATGGCGCCAGCTTTCGGGTCTTCTCGCACAGTTTATCAAGATTCTCCTCGGACATCCAATCCACGCGGTTCGGCGCACCGTTCTTAGGGCAGTAATAGGTCTGGGCCATGTGCACGAGCACGGCATCCATTCCCATGATATCGCTTGTCTCATACCGATGGGTGATGGTATGCACGATGTACTTGAAGACCTCGGGGTCGGAGGTCCTTGCGATCAGCTTGTCGGCCAGTGCATTGATCGTGTCCGGTACCTGGGGCACCAGCTTCCCGAGGTACTCGTCCAGTTTGTTCCCAAAAACAGGGACACGCACGATACGCGGATCATTGAAGTCGAAATTGTCCCAATAGTGATCGCGGTACTGGTAGTAGGATGCTGCACTATCCAGCGTTCCGTCCGGTTTCCGGGGTTCAGGGAGTTCAACGTTCATGCTCATCTTCACCAACCTCGCTGCGAGCGTGGCAGGGTTGTTCGCGATCAGGTCGCGTTGGTAGGTCTTGACGGCCTGGTCCAACCCCTCCATGTCGCTTTTGATGGTGCCGCGTGCGATTGGGTCCTTCTCGGCATCCAGTCGGGCCCGAAGGGCATCCGCCTCCATCTTCCGCTCGTTCAGGAACCGGATGTAACCGATGAACAGTTCATTTTCCTTCGAGCGTTTGACCTCCAACCGGCCCACCAGGTCCGCGGCATCCGTGGCGAGTTCGATCACCGGTTCATTCACCACCACTTCGAAGAGCTTCGGTCCGGGTATCACCACCGTGTATACACCTGCCTTGTATCCTTTCGTTGCCTTGAATACGGCATTCCCCTTGGCATCAGCGACACAAGTGTCCGCGTAGTAAAGTTTGTTCCCGTAATAGTTGGCCAGGTAGACCGTATCGTTCTCCGCACCGGTGATGCGTGCGGAGATGGTGCGTCGGGGTGCATCCTGTGCTCCGGCCGTAAGACCGAAAGCCACGAAAGGCAGCGAAAAGGACAACAGGCGGTTAAGCATGGGGCAAAAGTAGAAGGCTGGTCGAGGCGCCTGCAAGGCAGATCCAGTGCCACCATGGTGAAAGGCGAGGAAGCTGCCTTTCGTTCACAAAAATTGGCTCAATCGTAGGTGGTCACCTCCGTCTTGAACTCGCTGGTGGTGTGAAAGGTGATCTCCGGATTATTCCTTCGTTCCAGGTCAAGCATGTAGGCACTCGGTGCCATGAAGACAGGGTTGTCGTCCTTGTCCTGCACGATCTGCTGGGCTTTGATCCGGATGAACGCATCAAGCGCCGATGGATCCGTCGTCGTCATCCAGCAAGCTTTGTATGCGGGTATCTGCTGGAAGGCGCATTTGGCACCGTACTCGTGCTCCAGGCGATAGCTGATCACTTCGAACTGCAGTTCACCCACACAACCGACGATCTTCTTGTTGCCGGGTTGCTGCGTGAACAGTTGTGCAACACCTTCATCGGTCAACTGGCGGATCCCCTTATCCAGCTGCTTGGTCTTCATGGGGTCCATGTTCACCACTTCGCGGAACATCTCCGGAGAGAATGCCGGAATGCCCCGGAACTGGAAGTCGGCGCCTTCGGTGAGCGTATCACCGATCTTGAAATTGCCGGTGTCGAACAACCCGATCACATCCCCCGGCCAGGCCTCTTCCACGATATTCTTGCTGGCGGCGAGAAAGGAGGTGGGCGTGGCGAACCTGAGTTGCTTCCCCGACCGCACATGCTTGTAGTACGTGTTGCGTTGGAACCTGCCCGAACAGATGCGCAGAAAGGCGATGCGGTCCCGGTGGTTCGGATCGAGGTTCGCGTGGATCTTGAACACGAACCCGCTGAACTTGGGGTCGTCCGGTTCGATCGGCCCCTTGTCCGTCGGGCGGGGCCCAGGGGTGGGGGCGATGGCCGTGAATGCGTCCAGCACTTCCTTCACCCCGAAGTTGTTGAATGCACTTCCGAAGAAAACAGGCGCGATCCTTCCTTCACGATAGGCTTCGATGCTCAGCGGGTCGTACACACCGTCGATCAGTTCAATGTCCTCCTGCAGCCGATCCGAGGCATCATCGCCAAGGTGTGCCGCAAGCTGCGGATCGCTGAGGTCCGTGATCCGCACACTGGTCTGTTCGACCTTCGTTTTACCCGGGTCGAAGAGCCGCAGGCCCCGATCGTACAGGTCATACACACCTTTGAATGTCGCACCGATGCCGATCGGCCAGCTCATCGGTCGCACTTGGATCGACAATTTCTCCTCCAGTTCATCGAGCAGGTCGAACGGATCCCTGCCCTCCAGGTCCATCTTGTTGATGAAGACGATCACGGGCGTATTGCGCATCCGGCAGACCTCCATCAGCCGCTCGGTCTGTGCCTCGACGCCTTTCACACAGTCGATCACCAACACCACACTGTCCACGGCGGTCAAGGTCCTGTACGTATCCTCAGCGAAATCGCGGTGCCCCGGTGTATCGAGCAGGTTGATGATCTTGCCGCCGTAGTGGAAGGTCATCACCGAAGTGCTCACGCTGATGCCTCGCTGGCGCTCGATCTCCATGAAGTCACTGGTCGCACCGCGCCGGATCTTGTTGCTCTTCACAGCGCCGGCCGTCTGGATCGCGCCGCCATACAACAGGAATTTCTCGGTCAACGTCGTTTTACCGGCATCCGGGTGACTGATGATCGCGAATGTCCGACGGTGTTCTATTTCCTCCAGTAATCCCATGTGTGCACTTCTCCGTCCGGCCAAGGCTTAGGCCTCCTGCTTTGGGGCGCCAAATGTAGCGTATGGGGCAGGGTGGGCTGCGTATTCCGGAACGATGGGCCTAGTTTTGGGGCAAACCTGTTCATCCATGAGGAAATTACTCTTCGCCTTTCTGCTACCTGTGCACATGGCCGTGGCCCAGAGTCCGGTGACCATTCAGCTCGAACAATTCGCGACCGGCCTTGCTGGGGTGGTGGACATCACTAACGCAGGAGATGACCGCTTGTTCGCCGTGCTGCAACCCGGAGTGATCCGCATCGTGGATGCCAGTGGCATGGTGGCACCGACCCCATTCCTCGACATCCAGGCGCGTGTGCAGGATAGCGGTAGTGAACAAGGCTTGCTGGGGCTGGCATTCGATCCCGACCATGCCACGAACGGATTCTTCTATGTGAATTACACGGCCGGCAGCGGGAACGGAAGCACCCGGGTCTCCCGGTTCAGCGTAACGGCGGATCCTGACGTTGCGGACCCCAACAGCGAACAGATCCTGTTCACTTGGCCGCAACCGTTCTCGAATCACAATGGAGGGGACCTTGCCTTCGGGGCGGATGGGTACTTGTACGTGGGGTTCGGGGATGGAGGTAGTGCGAACGACCCGCAAGGCAACGCACAGGACCTCACCGATCCCTTGGGCGACATGATCCGATTGGACGTGAGCGATCCGGATACGACGTACACCATTCCAGCCAGCAATCCGTTCGCAGGGTCCATGAACGATACCCTGCCGGAGATCTGGGCATCCGGACTACGGAACCCCTGGCGGTTCAGCTTCGATGCGCTCACCGGTGATCTCTGGATCGGTGATGTGGGTCAGAACGCCTATGAAGAGGTCGACTTCTGGCCGGCAGGGAACAATGACCACCCCAATTTCGGCTGGAGGTGCTACGAGGGCAATACCGCCTTCAATACGAATGGTTGCCAGCCGCAGGCCAGCTACGTGGCACCCGCCTGGGTGCACGCACAATCGACACAAAGTTGGTGTGCGGTCACCGGTGGTTACGTGTATCGGGGTGCGGAATTCGAACGGCTGCAGGGCCGCTACATCTACACGGACTATTGTGGTGGCCAGTTCTACTCATTGCATCCGGACGGTTCCGGTGGCTGGGTGCGTGAGCAGATCTACACACAATCGCAGTTCGGATTCGTTTGTTTCGGTGAGAATGGGGCCTCGGAACTTTTCGTGGGCAACACGGAGAATGGCCGGATCTACCGCATCGTGGATACCTGTCCGATGGACGCCCCGATCGTAACGCGCGAAGGGAACACTTTGACGAGCAGCGAGGCCGAAAGCTATCAGTGGTATTTCAACGGTCAGATGATCCCGGGTGCGACCGAGGCCAGCTATACGTTCGCCCAGAACGGATCGTATTACGTGGTCGCCACATTTGCGAATGGCTGCGCATTGGCATCGGAACCGACGGACCACATCGTTTCGAGCGTTGATGAGGTTGATGTGCTTGGGATCAAGGTCTTTCCGGTGCCGGCGAACAATGAACTGATGGTTTCCGGGCTGCCCGTTACCGTTGGTGGGCTCACGTTGGTCGATGCCACTGGTAGAAGCGTATTCACGCACAAATGGACCAGCGCGTTGGGCACGGTGATCATTCCCACTGCGGATCTGTCCACAGGCACCTATGTCCTGTTGCTGCTGGGACCGGATGGTCTTACGATCGGTCAGCGTGGGGTAAGCGTCCAACACTGACCGGTGAACCCGGATCGAAGGACCCCGGGCTTCGGTCCGGGGTCCTTTTTCTTGGCAGCCACCCGGCCGAGCGAGGGATCATGAGTTGTGATAAATTGCGGGAAACACCACCACGTATGAAGCAACTCGTTACCCTCGCAACACTTCTCCTATTGGCGCCGGTGCAGGCACAGACAGTGCTTTTCTCCGAGGATTTTGAAAGTGCCCAACCAGCGTTCCAACTGAACACGGCCGATGTGTCCTCAGCGACCTCCTCTGCGGAAAACACGTGGGTGATCAATAACGCGTACAACGGTGGTAGCGGAAGCATCGTCTGCTTCGGATTCCCACTGCCCTTCACCATCCCGAACACGGCCGGACAGCCAGCGGGGATCACCAATGCAGGTGGGAGTTACATGCACATCGTGAGCCAGGCGGCACTGAACAGCGGGATATCCAATTGTTGCTTCGTTGCTGCCGACGGGTTGTGCGCTAATGCCGCGAACCACTTTTCGCGGATGACCACGGACATCACCACCGGGCCGAATGCCGTTACACTCTCTTTCTGGTGGCTTTGCGGTGGTGGGAACAACAACTATGGTGAAGTGTACTATTCGGTGAACGGTGGCTCCTCGTGGACATTGGTCAGTTCACCGATCGCGCAATACCGCAACCAATCGAGCTGGGTGCAGCAGAACATCAGCCTGCCTGAATTCTCGAACCGACCCACCCTCCGTTTCGGGTTCAGGTTCGTGAACAATGTGACCGCAAATGCCCAGGACCCGGGATTCGGCCTGGACGACATCACCATTGTGGAGGATGGTGCGGTGGTCAACGGCATCACGTGCAGTGTTCCTGCTCCGTTGACCTTCTGTCAAGGCACCTCTTTGGTGGTGCCTTTCACGGCGACCGGGTCCTACGCTCCGGGCAACGTATTCACGGCTGAACTGAGCGACGCAACAGGGGGATTCCTGGCTCCGGTCGCGATCGGTTCGCTCGCGTCCCAGAGCTCGGGTTCCATTGCGTGTGTGATCCCTCCTGCAACAATGGTCGGGACCGGATACCGCATCCGTGTGGTGGCTAGCGACCCGGCCACTGATGGTGCGCCGAACACCGCGGACATCACCGTGGAAGCCGCGCCATACGCAGGTCCCGATGCCCAGGTGACCTTGTGCAAGAACACGGGCACCTACGCCCTGCTCGACCTATTGGGTGGTTCGCCTTCACCGTGTGGCGCCTGGACAGATGCCAGTGGTTCACCATTCAGCGGCATGTTCGATACGGATGCGGACAACGCTGGCGTGTATACGTACACCACGAATTGTCCTGGGTCTTGTCCGCAGGACATGGCCACCCTGACCATTGCGTTGGAGAACCCTGCGAATGCTGGCAATGACGTGAATGTGCAACTCTGCTCGAATGCACCTCCCACGGATCCGATCTCTTTCGTCGCGGGCGGAACACTCGATGGATTGTTCTTCTATCAAGGCCAGACCACGCCGCTGCCGGACTTCAGCGTGGCCGGAGTGTATGAACTGGATTATGTGGTCTATGGACAGGGACCATGTGAGAACGACACCGCCAGCATGGTGATCACGGTGGTAGCCGGTCCTGAAGCCGGCACCAACAACACCGTAACGGTATGTGCCAATGCTGCGCCGTTCCAATTGTTCAGCTTCCTGGGCGGTAGCCCCGATCTGAATGGCACCTGGACAGGCCCGACTGGACAGCCGAGCTCGGGAACGTTCAACCCTTCGACGTCCCAACCAGGATTGTACACGTACCAGGTACCTGGTATTCCCCCTTGCCAGGACGATCAAGCATTCGTCGCGGTCGTGGTCGATCCTTGCCTGGGCATTGCGGAAATGCCCTCTGAAAGCGCTCCACGTTGGCTTGGTCAACAGGGTGGGGTGCATTTCTTCCAACTGGATCGGAGTGGGCCTGTTCATACAGAGGTGCGGGATGCCACCGGCAGGGTGGTGCCAGCCAGTGCTGGATACGACCAAGGCCGGGCCCTGGTGGAGATGAACGGTACCACCGGACTCTACTTCATCCGTTTCGAACGCGCGGGTGAGGCCGTATCGGTGCGATTCCTGCACCGTACCGAGTGATGGCAGAGCTGTGCAGAAATTGTGGAAAAGGTGAGCGGCGAGGATTTGGAGGCACGAAAGCGCTCCCGATACTTTGGTACTGTCGATGTTCATTGAGGGCTGATGTTGCACGATCAGCCATTTGGAAGTGATGGGAGAGTTGATGGGTGGCACCCCACGATGTCATCGGGCCTGGTAAGAGGTCATGCAACTGGACCAGTGAGCACGTGCCAGACATGTGCGGACCTTCTGAATGGTTCGTGATCTTGACCGCTTAGGTCATTCGATCATCAGTTTGACATGAACAGCGGAATACGACCAAGGCCACGGCCGCGGTCGGATGGGAGCGGGGATCGCCGGAATGGTGGTCCCCGCTTCGTGCTTCATACCATGAGTGAGCAGACACGATCGATCGTGGATAAGTGCGCCCGCGGGTCACGGTAAGCCCCGAGGCGGTGCGGATACATTTGATCAACACTGTTCCTTGAGCGAATGAAGAAGAAAGACCGGAAGATCTTCGTGCTGGATACATCCGTCATCCTGTACGACCACTCGGCCATCGAGAACTTTGAAGAACATGATGTGGCCATACCGATCCAAGTACTCGAAGAACTGGATACGTTCAAGAAGGGGAATGATACGATCAACTACGAGGCGCGGGAGTTCATAAGGCACCTCGACGACATAGCGAAACGTGACGTACTTACCGATTGGATACCGCTGAACGGCGCCACACATGGCAAGTTCAAGGTGGTGGCCAAACATGACCTCAACGGCGTCGATGCCACCAAGGTGTTCGACGATGGGAAGAACGATCATCAGATCCTGAATGCCACGCTTACGCTGCAACGGCAGAACAAGGACCGCAAGGTGATCCTTGTCTCCAAGGACATCGCATTGCGTCTGAAGGCGAAAAGCCTCAACATCATCGCCGAGGATTACCTGACAGGGAAGGTGCGGGACGTTCGCGAAAAGCTGTACAACGGACGGACCACCGTGGAGGATTTCGACGAGGCGGCGATCGATGCCCTCTTCGAGCAGGGGAGCATGCCCGTTGAGGAACTCGGCATAGAGCGGCCCAGGGGCAATCACTTTTTCATCCTGAAGCATAAGAAGAAGAGCATCCTTGCGAAGTTCGACCCGCGTAGCGGCACGGTGGGCCGTGTGGAGAAGCACAGCGTCTTCGGCATCGGGCCTAAGAACGCGGAACAGGCACTGGCCATGAGCGCATTGCTCGATCCAGAGGTGAAGCTGGTAACGATGCAGGGTGCTGCAGGAACGGGCAAGACGCTGTTGGCGCTCGCGTGCGCCCTGGAGCAGCGACGTGAGTACAGGCAGATCTACGTGACCCGGCCCGTGGTCCCGCTCAGCAACAAGGACATCGGCTATCTCCCGGGTGACATCCAGAGCAAGATGGACCCCTATATGCAGCCGCTGTGGGACAATCTGAAATTGATCAAAGGGCAGTTCGAGAAACACGACAGCACCCCGAAGCGGATCGATGAGATGCTGGAGAACGAGAAGATCAGCATCGCCCCACTGGCTTACATCCGTGGGCGCAGCCTGAGCAACATCTTCTTCATCGTGGACGAAGCGCAGAACCTGACCCCTCTGGAAGTGAAGACCGTGATCAGCAGGGCGGGGGAAGGCACCAAGATCGTCTTCACTGGTGATGTCCATCAGATCGATTCCCCATTCCTGGATTCGGAAAGCAATGGATTGAGCTATTTGATCGACCGTGCGAAAGGTGATCCGCTCTTCGCGCACATCACCCTTGAAAAGGGGGAGCGAAGTCCCTTGGCGAACCTGGCGAACGAACTGCTCTAAGCGATCGAAATGAAAAGCCGGGGAGCGATCCCCGGCTTCTTTTTACTAGCCCGTGGTCAGAACAGTTCCGGGACCTCGATGAAGTTGAACTCCATCCGGAAGAAGCGCTCGTAGTCCTTGCCGGCCTCCGCCATCTCCTCGTCACCACTCTCATAGTGCCAGTTCACGTGCACATGCCGCTGTTGATCGGTGGCGGGGTCCAATCGCTGGAAGATGTTGAAGAGGTGCCGTGATGAGCTCGTATCCAGGTAATCCAGACGCATGTTCACGGTGGTCTCCTCCTGCGGAGCACGCAGGTATTCATCCAACCAATGGTAGACCCTGGAATAGAATTGTTCGGAGTTATGCGGCAACGAGCGGCCAATGAACTCCATTACACCGTGGTCCAGATCGATGTCGATCTGGGGGGAGGTATCCGTACGATCGATGTGGAAGTGCTTCATGCTTCCACAAAGGAAGCCGTGAAGCGGGCTGTCGTTCCGTGGTCCTGGGGTCAGGGATCAACAGGAGAGCGTTGATTTCGCCCAGCGCAATACGCAAAGGTCAACGCCCGCGGTACTCCGTAAGGATCTCATGGTCCGAAGGCAGCAGGATCTCACTGTCATTGGCCCGTCGCACCCAGTACAGGTACTTGCCGGTGCCGTGGCAGGCATACGATCGCAAGGCCTCCTGAGGACCGAGCGCCCGCACGGGAAAGGTGCGCCAGTTGCCTCCTTCCTCCTGCATGGCGACCTTCACCTCCAGCACGTTGTTGCAGACGTTCTTCATTTCCAACTGGAATGTGCCGCTGAAGTCGCGCTTGTATCCTTCGGTGTAGTACTCACAGTGATCACAGGGAGCGCCCCATTGGCTGTTGGTCTTCACGAGGCAATCGGCATTGCTCTGATCCTGGGCACGCAGGATCATGCTTAGTGGGAATGCCAAGGAAATGAGGAGGAGCTTCTTCATGCTCATTCACATCGGGTGTTCTTCAGGATGATCTTCGCTTCTGCATTCCCGAGCCGTTGGCTGGTTTGCCAATCCGCGCAGGCGGCTTTCAGCTGGCCCTTGCCTTTGTGCGCCCAGCCCCGGTTGTTATACGCCTCCGGGTCCTTCGGGTCGATCTCGATGGCCCGGTCCAGGTCCTTCAGGGCAAGGTCGTAGCGTTGCAGCTTGTTGTAGGCACTGCCACGGCTGATGAAAGCCCACAGGTGGTCCGGCTTTCGTTCGATGACCGCTGTGAGGTCGGACACGGCACCGGCATGGTCGCGCAGCGCACTCTTGCACCAACCACGCAACAGGTAGGCATTCAGGTGATCGGGGTCCTGGCCCAGCACCTCGTTGAGATGCCCGATGGCCGTGGCGTGATCCCCTGCCCTGTACGCCTTCTCCGCTTCTGCGAAGACATCCACGGCACTTGCCCTGCGACCGTTGTCCGCGAGGTACTGCGCCTGGCCGAACAGAGGCAACAGGGCAAGAAGGATGATCTGGGACGGTTTTCTCATGATCTTCCGGTCGTACGCATTCACCGGGTGGATGTTTCACTCAACAATGAATGTTCCTGCAGCCGGGCGATCCATGAGACCACCGCATCGCTCCCTGCCAGCGTTGAGCCTTCTTCAGCAACAGGTCTGAGTATCAGGCGGCCACTTCGGCGGATCGTACTGGTCCTGAACTCCTCCTGCCTGAAGCAATGGTCACAGTCATCATGTGAGACAAGCTCAAGGCTGCCGGCCATGTTCGGCGATCCGATCGCTGAAAGATCGATGGCTTCCAGCGGAAGCACATCACGCCGGTACCGCCCGATGGCATCGTGGTGATCCACCAAGATCTGGTCGGCCCCATTGCAATGAAACGAGATGTTCCCCCATTCCAGTGTCCGTTGCGGCGCGGGGTCCTGAGCATGGATGAGCGAGGCCGTGAGAAGGGCACAAGGCACGGCAAGTACGTGTAGAGGATAACCCATGGGCGACCTGTTACGTAACACGGACGCACAGGTTCCATGAAGCAGATGAAGAGATCGACCGCCTTCCTACGGCGTGCTGTATTGACGGTGCTGGCGTTCGCGTGCTGTATCGTCGGGTTCGGCCAGGGCAAATTCACCGTGAACGGGCGGCTGAAGATCGAGGGTGGTGATATGGGAGGGTCGAGGGCCGTGCTGTACAAGAACGGTGAGAAGGAACGGGTCATCACCACGAACCTGAACAAGTTCAGCCTGGACCTGGACCTGAACGCGAATTACCTGATCAGTTTCGAGAAGGACGGATACGTGTCCAAGAAGATCTCCTTCAATACAAAGGTGCCGGCGAGCGCGGTCATGACCCCGTTCACGCCGTTCGATTATGCCGTATCGCTGTTCAAGCAATACGATGATATCAACATCGTGGTATTCAATCAGCCTGTGGGCATCATTCGGTATGAGGCCGCCCTTGGTGATTTCGATTACGACACGGATTATACCAAGTCGATCCAGTCGCAATTGCAGGACGTGCTGGACCAGGTGGAAAAGAAACAGAAGGAGGAGGAGCGCAATGGTGCGAAAGAGGCCAAACGGAAAGCCGACGAGGCCAAGGTACTGGCGAAAGCCGAAGCCGAGGCGAAGAAGCTCGCGGAGGCCCAAGCCCGGGAGGAGGCGGAGCGTGCCGAACAGGCGAAGCGGGAACAGGAGGAACGCGAGGCAGCGGCACGGAAAGAGGCCGACCGCGCCAAAGCGGAAGCGAATACCCCACCACCGCCGGCCATCACACCACCACCACCACCTGTACGCGTCAAAGAGGAGCAGCCGAGACCCCTGCCCACGCCGACACCTGTGCGCTATGACATGGCCCGTGCCGACCCGATCGAAGGAGAAGAAGGCAGGCGCACCGTGGAACCGACCATGGCATATGAAGATCCACGTGTCGCTCCGGCCCGCGCCGTTCACGGGACCGAGGAACGCCCGAACGAGGTGAGGTCCGAACCGGTCACCGTGCGGAATGAGGAACTGATCGTGGAACCGACGAAGGTGATGGCCGTGATCCAATTGGAGACCGATGGAGTGCTCACGGAGTTCAGGAAAGTGACCCACAAGTGGGGTGGGGTGTATTACTTCAAGAACGGAGCCACCTGTACGCAAGAGGTCTTTGAGCGGGAGGCGCAGCGAGAGGAACTCGCGGGGGCCACACCGCGCAGCAAACTCGATTGAGGCATGTTGGCCACCTTTGTGGCATGGCCGATCGCAGCTACGTAAGGGATGGGCGTTCGCCTGTACCCAAGGATGCCCGGACCAGCGCGCTCATGAGCCGCATACGGGCCAAGGACACCGCCCCTGAAATAGCACTACGAGCCGCCTTGCGATCCTTCGGCATCGTGGGATATCGGTTACACTATGCCAAGGCTCCCGGCCGACCGGACATCGCGTTCGTGGGAAGGCGGGTCGCGGTATTCGTGCACGGTTGTTTCTGGCATGGTTGCCCGCATTGCCGACCCGCAAGGCCACGCTCGAACGCGACCTTCTGGCAAGCGAAGCTGGACCGCAACATGCAACGGGATAGGCGCAAGGTGTACGCCCTTCGCAAGGAAGGTTGGAGCGTGGTCACCGTTTGGGAATGTCGGTTGAAGAGAGCATCGGAACGAGAGGCCAGGCGCGTGCGACGTGTGCTCCAAGACAAGACCTAGGGCTTTCTCCCGAACAAGCGTCGAAAGAATCTCTTCTCGAAGGCCCAGAAGAACTTGAACTGCCCGAAGAGTGCTCCGTAGACAAGGAGGAACAGGTTGTAGACGGGCAGGATCAGCACGTAGTAGAGGATGGTGAACGCGATCGGTTGAGGCCCTTCACCGGCGAAGTACGCGACGACAGGACGCTTGAGGAAGAGCACCGTGAACCCCGTACAGGCGAACACCAGCAGGATCAATAGCACACGACCGACCCCCACGCCCCATCGCGCGGCCAGCCGTTCCATCCACCCGTCTCCATCAGTGCCCATGCGAGGGGCGAATTTCGCAGCTTCCTGTGCGTCGTGCGACACCGTAACACGACAATACCATGATCGAGGTATGCCCTGTGATAGCACTCAATCCACCCATTCCGCCAGGAACAGATTCGTTTCGCGGGTCCCGCCGTTGGCGCGATTGCTGCTGAACACGAGATACTTCCCATTCGGGCTGAACACCGGAAAGGCGTCGAATTGATCGCTGAAACTGACCTGTTCCAGGCCGGTGCCATCCACACCGATCATGTACAATGTGAATGGGAAACCTCGTGTGGCCGTATGATTGCTCGCGAAGATGATCTTCTGTCCGCTCGGGTGCCAGAACGGAGCCCAGTTCGCCTGGCCCAGGTCCGTGATCTTCCTGGCGTCGGTCCCATCGGCATTCGCCACGTACAACTCCATGTTCGTGGGCATCACAAGGCCCTCCTTCAACAGCTGTCGGTATTCAGCCTCCTCTTCCTTCGATCCCATCCTGCTTGCGCGCCAGAGCAATTTGGTGCCATCCGGGCTGAAGAAAGCGCCACCATCATATCCCAGGGTGTTGGTCACGCGCACCACATTGCCTCCGTCAAGATCCATCGTATACAAGTCAAGATCGCCATCGCGCATGCTGGTGAATACGATGCGATCGCCCGTGGGCGACACGGTGGCCTCGGCATCATAGCCGGGGGTATCGGTCAATTGCTTGCGGATGTTCCCGTTCAGGTCGCTCACATAAATGTCGAACGATGGGTAGATCGGCCATACGTATTTGCCGTCGCTGCGGCGCTCCGGGTGAGCGGGGCAGGCGGCGTCCTTCTGGTGGGTGCTGCCGAATAGTACAAGGCTGTCACCTGGAAGGAAATAGCTGCATGTGGTCCTGCCTCCGTTGATGCTGATCTTCTTCGGAGGGCCGGCCTGTAGATCGTCCTTGAAGGGGTCGAACACATAGATCTGGTCGCAGCTTTCGCCCCATGCCGGGTTGTTCGCTTGAAAGATGAGCTTGTCACCAGCGAAGCTCCAATAGGCTTCCGCATTGTCCCCTCCGAAGGTCAATTTCTTCAAGGTCTTGAAATGCTTTTCGCCCTTGGCGATCAGGGTATCCGGCACGGTTGCGACCGGATCCTTTTCCGTGGTGGCTGCGGCGTCCTGATGGGGAGTGGTGCTGCATGCGGCAAAAAGGACGGGAAGAAGAAGGAACGATCGGTCCATGGGCTCGACACCCGTACCTGGTACGGGCGGTTGTTGGTTGATGATAGGGCGCGAAACTATCCTGAATGTCCGTGATGATCGTCATGGAAGATCCGATCATCTACATTATCGGAATGGGGATCGACGGAAAACCGGTCAAGGGGAGAGGTGCTTCCGGGCAACTGAGCAATCGATACACGCAGTACAACTATGGGGTGCTGCATGAGGAAGGCATTGATGAGGTGGAAGGAGACGCGCTGCGCACGAAGTACATCGCAGGCAATGCCCGCACGATCCTCAACAAAGTGACCTCGCCGGATGTGGGCATGGCCTGGAGCGTGAACCCCTACCAGGGTTGCGAGCATGGATGCGCCTATTGCTATGCGAGACCCACGCACGAGTACTGGGGGTATGATGCAGGGCTGGATTTCGAACGCGTGATCATCATGAAGCGCAATGCACCGGAATTGCTCGCCAGCGCGTTGCGCGATCCGAAGTGGAAAGGCGAGCCCATCTCGTTCAGCGGCAATACCGATTGCTACCAGCCCGTCGAACGCAAGGAACGCATCACCAGGCGCGCGTTGGAAGTGGCCAGTGCATTCAGGCAACCTGTAGGAGTGATCACGAAGAATGCACTGGTGTTGCGTGATCTGGACATCCTGTCTGAGATGGCGGCACATCGGCTCGCCACGGTCGCCATCAGCCTCACGACTTTGAACGAAGACCTGCGCAGGGTGCTCGAGCCGCGCACGAGCAGCGGAGCGAACAGGTTGCGCACCATTGAAGCGCTCAGTGGCGCAGGTATTCCGGTGTTCGTCATGGTGGCACCCATCATCCCGGCGTTGAATGAGCACGAGCTTCCCACCTTGCTGAAAGCCGCAGCGGATGCTGGCGCAAAAGGCGCCGGCTATACGATCGTCCGCACCAACGGCCCTGTGGAGGTGGTGTTCCGGGCATGGCTGGAGCACCACTTCCCGGATCGCGCGTCGAAGATCATCGCGCAGATCGGTTCCGCGCACGGCGGCCGGATGAACGACAGCACCTTCGGCAGGCGCATGCGCGGCGAAGGGGCGTTCGCTGAGAACATTCGACGGCTGTTCCACGTGATGCGCAGGCGGTATTTCGCGGACCGCTCATTACCCGAGCTGGACAGTTCGTTGTTCCGGCGGCCACCTCAAGGCCAGTTGGGTCTGTTCGACCCACCCTTGGACGATCATCACCGCAGCTAACGGGTTGACCTTTGTCGACAACTCATCTAATTTCGTCGAGTGATCTCCCGGGTTGGTGGGGTGAATGGTTCATTCCATCGATACGGGATGCCTCGAAGAAACATGTTGACCGCCGCCGCCAGAGCGTTCGCGCTCATTGCCCTGTTGTTTTCCCTTTCCACCTTACGGAGCCAGACACTGCAGCCGGACTTCAGTGATGTGCTGGTGATGGGCGGCTGGAACGAGCCGGTCGGCGCGACCTTCGATGCGAACGGCCGGTTGTATGTATGGGAGAAGTCCGGCAAAGTGTGGATCGTGCAGAACGGCGTGCGGTTGCCTGCTCCGCTCATCGATATCAGTGAAGAGGTGGGGAATTGGCGCGACCACGGTTGCTTGGGATTCGCGCTGGATCCAGAGTTCCTTGTGAATGGCCGGATCTACCTGATGTACATGGTGGATCGCCATCATTTGATGCACTTCGGCACCCCCGGTTACAACCCCAATACGAACGAGTACTTCAGTGCGACCATCATGCGGATCACGCGGTACACGGCCGTTGGTCCGACATTCAACACCGTGGATCCCGCAAGCCGCTACATCCTGCTTGGTGAGGATCGCAAGAGCGGGGTGCCCGAAACCCACGAATCGCATAGCACGGGCACATTGGTGTTCGGCACGGATGGTACGTTGCTCGCGACGGTGGGCGACGGTGCCAGCTACAACAACGTGGATGTTGGAAGTGATGGTGGCACGTACTTCGCCCAGTGCCTGCTGGATTCGATCATCCGTCCTGCGGAGAATGTAGGGGCTCTGCGTAGCCAGATGATCACCAGCCTGAATGGTAAGATCCTTCGGCTGGACCCGGAAACCGGCAATGGTGTGCCGAGCAATCCATGGTACGAGGCTTCAGCACCGCGTTCGGCGAAGTCCAGGGTGTGGGGGCTCGGCCTTCGGAATCCATTCCGAATGACCTTGAAACCCGGCAGCGGAAGCACGGACCCCAACGATGGCAGGCCTGGAACCCTGTATATCGGTGATGTGGGTTGGTATTCCTGGGAGGACCTCAACGTATGCACCGAAGGCGGAATGAACTTCGGATGGCCCTTGTTCGAGGGAATGGAGCCGATGCAGCAGTACATGAATGCGGTCACGGAGAACCTGGACGCGCCGAATCCGCTCTATGACGGGATAACCTGTACACAGCAGTACTTCACTTTCCAGGACCTGATCAAGCAGGACAGTCCGATCCACTTGAACCTGCATCCGAATCCGTGCGATCCCGGTGTGCAGATCCCGGAGAATGCACCCAAGCACTTCCATTCCCGTCCGGCCATCGACTGGTTGCATGGGAACAGGTCGCGCTCCGGTGGGTTCAGCGGCAACACGGCCATTACACATGATCTCGATGCCGTAGGTGCACCCGTTCCGGGTCCAAGGTTCGGCGGATATGCGGCCATCGGAGGGCCGTTCATGACCGGGGAGAACATGCCGTTGGGGTATCAGAACAGCACCTTCCATGGGGATTATCCGGGTGGTTGGATCCGCCGGTTCATGTTCGATGAGAACGACCGTCCTGTGAGCGTTCATGACTTCGCATCGGGCCTCGGGGCGATCACCTGGATCGGGGCTGGTACGGATGGATGTGTATGGTATATCCGATATGACACAGGGGAGTTGCGCAGGATCTGCTACACCCTGGCCGTGAACCTTCCGCCCAACGCCACCGCTGAACAGGATGTGCAATATGGACCAGGCCCGCTGACCGTTCAATTCACGGGGAGCAACAGCACCGATCCCGAGAACGGGGCGTTGACCTACCTGTGGAACTTCGGAGATGGCCAGACCAGCACCGCGCCCGATCCGCAGCATCAGTTCACGAGCGCTCCAGGTGTGGTCACGACCTATGACGTGGTCCTAACAGTGACGGATGACATCGGCCAGACCTCGGTCGCGAACCTCATCGTTTCCCTGAACAATACGCCACCCCAGATCCAGATCACCGGTTTCGCGGATGGCGACCTTTATCCCGTTGGAGTGGATACCACCTATACCCTGGCCGCGGACGTAGTGGATGCGGAACACGGTCCGGCGCAACTCACGTATGGGTGGAGGACCACGCTGCATCACAATACGCACATCCATCCCGAAGCGCTGGACCCGGCAGTGGTCTCCAGTACGGTGATCAGTGGTGTGGGATGCTCGCACACGGACACCTACTTCTACACCGTAAGCCTCACAGTGACCGATGCCGGAGGGTTGTCGACCACGCAGGAGTACACCTTGTCGCCAAGGTGTTATGTCATCGCACCGACAGCAGTGATCCAGGCCTCCGAGACCTTCGGGTTCGGACCGCTGGCGGTGGACCTCAGCGGCAGTGATTCGTTCGATCCGGGCACCATCGTGAATTACCATTGGGACCTGGGTGATGGTACCACTGCTACAGGAAGTGAGGTGAATGCACTCTTCACAGAGGAAGGGGACCACTTCGTGACACTTACGGTGACCGATGATGACGGTCTTACAGGCCAAGCGACCAAGGTGATCACCGTTCTGTCCACGGCGCCGCCCCAATGCATCGGGTCCACGGGCAGTGTGTTGCGCGAGTATTGGGCGAACATTTCCGGAGGGAACGTTACCGACCTGGTGAACAGTCCGAACTTCCCGAACAACCCGACATCCACCAGCTATCCGACGAGTTTCCAGGTCCCGCCATCCACGCAGAACAATTTCGGCACCCGGATCCGTGGGTATATCCTCGCACCACAGACAGGCGTTTACGTGTTCACCGCCACCAGCGACGATGGATCCGTGGTGTACCTGAGCCCTAACGCGGACCCCGCGTACAAACAGGTCGTTTGCCAGGTACCCGGCTGGACCAATGAGGGCGAGTTCACCAAGTATCCGTCGCAGACCAGTGCTCCGATAACACTGGTGGCGGGCCGGTACTACTATGTCGAAATGCTGCAAAAGGAGGGCAGCGGTGGTGACCACATGGCGCTATACTGGCAGACCCCGTCCAATTCCACACGCACCATAGTGCCGGGGAGCGTCCTCAGTCGCTGGCAGAATTGCCCCCCAAGTGTCCGTGCCCGAGTCCACTTACAGGGACCGTGGAATGCGGCCAACGGGTTGATGGCCGATCAGCTCCGCGCCAACGGACTCACCCCACTGGTCGAGCCCTTCACGGCGCTGGGCATGGTGCATGTGGGTGGTGGGGGAGAGACCATACCGGCAGCGGCCCTGACCTTGACCGGAAAGAACGCGATCGTGGACTGGGTGATGGTCGAATTGCGCAATGCTTCGAACCCCACCCAGGTCGTGGCCACGCGATCCGCCTTGGTACAACGTGATGGTGATGTCGTGGGTACCGATGGGTACACGCGCCTACTGTTCTCAGTCCCCGCCGGCAACTACCATGTGGCGCTGCGGCACCGGAACCACTTCGGTGCGATGTCCCTCTCGCCGATAACACTCGGACCTACCGCCGCCGGGGTGGACATGACGAGCGATGGCTTCGCGACCTACGGGACGAACGCGCGGGTGGTGTTGAGCAACGGCAGAATGGGTCTTTGGTCGGGCAACGTGCTGCGCGATGACAGGTTGAAGTACACCGGCATCACCAACGACCGCGATCCCATCCTTACGGAGGTGGGTGGCATCGTGGCCACTGCAACGACAACGGGATATCTGCAAGCCGATGTTAATCTGGACGGAGTCGTGAAATACACCGGCCTGGACAACGACCGGGATCCCATCCTCATGAACATCGGCGGGGTGATACCGACCTCCGTGCGTTTCGAACAGCTTCCATAGGGTCCGCTCAATGAGCACCCAAGGCCCTGATGTACGCGGAAAGTGCGTTTCCACGCGGGGCCTTCAGCACTGCATTGAGCACACTTTTCGTACGTGCATCCAACACGCGCTGGTCCCGTGTATCCTTCCTACGTAGCAGGTGTTTCCTTCCAGTGGTCATGGGTTTGAGGAGTTGGTCCGGTAAAACTCATGTCATTGAAAGGCCGGAACAATACCATGATCGGAGTATGTGGCCGGGCGATCGTGAACGATCGAACGTTCACGGATCAATCCCCATTCGCATTTCGGCGCAGAAGCAACTGCTGCCGGCCCAACGAGCCGAAGGCCCAGCCGGTCGCCAACAACCCATCGCTGGTGGCCCGTACACATAGGATCCTCTCCTCATTCCCCAGGTCGATGGCACGTTCCCAGATGGGGTCGGCCGCATCGCTGCAACGCATGAGCAATCCATCGGTCTCGCCCAAGGACCTACGCACGCCGCCGAGGATCAACTCCCCATTGGTGGCGCGGTCCACGCTTCTGATCGACCGATCGAACAAGGTATCGCCCATGGCCCTGGTCCAAAGCGTATCACCATTACTATCGATATCGATCACGTAAACGTGTTCCTTGATCCGTTGCTCACTGACGTCGAACGTGCCGAAGCTGGTCGTGGTACCGACCATGGTGAAGTTGCCGTTCGGCTTGGCGATGATCCCACGTCCTTCCTCGTTCTTCACACCACCCCACGTGGTGCTCCACACGAGCGTTCCATCCAACGCGTAACGCAGAAAAAGCGCATCGGTGGTGCCCCCGAAATTCACCTGCCTTCCGGTGACCATGATGCCATCCGCGTTTGCCGCGACCGCATAGGCCTCTTCATCGCCCAGGTCGCCTTGCACATCGCTCCAGATCATCTCACCCAGCGCATCGAAACGCGCGACGAGCGCATCGTGCCCATAATCCGTCCTGGAGATCCCGCATACGATGATGTCCCCGTTCGGCAGCAACGTTGCGCCATGATATTGCTGATCACCGGCCGCAGAGGGATAGGCGGTCCATGCGATGGTGCCACCGGAGCCTACACGGACCAACAGACCATCATGCTCATGTGCCCCGTTCGGGATCATACTACCCACGATATAGCCACCACCGTTCTGGGACGGGATCATGGCCTGTAGGAACACAGCTCCCGGGACATCGAACTCCACCTCGCTGATCGCATTGCCTGCGGCATTCAACTCGAGGAGTGTTCCGCGGTGTCCGGTCCCGTTGAACACGGTCGATCCAACAAGGGCTCCGGCACCACTTTGAACAATGCCCACAGCATCCTGAGCGTAAGGTCCGCCCATGGTCGTGGTGAATGACTGCGCGTTCACACCGACCATAGGGAATGCCATCAGCATCGTGAATAAAACAGGATGTTGAATGCCGGAGGACAAGCGCTTCATCCTACGAAGATATCAGGAACAAGGTGGTGGAGGTGGTGGTTAGTTTCGCGGCATGTCCCGGATACGTGCGGTGGCCGTCTTTCTGTTCGTTTCCGTGCTGGCAGCGCTGCCGGCCGCATGGAATCTCATGTTGAACGACAAGCTGGTCTTGCACGCCATGGTGAACAACCATCACACCGTGTGGGGTGATGTGGTCTTTCCATACCTCACGAACGTGGCCGATGGTTGGATGGTGGTGGTCGTGGCCCTCGTCATGCTTGCAGTGCATAGTTGGCGCGCATTCCTGATGGTGGGTTTGAGCAGTGGACTGAGCGCGCTCGTCACCCAGACCTTGAAGCGTCTCGTCTTCTCCACCTCCGATCGCCCAAGCATGTTCCGGGATTCACTGGGGGAGATGACCTGGGTGGAAGGCGTCGACCTGCATGCGCACTTCAGCTTCCCGAGCGGACATGCCACTGCCGCCTTCAGCATGTGCATGGCTGTTACGGTGATCCTCGGGAAACAGGGCTGGGCGGCACTGCTGGCCGCATTGGCGGTCCTTCTCGGATTCAGCAGGGTGTATCTGTCTCAGCACTTCACCCAGGACGTGTTCGCAGGAGCCGCCGTGGGGATCATGGTCTCCCTGGTGGTCGGTTCGGTGCTCTACCGGGGTCATTTCGCCACGCGAACGTGGCTCGATGCAACACCTTTTCGACGTCAGAACCAATAACGTGCGCCAAGTGCCGCGTCGAATTCGAACGCGGTGCCGGGAATCAGATCCAACGTGGGAACGGCCTCGATGAACACATCCACAGGAGCACCATCGAACAGATAGGCCAAACCCACGGGGAATCTGATGCCAAGGTCCACCCGTCCATTTCCATTCTCGTAGTACCGCCCACGGTGCCAGTAGCGGGCTCCGTTCCAGGAGCGAAGGCGAAGGCCCGGCCCATAGTAGAGCGGTAGTTTTCCCCTGCCCACTTGGATCAGGTCCATATCATGGAACAGGTAGTCGGCATGTGCATGGAAGTAGCCCCCATGCCATAGTCCCCAAGCGAGCCCCATGCCTACAGCGCGATCTTCGGAGATCCAAGCCTTTCCCGAGAGGCCGGTGGGCGAACCGATCATGATGCCCAGGCCAAGACCGGAGTCCTGGGCTTTCAATGTTGCCGAAAACAGCAGCAGCACGGTGATGAGTACCTTCTTCATGGTCGGATATTATGCCAGGCCCGATGCACGCATCGTGCCGCGAGAAGAGACTCCAAGGAATTAGTGATCACCCGTGTATCGGATCCGGTAGATCATGTCCGCGTGATCATCGCTCACCAGCAGGCTGCCGTCCGGTGCCTCCAGCACATCCACCGGGCGCCCCGTGGCGGTTCCACCACTCAGCCAGCCTTCGGCGAATACCTCGGTCCGTGCGGTGCCGTCGGCCTGGGGGTAGGCCACGGCCACACGATAACCGATCGGGGTGCTTCTGTTCCAGGAACCATGCTCGGCGATGAAGATCGCGTGGTGGTATTTCCGGGGAAATGCACTGCCGCGATAGAAGCGCATACCGAGCGGTGCGACATGCGGACCGAGCAGGGCCACAGGGGGCTTGAATTCGTCGCATGATCTGCCGGTACCGAACTCGGGGTCCGGGATATTGCCGGCATGGCAATATGGAAATCCGAAGTGGGCGCCCTCAACAGGTAAGGAATTCAACTCACAGTCCGGACTGTCATCGCCCATCCAGTCCCTCCCGTTCTCCGTGAACCAGAGCACACCCGTTCCCGGATGCCAATCGAAACCGACGGTGTTCCGAACACCATGCGCGATGATCCGCCTGTCCGTACCATCAGGATGTATCCTCGAGATGCTTGCGAAGATGCTGTCCTCGCTTTCGCACACGTTGCAAGGGGCACCCACCGGCACGTACAGGTCACCATCCGGACCGAACGCGATGAACTTCCAACCATGATGCTTCTCCGAAGGATAGGTGTTGGTCACGAGAACGGGTTCCGGTGGGGATGCAAGGTGGTCCTCGATGCCGATCAACTTCACGACACCATTCACCACGCTCACATACAGGTCACCATCCCTGAAGGCTACGCCCACGGGCATTTCCAGGTCCGTGGCCACGATGTGGTGCACATCGGCATGACCATCCTGGTCCGTATCCAGCAGGGCATGCACCACGCCCTCACTGCGCGATCCAACGAATAGTGTTCCACGTGCTCCCCAGCACATGGCCCGGGCATTCGTCACCCCTTCGGCAAAGACCTCCACGACAAAACCTTCCGGTACGGTGATGGAGTCGACCCGGGGTCGTCCGCCGCGCAAGGTCGGCACGCACACGGACCCTGTGAGCATGAAGGCACCAGCCATCAGCAGCAAGCGGGACCTGGGCCCCAACATCATTTGCGATCCGATGGGGGCACCACGAGCACAGGAACGGTGGTGTTGGTCAGGACCTGTTCGCTCACACTTCCGACGAAGGTCTTGTACAGGGCACTGCGGCCATGGGACCCCATGACGATCATGTCTATCTTCAGTCGAACGCATTCCTGAAGCAGCGTATCGGTTGTGGGGCCCTGCACCAGCAAGGCCTCGCAATCGAGTCCTCTGGCCCGTGATCCCGCAGCCATTTCCTGCATTTCAACATGCTCCTTGCGCAACTCATCCGCGCGCTGGTCCCGCACGTAGGTGGGACCGGCATCATACCCCACGAAGTCCGGTTCAGGTGCTGCGACGTGGAGCAGCCAGAGTTTCGCTCCGAGGGGAGCGGCCAACTGCTCCGCCACGTTCAATACCGCAGGGCCGATCGCGGAAAGGTCCAAGGGCACGAGGATGTTCTTCATACTGCCACGCTATGGTCCATTCGGGACGGGACGATCCGTACCGATGCGCTATCTATCAGTCGTTCAATACCAACTTGCCGAAATGCTGTTTTCTGAGCTTGCCGCTGCTCGCGAAGAACCAATCCATGATCCCGTAATGATAGCCTCGGCGAAGCCCTGAACGATGCGTGCCGAGCATCCCACGCTTACCGCTGAGCTTTTGCAGTACACGTGTCAATTTCGCCTCCACTTCTTCCTTGTCCATGGAAGGGTGTTTCTTCTTCGCCCATGCAAGGGCGCTCTTCAACAGGTCCTCCTTTGGCAGGAGCATATCCCGTTGTGTGATCGTGGTGATCACCATTTCGTCCCAATCGCTCAAGCGATAGCCTCCGTTCTTGATCTCGCGTTTCTTCCTGCGTCCTTTGGCCGTCTTCACTGCGGCGCCGGTCGAGGCGTCCTTTCGTGGCCTTCCTGGACCACGCTTTACCGGAACAGCATCCGATGATGCACCTTTCACAGCGGCATTCCGTTTCAGTTCGGCGATCGCTTCGCGGACCTTGTCCAACTGAAAGTTCAGTCGTCTTCTCTCACTACGATACTCGCCAAGCAGTTGTTCGATCTCCTTTTCGTTCAGTCGTTTGTTCGCCATATTATTCTGGACCTTGTTCATTTGGTTGCGGAGGGTACCAATTTACACCATACGGAACGGGGTGCTTTCCGGACGTGATGCTAGCGCCCGTCATGTTCCGGACCAAGGGTGTGATCCCAACGCCCCTGCGTTACGCTCGATCGTGCTTAGAGGCAGGTTCAAGACACGATGATCGTACCACTTTTCGGTCGTTGAACGAATCGGCCGAACGATCCCAGCTCCATTCCGAATTCCCGCGCTGACCGGACAAGCTCCTCACTGCGGTCCGGCCGGCAGGCGATGAGCAATCCACCACTCGTCTGCGGGTCGCTCATCACCAACATGCGGACCATCGAGTCGGCACCCACGATCCGTGCGCCGTAGCTCTTCCAGTTGCGAAAGGAGCCATCCGGATAGCAGCCCTGTGCGATGAGATCCCTGGCCAATGGAATGATCGGCACATGGTCGAAGACGATCTCCGCCCCAAGTCCAGCGCCATCACACATCTCCAACAGGTGACCGCCAAGGCCGAATCCGGTCACATCCGTCAGCGCCGAAACGCCTTCCATCCGACCAAGGTCCGCCCCGAACACATTCGAACGGCACATGAGTTCGGTGGCAAGCTCCGTTCCAGAGGGTTCGAGGACGCCCCTTTTCTGTGCCGTGGAAAGGATGCCCAGACCAAGTGGTTTCGTCAGGAAGAGCAGGTCGCCGGCGTTCGCTGTATCGTTCCGCTTGATGTGCTCGACAGCGACCTCACCTGTTACAGCGAGGCCGAAGAAGGGTTCGGGAGCGTCGATGCTATGTCCACCGGCCAGGGTAATACCAGCATCATGACATGCTCTGCGACCGCCTTCCAACACGCGTTGCGCGACCTCCGGGCCCAATCGCTCCACTGGCCAGCCCAGGATCGCCACGGCCAACAGGGGGCGACCGCCCATGGCGTACACATCGCTCAATGCATTGGTCGCCGCCACCCTGCCGAAGTCGAAGGCATCATCCACGATGGGAGAGAAGAAGTCCGTCGTGCTGATCAAGGCACGGCCGTTCCCGAGGTCGTATACGGCAGCATCATCACGGCTACCATAGCCCACGAGCAGGTTCCTGTCCGAGATGGGCGGCGTTCCACTTTTCAGGATCCTCTCGAGCACCGCTGGAGCGATCTTGCACCCACAGCCGGCACCGTGGCTGAACTGTGTCAACCGCACTGGTTCATTCATACCGGAATGCTGCATGTGCTTCGATCAGCTGGCCCGCGACATCCTTCAGGTACTGGTGCTCGACGGCCGTGCGAAAGACCCGATCCGGATCACGCTGTCCAACGCCGTGCAGATACGTCTTGTCGTAGTAGGTGAGGGTGATCATTGCCGCAGTGTAAAGGTCGTTGTTGTGCAACGCTTCCACGGCGGCCTTGCAATGTTGTGGTCCGATCCGTTTTGCGATCCGTTCCGTGGCTTGGATCAATTGCACTCTCGGGAACCCACCGTAACCCTCCACTAGCCTTGATGCACGCATGGGCTTGGGCACCTCCAGGAAATAGCAGGGTGATCCTCGCATGGTCCGAAAGAACGCATCCGGGATCTTCACACGACCGATCGAACCACTTTCGTCCTCGATCCATACCACTTCCCTCGGATCACACGCGTGCAAGGCCCCCCATACGGCGTTCTCGAATTGCTCATTGGTAGGCTGTGGTGGTTCGCCAAGGGCGCCAAAACTGCTGCCTTTATGGTTCGCAAGTGATTCCAGATCGATGGTATGCTGGCCAAGTGCAGCGAGATGGGAGAGGATCTCCGTTTTCCCGGTTCCGGTATGACCGCCCACCACGGCCAGTTTGCGCGGCACGGCGAAGGACGCGAGCACGTGGTTCCGAAAGGCCTTGTATCCACCGATCAGTGGCAATACCTCAGCAAAACCGGCCTTGTCCAGTAGCCAGGCAACACTGCCACTACGCTCGCCCCCGCGCCAGCAATGCACCCGAATGCGGCCATCCGGGGCGAGCTCAACGGCTCGCTCGGTGATCGCGGCCAGCTTGGGGCCCACCAGCCGAAGCCCCTGCAATACGGCGGCATCGCGACCCTGCTGCTTGTACAGCGTACCCACCACAGCGCGTTCCTCATTCGTAAAGAGCGGCACATTGTGCGCACCTGGAATATGGCCTTGCGCGAATTCACCCGGCGAGCGCACATCGATCACCGGATGCGGGACGGACAGGAAATCCGTGATCGGCAGCGATCGGATCATGACCGTTTCGGGACCTTCGTGGGGCGGATGTCGAATGTCATGAGCCCAAAGACTTGCGGGAGATGCTCAAGAGCGATCGTCCGAAGGCGTGCAGGAACAATTTGTCCGTGATCCGAGATACGGGGATCACATTGCGGTCCCAAAAGAGCACCTGGGAGAGCTTCGGAGCGCTCTGCTTCAGAAGGAGTTTGTTGCCAAGCGACATCAGCAAGCCGAGGCTGTCCAGGTAAATGGTTCGGATCGACTCCAACTCCGGTGGAAGCTCTTTGCGCAAAGTGCTTTTGTCGTACCTCCTGAAATGGCCGATGGCCTTGTCGAAAGGACTGTACAAGAAAGCGTACGCGGGAACAAGGATGAGCAAATGCCCACCAGGGGCCAGCAGGTCGCAGGCGCTCTGCAGTTCCTCGGTGCTGTGCTCGATGTGTTCGATCACGTCCAGGTAAAGGATGGTGTCGAAGTGTTCACCAGCCACATCATTCGTCGTCCCTTGGACCAAGCGGACCTCCACTTCACTGGTAAGCCTGGGCTCAACGGCATCCAACAGGTCGCGATCGGGTTCAAGGAAGGTGTAGTGCGAAACATCAGTGTTCACGAGATACCGGGCATTCACCCCCAGCCCACACCCTACATCCAGCACTCTTCCACGTACGAAGGGGCGAAACGCGCTGGCGTGGTAGCGCTTCCAGTTCCGGGCATGGCGGAACAGATCCAGTTCCTCGCCGATATACTTCATGGCTGCAACTGTTCCGCGGTGATCACGGTGTACAGGTGCCGTCCGGCGCGTTCCCTTCTCTGGGCAGTATTCACCAGCAGCAGACCGATCGCGAAGAAGCCAAGGCAGATGATCATCGAGTTGAAAAGCGAAACGGACAACAGGCTCGCCCAGCCCGGAATGGCATAGGGTGTGAGCACCTTCAGCCCGATGATGCCGAGGAACATGACCAGAAAAAAGGCGGCCATGTAAACGAATGCCCGCAGAAAGATGGATACAAGTTCCTCGCTGTATTCGATCAGGGCCCGGAAGGCATGAACGGAAAGGCTCCGGTAGCTCATTTTGGACCTTCCATCGATCCGGGATCTGCGATCCCGTGTGATACACTTGTTGGAGACCCGCATCCGTGATAGGAACGCTGCGTAGTGCACGAAGGACTTATCCAGCACGGCCGACAGCACCTTGCGATCGATCATGCTGTAGTTCCCGAAGTTGATGCTCCTCCCGGAAATGGTCCGAAAGATGCGTTTGTAGATCCAGTAACCGACTCTGAATCCCAGGGATTCCGACCGACGACCACGCGCAATGAATACGATCGGTGTTTCGTGCATATGGCAAAGTTCCCTGATGGCCGTCGGGTCGTCCTCACCGTCCCCATCGATCACGATGAAGTGCTCAGCATCCGTGGTGGAAGCGAACTGCAACCCTTGATAGATGGCTTCCTGGTGACCCATGTTGTACGCCAGTGCTATCGGCCTCAGGCTCACATTCCCGGCCTTGGGTGCGTAGGCGCGGACCAGGTCCAGGGTGTTATCTGAACTGGCGTCGTCAACGACCACGATGGTGAAACGACCGGCGCATTCCGCAAGCACCGATTCCAATTCGTGCAGGAAGCGAATGGAAACGTCCCCTTCATTGAAGCACGGGGTGACGATCGCGTAATGACGGTCCATGGGTTCCGGACACGAATTAACGGCTTCTGTCGATGGCGGGCTGCTGCTGAGTCGAGGCTGCTCGCACAGTGCAGGGGGTATTTTGCGGCGAGCATCGCGCCCGAATTGATCATATGCTATGAACCGAGGTCGCTGACCAGATGCCGAAAAGGACGAGCGACCCGCCTGCTCGATCGGTTCGAACTCCTTCTCATGGGGCATCCCGATCAGCCACCCGGAATGCGCTGATCCGTAGCGGCCGTCGAAGGCAGACCGACATTGAATTTGTAATTAACCGTATGGTTTAATACGTTTGCTCCGTCAACGCCGCCATGGACCGCCTCTCACTCACCTTCTCCGCACTGGCCGACCCCACGCGTCGGGCCATACTTGCGCGGCTTTCCAGCGGTCCAGCCTCGGTGAATGAGCTGGCGGCGCCCTTCGATATGAGCCTTCCCGCAGTGAGCAAGCACTTGAAAGTGCTGGAGAGGGCACAGCTGATCGCACGTGGAAAGGAGGCGCAATGGCGGCCGTGCGCCATCAAAGCCGCGCCGCTGAAGGAGGCCACCGACTGGATGGAACAATACCGCCAGTTCTGGGAGGAGCGCTTCGACCGGCTGGAGGAATACCTGAAGGAGCTGCAGGCCCAGGAGAAGTCATCCGCCTCGAAGACCACCAAGACCAAGAAGCATGGAAGCAACAAGTAAAGCCCCGGACGGCGTGGTCGGTGACCGCGAGATCGTGATCACGCGCAACATCGCCGCGCTGCGTGAGCGCGTGTGGAAAGCCTTCACCACGGCCGAGGCATTGGCGCATTGGTGGGGGCCGAACGGCTTCACCATCTCCACCACTTCGTTCGACTTCCGCGAAGGCGGCGAATGGGTCTTCATCATGCACGGTCCGGACGGCCGCGACTATCCGAACTGGATCCGCTTCACGCGGATCGACGCACCATCGCGCATGGACCACGACCATGGCGGCGATGGTGACCGCGTGATCTTCCGCGCCGTCATCACCCTTGACGAGGTGGAAGGAAAGACCCGGGTCACGCTTCATTCCACCTTCGATACCAAGGAGCAGCGGGACCTGGTCGTGAAGGAATACGGCGCCGTAGAGGGCGGTCAACAGACCCTTGCTCGTCTCGATGCATACTTGAACTCATAAGGCGGGATCTCCTGCCACGACCAAACCACGGATCATGACCAAGCAAGCCCTCTTCAATTTCATCGTAAAGAAGGAAGATCGCACCATCATCGTGGAACGCTCCTTCGCTGCGCCGCTGGACCCCGTGTGGGCCGCATGGACCCAGGCCGACATCCTCTGTCAATGGTGGGCGCCAAAGCCCTATGAATGCGTGATCACCGGACTCGACTTCCGCGAAGGGGGGCGGTGGTCGTACTACATGCAGGGCCCTGAAGGCGACCGCCACCACTGCTTCTTCGACTACACGAGCGTGGAGCCGAAGACCATGTTCGCCGGCACCGACGGCTTCTGCGATGAGCAGGGCGTGATCAACACCGACATGCCGCGCATGAAGTGGACGAGCGGCTTCAGCGAGCATGATGACCGCACGCTCGTGAGCATCCGCATCGACTTCGACAGCGTCGAGGACCTGGAGAAGATCATCGAGATGGGCTTCAAGGAAGGCTTCACACAAGGTCTCAACCAGCTGGACGAACTGCTCACATCGGGCAAGTGATCGACGCGATGAGCCAGGAGCACTTCTACCACGGCACCAAAGCTGATCTGAAGGAGGGCGAACTCATCGCGTCCGGCTACGCCTCGAATTACGGCCAACGGAACCGAGCGAAATACGTGTACTTCAGCGCGACCTTGGATGCCGCCACCTGGGGCGCTGAGCTGGCCGTGGGCGAAGGACGTGGCCGGATCTACATCGTGGAGCCCACTGGACCATACGAGGATGACCCCAACCTGACGGACAAGAAGTTACCTGGCAATCCAACGAGATCGTACCGCACGATGGATGCCTTGCGCGTGACCGGCGAAGTGCACGACTGGCAAGGCCATGCTCCGGAGCAGCTTCAGAGCATGAAGGAGAATATACAGCGATTAAAGGATCAAGGCATCGAGGCCATCGAGGATTGAACCAGCGCGCTTCAACAACGAACAACACCCCTGACCCCATGACAACCGCTACCCACCCCCCCAAGCCCACCACGGCCGTCAAGCCGCACATCGTCAGCCGCGAGTTCGACGCACCGCGCGCACTCGTCTGGAAGGTGAACACGGAGGCCGAGCACCTCGAGCAATGGCTCGGTCCCGAAGGCGTCACCGGCTTCACCAAGACCATGGACTTCCGCGTGGGCGGTAAATACCACTACGCGCAACGCAGCGCCGACGGCAGCTTCAACGCGTGGGGTATCATGACCTACCTGGAGATCGACCCCATCGAACGCATCGTGTCCATCCAGAGCTTCAGCGATGAGAATGGCGGCATCGGCACGCATCCCATGGCACCGACCTGGCCGAAGGTGATGCATTGGTGATGGACTTCGAGGACCCGGCAACGAGCGCACGACATCGAGCGTGACCTGCTGCCGGTGGAGTGGATCGAGCGCGGAGGAACTCGCCATGTTCGACAGAGCGCACGCGAAGGCATGGACGGCGGCTGGAAAGGCACCTTCGACAAACTGGCGGCCTACCTCAACAGCGTGAAGTGATGACCAAGGTGAGTGAAGGCCAAGGGCGATCGCGAATTCGCGATCACCCGCCGATTCCAGGCTCCGCGCGAGCTGGTCTTCGATGCGATGACCAAGCCCGCGCCGATCAAGAAATGGCTCAACGGGCCGCCGGGATGGACCATGACCGCGTGCAAGGTGGACCTGCGCGTGGGCGGCAAGTTCCGCTATGTATGGAAGAACCAATCCGGACAAGGCATGGCGCTCGGTGGCGTGTACAAAGAGATCAAGCGCCCGGAGCGGCTCGTGAACACCGAGCTCTTCGACGATCCGTGGTATGAAGGCGATGCGCTTGACCACCGTGCTCACCGAGAAGAACGGTGGTGACGCTGATGACCATCACGGCACGCTACGAGTCGAAGAAGGTGCGCGACGGCATCTCGCTTCGCCGATGGAAGGCGGCTTGGAGTTCAGCTATCAGCAGCTGGAAGAGCTTGTGGCGACCACGCAGAAGAAGACGCCTGCGTCCCGCACCGGCGCGAAAGCCAAGCCAGGAAATGCGCTGTACACCGGCGTTTCAGAGCCCGAGACCGTAGATGCGTACATGAAGAAGCTGAAGCATCCGCTGCACGGTGCTGCAGCCGAGCTTCGCAGGATCATCTTGAAAGCGGACAAGCGCATAGGCGAGGGCATCTACTGGAACGCGCCCACCTTCTATTTCACCGGCGAGATGAAGCCTTTCGACCCGAAGACCTACAAGCGCTATATCGTCGGCTTCAACTTCTTCAAGAAGGACACGCTGCGCCTGATCTTCCTGCGCGGAGCGGAGGTTAAGAAGCATGGCGGCCTACTCACTGGCGACTACACCGACGGCCGTCGGCTCTTGCACTTGCGCAGCATGGCGGAGGTGAAGCAGAACGAGAAGGCACTGACCGCGATCATCAAGGAACTCGTGAAGAACATGTAAGGGCGGAGGATCCTCAGCCCCAACTCTATGATCAACATGATCACTCCACCTGAAGTCATCCGAACGCAAGAGGTCGCAACGGCGGTCATACCGCTCGTCGTCCCCGGCCGCGAAATGCCGAAGTACATGGATCCCGCGATCGAGGAATTGATCAAGACCATCACCGAACAGGGCATCCGTATCACCGGACCGATGTTCAGCTACCATCATCGTCGACCGAGCGACACCTTCGACTTCGAGATCGGCTTCCCGGTATCGAAGGCGGTGAAGCCGGAAGGACGCGCGATCAACGGCAAACTACCCGCAGCGAACGTGGTGCGCAGCGTGTACCAAGGCCCTTATGACGGACTCGCCCAGGCGTGGCCGGAACTGCAGACCTGGGTGCGCACGAACGGCCATGGCGAGACCGGCAAGTTCTGGGAGAGCTACCCCACGAACCCGGAGGAAGTGAAGGACCCGAAGGACTACCGGACCGAGCTCTGAATCCATCGTGAGCGAATAGTGCACCAACGAGGCACGGAGAAAAGCATGGCGAAGAAGGATCCCTCGAAGGCCAGTGTGAAGGCTGACCTGAAGTCGGTGCGCTGCCTGCTCGAAAGTCACGGCTCGAAGAAGGCCGTGGCGGAAATGGGTCCGCGCTACGGGATCTGGACCGACAAGGCGTACGGCGTGAGCGTGGGCGAACTGCGCAAACTGGCCAAGGAGATCGGAAAGGACCATGCGTCTGCACAAGCGCTTTGGGACCATGGCTGGCACGACGCGCGCATGCTCGCGACCATGGTCGATGACCCGATGCATGTCACGCCAGCCCAGATGGACACCGGTGCAGGGATTTCGACAACTGGGCCATCGTGGACACCGCCTGCTTCGTGCTCTTCGACAAGTCGCCGCACGCCTTCGCCAAGATCAAGCAATGGGCGAAGCGCAAGCCGGAGTTCGAGAAGCGGGCGGCCTCGCGCTGCTGGCGAGCGTAGCGCTGCACGACAAGAAGAGCGCCGATGCCCCGTTCCTACAATGCCTCGCCGTCGATCCGCGCAGCCGCGAACGACGAGCGGAACTTCGTGAAGGAAGGGCGAGCGGGCCTTGCGCGGGCATCGCGGGGAGAAGCACCGCCCTGCGCGATGCCGCCATCGATTCGCCGAGGAACTCGCGGAAAGCGAGCATGCCACCGAGCGCTGGGTGGGTAAGGATGCGCTGCGCACATCAAGCGACCATCGATCGCGAAACGTGCGGCGGAACGGGATAAGCGGAAATGACCACCGAAGGATACGCAGCCGCATGAAGACAGCCAGCACACCGCCACCGCCCCCGACGACCGCCCGATCATGGTCTTCGAGACGGCGCGGGCCTGGGAGGCCTGGCTCACGAAGAATGGCGAAAGCTCACCTGGCATCTACATCCGGATCGCGAAGAAGGACAGCGGCATGCGCTCGGTCACCTACGCCGAGGCCTTGGAGATAGCGCTGTGCCACGGATGCATCGATGCGATCAAGCGGAGCTATGATGAGTCCTCCTTCCTCCAGAAATTCCTGCCACGTACGCCGAAGAGCATCTGGAGCCAGGTCAACAAGAAGAAGGTGCAGGAACTCATCAAAGCCGGGTTGATGCAGCCTGCCGGTCTGGCGGCGGTGGAGCGTGCAAAGGCCAACGGGCAATGGGAGAAGGCCTATGCCCCGGCGAGCAGCATCACCGTCCCACCGGATCTGAAAGAAGCGCTGAAGAAGAACAAGAAGGCCGCGCCTCTTCAAGACCTACGGGAAGCAACTGATACGCCATCCTCCATCGCCTGCACACAGCGAAGAAGGACGAGACCCCGCGCCAAGCGCCTGGCCCTCTTCATCGGGATGCTGGAACGCGGCGAGACTATTCATTGAGCGACCGAACCATGAGCAACACCACGGAAACCTCTGAACGCACATCGATCCTCACCCGACGCTGAACGCCGGTAGAGAAGGTCTTCCAGGCCTGGTGCGACCCGCAGCATCTGGTCAAATGGTGGGGCCCGAAGGACTTCGCGCTACCGCATTGCGAGCAGGACTTCCGCGTTGGCGGCAAGTACAGGTTCTGCATGCGCGCGCCGGACGGTAGCGAACATTGGGTGCGCGGCGAGTACACGCACATCGATGCGCCCTATCGCCTCGTATTCACCCGGCTACGCGAGGAAGCGGATGGTGATATCTGGTGCGACACCGTGGTCGCCCTCGACTTCGAGCAACGCGCCGGAAGCACGGTCATGACCCTCAACCAGACCACCTTCGCCACCACCGCGCATTGCGACGAGCACCGGGAGGGTTGGAACGAATGTCTGGACCGGTTGACGAAACACGTAGGATCCATCGCTCATTGATCGACCATGCGCAACATCACTGAGAAACCCACCAACACAGACGAGTACCTCGCCATGCTCCCTGACGACCAACGCAAGATGCTGACCGCGCTGCGCAAGCAGATCCTCGCTGCGGCTCCCGGGCCGAGGAGTACTTCGGCTATGGCCTGCCCGGGTTCAAGTACAACGGGCACCCGCTGGTGTACATGGGCGCTGCGAAGAAGCACGTCGCGCTCTATGGCATGGTCCCGGCCGGCTTCGCGGAACGGCTCAAGGGATTCACAGTGAGCAAGGGGACCATCCAGTTCACGCCGGAGAAGCCTCTGCCAGCGGCCCTCGTGAAGGATATCGTGAAGCTGAAATGCGCGGGAGATCGAGCAACGGTGGCCGTCGAAGGCTACGAAGACCGCTGCCAAGAAAGCGGCGAAGATGAAATGAGCGACCGTGAAGTGCATACCAGCTGCATCATCCAAGCGCCTCGGGAGCGCGTGTTCGCTGCGTGGACCGACCCGGTCTTGCTCGTGCGATGGTGGGGCCCGAAAGGCTTCACGAACACCTTCCATCGCTTCGAATTGAGGCCCGAGGGGATGTGGGAATTCACGATGCACGGTCCGACCGCCATGGACTTCAACAACACCTGCGTGTTCAAGCGAATCGAACCGCCGGCCTACCTGGAGTTCGACCATTTGAAGGAGATGCACTTCTACAAAGCGATGGTGAGCTTCACCGAAGTGGAAGGAGGAACCCGCGTCGATTGGATCATGCGCTTCGACACAGCGATGAACTGGCGCCCATCCGTGCCTTCATCGAACGGGCCAACGAAGAGAACATGGACAAACTCGGATCCTCTGTACCGGCGCGTCATGACGCGCCCCAACCAACACCAACCATGAAACGAACCAACACCGCCTACTGCATCATCACCGCGCTCTTCAGCGCCTTCATGATCTTCTCCAGCATTGGAGGCATCACGCTCCACCCGGACGCTATTACCATGCTGCACGACCACCTCGGTTATCCGTTGTACTTCATCCGGTGGATCTCGGTGTTCAAGATCATCGGGGCCATCGCCATCCTGCTGCCCATGGTGCCTGCCCGGTGAAGGAATGACCTACTTCGGCTTCTTCATCGATCTGTTCATGGGCATGGTATCCTTCATCGCCGTGGTTGATCCGATCGCCGGCTGGGCACCCATGATCATCTTCATCGGTGTGCTCATCCTGGCCTACTGGCTGCACCACAAGCGCCTTGCCCACCGCAACACCAACCAGCACTGAACAAACCATGCTTCTTTACATCCTCCTCGGACTGCGGCCATCATCGTCATCATCCTGGCCATCGCAGCGGCCAAGCCCAGCACCGTACGCTACGAAAGGAGCACGGTGCGATCCATGCAACGCCGGAACGCATCCTGCCGCACCTCATCGATTTCCGCGCGTGGCGGCCGTGGAGCCCTTTGGGAGAAGCTCGACCCGGACATGGAACGCAGCTATAGCGGCGCCGATCGCGGTGTGGCGCCAAGTATGCGTGGTCCGGTAAGAAGGCCGGCGGGACCATGGAAGTGCTTGGGCGAATGCCGACAGCGTGAACATCGACCTGCGCTTCACCCGGCCTTTCAAGAACGACTGCGTGGTCTGGTTCCGCTGCACTCCCCAAGGGGCGGATACCAAGCTGACCTGGACCATGGACGGCCCGCGTATCTTCATGGGCAAGGTGATGAGCGTGTTCATGAACATGGAGAAGACGATCGGCAAGGACTTCGAAACGGGCTTGGCCGGGTTGAAAAGGGAGGCCGAGAACCCCTGAATACATGCTGCTGGTACTTTCGTGCGCATGGACCTGCTCACGGAACAGCGCACCCGCAACAACGTTTCCACCCCGGCGCCGGATGGGATCCGGATCACGCGTGTATTCGATGTGCGCCACGCGAACTCGTCTGGAAGGCATGGACCAAGCCTGCGATGCTGGTGCATTGGTTGGCTGCGCGGCCTTCAGCACCGTTAGCGCAGAGGCCGATGTGAAAGAAGGCGGCAGTTATCGCGTGGTATTACGCAACCCCGATGGTGAGGACATCCCCATCTACGGCAGCTACCTTGCTGTGCGCCCCGTTGATCACCTGGCCTTCACGCACCTGTGGGAGAAGCCGCCTGTTCCGGAGAATCCGGCGCACCACACCACACAGGTGACAGTGGACCTTCACGAGGACGGCGGTCGCACGCGCATGGAATTCCGGCAGACAGGGCTCGCTACCGAAGCATCGCGCGACAGCCATGTTGGCGGTTGGTGCGACAGCATGGATGCGTTGGCCGAAGTACTCGAGCGAAAGCCTTGACATGCACGACCGCGCGGACCGGATCGATCACCGGGCGCGGAGGACAGGTACCACTATGTCCCGGCAAATCTCATGCGTGCGGAGCCAACGGTGCCCGGTACACGCGTACCACGTCCCCTCGATGAACACCATCTCCGTCGTAATGCATGCCGTTGCGCTCGGCCACTGCGACACTCTTGTCATTGCCGGGGTCTATCAACGAAACAACACTTGGAGCCAGTCCATGGGTTTGTGCGAATGCCTTGCAAGCCGCTGCCGCTTCCGTGGCATAACCCTGGCCCCACGCGCTCGGTAGGAGGTGGTAGGCCACTTCAAGTTCCACCACGCCACTGACCTCCTGGGTAAGCAAGCCGATCATGCCCACAGGCTTGCCGCTAGCTCTCTCGGAAACAACGTTCAAGCACGACCCATCGCGTGGGATCCGATCCAGGGTCCATTGGATGAACCGCGTGCAATCCGCTTCACTGCCGAGCGTGAAGGGCATGAAACGGATGGCTTCGGCACTGTTGTGGTATTCCATCCACCATGCGCGATCGGCCAGGGTGGCATGGCGGAATTCCAACCGCTCCGTGGTAAGCCCGGCCAGGGATGGGATCGGGAGGTTCAGGGCATGTGGACCCATTGGTTCATTCCTTCACGCGGAGGGTGCCGCTGAAGGAACCCATCTCACGATCCCTGGTCAGATAGACCACATGCGCGGTACCGTGCATCACGTTGATGACCATCGAAACGAAGGTGCTGTCGTTCTCATCCCAGCCCAGCAACGCGGTGTGCGCGTCAACATCCACCAGCGTCAAGGGGTTCGTCTCCTCATGGCCGCTCTTGTCCTTCCAATGGAAGGTGCTGTCCGAAACGATCCGCACATCGTAGGCCACCGTCCCGAGATCGCAGACCAGGTCCTTGCCCTTGACATCCGCGATGGTCATGTGCGCACCGGACCCGGCCTGTCCGATGGCCATGGTCGCGAGGAAGAAGAACGCATGCAAGGCCAGTGCGTTGCGCAGTGTTTTGTGATCCATAGGACGAAGCTAATGACAGGCCGATGGTCCGGCACGGAGGATCACTGAACGATGACCCGCGCAGAGGAACGCAAGCCATGTGCGTCGGTCGCAAGCAGGGTGTAGGTACCGGTGCGCACGTCGGTGAGGTCGAGCACCGATCGGTCGCGACCACGGGTGTCAAGGCTGAGAACTGCTTTGCCGCAAACATCGAGCAAGGCGAGGAACACGTGATCTCCGACCACGGTGATCGCTCCGGATGCTGGGTTCGGGAACACCACGGGATGGTCATCCGGTCGGGTAGCAGGGATGTCGGTCGGCAAAGCGCAATCCAAGGAGTACTGCTGGAAGAAATCCCACATCAGATCGTTCGCGTTGATCGTGGTGCTTGGTGGGTCCCCGATGCCCGTGCCTTGTCCTCCGGGCCAGCTATGGCCACCGTCGCGGGTCATGTACAAGAGCATTTCCTGTTGGCAATCACACTCGTGCCAACGGATCACGGTCAGCTCCGCATCGTCCTGGATCGTGTCGCGCAGCACAGCACAATTGGCATGCAATGCGAACGCGGTCTGCACCGAATCCTGCGGGGAGTTGTAATGGTCGGAAACGCCATCGCCGATGCCACCCAAGTAAGGCACGCTGGTGTCCAGGTAGGAGTGGAGCCCGATCACGGGAACCGGCCTGATCGGTTGGCAGACCGCAATGGTCATGCTGGCGGAGACCGGTGCAATTGCCGCGAACCGTTCGCTCAACTCACAGGCCAGGCGATAGCTCATGAAGCCGCCGTTGCTCATGCCGGTGGCATACACGCGCTGGGCATCGATCGCAAAGTCGGCTTGCAACGTATCCAGCAGCGCATCGATGAAACCGACATCGTCGATGTTGTTGTTCATGGCATAGGCGCAGCATCCTCCAGCATTCCATGTGCGGATGCCGAGCAGGCTGGGCACACCATCCGGGTAGACCACGATGAATCCTTTTTCCTCGGCCTTTACGCTCAACTGCGATTGGTTCTCCAGCTGCGTGCCGCTCCCGAAACCGCCGTGCATTGCAATGACCAAGGGCAGGGGGGTGGTGCCATCATAAGCCGAAGGCAGCCGAACGGTATAGGTACGTTGCAACGCACCAACAGTGATGGTGTCCTGGGCTTGACCTGCACAGACCGATAAAGCGAAAAGAAGCGTGGAGAGGTGGCGCATAGGAGGAAAATTACTCCTTGGATGCTTGGGGAAGATGAAAGTCAAAAAAGAGTTGAACCGTTTCGGATCGAGATCGACCTCAACCCCAAATGAACTTGAGCAGAACCCACAAACCACTGATGGCAATAGCGCACAAGCCGAACATGACCAAGGTGAACAGGGCTATCGAAAGGCCGACTGTGATCCTCGTGAACCAGTGGCGCACCTTTCTCTATCGCCTAGATGGCTGCCTTGACGGAGGCCATCTCCGCCAACGCCTTCTCCACTTCCGCAATGGCCCGCTTCGTCTTCAACAGACTATCGGGGGTGACGCTGATGGAATCGATCCCCAATTCCACCAGGAATTGTGCGAAGTCCGGGAAATCACTTGGCCCCTGGCCGCATATCCCCACCTTGGTGCCGGTGCGCTTGGCGGTCTCGATCAGCATCTTCAGCATCCGCTTCACGGCCGGGTTGCGTTCGTCGTACAGGTGGCTCACCAACGCGCTGTCGCGATCAAGGCCGAGCGTGAGCTGGGTGAGGTCGTTGCTTCCTATGGAGAAGCCATCGATGTGTTCGGCGAACTCCTCGGCCATGATGATGTTGCTCGGGACCTCTGCCATCAGGTAGACCTCCAATCCTTCCTTTCCGCGTTCCAGGCCGTAGTGCTTCATGACCTCCATCACGTTCTGCAGTTCATTGACCGTGCGGCAGAAGGGCACCATCACCACCACGTTCTTCAGTCCCATCTTCTCACGCACCCTCCGTATGGCCTTGCACTCCAATCCGAAGGCCTCCTTGTACGTGTCGCTGTAATACCGACTGGCCCCACGCCAGCCGATCATGGGGTTCTCCTCGGTGGGTTCGAAGTGCTCACCACCCAGCAGGTTCTTGTACTCGTTGCTCTTGAAATCGCTGAACCGCACGATCACCTTGTTGGGGTGGAAGGCCGCTGCGATCTTGGCGATGCCGTAACTGAGTTTCTTCACGAAAAAGGTCTCCTCATCCTCATACCCATGGATGAGGTAGCTGATCTTGCCGCTCAACGCCACATCGCCGAGTTCCTTGTGCTGTAGCAAAGCAAGCGGATGTGCCTGGATATAATTGTTGATGATGAACTCCTCGCGCGCCAGACCGACCCCTGCGTTGGGCAGGCCGGCGAACTTGAACGCGAGATCAGGACTGGCCACATTCAACATGATCGGGGTACGCGTGGCCGGCATGTCCGCGAGCAACGTTTCCTCCTTGTGATAGGGAAGGATGCCGCTGTAGATGATTCCGGTGTCGCCTTCACAACAACTGGCCGTCACCTCCATTCCCGTATCGAGCAGGTCCGTTGCATTGCCGCATCCCACGATCGCGGGCACACCCATCTCACGTGCAACGATGGCGGCATGGCAGGTACGCCCGCCTTTGTTGGTGATGATGGCACTCGCCTTCTTCATGATCGGTTCCCAATCGGGGTCCGTCATGTCGGTCACCAGCACATCGCCTTGTTGGAAGTCCTTTCCATCGGTATCGCCTCCACGCCCGTCCAGGCTGAAGAGGATCCGCACCCTGCCGGCGCCCACCCGATCGCCGATGGCGATGCCCGTGGTGATCACGCTGGGTGCCGCGACATCAGGACCTGTTCCGTGGTCGAGTTTGTATTCCACTACGCGGTCCGTCGCCTTGCGACTATGGATCGTCTCCGGCCGTGCCTGCACGATGAACAGCTGCTTTGACAGGCCATCGACCGCCCATTCCACATCCATCGGGCACCAGTGGCCTTTCTTCCTGCTGTAATACTGCTCGATAGCGACCACGCTGCGTGCGACTTCAAGCGCCAACTCGTCGCTGATGCAGAACCGGTTCCGCTGTGCCCGTTCGATCGGGATCACAGAGGTCGGCTTGCCCGGTTCTCCACCGTAGACCATTTTACGGTCCTTATTGCCAAGTTTCTTTTCAATGATGCTGCTGCATCCTTCCGCGAGTGTCGGCTTGAATACCAGGAACTCATCCGGGCTCACGGCGCCTTGCACCACCATTTCACCAAGGCCATAGCTGCCGTTGATGAGCACCACGTCCTTGAAGCCACTTTCCGTGTCCAGGGAGAACGCCACTCCGGAACTTCCCACGTCGGAGCGTACCATCTTCTGTATCCCCACGGATAGGCCGACCTGGAAGTGATCGTATCCGAGGCTCTCGCGATAAACGATGGCACGGTCGGTGAAGAGTGAAGCGAAACAATTGCGGACCGCGCTGATCAGATCCTGGTGTCCCCGGATGTTGAGAAAGGTCTCCTGCTGCCCCGCGAAGGACGCATCGGGCAGGTCCTCGGCAGTGGCACTGGAACGCACGGCCACATCGGTCGCCTCCTGGCCGTACTGCCTGCTCATCTCATCGTAGCGTTGGAGAATGCCTTTCCAGATATCCTCCGGGAACTTGCCGTTCTTGATCAGGGTGCGCACAGCAAGACCGGTACGCCGGATGTTCTCCACGTCGTCCACATCCAGCCCCGCGATGATGTCCCTGATCTTCTGATCCAGGACGTTGTGCGCAATGAAGGCTTCGTAGCTGGCCACTGTTACCACAAAGCCACCAGGCACCTGCACCCCCAACCTGCCAAGATTCTGGATCATCTCGCCCAGGCTGGCATTTTTGCCGCCCACCGTCGGGATGTCACTCAATTCAACTTCGTGCAACCACTTCAAGTATTGCGCTTCGGCCATTGGTATTTCTGGGATCAGTGGAACCGTTTCAACGGGAAGAGGGCCGAAAAGTTAAGTCGATGGCACTGCGTAGGGATGAAAAGAGGAAGGCCGCGCTCAGCGGCGCGGCCCATGACTTCGAACTTTTTTCCTGCGATCAGATCTCGCCTTTCTCCGCAGCCCGCTGCATCTTCTTGTTGGCGTAGATCGCGATCTCCACCCTCCGGTTCTGCGCCTTGCCATCCGCGGTACTGTTGTCCGCAACAGGTTGTGCTTCACCGTACCCAACGGTCGAGAATCTGCTGGCCTTCACATTTTGCGCAATGAGGAAGCGCGATACGCTTTTGGCGCGTTCCTCGGAAAGTGCCAGGTTGTGCTCATCGGAGCCATCCGCGTCGGTGTGCCCTTCGATCAGGATGTCCGTATCCTCATACTTGTTCAATGTGGCCGCCAGTTCCGTGAGGTTGGCGCGTGAGGTGGCGTTCAACTCGCTCTTGTCCACCCCGAACAGCAGGCCACTGTCGAAGGTGATCTTGATACCTTCTCCCACCCGGGTCACTTCCGCGCCCTGCAGGTCCTCGCGAAGTTCTTCCGCCTGTTTGTCCATGTGGCGGCCGATGAGCGCCCCGGCCGTGCCACCGACCGCAGCACCGATGATCGCTCCGATCGCCGTGCCGTTGTCGCCGAACTGATTGCCGATGACAGCTCCCACACCAGCGCCTGCACCCGTACCGATCGCGCCCCCCTTCAGGGCACGGGATGAATTGCAACCCGGTGCGATGAGCAATGCCGGGAGGAGGAACGGGATGATGTATTGCTTGATGATGATCGATGTTCTCATGGGTCCGATATAATGGTATGTTCCATCCGTTCCCAACCCTGTGCCACCGGCTCCTTCCAATGCCGGTTGAGCCTTGTTCGCTTCGGAATTGCTCGCTTTGAAGGCGGAAAGCCTGCCCAGGATGAGGGTCAGCGATTCCCCATTTCGGGGGAAGCCCTTGCTCGCTCAACGTATGTACGGATCCAGAAACTTACTTTCGGATCATGCCATCGATCGCGGAAAAGGTCTGTTTGGAGTGCGGTGAGAAGATCGTGGGTCGCACCGACAAGCGCTTCTGTTCCGACTCATGCCGGAACATGTACCATTATCATGCGAACAACAGCAGCATCAATTACGTGCGGAACGTCGTCAACACGCTGAAGCGCAACCGCCGTATCCTTAGCGAACTGAACAACGGCCCTGAGGGGAAGACCAGGGTGCATCGTGAAAAGCTCCTGGACAATGGGTTCAGTTTCATGTACCACACGAACACCCATCGCACGAAGGCCGGCAATACCTACGTCTTCTGTTTTGAACAGGGATACCTGGAGCTCGGGGAGAACTGGTTCATGCTCGTCCGTCGGGACGAATACCTTGGCAGGTCAGGAGACCTGAAGAAGGACGCTGCGGAGTGAACCGCGCACATGGCAGGGTAGGAAGAGATCGGTCTGGAACTCAGCCCAGGGCCCAGATCAACAACACGATCATGCCCAGCGTCATCAACGCCAGAAGGACAGGCCCGCCGATCTCGTTCTGTTCAGCTTCCGCCGGGAAATGGTCGTCGAAATGATGGTCGCTCATAGCTGTGGTTTCACGGCAAATATAGATGTGACCCGTACATGCAGGCATGCGGTCCTATAGGACCCTCATCCTAGTTCAGGCTGAAAGTGGGCTGTTTCAGGACCATGCGTGCGATCACGCTGCTCTCGTTGGCGCGCATCCGCATGACCATGGCCATCACCTGCTCCTCCAGCTCCTTGTCGCTGAGCTTCTCCAGGTCCTTGTAGATCGGGAGGCTGCTCTTGCTCTTCAGGATGAGTGCTATTTTATATGCTCGTGACATCGTCGGTGCTGTAAGGAAGACGCTCCGACCCCTGGAAAGGATGCCCGTGCTAAGGCCAGGGATCCTCCCGACACGAGGAACGGCATGGAATGAGGGACGAACGGTGAGAGCGGATCAGAGCAACCGCTGGCACGCAAAAAAAAGGCCTGCAGAAATGCAGGCCTTTCCATATGTCGGGGTGAGAGGATTCGAACCTCCGACCTCGTCGTCCCGAACGACGCGCGCTAACCGGGCTGCGCTACACCCCGAAAAGATGGCGGCAAAGATAGAATGTTCCAGTATCGCCCGGATCAGGCATCGAACTTGTAACCGATGCCCTTGATCGTGCCGATGCGCTCATCCCCGATCTTCTCCCGCAATTTGCGGATGTGCACATCGATCGTGCGGTCTCCCACGAAGAGTTCATTTCCCCAGATCCGGCTGTAGATCTCATCGCGTTTGAAGACCTTTCCCGGCTTGCTCATGAGCAGCACCAGCAGCTCGAATTCCTTCTTGGGCAGTTGCAATTCGCGGCCATCGGCATAGACCATCACCTTCTCCAGGTCCACCCGGATCCCGTTGGATTCGAGCATCTCCTCGCTCGGCCTATCGCCGCTGCGCTTGAGCAGGGCCTTCACCTTGCTGACGAAGACCTTCGGGCGCACGGGCTTCGTGATGTAATCATCCGCCCCCGCATCGAAACCTGCGATCTGGGAGTAGTCCTCGCCACGTGCGGTAAGGAAAGTGATCAATGTGTCCTTGAACTCCGGCATCTGCCGCAATTGCATGCAGACCTCAACACCGTCCATACCGGGCATCATGATGTCCAATACGATCAGGTCCGGACGCTCCGACCTGGCCACTTTCAGCGCATCGCGGCCATTGAAGGCGGTGCTCACCTGGAAACCATCGCGCTCCAGATTGTATTTGAGCATTTCGACGATGTCGGCCTCGTCATCCACCAACAAAACCTTCTGCGACATGGTTGCGGTCATGGTCCCTTGATTGATCCGGTGCAAATGTCCGGAGACTCCGGCGGACCAGTGTTAAGATCCTGTCAAATGTAGGTTACATGACCGCGCTCCGTTCCCGCGGAGCATAGGATGGGGGATCGGGGACGCGTACTATTTTCGCACCTCGTTCCTCATTCATTGCGAGCGCTCTGGATCGGATCCTGGACGCTGGGAACCCGATGGAGGAACATGCAAGCGGGAGTAGCTCAGTTGGTAGAGCATCAGCTTCCCAAGCTGAAAGTCGCGGGTTCGAGTCCCGTTTCCCGCTCCACGGCATGGCTCGGCCATGCCGTTGCCTTTTCCAGGCTATCCACATCGCGGCGTTGACGCAGGGTGCGAACCGGCGTCGTTCGATGGACCGGGCCAATGGTATGTTCGGCCCGCCGTGGCCCGAAGACCTTCGACCAGACCTGTGATCAACGTAGCGGAACTCTTCGCCGGTGTCGGTGGCTTTCGACTTGGCCTTGAGCGCGTTTCTCCGAAGGGAGCATTCAAGGTGGTCTTCAGCAACCAATGGGAACCTGGGCGACGCGCGCAGCCCGCTTCGGATGTCTACGTGGCCCGGTTCGGAGCCGCGGGTCATGTGAATGCGGACATCGCCACGGTGCCTGTACAGGACATCCCGGACCATGACCTGCTCGTGGGGGGCTTTCCATGTCAGGATTACTCCGTGGCCAGCACCCTGCGCAATTCCAAGGGGCTGGTAGGAAAGAAAGGGGTGCTCTGGTGGCAGATCCACCGCATTCTGAGCGAGAAGGAGACCCCGCCCGCCTATCTGCTGTTGGAGAATGTGGACCGGTTGCTTGGCTCACCTGTCGGGCAGCGCGGAAGGGACCTCGCGGTCATGCTGCGCTCATTGGACCTTCTCGGTTACGCTGTGGAATGGAGGGTGATCAATGCTGCCGAATACGGAATGCCACAACGCCGGCGCAGGGTCTTTCTGGTCGGGTACCACCGGTCAAGCGCCGTCCATGCCGCACAATCGGCGCTGCGCCCATCCGATCGCATCGCAGACCAAGGGATCCTGGCAAAGGCCTTCAGTTGCGCCCTGAACACGGAGGTCCAGGTCCTGGACATCGCCAAAGGCCTCGATGTGCTTTCAAGGTCGTTCGGCAATGCGAAGGGGACCTCGCCATTCCTCGGTGCAGGGGTGATGCAGGATGGCAAGGTGTATACAGCCAAGGTGCGTGCGCAATACTCCGGACCGCACACCACACTTGGGGATGTTCTTCGACCCGAGGACGAGATCCCTAAGGAGTTCTACATCACAAAAAAGGACCTGAAGGCCTGGAAGTATTTGAAAGGTGCCAAGCGGGAACCGCGCACATCCAGCTCCACAGGGCATACGTACGCCTATTCCGAAGGGGGCATGGCCTTTCCCGACCCATTGGACAAGCCATCACGAACGATCATCACCGGAGAGGGAGGTCGGTCACCATCCCGGTTCAAGCACGTGGTCTGCCAGGATGGTGTACGGTTCCGCCGCCTCACGCCGGTGGAGTTGGAGCGGCTCAACATGTTCCCGGACGACCATACGGCCGGTCCATCGGATGCCTGGCGCGCTTTTTTCATGGGCAACGCCCTGGTCGTTGGAGTCGTGGAGCGGATCGGTAAGGTTCTGCTTGAGCACGCGACCAAGTGATCGGCGCGCTGATGATAGCGCGCGGAACGCTGAACCAATGGAACAATGCTCCGAACTTCGCACATCCCATTCATCATCCTCCCAGCACTGCTAGGCGCCGCAAGTTGCACGGGCAATACGACTTCACAAGTGGCTTCAAAGGACACAGAACGATCGATCGACATGAGCGCAATGGATACGACCGGATCGGATACGATCACGCTTGGCGCCGGCTGCTTCTGGTGCGTCGAAGCCGTATTCGTTGAACTGAACGGGGTGCGGTCGGTCACCTCCGGCTATATGGGCGGACGGACCAAGGACCCCAGTTACCGGGAGGTATGCTCGGGCACGACCGGTCACGCGGAAGTGGCGCGTATCGTATTCGATCCGACCGTGGTGAGTGTGGATGAGATCCTGGAAGTGTTCTGGCAGACCCATGACCCTACCACCAAGGACAGGCAAGGTGCGGATGTCGGCACCCAATACCGGTCGGCCATCTTCTACCACACCGAAGAGCAGCGAAGAGTGGCCGAACATTACAAGCAGGAGCTGGATAAGAGCGGCGCGTTCAGGGCACCGATAGTAACGGAGATCGTACCTGAAAGCACGTTCTACCCTGCCGAGGACTATCACCAGGATTACTATGCCCTGAATGGGGAGCAAGGCTACTGCCAGATGGTCATACGGCCCAAGGTGGAGAAGTTCCGGAAGGTCTTTAAGGACAAGCTGAAAAAGCAGTGATCCCGCCCGGCACTAACTTGCCGCCGGCAGTGCCACAAACCGACACTCCCGATGCGAATGCTTGATCTTCGACCGACCCTTGGCCTGCTCCCTTTCCTGGCGGCCGGGATGTTGCCTGCGCAGGACGCTTCAATGGAACTTGTCCGCAACGGTGGCTTCGAATCCGTGGACAAAAAGGTGACCACCTACGATCAATTGCGGAATGCCACCGGTTGGACCAATGGGACCTTGGGTCTTTCAGAGGTCTTCTCCGAAGATGCATCGGCGAAAACAGTAGGGATCCCGGTCAATGATTACGGCATCATGAAGCCGTTCGAGGGTCAGGCGTATGCAGGGTTCTTCGGTTGGAAGGATGATGTACGCCGCAGCTACGACAGCAGTGACCCGGAAGAGGTCTTCGTGCCCGGTTGGAATTCTTACTCGGAATATATTCAAGGAGAGCTCGTTCAGCCGCTTGTTGAAGGGCAGACGTATGAATTGTCATTCCAGGTGGCACTCTCCGGCAACAGCGACCGCTCCATACTCGGGATAGGCGCCTTCTTCGGACGGACCGCTCGGAATTACCAGCACCGGAAATTCATGGAAGAAGTCCCTCAATTGTACATCGATAAGCCTCTGAAAGAGAAGAGTGTATGGACCGAGTTCAAAGAGACATTCGTGGCCGATGGGGGGGAGACGGTGATCGTCATCGGGGTATTCCCATACGTTGGTCTTGAGTCCGAACGGTTGATCGAGGGAACGGACAATCAATACGCCTACTATTACCTGGACGCTGTATCCTTGAAGCGCGTGGAAGCGACTCCTTCTGAGGACTAGTGTCATTCGGGTACTCCGCGGTGGAGCCTGGGTGCAGGTACCAGCTGTGCGTGCTTTTGAGGGTGGGAAAATTCATGTGTGACCTATGGTTACCTTTCTCGTCCAAATGGTTTGATAACTCCCACTAAACAGAAATCGACCCATGAACAAACACGTTACGTTAACAGCGACCGGACTCTTCCTCGCGGCCGGTCTGCTCGCCCAGGACAAAGGCCCCAACCTCATCGGCAACGGTGGCTTTGAGGATGTAGGAAGCAAGATCACCTCCTGGGACCAGTTGGAGCGTGCCACGGGGTGGAGCAATGCGAACGGGGGGTCCGTGGATGTGTTCGACGCCGGAGCATGTGCAAAGACGGTCGGCCTGCCAGAGAATGAGTTGGGCACGAGCACGGCCCAGGAGGGAGCGCGCTACGCCGGCTTCGTTGCGTGGAAGGACGACATGCGCCCGAATTGGAAACGTGCCCTCAACGGACGTGACCAGGAACCGTTCATTCCGGCGTGGAACCAATACAGTGAATACCTGCAGACCGCATTGAACGCCCCGTTGACGGCAGGTCAGAAATACGATATCAAGTTCCAGGTGAAACTCGCGGACAACAGCGATCGAGCGGTGAGCGGTATTGGTGCATACGCTTCGCCGACCGAATTGACGTACAACCACCGTCACTTCCTCACAGAGGGTGCGGATGTGTTCAGCACGGCGGTGCTCGCGGACAAGCAGAACTGGGTGGAGGTGGCCGGTACGTTCGTTGCCGATGGCGATGAGAAGTACCTGGTCATCGGCGCGTTCCCGGCGGCCGGCATGGAAAAGACGAAAGTTGTCGTTGGTCCGGACAACCAGCGCGCGTACTACTACATCGATGGGATCACCATCAACCTGCATCCGGAAGATGACCGTGACAAGGATGGTATCATCGATAAGGAGGATGCCTGCCCGGATGAGCCTGGTGTGGCAAGCACCAATGGTTGCCCCGATAAGGACGGTGATGGAGTGGCGGACAAGATGGACGCCTGCCCGGACAAGGCCGGACCTGCTGACAAGCAGGGGTGCCCGGACACGGACGGTGATGGCATCGCGGATCACCAGGACCGTTGCCCCACGGTGCCGGGCGTCGCGGCAATGAAAGGCTGCCCTGAAATGAAAGAGGATGTGAAAAAGCTGTTCGCCAAGGCACTCACAGGCATTCAATTCGAGACGGCTCGTGCGACCATCAAGAAGACCAGCTACGGGATACTGGATCAGGTGGTGGCCGTGATGAACGAGAATCCTTCCTACAACCTGGAGATCCACGGGCACACCGACTCCCAGGGTGATGATGCGAAGAACATGACCCTCAGCGAAGAACGCGCAGCCAGCGTCCGAAGCTACTTGGAGGGGAAAGGCATCGACCCCAAGCGGTTGAAGTCTTTCGGGCATGGTGAGACCGAACCGGTCGCGGACAACAAGACCGCTGCAGGCCGCGCACAGAACCGCCGCGTGGAATTCAAAGTGATGTTCTGGGAGTGACCCCGACAGTTTGCAATTGGAACGGCCGCCTGAATGGGCGGCCGTTCACGTTATGGGATGGTCCATGCCAGTAATGCGCAGGACCGCTGAAACTCAGATGTCCATCGGGTCCGTGGCGAAATAGATCACCTGAAAGGGGATCTTGTCCGAATGGGCGCCAACATCGGAGTACCCAAGGTCGGCGATCTGCTGCATCAGCTTGTCCACTGGAATGCGTTCACTCATCGGAGGGCCGATCGCCGTTTCCCGGTACTGCCAGTCGACCAGGAGCAACGGTCTCGGGTAACGCAGCCCCTTGCGCATCTGTGCGAAGTAGGCGGGCTTGTCCTTGATCCCGGCGTAGTGGTGCACAAGAAGGGCAACATCGGCCTCGCCTGGTGCCAGCCCCGGGTCTCCGACCGGTACCGCACGGATCCTCAAGCGGTCATCCCCAAGCCCCAATTCCTTTTTTCGTCGTTCAAGGATCGCAATGTTCGCCGGGTCATTGTCCACTGCGATCACGTTGGCACCGGCTTCGATCAGCTTGAACGTGAAGTAGCCATCACCGGCAAAGAGATCGGCGAACACCATGCCGCGCAGATCGGGATCCGCCATGCCGATGATCACATCCGGACGCTGCCAGGCATCGCGATCCGGTCCGGTCTGCACGATCGGCGGAGTTTCTGCCTCGGGAGCGGTCACCGCTGATGGCGGAGCAGGTGGGGAAGCGGGTTCGTGGACCTTTTCCTCGGCACCGGAGCATGAAACGATCGAAACGATCGCCAGCGCTGCACAGATCTTCATGGTAGACTTCATGGCATTCAAAGGTATCGCAGTGAAAGTGCACTCGCCCGGACGATCAAGTCGATCTAAATATTCCATGGGGAATAATTACAATGTAGCTTTGTTCCTTCCTTGCCACGCCTGCATGCCCGGAATAGACGAAGAACTCAAGAGCCGGTTCGAGAGTGAGCAGCACAAAGCGTTGTTGAACGTGATGTTCACGGCGAACTGGCTGCGCGCACGGCAGGTCGAGATCTTCAAACCTTACGGCATCAGCCCTCAACAGTACAACATACTCCGCATCCTACGTGGTGCCAAAGGGCGGATGAACATGCACACGGTCAAGTCGCGGATGATCGACCGTGCACCTAACGCGACCCGGCTCACCGACAAGCTGATCTCGAAAGGGCTGGTGCAGCGCATTCGATGTGAAGAGGATCGCCGCGTGGTGTATGTGAGCATCACCGATGATGGAATGGACCTGCTTGCCAGGATCGATTCCGCGAACAAGGCCGAGATGCAGGAAGCGGCACGAAGATTGACAAAGGCCGACGCAACCGAAATGAACAGGATCCTCGATGCGTGGCGAGGATGAACACCAACAGAACGAACATGAAGAAGCATTTGGCAGCACTCATGGTGCTAGGTACGGTGGCCTTCCAAGCGACGGCCCAGCAGGAGATGAAAGTGGATCCGACAGCAAGCCGGTTGCTTTGGACCGGGAAGAAGTTGACCGGCGAACACACGGGCAATGTCGGCCTGAAGGAAGGTACCATCATCATGAACGGCAAGGACCTGGGTGCTGCTGATGTGGTGATCGACATGGCGACCATCACGTGCATCGACCTCGAAGGAGGAAGCGCCGACAAGCTGGTTGGGCACTTGAAGTCACCCGACTTCTTCAATGTGGAGGAGCATCCCACGGTGGCGTTCAAGACAACGCGGATCGATGCGATACCGGATGCGACCCCAGGTAAGCCCAATTACCGGGTTACCGGTGATCTCACGATCAAAGGCATCACCCATCCGAACACGTTTGATTGCATCGTCTGGAAAGACGGGGAGGCCGTTCGCGCCGTGGCGAACCTGGTCTTCGATAGGGCGAAGTATGACATTCGCTTCCGCTCCGGAACATTCTTTCCTGATCTCGGCGACAAGGTCATCGATGACCAGGTATCGATCACCTTCGATGTGACGGCAAAGTAGGATGGAGCCGGTCGTGAAGGTCCGGAGGAGTGAGCTGGCATTGGTGCCTGAATTGAACGAACGTTACAGCCCCCGCGCTTTCAGCGATCGTGGGGTGTCCGATGAGGAATTGCAGTTGCTGCTCGAAGCGGCAAGGTGGGCACCGAGCAGCTATAATGAACAACCGTGGCGTTTCCTTGTCACCCGACGCGGGGAGGAGGGCCATGCAGACCTCTTCGGAACGCTTACGGCTTCCAATCAGGCCTGGGTGCACAAAGCACCCATACTCATCCTGAACATGGTGGTACGTGCCTTCGAACGGAACAACGCCGGGAACTACCATGCGTGGCATGATCTGGGCGGGGCGATCGCGCAGTTCACGGTGCAGGCGACGGCACTCGGCATGGGACTGCATCAGCTGGCCGGCTTTGATGCGACCGCGGCCAGGGCGGCTTTTGACATTCCTTCGGAGCTTGACCTCGTGAGCCTCACCGCGGTGGGTTTCCCCGGTCGGGTGGAGGACCTGGACGAACCCCTTCGCGCTCGTGAAGCGAACCACACGCGGCGCAAACCACTTTCGGAGCTGGTGCACTTCGGTCGGTACGGCAGGTGATCACCTACCTCCCGTGCTGCCGGATCGAGCGCTTCCAGCGCAACTCACCGTGCGCATCGAACACCTCCATGATCATCGTTCGGTCACCTGCAGGTCCACTGAACGTGAGCTTCGAAAAGTTGTGCGCCTCGACCACCGTGCCAGGTACCAGGAGCGGGTCCACATCCTTGTTCGGGTAGACCCCTGCTGTCAAGGATGAACTTGTCAGGTCGTACAGCACCCGGCCATCCGCAAGTTCGAGTGCATTCAATGAGGTGAAATGGCGATCGCCGGTGAGGAAGACCACGCCGGTGATGCCTTCCACCTCGATCCGTTCGATCAGCTCGGCACGTTCTGCGATGAATGTCGCGTAATTCTCGAAGATCGGCGCTGGGTTGAGGACCTGGCTCCCGACGGCCACGAGTTTGAATGAGGCGTCGCTGTACTTCAGCGCTCGGATCAACCAATCCAACTGGGCCTTGCCGAGCATGGCGGGTTCGTCGGTGATCACATCCGGCGGGACCCTGAACGTGCGATCATCCATCAGGAAGAAGTCGACATCGGCATAGCTGAACGCGGTGGTGATGCCCTCCACGCCAGGTACTCCATTGGTAGGGTTCGGCCAGAACAGATCGAAGGCCTCACGGGCCAGCGGAGCATGCACGAAGCTGCCATCGCCATCGTTGGGGCCGAAGTCATGATCGTCCCAGATGGCGTAATGATGCGTGCTGCGCAACAGCCGCTGAAGTTCGGGTGCGGATCGCGTGTGGGTGTATCGGTGCAGGAAGCCGGTACGACTGCCCCAATCCGGTTCGCGTAGGTAGATATTGTCACCCAGCCAAAGCATCATGTCCGGCTGGTGATCCGCGATCACATCGAAGATGCCCTGATCGCTTCCATAGGGCTTTCCGGGACGATCGAAGGCCGGTTCATTGGTGTACGCACAGCTGCCTGTCGTAAGGGAGAAGGTAGGTGGGTCCGTGCGGAACTTCCACAAGGGCTGCGTGCGAAAGCTCAAGTCCTGGCCCAGGTCGATCGGCAGGCCATCCAGCACGACGCGGTAACCATACCGGGTGCCGGGCTGAAGCGGAGCCACGATGAGATCCATGGCATGGGCCTTGGCAGGGTCCGATCGTTGCTCAACGGTGGTGAGCACGCTATCCGGGCGATCCCTGGCCCAATATTCCAGGCGAGCGGTACATGGTCCGTGGCATTGCAACCAGATCGTGGCTTCCATCATGTCAGCGTGGCCGGGCATCGGCCCGTTGATCTGAGCCTCGCCTTGCACCGAAATGCCGAGGAGCAACAACAGGAAAGGGTAGGTGCGCATACTGCAAAGAACGGCAGGTGATGCGCATGTCCGGTGGTCCCCAAGGCATTCCACCGAAGCGGATACCTTTGCCGGCCCGGCATGGAGCCGGACAAAAGCGACCGCACATGGGATTCAATCCGATAGAGGCCTGGATGGAGATGAAGGCCCAACTCCCGGATCTGCCGATCGAAAGCATCGGGATCAAGTACATCTACCCGATCTTCCTGGTGTTGATCGTATGGGAGTACATCCAGGCGAAGGAATTGTTCGACCTGAAGGAAAGCCTGTCCGGTTTCGTGATCGGGATCGGTGCCACGATCATCCGGGTGATCACCAATGTGTTCGAGATCACGTTGTACATGTTCCTGTTCTGGTGGGCGGCGGACTTCCGACAGGAGTACCTGGGGTATACGAGTCTTGGCTATGCATGGTACATCTGGGTGATCTGCGTCATCGCCGATGACCACAACTTCTACTGGCACCATCGGCTTGCCCACAACGTGCGGCTGCTTTGGGCCGCGCATCTTCCGCATCATTCGGGGCGCAAATACAACCTTACGATCAGTATTCGCAACGGTTGGTTCATCACCTTGGTGAAGCCGATCTACTGGCTTTGGATGCCGTTGCTCGGTTTCGAACCGATCATGATCGCCACCTGCCTGATCGCGAATGCCTTCTACCAGTTCACGTTGCATTCGCAGCTCATTCCTTCTTACGGTTGGCTGGAGAATATCTTCAACTCCTCGCACGTACATGTGGTGCACCACAGCTGCAACACGGAATACCTGGACCGCAACCACGGTGGCATCTTCACCTTCTGGGACCGCCTGTACAACACCTGGCAGCCTCCGATCAAAGGGGTGGTTCCCAAGTTCGGTATCAGCCACGATCCCGATACGAATAATCCGATCACGCACAATCTGTTCGAGTTCCAGGAGATCTGGCGTGACGTGAAGCAGGCCCCCACATGGAAAGCGCGGTTCATGTATGTCTTCGGCCCTCCAGGCTGGCGGCATGATGGCACGGGCAGGACCAGTCGTCAGCTGCAGGCGGAATTGAAGGCCACCCAGGCCAAGGCACCGGAACTGAGGCCGGAGCCCGTGGTCGTTGCAGGTTGATGCCGTAATTGCGAACGCCCGGGCCATGGGCCCGGGCGTTCGCATTCGGTGCATCGCCGATCATCCTCCAAAAAGGCGCCTGATCACGCTCACTTTCGGCTTTGGCGTCTCTTTGGCGCGCTTCGTTGACTTGAGGTCATCGGTGTCGAAGAGTTCCTTGGTCATCGCGGCGTAATCCGGGTTCGCTGCGCTATGCGGTTTGCGCTCCTGTTGAGGGCGCTGGCTGCCCTGCTTTCGCTGGCGTTCGTTCTCACGCCCTTCGGCCTGTCGTTGCTGCCTGGGTTGTTCCCGCCGTTCAGGGCGCGGACCCTTCTGGTCGCGCTGCTGTTGGCGGGGATCACCGTTGTTCGGGGTTCCGGGCTTCGGCCTGCGTTCGCCTTGCTGCCTGCGCGCTTGGGCTCGATCGGCAGGCCTGTCCTGGGGCGCCCTAGCAGGCCGCTGCGCGCGGCGGTCCCCATCACGTCTTGCCTGTTGCGGACGTTGCCCGTTGTGCTGCCCACGTCCAGGGCCACGGGGTTGGCGTGGTTCGCGCACTTCCGGTTCGGCTTTCTTGGGCCCACCGACCATCACATATGGATGATCGGCCACCACTGGAACCTCCCGTTTGATGAGTCGGGTGATATCCCGCAGGTAGGCCTTCTCCTCATGATCACAGAAGGAGAGTGCCTTCCCTTCGGCACCCGCGCGTCCGGTGCGGCCGATCCGGTGCACGTAGGTCTCCGGAATGTTCGGTATGTCGAAATTGATCACATGTGTTAGCCCGTCGATGTCGATCCCACGTGCGGCGATGTCGGTGGCGACCAGTGCACGGATCTTTCCTTCCTTGAAATTCTTCAAGGCATTCTGTCGTGCGGTCTGGCTCTTGTTGCCGTGGATCGCCTCGGCGCCGATCCCGGCCTGGACCAGGATCTTGGCCACCTTGTTGGCGCCGTGCTTGGTACGGGTGAAGATCAACGCTTCGCGGATGGCATCACCCGCCATCAGATGAAGGAGAAGCTTGTTCTTGTCCGTCCTGTCCACGAAATACATGTGCTGATCGATCGTCTCCGCGGTGCTGCTCACAGGGGCCACCTCCACCTTCACCGGATCGGTGAGGATGCTGTTGGCCAGCTTGGCGATCTCGCCCGGCATGGTCGCGCTGAAGAAGAGGGTCTGGCGCTTGGCCGGCAGCTTCGCGATCACCTTCTTCACATCGTGGATGAAGCCCATGTCCAGCATGCGGTCGGCCTCATCAAGCACGAAGATCTCCAGGTCGTTCAGGTGCACATGGCCCTGGCCAATGAGGTCGAGCAACCTGCCGGGCGTGGCCACCACCGTATCGACCCCACGCTGCAGGGCGTCCGTCTGTGGCTTTTGGCCGACCCCACCGAAGATCACGGTGTGTTTGAGTTGAAGATGACGCCCGTACGCGGCGAAGCTCTCGCCGATCTGGATGGCCAACTCACGGGTAGGAGTGAGGATCAGGGTGCGGATGGCCCGCTTGCGTCCGGTCGGTCCGTGCTGGTGGAGTTCCTGTAGGATCGGGATGGCGAACGCGGCGGTCTTTCCGGTCCCGGTCTGCGCGCAACCGAGCAGGTCACGTCCCTTCACCAGATGCGGAATGGCCTGTTCCTGGATCGGGGTGGGATGGGTGTAGCCTTCTTCCTGAAGGGCCTTGAGAATGGGCTCGATGAGCCCCAGGTCGTTGAACGTGGTACGTTCCATAGCAATGCGCCGGTTCACCCCGGCAAGGGTCTGTTCGGTGCGTTCGGTCCATTGGTACTGAACGAACACCTGATGTGTCTGTTGGATCGCCCCTTCGATCGTGTCCGGCGTACAATGATCCGCTGGGGATGGCGCCTGGACCGGTGCGATGGTTTGGGCGCTCGGGGCGTACCCGCCGGTGGCGGGCGGGGCAAATGTACGTGGATCCCGTCGATCGGACTGAAATGCTCAGTGGGTGGCCAGCTTCGCCACCATTTCCTGGGTAAGGGCCGAAGCGGAAGGTCCGAAGCCATTCACCAGGATGCCCTTGATACCGTGCGTTGCGGAACTGATCGCGTACACGATGCTCTCATCGCTCGGGTTCGTTTCACCCTCGAAACGGTGGAATTCATCGATGTTGAGGTCGTCAGGCATCAACGTGAGTTCTCTGGCAGCGCAGATCACGCAATGCCCGCCGAGTTGAAGGTCGTCCGTGTAACCGCGGACTTGCAGGTCGTCCACGGCTTGTGAAAGGGTGTCATACGAGAACATGATATGAAGGTACGCAGCCTCGGTGGCTTCGGAAGTTCCCATTGAGCCATGGAACGTTCATATCCTCGCCTTCCCTGTCTGGCCCGAGGCCTGATGGCGGGATACCTTGGCCGACCATGAGCCGACAACCGGGGAAAGGACCGAAAGGCACGAGGTCGATCAGCGTGTTGGGCCAGGACATACGGCCCGGCGGATCGCATTCACTTTACATGCCCGTAGCGCGTCTGTACACGCGGACGCAGGTGGATATCCCGGTGGTGGTGAAAAGGGCCAGGCAGGATGGACCGACGGTGTTGCTGATGGCCGCGGTGCACGGCGATGAGGTAACGGGCATCGAGATCGTACGTCGGATGTTGGTGCAGGTGCGGGAAAGGCCCATTGAACGGGGCACGTTGATCGCGATCCCCGTGCTGAACGTGTTCGGCTTCATCGCCATGCAACGCGAATTGCCCGATGGGAGGGACCTCAACCGGTTCTTTCCAGGCTCGCCCGGCGGTTCTCTGGCATCCAGACTGGCGCATTCGTTGGTGCATGAGGTGCTGCCTGCTGCGGATGTGGTCGTTGACCTGCACGCAGGTGGCGCACAGCGTATGAACCATCCACAGGTGCGCTACACCGAAGGCGATGAACATGCGCTGATGTTGGCGCGGATGTTCGACCCGCCCATCATCCTGCGTTCCAAACGGATCGCCGGGTCCTTGCGGAACCACATGGCAAGCAGCGGAAAGACGTATCTGCTCTTCGAGAGCGGCGCATCCAGGCAATTCGATGCATTGACCATACAGGAAGGAGTGCGCGGGATGACACGCGTGCTCGAGGGACTGGGCCTGTGGACAAGCAGCGGGGAACCGGCGCGGGGTGCACAGGAGATCATGGAGAGCAAGTGGGTGCGGGCACCATACTCGGGCCTGTTGGAAATGAACGTGGCGAACGGAGCACACGTGACCAAGGGCGAACATCTGGCCCACATCAATGATCCCTTCGGCACTTCGCTGCATGCCCTGCGGGCACCGTTCACCGGCAGGGTGCTTTGCATCAACACCTCACCGGTGGTGAACCAGGGGGATGCGCTTCTGCACCTTGGGGTGGTCTGATCGCCGACCGGTTGACTAGCCTTTCAGCACCTTGCCTGCATCGAGCATGTCCTTGATGCCGCCCACGCTGCTGAGCACACCGGTGGCCTCGTAGGGGATGTACACCACCTTGTTGTTCTGGCCGCTGGTCATCTCGCCCAATGTCTCCAGATAACGCATGGCGATGAGGTAGTTGGCAGGGTCCGCTTTGGTGCCCTGTATGGCCTCTGTGACGAGCCGGATCGCTTCGGCCTCACCCTGTGCACGTCGGATACGGGCCTGTGCATCGCCTTCGGCCTCCAGCACCTGTGCCTGCTTCTGGCCCTCGGCCTCGTTGATCTGTTTCTGTTGTACAGCCTCTGCCTGCAGGATGATCGCACGCTTCGTGCCTTCGGCGTCGATGATCTGTGCACGCTTGTCGCGTTCCGCGCGCATCTGCTTTTCCATCGCTTCCCGGATGTCGCGCGGCGGGTTGATGTCCTGTAGTTCCACACGATTCACCTTCACACCCCACTTGTTGCTCGCCTCGTCCAGGATGTTCCGCAGCTTGGCGTTGATCGTGTCGCGGCTGGTAAGGGTCTCGTCAAGATCCAACTCACCGATCACGTTACGCAGGGTGGTCTGCGTCAGCTTCTCGATCGCCAGCGGCAGGTTCTCGATCTCATACATCGCCTTCACCGGGTCGGTGATCTGGAAGTACAGCAGGGCATTGATCTCCGTGCCGACGTTGTCCTTGGTGATCACGTTCTGCTTGGCGAAATCGTAGACCGTTTCGCGCAGGTCGATCCGTTCCTTCTTGATCAACTGCACGTACTTGTTCCCATCAGGCATATCGCGGGAAAAGCGGTAGGTGATCTCCCGTGGTTTCTCGAAGATGGGAATGATGATATTGAAGCCGGCCGTGAGCGTTTTCTGGTATCGTCCGAGGCGCTCCACGACCATGGCCTCGCTTTGCTGGACCACACGCACGCCCTTGGCGATGATGAACACCACGAAAAGCGCCAGTAGGATGAGGATGATCAAGGAGGCATTCATGGATCAGACGATGTTGAGGGGTTCTACGATCAGGGTATTGCTTTCCACGCGTCTTACGATGACAAGATCACCGACATGCAGTGGTGTATCCGAGGTGCATTCGGCGCGCCAGTCATCCCCACCGGCGCTCACACGCCCCAGGCGCAGGCCTGGTTCGAAGTCCTGGGTGACCCGCCCGCGCTGACCGATCAGTGCGTCGAGGTTGGTGCGCACGCCATTGTCCTTCCACATCCGTTTCATGAGCAACGGCCGTATGGTGAAGAATGCAAGCAGCGAAAGGAGTGAAAAGGCGATGAGCTGGGGCGTTGCTCCCAAGCCCAAGGCGGCCACTGCACTGGCCCCGGCACATCCGATCCCAAGGCAGATCAGGAAGAATCCGGGAATGAAGATCTCCGCGATCAACAGGACGATCGCCACGCCCGCCCACCAATGCCATTGAAAGAATTCCATGTCCGCTCTAGTTCGTTGCCCAAGATAGGCGGTGGCGCGGCTCGGGAAAGGCACGCTCGTATGAACGGCATCCGGGATGGATTGGCGGCCGACAGGGTACCTTCGCCAGCCGGGAAGGAACCCATTGCACAGGGAAGGAATGAACCGGTTGGTGAGCATCGTGATGCCCGTGCGGAACGAAGCCCCGTACGTCGAGAAGGCCGTGCGCGATGCACTCGCCCAATCAGGACCCGGTCTTTCCGTTGAGGTACTGGTGGCGGTCGGCCCGAGCCACGACGGTACGGAAGCGATCGTTGCCGCCATTGCCAGGGCCCATCCGGAAGTGCGTTCCATCCCGAATCCTGCGGGGGTGGTGCCACACGGATTGAATGCCGCCATCCGGGCCTCGAAGGGCGATCACATCGTGCGGATGGACGCTCACTCTCGATACCCTGCTGATTATGTCGCGGTGCTGATAGAAGGGCTGGAGCGTTTACAAGCGGATAACGTAGGCGGTGTGTGGGAGACCATGCCGGCGAATGGCAGCGATAAGGCCTGGGCCATTGCGAAAGCACTGAGCAGCAGGGTGGGCGTAGGGAACGCCATGTTCCGGCTGGGCGTGAAGGAGGAGCGTGAAGTGGATACAGTGCCCTACGGCTGCTTCAGAAGGGAACTCTTCGATCGCATCGGCTTCTTTGATGAGGAGCTGTTGCGCAACCAGGATGATGAACACAACGGGCGGATCATTCGCAACGGGGGCAGGATCCACCTGCTTCCTCAGGTCCGGATACAGTACTATGGGCGTGACACCATCGGCAAATTGTGGCGGATGTACCGTGAATATGGACTCTTCAAGCCGCTCGTGAACATGAAGCTGGGCGCTCCGGCCACCGTTCGGCAGTTCGTTCCTCCATTGTTCGTGCTGGGCATCTTCGGGCTGCTGGTGCTCGGCGTGTTGCACATCGGCTTCCTCATTGCCTGGGCATGTCTGATGGTCCTGTATTTCGGCGTGGTCAAGCTGTACGCGTTGCGTACATCCATGCGCGCTGGTCGCCTGTCGGCATTCCCCTGGCTCGTGCTCGCCTTACTCGCCATCCATGTGGCATACGGTGTCGGATACTTGCACGGGATCATTCGATTCATGATCCTGCGTAAACGTGTTCCACCCGCCGCACTTCCCACGAACCGCTGAGCGACGGTTACTTTCGGGCGCTCATGGGGCCCGATCCATTTCGCCTACTCCTGCTCTCCGGGGCCAGCTCGGTGCACACCATCCGTTGGGCGAACGGATTCGCCGATGGTGGGCTGGAGGTGCACCTGGTCTCTCAGCATGAGCCGGTTGACGAGCTGCGGCGGTCGGTCACGCTCCATCGGCTGCCCCACGCGAGGGGACTGGGCTACCTCACGAATGGTCCGAAGCTGCAGCGGATCATTGCCGACCTGGGGCCACATGTGGTGAATGCACACTACGCCACGGGTTATGGACTGCTTGCCCGTTGGGTGGGTTCCACGCCTCTTGTGCTGAACGTATGGGGCAGCGACGTGTACGACTTCCCGGAAAGTGGCCCGTTGCACCGCAGACTGTTACGGGACAACTTGCGCAGGGCGGACCTTGTGGTCTCCACGAGCCATGCCATGGCCACACGGACACTCAACGTATGCCCGGATCTGAAGGCACCGGAGGTCGTACCCTTTGGCGTGGATACCGCCCGGTTCTCGCCAGGTACACGGGTGCCAGGCCCGATGGTGATCGGCACCGTGAAGACCTTCGCGCCGAAATACGGTCTGGATGTCCTGATCGAGGCGTTCGCGCTGTTGGATGGCGGGATGGAGGCGCACCTTCGGTTGGTGGGCGGCGGGCCGCAGGAATCGGCGTTGCGCGCGTTGGTCCAGCGCAAGGGGCTGGCCGATCGGGTCACCTTCGTACCGCGCGTGGCGCACGATCGGGTGCCGGAGCAACTCCGTGGATTGGATGTCTACGTAGCGCTGAGCCGCTTGGATAGCGAGAGTTTCGGCGTGGCGGTGATCGAGGCGTCCGCATGCGGCATTCCCGTGGTCGTGAGCGATGCAGGCGGGTTGCCGGAGGTGGTGCGCGACGGCATCACGGGCTTCGTCGTCCCGCGCAACGCACCAGCGGCCGCAGCGGACCGCATTTCGGAATTGATGGCATCGGAAGGCATGCGCCGGCGGATGGGGCAGGAGGGTCGTGCAATGGTGCAGGAGCGCTATGAATGGAGCAAGTGTTTGGATCGAATGATCCAGCTCCTGCGCAGGACAGCCCATGAAGGAACCACCCGATGAAACGCCTTGAAGAGACCTCCTGGCAATACTTCCGGGCTACCAATGGTGCCGTGGCAACATATGCCTTCGCAGGTCTATGCGCCCTGATGCCGATCTGGCCCGCGGTACTACCGTTCTGCTTTGCCGTTGGCCTGGTCGCATTCGTCATCCACCACCGTGCATGGCAACGCAGCGGTGAATGCACGAATGCATGGGGTACCGCCATGCCCTACGCCCTGGCACTCTATGCCCTTCATGTCGCAGGTCTGGCGTGGTCATCGAACTTCGCCTACGCCGCATTCGACCTGCAGATCAAGGCGCCCCTGCTGCTGCTTCCGGCGGTATGGTTCATCCTACCGGGCGCCAGTGCTGATTGGAGAGCTTTGTTCCGCATTTTCATCGCGGGCAACATCATAGCGGTGTGCATCTGCTGCGCCCTACTGCTCTGGCGCTTCCTCACCTACGCGGAGTTCGACGCGACCCAGCAGATGTATGGTGAGCGCTGGTCCGTGCTGATCCATCCCAGCTACTTCGCGCTGTACCTGTGTTTTGCACTGGCGTTGCTCTTCCTGGAAGGAAAGGGTGGCATGACCGGGCTGATCGTGCAAGGGGGCATCCTGTGCATCGGAGTGGTGTTGTGCGGCAGCAAGATGGGTTGGGCGCTCCTGCCGGTCGTACTATTCATCGCGCTGTGGGCGGAACGGGGCGACCGCAGGATACGCCGGGCGGTGTCAGCCCTGCTCGTCGCATCCGCTATCGGAGCGACTGGTCTATTGATCACGAGTAGCGGTGCGCGGGAACGGATCGTTGAGGCATGGCATGCTGCAGTTGAACCTGATCGACATGCGGATGCGACCACCAGTTCCGAAGTGCGCAAGCTGGCATGGGTGGGCGCGTGGGACGTCGTCATTGCGGCACCGGTGCTGGGTGCCGGCACCGGGGATGTGAAGGATGAATTGATGGCGGCTTACGGGGAAAGGGGATACACCCATCTGGTGGAACGGCGCATCAATGCACACAGCCAGTACCTCCAACTATGGGCAGCGCTTGGGCCATTGGGACTGTTGCTCATGGTGGTGATGTTGCTCATACCGATGATCGATGGATACCGGTCGAAGCGGACCATAGTGGTGCTCTTTTTTGCGCTCAACGCGATCAATTGGACAGTGGAAAGCATGCTGGAGGTACAGGCCGGCACGATGTTCTTCACCTTCTTCGCGTTCTTGCTCGCGACCGGTCAAGGACGATCTTTGTCGGCACCAATGAATACCCCGGACCAGCGAACATGATCCCTTTCTCCCCACCCCGTGTCGATGACAGGACCGTGAAAGCGGTGGAGGAGGCCTTGCGCAGTGGCTGGATCACGACGGGCCCCCGCACCAAGGAGTTCGAGAAGCGCCTGGCGGCCTATTGCCAGGTACCGAAGGTGATCGCCTTGAACAGTTGGACGAATGCATGCGAACTGGCGCTGCGGTGGTTCGGTGTCGGTCCGGGGGATGAGGTGATCCTTCCTGCATATACGTATTGTGCGACGGCCAACATCGTGATGCACGTGGGTGCGAAGCCGGTGCTGGTCGATGTTCTGGACGACTTCACGATGGACCTTGACGCGTTTCGCAAGGCGATCTCACCACGAACGAAGTGCGTGATCCCGGTGGATATCGGAGGGCTTCCGGCACATATGGAACAGATCATGCGGATCGTGAACGAGTCGTGCGCATTGTTCACGCCTGCCGTGAACCTTCGCGTGGCGGGAAGCAATCCGCAGATGCGGTTGGGGAGGGTGCTTGTCCTTAGCGATGCGGCGCATTCCTTCGGCGCCAGGATAAGTGGGAAGCCGGTCGGATCGCAGGCGGACATCACCGGATTCAGTTTCCACGCGGTGAAGAACCTGACCACCGCCGAGGGTGGGGCACTGGCCTTCGACCTCCCCGAACCGTTCGATCATGATGAACTGTATGCCTGGTTCAATACCATGAGCCTGCATGGTCAGAGCAAGGATGCCCTGGCCAAGACCCGGCCTGGTGCATGGCGATATGATGTGACCTTCCCCGGCTACAAGTGCAACATGACCGATCTGCAGGCCGCCATCGGATTGGTGGAATTGGATCGGTATGAGAGTGAAACACTTCCCCGGCGCAAGGCGATCTGCCAGCGCTACACCGCGGCGTTCGGTGGTGATCGACGGTTCACCGTGCCGCTCTTGGCGGATGATGAACGCGAGAGCAGTCATCATCTGTACATGCTTCGTGTGAATGGTGCCACGGAGCAACAACGCGATGCCATCATCGAGGCCATCGCGGCGCAGGACGTCAGCGTGAACGTCCATTTCCTTCCGTTGCCGCTCCTGAGCTATTACAAGGAGCAAGGCTACCGCATGGAGGATCATCCGAACGCGTACCTGCAATACAGCCGCGAGATCAGCCTCCCGGTGTTCCATGACCTGACGGATGGCCAGGTGGATATGGTGATCGCATCCGTACTGGCCGCAGTGCAGCAGGGCCTGGGCGGTTGAGCCATGAAGCGGATCTTCGACATCGTCACATCAGCTACTGCGCTGCTCGTGCTGCTACCGCTGTTGTTGGTGCTCGGTATCGCGGTGTTCGTCAGCTCCCCAGGTGGTGCCTTTTTTACGCAGGTGCGGATCGGGCGCCACGGCAAACCCTTCGGCCTGATCAAGTTCCGCACCATGCGCCCGGACAGTGAAGGGCAGGGGCAGCTCACGATCGGGGGGCGTGATCCACGGATCACGGGTGTTGGTCGGATCCTGCGTCGCACCAAATCGGATGAGCTGCCGCAACTCCTGAACATCCTGAAAGGCGACATGAGCGTGGTCGGCCCACGGCCTGAAGTGCCCAGGTACGTGGCGCTCTACTCGCCGGAGCAACGGCACGTCCTGAGCGTGCGTCCCGGGTTGAGCAGCCTGGCGAGCATCGCCTACATCAACGAGAACGAGATCCTTGGCCGCAGTGCGGATCCGGAACGCACTTACATCGAGGAAGTGATGCCCGCCAAGCTCGCCCTGGACCTTCAATATGTGAAGCAGCAAAGCCTCGCCCTGGACCTCCGCATCGTCCTGCGCACCATCCGCAGGTTGCTTTAATCGGTCGGCCGGTCCATTGGCTCCGCGGGGCCCAACAGGTCCCTGAGCCGCAGCAGGTCCTCGGCCCTTTCCGTGTCGCCCAGTTTCTGGTAGCTGTTCGCCAGGTTGTTCATCTGGCGACGCACGATGTCCAGATTGGTGCACGGCTGGAAGAACGCCGGTCGCGGTTCGATCTTGAGTTTCTCGAGGAACTCGTTGATCTCGTTGCGCCCCAGGATGTCACCCTGGCTGAAGGCATTGACGTAGAACAGGATACTCTCTTCACCTTCCTGTCCGCTATCCGCTCCGCCCATGCTCTCCTCATCGAGATAGGCCAGTACGAAGTGGTTCGGCAGGTTCACGCCGCGCAACGGTAATCCGAGGTCCTCTGCAAGTACCTGGTAGATGATGGCCAGTGACAACGGATTGCCTTTGCGACTGTCCAGCACTTCGTTGATGTAGGAATTCTGCGGTGCGTGGTAATTCCGCTTGTTCCCCTTGAAACCGTGGATCTGGAAGAAGATGTGATTGAACACCCTGATCTTCTCGAAAGCGGTAAGGTGGTCGTTCAGCTCCAGCCAGATGTCCTGGCGAATGGACGCAAGACGGGCCTTCACCTTGTGCTCGTCCATGTCCGGGTATCTGTATCGGCAGATGATCAACGCGCCTTCCAGCAGGTCATCCGCACCTGCGGCATGCCATGCTCTGAGGCGGTCGGTGACACCGGCAAGATGAATGGTGTGCAGAATGTCCTCGATCCGATCGCGGAAGAGATCGCCAAGGTCATCGAACTCCCAGGCCTTCTCCAACTCAGGGACAACGTGTTCACCCAAGGACACGATCCGGTTGCGCACTTCCAGGTAGACCCCCTCGTCGGGATCATCGATCAGGGTGATCAACGCGCGCAGTTCGTTCTCGCTCATGGATTTCCGGTGGGAGTTCCGTACCTGTCGCGGCGAAAGTATCCGGGCACAGGCCGAAAGTCCCGAGGCGGGTCGAGGATGTTTCCACAATGCCGATGTTGATGGAAGGCTTGAAGCATCGGTGAACAATACCTTGTGAAAAGCCGGGTACATTCGCCCCGCACCGATGAAGCGCGAATTGACGATCGGGTATGTGACCGTGGATGACCCGTTGGACCGCAGGACCTGGTCCGGCATCAACAATTTCCTGTTCGAGGCATTGCGCCGGCAGGTCACCGAGGTCATACCGATAGGTCCGCTACGACCACGACCGGTGCTGTTCTTCTGCCAGGTCGTGAACCAGGTCCGATGGCGCCTTTTCGGCAAGCGATGGAACTACCGGGATTCTTTCATCATGGCACGGGCGTACAGGAGGACCCTGCGCAGGCGGGTGGCGGGCATGGACCTGATCGTGGCACCGGCCGGATTGTGCACCATGGCATTGTTGGATACGCAGGTGCCCATTGTGTACGTCAACGACCGGTGCACCGCCGGAGCCCTGGATTATCACCGTATCCTCACGGACCTCACGGAGCGGTCGCGCAAGGAGAGCCTGGCCGTGGAACAATGCACTTTGGAGAATGCGGATCTGGTGATCTACAGCTCACAATGGGCTGCGGATGCTGCGGTCGCCTCGAACGCATCGGTGAAGAACAAGGTGAAGGTCGTTCCGTTCGGCGCCAACCTCACGGAGGCTCCAGCACCACCCACCGAGCGTGTGTTCCCGCCGGCGGAATTGAAGCTGTTGATGCTCGCCGTGAAGTGGGAGGACAAGGGTGGCCCGATCGCCTATGAAGCGCTGCAAGAGGTGAAGCGCCGTGGGCAGGCCGCGAAACTCGTGGTCTGTGGAGTCGATCCACCGGAGGAATTGGACGACCCCGATCTGGTGCGTGAGGGTTTTCTGAACAAGAACGACCCAGCGGACATGGCGCGGTTGATGGAGCACCTGCGTACAGCGGACCTCTTGATCCTGCCGACCCGCTTCGAAGCGTACGGACTGGTCTTCTGTGAAGCGGCCGCCTATGGCCTCCCCGTTCTCGCCTCACGCACAGGCGGCATCCCCACGATCGTGCAGGACGGCAGAACAGGCTTCCTGTTCGACCTCGAAGCGAACGGCGGTGCGTATGCGGACCGGATCATGGAACTGGTACGCGACCCGGAGCGATGGCAGGCCATGCGGAGGTCAGCACGCGAGCGATATGCAGGAACACTTACCTGGGAGGCCTTCGTGCACACCCTGATGGGCTATGTCGATGAGGCCGGGCTCATCAGTAGGGAACGGTAACGTTCTCTGAAGGCGTTCAGGTCGAACTCCCTGCGCGCGTGCACCAACGCGGCTTCCTTCATTCTTTGCAACCGCTGCCGGTCCGCATCGAGGTCGTTGACCGCTTGGAACATCTCCGCAGTCATCAAGACCGGCTCGATGGAGGAGGTGATCACTGCGAAGTCTGTGGACGTTCGCTGTGGCACATCACCGACCGGCGTACTGATGATGACCAACCCTTGGGCCATGGCTTCCATGATCACCATTGGGAAGCCTTCTCTTTCCGATGTAAGCACAAGGGCATCGTGCTCCGCGTAGATCTCCGCAAGTGTCGTCTGATCCGTGACATGACCGCGGAAAGTCACGAAAGGATGACCCGGTACCGGCCCCGTTCCGACCACCGTGTACCGGAGCCTTCCGGGGGCGAGCCTATCCAGCTGTGCGCACAGGTCCAGAAAGAGATGGAGCCGCTTCTCCCCGGAATCCCTACCCACGAACACCAGACCCATTCGATCATGCTTCCGGACCGATCCGGATCGATGGACCGCATTCGGGATGAACACGGTCTTCGAGGTTGGATCAAGGTTGTTCGCTCGCAGAAATGTGTTGAACTCGGTCATCGCCTGCCGGGCAACGAACACATAGCGCTCAACGAGGGGGAAGAGCGCCGACCACGCCTTGTGTTTGCGGTTGCCATTCGGCTGGTACAGGAATGCATGGATCAACTGGATCGCCCTGGTGCCCGGTCTCAGGAATGGCAGCCACGCAAAGAAATGGTCCGTGTTCGAGCCGAACAGAACCGGGTTCTCCTTCCCATTGATCGCACGCACGATCCGCGCTCGCGCAGCGGCGGCAGTGAACGGGTGGTGAAGAAGCCTCGGGATCTCGACCAACCGACCTGATCCAGCGAAACGTTCCGCGTTCCCATTGTCACGGGAAAAACCTGTAACGAGTATCAAGGGATGCTGATCGGCCACCGTGTCCATGATGTCAGCATGGACGCTCTCCGCACCACCTGTACTGAGGTAGGAAAATGTGAAAACATGACGGCCCCGCCACGCCGCAAGGGCTTTTTTCAGCATGCGCTGCTCACGCAATAATGCAACTGGGGAATAGGTCACGAGGCGTTTGATACCGCGCAGGAAAGGGATCACCCATCGATCCCTGATCCACCGTGCACGGGTGCGTGCTTGGGCTTTCAGCACAGCGATGTGAAGCGCGCTGAATCGGAAGTGCCCCCATTCATGCAGCAGGAACTCCCTGCGGCTTCGGATCAATCGCATTTCCAAGGGCACCTGGGCCTTCAGATCGCCCATGATGCTGGTCGGATGGATACGATAGCGGACCAATGGTCGTGGGATCTTCCCGAAACGATGACCTCTGGAAAGCATGCGGAGCCATAGGTCCCAATCCTCAATACCACCTTGATACCTGTAGCGCCTGACCACCGTTGTCCGCATCAGCACGGTAGGATGCGCAATGCAATTGGTGCGTGGCATCATGGCCCTGATCTGCGCTTCGGTGATCGTTGCGCGGTCGGTGGACCATGCACCCATCACTTCACCCCGGGTGTTGATATGCTCCACGAATGCCGCGACCACGTCGATATCCGGGTGTTCGCTGAGGTAAGCCATCTGGATCGCAAGCCTATCCGGGTGCATCACATCATCCGCATCCATTCGGGCGATGAACTCACCTTCGGCCGCGTCCAGTCCGGTGTTCAAGGCCGCGACCAGACCGCGATTTCGTCCGAGTTCCACCAGCCTTATCCGCGGATCGGAATATGTGTTCACGATCGCAACGCTATCATCAATGCTACCATCGTCGACCACGAGCAGTTCGAAGTCCTTGAAGGACTGTGCAAGGACACTATCGATCGCTTCGCGGAGGAAACGTGCCGCGTTGTACACCGGCATGAGCACAGTGACCTGTGGTGCGATGTGGCCGGCATCGCTCATTCGTCGCTATTCAACAAGGAGAGGTAGGCGTGCAGATACCTTTTGGTGATGTGCTCCCACGTGAACCGCTCACGCCAGGCCGCCCGACCCTTCCTGCCAGCTTCCCGACGCTCGTCAGGATCCGCGAGCAGGGCTTCGAGTCGCCTTGCACCCGCAGCGATATCCGGTCGTTCACGATGGTCATCATCCCGCCTGCCAGGAATGATCCATCCACCCTGGGTCCACTCGGCGATCTCAGCGGAATTGCCGGCGCCGGAGCTCAGGAACGGCACACCCGCGGCGCAGGCCTCGAACAGCACGATCGGCGAGCACTCCACATTGCTGGGGAAGAGGAACAGATCGGCCTGCTTCAGTGCACTTACAGTGCGGGCCCGATCCAATTCCAAAAAGAGGATCCGCTTCCGCTTGAGCCTGGCCCTCCAGCGCAGGAAGTAGTACGAATAGTGTCGGCGATACACCTTGCGCAGATACGTGTTGTTGTTGCCGACGAACATCAGCACGGCATCGCCGGTTTCCGCGCGAATGAAGAGTTCGATGGCCTCCCGATGGCCCTTGATGCCGGTGTACGTTCCGATATGGAGCACCAACGCCCGGTCCAACGCGATGCCCTGTTCCCTGCGCACATCGAACAGGGGTGGACCCTCGAATTCATCCGCGGCGGCACCATTCGGGATCAACATGTTCCTGGTGATCCCATGCTCCTTCGCGAAGGCGACATCCTGGTAGTTCTCGGACAAGAAGATGTTGAGGTCCATGGCCGCAAGCCAGCCCGGCATGCGCCTGAAATAGTCCGCCCAGCGCGGTGCGTGCAACGCGGAGAATCCCGTAGGCACGAAGACCTTGCGGCCGGGGATCGAAGCCAGGTGATCCAGGACGGAATCCGTGGCCCATTGTTGTGCAGCGAACAGTACGACCACATCATGGTCGCCCTGTCGCAGGGCTTCGCGATACGCGTGCTGATCCCCGTGCATCCCGGAAACGGCGTTGCCGGAGATGTCGAATTCACGCACGTGCACCCCGTTCAGATCACTCGAGCTGCGATCCGGATGTGATGAAGTGTAAACGGTCACGGAATGGCCAAGTCTCACCATGCGCTCACTCAACTGCTTCACCACTTCCGGCATCCCACCCAATGCTGGCGCGTAGCTCTCCACACAATGCGCGATCCTCAACGGGCGGTCCATGAGGATGGGATGAAATGAGAGGAGGGTGTGGCGTTGCCCTGATACCATATGTTCGGCGCCACCACCACTTTGTCCGGGTGCGGATCCAGCCAGGCACCCCACCAACTGAAACTGCTGTTCGCGATGATGTGGTGTGTGCAATGTGCCATCAAGTACATGTCCCAATGCGCATCCTTGCCAATTCCGGGGTCCACGAAGGTCGTTGGTCGGCCGAGGGAGAGGTTCTTGCGGGCCCAATCAGGATCATCCGAGAATACATGGAAATGTTCGACCCCATGCTCCCGCACTAGCCATCGCGATGCATCCTGGTAATATGCGGGAGAGCATGTCCCGTGGAAGGCACTGGCTTCGGCATTCGAGACATAATCACCGCGACGGACGTGCACACTTGCCGAACGCAATGTTCGAATATCCTCCAGCGTTCGGCGCACCGAGGCGGTCGGCGAGCCCTTCGGTTCAAAGCACGCGCGCAATTCGTTCGCGACTCCGCGGAAGTAGGCCTCATTCTGCCAGAAACCCTCCAGGTAGATCGGTGGCTTGATGCGCAGGAACGCAGGATCGAAGCCCGGACCACGTTCCACGAAGCATCGTGAGCGGAACACACGCGGAAAATAGCGGTGGGCCACGCGAACCGCGCGCACATCCAGCTCCCGCCGATACGACCTTACCTGTTGGTCCGTAGGGAAGGAAAGCGGTGCCTTCAGGACATCCAGTTCGAGTTCCCGCGGGGTCCAGTTCATGCCCGGAGGTCGTGCATCGAGGAAACCCGGGTCGACGAAGAGCGGTACGTTCCAACGCCTGGACAGGGCATACCCTGCGGCGTATTGGAACATCTGGTTCCCCAGTCCACCCATGAGCCGAGTGATCACCAATGCCATGCTACCAGCGGAACAGCCTTTCCATGCGTGAAGGAGTGGTGCCCTCCCGGGCATGTTTCAAGGCCCGGGCGATGGCACTTCGTTGGGCCATGGAGAACGCGGTGGACCCGCCCCAGGAAAGCAGATCGTTCAACACCCGCTCACGTTGCGCGCTCACCGGCACGTCCTCCTTCCGGATGCTGTTCTTCGCGTCATCGGTGTAGCGTACCAGCGGCTCCGGCGAGTAACAGAGTTCGGTGTGGGCGGTCACGCGGAGCCACGCAGCATGGTCTTCGATGGCACGCATTTCCGGAGCCTCAGGAAAGCCACCTGTCTCGAGCATCACCTCGCGTTCCACCACCGCCGAACTACAGATCACACGGTTCACGTACAGCAGGTCACGCAGACCGAAACGATCGGCCTTTTCCGTGAAGTAAGGCCCACTGGAGCGTTGGTCTGGCATGATGCGTTCCGCGTTCGAGCACGAGGCCCTGCAGCGCGAGCGCTCCATCAGTTTCAGCTGGGTGGCCAGCTTCTCAGGGACCCAGGCGTCATCACTGTCGAGGAATGCGAGCCAATGGCCTGTTGCAGCGTTGATGCCGCGGTTCCGCGGGACGGCTGGTCGACCGGCGCGTTCACCACCGATCCATTTCACTTGGGCAATGTCCAGCGCAAGGATCGCTTCCCGTGACCCGTCCGTAGAGCCGTCATCACAGACCAGCACTTCGTGCACGGCATGACTTTGCTCCAGGCAACTGCGCACCGCGCGCAACAGGGCCTCCTTCCGGTCGAAGGTCGGGATGATGACACTCACCAGGTCCATCATGATCCCCCTCGGGTCTTCGCCAGCTGTGCCTTGAAATCGTTCATCCAGGTCGAAAGCAGCCGCTGCTCACTTGGACTTTCATCGACCATGTATTCGCTCAAGTGGGCCTGCGCGGCATCCAGGGCCTGTTGTTCTGTAAGATCGGAAGCCTTGTGTGCGATCACCGTGAGGTTATAGGTCGCTTTGTACCGCTCCTGCACGGTGCGGTCCGGTGTGAAACCGAATGATTTCAGTAAGGCATGCAACGAGGCTTTGGTATAGCCATCATAATGCACGGCCCAATGTGCCTCCTGCGAACCGAAGATGTGGCGCAGGCCCACTTGCTTCGCCTTGTGTCCGGTGAATGCGCTCAACACGGCCTTGGCGGTCCGTCCCAGATCGGGTACTTCGATGTGTACGATGCCACCCGGTTGCAGCCACGCATTCCAAGATGCGAGCAGCGCACTCGCCTGGACCCGGGTGAAGTGCTCGAACACGTGATGCAAGCGCACCTCGGCGATGCTGCCCTGGGGGTAGGACAGGGCGAGCAGGTCGTGGAACTCATCAGCGACACTGTCTTCCTGCACGGTGTGCTCCGAAAGTGGAAAATCGATGTTCAAATACCCATCGAAGTACCGCTGACCGCAACCCAGGTGTAGTTTCTTCATGGTGGTGTGCCGCTGGGCGGCCTGCCTGCGAAACTATCGCTTATCAGGGCAGGGCCGAAGCCCTGGTGATAGGTCACCCCACGGCCTCGATCCGCACCTCCATCTGGTTCACGATGACACCTGCGCCGGTGCTCACGATGCGCTCGTCCTTCTCACTTGATGCCACATCGCTCACGGTAAGCACCCCGGCACCGGGGATGTGGTGGATGTTGCGCCGGTCCACATCAATGCCCACCGCCAGTTTGTATTGCCCCTCGGTAAGCACGATGCCATCGCTGATGAACACGGCCTCATACCTGCCTGGTGCTATCGTTCTGGGTGCGCTCCATGTAGTGCGAATGGGGTAGTCCAGCATGGTGACAACTCCAATGGCGATCACGAAATTCTCCAAGGGCCTGTCCACCTGGAATCTGACACGCACCTGCCATGGTGCGCCAAGGGCAAGCTCGTTGGTGGGCTTGCCGGCCTTGTCCTCCACCCGCAATGAAGTGGCCACGGCACCGCGCGGTTCGAAATGCGGGGGCAGGTCGAAGTGGAATTCCGAGGCGCTCTCAGTGTTCAATTGCAGGTAGTGCTCAACCACATCGCGCATCGGCCCTGCGGTGATCACGTGGCCGTGGTCCAGGAGCAGGCCTTTGTTGCACAGGCGTTGCACGGCATCCATCTGGTGGCTCACGAAAAGCACGGTGCGTCCCTCACCGGCCACGCTCTCCATCTTGCCCAGGCACTTCCGTTGGAAGGCCGCGTCACCCACGGCGAGCACTTCATCCACGATCATGATCTCCGACTCCAGGTGTGCGGCCACTGCGAATGCGAGCCGCATGTACATGCCGCTGCTGTAGCGTTTCACCGGCGTATCCAGGAAGTTCTCCACCTCGCTGAAGGCCACGATCTCATCGAACTTCGAAGAGATCTCGGCGCGCGTCATGCCCAGAATGGCTCCGTTGAGGTAGATGTTCTCCCGCCCTGTGAGTTCCGGGTGGAATCCGGTTCCCACTTCCAGCAAACTGGCGACGCGCCCGTCGATGGTGATGCGTCCCTTGGTGGGTTCCACGATCCGGCTCAATACCTTCAGCAGGGTGCTCTTGCCCGCACCGTTGCGACCGATGATCCCCAGCCGATCTCCTTGTTCCACGGTGAAGGAGATCTCGTTCAATGCCATGAACTCTTCGCGTGTCGCACCGGGTGCGGACTTGCGGAAGAGCCCCTTCGCCTTGTTGGCGATCACATCGCGTAATGCCGTGTAGCGCTCCGCCTGCTGGTGCTTCAGCAGGAATTGTTTGCTGAGCCCCTCAACGGTGATGATCGGTGCGGCCATGGTCAGATGATGTCCGCGAATCCGCGTTCCGTGCGACGGAAGTGGCCGATGCCCACTACGAGCAACAAAAGGCTTACACCGATCGAGAGCAGGAACCCGGGCAGGTGGATGGTGGTGGCACCGCCCAGCAGGCACCAACGGAAACCGTCGATCACGCCCACCATGGGGTTCATGGCGTACAGGAGCTTCAGGAACTCCGGGATGCGCGCATTGGCATGGATGTCCGCACTGCTGAATGCGACGGGACTCACGTACAGCCCGAACTGCACGATGAACGGAATGATGTACCGGAAGTCGCGGTACTTCACGTTCAGTGCAGCGATCAGCACCCCACTGCCCAATGCGGTCACGAGGGCGAGCAACAGGAAGAAGGGCAGCAGCAGGATCCTCACATCCGGCATGAAGCGGTAGGCGAACATCAGGACCACCAGGATGACGAAGGAGATGAGAAAGTCGATGAGACAAACGATCACCGTGCTGGCCGGCACGATGAGGCGCGGGAAATAGACCTTGGTCAGCAGGTTTCGGTTGGCGATAAGGCTGTTGGCCGCTTCACTGAACGCCGTGCTGAAGAAGGTCCACGGGAGGGTTGCCGCACCGACCAGCAACAACCGCGGCACGTCTCCGGGCACCTGACTCTCGAACAGCCAGCCGAGGAAGGCCATCACCCCGAGGGTGAGCAGCGGGCGCAACACGCTCCAGAGCACGCCGATGGCGGTTTGCTTGTACCGTACCAGGATGTCCCGCCAGGCCAGAAAGGCGAACAATCCGCGGTATTTCCACAGATCACGCCAGTAATGCCTGTCGGCGGTACCGGGTTCGATCACGATGCGGTGCTGGCCCATGCGTTGTGGGTAAAGGACCCACGGGCGGCAAACTTACCGAATGGGGATGGGCGATCAGTGGTGCAACAGCCGTACGGACAGAGCTCGGCCCTCGTACTTGAGCAAGCCAGCTAGGCCGTGGCTCGTTCCAGTGCTTCACCGATCATGCGATCGATGGCGGCATGGTGGTCCTTGCTGTATTCCTTCCGAAGCCGGTTCGCCACCACCGTGCACATCGTGCAGACCCTGTGACCGAGCAGCCCACCAAGGCCGTACAGTGCGCTTGTCTCCATCTCGAAATTGCTGGCGCGCAGGCCTTCGAAGGAGAACGTGCCAAGCATTTCATTGAGTCCCCCCACAGCAGGCACCGCACGCAGTTGTCGGCCCTGTGGACCGTAGAAGCCTCCGGAGGTCAGCGTGATGCCGACCACATTGTCATGACCCAGCACTTCCACCAAGCGCTCGTCCGCCTTGGCCACGTAGGGGAGTGGCAGGTTCTCCGGCCATTCGGTGTGTGCGATCAATTGGTTCAGCAGGCGGGTCTCGCTATCGGTGTTCTCATAGGCGTAGTAGTGCAGCACATTGTCCATGCCCACGCCATAAGCGCTTACAACGCGTGTGTCCACGGGAATGTCCTCCTGCAAAGCCCCACATGTGCCCAGCCGGATGATGCGCAGGGCACGGTGCGTTCTCTTCGGGGTGCGCTCCTTCAGATCGATGTTGGCCAGGGCATCCAACTCACCGAGTACGATGTCGATGTTGTCCGTGCCGATGCCCGTGCTCAACGCGGTGACGTGCGTGCCGCGGAACACACCGGTGTGCGCCACGAACTCACGGTTCTGAACGCGGTGTTCGATCTTCTCGAAGTGCTTGCTGATGCGTTCCACGCGGCCTTGATCGCCCACCACGAAGACGAGGTCGCCGAGTTGGTCCGGACGCAGTGCGAGATGGTATATGGAGCCATCCGGGTTGATGATCAGCTCACTTGGTTCCAGGTGGACACCGGGCTCGGTAAGGACGATGGGGCGCATGGTGGAAGGGAATGCTGCCAATGGTCGGGCAGGCACGCGCCTGCGAAAGTACGGGGCCTGTGGCAAGCGCCCTATTGCTGTGCGAACACCTTGCGCAGCAGGTCGGTGGTGCGGGCCAATGGATCCTCACGGATCTTCTCCTCTTCCTTGCTAAGAAGCAGGAACAGGCCATCCAAGGCCTTTGTGGTCACGTAGGCGTTCAGGTCCGGGTCCACGGTGGCTCCGCCGGTGAGCAGGGTGGTGGTATTGTATGTGTTGACCACGGGTGTCCAATAGCTGGTGAGGGCGACGGCCTTGGTGGCATCCTCGACCACCGGCAGGAACCTGGCGCGAAGCGCATCGCTGGTCTTGTTCCGGAGGAAGTCGGTCGCTGCGTGGTCCCCACCGCGCAGGAGTTGGAAGCCGTCCTGGATGGTCATGCTCGTGATGGCATCCACGAAAACGGGTACGGCTTCCTTGGATGCCTTGGAAGCGGCGTCATTCAAGGTGCGCTCGAAATCCTCGATCGGTCCGGTCATCCCCAGGTCCAGGAGGGTGTTCTTCACCTTGATGGCTTCCTGCGGAAAGGGGATACGGATGCGCGCATCGTTCCAGAACCCTCCAGCGGCACCGGTATGGGCCACGGTGCGTTCAGTGCCCACCTGCAAGGCTTGTTTCAGCCCGGCCACGACATCCTCATTGCTCAGCACTTCCGCGGTCGGTATCCCGCTGAGGATGCTCTGCATGTCCTGGGGAGAACATGCGGTGATGAGCGATAACAGGCAGATCCGCAACAGCTGTCTCATTCCTCCACGAATCGTTCGAGCGCCATTCGCCATGCACCCGGTATGGGTATCGCCTGATCGGTCACATAGTTGAAACATACCATGACGCTCCGGCCCTCTGCACACACTTCGTGGGCACCATCCTTCAGCCGACGCACCACGTAGTGCAGGTCGAAGCTTTTGTTCCCGATCGCTCCGCACCACACCTCAACGGATACATCATCGGTAAGGTGCACCGGCCTCCGATGGTCCACCTCATTGCGGGCCAGGATCAGCCCTTCCGTCCGCCAATCGTTCACCGGCGGTGTCACCTCGCGCAGCAGCGCCATGCGCCCTGTTTCGAACCAATGCAGATACACGGCATTGTGCACATGGCGGGCCATATCCACATCCGCGAACCGCACTTGCACAGGGACGGAGAGCCGACGGGACATGCTCCGATCAGGAAATGGGGTTCAACATCACACTGAACACCGTGATGCTGTTCGGATCGCGATCGAAGAAGAGCTTGTCCAGCGCTTCCATGATGTTCTTCGCCCGGAAGTATGAGGTCTGCAGGGCGTTCTCGCCTCGCGCGCTCCACTGGATGGTATAGCTGCTTGTGCGATCCTTGTACGTGCGCACATAGTCCAGCATCTGGCGCAGCGCATCAAGCTTGTCACCGCCTTCGGTGGCCTGGAACAGGAAGCTCTGGTTGTGCGTGGCATTGAGGGTGATCAGGAACAGCTTCATGCGCTTGTCCGGCGTCTCCTCATAGTTGAACACGAGGCTGTCCGGCCCCATGCCGATGTAAGCACCGACCTCCTGTTGCAGGCGTGCGATCTCCAGGTTCTTGTCGCGTGTCATGCTGGGTACCCGCCTTTCGTGCCTTCCCGGTCAACCGTTCCCGGCGGGGGCGTCCAAATTACTGAACACCGAATTATGGCTCACGTACTCCGGCACCAACCGCTTCATCGCGGCCACCACGAGCTGGTCGTTCCCGCTGGCCAGTTGCCGGGCAAGTTCATCGACCTCGCCCAGCACCTTGTCCGGTTCCATGGTGCGCACCTTGCCGATGAGGATGCGCGGATGATGTGTGGGGAGTGTATTCTCCGCGGTGGCCAGCAGCTCTTCGTACAACTTCTCACCAGGCCGGAGCCCGGTATAGGCGATGGCGATGTCGCGCCCGGGTTCCAGGCCGCTGAGCCGGATCATTTTTTCCGCGAGATCGGCGATCCGCATCGGGCTGCCCATGTCGAAAACGTAGATCTCATCACCCTTGCCCAGGGCAGCGGCCTCCAACACCAGTCTACAGGCCTCGGGGATGGTCATGAAGAAACGCGTCACCTCCGGATCGGTCACGGTGACAGGACCGCCGAGCGCGATCTGCTTCCGAAATAGCGGGATCACGGAGCCACTGCTCCCCAACACATTGCCGAAGCGCGTGGTGATGAACCGCGTACCGCGACCGGTATGTGCCAGCGCGCCCACCACCATCTCCGCGATGCGCTTGGATGCACCCATTACGCTGGTGGGGTTCACGGCCTTGTCCGTACTGATCAGCACGAACTGTTCCACGCCGTGGGCAACGGCCAGCTCGGCCATGTTCCGCGTGCCGATGATGTTCGTGTGCACGGCCTCCGATGGCTGGCCCTCCATCAAGGGAACATGTTTGTACGCGGCGGCGTGGAAGACGACCTGGGGCCTGTGCGCCAGGAAGATCCGGGCCATGCGGTCCTTGTCGCGGACATCCCCCAGCACCGTGTGCATGTCGGCACCGAACGGAGCACGCTGCAATTCCATCTGGACGTCGTACAACCCGGACTCCGCGATGTCCACCATCGTCAGTTCCTCGACCTCCAACTCGACAAGCTGGCGCACGAGTTCACTCCCGATGCTACCGGCACCACCGGTCACCAGCACTCGTTTTCCTTTGAACAGGTCGCGCACGGTAGCCTCGTCCAAGTGGATCACCGCACGGCCAAGGAGGTCTTCGATCCGCACCTCCTGGATCTGTCCGGCGCTCAACTGGCCATTGATCCAATCGTTCACAGGAGGTATCGTGAGCACCCGCACACCGGCTGCGATCGCCGTATCGACCATGCGGCGCCGATTCTCCGGGTCGGGTGCCGCCATTGCGATGATCACCTGATCCACATGCCGGTCCGCAAGGACTTCCGCCGCGCGCTCCGCTGCGATGATCGGCGCACCTTCAAGGCTTTTCCCAGCCTTGCGCACATCATCGTCCAGGAAAGCCACCACATTGTACTTCACGTTACCGGAGCGCTCCAGTGTCCTTTTGGTGATCAATCCGGCCTCACCGGCACCATGGATCACCACACGCTGTTCATCCTTGCCCTGGCCACGGGAACGCAGGTGAAGCAGCTTGAAGAGGATGCGCGCACCGATCATCAGGATCGCCGTGGCCATGAAATCGATCACGATGACAGCGCGTGGGAGCATGTACTGCCCGTCCAGCAGGTAGTAACGGAAGCCGCCCACCACCATGAACGCGATGGACCCGGCCAGCACCGTGAGGAAGATCAAGCGGGCATCCTCCGTATTGGTGTGCCGCACCATGACACGCTGGATACCCGCGATCAGGAAGGAGGCCGCTCTGACCCCCAGAAAGACCGGAAGGACCGGCCAGAGCAGGTCCAGCTCATACGGAGGGACCTGGAAGTTGAACCGGAGCAGATAGGCAGCGGCAAGTGCCGCCAGGCAAAGCACCAGATCGATGACCAGGATGCCCCAGCGGGGAAAGAGGCGCGCGGTGCTCATTTACGGGAGCGAAAGATAGAAGCCCTCCTGCGGGCAGCTTCTTACCGGCGCGAACGTCTACACTTCGCATCTTCGCACCGGATCGACCGGAAAGAGGAAAAACGAACGGCAATGGCGACATCATTGGTAACGGGAGGGGCGGGATTCATGGGTGCCCACGTGACGCGGGAATTGCTTGACAGGGGGCACGCGGTGGTGGTACTTGACGACCTCAGCGGTGGATTCCAGGACCAGGTGGATGCCCGGGCGACATTCGTTCATGGTTCCATCACGGATCATGAACTCGTGGACCGGCTGTTCGACGAACATGGTTTCACCTACGTGTACCACCTGGCCGCATACGCCGCCGAAGGACTGAGCCACTTCATCAGGCGGTTCAACTACACCAACAACCTCATCGGCAGCATCAACCTCATCAATGCGTCCGTTCGGCACGATGTGAAGTGCTTCGTATTCACGTCATCGATCGCTGTGTACGGGGCGCTGCGACCACCGATGCGCGAGGACATGCATCCTGTTCCGGAGGACCCCTACGGTGTCGCCAAACTTGCAGTGGAGATGGACCTATATGCAGCCCGCCACATGTTCGGGTTGGATTTCGTGGTCTTCAGGCCGCACAACGTCTACGGTGAATACCAGAACCTTGGCGATCGATATCGGAACGTGGTGGGCATCTTCATGAACCAGCTCATGCAAGGCAAGGCGCTCACCATCTTCGGTGATGGCACCCAGCAGCGCGCGTTCACCTATGTGGCCGACATCGCACCGATCATCGCCCGGGCCGCCGAGACCCCAGCGGCTTTCGGAGAGGTCTTCAACATCGGCGCAGATACACCCTACACAGTGAACCAGTTGGCCGATGCGGTGATGGGCGCGATGGGCATGAAAGGGGAGGTGCACCATCTCGAAGCCAGGAACGAAGTGGCCTTTGCCTTCAGCGACCACAGCAAAGTGCAACGTGTCTTCGGTCCGCAGGAAGAGACCACCTTGGCGGACGGTCTGGCACGCATGACACCATGGGCCAAGGCGGCAGGTGCGCGGAAGAGTGGCGCCTTCGGTGCCATTGAGATAGCGCGCGGATTGCCTCCCAGCTGGTCGGTCGCCTGAGGCCTCTGCGGCGCCCCGGTTATCTTCGGCCGCTGATCCATTACGCTTGAGACCGACCTGACCGGCATGCCTCGCATCCTGTTCATCGCATCCCATCGGCCTGGTCGCAGCCCGAACCAGCGGTTCCGGTTCGAGCAGTACCTCTCCTTCCTTGAACGGAACGGATACGCATGCGAGCTCTCGTACCTCGTGGAGGAGGCCGATGACCGCATCCTTTACCGCAAAGGCAACTTCATCCAGAAACTCGGCCTCGTGCGCCGCAGCATTGCACGCAGGAGAGCGGATGTGGCCCGCATGAACGCATTCGATATCATCTTCGTCTGCCGTGAGGCGCTCATGACACGGAGCACGGTGTTCGAAAAGGCCTTCAGCCGGGGCCGGGCCAGGGTCGTCTTCGATTTCGATGATTCGATCTGGCTGCAGAATGTGAGCGAGGCGAACCGTACCTGGGCGTGGGTGAAGGATGCGGGCAAGACCGCCAAGCTCATCGCCATGGCCGATCTCGTGTTCGCTGGCAACCAGTACCTGGCGGACTATGCCCGGAACCACAACGTGAATGTCCGCATCGTGCCCACCACCATCGACACCGAGGAATACCGGCCGGTGGTCCGGGAGTCGGGAGGGCCCGTTTGCATCGGTTGGAGCGGAAGCATCACCACCATCCAGCATTTCCAATATGCACTGCCCGCATTGCGGATCTTGAAGGAGAAGTACGGTGACCGGATCACCATACGCGTCGTGGGTGATGGGGCCTACCGGAATGAAGAACTCGGGATCCAGGGCATGCCATGGAGAAAGGATACCGAACAGGAGGACCTGGCCGCCATGGACATCGGGATAATGCCACTGCCGGACGACGAATGGGCACGGGGCAAGTGTGGGCTGAAAGGCCTGCAGTACATGGGCATGGGGATCCCCACGATCATGTCACCCGTCGGCGTCAACACCACCATCATATCGGATGGAGTGAATGGGTTCCTGGCGGGTTCCACGGAGGAATGGGTGGATAAGCTGTGCCGCTTGGTCGACGATGCCGAACTTCGCCGCCGCATCGGTGCCGAGGCACGCCGCAGTGTTGAGGAACATTGGTCGGTAAAGGCGTGGCAAGGAGCGTACTTGAACGCATTCAATGAATTGATCGAAAATGGAACAGACCAGCGAGCTTAAGCGCACCGCCCTATCCCACATCCATGAGGGCCTTGGCGCCAAAATGGTGCCCTTCGCCGGCTACCTCATGCCGGTGCAATACAGTGGAGTGAACGACGAGCATTTGACCGTGCGCCAGGCCGTGGGCATCTTCGATGTCAGCCACATGGGTGAATTCATCGTGCGTGGCCCCGGTGCACTGGAACTCATTCAGAAGGTCACCTCGAACGATGCCTCCAGGTTGACGATCGGCAAGGTCCAGTACTCCTGCCTGCCCAATGGGACCGGTGGCATCGTCGACGACCTCCTGGTGTACAGGATGCAGCATGGCGAGGACGAACATTACGTACTGGTGGTGAATGCATCCAACATCCAGAAGGACTGGGATTGGATCACTGCGCACAACAGTTTCGATGCTCAGTTGGAGAACATCAGCGACCACATGGCCCTGCTCGCGGTGCAAGGACCCAAGGCCACGGACACGCTCAAAGGGTTGTTCTCCGAGGATATCGGGGCCATGCCCTACTACACGGCGATATACGCCGAGATGAAAGGGGTGGGCCTTGTGATGATCTCCACCACCGGATACACCGGGGCCGGGGGGTACGAAGTCTATGTACCGAACCCGCTTGCCGAAAAAGCCTGGAACACGATCATGGAGAGCGGCGCGCCGCACGGGATCAAACCCGCCGGACTGGCCGCCCGCGATACGCTGCGCCTTGAGATGGGGTTCTGCCTGTACGGGAACGATATCGATGACACCACTTCACCGTTGGAAGCGGGATTGGGTTGGATCACTAAATTCACCAAGGACTTCACCAACTCCAGCGCGTTGAAGGCCCAGAAGGAGAAAGGCGTGGAGCGCAAGTTGGTGGCGTTCGAACTGCTTGAACGTGGCATCCCGAGGCACGGAAACACCATTGTCGATGAGGTCGGGAATGTCGTTGGCAGGGTAACATCGGGTACCATGAGCCCTTCCCTCCAGAAACCCATTGGCATGGCCTATGTGCCCAAGGCGATGGCCGCCGTCGGCAGCGACCTGCGTGTGGATGTTCGTGGCAAGGTGCTCCAGGGCCGGGTCGTGGAACTGCCATTCGTCAAGAACGCGTGATGGAGGTCGTTACCCGCAATGCCGATTACCAGTACCGGGTGGAGGTCTGCTTCACCCCTGGGCAGTATCCGCTCTATGCACCGGAGATGGGGATCGTGGTGGTCATCGACGTGTTACGTGCCACATCGGCCATGGTCGCGGCTTTTGAGCATGGCGTGGACCGCATCATCCCGGTCTCCACGGTCGAGGAGGCCCGGCAGTACTTCGATCGTCCGGACCACATCGTGGCGGCCGAACGCGATGGTGAGATCGTGGATGGTTTTGCTTACGGGAACTCACCGCTCGCATATGTGGATCGGGACCTGAGCGGCAAGACCATCGTGATGACCACGACGAACGGCACCAAAGCGATCAACCTGGCCAAGGATGCGCGCATGCTCGTCATCGGTTCCTTCCTGAACCTGACGGCCCTTGGCGACTGGCTTCTTCACCAGAACGACAACATCCTGTTGCTGTGCTCGGGTTGGAAGGACAAGTTCAACCTGGAGGATTCTGTCTTTGCCGGGGCGCTGATGGAGCGGTTGTTGCAAAGCGGCAAGTTCGGGGTGGAAGAGGATTCCAGCATCGCAGCGAAATACATGTACCTCGCTGCTCGGGACAATGTGATGGGGATCCTGAAGGCCGCTCCGCGCCGGCGTCGTATTGAGCAGTTGAGGATGCATGCGGATGTGAAGTACTGCCTGACCCCTGACCAGAGCACGGCCATCCCCGTACTGCGGAACGGTGAACTCGTGCGCCTCACGGAGAACATCGCGGTGCCATGACCTGGCGCGCACCCTTCGTAGCGCTTCTCCTGGGCGCCATGCTGTTCGCGTTGCCGGAGCGCACCATGCCTACGGCCCATGCCTGGGGGTTCTACGGTCACAAGCGCATCAACCGGATGGCGTGCTTCACGTTGCCACCGGAGATGTTCGGTTTCTACAAGCGCCACATCGACTTCATCAGCGATCATGCGGTGGACCCGGACCGCAGGCGATATGCGGTGGAAGGGGAGGCCCAACGACACTATATCGACATCGATCATTACGCGCACGGAGGGGTGGACCCCTTCGAGGTGATGCCTCGGAAATGGAGCGATGCCGTGGCGAAGTACACGGAGGATACGCTGCAGGCCTATGGCATCGTACCCTGGCATGTGGATGTCATGTTCGGCCGCTTGGTGAACGCCTTCCAGCGGGGTGATGTGGACCGGATCTTGAAATATTCCACCGAGTTGGGCCATTATGTGGGCGATGCCCATGTGCCGTTGCACACCACGGAGAACTACAACGGGCAGCTCACGGATCAGTATGGTATCCATGCCTTCTGGGAATCGCGCATCCCGGAATTGTCCGCCGAGAACTACGATCACCTCGTGGGTCGTGCCACCTACGTGGACAGGCCGTTGGAAGTGGCCTGGGAGGCGGTACAAGCGAGCCACGCGCACCTGGATTCTGTGTTCGGCATCGAAAAAAGACTGAGCCGCGAATTCCCTGAGGACAAGAAATACGTTTTCGAGGACCGTGGTCGGAGCGGGATGCGCACTTACTCGCGTGAGTTCACCCTGGCCTATGAGCATGCCATGGGCGACATGGTCGAACAGCGCATGAACGCCTCCATCATCACCCTTGGGAACCTATGGTACTCCGCATGGGTCAATGCCGGCCAACCGGACCTCACGCGCATGGAGGACAAGGAAGTGAGCGACAGCCTGAAGGCCGTGCTCAAAGCGGAGGAGGAACTGTACCGGGAGAACCAGAAGGGCTACGGCCGCGACCACGAATAGGCCATCAGGCCTTTACGACGGTCTTGCGTGCACTGCGCGGATCCTTCGGCATGGTACCGAAGATGTGATCCCAGAGCGGGGAACTGACGCCGAAGGCTCCTGTATCACCCACGAAATGATGCAGGTTGTGGTGCTTCCAAATGGCGCCAAGCGCGTTCTTGGGGGGCGAATAGACGTGAATGGCGTAATGTGCAAGGAGATATGTAGCGTAGCCTGTCATGAAGCCACCGCCGAAAGCATATCCATAAGTACCCATTAGCAGGCGGAACAACCCTACGAACATGGCGGCCACCAACACGCTCATGAGCGGTGGCAGGGCCAATCGCTTCTTGTCGCGCGGATGATCGTGATGGATGCCATGGAACAGATATTGCAACCGTGCTTTTCGCGGCGTATCGGCCTCCATGTGATAGAAATACCGATGGACCAGGTATTCAACGAGCGTGAAGAAGAACGCCCCGACAAGGAACAGACTGATGGCAGGCACCACCCCGATGCCGATCCATACGAGCGAACCGAAGAAAGCAAGGAATCCGACCCCATAGAATATCGTCAGCGGGAAGGCGATATGCGTTCTGGTCAATGCCTCCAACACAGGGCTTTTGAACAATCGCCCGCTCTCGGTCACATCCTTTCTAGCCATGGTCCTGGTTCAACTCGGCGCGAAGGTAATGCCACGAATGGCATGGAAAACCTGCTGAGCGAGGGATCGTCAACGCCATGTCGTGCACATCACTACTTTTGCCGTCCGTTTGATGAACGGGCAATTAGCTCAGCTGGTTCAGAGCACTACCTCGACAAGGTAGGGGTCACTGGTTCGAATCCAGTATTGCCCACAAGACCTTTCATCCCCTGGCCATCATGGCCTAGGCGGAACCTCGCCATGGCCAGAATCCCTGCCCGCTCCAGGAAGTCAGTGCCGGTCGCCGACCGTTGTTCCCTGTGCACCCCGAACGTGTCCTTCGGAACGTTCGGCAGGGTGAATGACACGGTCCCTGGCGTGAATACCAAGGAACTCTTCTCGGCCGCCTCCCCCGGTCCGATCGTCGAGAGCCAACGGCTTTTCGATATTGGAATGTGACATGATCGGAGGATCACGTCTAATAGGGTGTCAACTCAGGTAGGTGCTGTTCAAGAAGAAGGGCGGGAACAACAGTGAGTTGAGCGATGAAGCGCTTGTGGACCTGGTAAAAGGGGCCATGGACGCCGATACGTTCGGCCTGTTGTACGACCGTTTCGCCCCCAAGGTGTACCGCAAATGCCTGTCCATGACAAGGGACAAGGACATTGCCCACGACCTGACGCATGATATTTTCCTCAAGGCCTTCCTGAACATGAACAAATTCGACGGTCGATCGAAGTTCGGGACGTGGCTGTACAGGATCACCTACAACTATTGCCTGGACCATTTGCGGCGCAAGCAACGCGACCCGGTGGCTCCGGACGTTGACTTCCAGGGTATCACACCACGGGATGAGGAGCGCAATGAGGAGCAATTGCTCGGTCTGCGTGCCGATCGGCTTGAGGAGGTGCTTGCAGGGATCGATGTCACCGACCGTGCCATCCTTTTGTTCAAGTACCAGGAGGACATGTCCATCAAGGACCTCACCGAGTTGCTGGAGATGAGCGAGAGTGCGGTGAAGATGAGGCTGTTCCGCGCGCGTGAGCGGGCCCTGGCCCAATACAAAGTGCTCTATTCCGAGGATCCATGAGGGAGAACCCGTTCAAGATCATCGGGAGCACGGAAGAGCCCCGCGAGGACCTCAGGAAGGAGGTACTGGGCAGCGTGCGTCTGGCCGTCTTGATGATGCGTTTCGCTCAACTTTTCGTTGCCGATTACGCGTCGGTCCTGTTCGATAAATTCAAAGTGATACCCGGCGACAACGAAACGACGGGACAGCAGGGATTGCCGCCTAAACCTTGAGAACATGCTATTGAAGATCCGCGATCTACTTTCCCGAATCGAGTCCGCTCTCCACCGGACGTTGGAGAATCTCGTCGAGCAACTCCCGCTCCTGCTGTTGGCAGGAACCGTGATCCTGGTGGGCTGGGGCCTGGCGCGCTTGCTCCGATGGCTCGTAAGGCGATTGACCGTGATCGGACGGTTGGAGGCCTTGTCCGAACGTCTTGGATTGACGCCCCTGCTGCTGCGCTTGAAGATCAAGTCCGTGGCACACTTGATCGGGGGCATCGTGTATTGGCTCGCGATGCTCGGCACCATCATGCTTGCGGCCGATGTGCTGGGCATGCAACCGGTGATCAGGGGGCTGGAACGGATGTTCGCTTATCTCCCGAGCTTGATCGCTTCATTGGCCGTGTTCATCTTCGGGTTCTGGCTTGCGGACAAGGCTCGATTCGTGATGGGTGCGATGGGAGAGGCCATGGGCCTTGCATCGGGCAAGGCGATCGGCCGCATCCTCTTCGTGGTCATACTCCTGTTCCTTACGATAACAGCGCTGAATGTGGCGGGGATAGACACCTCCCTGATCACATCGAACATCCTGATCGTGGTCGGTTCCCTGTTCATCTCATTCAGCATCGCATACGGTTTCGCAGCACGGGATATCCTATCGAACATCCTGTCCGGATATTACAACAAGGACCGGTTGCGGCCCGGGCAACGGATCCGCATCGGGGATGATGAGGGGATCATCGTTCGGATCTCGGGTATCTCCGTGACCTTGAGGACCAGGGACAGGACCGTACACCTGCCTTCCACACGGCTGGTGAACGAGCGCATCGAGGTACTTGATGATGCATCATCACTGGACGAAGGGAACGAACGGACGGCTGAATGATCGGAGCTGCCGTGGCGGTTTCCCGATGCAACGGACGAAGCGCCATTGGCCGGGACTATTCCGGGAACATTTACTTTTGCCCACCCATCAACTTCGGTCCGAAAGCTGACGCTGCGGACCGACCAAAGCTCGACCATGCAACGAATTCTCTCCACCAGCGCATTGGTGGCCATCGCCCTGAGCGCCAGTGCCCAGAATGACATCGATGACAAGGCACGCGACAGTGCCAGTGCCGCCATGCAGGCGCGTGCCGAGGCCGACACAACGGGCAAGGAGTGGACCCGAAGCGGCATCGTCAACATCAACATGACCCAGGTGAGCCTGACCAACTGGGCCGCGGGTGGATACAGCAGTGTCAGCGGTATCGCGATGTTCAACGGCACTGCGAACTGGAAGAAAGGACGCAAGGCTTGGGACAACAGCCTGGTCCTCGCCTTTGGTGGGCAGCAGCAACAGGATGGCCCTACGACGAAGACGGATGACCGTATCGAGTTGAACTCGAAATACGGCTACGAGTTGACCAAGTCATGGTACCTGGCCGCGCTGGCACAATTCAAGACCCAATTCACGGAAGGCTTCAATGTGGAAGGCGACCGGATCTCCAACCTCCTTTCACCGGGATATGGTCTGCTCGGCATCGGGTTGGACTACAAGCCGAACGACAAGTTCACGGCATTCTTCTCCCCAGCTACGGCTCGTTTGGTCATCGTCACCGATGAGACCCTCTTCGGTGGTTCCACCGATCCAGAGCTCAGGGTGTATGGAGTGAAGAATGGCAACACCACGGAACTGGAATTGGGGGGGTATCTCCGGCTTCAGTATCAGACCGAACTCGCCAAGAACATCACCTTCATGACGCGGGGAGACCTTTTCAGCAACTACCTGCGGAACCCCCAGAATGTGGATGTCACTTGGGAGACCCTTTGGACCTTCAAGGTGAACGAGTGGTTCGCGGCCACCCTGAATACACTGTTGATCTACGACCACGATACCAACCTGCCGAAGGTGGACGCCGAAGGGATCCCCTATGCTGGACCGGCGACGCAGTTCAAAGAGACATTGGGGATCGGCTTGAGCTTCAAGCTTTGAACCGATGATCGAAGGGCCCTCACGGCCCATTCATCATTCGACAAAAGGGCCTAGCTGACCGATCGGCCGGACAAGGCCGTATTGCACCGGATCGGCATCGCGCTTCAGCACCCTGAATCGCCGGACCATCAGGTCACCTTTCCCTCTGTGGTGGATGTACGTCTTCAAGGTGACAGGGCCATCGCCTGCCACGCTGGCCCGGCGGGCGGCCACGAAGAGCATCGGCCGATCAGCGTTCCGATCTACCGTGGTCGCTTCACCCGTTCGATAGAACACCGTGGAGTCGGCCTGGCGCAGCTCAAGCACCACAGCGACATCCGCATCGCCGATAGGTCCGGAGAATTCCACAGCGACTTCATATTCATCCTCGCGTAGGCAAGGCGAAGGATCCACTGGGATGGTGACGGCACAGCCGAACTCCCTGTCTTCAAAGGACCAGCATGGAACACCTTCCCGGTCCCGTACCACCGGCAGGTCATCGTGTATGTCCCAGTCCGCATCGGTCCGATGTTCCGGTGTCGCTTCCGCGATCAGGTGCGTATCGATGATCCCTGGACCGGTCTTGTCCGCTTGGAAAAGGAAAGTCTGACCCTCCAGAAGATCGCGTCGCTCGGTGAGGTAAGGGAAGCTCGCCTGGATGCGGGCCAGGTGTTCCGGAATGGCCCCATTGCTGTATCCATAGAATACCGCCGCAGCATCCGTACGCTCCAAGGTGCGCGCGAGAAGGTCACTTTCCTGTTCCCGCAGTTGTGTATATGGAAGGATGGCGGGATCGATCCCCCAGTGCTCGAGGTAGAAGAGGATCACTTCCTCAGGGGCATCGACCAGGATGAGGGAGCGGGCCGGGCCATAACGTGCCATCGCGTCCAACGCGCCCTGAACAATGGCCTCGTATTTCGAAGCATAGAATAGCCGGTAGTGGTGCCTCGCGGTGATCAGCGTGACAACTGAAACAGTGCCGATGACAGCGCATAGGGCCAACGTGCGCAGGCGTCCGAGTTCACCCATGCCCTCGATGAACCACAGGAACAGGAACGGGAAGGAGAAAAGGAGCACCGAATACTGAATGACCGGTGCGCGCCAGATGCTGTACACCAACCCTGCAAGCAACGGCACTCCACCCCAGGTCAACAAGAACCAGAAGCCCGGTCCGGTCCCCGGGGAAATAGACCATTTCCTGAATTGGGCCAGGACCAACAAACCGATCATCGGTACGGCAAAGAGCCAGGAACAATGAACGATCCACCACGCATGGTCGGGGACCCAATGCCGCGTGGGAGGCGCCAGCCATCCGCCAAGACCGCCTTGTTCCAGTTGGTGCAGGAAGATGGGGATGTTGGGTAGGTACAGGACAAGCACCATGGCGCTCATCAACAGGTAGCTCTTTCGTTGCCGGGGCTGAACAAGCAGGGCACCGGTGACCACGATCAGCGCAGCGACCATCAGGCTGAAATGGTGGGTGTACGCGCTCAACAAAGCACCGACACCGACGCCCCATAGCGCTCGCCTGCCACCCACGGCCAGGTAGCGGGTCAGTTGATCGGCAAGGAGGGCGATCGTGAAGAAGCCCACGGCATAAGGCCGGGCGATCTGGGCGTACAGCACGGTGTATTGGATGGTGGCCAAAACAGTGGTGAGCAACAGTGCCGACGTGGCCGAGGTCCACACGATCGCGAACCGGAAGAACAGGAACAAGGCCAGCAATGCAAGCACCGTGAACGGAAGCTTCACCCAGGCTTCGTCCATGCCGAACGCCTTCGTCCAGAACCATTCGAACACCTGGACGCCTGGCGGATGCGTGTCGAGTTCGATCACGCCATGCCGGACCGTCTCCGCAAGGGTCGGATGTATGCGGACCAGTGCACTGATCTCATCATGGGTGTACGGTATGGCGGTGTAATTCCAGCACCGGAGCACTGCGGCCACGACGAACAAGGCGATGAACGTCCAACGGACCCAAGGTTCTCCGGGGAACCGATCGCTACCGAAGCGTGCGATATGGGAACGCCAGGACATGCTTCACCGCTCGCGTTCCATGTCGCGCTCCACATCCTTCTGTTTCAGGCTCTCACGCTTGTCGTAGGTCTTCTTCCCTTTGGCCAGAGCGATCTCCAACTTCGCATAACCATTGTCAGCGATGTAGAGGCGCACCGGCACGATGGTCATGCCCACATCCTTCAGCTTCTTGCGGAGTTTGGCCAGCTCCTGTCGGTGCAGCAGAAGTTTTCTGTCGCGTTTGGGTTCATGCACGAAATGAACATTGGTCCCGTAGGGAGCGATCTGCATGTTCCGCACGATCAGGTCGTTCCCCGCGAATGCGCAGAATGCTTCGCTGATGGATGCACCACCGGCCCTGATGCTCTTGATCTCGGACCCGGTAAGGATCATGCCGCACTCGAAAGCATCGAGCAGGTGATACTCGAAACCTGCTCGGCGGTTCTTCACATCGATCTTCTGGGCGGCCATGGGCCGCGAAGCTACGTAGCGGGGTGGTGGAGCGGGCTACTGCACGATGAGGACGGGGACACGCACCTTGTGGCGTACGGCATCCAGCGTCGTTCCAAGCAGGATGTCCTTCAACCCACGGTGACCATGTGCTCCCATCACGAGCAGGTCGCAACCGGCCTCGTTCACCGCGCGTGCGATGGCATCGGGTGCATGTCCATGACCGATCCGTCCTTCCGCCTTGTACCCCTGCTCCATCAATTGGTCCACGTACCCCTTGATGTTGCTCGCATCCCCGATCGTTTCCAGGTCGCGGCTCTCCGCCCCCAGGTACCGTGCTGCTGCGGACTCCGTGATGTGGATCAACACGTAACTGGCATCGTGCCCGCCCTGGCTCACGGCCGCAGAGATCGTGCGGAGGTCATGAGCACTGAAATCCACGGTGATGGCCACCCTGCGGCGTGCCTCCACAGGGCCGAGCCGCAAGACCGGAGCGGCCTCGTGCAGGTGCTCCTTGCCCTGCCGTGCACTCCGGATGAACGGGGCCAGCGCGATGTACAGCAGCAGGGCCGCGGCCGCCAGCAGAAAGAGCAACACGATCAGGGCGACGATGCTCCAACCCTCCGCATCGATCCACGCGGATACCTCCTCCCAGACCAACTTGGCGTTCAGGATGACGATGATGAGCGCAGTGAGCCAGGAAAGGACGCGCGCCCAGACGGGGATGACATGTTCGCCCATGCGCACACGATCGCTGCAGAAGTGGATCAGTGGGATCACGGCGAAACCGAGCTGAAGGCTCAGCACCACCTGACTGAAGACCAATAGCCTACCGAGGGAATCCTCACCGAACCAGACGATGCAGGCCACGGCGGGAATGATGGCGATCATCCGGGTGATCAGCCGGCGCAACCACGGGCGGATGCGCAGGTCCAGGTAGCCTTCCATCACGATCTGACCTGCGAGCGTACCGGTGATGGTGCTGCTCTGCCCGGCGGCGATGAGCGCCACGGCGAAAAGGGCAGGGGAGAGTTCTCCGAACAGATCGCCCAGCAGCCGGTGCGCCTGATCGATCTCCGCCACATCGAAGTACCCCGCGCGGTGGAAACCGGCGGCGGCGAGGATGAGGATCGCCGCATTCACCAGAAAGGCGACGTTCAACGCCACGGCCGTATCGATCAGGTTGAAGCGCAGCGCTTCCCGGATCCCCTTCCGGTCGCGGCCATGGCGACGTGTCTGCACCAGTGATGAATGGAGGTACAGGTTGTGCGGCATCACCGTGGCCCCGATGATGCCGATGGCGATGTACAGGGCAGTGCCATTCAATCCGGACGGAACGAGCCCGCCCAGCACTTCAGCGGGAGCGGGTCGAACGATGAACATCTCCGCCAGGAAGGCAAGGCCGATCAGCGATACGATCGAGATGATGAAGACCTCCATCATCCGCATTCCCTTGTTCATCAGGAACAGGATGAGCAGGGTATCGAAGGCCGCGATCAACACGCCCCAGAGCACAGGTATGTCGAAGAGGAGGTGGAGCCCGATCGCCATGCCTATCACCTCCGCAAGATCACATGCGGCGATGGCGATCTCCGCGAGGATGTACAACGGAATGTTCACCACAGGCGGATACGTGTGCCGACTAGCTTGCGCGAGGTCCAGGCCCCGCACGATGCCCAGCCGTGCGCTGAGGCTCTGCAGGAGCAGGGCCATGAGGTTGCTCATGAGCAGCACCCACAGCAGCTTATACCCGAAGGCACTTCCACCGGCGATGTCCGTTGCCCAGTTGCCGGGATCCATGTAGCCCACGCTTACCAGGTACGCGGGACCGAGGAATGCGAGCAGCCGCCTCCACCGACTTCTGCCCGCCGGGATGCTCACCGAGCCGTGCACTTCACTGAGCGAGCGCCCCTCCCTGCTCATGACCCCACTGTTTCGACCAGCAGTTGTCCTGCGACCTGGGCGGACAGGGTGCTCAGGGACCCGGGCTTGCCCCGCATTTCGACGCTACCATCGAAGGCCTGGCGCATCTCCACCGTGAAGACCATGCCGATGCCGATGCCCTTTTGATCGAGGAGATGCAGTAGGCTGTCACTGGGATGGCTGACCCGTGCGATCCGCACACGCTCACCCGGTGTGCAATCCGTGAGCGGTTTGATATCCCGCTGTTGCACACGGCCATTCCGGTCCGGGATCGGATCACCATGCGGGTCGAATGCCGGATTGCCCAGGTAGTCATCCAATCCGTTCGTGAGCTTATCGCTGCTCACATGCTCCAGTTGCTCGGCCACCTCATGCACCTCATCCCAACGGAACCCGAGGCGTGCCACAAGAAAGGTCTCCCAGAGGCGGTGCTTTCGAACAAGCTTCCACGCAGCCACCTTCCCTTTCGCAGTGAGCTGAACCCCGTGATAGGGCCGGTGCTTGATCAATCCCTTTTCCGCGAGCTTCTTCAGCATCACGGTAACGCTGCTCGCCTTGGTACCCAAGCGCTCTGCGATATCAGTGGTGCTCGCATTCGGGCTGCTTTGCAGCAGGCCATGTACGGCCTTGATGTGGTCCTCCTCGCTCCGCGTCAGCATGATCAGGCTCCAAAGATAGAAGGATAGACCTGTCTCAACGTGAATTTAGCGACCTCTAAAGCCGGGCTGCCATCGCCTGCCGATCGCTCGGCCATCGGTGTTGCCAACAGTTACCTTTGCCCGAGATGTACCGCTTGCTTCGGCCCCTTCTCTTCGCGATGTCACCGGAGCGCGCCCATCACGTCACCTTCTCACTGCTCGATCTCGCGCAGCACATTCCTGGTGCGTTGTCCTTGATCGGCGCGGAAAGGCCTGTACCGGAAGCCGGGATCGACCTGATGGGGTTGCGGTTCAGCGGTCCGGTGGGACTGGCGGCGGGCATGGACAAGGATGCGAAGCACGTACAGGCGTTGTCGAAGATCGGCCTGGGTTTCATCGAGATCGGGACCTTGACGCCTGTCGCCCAGCCCGGGAACGACCGTCCAAGGCTGTTCAGGCTACCGGCGGATCGGGCGCTGATCAACCGTATGGGATTCAACAACGGCGGGGTCCTTGCTGCAGTGGAGCGCTTGAAGGCCTCCACTCCGGGTGTCGTGATCGGGGGCAACATCGGGAAGAACAAGGCAACGCCGAACGAGCGGGCGATCGAGGATTATGTGCGGTGCTTTGAAGCACTGCATCCCGTGGTGGATTATTTCGTTGTGAATGTGAGCAGCCCGAATACCCCCGGGCTGAGGGCATTGCAGGAAAAAGGCCCGTTGTTGGACATCCTGCGGGAATTGCAACTTCGGAACACCTCACCTGCACGACCCATCTTGCTGAAGATCGCCCCCGACCTGGGGACGGAGCAATTGGACGACATCGTTTTCGTGGTGAGGGAGAGTGGCATAGCCGGGGTGATCGCGACGAACACGACCGTGTCCCGCGATGGCTTGCGCACGCCGCCAGCAGAAGTGCAACGCATGGGGGCCGGTGGTGTGAGCGGTGCACCGGTGAGAATGCGCAGCACGGAAGTAGTGACGTACTTGCGCAAACGGCTGCCAAGGCCGATAGTCATCATCGGTGTCGGCGGGATCGATGGCGTGGAAGCCGCGCTGGAGAAACTCGAGGCCGGAGCTGATCTGATCCAGGTGTACACGGGCCTTATCTATGAAGGGCCTGCGCTGCTGAAGCGCATCAACGAAGCCTATCTACGATGGAAGCAGCGCACGTGAAGCTGATCGAATGTCCGCGGGATGCGATGCAGGGCCTGAGCGCCTTCATCCCCACCGAACTGAAGGTGGAGTACCTGAACAGCCTGTTGCGGGTGGGCTTCGATACGATCGACATCGGCAGCTTCGTCAGTCCCAAGGCGATACCGCAACTGGCCGACACCGCTGAAGTGCTGAGCCGGATCGACCTGTCGAAGACCCGCTCGGAACTGCTGGTGATCGTGGCCAATGAACGCGGGTCGGAGGAGGCGGTGAAGCAGGAGAGCGTGCGCTACCTGGGTTATCCCTTCAGCATCAGTGAGACCTTCCAACAGCGGAACACCAACACGAGCATCGCCGGTTCCTGGGAACGCATCGCGCGCATCGCGGCGATCACGCAGGAGGCAGGCAAGGAACTGGTCGTGTACATCAGCATGGCTTTTGGCAATCCATACGGTGATGCGTGGAATGCCGGGGTGGCCCTGCACTGGACGCGCCGCCTGGTGGAGGAGCTGGGTGTCCGGATCATCGCGTTGAGCGATACGGTGGGTGTGGCCGATCCCTTGGATATCCGGTCCATCTTCTCCACGCTCATCCCGGCCATGCCCGAAGTGGAGTTCGGGGCGCACCTGCACTGCACACCGGACAACTGGTCGCTCAAGACGGGCGCGGCCTGGGAGGCAGGTTGCCGCCGCTTTGACGGTGCGCTGAAAGGCTATGGTGGCTGCCCGATGGCGGAGGATGAGCTCGTGGGCAACCTGGCCATGGATGCCTTCGTTGCCGACCTCGAGCGGCGCGGTGTCAGAACAGGTATCGACCTGGAGGCGCTGGAACGCTCGGTGCAGTTGGCGGGAAGGGTGTTCCCGGGATGATCGTTTCAGGCGCGATGCAGCTCGAACACCGTGATCTCGGGCGGCATGCCCACACGACCCGGGAACCCGATGAAGCCGAAGCCTCGGTTCACGTAGAGTTTCCGGGCCCCTTCCTCATAAAGCCCCGCCCATTGTTTGTAGACCCATTGCGCAGGGCTGTATGTCGTGCTGCCGATCTTCACGCCCAGCTGCGCACCGTGCGTATGTCCACTCAGGGTGAGGTCGATCCCGGTGGCAAGCACCTGTTCCTCCCAATGGGTCGGATCATGGCTCATGAGGATGCGGTAGGGTAGCGTTTCCGTGCCACGGACGGTCTTCGCAAGATCACCGTACTGCTGGAATCGTTTGCCCCAGTTCTGCACGCCGAGGAGGCCGATCCGTTCGCCGCCCTGTTCCAGCGTCAGGTTCTCATCCAGCATCAACCGGAACCCCATCGCCTTGTGGATCGCCTTCAGCTTCTCCATGTTGGCGACTTTGTCCACAGGATCCTCCCACTGCACATAATCGCTGTAGTCGTGGTTGCCCAGTATGCTGAACTTGCCAATGCGCGCCTTGGCTCCCGCCAGCACGGGAATGAACCGTTCAGCCTCATCCGCATAGTCGTTGACGAGGTCACCGGTGAACAGGATCAGGTCCGGTGATTCAGCGTTGATCAGATCGATCCCGGTCTGCACGATGGTCAGGTCGTCGCCATAGCTACCCAGGTGCATGTCACTGATCTGCACGATGCGCAGGCCATCGAAGGCCGCCGGTAGGTTGGCCGAGCGGACCGGTACCCGGGCCACATTGAAGGAGCGCCGACCCTTTGTGACGCCGTAGAGCACGCCGACGAACGGCACCGACGCCACGATGAGCCCCAATTGGCTCAGGAATCGCGCCCGCTCCATCGCCTCGCCGGGCGCACCCACCGGGCGGGGCAGCAATTTCATCCAGACAAGGCGTCCGACGTGCAACAGGTCATCCAGACCATGGAACACCACGATCACCAGTTTGGGCAGGAAGAAAAGCAGGAACAAGGCCACCAGGGAGAACACGTAGCTGTGGTCGCGCTTCGCCTTGATGTCCTGGAACCCGATCATGGTCCAGATCAACAAGGCGAACATGCCGATGGAAATGGCCCAGTAAACGAACCGCACGATCCTCCTGATGGTCACGGAATGATTGGCGAGTGCCGTATTGACCCCTTTGTAGGCATAGAGGTCGATGAGCACGAGCACGATCAAGAAGATCCCGAAATTGCGCAACGCTTGAGCGGACATGAACGCGAAAGTAGACCCAACAACAAGGACGTCTCCCGTCTTCGATAACTTTAACGGTCATTCAAAATGATCAGCTCAGTGCGCATAACAGGCTGTTCGATCGCAATGCTATGCTTCTTCATGTGGTCGTTCCCGGCAGAGGGCCAGACATGGCGTCGCGCATACGGAGCGTTGGATATCGATGAGTGCCATTCAGTTCGTTCCATTTCGCCAGAGGTATCCATCGCCGCCGGATCGACCGGCAGCTTCGGCTCGGGTTCATCCGATATCTACCTGATCACCGTGGATGGCGATGGCGTTCCGCTTTGGTCACGGACGATAGGTGGTGGTGGTGTGGACCAATGCACCGATGCGGCGGTATCCGGTGGATCGATCTACATCACAGGATACACGAACAGTTCCGGTGCCGGCGGCTATGATGGATTGGTCGTTTCGATCGACGCATCGGGGACGGTCCTTTGGGAACGGACCTATGGAGGACCTGACTGGGATCTCCTCAACGATGTGACGCTTCTGAGTGATGGTGGGCTGCTGGTGGCAGGTGTCACGTACAGCGGCCATCCTGCGGGGAGTGCCTGGTTGTTACGGTTGAATGCCGAGGGTGATACGTTGTGGACCCGGACCTATGCTGGAACAACCGGACATGAAGCACATTCTGCGAAGCCGACGACCGACGGCGGTTTCGTTCTTGCGGGGTCTGTCGTCGTCAATTCGGATGACCGTGATGCGCTGATCATCAAACTGGATGAAGAAGGTCATGAGGTATGGCGCAACACCTACGGTGGTGATAGTCTGGATGTAGGGCGCGATATCATCCAGACCATGGATGGCGGATACTCGGTCGTCGGGATCACGGAGAGCTACTCCACATGGAAGGAGGGTTATCACTTCAGGACCGATGCACAGGGGGAACAACTTTGGTATTGGAACTGGGGGCAGATCAATGACCAGGAGATCCATGAACACTACGAACTTCCGAATGGGGATTTCATCTCAGTTGGCTATACGAAGACCAGTGGTGGAGGGGGAAAGGACATGTTCCTGATGCGGAATCAACCGAATGGTGATTTCGTCTTCGGCAGAACTTTTGGTGGTAGTGAGGATGAGATCGGATATTCAATGGACATTCTGGATGATGGGTACATCTGCGGCGGTGTCACCAATTCATATGGGGCCGGTGGTTCGGACGTCTTCCTGGTACGGACCGGTGAGGATGGTACCACATCGAGCGAATCCGTCACTACTGCATTCGACCCGCTCTCGACCACTGAACGAGAGATCACCCGAACCGTGGTCCATCCGAATCCATCCACGGGCAGGATCGAGTTCGCACCGCTCAACGAGAGGACGAGACTCAGCGTACTTGATGCCAGCGGAAGGCAACTGCAAGAGACCGAACTGCTGCAGGGGTCGACAAGTACCGCACTGCGTGTGCCCACCGGTTCCTATCAGTTGATATTCAGGTCCGCTGATGGCCACATCCGTCGCAGCAAGGTGGTCATCACACGGCCTTGACGAGGCTTCGGAACATAGGTCCTGAGGGGCATATCCTCGCCATCGGCCACCTCCTGTTCGCCGGGCTGTTCGTCCTTGCTTCCATCCATCATGTCGAGCGGTGCATCCATGTGGATTCCGCGAACCAGATCTTCAAATGGGTCCAGCTCGATGGCGTGGAGGTCGAGGCGTATCGCTTCGCCGCCATCTTTCCACAGCTCATCGTCAAGGTCGTCCGCCTCTTCTCCGTCGATCTGAACACCCTGTTGTGGGTGGCCTCCGTGGCACACGTCCTTGTGCCGTACATCATCTTCGTGCTCACGGCCCATGTGTTCCGCACGCCGTGGATCGCGGCCGGGTGCGCGTTGGCGGCCGTACTGTGCACGCGGCTCACGTTCTACGGCATCGTACTCGAGGCGAACTACCTGCTCTGTTACCCCTTCCTGCTGGCCGGTGTCATTCATGGACCGCTTCGGAAAGGAGCAACAGCGGGTACGCTGCTGATCCTGGCCCTTGCCTTGTTCCTGGTCCTTGCGGTCCATCCGGTAGGCTTCCTGGTCGCATTGTTCGTGATCGTTCTCCTCTGGCCACGTTTGCCGGAGCAGCGCACCATCCTGGTCATCCTGGGTTCAGTGACCGTGCTTTGGGGGGGTCTCGCACGGTTCCTGTTACCACCTTCCGGTTATGAGAGCGGGTTGTACACTGCTGCGGCAGAAGGGTTGGATCAAGTGCACCGCGTCAGCAAGCTGCCTTCATTCGACTTCCTGGTCGGGCACACCTGGCACTACACCACGCACTACCTCCCGCTGTGGGCCCTGCTGGTGGTGCTCAGTGTGCTGCTCATCCGGCGCCGCGACATCCGGGTTTTGGCGATCACCTGGGCGGGTGTGGTGGGCTATACGGCACTCAACGTGTTCACCTACCATGCTGGTGAGACCGCGATGATGATGGAAAAGAACTTCCTTCCACTCGCGACATTGGTGGCATTGCCGCTGTTGCTTGCCGTCGGTGATCTTCGATCGCGCTGGCAGTCCTGGGCCGCAGTGGCATTCCTCGCGGTGTCGTTCATCCAGTTCCGCGGTATCTCGTTCGCTTCGAAGCCTGCACGCGAGCGGGTCATGAAGATCGGTGCGCTGGTGAGTGAGGTACGCGCACGCGGCGTGCGCAAGGCCGTGGTGCTGGAAAGGACCCTGGATGAGGGGGGGCTGCACATCCACTGGGCACTTGCATTCGAGACCATGTTGTACAGCGCGAGGGAAGGTGCGGAGAGTTGCGTTACGGTGATCTCCAGCACGGATCCGCCGGTGATCCCACCGGGGAAAAATGTGGAACTCTCCCCATTTGATGCACGGTTCAACGCCTCGGACCTGGATAAACGGTATTTTCAGCTTCCGGAAACGGCTTACGTCCTGATCCCTGACCTGGATGCGGGCCACTTGCGATGAATGAGGAAACCGTCCTGTCCTTCCTGCTGGGTCTTCACGTCCTGGCAGGTTCCGTGTCGTTGGTGGTGGCACCGCTGGCAATGCTGGTCGCAAAGGGTGGGAATTGGCACCGCATCTGGGGAAAGACCTTCTTCTACGGAATGGGGCTGGTCGCATTGACGGCCATCCTGCTCGGCTTCATCCGGCCGAACGTGCTGATGGCCCTTGTCGCGCTCTTCAGTTTCCACATGATCGCCTCCGGATACCGTGCCTTGTACCTGAAGAAGCTGCACGAGGGCCAGAAACCCCGGCGCATCGACCACGTCATCCAGGGCTCGGCCGGTGTCGTCAACCTGGGCATCTTCCTCTGGGGCCTTTCTCATTTGTTCCTGGGCAACAGTGATGGCACAGCGCTGATCTTCCTTGTCTTCGGGAGCATCGGCCTGCTCATGGTACTGATGAACATGAGGCGCTTCTTCAAACGCAACCACGACAAACAGGAATGGCTGTATGGCCACATGACCGGTTTCCTGGGTGGCTACATCGCAACGGTCTCCGCGTTCAGTGCGGTGAACATGGGCTTCATCGAGCCCAAGTGGCTGCAGTGGCTCTGGCCAACGATCATCGGCTCTCCATTGATCTTCTACTGGGTGAGGTATTATCGCGGACGATTCACACGAGGCCGCCGACCCAAGGACATCATGAAGGTGCGGATCTGAGCGGAACGGCGGTCCGGCCTGCCGCACCGTTACGTGGGAAGCTACATTTGGCGGCGTTCCACCATGTCCGTCAGTTCCACGGCCACTCCCCGCATTCTCGTGCTCTACACAGAGCTGGCTCCGTACGTGGTCGCTTGCCTGCGCGCGCTGGTGGCGGAATTGAGGGCTGATGTGCACGTAGTACACTGGCCGGTGAACAAGGAAGCCCCCTTCCGACTCGAGATGGGTGAAGGCGTGCATCGGTATGACCGGAGTACGACGGATGACGGAGCCTTGCTCGCGCTGGCGCGCCAGCTGGACCCGGACCTGGTATTGTGCAGTGGCTGGATCGACAAGGGCTACCTGAAGGTTTGTCGGAAGTTGCGCAGCGGCGGGGCGCATACGGTGATGTGCAGTGACACCGCCTGGCGCGGGGACCTGAAACAACGGGTCGCAACCGTCATTGGCAAGGCGACACTTCACGGCATCTTCACGCATGCCTGGGTCACGGGGGAACGGCAGCGCACCTATGCACTGAAACTCGGGTTCGAGCCTGGCGTCATCCGCACGGGTTTCTACGCTGCGGACATCGATCGGTTCCTGCCCTTGGGCAGGGCGGCGATCGCGGACCGGACCCGCGGTTGGCCGCACCGCTTCCTGTGCGTGGCGCGTTACATCGGTGTGAAGAACCATCAGCTGCTGTGCGATGCCTTCGCGGAACTCTGCCATGCAGGACAGGCGGGCGATTGGGAACTCTGGTTCACCGGTACCGGGGAACTCTTCGATGCCGTAACGAATTCACCCAGCGGTCGTCACCCGCGGATCAAGCACCTTGGGTTCGTACAGGTGGATGACATGCCGGACGTATTGACGGACTGCGGCGTATTCATCCTGCCCAGCGCATATGAGCCATGGGGAGTGGTGGTGCAGGAGCTTGCCTGTGCGGGATTTCCGCTGGCCCTGAGCAGTGAGGTAAGAGCCGCGGAGCGCTTCCTTTCCGAAGGCATCAATGGAATGACGTTCCCTGCAGGTGACAAGGAGGCATTGGAACGGACCATGCGGGCCTTCGTCGACAAGAGCGATGCGCAATTGGCCGCCATGGGAGCGAAGAGCATTGGAACGGGCGCCGCCTGGGGACCACAGGCATGGGTGCGGACCGCCGCCACGATGATACCGGAACGCAATGGCTAGGTTGAACGTGCTTGTGTTCGTGGACTGGTACAGGCCGGGCTTCCGCGGTGGGGGGCCGGTGCGCAGCATGATCAACATGGTCGAGCACCTGGGCGGGAAGGTCCACTTCCACATCGTGACCTCCGACACGGACTACGCCACGACCACGCCGTACCCGGGCATTGCCGCAGACCGATGGACCGATCTGCCCACTGGAGAACGTGTGTGGTACGCATCCGTGAAAGGACGCAGTCGTACGCATTGGAAAGCCGCGCTGAATGAAAAGCGATGGGATGCCGTCTACATCAACGGCATGTTCTCGTTGTGGTATTCCATCATGCCGCTCTGGCTTACACGCAGGACCGCCATGCGTCGCATAGTGGTGGCTCGCGGCATGCTGCTGCCCGGGCCCGTTGGACAGGGAGGCGCCAAGAAGCAACTCTTCCTGCGCGTGGCCAAACTCCTCGGGCTGTACAAGGGCGTGGAGTTCCAGGCCACGAGTTCGGAAGAAGTGGAAAGCATCCGGAGGCAGATCGGTCTGAACGTCCCGATCCATCTTGTCTCCAATCTGGCGCGCAAGGTGGACCGACGGGTTCGACCGCACCGTATGAAGCGCGCGGGCGAGGCGCTTCTCATCAATGTGGTAAGGATCGCGACCGAGAAGAACATCCACTTGATCATCGAGAGCCTTCGCGGCATTTCGGGAAAGGTCAACTTCGACCTGTACGGGCCGGTGTACCACGAGGCCTATTGGGAGCAATGCAGATCGCTGATCGCCAGCCTGCCGTCCAACATCACCTTCAATTACCACGGGCCGATCGCCTCGGAAGAAGTGCCTGCGGTCCTGGCCGGGGCGCATCACGCGCTCTTCATGCCGAACGAGGGCGATAACTTCGGCCACACCATGGTTGAAGCGATGACCTGCGGGCTTCCCTTGCTGATCGGGGACACCTCGCCCTGGCGGCAGCTACCGGAGCGCAATGCAGGCTGGGACATACCGCTGGACCGAATGGACCGGTTCACCGCAGCGATCCAGGAATTGGTGGACATGGACCAGGCGGCCTTCGACCGGTTGAGCGAAGGAGCCTTCAGCTACGGCATGGAGCAAGTAAGCGACGAACGCACGAAGGAGGCCATCCTCAAGATGTTGCGCCCATGAAGGAACCGATCACCGTGGACCTGAGCCGGTTCGATAACTCCAGGACCTTCGACCCGGGGGCCGGCGCGATCAAACGCACGCTATGGTACTTCACCAACGCGCTGTTCTTCATCAATCCCTGCTTCCCGTTCCGGTCGCCGAAACCGGGGCTGCTTCGTTTGTTCGGTGCCAGGGTGGGCAGGGGAGTGGTGATCCATCCGGGCGTCAACATCAAGTTCCCATGGAAGCTCAGCATCGGTGACCACAGCTGGATCGGCCAACGGGTCTGGCTGGACAATCTCGACCGCCTCACGATCGGCAGCAATGTGGTCATCAGCCAGGGCGCGATGATCATCCAGGGCAGCCACGACTACAAGAAGGTCGATTACCCCACGTACAGCAAACCGGTCACGCTGGAGAATGGGGCCTGGGTGGGTGCCGGAGCCATCGTCACCCTGGGGGTCACCTTCCGCAGCCATGCGGTGCTAGCCGCTGGTAGCGTGGCCACCAAGGACCTGGACGCTTACACCATTTACCAGGGGAACCCGGCGGTTGCCGTTCGGGAGCGGGTGATGGACCAATGAACACGCAGGAATCAGGACCGATGAAGGTCACACTCATCACCGTTTGCCGCAACGTGGCACCTGTGATCGCGAAAACACTGGACAGTGTGCTCGCACAGGTGCATCCCCGCATCGAGGTGATCGTGATCGACGGAGCCAGCACCGATGGCACCGTGGACATCCTGAACGGGTATCGGCACCGCATCGATGTGCTGTTGAGCGAGCCGGACAAGGGGATCTACGATGCCATGAACAAGGGGCTGGAGCGTGCCACCGGTGATGTGATCGGCTTCGTGAACGCAGGTGACCTGCTCATGGATCCCGAGGTGATCGGCGCGGTGGTGGATGCCTTCGAACGCAGTGGCGCCGATGCCGTGTATGGCGATATCATCATGGTCGATGAGGCCGATATCACTCAGGTGAAGCGCACCTGGAAGAGTGGCGCCTATTCCCGCTCGAACTTCTCCAACGGGTGGATGCCACCCCATGTGGCGACATTCATCCGCAGGTCCGCGTATGATGCGCATGGCCACTTCAATACGGACCTGCGCATCGCTGCGGATTATGAGATCCTCTTCCGCATGCTGTACAAGCATCGCCTGGCGGCCGTCCACCTGCCGAAGGTCCTGGTGAGGTTCCGGCTGGGAGGCATGAGCAACGGAAGTGTTCGCCATGTGCTGAAGGCGAATGCCGAGGTGCGGCGTTCCTGGCGAATCAACGGATACGAGGCACCACCGTTGTTGGTCACACGCAAGCTGTGGAGCAAGGTCCTCCAGTTCTTCCATTAGCGCTCGCCATTCGCGAACCGTATGCTCCGGAATTAGCTGAACTTTACCGGGCCATGCCTCAGGACCTGGACTACACAGGAATGCTGGACCGTTATGCGCTTGGTATAGCAGCGCCGGGGGAGATCCGTGCGTTGGAAGCGCGTGCGGTGCAGAACCCGGACTTCGCTGAGCGACTTGGTGCGGTGCGTGAGGAGCAGGCTGCGCTGGCCAAGCGGGAGGCCATCGTACCCCCAGCAGCGTTGCGCGAACGGATCCGGAACGAAGTGTCCCGCATCCAGGAACTCGAGGCATCAAGCGGTCGCCCTCCCGTTCTGCATGCGGGGACGACCATCGCACAGTTCAGCAGATGGGTGAATGATCCGGCCTTGGTGCGACCAGCGGATGCCGGGAACGTGCACCTGATCATGCTGGATGAACAGCCCGATCGGCAGACCGCACTGGCATGGCTCGTCACCGAGCAGGAGGCCGAAGTGCATGATGACATGGTGGAGCGTTTTCTCATCCTGGAAGGGACATGCGACGTGTTCCTGGATGACGAGCGGCATGCTCTCGTTCCGGGCGATGTCTTCACGATCCCCATGCACAGGACGCACTCGGTCAAGGTGACCAGCCCGGTCATCTGCAAGGTGATCCTGCAGCGGGTCATGGCGATCTGACCCTCCGTTACCTGTTACCCGATGTCGCGGGATCGGTGGCGGGCCTCACGCGCTCATCCATCGTCTCCGATGGGCAGGGCACATCTAATTTGCGGCACTTATCATTCCATGCGAACCATACCGGCACTCTTCCCCAGCGCACTCATTCTCATAGCGACCATCCATTCCGGCGCGGCCCTTTCACAGGGTTACCGCACCGAACTCATCAGCCACACCACGTTGTCCATGACCGTTGGTGACCTGGACGGGGATGGCGACACCGACATCATCAGTGGCGGCATCCAGAACCTCGTCTGGAATGCGAACAACGGTGACGGCACCTTTGAGCGGCGCACGATCTCCCTCGATCCTCAGGAAGCGCAATGTGTACTGATGGAGGACCTGGATCAGGATGGTCATCAGGACATCCTGGTCGCGGACATGGCCGCCAACCGGATCCTGTACTACCGCAACAACGGGGACAACACCTTCGATCGTTACTTCCTCTTCACCGGCTCCACAGGCACCGCAAGCATTGCAGTGGCCGATCTCGATAACGATGGCGACCTGGATGTGGCGTGCGCAGCGTTCACGGGCAACAAGATCTTCTGGTTGCGCAATGACGGCGGGTTCGCCTTCACCTCCGTCACCATCGCCACCGGTATGACCGGGGCCGCACATGTCCTCGTGAACGACTACGATGGCGACGGGGACGTCGATATCGCCGCTGCCATGCAGACCGCCGGGGCCATCCGGTTGTTCCGAAATGACGGGAGCGGCTCCTTCACCAATGAACTGCTGGCCAACCTGAGCACACCGCGACGCTTGGTACAGGAGGACATCGATCAGGACGGCGACATGGACCTGCTCTATGCCGGTACCGGAGGGCTCGGCTATTTCCGCAACAATGCCGGTGTTCTCACCCAACAATCGGTGTTCACCTACAACGGATGCCGGGGCATCGGTGCGGCCGACGTTACCGGTGATGGGTACAAGGACCTGTTGTTCACGGACTATGCGGAGGACGATGTGCGCTTCAGCACATACAGCATCGCCAGCAATGATTTCACCGGCGGTGGGGTGACCCTGGACACGGACTTCGACTACGCCTCGCTCATCATGGCAGCGGATCTGGACGGTGATGGCCGGAACGACATCGTATGCGGATCAAGCTTCGACATCCGCGTGTACATGAACAATGGGGGCAACACCTTCACACGTCGGCCGCTGAACCGGTACCTCGGAGCCGCCAAAGGAGTGTGCCACGGGGACTTCGATAACGACGGGGACGTGGACATGATGGCGGTGGGTGGCCTTTACCTCGATTGGTATGTGAACGACGGATCGGGACATCTGGAGGCCCGCATCCTGCGTGAAGGACCGGCGCGCATCCAGGTATCCGGCGGCACCTACCTGGCCGCAGCGGACATGGACGGTGATGGGGATACCGATGCCGTGCTGAGCGAGCGCGGTGGCAACAAACTGAGCTGGATCGAGAACCTCGGGAACGGGAACTTCGCGAAGCGGCTCGTGGCGTCACTGACCGATGCGTACGGCTGTGAGCCGGTGGACTTCGATGGGGACGGCGACATGGACGTGCTTGCGAGCAACTTGAACGGCGGTTTCGTGTATTGGTACGAGAACAATGGTGCCCAGGTCTTCACGCAGCACACCGTGAACACGACCTATCCGACACCGTACGAAGTCCGTGCCTATGACTATGACAACGATGGCGACATGGACGTGGTCTCGGCCTGCTATTCCAACCTGCAGCAGATCGGCAAGGTGGTGTTGTTCCGCAACATGGGCAACGGCACGTTCCAGGCGCAGGAAGTGGATGCTTCCGCCCCAAACACCACGAGTGTATTCTGGGTGGACCTGGACAGCGATGGCGACATCGACATCGTAAGCACCATGGGTGATAGCGACCAGGTGGTCTGGTACGAGAACAATGGTACTTCCACGCCGTTCTTCACCGAGCGGGTGGTGGCCTATGGCGTGCGCTACGCCACCTATGTCGTGGCCGCGGACCTGGACGGGGATGGCGACATCGACATCGTCACCTCCGCCTTGGAGGACCGCACCACCGACTGGTTCGAGAACGATGGCCAGCAGGTCTTCACCAGGCATCGGTTGGCGCTCAACATCTTCAACCCGCAATTCGTGGGCACCGGGGATATCGACGGCGATGGAGTGCTGGAGATCTATGCCACCTGCGCCCAGACCGAAGCGGTCCACCTCTACCACCGCACTGGCATCAACACCGAGCCCGTGCAGGGCCCACCGCCCACGGCCTGCCACGACCTGTTCATCAGTGAAATGGTCCATCAACCCGGGGACATCGCACTGGCCTTGGAGATCTACAACCCACGTTCCGTGCCCGTGGATCTGACGGGATACGCCATTCGGTTCCACCCCAATGGTGATGCCGACCATTACGACGGATCCATGCTCACCGGGATCATACCGCCGGGCGGTACCCATGTCGTGGTGGCGCCGAACTACGCCACGAACATCATCGACCATGCGGACCAGGTGACCAACCTCTGGTTCGATGGATCGGAGGCCATCGTGCTCGTGAACGGTGATGTGCCCATCGATGTGATCGGCAGGGTGGGAGAGTCCTTCGATGACGGTGACCACTGGTTCAGCAACGGCGTCGGTACCTTCTACACCGTCCTCGTCCGGAAACCCACGATCGATAAGGGTGATCCGGATGGAACGGATGCCTTCCTGCCGGATGTGGAATGGATCGCGTACCCGGTGAATGATTACAGCCACTTGGGAAGCCACACTTCGCCCTGCAGCGCGGTATGCACCCCGTCCGTCACCATCGCGGCGAACGCCGCAGAGGTGTGCCCCGGCGAGCAGGTCATGTTCACCGCCACCCCGTCCGACGGTGGATCGTCACCCAGCTACCAATGGCTGCTGAATGGAACCGTGGTAGGAGGGACCGGTGCGACCTACACCACGCCTGCGCTCAGCGACGATGCCACCATACAATGCGCGATCACCAGCAATGCCGCCTGTGCTCCGGCCACCGCGGTCGCCGGCAACATCGTGCACATCGTGCTCGTCCCGGCACCGGCACCCGTGGCCAGTGTGAACGGGACAACGCTCACCGCCAGCCCGGTGGCGAATGCGACCTACCAATGGTATTTCGAAGGTGATCAGATCCCCGGTGCGACCGGTCAGACGTACATCGCTTCACAGACGGGGCTCTACAGCGTCGCCGCGATCGTGCAGGGCTGTCCGTCCGAGCCCTCCGATGCGGTACAGGTGCTCATCACCGAAGTTGCTACGGCGGTGGGCATCAGCGGTGTATCCCTGTTCCCGAACCCCACCGAAGGCATGCTGACGATCGGATCCGAAGTGTCACCGACGCAGGTCGAAGTGCGCAATGCCCTGGGAGCATTGGTCCTCCGATCGACGGGTCGTGTCCTGGACCTGAGCGATCAAGCGCGCGGGGTCTATTCGGTAACGATCATCACCGGGAACGAGCGCCACCAGCAACGGGTGGTGCTTCGCTGATCAACTAGCGGGCGGCGTGTGCATGGGCAAGGGCCAGTGCGTCCCGAAAGGTCTGTTCACCCATCAACACCAGTTCGGCGATGGTGGCACCTTGCTGCCCCCATTTGCTCGGGTGCGGACGAAAGGCCTTCGGATATCGAGCGACGAGACCGGTCTGTGCTTCCACATCGAGCATGAGCACGGCATGGCCTTCTTCGATCCACAAGGTCATGAAGGTCCTTCCCGGTCTTCCACCGGCCTTCTTCGGAGGAATGCGGTAGGCGGGTCTTCCGAAGTGATCGTACTCATCACCTGCAAAGGTCTCGAAGGCCATGGCTCTTGCGGATGCGATGTCCATACCGCAATAGTACCACCGCCGACGTCCTACGGTGATATCTTGTTCCATCCTCATCATCATGTCCTGCCCGATCCTTCCCATGCTTCGCTTCGCCGTGCCGGTCATAGCACTCCTGCTTGCGTCCCCGTTGCTCGCGCAACCCACGCAACTCCCGGATACCGTCACCATGGATCCGTTCATCTTCGGCACCATGCACACCTTCCGGTCCACGGTGCTTGGTGAAGAACGCACCTTGATCGTGAAGGTGCCGGAGGGTTATGAAGACACCACAGCAACGTATCCCGTGATCTACGTGCTGGATGGCTCGGCGAACGAGGACTACCCGCACATCGCCGGTCTGGTGCAGTTCATGAACATGTACGACCTGCTGCCGAAGAGCATCGTGGTCGGCATCGCCAATGTGGATCGGTACCGCGACTTCACGCACCCGAGCACCGTGGCAAAAGACCTTGAGCGCCTTCCCCAGGCGGGTGGCTCCGCGAAATTCATCGAGTTCCTCGCACAGGAGGTCAGCCCGATGATCACGGCCATGTACCGCGTTCAGGGCAAAGGCACCATCATCGGTCAATCGCTCGGCGGTCTGCTGGTGACGGAGATCCTCTTCACAAGACCTGAACTCTACGACGACCATATCATCGTGAGCCCCAGTCTGTGGTGGGACAATGGATCCTTGGTGTCACGTGCCAGCGATATCCTGAAGTCCCGTCCGGACATGACCGAACGGGTCTACCTGGCCCTCGGCGAAGAGGGAAAGGAAATGGCGAAGGGCATGGAACGATTGGTCTCCGCCTTCAAGCAACACGCCGGACCTTCTGTGAAATGGTGGTATGTACCGTTCCCGGAGGAAAGCCATGCGACCATCCTGCATCGTGCGGTTTACAAGGCGTTCGAGCTGATGAACCCGAGATAAGGCGTACTGCGTTTCTTGTACCAGTTCAAGGATCATAGGTCCTGCGTGCAGGATCTTTGTGATCCCGCCGATCCCCATACGGATGGCGGAACACGCATGAAACCACGCAGCATCGAGGCCGTATTGGCACCTCCTGCACCGCACATGGTGGGAGATGGGTTCCGGGTGAGCAACTTCTTCCCGAGCGGGTATCGCATCGCGCAGGACCGGCTCAGTCCGTTCTTCCTGCTGGACTACAACACGCCTGTCGAGTTCGGTCCAAGCGACAGGCCACCGGGCGTGGGCGTGCATCCGCACCGCGGATTCGAAACGGTCACTTTCGCTTTCAAGGGCCGTGTGGCGCACCATGACAGCGCCGGGCATAGCGGTGTGATCGGCGAGGGCGACGTGCAGTGGATGACCGCAGGCAGTGGGGTGCTGCACAAGGAATACCACGACGCGGAATTCGCGCGTACCGGCGGGATCTTCCACATGGCACAGCTGTGGGTCAATCTTCCGGCCAAGCACAAGAAGGAAGCTCCCCGCTATCAAGGGATCACCAAGGCGGACATGACCGAAGTGGCCATGGCGGATGGAAAGAGTAGCGCACGGTTGATCGCTGGCGAACTGTTCGGTGCCAAAGGACCTGCGCGCACGTGGAGTGCGATCACGGCAGCAATGCTCCATGTCGCTGCCGGTGGTTCGATCGCGTTCGAGCTACCTGCGGAATGGAACAGTGTATTGCTCGTGGTGGAAGGGAATGCGGTGGTGAACGGAGCGGTGGCCAACGAGCACCATCTGGTCATCCTTCGGAACGAGGCCGGAATGATCGAGATCACTGCGGCGCAGGGTGCGACGTTGCTGTTGCTGAGCGGTGAACCCTTGAACGAACCCATCGTGGCCCATGGTCCGTTCCTGATGAATACCGAGGACGAGATCCGTGAGGCGCTCGCTGACTTCCGAGCCGGGAAGTTCGGCGTGTTGGAAGAGTAGGGGACAGCGTTCCGGAGCAACGGTGGACCGTGGAACGGTAGCCGGGCTCACATGTGCGTTGGACCCTGGGCTTCACCTGCGAACCGCCGGAGCACGGCATGGCCTGCCAGGTGGCCCATGGAAAAGCACCCCTGCAACAGGAACCCTCCGGTCGGTGCGTCCCAGTCCACCATCTCGCCGATCGTGTACATCGATGGAAAGCGCTTCAGAGATAGGTCGTCGTTCAGGTCCTCGGGACGAATGCCGCCCACCGTGGATATCGCTTCCTCCAAAGGCCGCAAGCCGGTGATGGGGACGCTCAATTCCTTCACCGCGGTACAGAACGCTTCCGCGGAAAGGGAAACGGATCGCGGCGTGAGCGCTTTGAGCAATGCCAGTTGCACGCGGTCCAGGTGCAGTGCATCGGCGAACGCTTTGGGTGCTCGCCCGGAAAGCTTCCCGAGCAATTGGCCGAAGGAATTGTTCGGACGCAGGTCCAGATGCAATGTGCCCGGCAACGGACCGGAACGGATCATCGGCACCAACGGGTAGATCGCATTGCCTTCAAGACCATGCCGGGTGATCGTCGCTTCGCCAAGTACGCTTCGCTCACCCACAGAGGCGCGGATGTTCTTCAATGGTTTCCCGGCATGGGCGTCGATCAGCGATGCAGGCCAGGACGCATGCATGCCACAGTTGGAAGGAGCGAAGGGGGCGGTATCGATCCCGATCGCATGCAACGCATCCACCCAATTACCTGACGACCCCGTTACGGACCAGCTGGCACCGCCAAGGGCCAGGATCACCGCGTCCGCCTCGATCACCTTGCGCACACCTTGGACTTCGAAAACGGGCATCGCGCGCGCATCGAACGCGACCAGGCGATGACCGTAGGCGGACCGAACACCAGCAGTGTCCAGCCGTGCGCGGATCGCATTCAAGACCGCGATGGGCTTGATCCCGCGAAGCGGGAAAACACGTCCACTGGAGCCGACGTACGTCGCGATGCCACGAACGGAAAGCCATTCGCGCAGCTCCTCGGGACCGAACGCATCCAGTGCGCGATCAAGGAACCCGGGTGGATCATACCGCTGCTTCAGGTCCGCACCGCTAGCGCTGTTCGTCAGGTTGAACCCACCCTTGCCGGCGACCAGGAACTTGCGGCCGAGGGTGCGCCCCTGTTCATACAACACCACATCATGGTGAGGAGCGATGACATCAGCGGCCATGAGACCTGCCGGTCCGCCTCCGATGATCGCTATGCGTTTCCGATCCACCTTGCAAAGGACTGCGATCCGCACTGGACCACCCACATGCACGAAGTACTTGTGCGCAACCGGTCAGCCTCTTGGCGGTGCCACGCGTGTCGCTACCAACCACTTCGGCGCCACATTGCGCCATGCCAGGTCCAGGACATAGCGGAACACGCGATCATCGACATCGGCCAGGTGAACATCGGTCCAACCATACCTGCCCCGGGCCTTGGCGGATGGGCTGAACACATCCGGATGCGCGTCCACGTGAGCGCTCTGTTGTTGCGGGGTGAGCTTCAGCATGGCACGTTGTTCAACGGGCCAAACGGTCATATACGTTCTCTTCTTCACGCTGTAACTGGGGCGGTCATAACGTTCCTTCACGGCGGTGCCGGGCATGTCCAGGGCCATGTCCCTGGCGGTGCGATCGTCCATTGCCGGAAGATAGTGGCTCAGGCCGTGTGCGTGTGCACGTCCATCTGCGGAAAGGGGATGCTGATGCCTTCCGCATCGAAGCGCTTCTTCACCTGTTCCGTGGTGTGGAAATGCACACCCCAGTAATCGGAGCTCTTCACCCAGAGCCGCACCACGAAATTCACGGAGCTATCCGCGAGCTCGCCCACCACGATCAACGGTTCCGGATCCTTCAGGATGCGCTCGTCCGCAGCGATGATGCCCTGCAGCACGGACCGGGCCTTGTCGATATCATCGCCATACCCGATCCCAACGGTAAGGTCCACCCGGCGCTGTTCCTCGGTGCTGTAGTTGACCAGTGCGCCACTGCTGATCGGCGCATTCGGCAGCACCACGGTCTTGTTGTCCGGCGTCTTCAGGATGGTGTTGAAGATCTGGATGCTGTTCACCGTGCCGGAGTGGCCTTGGGTCTCGATGAAATCACCGACGCGATACGGTTTGAACAACAGGATCATCACGCCGCCGGCGAAATTCTGCAATGTGCCGCTCAGAGCGAGACCGACGGCAAGACCGGCGGCCCCCAGCACGGCGATGAACGATGTGGTCTCCACCCCGACCATGCGCACCACGCTCAGCACCAGCATCACCTTGAGCAGGGTGGTCACCATGCCTCGCAGGAAAGGGATCAATGACGGGTCCACCTCGCGTTTCTTCAGCAGGCGCACCAATGCCCTGCCGAACATGCCGATGATCCACAGGCCGATGATGAGCACGGCAAGCGCCATCAGTACATGCGGTCCGTATTCAAGGGTCAATTGCCAGGCTTTCGAAGAGATGCGTTCAAGCGTATCCATGGTCGATCAGGTAAGAAGTTCATCCGCATGCAACGGACCGAAAGCCTGCTGCCATTCCCAGCGGAACCCCGGATCGGGGTGGCGGCCCTTCTCGAAGAGTGTTCGAGCGGACACGCGCACAAAGGTACCCAATCGCGAAAAAGACCCCGATCACCATTTCGGGAATGAAGGACGATACGCGCTTCGCGGGAACGTTCGACCAATGATCCGTACATTGCGATCACGCTCGTAGCAGCGCGCTTCGGGACCGTTCCGGTCCGGCCTTCAGGGTCCGCGCTGCCATCATCTCACCCTCAAACCCCTAGCACATGAATATTTTCGTGAGCCGGTTGAGCCATGCCGTGACCGAGTTGCACCTGGAACTCCTGTTCGGCCATTTCGGCACCGTTGAACGCGCAACGATCATCAAGGACAAAGTGACCGGAGAGTCGCGGAATTTCGGTTTCGTGGAGATGGAGGACCGCACAGCCGCGCGCACCGCGATCGACAAATTGAACGGCGCCGAACTGGAGGGCTCACGTATGGTGGTGAAACCAGCCGACCGCTCCGCGCGGAACTGAGCGATCGATCGTACGCTCAAGGCAGGGTGCCTTCGCGGACATTCGTCGGGGCGACCCCACCGATGTTCTGCAGGATGATGTCGCGGTCGTTGTCTTCGCCGGTGTACAGCACCTTCCCGTCCATGTTCACATCCTCGGTGCGGTACACGGCATCGAGGAAGTTGGTGGGCACCACGCCGCCTATCGCTTGCAGGATCAGGTCGCGGTCGTTGTCCTCACCGGTGTATTTGATGGTCCCGTCAAAGGTGACGTCGCCTGCCCACAGTGCATGCGCACCGGCGATCACGCGAGCAGGCTCGGTTCCGGATAATAGTGTACCCGTTGATGTGAGGTCGATCGGAAGCGCAGTGCCAGTGAGCGAATAGCTGCTCCCTGTCATCGCACCCAGGTGGTTCCTATGGCGCAGCGCCACGTGGTAGGGCGCCGGATCCGCGGTGATCTCCAATGCTGAGAAACCGTCCAGGTCCACCACATCGCCATCGCGTTGTATCAAGGCACTGCGACTGTTGACCACGATGGAAGGATCCATCGCATCGCGCAGCTCCACCACCACCCAATCCACGATGCGGTCCTTGGGTTGCGGGTCATTACCGAGGACGAGCGCGGTGGTCGCTTCGCCGCCACCTTGCACGAAGTCGTAACCCAACGCGGTGTAGGGTTCGCTCGTCGGGATCAGTCCGGCAGTGCGGAGGTCATCGCGCATGCGACCTGCGGTCGGATCGTACGGACCTTCCAGGAATCCCTTCAGGGCGAGCCGCACGCGAAGGGGTAGGAGATAGGCGTTCATCACATCGCCACGTCCGTTGCCACCGCTGAATATGTTGCTGAGCAAAGGCGCTTGAAGGAACGCGTTGCTCACGTCGCCGCGTCCATTGCCACCGAAGTAGATGTTCGAGACAAGAGCGTCGTTGCTGTAACTGAAGCTCACATCGCCTCGTCCGTTCCCGCCGGTGAAGATGCTGGCGGTGATCGGTGGAGCCATGAAGTTATTGCTCACATCGCCGCGACCGATCCCACCCGTGAAGATGCTGGCGATGGGCGCTGGTGTGGCGTAAGTATTGCTGACATCACCCCGGCCGACTCCCCCGAGGTACAGACCCGCGCTGACCGGTGGTGTGGTGTAGCTGTTGCTCACATCGCCCCGACCAATGCCGCCGAGGAAGGCACTCGTGACGATCGGCGCCAGATAACCCAGGCTTGCGTCGCCACGCCCGGATCCTCCGTTGAACAACGCTGTATTCACGGGTGGCACATCAAAGCCATCGCTGCCGTCCCCGCGACCAACGCCACCATCGAAGATCAGAGCAGCGGGACCCGGTGTCGAGAACGCATCCACCGCGTGCCCATCACCAACACCACCGGCGAACATCGGGAACCAGTTGCCGGTCACGTTCACGGCATCCACCGCGATGCTGGGCCGACCGCCCGAACCGGAGGCATCACGCACCACCCAACGCAGCTGCACGATGGGCTGATAGTCGCATGAGGAAGGAAGCGTTCGCGTGAAAGAAGCGACGTCCAACGGACTGGTCACTGCACCGGTCTGGGTCGTGGTGCCCGTGGTGTACACGGGTCCGGGGAGCGGGATAAAATCGCCGGTGGTGCCTATCCGGTATTGCAGCGTCGCTTCGCTGATGCGTGTGTTCGTGCCGCCGTTGTACGGGTTGCGGATGGTCGAGAGCGCGTAGTCCACCTGGATGGCGTAGCGGCTGCTCGCCGAGATGCTCAGCACCAAGGCACAATTGACCGACGAGCTGCTGAGCAGGCCGATGGTGCCGTTGTAGTTGTGCACGCCGCCGGTGTTCGCCGCAGCGGTGCTGCTTGGGATCAACGCGAGATCAGCGGAGGGGGCCACTACCTCGAATGCGCTCGATGAGCTGGTGCCGATGCGCCAGCCCTGCCAGCCCACCGGGTAGGCATTGCTGGCATGTGCAAGGGTGCTGAACTGTTCCGCATAGGGCAGCTCCAATGGAGCCGGTTGCGTTTGCCCTGCGACGCGCGATGCTACGCATAGCACCAGAAGGACGATGCCCGTCGCCAGCGAACGATCGCGCGGTATTCCGTGGCTTCGCATCGCGATCATCACTAGGGCGCTGTTCGTACCCCGCGACCACCAAAGCCGGAGATGCGGGTAACAAGGTTCGCTGTCGCGCCGAGCGCACGATCGGACACGCGCAGGCGACCCAGATCAGCGGCCTGCGTCGTGTACGCCCCGCCGCGCAGGCCCATCTGATCCGCATCGGTGAAGGCGGGCCAACTCACGGCATCGTGCGCACCAGCCTCGGTGAGTTCACCATCGCCGTGGGTGCCGGTGTAGGCCTGACCGGTCGTGTTCCCGGCGCTGATGGTCAGTTCGTACATGTTGCCCGCCAGCTCCATTACGCCATAGTAACCCGCGCCGGACGAGATCCTTCCGGTGTTGGAGGGATGCGCAGCAAAGGCGCCCACACGCACGGGTGATGCGCCGATGGACGAAGATCCGTACATGGCATTGCCCACCGTGGTGGAATACCCCGTAGCGATGCCTTCACTCGTGGTGAACGCATTGTCCAGGGTGAACGGACCGCCCGTGACGGAAGGTGCACGCCAGGGGAATTCGTTCGGCAGCGGTGGCAACGGACCACGGCAGGCTTTCTCGTATTCCAGCTCGGTCATGAAACGGAGCCCGCTCCAATCGAGGTAGGCGGCCACATCGCTGAGCGTCAAATTGCCGCAGGCGACCCACTGCCCATCATCCGCTTCCCCGCTGATGCCGTTTCCGTTCGCATCGCAATAGAAGGTGATGCTCCCGTTGGGGTCGATCGTGGCATCACAGCGGATGCTGTTGCGACCACTCAAGGCGGCGGTTACGGACATCACATAGGGTTCGTTCACCGTGCTGGTCCCGATGGAAAGGTCCGTCCCCACATGGGCCACCTGCTGCGGGCGCGTGAGGCTGTTGAGGAAGTCCACGTATTGCTGCTGCGACATTTCGTACTTCATCATGTAAGACGCCGCGAAGCCTTTGGGGAACGCTGCGGAGAGCGTGCCGGTCACGATCTCGCCATCGGCCCACAACGCGTTCTGGTTCACGCTCACCGATAGTGTGTTCTCCGATGTGATGGGAAAGGGCTCGGTGGTGGTGCTCTTGTGGAACGCGTTGGTCTCCGCTCCGCCGGTGCCCAGCTGGAACGCACCGGCGTTCACGTACACCATTTCGATGGCGTACACACGCACCTCCGCGATGTCCGCGTAGGTGATCCCCAAGGCGCCGTAGTTCCAGAGGAGTTGCACCCCGCTCGCACTGAAGGTCCCGGTGCCATCGGCATCGCGGCGAATGAAGACACCGACCACCGGATTGGTGGTGGCGTCATACGCGACGCCCGGTGCGAGCAGGCCGAGGTCGAGCGTACTTCCACCCGGCGCCACGTGTCCTGTTGCTTCCAGACGCACATGGTCGAAGCCGCCATCGCCGGGTAGACGGTACTTCACGAAGACCCAGGCGGCGTCCCAGTTGTTCACGCCGCTGCCGCGCCAGCTGTTCTCCCAGCTGAGGTCGAACTGCACCATCACCTCGGTGCCGGTGTTGCCGGTGAGCGTCGTGTTGTTGACCTGGATATTGTTCGCCTGCACCTGATGCAGAAGCAGAAGCGCGACGACCGGAAGCGCGTTGAAGCAGAATGGTTCTCATGTTGGATGGTGATCACTGATGGGAGGAGTGAATGGGCGAGCATCAGGGTGCGGTTCGAACGCCGCGACTTCCGGAGTCCCTCGATGGGCGGTTCAATACCGTTGCAACGGGGCGCGACGAAGTGGGGTGGTCCGAGAGCGGATCGACCGTTGGTGTGTAGAACGACCCACCGCGCCAACCCGCGCCAGTGGATGTCGGCCAGTTGGAAACGTTGGCACTACCGCTCGTGGCGATCTCCCCGTTGCCATGCACACCCGTGAACGCGCGACCAGCAGCGGTGGCCAGGGAGACCACCCCCTCGAACACGTTCCCGGAAAGTTCCATGGCACCGAAGTAGCCTGCACCGGCGGTCATGCGACCGGTGCTGCTCGGGTGGGCAGCGAAGATCCCAACCCTCATCGGACCCCGATTATCAGGCGCCACCGATGTGATGTGGATGGCGTTCATATTCCCGGACGACGAACTGAATCCGGTCGTGCATCGCTTCTGCATGAATTTCCACTCAAGGTGAACGCGGTCCCGGTCGTTGTGCCAAAGGAGGGGCTACTTAGCATCGAGCCCCGGGCATACTCGCCCGGAACGGACGGAAGGGCACCTCTACACAGTTTTTCGACCCAATTCGGTCATCGGTCGTAGTCCGGCCCATCCAAATAGGCCGTCAACCGGAACCAGGCCAGCAGCCATGGCACGGCAGCAGCCGCCGGAAAATTGTAACGCACCTTCTGGAAGGCTGGGGCGCTCGGACGTGGAAAGATGGTATTTCTGTAGTCTGCATCAATCGCCTGGCCACTCATGACGTAGAAGAAATTCCAAGTGCCTGAGGGAAGCGAACCGATCAGTGCCTCTTGTTGTGTTCTCGTCAACGTATTCAGGAAATCCGTGTATTGTGCCTGGCTCATCTCGTACTTCATGGCATACGACGCGGCGTAGCCTTTCGGGAATGTGGCAGGCAGGGTCCCGGCCTCGATGAAGTCATCGGCCCAGAGGTTGAACCCCGTGCTGCTCATGGTGATGGCGTTCTCGCTGCTCACCAGCACGGGTGCATCGATGGGGCCGGAAACGTTGAAGTGGGCGGGCTCGTCGCCACCACTACCCAGGAAGAAGGCCCCCTGGTTCACGTATACCATCTCCACCGCGAACACGCGCACTTCGGCGATATCGTTGTAGGCGAGGATGCCCTGCGCGGCGTAGTCCCACTTCAGTTGAACACCGGTCGCGGAGAAAGTGCCGGTGCCATCCGCATCACGGCGGATGAAGACACCGATCGTGGGATTGATCACCGGATCCGCGGCGGCACCGGGCGTGAGCAGCCCCATGTCGATGAGGCTGCCACCCGCTGGCACATGCCCAGTGGTGGCCAGTTGAACGTGTTTCCAGAGACCGTTGCTGTACTTGAACTTCACGAAGACCCAGGCGGCATCCCAGTTGGCCACGCCACCGCCGCGCCAGCTGTTCTCCCAGCTGATGTCGAACTGCACCATCACCTCACTGCCCGTGTTGCCGGTGAGGGTGGTATTCGATACCTGGATGTTGTTGGCGGCAACGGGGGCGATACCTCCTGCGCAAAGCGCGAGGAAAACGCCAGCAAAGAGCTTCGTTCTCATGGTGGGGATGTACTTCTGTTCCATTACTGTTTGATCACCGGCGCGCTGCCGAGCATTCGTCCTGATCCATCGTTCAATTCGAGGTGGTACCACCCGGGGTGTATCGTTCCCAAGTCCAGGTCCATGCTGTTCCCGGTGCCGGTGGCGTTCCACTGTACGAGTGTTCGACCGGTCGCGTCGCGCAGTTCGAGCCATGCGCCAGCGGTTTCTAGGCCTCGTGGCAGTACCACGCTCATTCGGTCGCCCGTGGGATTCGGGAATACTGTGAGTTCGACCGTGCTCGCACACTGTGGTGCGGCGATGGTGCGGAGCACATTGGTGCTGCCATCCTGATCCACCTGGATGAGGCGGTAGTAGCTCACTGCTGACTGCGGAGGGGCATCATCCACAAAGCGATAGGTGATGGTGGCCTGGCTGTGCCCCGCCGCATCGATCGTGGCGATCGACTGCCATTGATCCGTTACCATGCTGCGCTCCACGATGAAATGGTCGCTCTCCTGTTCGCTTCCCGTGGCCCATTCCAGTGCGACACGGCTTCCTTCGCAGACGGCCTCGAAGTAGAGCAGTTCCACGGGGAGTGGCACGTTGTTGTGCGTGCCGGTGCCGTTCTGGTAGCCGGGCATGTAACGCCAGGGGCCGAAGACCTGCCCCGTGATCGCGGTCACGGGATCGTACCGGACGCGTGTGCGGACCTTGGTGGCCGTGATGGCCGTGGTCCCGATGGGCTTATCGATGAGCTGCTTGAGCTCCACTCCGGCGACCGCACCTGCCGTGAGCGCGCCTTGCTGTGCCGTGTAAGCCACGCTCCGATCGAGCCTGCCACCCGCCGTGCTGAAGGGCTGTCCCTGGATCCGCGTTTCCCAGACCATGCGCGTCTTCCCACGACCTAGGAAGGGCCGCGTGAACAGGCCTGCTCCGAACTGCGGAATAGGGATGTTCGCCGCGCTGATCGGTGTGGTCAGATCGGTGTTGTAGAGGCGGAGGTTGTGGCGTCTATTGGACCCGCTGGCACCGAGCGAGCCGTTCCAGTTACCCAACAGCACGTCCACTTTTCCCGTACCGTCCGCGTATCTGCTCACCGCCACATCGCCATAGCCGTCACCGTTCACATCGCCAAGCGAGCAAACGGAATGTCCAAGTTCGATCCCGCTACCGATGACCGTGAAGTTGGTGCTGGGGGATGCCCCCAGTCCACCTTGTGAACCCGCGTAGATCGCATATCTGCCACCTCCGTTGGTCTGGCATCCACCTACGATCACATCACTGTAGCCATCGCCATCCACGTCACCGGCACTGCTTACGGAAACACCGAACCAACCACCAGCGACCCCACCGTAGCGGGTCCAAGAATTGAGGGGTGTCGATGCGGACCCATGAAAGCATCGTGCCATGCCCTCGTCCGTGAGCGGCCAGGCAAACAACCGTGCGCCGACGATCACATCGCTGTATCCATCACCGTTCACATCCCCCGCACTAATGGCGCCGGGACCGGAGATGTCGCTCGATCCATAGTCGTTAGGAGAACCTCCTTGAAAGGCCAGGAAGTTCGTCGTGGCCGTTAGACCGGAGGCACTGCCATAGAAGAAGTGCATCATGTTCGCGTTGCCCTCACCTATCACCACATCACTGTACCCATCGCCGTTCACATCTCCTGCAGTGGCTACACTCTCTCCGAAGGAGCCATTGGCGAAGTCCAACATGACGACCGCCGGTGTGGTGCTCAAGCCCGAGGGGCCTCCGTGGAAGACATGGACCCTGCCCTCGCCAGTGGAGGGCTCGTCCGGTACGCCGACCAGTACATCAGCGTAACCATCTCCATTCACATCCCCGGCGCTGGCAACACTATAGCCGAAGTGCGCGCCAGCAATGCCACCGACCGCCGTCCATGAAGCCACCGTGGAAAGGCCGCTCGGACTTCCAAGGAACACCCGGGCAAGCCCCTGCTCCGAAAGGGACTGCGTATGGAAGGGGGCACCGACGATCACGTCGGAATAACCATCGCCGTTCACATCACCGGCGCTTGCCACCGAATGCCCGAGTTCCGCGTTGGACACGGAACCCACGTGCGACCATGCGATCGCGCCGGTCATCCCGGTCGCGCTTCCGTGGTAGACGAAGGCGGCGCCTGCATTCGTAGCACCATACTTACGGTCGCCAACGATCATGTCAGAATAGCCGTCCCCGTTCACATCACCTGCCCCTGCAACGCGCTGCCCGAAATGCTCCGCGAGTGCGGAAGGATGCGAGATCCCACCAGCGAATTGGATCGGAGCGGGTTGGTCGCCACTGCCAATAAAGACCCAACAAGCTCCTTCATTGGTCTGCCCGTTGTCGAAGAGCGGTGCCCCGGCGATCACGTCACTGAAGCCATCCCCGTTCACATCACCTGCACTGGCGACCGCGGTTCCATAACCCGCGCCGGCTTGGTCCTTTTCCAGGACGTTCGTGATCGGTGGATTGCGCCCACCGAAGTGGATCACCACCTCACCTTCGGCGACTTGACCGTTGCCGTATGCCGGACCACCGATAATGAGGTCGGCGAAACCATCACTGTTCAGGTCGCCCGCACAGGCCACTGCACGTCCATATTCCGCCTGTGCCACGGAGGAGTTCAGGGCGACGTAGGCTGCTGCCGAGAGTCCGGCCGCCGAGCCGGTGTGAACAACGATCCGCCCATCGTTGGCGACCAGGCTGGCATAGAACGGAATGCCGACGAGCACATCGCTGTAACCGTCGCCATTGTGGTCTCCGGCCGTAGAAACGCTGTACCCGGTCTGCGACGATGCCTGGTTGCTCTCCGTGGTCCACGCTGCAGTGGCGGCCAGGCCGGTTGCGCTGCCGTGGTAGACGAAGGCGCGTCCCTCGTTGGTCTGCCCGTTGTCGAAGAGGGGTGCCCCCACGATCACGTCCGAGAAGCCATCGCCGTTCACATCGCCGGCGCAGGCCACACTGAAGCCGAAGCTCGCAGCTGCTTGGTTGCTCTCGGCCGTCCAGTTCGGGGCGGCGGATAGACCGGTCGCGCTGCCGTGGTAAACGAAGGCGCGCCCCTCCCAGGTCTGACCGTTGCTGAACCGGTATGCGCCTACGACCACATCGCTATAACCATCACCGTTAACGTCACCAGCGCAATTCACCGAATAGCCGAAGAGTGCCGAAGCCTGGTCGCTTTCGGTCATCCAATCCGGCGTGGCAGAGGGGCCTGTGGCGCTGCCATGGAACACGTAGACCCGGCCCTCGTTCGTTTGGCCGTTGCTGAGGTACGGCGCACCCACGATGATGTCGCTGAAGCCGTCGCCGTTCACATCACCCGCGGTGGCCACGCTGGTGCCCAGGCCGAGGTTCGCACCCACCACGTTGGTCTCGAAGGACCAGCCAATGGCGGCGGCCAGCCCATTGGGACCGCCATAGTGCAGCTGAACGCGCCCTTCACCGACCTGCCCGTTGCTCCATACCGGTGAGCCGACGAGGATGTCACTATAGCCATCGCCGTTCACGTCGCCGGCGCTGCTCACGCTGGTCCCCAACTGCGCATTGTTCAGGTTGCTTTCCGTTGTCCATATGGCGGTGGAAGCCAGTGGGTCCACGGTGATCGGATAGACCGCATCGGCATCCAGGGCCGTGAGGACGATCGCTCCGTCCACCAGCTCAGCGAACGCTTCTAGCGTATCACCACGCGCGTCCCACACATGCAGGTCCGCGTAGCGCATGCGGACGACATCGCTGGTATCGACGAAGTGGAACACATCCACACCGGCGTGCACACATTCCAGATCGCCATGCGGGCGCAGTTCCACATGAAGCGGCCCATCACCGGGCGGTTCTTCGCGTACGATGAAGTTCTGCCGGAGTCCGTCAGCGTGGTTGATGTACTCGATCGCGTAGGTACCATGATCGATCGTCAGCGCGCTGTCCGTGGACCTCCAAGCTGATCGATCGAATGGGGTCAATGCTCCTTTTCCACGATGGATCCGGCGCAATTCAATGCCCACTTGCCAGGTCGCATCAGTTTCCACCGGACCGAGCGTCATCCCATCGTTCCCGATCTCTATGCGCAAACCTTGATCGGGATTCGTGCCCTGAGCACACCCCGATCCGGTATCCGTCCCGAGCGCGAATGGGTCATGGCCCACTTCGGGATCGCTTGACGCGTTCTTCGTGCCGTCCGCCAGCCACGGAAGAAGCCCAGATCGCTCATGGTCCAAGCCATCAACGGTCAGGACTACGGCGGCGAGTAACATCATCGATCGATGGACCAGAATGGGCATGTATCAATTGGAGGTGACATCGAGGTGCGGTTCGGGTCATGTCATTGAACCGATAAGCCCCATTCTTCATGCAAATTCAGACCGCGCATGCGTCTGTACAAGTAAGAATGCGACCGTTCTTTCCGGCTGGTCAATGTCCCAGGTTGTTGTTCAACAGCGGCCTTTCCATGGTGGCAAAACGTCTGGGGGCCTTCCCCAGGTAGTAGGTGAGATCCTTCATCATATGGCTTTCATCGTAGTAGCCGCATTCCAGCGCCACATCGAGATCGAGCGTGCGGTTACGCTGCATCGCACCGTACACTTTGTTGAAGCGGATCACTGCGGCGAATGCCTTTGGAGAAAGGCCGTAGACGATAGGAGAGCGTCTTTGCAGTTGACGAACGGACATACCGGAGACGGCCGCCAGCTCGGTGATCGCAGTCTTCCCATTTTCCTTGCGCAAATGCTGTTCGGCCAGTTGCATGTTGTCGGGTTCAGTAAGCCCCGAACGGGCGATGCGTTCCAACAGCAGCTCACTGACCATAGCGAACGCGCGCTTCGGATCGGCGGCTTCCTCGAGATGCGCTCTTAGGCGGAACGCCGGTTGCCCGAGATAGACCTCCGCGCCGACCATCCGGTCGTTCAAGGAATTCGTGGGAACCCCGAATAGCCGATGAAACCCACTCGGATAGAAGGTCAACCACAGCACCCGTACGGGCGGAACACCCCCGATCAGTACCCCCTTTTCCGGACTGATGTGACCGGAGAAACCATCGAACCATGGGAGCTGTGTACCAGCGTGGTCCTGATAGGTCGCGGCGCCGGTGAGGATGAAGGTGAGCCGGATATAGCTGTCCGGTGATATCCGCTCCGGCACGAAGGGGGCAACGAACCGTGCATGGACCATGCGCTGCACATAGAGCCCCAAGGCACCATCGGGGAAATACTCGTGCAACGATTCCAGGGTCATCCTTCTGCGCGCTTTCGCATTTCGCTCATGGTTCACGGTGTTCCTCTGAAGCAGTAGCACACCCCGCTGTGCGAGAACCCGTTCGTGGAATAGTCAATTTTCGACCCCAGCAGGTAGGTGTACAAGGAAAAAAGCGACATGTCCTGTTCGCGAGCGTTCCGCGTTCGGACGGCAACGGTGGGGGTGAGCCCTCAAGGCCTGAGCTTGTTCCCGTCACTCGCAGGGTCCCGTCCCACGAGTCGCTTGCGTGAAGTCGTGCATACCGATCGGATCCAGGGCGGTGCACCGGCACGCTGAAGAGGAGGTCCACCGACCAGGTCGGGTCGATGATGGAACCTGACAGAGGTCCGGGTCGTCGTTCGATGTGCAGAAGCTGCAAAGCCGATCCACTGGACCGCTTGACCGGACTCCACCGGACGGTCCTGCGCACCGAAGCTCAACGACCGAGCGCCAGCATCCAATACCACTTTGGTGGTATGTACTGCCCCGGAGAGACTGGGGACCAACTACTTACCCTCGGACCCTGGCGGGTAGACCTTTCGAACCGCTTCCGATCGACGGCTGACCTGCAACTTCTGGTAGATGTTGCGCACGTGTTTGCGCACGGTACCCGTACTGATCGAGAGTTTCGCCGCGATCTCCTTGTACATGTGCCCGGCGGCCAACCCATCGATGATCTCCTTTTCGCGATCGGTGAGCAAGTGGTCATTGATGCGTTGTTGCGCCACATCCTGGAAGCTTCCAACGACCAGGCGTGCGATGTTCCGGCTCATGGGCGATCCCCCGTCATGGATGTCGCGGATGCCATCGAGCAGTTCGTCCGCCGTACTGCTCTTCAGCAAATAGCCCGTGGCTCCGGCGCATAGTGCCTGGAACACGTAGTTGGGATTCTCCAGTACGGTGAGCATCAGGAATTGGACGTCCGGTCGCTTTGGTTTGGCCTGCAGCACGCAGGCGATGCCGTCCATATCGGGCATATTGATGTCCATCAGCACGACATGAACGTTCAATTCCGGGAGCTCGCCCAGGAAGTGCTCCGCCGTGCGGTAGGTGCGCGCCACCACCATGTCCGCACCGCGTTGGATGCGCCTACGCAAGAGGTCCAGCATGGTGCTGTCATCATCCACCAGAGCGACACGGATGGGCATGATCAAACAGGTCTTTCGTTGGTCAGGTCGAGCAACAGGGAGACCGTGGTCCCATTCCCGGTCGAGATCTCGAGTCGCGCACCACAGCGTTCCGCGCGTTGCCGCATGTTCCGGATACCGTTACCGCCCGGGGTCCCGTCGATCCAATGACCAGTGCCATCATCCCGCACCTCCATCTTCAACCGGTTCTCCGAGCTATGAAAAAGGACATCGATGTGCGTGGCCTGGGCGTGCTTCAACGCATTGTTCAACGCTTCGCGAAGGATCATATGCACATCGCGCCGGGTGCCGGGGTCCAACACGAGGTCCGGCCCATCGTGGGCGCAGTCGATGTGGTGGGAGATGCCGCTGTTCCCGAGCATCCGTTCGCAATGGGCCCGAACCCTTTCCGTCAATCCGGCCAGGGAATCGTGTTCCGTGTCGATGGCCCACACGATATCCCCAAGGGAACGGTTCGCGGCCGCTGCGATGCGTTCCATTTCATCGGTCAGCCCCGGCAGGGAGTCGGGATCTTCGCGGGAGACCGCCTTCGATTCGCCGCTCAGCAGCACGAGCTTCGTCAGGTCGCTGCCCAGTTGATCGTGCACATCCCGTGCGATCCGCGTCCGCACCTCCGAGGCTTCGCGCGCCCGTTCGCTCTCCACCAGTCGTTCCTGTGCCTGCAGGATCGTCTTGTTCGTGCGTTTCAGCAACCGGGCACGCTGCCAGATGGCCGATCCCACGACCACGGCAAGCAGCACCAACGCGATGGCCAGGTTCCGGGCACTGCGCTCCCGGTCCACGCGCTGTTCCGAACGCAGGGCCTCCTCTTCCAGTTGGGCCGCGTGCTGAAGGGAATCGGTGACCGCGCGCGTTTCGTACGCATAGCGGAATTCGTTGCGCAACACCTCGCGTTGGTTCTCCTCGCGCATGATGCTATCGCTCAACGCGTTCATGGCGGTGTAGGCCTCCAGTGCGTCCTCCCAGCGGTGCAGGGCCTTCAACGTCCGGTACTCCAGATCGAACACATCGCGTTGGAGAAGCACATCCTCCGCATCGCTCGCGGCCGACTTCGCGCTGCGCACCACGACCAGCGCATCCGAGGCCCGGCCCTGGTCCAACAACACGTTACCCTCGCCTACGAGTGCATTGCCGAGTGCCCAAGGGAGCTCCGCATCCTGCGCCATCACCTTGTTCGCACGATACAACTCCAAGGCTGCCGTATGATGCCCTGATCGGTACTCCAGGTCGGCGATCCGGTTGCGCACATTCACCAGGCCATGTGCATCACCCAGTTCCTCGCGGATCGCACGGCTCCGCTGGAAGTGGTCCATTGCATCGGCGGTGTCACCCATCTGCTCCAGGCACACGCCGACCTCCTCCAGGTCCTTGCCGATGAGGTGCCGATCGTTCAACCGATAAGCGATCGCCAACGCTCTCCGATAGTAGTCCAGTGCTGCAGCGTAGTCACTCTGTTCAGCGTGCAGGGTCCCAAGGTTGACGAGCCCCGTGGAGATCCCCCTGTCATTCTTCAGGTTCTCCTGGATCCGCAAACTTCTCCTGAAGAAGTCCGCTGCGCGTGCGTGGTCCCCCCGCACCATGTGTACACGCCCGATCGAGTTCAGGTCGTTCGCGATGCTCACGCTATCCCCCATGGCCAGGTGTATACTGAGGCCCTCATCGTACAGGAGCAGCGCAGTGTCCTTCCGATCGGTGTACGAGAGCATGCCCGCCATGTTGGTGAGCACATCGGCGATGCCGCCGGAGTCGTTCAGCTCGCGGTAGATGGGCAATGATCCTTTGTACGCACCGATCGCACCCTGGAAGTCGCCTTTGACGTACCGGACAGCCGCTTCAAGGTCCCAGGATACCGCAACGAACTTGCGCGAATGCTTCTCCGTGGCCGCAGTGCGCAGGGCGGCGGCAAGCTGGGCGGCAGTGTCCGGGGCGGTGAAAAGGTATCCGTCCCAGGCAAGGGCGTGGCAAGCGGCGAAGCGCACACTATCCGGCAATTGTCCATCCAGCCAGATGGACCTCAGGCTGTCCAGGTCCTGTGCATCACCGGCTGTGAACGTGCCCAGGCAAAGCATGGCAAGGCACACGCGCAGCTTGGCGGAATTGTGGCGAAGGCCCGATCGACCCATGATCTCCTATGGAAGTTAGCGATCGTGATCCGTGCGACGTGGAACGCTTCTGCACCACAAGATGCATGTTTCCATCGATCCCGTGGGTAGCTCCGGCGTCCTGCTTCCGAGTACATGCGCCAACGGGTGTTGCGGGATCAGCCCACCCACACCACGCCGGCTTCCTCGATGCGCACGAGCCGGTCCTTGTACAAGGCGCCCAATGCTTTCTTGAAGGCCTTCTTGCTGATCCCGAACTCCGCGTGGATCTCCTCGGCGCTGCTCTTGTCCGAAAAGGGGAGGAATCCGCCGCGCCCTTGGATGCGTCTTGCAAGCATCGCGGTGTTCGCATCGATGTACTGCCGGTACCCGATCGGCTGCAGGGTGATGTCCAGTTTGTGATCGTCGCGGATCCTCTTCACGTAGCCGGTGATACGGTCCCCGATGGAGACATGCTTGAAGATCTCATTGGCATGGACCAGCCCTTGGTGCAGGTCGTTCACCACGACGGCCAGGCCAAGATCGCTTCGACCGTAGACCACGAGTTCCACGGCATCGCCTTCATGCACGGTAAGCCGATCATTGTCCAGGTGGTCCTCGATGCGTGTGCTGCCGAACAACCGGTCCGTGCGCTCATCGATCGCCATGCGCACCACATACCAACGCCCTTCCTCCAGCGGACGGCGTTGCTCGTTGTGCGGCACCAGCAGGTCCGGGCGCAGTCCCCAGTCCATGTGGGCTCCGTGCCGGTCGATGGAATTGACACGCAAGGATGCGAAGCCGCCGAGCTGCACGCGGGGCACTTTGGCGGTGGCGAGGAACCGGCCTTCCGGATCGCGATGAACGAAAACGCGGACGGTATTCCCGTCCGCGTTCTTCTGTGGTCGTTCACTCAGTGGAAGCACCACTTCACCATCCTCATCCCCCAGCACCAGGCCATCCTTGGTGCGCCGCAGGATCGCAAGGTCCTGTATGATCCCGTTCCGTATCACGCCGGAAAGGTAGGGGGAAGGGATCCTGCACGATCAAGGCTCCACTTCGACGCTTTGCCACACATCGTTGGTCGTGTTGCCGATGTTGGGGTCGGTGAGGACATCATCGGTCCCGTAGTACTCGTTGTTCTGGTTCATCCAATACTGGTTGTAGCCGGACTCCACCTTCATCGCCTCACCGGTGTTGGGGTTCACTGCGTTCTGCTCATCCCGGATGTAGTTCACGAACTGGTCCTGCCCGCGATCGCTCGCCGCGCTCTGGGACCGGTATACCCCCATGATCGCATCGTTCGTGGCATCGGCGTTCGCCCGGAAATTGCGCTGCTGTGCATCGAAATTGGCCTGGTTGGCCTGCATCCTGGCGTTGTGCGCGGACCAGGACTGCTGCGACTTCTGTTGCTCACTCGCGTTGTAGGCCGCGAAGTACTGCGGGTTGTAGCGGGTGCTGCCCAGTCCGTTCAATAGGGCCTGCTTCGCCTGCGGGAAGCGATCCGCGCTGGTCTCGAGGATCGTCATGTAGTAGCCCCAGTTCCCGGAGGTCTGCCCTTGGAATGCGAACTGGTGCAACACCACGAGGGTCTTGCTGCCATCCTTGTTGTCCCATTCCGAGGCATTGGCCTGGGTGCTCTTGCGCGTAGGGCCGAAGGAAACGAGTGGGTCGAGACCGCGTTGATCGGCCGCGGCCACTGCAGGAGCGTTCTCCTGCCGCACGAAGCGGCGGCCTTCACGCTGCATCATAGGGATCAGGTCCTGCTGCACCACCTGCTCGGCCGTCACAGGACCGCGCATCTTCTGGCCTGCCTGCTGCGCCAACTGCGCGAAGTAGGGGTCCTGGTCGTACATGAACATCGCGTTGCCGGAGTTCACCACCTTGAGTCCCGGAGCGGTAATGCTCCAATTGCCCGTCCGCTGGTCCTGCTCGAAGTTCCAGTCCGCCGGGAACTCCAATTGCGCCATGGGCATGCGGTACTGGATGCTCTGCACCGTGTGGGTGCGCATCCCGCCGGGCCCCTGGTCCGGTGCTGGCATGGCCTGCCCGGTGGCCTGTGCCACCCGGCTTTCCAAGGAACCCATGTCACCGGCCATCATCATGGACCGATCCTGCTCGTAGGCCTGCATCTCCTCGCCATGGTCCGCGTTGCCGCAGGCCAGGATCATGGTGGAGAGTGCTACCGGAAGGGTGATGGAGAACTTCATGGTCGTTCGGGTTGGTTCACCTCATTATCGGGGAACGTGCGGAATGTGAACGATCGCCCGTTCCGGATACAAGATAGGGTAGGCCAGTACCCGCACGGACCGCGGACGGCCTCAGTCGTCCAGGCCTTTTCCTTGCAGGATGCGCTCCGTGTGCTTCTGGACGCGCGCCTCACGGGTACGTGCCTGTTTGGCCTGTGCGAAGTGCAGCAGGTAACCGCGCTGGCGTCCGGGTGTCAATGCCTGGAAGGCTTTCTTCAGCGCCGGTGAACGCTTCAACGCCGCGGAGAACTCCTCGGGCATCTCGAATTCACCGGTCGACCTCATGGGCACCGAACGACCCGAGCGTTCCACCGCGATCGCCTCCTCGATGTATGCCTTGATCAGGTGCTGCTGCCGCTTGATCATCGCCAGATCGGTGAAGCGCAGCTGGCGCGCTGCCTGTACGTTCCTGGTCTGCTGCACCAGGATGCCCGCCTCGTCCTTCAGCAACGCGCCCTTATGGAAGAGCAGCGCGCAATACTCCTTGAACCCATGGATCAGTGTCACGTTCTTGCCGTTCAACGTGTAGCACGGATGCCCCCACTTCAGTTCCTCACGCAGTCCGGTGGACAGCGCGATCTTCCGCAGCAAGGCGTAGGACTGCTTCCACGGAGAATCCTTCGCGAAGAACCAGTCGACCTTGGGGTTCTGTTCCATCATTTCATCAAGGGTTCTCGTGCACTTACATCCGTTCACCGGGCATTGCAGCGGCCTGCGCGATCCACTGCGCAAGTTGCTTTTCATCGATCACATCGTGCTCGTGGATGTGCAGGTAGCGCACCTTCGGCTGCTTGCTTTCCACCGGTGGCATGGGCTTCAAGGCGGCCCCGTTGAAAAAGGACACCTTGACGTACTTGGTGATCATGTGGTAGCCCATGAACCAACCGTTGCCCTCCAGGCCGTACAGCGGGGTGTTCCACTTCACGGCCTTGGTCACCTGCGGCACGGTGCGTTCGATCAAGGCATCGAGGCGCTCGGCCACCGCGCGTTTCCAATCCGGGATGGCATCGAGGTATGCCCGCACCGGCTCGTTGCCGTAGCCCTTCGCGATCTGCGGATTGCCACCCGACAAGAGCCTTACCGGAGGCTTGGTGGTCCTCTTCGCGACGCGTTTCCGTTCCGTTCCGGCCATGGCGTAAAAATGCGGAAGATCCATGGACCGCACCCATCTTCGTACCCATGCTCACGATCCAATGCCATCCCGCACCGGTGCTCACCACGGAGCGGTCGGTCCTGCGCCCATTGCGCCCCTCCGACGCGGAGGAGGTCTTCGCCATGCGCTCGGACCCGCAGGTGATGCAACACGTGAACCGCCCGTTGGCAAAGAGCCTGGACGATGCACGTGCCTTGATCGAATTGATCGACAGCATGGGTGCCGCGAACGCGTCCGTGCAGTGGGCAATGACCTTGAAAGGGGAGGACCGCTTCATCGGGCTGATCGGGTTCTGGCGCATCGTGAAGGAGCATCACCTTGCCGAGCTCGGCTACATGCTTGCACGCGAACACTGGGGCAGGGGACTGATCACCGAGGCGATCACCGCTGCCGTGGCCCATGGTTTCGGCACCCTGGGATTGCACCGCGTGGAGGCCATCACCCGGCCGGGGAACGCCGCATCGGCCAGGGTGCTGCTGAAGAACGGATTCGTGCAGGAAGGTCATTTCAAGGAGAACATCCTATGGAATGGAGCATTCCACGATTCGCTCCATTTCGCCTGCCTGCGACCGGGCGCCGACACCCCTTGATCGTGGAAAGGGCGCCCGCATGCCACCGTGCGGAAGGCGCTGTTGCATCGGCGATGTGGATCGGCCCGTGGCTTGCGATCCCGGTACGAAACGAACGACCATGGCAACGCAGCAGGGAAAAGGGCAGGGCACCGATCGGAAAACTGCCAGGAAAAGCGAGGAACCTTCACCGGTGAAGCAGGGAAAGAACGCTCCGGCGCATGAGTACGATCCGGTGGGGATGGCGGGCGAGAAGGCCGGCATCGTGAAGGAGGTCGAACAAGACCTGGAGCAGAAAGAGAAGGGACGCGGGCGATCCGGCGCATCCGGAAAGTGAGCGCTGGCCGAACGGCCGGGACAATGCTCACCCTTCCTCGGCGATCGCCGCGAGGACATCCTGTCGCATGCGCTGTACCGCCGGTACATCCGTGCGCAACTGGTCCAGCAGGATCTTCAGTTCATGCCGCACGGAGCGGTCGTGCTTGCCGTAATCCCAGATGGCGCGGATGGTGCTGGTGAACAACAGTTCGAAGGGCCATTCCCGTTTCCGGATGCGGACCTTGCCTTCCTTGTCCCGGGCGATCAGCTCCGGGTGGTTGCCGAGGCGGAACACGAACAACTCGAACAGGCAGCGCAGCGCGAGCAACGCCGTCCCCGGGTCGTTCACGCCGGGGCTCAATGCCTTCATCGCCATTTCCGTGAGCTGGCGGAACCCGAACGCGTAATGACCCTCCATGGAGCCGTTGCGCGCCAAGGGGATGTGCCCGCGCAGGTCATCGAGCGCGTGCTCGTCAAGGGACCTGTCCAGGCGCAGCAACACGCCCCCTTTCAGGATGAATGAACCCGGCAGCTCGGTGAATTCCAGCACCGCGTCGTGCCGCGCGCAGAACTTCACCAACGAGGGGGCGTGGAAGCTCTCGTACATACCCGACCGGTCCGCGCGGACCTCGAATGGTAAGGTCTCCTGCGTTACCGTGCCTGGATCATCCTTGGTGCACACTTCCCGCATGGCCTCCAGGGTCTCCTTGTGCACACGCCCGATGATCACTTCGTACTTCACCGCGCGCGTAATGAAGTGCAGGAAGTAGATGAAGAGGAAGATGTCCACGATGGTCACGAGGATGAGCAGGTAGGTGCTCAGTGCAGGGATCGAGGTGCCCGAGTCGTTCTCGCGTACCGTGGTAAGCAGCAACAGGCCATAAATGATCGTGCCGATGTAGGCGCCCAACACCACTTGCTGGAACCGGTTGCCGATGAGCTGGTCCAGGGTGCGGTTGCTCAATTGTGACGCGGCCTGGTTCAGCACGATCATCACCATGGAGAAGCTGAAGACGGTGAGCGTGAGCACACCTGCCGTGATCGTGGCGATGATGGTGCGCGCGGCCGAGGCATCCTTGAGGCCCAACCATTCGTTCGCGGCCTTCAGGTCCACGCCGAAGGAGGTCTTGTCGAACCAGATCATGCCGAAGGCCAGGCCTGCGAAAAGCAGCGCGATGAAAGCCGGGTAGAAGGCGATGCTGCCCACCACGCCATGGTAGCGCAGCCGTATCCAGGAACCGAGATCGTTCAGCATGGGCGTTGGAACCAAAGGTCGACAATGCATGGGATCGGATCAGGCATTGGTATTGAGAGGCAGGCGGGTCAATATCCATCATTGCGAACGCAACGTGGACCGCTGTTACCTTCTGTAACCGACCAACTTTTCAGTTACAGACCAAGTGATCTGAATGGCTCCATCAACGGTCCATCCTCTTACTGGGGAAGATCTCCGCCGATGAAGCATTGTGACCTACCGCAGAGGAAGACCACGGAGCGTTGCCGGTGCTACTTCGTAGGAGGCAATGCCTCGGCGTCCACCACATACACGCCGGAAACTACCAGTCCAAAAAGAGAAATAGCGCCAATATGACCAACGCTTGGACCATGTTCAACAGCCCACGATCTTTCATTACGAGGTGCATGAGCAGGTCGACCACCAAGGCAATGCCCGCCCAGAACATCATAGAAAGAATGGCAAGTGCTCCCCAACCTTCCTCGTCCGGCACCCATTCCAGATCCCTGAATAGATGAAACAGCGCGTTGGCTACCAGCAAGGCCGCAAAGATCCTCAATGCCGACAAATTTTCGACTAGACAGGCAGCCTTGGACATCAGCAATACGCTCCCGTTCCTTTGAATTCGCTCAATGTCTTCGCCGAAAATACGACCCTGCTCGCCCCGGATCCATTAAAGACAGCTCATTGTGCCGTTGATCGACCCTTATTCCTTGAGGATCTTGAAATTCAGTGAGCCATCTTTATCGACCAACTCAAGCAAGTACAGTGCTGTCGGAAGTTCGGTCATGTCGATCGTTGCGGAACCACCGCTCGAACAGGTACCGGATCGCATGACGCGCCCGTAAATTGAACGCAGAATATAGGGCGAATTCGGCGTCGCATCGGATACGCGGCACATATCCTTTGTTGGTGATGGTCCTATTCGAACATTGCTGGATCCGTTCGCAGGAACATGGAGGTTCAAGCCGCAATCGCAATCAAGGCTGGGGACGATGTAGACAGGTGTGGCATCAAGTGTATGACAGACCAACTGCTCCATCCAATGGATCTCGCCGCCCATTGCGCTTCCCCAGAATCCCCGCGTGCACCCGATCCCTTCTATGACCGCATGATCTGGGCCGAAGCGCAACCTTCGATGCGGGCCATCCGTCAGCCATATCGTATCAACTGCAGTGACCATCAGTCCAGGCGTTTGACGGAACCGGTACGTATCGGGATAAGGCCCCACACCAACTGAGAAGTCATAGAACAACCGCTCCACCGACCATCCTGGTGGCCGTATATACACGCGGCGCTCAATTGTATCTTCTCGAAGCAGGGCGGTGTAAGAGCCCAAGATCCAAGGGGTGTTATTCAAGTCCGAACTCCGGAGAATGCGATAGGCAATCCCCTCCACGAGCGAGTCTCCTCCCAAATAAAAGCGCCGACATTCGTAGCTGGAAGTGTTCGGTCCGGGGTTGATCCAGCCATTCTCATCCTGCCAGGTCGCTGCGGTGTCCAGCAACGGAATGTACCCTTGGCCTGACAGACCACTGCAAATGATCACGGACGAACAGATGGTCACGGAGATCTTTCGACGGTCCATTCGCTGTGTTTCGAAGAAAGGTAAGACCATATGAGAATTCTCGAAAGTATGCCTGAGCAGATATGCCCCCGTGATCATACTTGGGTTGAAAAGTGTTCATTCCCGTTCGCTTGTAAGACCGCGCCAACCATCGATCCCGTGCAAACAAGCTCGCTCACTCCGCACGCGTAGCAAAGGAGAAATGAGTAGTGCCGCCCATCACTCCAGCAGCACCATCCTCGAGCGCAAGATCCCATGCCGACCCCGGACAATGACCACATAGCTCCCGCTGGAAAGGCCACGGCGATCGAACACCAGCGCATTGCCCTGCCTGGCCGGGAACTGGCGCACGGTCCGGCCATTCGCATCGCACAGTTCCACATCCACGGTACCCGTCATGGGCCATCGGATCATGCAGCCATCGCGGCACGGGTTGGGCAGTACCTCGCAGTGCAGTTCCTGTGGTTGCTCGATGAGGTCCGTTATAAGGCCTTGCTCCAGCAACAGCGGCGAAGGCCCGATCGTGACCGCACCGCCGGCGAACGCGGTACTGCCACCGGCGAGATCGCGCACGTGTGTGATGTCCCATTCCGCTGGCACGCTGAATGAGGCAGCCCCTTCCGGGCGCCACACCACCCAGGCCCTGTAGCCTCCGGTGCGCGCCAGTTCGATCGTCCATACGCCGTCGACCATGGTGCGCGAGACCATGGCCGCCCCCTTCAACCAAAGGGCTGTCTGTTGGTAGGCGATGCCCGGTGGAGTGATGCTGTCGTATTGCGAAGGCGTCAACGAATGGCTCAGGTCCACGTAATCGCTGTTGCCGCCGAAGATGTCCCAGCAGTACCAGGTGAAGTTCTCCACGCCGAAGGACCATTGAACGAGGTATGCACGGGACACGGCACCGGCCTGTTCGTCCGGCGCCAGGTCCAGCCCGTTCATGAAGGACACGGCCCCTTCGGTGTTCCACAACGGCTTGCCCGCCTGGCCATAGCGGGCCATCACATCGCGCACACCGATGATCTCCGGCACCATCTCCTCGGGCATGCGGCCCGGATAGTGGTGCCAGCTGATGATGTCCACGTTATCGCCGCCACCGGCTTTCAGGAAGTGCGCCAGTTGTTGGGCACCGGTGAAATTCGGTGAGAGGATCCTATTGTCCGGGTCGAAGGCCAGCAGGGTGGAAGCCGCGCTGTCGGTCAACACCTTCAACTCCTCCAGCGTTCCGTAGTAGTCCAACTGGTCCACCTCGTTCCAGATCTCCCAGTACATGATGCGCCCTTGGAAGCGCTCGCCCAGCACGGTCGCGTAGTCCTGCCACCACGTGATGTCCACCGGAGGCAAGGCCACGGACGACGCGGCCCACGCCGGGGTCTTCCCCATGGTGTAGATCACCTCCATCGTGGGGTCACCGGCCTCGATCAGGTCCATGTAGTAGTCCAACCGATTGGCGAAGCCCGATGTCCCGCCGGGATCATAGATCCAATTGTCCGGATCGAGCAGCGCGCCCTGCCAGGGTTCCATGATGGCCCACGTGGTGCCCGTATTCCACAGGCGCATGAGGCCATGTCCGGTCTCGGGCCATGTCTGGTGTACGCCCCACTTGTTCACGTGCATACCGAAGTACCGCGGCGGTATGGTGTCCGTCAACGTCACCGGACCATTCAGTACCGGATCGGTCTCATTGGAGAACACTGCGTCGTCCACGTACAGCGTGCCCGTACCCAGTGGCTCCACCACCAAGCGGGCCGGTATGGTCGTGGCATCCGTGGACACCTTGCGATCGAACCCACCACGGATGGTGATACGCTGCCATGCGGTATCCACCTCCACCACGGCAATGGCGGGCACCCAGTAATACGGCACGCGTTCCTGGATGTAGAAGGCCACTTCCATCGGGGCAGCGGCCCGTAGCCAAACACTCGCCTCATGGACCTGCCCCGCGATCAGGTCGAAGGTCTGCACCAAGAGCGTCGCGCCATCACCCAGGTCACTCACTTGTATCCGTTGGGAGCTGGTGCCGCCATGAACGATCGTGCTTTCAGCACCGTAGCTCACACTTGGGTATTGCGGGGAGCCGTAGGTGATGGCGTACCACGGTGGTGCGGTGCTGCTGAAGGAGCCTTCGAAGCCTCCGTTCACCAAGCTTTGGCTGCGGACGTTGTGCACCAAGCAACCGGCCAACAACGCCATGACCGAGCAACTGCGTGCGCACATGTGTACAATGTATGGATCGCACATGACCAGCGGAGGAGAACCACCTCACTCTCCGCCTACGCGTACCCCGCGGAACACTGACCTCACCGCCAGGGAAAAGGCCGGGTGCAGTGAAGGACGTTTCCGCCCGATAAAGTGCGCTGGTCCTGTATTTCCTTCCCAAAGCTCAACTGAACATTGATGTAAGCTGAACCCCAAGTGCGATCCGGCAAGCCTGCCAACGAGCGATCGTTGACCTAATGGCTGATGTCGAACCGCAAGAGGTCGTAACGATCGCCCACCGGATTGAATGCATAGAACTGATAATAGCGCACACGCCCGACGTCCTCTGCCCAGTAGGATCGTGGCCGTCTCCAATCGGCCATTTCCGGAAAACCGCCGATGCTGGTGATCTCGCCCTGCATCTTGTAGGTGCTGTAAGTTCCGGCAGGCACCGTGATCGATTCCGGTGTCGAGTGGACCGTGTAGTCCAAGAGGACGCCCACAGGACCCTCCACTTCCGTGTAGATCAGTTGGTCCAACGGGTCAGCGCAGAACACGACCTCATGGTCCGCGGTGATCACGAAGCCGGCCGAGTCGCGCCATAGTTCTGTCCAGATGGGGGAAAGGGTATTCCTGTGCACAACGAAATACGTTTCACCATTCACGATCGAATCCCCCGCGATGAAAATGCTGTCCAAAGCGAGCACGCTCACCACGTTGTCGGCGGAATCCACGCTGTATTTCTGGTAGACCCAATAGTTGCCCGTTGCAAGTTGGCTGAAAGCGGCCACGTCCAGGCTTTGGGTCGGCACCGGTGGGAGCGGAGCGATCTCCTCATCTTCCTGCCGGCATGCGGCCAAGGTGGACAGCGCAGCGAGTACGACGAACAAGCGGGTGTGCGGTAGCATGGCTTATTTGATGGTGCTTGCGTAACGCGTGTTGCCGACCGCTATTGCCTTCGATGGCCGGACCAACGGTCACGACCTGATCGAATTCCGCGCTGTCAAGCAAAGCTGAAGGGATCCGTCGGCCTTAGTTGTTCAGCGCATCGAAGTGCCGCTGTGCCTCCGGCTGTATCTCAGGTGGTCGGGATGGCTTCAAACCTGCTGCCAATTGCCAGCGTCGGATCCAGGAGAAGCCATAGCGCGTTGTCGCCTCCGGTCGGGTGTAGCACTTATCCTGCAACGCCTCTTCCAATCCGATGAAGCGATAACCCTGCTGCTCGAACCACGACAGCAGTGCATCAAGCTCGGCGGCATTGAGCGCATTGGCGTGGATCAGCAGAATGTGCGGGATCCACCTCCCAAAGAAGTCGAGCGCTTGTTCCTCATGGTAGCGCACAGCCTCCGCCATGTAAGTGCGGTAGTCCGCGGCGAACTGTTGCATCAAGCCATCATCCTTCGCACGACGTGCATGCTCGTAGCAATAGGCATGGATGTACTCATCGTTGTCGAAGGTGACGGGCGCAACAGTGTAACCCAGTTGAAACAGCAGGGCATTGAGCGAATCACGACGCTGCGGAGTGGCACCGGTCTGAAGGAAGGGGTGCCTGAAATAGCGCAAATGGTGCCCATGGCGTTCCATCAACGGGCGCAGGTGCTCTTCGCCTTTCACCACATCCCGCATGAACTCAGCAGCGGTGGTACTCGTGGCCCCCAAGTGTGCGAACGTGTGGTTGCCCAGTTCCAGGTCGGCTTGCAGCCAGCGCTCCAGGATGCGGTAGCGCGCGCTGTCCAGCACGCCATCTCGGTAGAGCTTGTTCTCATTCACGAAGCCAATGGCCGGCACGTGGTGCGCAGTGAGCGTGCGCAGCAGATCATCGGTCACTTGGTCCCACGTGCCATCGGCGCAGTTCGCGCACGGCAGGTCATCAATGGTGATGCACACCCGCTTGTCCTGAGCGGCAAGGGAAACGGTCATCACACATGCCAAGAGGAATGAACAACGCATGGGAACAAGGTAGGAGCCAGCGACCACGTCCGAATTCATTATGGCAGCGGATGATCAGTGCGCCGGATGTGATATCCGATCTGTTTGGACCCGGCTGAGTTCAGGATCACCGATGCAACGAATGCCTGGGATCGTTCAAGCCAGAATGACCCAATGTCACCGTCCATCATATGATCGTCCCGATCCGACCCGTTCATCCCGTGCCGCAGCCGCCGCATTAACTAAGGATTTAGTTTTGGATTCATGGCATTCCTCAACACAACCCCTTCCGCTGGATCAGACCGACATCAGTTCCATAAAAGCCTGCACGCAATTGTTCTCCTAGCTTGCATGTTCGCCGTGGGATGTACGACTGCCCAACGCTCGAACGCCTGGACCATCCTGCACTATGCCGTCGGGGCCAACTCCTCCGAGGTGGACCTCCTGAGCGATATCCAGGAGATGATGGACGGCAAACTGGCCGCGGGCTATGAGGTCATCGTGCTGATCGACCGCACTCCGGGCTTCTCCGAGGACTCCACCACCTTGGGCGAGAACTTCACGGATACCCGCCTGTTCCGGATCACGCACCAGGGCTACGAGCGGCTCGCGGGAGGAGACGAGCTTCCGCAGCTCTCGGTGAACAGTACCGTGGACCTGGACATGGCCGATGCGCAGGTGCTGAAACAGTTCGTTCGCTTCGGCAAGCGGCACTACCCGGCGGAGCACTACATGCTCGTGCTTCGGTCCCATGGCAACGGCGTGGGCATGTGCCCGGACCATGAATCCGGCGCCGAGGATCGCCTGTTCCCCGGAGAGATCAGCGATGTGCTCACAGCCGACGAGTCGGTGGACATCCTGGGACTGGATGTCTGCTCCATGGCCGGGCTGGAGAATCTGTACGAATGGCGGCCCGGCAACGGATCCTTCTCCGCCGACCTGGTCATCGCCTCCGCGCCGCTCTCCGGGGCCTGGGCCTACGACCGGATCCTCGGCAGATTGAAGGACGGTGGGACCGGCAGGGACCTCGATCCCGCGCGCATGACGCCCATGCAGTTCGCCACGATGATCTTCGAGGAGATCAAGGCTTCACAAACGTGGGCATCGTGGGGGCTGTTCGACAACAGCCGCATCGCGACCGTGAAGGCCGAGGTGGATGCACTGGCGCGGTCGCTAGTGCAAGAGGATCACGCCACGATCCCACCGATCATCGATTCCACGCTGGGTTACTACCACAATACGGGACCGGACACCGAAGTCTCCCAGCTCACCTTTCCGTACGTGGATGCGTACCACTTCTACACCTTGCTGAGCGGGCACGAGGGGTTGCGGCCGGCCACTCGGGCCCAAGCGGCAGCGGTCTGCGCCGCGATCGACGAGCTCGTGGTGGCGTCGTACTACGGCACCGGTTTCCTGCCCGCGACGAACGATTTCACGGACGGTAAAGGCGGCGTGTACCAAATACTCCCCATGGGGCAGAAGGTCTTTTCACGGACCGGTTCCACCTTCTGGGCACATAGCACCTGGTTCCATCCGGATGCCATCATCGGCGAACCGGCTTCCTACGGTGCCTACGATTGGTGCAGCGACGGCGCGGTGAAAGGGAACGGCGAGGTGGAGAATTTCTTCGAATACCTGGATGCCCTGTTCGACGACCCGAAAGCCGCGAACGGGGGTGTGAACCATTATCGCTGGTAGGAGCTGCCTTGCCTGGTCGTGGACCACACGAGGTGGGACTGACCGTCCTGAACAGGATCGATGGGGGCCGAGTCCTATGCCGCGCACCCCAGTGCCACATCACCCAGACCACGATGCCCAGCCAGGACGACCGTGTTGGCCGGAAAACAGGACGGCGTTCTTCGGCCTTGAATGCCGACAGGATCAAGTGGACATCTCTCGATCTCACCGACGCGAACATCTGCCATGGACCAGGATCCCCTGGCCGATCGACCAGACCGATGGAAAGGTGCGCAGCGCAGCAGCTGTGTTGCGGTGCGATCCGAATGCGCGGCTTGGCTCAGATATCACTACCTCTGCAAAAGCCCCCCGCATCCAGCAGAAAGGAATGCATGACCCTGTCACGTCGAACTCCGGAGGCGTATCAACTTGAACAACGCTTGAAATGATGCGCTTCTCCGTGATCGCTGCCGCACTGACCATGGTCTCCTGCACGGCGCAGGAGCCTACTGAACGATCTGTCAGCGACGAGCTCCACTCCGATCGACCAGGGTCCGAAGTAGGCCAACCCATCACGGCCAGGCACGGATTCACGAGCGGCCTGGTGGATGCCGATGGCGTCCTGTGGTTCGGCACGAAAGGCTCCGGTGTGTTCCGGTACAACGGCCGATCCTTCACCGAACTGACCGAGCGGGATGGCCTGTGCAGCGACCAGGTTCAAGCCGTCATTCAGGACCACGCAGGTGTCCTGTGGTTCGGTACGCCGAAGGGCCTGTGCCGCTACGATCGGGGCGCATTCTCCTCCATCCCCTTGCCCTTCAGGGATACCACCGGCGGATGGCTCGATGAAGTGTACCCGGTGATGGACCCCAATGCGGTACATGCACTGGCAGAGGACAAGAAAGGCGACCTCTGGATCGGGACCGCAGGAGGTGGGGCGTACCGCTATGATCGAAAGGCGTTCACGCCCTACCTCACCGATATCGGGACGAAACAAACGGACGGCCGCACCTACAATTGGATCCCGAGCATCGAAGTGGACGCTGAAGGCCAACTGTGGTTCGCTTCCATGAGCCATGGCGGGGCGATGCGCTTCACCGAAGGGACCTTCACACAATTCCTACCAAAGGATGGATTGAGCGATGACATGATCCGCACCATATACACCGACCGGAGCGGGAATGTTTGGTTCGGGTTCAACGGGAACAGAGCGAGTGGATTGACCGTGTACCGGGAGGGCACCTTCACCACCCATACCGCGGAGGACGGACTGTGCGACCCGAGCATTCATGCACTCTTCGAGGACTCGAGCGGTAAGTTGTGGATCGGCAGCGGAAGAGGTAGCCTCTGCGTGTTCGACGGGAGCACATTCACCGAATTCTACGTGGCCAACGGCGTTCCATTCCCCGCCATCCGGTTCATTCTGGAGGATCGTGAAGGCGCGATCTGGGTGGGTGGAGGCATGGGCTTGTGGCGGATCGTGGAAGGATCGGTGGAGACCATGGTCGAGATCGAATGATCTGAAGCCTGACCGGATGGAGTGCGGTTCCCGCTTGCTGCGGCCGTGAAGGTGAAGCAGCGCAGGACAAGTGCTACCAGATCCCCATCTTCACGCCATGCCACGCACCCGATCGCTCATCCTCCCCGTCTTTCTGGCCTTCCACCTCGTAGCCTTGGGCCAGAACGGCCAGCTGGTGGAACGCACCCCCTACACCATACCGGAAGCCAGCATCGCCGACATGGGCGGCCACAGCCCGCAACTCGACAGCAATTTGGCCCGGACGACGGTGCAGCGCATCAGCTACCTGTCCGATGGCTTGAAGGTGAGAGGCTACCTGATCGAACCCACCGCGCCTGGTCCGCATCCGTGCATCATCTTCAACCGGGGTGGCAACCGGGAGTTCGGCAAGATCTCCGATCCACTGCTGCTGCGGTTCCTGGTGCCCCTGGCCAGCTGGGGCTATGTGGTCGTGGCCAGCCAGTACCGCGGTGTGGATGGGGGCGAAGGGCAGGAGGAGTTCGGCGGCGCCGATGTGAACGATGTGCTGAACCTGCTCCCCGTGCTGTCGCAGGTGCCTACAGCGGATACATCGCGCGTGGGCATGGTGGGCGGCAGCCGCGGCGGCCTCATGACCTACCTCGCCCTCACGCGCACCACGCGCATCAAGGCGGCCGTAGTGCTTGCGGGCATGGCCGATGCCTTCCGCAGCGTGGCCGAACGCCCCGAGATGGGAGCGAATGTGATGGCCGAACTGATCCCTGGATACGCCACCGATCGCGACTCGGTGCTGGCCACCCGTTCGCCCGTGCGTTGGGCCGATCGCCTTTGTCCCACCACGCCCATCCTCCTGCTGCACGGCACCGCCGACTGGCGCGTATCGCCCAAGGACGCGCTCGACATGGCGGATGCCCTCTATGCCGCGAACCATCCGTTCCGGCTGCTCATGTTCGAGGGCGGTGACCATGGGCTGCGCGAGTACCGACCGGAAGTGGACCGGGCCACGCGCGAATTCCTCGATGCCTATGTGCGCGATGGGAAGCGATGGCCGAACCTGGAGCCCCACGGGAACTGATCAGTGCATACCCGGCGCCAGCCGAGGTCATGCATGATCGCGTGATCCCCGCTTCCCGCGTGTGATCGAAACGCGGCACCGCTCCAGCCGAGGTCCAGTGTATCTTGCTTGTCCACACCACCTGACCACCGGACCATGTGCACCATCCTGACGCTCCTGCTTACCGCCACCATTCTCCAAACCCACGCCCAATGCTGGCAGGCATACAGCGTGGACGGCTTCCACAGCGTGGCCCTCACCACCGATGGTCGCATCGCCACCTGGGGGCGCAACGAAGAAGGACAGCTGGGCGACGGCACGAACGACCAGAAGAACATCGCCTCTGTATCCGTGGCCACCGGCGATTGGGTCGCCATCGCGGCGGGCCGCCACCTCACCCTGGCGCAGCAGGCCGATGGCAGCATCTGGGGCTGGGGCCTCAACTTCTACGGCCAGCTCGGCATCAACAACACCACGGACCAGAACACCCCGCAGCAGATCGGCACGGACACCGACTGGCGGCGCCTTTTCGGCGGGAGCAACCAATGTTTCGGCATCAAGCAGGATGGCACCTTGTGGTCCTGGGGCGACAACACCGAAGGCGAGCTCGGCGACGGCACCGACATCCCGAAATTCCAGCCCGTGCAGGTGGGCACCGGCAACGACTGGCAGGTGGTGGCCACCGGCATGCACCACGAACTGGCCCTGCGGACCAATGGCACCCTGTGGGGCTGGGGCCTGGGCAGCAGCGGCGCGCTCGGCACGGGCACCACGCAGGACCACAACGCCCCGGTGCAGATCGGCACGGACAGCTGGCGCTCCATCGCCGCAGGCATGAACCATTCCCTGGGTGTGCGCACCGATGGCACGCTCTGGGGCACGGGAACGGCCAGCGGCGCGAACAGCGGATGGCCGCCCGCCTTCGCGCAGATCGGGACCGATACGGACTGGCAGCTCGTCTCGGCCAGTGCCGATGGCAACTTCGCCATAAAGCACAACGGCACCTTGTGGAACTGGGGTGAAACGGTGAACGGCTACCTCGCCGCACCCACGCAGGTGGGCACCGATGCCGACTGGGCGAGCGTGATGGGCGGCTCGGGCCATGCCATGGCGATGAAGCAGGATGGAAGCCTCTGGACCTGGGGCACCAACAGCCAGGGACAGCTCGGTGATGGCACCTACATGGACCGCACGGTGCCGCAACCGGTGCCTTGCGACCTGATCACGCACGTGCCGAACACCCCGGAAGCCGGCCAGGCCACCTTCTTCACCGACGAGGCCGGCCAGTGGCTCTTCGTGGAAGGCGCCGACCCTGCCGTTGGGCGCCTCCGCATCCTGGACAGCGCCGGCCGCACGGTATGGGATGCGTCGTACGCACAGCGCCCGGTGGCCATCGGTCATCTGGCCCCTGGTACCTATGCGGTACTGATGCTCCACAAGGGGCGCATGGAACGCGGCCGTTTCGCGAAGTGGTGACCCGGGCCGTTGGTGCCCGAGGCGGCTAACAGGAACGCGGCCCGGCGACGGGTAGGGGCGGGGTCCCAATGCGGAGATGTTGCAGCGGTCCAAGGGCAGCCTCACGGATCCGCAGCAGCAGGGGCGCCAGCCACCGCGACATGGGGCGCCCAGCACCATGACAAGGGTCGACCACCACCGTGACATGGGTCGACCACCACCGCGACATGGGTCGACCATCACCGAGACATTGGTCACCTCCGACCACGACATGGGTCGACCAGCACCGCGACATGGGTGGCCCCCTCCGGGCAGCGTACAACGCCCCATCCGCGCCATCCACCTCGGGCACGGTGGACACCGAGGAATTCGCGGAGTGGGCGCGCTTCGGGCGCACCGGCACCCATGAGGTGGGCCACTACCTGGGCCTGTTGCACACCTTCTCCTATCGGCGACATCGACCTCTGCTTCGGCGGCAATCCCATGCGACACACCATCGGCCGCCATGCGCTGGGTGGTGGACGCCTGCCGGACCATGGCCTCCACACCAACGACGAGGTGCCTGACCTGCCGGACCAGGTGGAGAACTATGGACTACAACATCGACAGCTGCGCCAATATGTTCACCCTGGGCCAGCGCGAACGCGTCATGGAGCGCATCGCGGCCTTCCGGGCCACTTTGGTGAGCGCGGCGAACCTGGCCCTCACCGGCTGCGAGCCCTTCACCGGCATCGAGGAGCGGGAACAGGCCCCCTGGCTGGCAGAACCGGCCACCGACCCTATGCGCATCGCCGGGGAAGGGGTGGCGCAGCTGGCCCTCTTCACCACGGGCGGCCAGCTCGTACGCACCCTGCGCTCGGCACCCCACGAACGCATGGACCTCAGCGACCTGCCCAAGCAGCTACCTGGTACGCATGACCACCCCGCAAGCCGTGCGCGTGGCGCGCTTGGTGGTGATGCGGTGAGTGCGGGCGGGGTAGAGCCCGCCAAGGCCTGGAAGGAAATAGCGGAGGTGCTGATGGCGCGGATGGGGAAGGGGTGAGGAGGTTTGGGCGTGCCGGCGCCAAATACGCGCCGTCCGGCTCTCCGCTACAACTCCGCGCCCGGATTACCGGGCTTGCGGGGTTTCCGCTGCGATCCGTCACGCGGAATGCGAGGCTGGGCAAGTGGTCCTTGGCGTTGGTTCTTTGGCACAGGCTTTTGGTTGCTGGTTTCAGGCCCGTGTTTCCGGGTTTGACTTCATTGGCATTGGGCCTTAGGCCCGAAGGGAGAGGTTCAGAAGTTCAGAGGTGCATTAAGGCCCCTGAGTATTGAGGCCTGAAAAGCTCCGGAACGTGACCCCGTATACCTGAATGACATGTTCGATGTTCAAGATTCGGGCTTGTTCGTTTAGGGTATGTCGGGAATGTCAAATGGTTCTGAAGTGCTCCTCCTCAATACGTTTACCATAGACCTCCGCGTGTATCCTTGGGTAGTTAACGATACGGTTGTCATAACCTGTAGGCTTGAGAATGAGAACGGCCAATAGGCAGTACAGACGCAGCGCCATATAGAACGCTTCCCGATTCGCTTCATCGACCTCCGTTTTGCTGAGCATCACATCGCCATGCAAGAATCTGTTCCTCGCATTGATGGCCTTTACATCTTCTTCGTTGAGGGCGAAGCCAAGCTCAACGAAAGGAGCCTCCAACTGTGCCCGGTTCGTAGGCTGGCCAATGTTGTCCAGCTTCTTCTTGATGAGCGATATCACGTCCTTGTTGACCTCGGACCGTAACTTCTCCAACAGTGTTCTCGCACCCGGAAGGAAGGCTTCAAGGATCTCCTGAGTCGGGTCTTTCTTCTCCGCTTCTCCAGGCACACGCTTGGTCTTCTCCGCAGCCTTCTTTGCTTGGGAGGTTGCTATTCTGCAAAGCCCTTCGAGGGCAACGCAGAGACCCGGCGGCATGGCTACCAATGAAGCCGCCATCGACTCCTGAATGAGCAGAAGATGAGAGGCGAAAGCATCATCGGACATAACCCGATCGCAGAGAGAGCTGAACTCAGCGAACGAGATAGCCCTCAAGAGTGGGTGCAGCCTTTCAGCTTCCCGCCGATCGCGACTGAGGTATCCATAAGAATTGGCATGAACCGGCGCGTAAGACGACTTGATCGAATCCCTGAGCGCGTGGTAACTGAAGTGTTCCCACTGATCCATCGCATCCGATCCGTAGGCAAAGCAGAAGCACTCCGTTTGCGCCAGCTCACCTGTAATGTAGCCCAAGGTAAGCGCTACATCATGAGAGACATGAAGAAGTTCTTCAAGGCTGCATGGCTGGAGTGCATCCAGAATCAGAAAGTGTTCCTCATCGTGATGATGAATCATCATATCAAAGGTTCCATGCGACAAGGCCAAGGGTACGCGACTAACTATCCAGTGCTTCGATGTTCTATATGAAGTCAGTTGGATCTGATTGTGGCGTGAATCGAAGGCCTTTGGTGCGATCGGGATAACTACTCGGCGGAAGCACTGATCCGTAGCCGATGTTTCGGATGAGTGGAACTGATCGATGCTCAATGTCACTCCGGCCATATTGCGCTCCAAGGTGGAAGTGAAACCGCGGGCAACGATGCGAGCACTATTGGTGCTTATCGCATGCCCCGACACTTCCATTGAAACGCTCCACAGGCTGCCTAGATCGATGCTCTCGAAGAAGTCGATGGGGAGCAGAAGATTGAAGCCCTTGATGCCTACCCTTTCGAGCTGGCCATCCGGCTCGGGTGGCTTTTCGCTCCGTATGACGGTCGTGGGCGCTTCGGCAAAGCTGAAGTCGCGCACAACGCGGAAAGCGCTTTCGAAGAGTTTGGGCCTTTCAGGATTCACGCGTTGAAGATTGGAGTGGCGCAAAGTTGCGGTACACTTCAGGCAAGATCCGCTTTTACCAGTTGGGTCAGAGCGGCAGCAATATTGGCCTAGCCCCAATGACTACACTAGCAGCGCCTCTTGTTCCAACCCGGCGTTGTGCTTGTCGATAAGTTCTACGATAACCCGAACGCTCATCGAACTTGTTGTTCGAAGAGTGGAGAGCATGCTTTGCGAGTTGCCCTTCATCAAGAGTTCTCGATTCGAATAGCGCTCGAAAAGCACATCAATGTTCTCTGGCACGTACAGTTCCACACGATTCCCAAGCTGTCTGCGTAGTCGTTCAAACTCGCTAAGCCCAACCGGGTCGTAGTCGGGGAGATGGAGTAGTTGGAACTCGTCGGTCATCGTGTCTAACCAGGAAAGTAGCCGGTTAGAACATCGACCTTGGCCATAGACCACAACGTCCGTATTCACTCCAAAGCGTTCGAAGGAGGCAAAGGCCGCGGGGTTTTCGACCAACGCGTGTGTCCCGTGAAGGGTATAGGTAGAACCACTGCCAAGCATGAAAGAAAACGCACCGTGTGCTGCGGTAGCTGATGCTGCCATGCATGGCTGTCCATCCTTCCGGAGCGCTTCCTCGTTCCAAGATCGGACGCAGACTATCTCCGGAGTATCATTCGCAAGTGTCTTGGAGTTCCTGAGTCTTGCGACGCCCTTGATCCGACTGGGCATATCCTGTTCGATGATGGCATTTGGAAACTCGCTCTGGATAAAGTTGCTCAACGCCTCCGAGTTCCTCACGAAGAGCTGCCGACCTCCAGCGGCGCGACGAACTGTGATGACTTGGGTATCGAGAAGGGGCTGGATGTACGCCCTGAACGCAACGCCACATCGGGATACCGGCCATGAACCCCGTTCCAGAATTTTCTGAAGCAAGACAATGCTCTGTTCGGAATTGCTCATGCCTCCTGTAGCTGTTGGCGTGCCGTGATCCTTTGGTGGTGATCCAAAGTGACCCGTCCAAGTTGAGGCTGGAGGAAGTACCAAGCATCAACCTCACCTATGTGTTCCGGAGATGCCGTGATCGCAATGAATCCGAGCTTCTCCGCTGAGACCAGAATTGCACGTCGGTTCAGCGAGTCCAGCGAGTGGACCTCGTCCAGGAAGAACGGAATTCTGCACTGTGGTTCCTTGGTCACGCTGTCCTCACGCAACAAGCGCCGAAGGACCAGGAGGCTGAATATGACACGAATGGTGACTGTTGTCCCATGTGATTCGACTTGCTTCAGGTCGTTGTAGTGATGTGTCTTGCCATCATCGCCGGTTACACTGAAGCGCAACTTGAAAAGATCGGTGTAGTTCAACAAGGGGTTCGCATCGAATTTCTGGCGAAAGCTGTTGAGACTTGATTCAAGGCTCGTACTATCATCGAAAAGTCCGGGGTGCTCCACATTGCCCAGTCGCCTCATCATGCCAACAGTGTCGGCATGTTCTTCGACTTGAAGCTGGATGGTCTTCAGGTTTGACACTTGGACTTTCCGGAACGATCGGTTCATTTGCTCCGCTGCGTTCCGGACCAGGTCAAGGTCACGTAGAACCTCGTCAAACTGCCCACGAAGCTGGTGGAAGTGATTTTCCCATTCTTGCCTGAGAGCGTGCTCTTTGTCAGGAGGGCATCGATCTCCTCCTTCAGAAGCCGAATTGTATCCTCGTCATCTGTGCCTGCATAGTCGCTGCCGACCACCTGCTCAATGCTCCGTAGGCCATTGCGTAATGCATCCTTCAGTTCCTCATGTCGTTTCTGCCTCTCGATATACCGCTCGACTGCGGTTGCGAACTCGCTCGGCAACGGTTCCTCAGGGACGACCTCCGATTGCTCCAGATCAACTGGGCGACACTGATTGAACCGTGCTAATCCCGACTCGAAGCTGGCTTTCGCCTTTACAAGATTGTTCTCTGCCGTTGCCTTCGCTTCTCTGATGCGTTCAAGCTCTGCTGCACGCCGCGTTATGTCGGCGGAGACCTTGGCCAACTGCCCCTCTGTCTGCTTCAACTCCGTATCGATCCGGGGTTCCTCAGCACGCGCCTTCAAGTATTCCCTCCAAGAATATTCTTGTTGCTGAAGTTTGCGCTGCTCCTCTTTGGCCTTCTCCAGGTCAGCGATGAGACTTTCCTGCTCCTTGATGGCCATTAAGACGGCTTCGATCCTGCCGATAAGTTCACGGTCCTCGGCTTCACGAACACGCAGCGCCTCCACGTCGTCCAAGCTTGCAGCATCATGATCAGGTTCGGGGAGCGGCATACTGATCGTGCTGTCGCGGTATGAACCATCCACGATGTGGCTCTTCAATAGACGCAATCGTTCTACCAATCCTGCTTCATCGAGCAGCTCTATCCCACCCTCGCCGATGGGCTGAGTGAGGAGGCTATGGTTCAATAGGGCTGATAGCTGCGTGAGCTCTGTATTGACGAAATGCTTCCGCAGCACATTAATAAGGGCTCTGTCGATCGAGCGAAGTGTGCGCTGGGTTTTGATCAAGCTCGACCGAGCACGGGAAAGCTGCTCTTCCACTTTGACGCGAGGGTCACGTTTTGCGTCAACAAGGAGATGGCCGAGGCGTTGGATCTCCGCCTCCAGGTTCTTCAGCGCGGCAGACGTAAGCTCTTCGCTGAAATCTCTCAAATCATGCCGCTGTTTTTCAATAGCAGCGAGCCTCGCGCGTAAACCGCCGAGGTGCTCGGAGAACCTCTGGCCCTCGCTCCTTTTTGATTCCAATTCCACTGAAAGCTGGCTTATGCTGCCAGCATGACTTTCAGCATCCTTCTCCAGGTCATTGCGCTTCTGGCGATACGCCCCTTCAGATGCCTGTTGCTTCGCCCTAAGGTCCCTCCACCGATAGGCAAGCTCTCCGGATAGTCGCCGCGCATCTACACTGTTCGTGATGAGCGTCTGTATCTCTGACTCTCGACCCTTGAATAGCAGGAGGGCTTGCTTACGACGTCGAATTCGGTCATAGTCCTCCCCGAAGACCTCTCTCACGTCAAGCGCGTGCCTATCACTTGAAAGACCCGCGAGCATCAACAGGCTCTTACTCATTGCGGTCTGGGAGATCGTGCTCAGTGAGAGGAGATTCTTCAATGTCTCCTTGAAATGCGGATACATGTCAATAACCCGCAGTGCGACTAGTCCCCATCCTTGGCCGTCACCCCTGCTCTCTCGCAGCAGGATTTCCCTGTGGTCCTTTGCGGCCTGGAGATGGACGTAGCGCTTTTGGCTTAACCGGCCATTGATGTCTTCAACTCCACGAACACCATTCTCATCCAAGAAATCGCTCTTGTCATATGGTCCGTCATACACAAAGCCGGTGCGGCATGGTAGAAGCCGCTTTATTCAGGCCGCGCGCCATCCAGCACAAATTGTCCCCGAGACCCCAAGCACTGGAAGAGGATATAACTGTACTCATCGGGGAAGTAGTAGTCTCTTGTCTGTTCAGGGGTGTAAGTCCCAAACTCCATGGCACCCCGATCATCCAGGTACAGGAACTGAAGTGTATTGATCAGTGTGGTCTTGCCAGCATTGTTCGGCCCAACGATCTGTAAGGACCCATCGAGTTCGACTTCCGCATAGTCGTACCTCCCGGAATGGATCAAGATGAGCTTCTGTGGTCCTTGTGTCATTCGGTGGTCAGATTTGGGATCGGTGGTTCCAGTTGGCGATGGCTCTATGCTTTGCTTTTCGGTCAGAGCGATACACTTGTCGAGCACGCGATGGAACGGCCTCAAGAAGCGAAACTCTTCCTCACCAACAAACTTCACCCAGCCGATTCGATCCATGTATCGCAATACAAGTTTCAACTCCATCTCATCCTTTACGCCCACCTGTCGCATCAAGTCAGCATAGCGGTCATAGTTGAAATGTGGTAGCTTGAAAACCAAGAAAATATTGGTCAACAGGTAGTCATCCACTGACCTGCCTTCCGAGGTCACATGATCAACCATGATATAGGAGAACGCTGCGATACGAGGGAGTGTGTCCGGGATGTTGTCGCCTACGTCAGGCTCGAAGTAGAAAAACTCCTTGTGATGGTGTACAAGAGTCAGCCCGATCCGAGCGAAGTACTCAATGTAGGCCTCTGGATTACCAGAGACCGCTGAAAACTCAGGTTCGTCTTCCGGGGAAAGATGAGTTCCTCTCCGCAAACGCTCGAAGACTTCTTTCAGGTAGGGTAGGTCATTCATTTCAACACGGCGGTTAGCGGGTAAGCTTCCAAAGTGCCATCTACCGTCACGTAGGTCCGTGGTTCCATATCACCAGCGAATCGAACCGTGAACTCAGACCCAAACATGAGTTGAGTAACCCCGGAGAGCGTCTCGCTGGTAGTACTGTTCTCATGTCGACGAAGTACCCATCCGATCAGATCCTCGACCGGTGCGGCATCCCGAAGCTCGCCCGCTAGTTCTCGAAGCCGCTGAAATTTCAGATAGTCTTCCGGAACAATCTGTTCATCTGACAGCCGAATTTGGGGCGCCGTGGTCGGTTCTGCATCCGCTACATTGTCCAACGTCCGGTTGATCGCTTGCTCGCTTGGCACATTCTGCCAACGCATGAACGATACAGGGATCTTGTGTTCATCGATCCAAGGGTCCATGCCGTCCCGTTGCAGGCGATGAAGCGCAAGCGCGGCTCCCTCCGCAAGGGATGACGAACGCCGCAGGGCATCATACAGGGGTTGCAGTTCCTTTCGACACTGTGTGAAGACCCGGAGAGCATGGCGTTGTACCATACGCAAATGCTGCGTGATGCGCTCCAGGGCTGGCAAGTCGTTGAACAAACCGTGTTCCCTAGCACGTTCCACTTGCAGTTGTACGTATCGAACACTGCCTCAATTCCCCTCGACCTTGACTATCTCAACCATTGGCGCCACATAACTATCCATCCACTGGCGGATGCGACGAAACTTCTGCTTCACTGTAACGCCTCGCCGTTCCGCTTTGAATAGGGACACTTCCGAGAGGACGCAGCGATGCGTCTCTTCAACATCTGCCCTTATCCTTCGTAGAGTGCGTTGAATGTCCTCTAAGGCCAGTTGAACACTCGCGATATCCTCCGCATCAATAGCTCGCCCAAGTTGACTGTGATTCGTTTCAAGCGAAAGAATGTAGCCACGGACTATCTCAGGAGTAGTCGCATGGGCCTCATCGAATAAGTAGGCCATCAGCCGATGGATCGGATCGGCTACGATGAAAAGATCACCACCGGGTTCGGTCGGGATGAGGATCTGCAGCTCCGTTAGGTTGCGCCAGGCGGTCTCAACTGCTTCCCCCTCCCGGCTAGGATTTGCTTGGATCACCCGATACACTTCGGCCTCGGAGAGTTCCCCCGGTCGCTCAGCTAAGCTTCGCAGCAACGGGACATGACCTAGGCAGAACCTGAAGAATCGCTCTGGATGAACTCGCATAGATTTTCTGGAGTCCAGTTAGCATACTTGAAATAGTGGTCGGTATGGGTGTCTATTTGAGCACCCACGGCATGATCTTCTGGTCAGTGCATTTGAAATCTTCCTCGGCAGGATTCGTGGTCAAGACCTTCACCGAGTTCTTGTCTTTCATCCAAAAGATCTGAGCATCGCAAACACGGTCGCCCTCAAAGCCAGAATACCATTCGAATGAATCGATGGGTTCATACCAAAAGGGCCCTGATGTCATTGACGGGTCGCCCCAGGTGAAAACATGTAAGGTTACCCATGCACCATGCCCTGAGCAAGGGGCCACGATTTCGTTGGTGCCGTCCATATTGATGTCCTCTGTGGTGAAGCTTGTCGGTTCATCGTTGCACCGCATTTTGGGCATAGCTTCGGATTGAAAGTCCACGATCCAATAGCATTCGCCCGGAGCTTCGGTTTCGTCCTTGCATTTCTTCGTCACCTTGACATTGTAGGTCTTGCCATCATAGGTGACCTGCTTGGCGCTCCATTTCGAATTCGTTGAGAAGACGAAATGATCGCTTGATGCTGTCGTCTTTGTTTGTGCCGCGAGAGATGATGTGACAGCAGCGGTCAGGAAGAGTAACGCGAGGCGCATGTTGGTGGTTTTGATGAGCGGATTGCAACGACCTTGCCAAGGTCAGACTTTCGTCGTGAAGGTAGGCCTGACAACGGGTTCTGCATTGCGTTAGGGACAGAAGCGGATACTCCCACAGGCTGGTAATCCGGCCGAGGAGCAGAAGCAACGCCCGACGGCGCGCATTTGGCGCCGGAACGCCCTAACAACTCACGTCTGTAGTAATTCCCATATTGAACTCACGGGTAGCGGGGACTTTGCGCTGCAGCTTCAATACCCATCGATATCCACGTCCTGGTGTCCAAAGCATCAATTATCGCGTCCAACCACAACTGGCGGCTGATAGTACGGGCTCATCGCCTCTTCAGTTACGCGCCCGGATCTTCCCAAGTATTTCCTCCTCTCTCTTTCATGATCTCTTCACCTCTTCCAACGCCGCCACTTCGATCTGCAACAGCACTTTCGCTGCTTGGTCGCCGCCCCATGACGGCCACCTGGTGCTGGGCCAGCCCACGATGAGGCGCGGTCGTGGGCCTTGCCGCACATGGCGTAGCGTTGCCGGTGCCGTAGCTGTTGCCTGTTCACGCATCACGGTGAACTTGGGCACCACAGCTGTTGCTTACGGCGTTCACCAGTTTCGCGCCGTCCTTACGATGCCGCCGTGCTCGCTGCGGCCGCCCACCATGAAGCCGGTGACGTCCTGCAGGAAGACCAGCGGGATGTTCTTCTGGTTGCAGTTGGCGATAGCGCGTGGCCTTGCTTGCGCTGTCGCTGCAGATGACGCCGCCGAACTGCATCTCGCCCTTCGGCTCTTCACCACCTTGCGCTGATACGATGCCCACGGCCCAGCTATCGATGCGCGCGTAGGCGGTGAGGATGCTCTGGCACGTAGCCTTCCTTGTATTCGGTCCACTCGCTATCGTCGACCAGTCGTGCGATGACCTCGCGCATGTCGTGGTGGGCTTGGCGCGCTCGCTGGGGATGATGCCGTAGAGTTCCTTCCGGATCGCTCTGGGCGCGGTGGCTTCTCACGGCTGAAGCCCGCGTCCTTTTGGGCTTGCCGAGCTTGTCCACGATGGCGGCGGATCTTCTTGAGGCAATCCGTACCGTCCTTGCACTTGCAGTCGGTCACCCTGCCGCATCTCGCTGTGCGCGGTGGCGCTGCCGAGCGTTTCGCTGTCGATGTCCTCACCGATGGCGGCTTTTACCTAGGTAGCTGCCGGCGAGGAAGATGCTGCCGGTCTTCTCCACGATGAGGGCCTCGTCGCTCGCCAGGCAGGTAGGCGCCGCCCGCCACGCAGCTGCCCATGACGGCGGCGATCTGCGTGATGCCCATGGAGCTCATCACGGCGTTGTTGCGGAAGATGCGGCCGAAGTGCTCCTTGTCGGGAAGATCTCGTCCTGCATGGGCAGGTACACGCCGGCGCTGTCCACGAGGTAGATGATGGGCAGGCGGTTCTCGATGGCGATCTCCTGGGCGCGCAGGTTCTTCTTGCCCGTCATGGGGAACCAGGCGCCGGCCTTCACGGTGGCGTCGTTGGCTACCACGATGCACTGGCGCTTGCTCACGTAGCCGATGACGACCACCACGCCTGCGCAGGGCGCACCGCCGTGTTCCTTATACATCCCGTCCGCCGCGAAGGCACCGATCTCGATGCGCGGGCTCTTGGGGTCGAGCAGGGCGTCGATGCGCTCGCGGGCGGTCATCTTGCCTTGCTCGTGCTGCTTGGCGATGCGTTTCTCGCCGCCGCCCTGGTGGATGACCTTGAGCTTCTTCCGCAGCTCGGACAGTGCGAGCTTGTTGTGGTCTTCGTTCTTGTTGAACTCGATGTCCTGCTTCTCCGCCATGGTGGCGAAAATAGTCCGCGGGGGTGTTATCCACAGATGACGCAGATGACGCAGATAAATACGAATGCCAATCGTGCTGGGCATTCCATCTGTGACATCTGCGTCATCTGCGGATATTCCCTTCCCCTGCGGATATTCGCACTATGGACACCCGCGACCCGCAGACACATGCCATCATTGGCGCGGCGATGGAGGTGCATACGGAACTGGGAGCCGGTTTCCTGGAGAGCGTTTATCAGGAGGCCCTGGCCAGAGAGTTCCATCTGCGGGGTATCCCGTTCGCAGCGGAGGTGGAGCTGCCGATCCATTACAAGGGAGAACGCCTGGCGACCTATTTCCGGGCGGACTTCATCTGTTATGGGGAAGTCGTGGTGGAAGTGAAGGCCCTGAAGACGCTCACCGGAGTGGAGGAGTCGCAGCTGCTGAACTACCTCAAGGCGACGGGCATCGAGCGCGGCCTGCTGCTGAACTTCGGAAGCCCACGGTTGGAGGTGAAGCGGATGGTGTTCACGCCGCGATGAGCTCGCAGGCTCGCCATTGTTCTCCGCCGATGACACCGATGGCACAGATGAATGCGAATACCAGGTATGCTGGGCGTCCCAGCTGTGTAATCGGTGTCATCTGTGGATATGAATTCGACTGGAAGCATGCCTGGCTCCAGTGCATCAGCCACATGCTCGCGCGTTGTTCAAGGTAGAAGGAGCTCCCGCAGCGCTGCGACCAGCTCGGCGGCGGCTTCCTCGTGCACGAAATGCCCGGCTTCCGGGAAGGTCTTCACCTGCGCTTGGGGCAGGGCCTGCTTCCAGCGCTCCAGCAGGTCCGGCGGGAAGAAGCGGTCCTTCATGCCCCAGGCGATCAGGGTGGGGATGGAGCGCATGCGATCCACCCGGGCCCATTGCGCGTTCCAGAAGGGGCCGGCGTTCCCGATCTCCTGCACACAGGCGAAGGTGGCCGCGCGCGAGGCAGCGTCGGGTAGGGCCTGCCTGTAGTGGGCGTGAATGGCCTTGGTCAGTTTCTTCCTGTCCCCGTATCCGTTCGGCATCATCACGTTCACACTGAAGCCCATGTGCCGGTAGAGCAAGCGACCGAACCAGGAGTTCATGATGCCGAAGGGTCTGCTGAAGCGCTTGTCGGGCAGGAGGTCCCACATCCAGGTGTTGTACAGGACGATGCGCCGCACGTTCTCCGGATGGTCCAATGCATGCTGCAGGCCGATGCCGCCACCGAAGTCGGTGACCACGAGCGTGATGTCCTTCAGGCCGAGATGGTCGATCAGGTCCTGCAGGCGCCGGGCATGGGCCTTCACGGTGTAGTCGGCACCGGACGGCTTATCGCTGAGCCCGAAGCCGAGGTGATCGAGCGCGATGCAGCGGTGCGTGTTCCGGAAGGCCTTGATGAGGTGCCGGAAGCCGAAGCTCCAGTCCGGTGTGCCGTGCACGAAGAGGATCACCGGGCCCGCGCCCTCGTCCACGTAATGCATACGCCCGTCCGGGTGGCGCATGGTCTTCGATGCGAAGGGATACTCTGATACCGAAAGCCAGCTTGGCGTTGAGATGCACCCGTTCATGGCACAAAGGAAGAACGCGATGGGGCCGGATCCACTTGACGAGGGTCAAGTTCGGTGGGTCGAACGGCTTCTTCAGGACAGGGCGTTAGCCCTTGCTCAGAAGGATGCAGGCAATACGCCGAAGAAGCGAACAGCCGCGAACGAGGTCTTCGGCTTCCGCTCCTACAAATGGAACCGGATCGGCAGGTTGTACCGCACGCGCACCGGCTTTCCACGTTGCGTACCGGGTATCCAGTTCGGCATGCTTTTCACCACGCGCAAGGCTTCTTCATCGCAGCCGCTACCGATCCCGCGCAGCACCTTCACTTCGTTGATGCGGCCATCGCTCTCGATGACGAAACTCACGTACACCGTGCCCTGCACGCCATTCTCAATGGCCTCCTCGGGATAGGTCACGTGCTTCCCCATGTATTTGAACAGGGCCTCGCTGCCACCGGGGAATTCCGGCATCACCTCCACGACGGTGAGCGGCTCATCCGGGTCCGTGGCTGGTTCCTGGACCACTGGCGGTTCACTGACGATGACCTCTTCCTGAGCGAACAAGGAAGGGAGCATGAAGAGAGTGAGGACCGCGATGGGGATGCGTGGGTTCATGGTGCGAAGATCGCGTCTTTCGGTGCACCGGCCGGCGCCCTATTCCTTCGCGGGGCGAACGCACCGCACGGCGAAGCGCCGCACCTTGATCTTCTCTTTGTGCGTGTGCAGGTAATGCGTGAAGTCGGCATTGTTACCGTGCACGTGCAGGTGCCAGTTGGACTCGGGATCGTCGGGGTCATCGAACCAGATGGCCGCGCTCAGGTAGCGGTTCCAATAGGCCTTCTTGTGCTTGAATCCGCTGGGTTGCAACGAGAGTCCGGTGGCGTTGGTGTGGCCTTCGGGCTTCACCCAGCACACGGTGTCCAGCAGTGCGAAGATGTCGGCGGTATCCACTGTGGCCCACACCTCCCGCGTGGGCAGGTGCCAGCCCGGCGGACAGGCATTCCGCGACTGTTCCCGGCTGTAGGTGCGGCCCCAGTTGGTGCAGGCGATGCTGTCCGGGATGTTCGGGTCGGTGTCCTCCATGGCGAAGTCCAGGTTGCGCGCGAACCATTCGGTGGTGGCGATGATGGTGGTCGGGTACACGGTGCTGTCGCGTGGATCCGTGAAGTATTGGGCCAAGAGAACGGGGACGTGGAGAAGCGCCAGGGTGATGAAGAGGAAGCGGGACATGCGGGACAGGGGGAACAGGATGTGTGAAGGTATCGGGACGATCCGTTGTATCGATGACCCCGCCTGGACCAGGAACAATCGGCCGCGGTGCGCGTAGAAAGGTCCCGCGCAAAGGTCCATGAACAAGGGGGCTTTGATGAAATTAACACGGCCACACCTGTCGACTATTGTGCACCGGCCTACTTTTGGCCCCGTTCTGAAATGAAGCTGACCGGCACATATCCTTTGGCGCGGGTGTTCCTGCTGCTGTTGCTGGTGTGCCAGGGTCGGCTGGGGGTGTTCGCGCACGATGCCACGCATGTGCCCTGCACGACCACCATCGCCACGGAGCATGCCACCGTCGATCGACCGGCCGATGAGGAACTGCCGCTGCTGCTGGCCTTCACCTGCATCGAAGAGGTGGAGGAGGACGAGCTGCGTTCCGTCACAGCACCGATCGTCGCCGAGCTTCCGTTCCTGACCACCGGGTCGCAGAGCGGCCTTGCGGCATTGCCGAAGCTGCGCACCCCGAAAGGTGCGGCACCCTCCCTGGAGCGACACCTGTTGCTGCAGGTGCTTCGGGTCTAGGATCCTCCATTCCGAACGGTGCTCCGTTCACGCGGCCGTTGGTCGCCTCCCTGCGTCGGGCCATGCCCCGGGGACCCATCCGCATTCCGCATTTCCCAGAACCTGCCTTCCGGCAACATGAAGAACATCGTTTTCAAGTACATCCCGATCACCGCCGTGGGCGCGGTGGTCCTGCTGGCCCACACCGGCTGCGGTGGCGAGCACCACGCGCACGAGGAGCTTGCCCGCTACAAGGTGTCGGCACCCCTGCTCACGGATACCGTGGTTTCCCGTGACTATGTGTGCCAGGTGCGTTCCGCGCAGCACATCGAATTGCGGGCCATGGAGAAGGGCTACCTGCAGGACATCTATGTGGATGAAGGGCAGCTCGTGAAGAAAGGACAGCTGATGTTCCGGATCATGCCGACGTTGTACCAGGCCGAGGTGCAGAAGGCGAAGGCCGAAGCGGAATTCGCGGAGATCGAATACCAGAACACCAAGGCCCTTGCGGACAGCAACGTCGTTTCACCGAACGAGCTGGCCTTGGCAAAAGCACACCTCGCGAAGGCCAAAGCGGAGTTGGACCTGGCACAGGCGCACCTGGGCTTCACGGAGATCCGCGCTCCCTTCGATGGCATCATGGACCGCTTCCATGTGCGGCAGGGCAGCCTGTTGGATGAAGGTGAACTGCTCACCGAACTATCCGACAACAGCTCGATGTGGGTGTACTTCAACGTGCCGGAGGCGGAGTACCTGGCGTACCAGCGGAATGAGAAGGCCGGCAACGGGACCAAGGTGCGGCTGCGCTTGGCCAACGGCGAGGTCTTCGAACAGCCCGGGGAGATCACCGCGATCGAGGCGGACTTCAACAACACCACCGGGAACATCGCCTTCAGGGCCACCTTCGCCAACCCCAACGGCCTCCTGCGCCACGGTGAAACAGGCAACATCCTCATGGATACGCGCCTGCCGAAGGTGCTTGTGATCCCGCAGAAGGCCACCTTCGAAGTGCTCGACCACCGCTATGTGTACGTGGTGGGCAAGGACAGCGTGATCCACAACACCCGGGTGACCATCGGACCTGAGCTGCAGCACCTCTTCGTGGTGAACGAGGGCTTGAAGGACGGCGACCGGATCCTGCTGGAGGGCCTGCGGAAGGTGCGCGATCAGGAGCGTATCGCCTACGAGTTCGTGCCACCGGACTCGGTGATGAAGCACTTGGAACTGTACGCGGAGTGACCGGTCGAAACACCTGAGCCATGTTCTCGAACTTCATCCATCGGCCCGTACTGGCCATCGTGATCTCGGTCATGATCCTCTTCATGGGCGGCCTCGCCATGAAGCAGCTGCCCACGGCGCAGTTCCCGGAGATCGCGCCGACCACCGTGAACATCTTCATCGCCTACCCGGGCGCCAGCGCGGACGTGCTCACCAAGTCCTGTGTGGTGCAATTGGAGACAGCCATCAATGGTGTGCAGGGCATGCGCTACATCGCCAGCGACGCCACCAGTGCCGGGGAGGCCACCATCCGTGTGATCTTCGAACCGGGTACCGACCCCAACCAGGCCGTGGTGCGCGTGAAGACCCGCGTGGACCAGGTGATGCCGAACCTGCCGCCGTTGGTGCAACGCGAGGGCGTGATCATCACCCCGGTGCAGCCCAGCATGCTCATGTACGTGAACCTGTACGGGAACGCGCACGACGCCGACGAGCTCTTCCTGTACAACTACGCCTACACGCAACTGATCCCGGAGATCCAACGGATCCCCGGCGTGGCACAGGCACAGATCCTGGGGACCCGTGTGTACGCGATGCGGATCTGGTTGAAGCCGGATCGCATGCGGGCCTACAACATCTCGGCCGAGGAGGCCATGGAAGCCATGCGCGAGCAAAGCCTCATCGCCCGTCCGGGGCGGTTGGGCCAGAGCTCCGGCATCAATGCGCAGGCCTTCGAATACGTGCTGGTGTACAAGGGCCAGTTCAACACGCCGGAGGAATACAAGAGCATCATCGTGCGTGCGAACGAGGAGGGGGAACTGGTGCGGCTGGGCGACATCGCGGACGTGGAACTGGGCAGTGAGTTCTTCGACATCTATTCCAACCTGGACGGCAAACCGTCCGCTTCCATCGTGTTGAAGCAGACGCTCGGGAGCAACGCCAGCGATGTGATCGGGCAGGTGAAGGACAAGCTGAAGGAGCTCTCCGCGGACATGCCACCGGGCATCGAATACAAGGTGAGCTACGACGTGAGCACCTTCCTGGATGCGAGCACCGAGCAGGTGATGCACACCCTGCGCGATGCCTTCATCCTGGTGGCGCTGGTGGTCTTCATCTTCCTGGGCGATTGGCGCAGCACACTGATCCCGATCATCGCGGTGCCGGTCTCCATGATCGGTGCCTTCTTCATCATGCAGCTCTTCGGGCTGTCCATCAACCTCATCACGTTGTTCGCCCTGGTGCTGTCCATCGGGATCGTGGTGGACAATGCCATCGTGGTGGTGGAGGCCGTGCACGCCAAGATGGAGAGCGACCACCTGACGCCGTACAAGGCGGTGAAAGTGGTGATGGGCGAGATCGGCGGTGCCATCATCGCCATCACCTTGATGATGGTCTCGGTGTTCATCCCGATCGCGTTCATGTCCGGTCCGGTGGGCGTCTTCTACCGGCAGTTCTCCATCACCATGGCGGGCTCCATCATCATCAGTGCGGTGGTCGCCTTGACGCTTACGCCGGTGCTGTGCGCCATGATGTTGAAGCCGCATGTGCCGGGGCACGCGCGCAAGCGGAACCTCCTGGACCGCGCCATCGACCGTTTCAACAAGGGCTTCGAGCGGATCACCGGGCGCTATGTGGGCCTGCTGGACCGCGTGGTCGCGCGTCGCGTGCTCACCTTCGGATCCCTGATCGCGTTCTGTGCCGGCATCTACCTCTCCGGCAGGGCCCTGCCTGCGGGGTTCATTCCCAGCGAGGATCAGGGCACGATCTACGCCATCATCCAGACGCCGCCGGGGTCCACGTTGGAGACCACCAACGAGGTGGCGCGCCAGCTGCAGCGGATCTGCGAGGAGATCCCCGAAGTGGAGTCCGTTTCCTCCCTGGCCGGGTACGAGATCATGACCGAGGGACGGGGATCCAACGCCGGCACCTGCCTCATCAACCTGAAGGGATGGGGAGAGCGGCACAAGGACGTGTTGGAAGTGATGGAGGAACTGGAGGAACGCACCAAGGACCTCGGTGCCGTCATCGAATACTTCGAACCACCGGCGGTACCGGGCTTCGGTTCCTCCGGCGGTTTCTCCCTCCGGATGTTGGACAAGACCAACGGCACCGACTACCACGAGTTCGAACGCATCAACAACGACTTCATGGATGCGCTGCGCGCGCGGAAGGAGCTCACCGGCCTGTTCACCTTCTACGCGGCCAATTACCCGCAGTACGAGTTGATCATCGACAACCAAGCGGCGATGCAGAAAGGGGTCTCCATCGGCAAGGCCATGGAGAACCTGAACATCCTCATCGGCAGTGACTACCAGCAGGGCTTCATCCGGTTCGGCCGGTTCTTCAAGGTCTTTGTGCAGTCCGGCCCGGAGTACCGCCGCTACCCCTCGGACCTGGAGGCGCTGTTCGTGAAGAACGAGGAAGGGGAGATGGTGCCTTACTCGTCCTTCATGCGCTTCGAGAAGCGCCTCGGGCCGAACGAGATCACACGATACAACATGTACAATTCGGCGGCCATCCGCGGGTTGCCCTCGGCAGGCTTCACCAGTGGCGATGCGATCAATGCGATCAAGGAAGTGGCACAGCAGACCCTGCCGCGCGGCTACGACATCGCCTGGGAAGGCCTTTCGTACGACGAGGCCGGACGCGGGAACGAGGCGATCTACATCTTCCTCATCGTACTGATCTTCGTGTACCTGGTACTGGCGGCGCAGTACGAGAGCTTCGTGCTGCCGTTCGTGGTGATCCTGTCCCTGCCGGTGGGTGTGCTCGGGTCCTTCCTCATGCTGAAGGTGATGGGGCTCGCCAACGATGTGTACGCGCAGATCGGCATGATCATGCTCATCGGTCTGCTCGGTAAGAACGCCGTGTTGATCGTGGAGTTCGCCGTGCAGCGCCAGCGTGCCGGCGCCTCCATACGCGATGCGGCCATCGAGGGCGCGCGCTCACGGTTCCGGCCGATCCTCATGACATCGTTCGCCTTCATCGCGGGCCTTGTACCGCTGGTGATCGCCACGGGTGCCGGGGCCATCGGCAACCGCACCATCGGCTCGTCGTCGTTGGGCGGCATGCTCATCGGTACGCTCATCGGGGTGCTCGTGATCCCCGGCCTGTACTACGCGTTCGCCAGCATGATCAAGGGGCGCAAGCTCATCAAGGGCGAACACGATGAACCCGTGTCGGAGGAGTTCTTCCGCAAGGGAGAGGAAAAGGGGATCTCGAAGGCGGCGATCCGCAAGTTGAACGCGCGGATCAAGCAATTGCTGCGGTCGCGCAAGGATGGTCCATCAACAGAGGAACAATGATCCGAATGAACAAGTACATGATCATCGGTGGCCTTGTGCTGCTGTCATGCTCCTCGTGCGCACCGGCGTTGCGGTCGCGTGAGGCCAGGAAGGCCGTACCCGCCACCTACTCCGGATCGATGGACAGCACCGACGTCGCGAAGACCGCCTGGCGCACCTTCTTCCGCGATGCCCACCTGCAGTCGCTCATCGACAGCGCCCTGGCCAACAACCAGGAGTTGAACATCATGCTTCAGGAGATCGATATCGCGAAGAACGAGGTGCGGGCGCGGAAAGGGGAGTACCTGCCCTTCGTGGACATCACCGCAGGTGCGGGGGTGGAAAAGGCCGCACGCTTCACCCGGGACGGCACCGTGGAGCACGACCTGGAGATCGATGAAGGCACCGAATTCCCGGAGCCATTGCCGGACTTCATGATCGGTGCCAGCGCCTCCTGGGAGCTGGACATCTGGAAGAAACTGCGCAACGCCAAGCAGGCGGCGGTGATGCGCTACCTCGGAAGTGTGGAGGGCAGGAACTTCATGGTGACGCACCTGGTCGCCGAGATCGCCAACTCCTATTACGAGCTGATGGCGCTGGACAACCAGTTGGAGATCCTGCGCAGCAACATCGCGATCCAGCAGGATGCGCTGGCGATCGTGCGCCAGGAGAAACTGGCGGCCAAGGTGACGGAACTGGCCGTTCGCCGGTTCGAGGCGGAAGTGCTCAAGAACCGGAGCATGCAGTTCGACATCCAGCAGCGGATCGTGGAGACGGAGAACCGCATCAACTTCCTGGTCGGGCGCTATCCGCAGCCCGTCGCCCGGAATTCGCAGTCCTTCAACAGCCTCGCGCCGGACAGCATCAGTGCCGGTGTACCGGCCCAATTGCTCACCCATCGGCCGGACATCCGCCAGGCCGAGTTGGAACTGGCCGCTGCCAAGCTGGACGTGAAGGCCGCGCGTGCGAATTTCTACCCGGCCTTGCGGCTGACCGCAGGGGTCGGCCTGCGCGCCTTCGATGCGTCGTACCTCACGGAGCCTGCATCCTTGTTGTACGGCGTGGCGGGGGACCTCGTGGCACCGCTCGTCAACCGGAACGCGATCAAGGCGGCGTACATCACCGCCAACGCACACCAGATGCAGGCCGTGTACGACTATGAACGGACCCTGTTGAAGGCATACGTGGAAGTGGCGAACCAGGTGTCGAACATCGACAACCTGCGCAGCAGCTATGACCTGCGTGCACAGCAGGTGGAAGCGCTGTCGAGCTCGATCACCATCTCGTCCAACCTGTTCCGATCCGCCCGGGCCGATTACATGGAGGTGCTGCTCACCCAGCGGGATGCGCTCGAGTCACGGTTTGAATTGGTGGAGACGCGCAAGCAGCAACTGAACGCCATGGTGGACATCTACCAGGCGTTGGGCGGCGGGTGGAAGTAGGAACGCGTCACTCTTTGAGAAAGCGGATGGAGCGCATGGGCATTGCGTCCAGTTGCAGGATATGGAGACCACTCGGCAGTGTACGCAGATCCACCCGAAGGGTGCCGTTGCCTGAGGTGGTCCCTGCCTTCTGCAAGCGCCCCAAGGGATCGAGGATCCGGTAGCCACACGGCACATGCGGCAGTCCATTCACCAAGAGCTCCTCTCTGGCAGGATTGGGGGAGGCGCTGATACGGTCAGTGGATCGCTCATCCACACCTAGGATGATGTTCGCTATGCAACTCCCGTATGAGGGGTGCATCCAGAGAACAGAACCTTGAGCGTAGCACGTCGTGCGCGTAGAATCCATGAGAAACCAGTCCTCGACGAATTGTGTGTGGTGCGGTGCCAGGGGACCATGCATGCTGCCGATGCCCTCGATCCAACGGTCGGTACTCCAACTCTCCAAGGTGAATACGTCGCTCGTATCGAACTGGATGACCCTATGGTAGGCCCCTTGGATCAACAGACTGTCGATCGCGATCACCGAAAGGTGGAAGGGACCTCCCCATGGGATATCATACCGCACCGAGTCACCGACCTGCAAGCTCATGTCGTACAGGGTATCGGTAACGCCGGATAGGTCCCTGTACAGCACGATATCGCCGACCTGCCGGACATGACCCTCCATGGTCGGCGCTGGTGCACCGGATGTGGTGTGCTGTGCGAACATGGTCCTCCACGTCTCACCAGCGATCGTCGTATCCTGCGCATAGAAGTACCGTAGGGTCCGTATCTCGATGAAATTGGGATCCTGTGGACTGCCCTGAGGGTAGGTGTCAGCCACGTACCAGACCCCTGTCGGATCATCGAACCGGGTCACATCCGGTATGCCCAATGCGCAGCTTGGATAGAGCGGGCTTTGCCACTGGATCTGTCCATCTTCATAACATCTCAGCCGGTTGAAGGTCTCTGCATCACAGGGACCTTGGACCCAAGTGAACGGAGCTGTTTCTCCCCCAAGTCGCTCGGTGACCGCTCCGTAATTCACCCCGAACATATTTCCGAAGTGTGGATCCACGTTCATCCAGAGCTTTCTGAGGAACACACCATCAATGATCACATGGCCGGTGTCCAGAACGGTCCAATAGAGCGTATCAAAGACGTCCTCGTAGGCTGATATCGGAGTGGACCATGTATCACCCGGCAGCGCATTCCAGCGGAACAAAAGCTGCTCCTCTTCCTGGTACGGATCCCAGAACCAAACACTGTCCGCATTCGCTGCGAGATAGGGTAGGAAGGCATGGCAATAGAACCAGCCTTGCTCCACCTCCAGTCGACTGTAGGTCCGCCCGGCCAGGAGCGTATCACCGACCACTTCAAGCACCGCAAGGTTGGTATCCGGTCCGCAGCACGACCCTTGAACGTAGGTCCATTTCGCCCCGACCGGTGCCCAACTCTGTGCGAACCCGACCATGGGAATAAGCAAAAGGAAACAGAGCGGACGCATCGTGCACATGAAAGTAACTCTTCCCGATCCGAATGCAAGGACCGTTATCGGTCAGCGGCCTTTGCCAGGGACCCGGTCCACACTCCCATGCCCATCGCTTACTTCGCGCTCTCAATACACAGCCATGGTCCGCCTCCTTACCACTGTTGCATGTCTCACCACCCTTGGGCTGGCCAACGCCCAGTGGCTCGACCCCACCTTCGGCACGGGTGGGCTGGTGGCCACCTCGCTCAATGCGGGTTATGATGGGGCCTTCAGCACCTTGGTGCAGCCCGATGGGAAGATCGTGGTCGCGGGCAGCATCGCGGGCAATGGAGGGTACGACTTCCTTGTGGCCCGGTACCTGGCCGACGGTCAACTGGACCCGGCATTCGGGACCGGTGGCTTCAGCACCCATCATGAACGCGCACAGGACTTCGGTCGGGACGTGGCCTTGCAAGCTGATGGTGGCCTGGTGGTGGTGGGCACCTCCTCCGGCGGTGGAACGGACAAGGTGGTCATGCGGTTCACTGCGGATGGCGATCTCGACCCGTCCTTCGGCAATGCAGGCGTGGTGATCATCGACGACAGTGCGGTGGACGACGCGCTCTGGGCGGTGGCCGTGCAACCGGACCAGCGGATCGTGATCGTAGGGCAAGGCTTCAACGGAACGTTAAGGACGTTCTACATCGCGCGCCTCAATACCAACGGAAGCTTCGATCCGACCTTCGGGAACAGCGGCGAGTACGAGCACCTGATCGGTAACGACTTCTGCTGGGCCCAGGATGTGGCGCTGATGGATGACGGCCGCATCGTGGTCGTCGGCACCACGCATACCACCGGCATCAGTGCGCATGATGCGGCGGTGGTGCGGTACATGCCGGATGGATCCTTCGATCCGAGCTTCGGCGATGGTGGCAAGGTCGTGATCCCTTGGAGTGTGGAAAGCGACGTAGCCAATGCCCTGGCAGTGTATCCGGATGGACGTGTGCTCGTCGGCGGTTCTTCCTCGCTGACCGATACACATATCGCCGCGAGCCGTCTGCTGGCGGACGGCACCCTGGACCCGGACTTCGGCGCGAATGGCACGGTGCTCACCTATGCAGGCGTGTCGCCAACGCGGTGCGGCGGTATCGCCCTCGATGCGGAGGACCGGATCCTGTTGGCAGGCACCGCTGCGCAGGACGGAACACAGCGCAGTAGTTACCTGTGTCGCCTCACGTCCGATGGTGTCCTCGACCCTTCGTTCGGGAACTCAGGTGAATTGATCAACGGAACACCGGGCGTGTATGAGGAAACACCGGCCATGGCGCTGCAAGCGGATGGCAAGATCGTGCTGGCCGGCATCACCGGGGCAGGGACAGCGATCGACGTGCGCTTGATCCGGTACACCGATGCGGCGATCACTTCCGTTCGACCGCTGGATGGGTCGTTCGACATGCTGCATGCCGATGATGGCGAGTTGGAACTGCGATCTCTCAACACAGGTATGGTCGACTATCGGATCATCACCAGTTCCGGACAACTGCTTCAGCATGGAAGCGTTTTCACCACCTCTGGAGCACGCGAGCGGATCACCTTCGAAGATCGGCCGTCACCGGGCTTGCATTTCATCACGATCACCTCAGCATATGGATCGTGGACCGCTAAGTTCATGGTGCAGCACTAGATCGTTCGCCGCCTTCGCGGGTCAGCGCAGAACGGTCAGGTGACCCATATATCGATCCGGCACATCCGGTACACCGATAAGGTCCATCCTCCAGGCGTACACACCGTTCGGCACCGGAACGCCATCCACCGATCCGTCCCATTCAGCGTTGCCGTCGTTCGCCTCCCAGAGCAAACGACCCCACCGGTCATAGACGGACCAGCGCAAGGTCCCAACGCCACATTGGATCCGCGGTCCAACGGTATCGTTGATCCCATCACCGTTCGGAGTGAAAGCGTTCGGCAGGAACGGAACACAAGGGCAGCGGTCCTGGACCACTTCCGTTGTGGCGGTGCTGTTGCCACAGGCATTCGTCGCGACCACCGTGTAGGTACCGGGGATGCCCACATTGCGGACGGCATTCGTATCGCCATCCATCCACTGTACGGATCCGTTGGCGCTGGCATCCAGGACCACGGAGTTCCCCGGACAAATGAGCACCTCCCGAGGCAGGCTGAGCACCGGTCCGCCTCCTCCGGAGACCTGCACGGTATCCGACGCGGAACAAGCACCCTGTGCCACCCGCACCCAATAGGTCCCGGGCGCGGAGACCACCAAGGTCGGCCCGGTGCTTCCGTCGCTCCACAGGTATTCGGCACCGGGGTTGGCGGCATCCAAGAGCAAGGATGCGGCATCACAGAGCAGCGTGTCCGGCCCGAGGTCAACGTTGAGTTCAAGTTCCATGAGTGAAACATCATCCACCAGCAGGTATCCGGAGGTCTGGTGCCACAGGCCGGTCGCTACTTGCAACACCTGGGTGGTCGCATCATCGTTGAAGTTGCCGATGGTGAGGTAGGCTTCACCTCCAAGTGCCGTGTACACACCGGAGATCTCCGTCCAGCCCAAGGTATCCGTGATGAAACTGCCCGAAGGGTTCTCGATGTGCGCGGATACCGGAAGGACGAAACCATCCGTGGAAGTCAAGGGATCGGCGGAAAAGTGCGCTCCGAAACCGTCCACGGCATAGGGGTGGTCGTTCGGCATGTTCACGAACATGGAGAATGTATAGCAACGGCCCGCCACCAGCGGTTCCAAGAGCTGGATCTCGGCATACTCCCGCATGTTGGCGATGTCCGTTCGATACGTGTACAGGCCGACATAACCCTCACCGGTGCGTGCCAATTGATATCCACCCGTGGTGTTCTGAGGAACGGAGACATACGATGAAAGCGGTGCGCAGCCATGGTAGAGCTCGGGTGTGCCCAACGTGGGGTTGTACCACGGTGCCGCGCGGTCCAGCTGACTTGCGAACGAGGGGCACGAGGTGACCGACTCGAAGCTTGGGTTGGGAACGAGGTTCTGACCCATGGAGATCACCGGCAGGATGATCGACACAATGTGTGAAATGAACTTCCGCATTCTGGAACAGGACGCGAAAAGATCCCGGAACGTTGACCCGCATGTGATGGACAACAGGGAACGGTGCGGAGCGTTGAAGGACCGGCCCTCGGAACGCTCCTTCAACTTCGCATTCCCTCCAATACGAACCGACGTGAATCACGCCCGCAATTGCACACCAGATCGAGTATGCTCAGTCGGGAAATGAAGCCATGACGGTCCGCAAAGACCTGGGGATATGGACCTACCGGGTCAATGGAGGTGGGCAAGGGGCGTTTGGGATGAAGCGCAGTGCGAAGATCCAAATGTGCTTCCGTTGCATCCACGTACGTTTCGGACAGGACGATCTCCGTTCGTAGCCCGAGCCACTTCATGGCCAGCCTCATCGTTGCAAGGTCCAGATCGACAAGGCGGTCGTACTTCATAAGCACAACGGCCTCCACCTCATCAATGAAGTGGATGAACCACGGGGTCTGCCCATAGGCGCTGCGGATGGCGTGCACGTGCTGCTGGGGCCAGCGCTCCTCGTAACTGAGGCCTACCGTTCCCACGGGCATCTTCGCACCACTCCTTCTTGCGATCTGCGCAACCAGCTCCTGCCTGCCGTTCGGCCCCATGATGCTGGTGCGGTTGCGGTAGCTCTGGCGTTCGTAATGCTCACCGAGGTCGATCACCACGCGCGGGTGGTGAGCCAGCAAGCGGTAGTGCTCAACACTGCCGAAATAGAAAGGAGTAAGAAGCGGAACGGACATTGCGTGCCCGAAGGAAAGAGGAACGATCGAACTTTGCGCACATGTCACACAAGATCATGCTCTACGCCATCACCGCCGTTCTCTTCATGGCCTGCGGTGATGTACCCACCGATGCCGGGGGAACAGGGGAGGAGGCCATGAACGATACTGTCCCACGAACGGTCGTCGGGTACTACACGAACATGGCCGTCACCACGGATATTCCCTCCGTGGAAGTGGAACTGTGGTTGCATCCGGACAGTTCCTTCATCCTGCGCACCACCTTGCGCGGACCCGATCCACAGACCACGGGTGGTGCAGGTTCCTGGAGCATGCACGGCGATAGTTTGCTATTGGGTCCCGGTCCATCGGACGTCGGGCGCTTCACCAAGGATGGTCTCATCCTGGGGGCGGGCAGGGGAACGCTCGTTGCCCCGATCCTGGGTGCCAGGATGGATGTGGTACCTGCCATGGACCTGATCGGCGAATACCGCTTTGAAGCGGATCTGCACAGCTTCACCCCTTGCGGCAGTGAACGGGTCTTCCCGCTGGCAGTGGCGGAAGGTGACATGGGGCTGGAAGCGCTCTCCGAGAAGCAAGGCAAAGGACCATTGGTAGTGGAGCTCACGTGCACGTTGGGTCCTGCGGAAGCCGCGGAAGGTGAGGCGCCGGATGTGTACGTCTTCCCGAAGCGGTTGGTCCGTGTGCTGGATGAATGTCCACCCGCGGTGCTGGACCTGCCATGATAAGAACGGGCCGCACCTTGCGATGCGGCCCGCCTTGTTCCCGAAAGTAGGGAGAGCCTACTACCGGGTACCCACCTTGGTGACGTTCTTCTTGTCGTACACGTACACGAAGTTGCCGTCGGTGCTCATGCTTGTTACCGCGCCATTGCGGGCCTTGAATTCCTTGAAGGTGCAGTTGTCCAGGTCGAAGCAGGCGATGTCCGCCTTGGCCGTTTTCAGGATCATCCGGTCGCCCTCCACATCCTCGAGGTCGGCTTTCTTGTACTTGCCGCTGGCCACGGCATCCCCCGTCTTCATGTTGAAGGTGCTCACGCCTTTGTCGCCGATCACCACCACCATGTCCTTGTAGGTCATGATCTGGTCCGCGTTGCCCACGCCGCCCTTGGCCACGGGTACCACGAACTTCTCGGCACCGGTGTTCAGGTCCATGCTGTAGAGTTCCTTGCCGCTGCACACCACGAACTGATCGTCCAGCACCACCGCATTGGTGATCCCCTTGCGGAACCGTTCGCTGTCCCACACCAGGCTTCCGTCCGCGGTGCTGAAGGCCTGCACCCCGCACGGCTTCACGTTCGGGTGCCAGATCCGCCATTCCTCGGTGATGGCGTATGACCCGTCCTGCTGGCGTTCGCGTTTGTAGATGTAGGCCTGCGCTTCCACATTGCCACCGATCTGCAGCATCACCTTGTCACCCACCACGTACATGTTCGGGATGGCGCGTGCCTCCTTGATCTCCGGGCTGCTCCAGAGCAGCTTGCCGCTGTTGCGATCGTACTTCCTGATGTACTGGCTCTTCTTATTGCTCATGTCCAGCACATACAGATCGTCGCCCACGATAACCGGTTCGGCCACGGCGTTGTACACACCGAATTTCTTGGCTCCGGCCGGTGCACCCACGATCTTGTCCGGGGTGTAATCGAAGGCGGCCGTGTAGATGTTGGCACCCGTGTTCAGGTCATACACCTGCATGCCGTTCATCCGCAGGAAGACCTTGTCGCCGACCACATCGAGGTCGTACAGGAAGTCCTTGCTGATCACCTTCCGCTCGGCGCGCCCCACGTAGGTGTTCTCCCACAGGATGTTGCCGTTCGCCAGGTCGATCTTCACGATCTGGTTCTTGAACCCGGTGAACAATGCGCCCAGGTTGCCAGGAACGAAATTCACCATCACCAACTTGCCATCGGGCGTTGCCACGTACTGGCCGGCGACCCCTTTGAACTTGTCGGTGCTCCAGAGCTCCTCGCCGGTCTTCGCCTTCACGAACACCAGGCGGTCCTTCAGCGAAATGGCGAAGCCGTCCTTTTCGGGGATGTACACCACGTTCTCATCGCTCAGGTTCTGGTACTTGTCGGTGCTCCAGAGCATCTTTCCCGTCGCAAGCTCCAGCACGGCGATCTGGTCCTTGCCTGTCTTGCGATCGAAGAGGAACACGGCATCGCTTTCCCAGAATGGGATGAGCTCATCCACCTTGTTCAGTTTCGGGGTAAGGTCCTTGTAGCGGCCGGTCCACTTGGTAGCGCCCGTCTTGTTGTCGAAGACGGTCATCTCCTTGTCGTCGGCGGCGTAGCTGTAGCCGCGGTCCTCGGTACCGGTGCCGGTGTAGTCGAAGCGATGCCCCAGTTTGGTCTCCCAAACGACAGGCATGTCCTCCTGGGCCTGCAAGCCCATTGCGGTGATCAGCAGGATCGGTGTAAGCAGGTGTTTCATGGTGTGGGTAATTGGTTGCTAACGGGGAATGGAATTCAGGTCGAACGTGTGCTCCAGTCTGTACTGGCGGCCCTTGCCCATCTTGAAAGGCATCCGGCCTTGATGAATGAGGTCCTTGAAGCGGTTCTGCGAACGGAGGTCATGCCCTTCGGCACTCACCACGAACACACTGCTGATGTCGCCTTTGTCACGGAAGCTCACCTGCAGCACATACTTGCCGATCAGGTTCTCCTTGATCACGGCTTCGTAGACCTCCGATCCCGGCTGCAGCGAGGCATCGAACACCTCCGCAGCCCGCGCCAGAATGGTCTCCTTGTCCTGCAGCAGTTCCTTTTTCTGCGCAAAAGCACCGGTGGACAACAGTGCGAGCAAGAGGGCGATCAGGGGCTTCATCGTGCGTAGGTCCATTCGATAAGTCGGTTGCCACTGGTGAGCAGCATGCGTTCGTCATCCGGCAGGAAGCAGAAGCTCAACCGCCCGTCGCCACTGGCGAATTCGCCCTTGTCGAGGTTCTCCCACAGGCGCCAGGCCACCACGAAGCGATCCACCATGCGGCCGGTCTCGCGGTCATACAGGTGCACTTCCTGGTACTTGCCACCCGTGCTGCCGATGGCGAACAGCGCACCATTCGGGCTGATCCGGAAGTCCGGCTCGAAGGTGGCGAGGGAAGGGAAGGAGGTACGCCGCATCTCGCCGCTCACGGCATCGGCCACCTCCACGTAGCTCTGGCCCGGGTTCGGGTTGCCGCCCTTGCGCGAGTGTGGTTTCGCATGGATCCAGAGATCGCGGCCATCGGCGCTGTACTCCAGCCGGAACACCTTGTCGAACAGCTCGGGCAGTGTGTGCAGCGGTTGCAAGGTGGCCATGTCATAGACCACCACGATCTGGCCCAGCTTCACCCCGCGCTTGATCGCGTCCTTGTCGTTGCGCACGGCAGGCAGTGCTTCCACCTCGCTCTTGGTGGGCTTGTGCGCCACCGCGAAACGCTTGCCATCGGCGCTAACGGCAATGGCATTCCCGGTGCGTTCGATGCGCCGCGCGTGGTCCTTCGCTCCGGTGTTCAGGTCCGTGAAGTGCACACCGTCCTTATCCAGCGATAGCACGGTCCCTTCATCCGGGGTCAGGTCGGCGGCGAACAGGTCCTCGAAGCTGCGCACGACCGTTCCGGAGGCCACGTCGATCACCTCGTACTTGATGGGCTTGTCCTTGTTCGGTGCGAAGTCCAGGTAGAACAGTTGTTGCAACAGCATGTACCGGCCGCTGGAGCTGTAGCGGGCACGGCTGCCGGCGTACCAGTTGCCCACGTCGATCTCCGTGGTCTCCTCATGCCTGTCCACTGGGAAGGTGCGGAAAGGGAACCCTTGTGTGGCGGACACGGCGACCGTCCCACCATCGGGGGACACATCCACCCAGGAGATCAGGTATCCGCTGGCGGTGCGTTGGCCACCGATACGCAGGGTGCGGTACTGTTGTCCATCATCCTGCGCGCTGACGGCGATGGCGAGCACGCTTGCGAGCGCGGTGGCCAGGAGTGCGGGGAGGGAGAGGCGGGAGAGGCCTTTTGGGAGTGCGTGGGAGGACACTTCAGAAGGTTTTGGCAAAGCTTCCCCGTTCAACGGGACGGCTTCCTCCGTACCCTACCGTGTTCTCCTACGGTGATCCCCGTAATTGTGCGATCGCCCGGTCATTTCCCGATGCAGAACCGCCCGAAGATGCTCCCGAGCAGGTCCTCGGTCGTGATCCGTCCGGTGATCTCGCCCAAGTGGTGCTGCGCGCGCCGCAGGTCGATGGCCAGCAGTTCACCGCTGATCCCCTGATCGATGGCGGCTTTCGCTTCCTCCAATGCGGTGCGTGCCTTGGTGAGTGCATCCACATGGCGTGCATTGGTCACCACGATGTCACCGGGCCCGTTCAGCATGGCGTTCACGTGGTCCAAGAAGGCCTGTTGCAACGCGATGAGCCCATCGCCTTTCCGGGCGGAGATGGTCAGGGTCTCCCGCGCATGGCGAACGCCCGGCACATCACCCTTGTTGAGGATGGGCAACACCATCGGCCCATCGCCGATCCGCTTCCGCAACATGGCGGCCTCGGTGAGCAGCGCACCTTCCGCCACCACCGATGCATCACCGAGCAGCACCACGATGGCAGCCTCCGATGCCTTCTTGTAGCTGCGCTCGATGCCCAGTCGTTCCACCACATCGGTGGTCCTTCGGATGCCTGCGGTATCGATGAAGCGGAAGAGGACACCGTCGATCGTGATCGTCTCCTCCACCGTGTCACGCGTGGTACCGGGGATGTCGCTCACGATGGCCCGATCCTCCTTCAGCAGGGCGTTGAGCAGGGTGCTCTTTCCGCTGTTCGGCGCACCGATGATCGCCACGGGCACTCCCGCCTTGATCGCGTTGCCGTACCGGAAGGAATCGATCAGCTCGGTGCTCAGATCGATCAACCGATCCAGCAAGGCGAGCAATTCCACGCGCTGCGCGAATTCCACATCCTCCTCACTGAAGTCCAGTTCGAGCTCGATCAGGGCCGCGAAGTCGATGAGCTGCTGGCGCAACTCTTCGATCCGCAGGCCGAACCCGCCCCGCAATTGCTGCATCGCGAGCTTGTGCTGTGCCGCGCTCTGGCTCGCGATGAGGTCCGCGACCGCCTCGGCCTGGCTCAGGTCCATCTTTTTGTTCAGGAACGCACGTTGCGTGAATTCACCGGGTAGTGCCAGCCGCGCCCCGGCCTCCAGGGCGGCCTGCAACAGCCGTTGTTGCACATAGGGCGATCCGTGCACGCTCACCTCGACCACATCCTCTCCGGTATAGCTGTGCGGCCCTTTGTAGTGCGTGATCACCGCCTCGTCCACCTGTCCCTCCATGTCGATCACGGGGACGAAATAGGCCTTGCGGGCCATCGGTTCAATGGGCAGGGTGGGGGCCAGCCGCTCCGCGACGCCGTAGGCATTGGGTCCGGTGAGGCGCACAAGCGCAATGGCCCCCGGACCGGGAGGGGTGGAAATGGCGGCGATGGTATCCTGCGCGTACATGGGTGGCCGCGCAAAGATCCGGATCTTTGTACCGCCTGCAACGATCCATCCACCATGGCGAGCAAGATCCGCGAGAACTACGATGCGTTACCCTATCCGACCGTGATCGTGATCGGCGGAGGCTTCGCGGGATTGGAAATGGTGAAGCGCCTGGCCGGAAAGCCCTTCAAGGTGATGCTGCTGGACCGGCAGAACCACCATTGCTTCCAACCACTGTTGTACCAGGTGGCCACCGCGAGCCTCGGTGCGGACAGCATCGCACATCCGTTCCGGCGCACCATCGGGCCGATGCCGAACGTGGCCTTCCGCATGTGCAACGTGCTCTCCATCTCGCGCGATCGGAATGAGGTGATCACCGACCGCGGTCAGTTCAGCTACGACATCCTTATCGTGGCCACGGGCAGCACCACCAATTTCTTCGGCAACAAGGAAGTGGAGGCCCATGCCATGCAACTCAAATCCATCGGGCAGGCCCTGGACATCCGCAGCGACTTCCTGCAGGACTTCGAAGCGGCCCTGTACCTGGAGGACGAGCATGAGCAACGGCGACAGTTGAACTTCGTGATCGTGGGCGGCGGACCCACCGGGGTGGAACTGGCCGGTGCCATGGCGGAGATCCGCAGGACGGTGTTGAAGCGCGAGTACCGCGAGATGGACAGCGAACGGATGCAGATCCACCTGATCGACAGCAACCATGCCCTGCTCCGCAGCTTCTCCGAGGACAGCCAGAAGAAGGCCTTGGAATATGTGGAGGGAATGGGGGTGAAGGTGCGCTTCGGCCAGCGTGTGGTGGGTTGCTCTGATGATCACGTCACATTCAAGGACGGCAGCAGCATGGCCACCAACACGGTGATCTGGGCGGCCGGGGTGAAGGGCACGTGCCTGCCGGGACTGGAAGCCGGCTTCCATGCCGAAGCCAACCGGTACAAGGTGGATACCTTCAACCGCGTGGAAGGCACCTCGAACATCTATGCCCTGGGCGATGTGGCGCTGATGACCAACGCGCCGGACTGGCCAAGAGGACATCCGCAGGTGGCCCCGGCCGCGATCCAGCAGGCCACGCAACTGGCGAAGAACCTCCTGAGGAAACCGGGGGAATGGGTACCCTTCACGTACAAGGACAAGGGTTCGATGGCCACCATCGGTCGGTACAAGGCGGTGCTGGATGTCGGCAAGCTGCACATCACGGGTCCGGTCGCCTGGTTCGGCTGGATCTTCGTGCACGTGATGAGCCTCGTGAGCTTTCGCAACCGCATGCTGGTGCTCTTCAATTGGGCATGGAAGTACATCAGTTGGAAGAACACCATCCGCCTCATCATCCGGCCTTACGTAAGGAAAACGACCGTGGCAGCGCATGAGCTCACGACCTGAGCGCGCGCTTCGGTAGCTTCGCGGCCCGCATGGACCGCAGACTGGCCATCCTTTTCCTCACGGTATTCGTGGATCTCCTCGGTTTCGGCCTGGTGATCCCGATCCTGCCCACCTACGCGGTGCAGTTGGGTGCCACAGCCTTCGAGGTGGGCCTGGTGATGGCCGTCTATGCGCTGATGAACTTCGTCTTCTCACCGTTCTGGGGTTCGCTCAGCGACCGGTTCGGGCGGCGGCCGATCATCGCCGGCACCGTTGCCATCACCGCGCTCGGATTCCTGATGCTGGCCCACGCCCATACGTTGGTGCTGCTCGTGGTGGCACGCATGCTGGCCGGGATCGGCTCCGCGAACATCGCCACCTCGCAGGCCTACATCACGGATGTGACACCGCCGGAGGGCAGGGCGAAAGCCTTGGGCATGATCGGTGCCGCCTTCGGATTGGGCTTCATCTTCGGCCCCCCGGTGGGCGGATTCATCAAGGCCAATCATGGCATGGACGCGGTCGGCTACACCGCCATGGGGCTCAGCCTGCTCAATCTGCTGCTGATCCTGCTTCTCCTGCCCGAGTCGTTGCGTGAGAAGGACAACGCCAACCGCGTGCAGATGAGGCCGGTGACCAACACCATCCAGGCCCTGCGCAACGAGCGTTTCCGCGACCTGTTCATCACGACCTTCATCTACATCACGGCCTTCAGCATGATGCAGATCACCGTGGCCCTGTTATGGGAGGAGCATTATGGGTTGAACGAAGCCCACATCGGCTACATGTTCGCGGTGATCGGCCTTGCCTCAGCCATCGTGCAGGGCATGCTGGTGGGCTGGCTTTCACGCCGGTTCGGCGAAGCCCGGTTGATGATCTACGGCTGCATCCTGCTGGGGCTGGGTCTCCTGTTCATCCCGTTCGTACCTCAGGCCTATTTCATTCCGCTCGCTTTCATCCCGGTGCTGATGCTCGCCCTCGCGAACGGCTGCATGATGCCGAGCATCAGTTCGCTGCTGAGCCGCAACGCGACCAACAAGGAGCAGGGACAGGTGCTCGGATTGAACCAGGGATTCGGTTCGCTGGCGCGCATCGCTGGTCCGACACTGGGGGGATGGTTGTACGGCTGGCACTTCACCTCGCCGTACATCGGTGGGGCCGTGCTGATGGTGGGTGCGCTGCTGTTCGTGATGGCATACCAGCGCGCCGGTCGCAACAACGCGCCTTCGGAGGACCTTCCTGCGGCACGACCGTGATCCGTTCCGGGAAGTTCGCGGCATTGGTCTAATTTCGCCGCCGTTCAATCAGCATTCCCATTCCATGAGCGTACTCGTCAACAAGAACAGCAAGGTCATTGTGCAAGGATTCACCGGCAGCGAAGGGACCTTCCACGCCAGCCAGATGATCGAGTACGGCACCAACGTGGTCGGTGGCGTTACGCCGGGCAAGGGTGGTCAGAAGCATTTGGATCGACCTGTGTTCGAGACCGTGAGCGATGCCGTGAAGGAGACCGGTGCGGACGTGAGCATCATCTTCGTACCGCCACCGTTCGCTGCGGATGCGATCATGGAAGCGGCCGAAGCGGGGATCAAGGTGATCGTGTGCATCACGGAAGGCATCCCGGTGAAGGACATGGTGCAGGCGCGCGAGTACATCCGCGGCAAGGGCTGCACCCTCATCGGCCCCAACTGCCCCGGGGTGATCACTGCGGATGAATGCAAAGTGGGCATCATGCCCGGCTTCGTCTTCAAGAAAGGCAAGGTGGGCATCGTGTCGAAATCCGGGACACTGACCTACGAAGCCGCTGACCAGGTGGTGAAGGCGGGCATGGGCATCACCACGGCGATCGGCATCGGTGGCGACCCGATCATCGGCACCACCACCATGGAGGCCGTACAATTGTTCGCGAACGATCCGGAGACCGAGGCGATCGTGATGATCGGCGAGATCGGTGGTGACCTGGAGATCCAGGCGGCGAAGTGGATCAAGGCCAACTGCAAGAAACCGGTGGTCGGATTCATTGCGGGAGAGACCGCACCGGCGGGCCGTACCATGGGCCATGCAGGAGCCATCGTTTCCGGTGCGGATGAAAGCGCCGCTGCCAAGAAGAAGGTGATGCGCGAATGCGGGATCCACGTGGTGGACAGCCCCGCGACGATCGGTGCTAAGGTGAAGGAGGTGATGGGCTGAAATGCCTGCTTCCATGGCCTACGACCCTTTCAGGGTCGACAACAGCTGATCATTCTGTTCAAATGCCTGCGACCCCTCCTGGTGTCGGTGCACCGACAAAGCCTTCCTGATCATCATCTTCGGACCGAACCGATGCACAGGACTGGTGCAGGGATCTGCGACCCTTTCAGGGTCGATCACAACCGCTCATTCCGATCAAATGCCTGTGACCCCTTCGGGGTCATCACATGCGTGACAACGTTCGATCATCACTGATCTTCCTTCCTCCTGACCCCGTCAGGGTCATCGCATGCATGACAACGTTCGAGCATCTTTGATCTTCCTTCCTCCTGACCCCGTCAGGGTCATCGCATGCGTGACAACGTTCGATCATCACTGATCTTCCTTCCTCCTGACCCCGAAGGGGTCACAGGCATTGGCATTGGCATTGGCAATTGCAGTGATGAAATTCTCCTACGACCCTGAAAGGGTCGCAGGCCACTTGGGAATGGACGGTTCGCACGGATCGCCTCAACCGAGGTACTTCGGATCGAACTCCACACCAGCTTCGTTCAGCACCTGAACGATCTCCTCAGCGTATGACTTCGCCCGATGATGTTCCTCCTGGCCTTCGATGTAAGCACGGATGATCTCACGTTCGCGCCAGCCGACCGTGAATGCCGCATACCCTTCCTGCCACGCGAAATTGCTCAGCCCGATCTCCTCTTTGACCCACACCGTGGATGCCTTCTTCACTTCGCGCACCGTATCCGCCAGAACATGCGTCGCTTTCAGCCCAACGAGCAGGTGAACATGGTCATGCCATCCGTTGATCGCCTGCGGGAATGCGCCAAGCCCTTTCAACGTGCCACCCATGTAGCCATGCAGCCGTTCTCGCCAGGCACTCTCCAACATCGGTGCACGTCCTTTTGTGGCGAAAATGATGTGGTAGTGCAGACTCAGGTAGGCCATCGCGGTCACGGATGTCCAAAACTGGGCAATTTCCATTCACCCTAGCGCATCCGCGCGCTGAGCGTGTCGCGTGTGTCGGTACATCATTCATCGCCTTATCGCCCTCTTCCATCGCGAAAAGGGTTGGATACCGGTTCTCTGGTTGCGACCTTTGATAAGCTGTGAAGAACTTCGGGTTCCATCCTGTTCTCCTCATGCAGCGGGGCGCGATGCTGTTGCTTCTGGCCGCGGCTTGTGCCAGGGTAAGCGCGCAACCGGTCTGTTCCATCGACCTCGGTCCGGACATCACCTTGAGCGGATCACCGGTCCAGTTGAACGGCCCGGCAGGATTCAGCAATTACCTCTGGAGCACCGCGGAGGTCTCGCAGAACATCACGGTGAACACGCCGGGGATCTACTCGTGCCAAGTCTCGTACAACACCGGGAATCTCTTCAGTAACAGCAATTTCAGCGGGGGCAACAGCGGATTCACCACGGATTTCAACTACTCCACGACGCTGACGACGGATGGCAACTACTACATCGGCACCAATGCCGCTTCGTACCATCCACAATTCTCCGGTACGGGCTCGGGGAACTTCATGATCGTGAATTCCGGCTGGCCCTCTGCGCTGTATTACGTGTGGTGCCAGTCGGCGAACGTATGCCCCGGACAGACCTATACACTGAGCTACAGGGTGCGGACCGTATCGAACGCACAGCCAGCGCGCTTGCAGTGGTGGGTGAACGGCACCGCTTCCGGGCCGGAAGTGAACCTCCCGGCCTACGGCGGCTGGCAGACCATCACGCACACCTGGACATCCGGCGCGGGCCAGTATTCGGCGAACTTCTGCCTGCGGGCGATGTCCGGGGATGGGGTGGGGAACGACTTCGGCATCGATGATATCTCCATCAGCAGCACCGTGGTGTTGACCGATGCGATCGAGGTCCTTGCCGATCCACTGCCGATCGAGCTCGTGTCGTTCACGGGAGAGGCCATCCACGGGCAGAACCACCTGCGTTGGCGCACGGCTTCGGAACGGAACAACGACCATTTCGTGGTACTCCGTTCAGCGGATATGCAAGCGTGGGAGGAGGTCGCGCGCGTGCCCGGCGCAGTGAACAGCCAGACCGAACAGGACTACCATGCCATCGACGCGTCACCCGTTGCAGGCACCACCTACTACACCTTGGTGCAGGTGGACCTGGACGGGACCGAGGCCCGATCGTCCGTGGTCGCCGTGACCGGGAATGCCGCGGTCCTTATCGGACCCAACCCGGCACCGGTGGGTGTGCCGATACGACTCAACGGTGAGGTCGATGCGTTGCGCGTGACCGACCTCCTGGGCCGAGATGTGCCGCACGCAGCGAACGGCAACACACTATCGATCCTGGCAGGCGCGGGGATCTATGTGGTCACCATGCGGTGGGGCGCTGCTGTCAGGTCCGTGCGTGTGATCGTGGAGTAGGAGGGCGGTGGCATCTTATGCCTACTCCCGCACCACCGTCCGCGTATGCCGCATGCCATCGGTGGCAACGACGGTCACTTGGTAGGTACCGCTCGCCAAAGCACCCAGGTCCAAATTCACCGGACCGACTTGCCTGCCGCTCAGCGACTGCTGCAACACCACACGGCCTAAGGCATCGGTAAGGCGGACCTCACGCGGGCGGATGCCTTGCAGATCCACGTGCAACTGGCCGGTGGTGGGGTTGGGGTGGAGTTGAAAGCTATCAGGTCTCATCGCCTGTTCCTCCTCACCTACCCACAGCCCACAGTTGTTCTCATACTCCGGTGCCACGAACTTGGCCACGAAATTCAAGTCCTGCCCATCGAAGGTGCCCGGGTTGTTGATGTACAGTGTATCCTGGAAGAAGCCCATGCAGAATACTGTGTTGCTGGGATGCCCGCCGACCGAGCACCACTCCTGGCCGTTCCAACGAGCCACACCGCGTGCTGGGATGCCCCCTGCATAGCTGAATCCTCCACAAACAAAGAGTTCGTTGTTGTGGATCAACATATCGTCAGCACCTCCGAAAGGCCCGTTGTTGCCTAGCTGAACTTGTAGGCCACTGCCCACTGGGTGCCATTGCGTTCCATCCCAACGGATGATGCACTGTCCAATGTCCCCTTCGGCCATGGAAAGTCCTCCGGCCAGATACATATCACCTTGGTATACCGCCAGCCGTCTGCCGTAGCTATTCCAACCCAATAGCCCCCCGCCCAACGGCACCCAGTCATCGCCCTCCAAGATGAACACATCATTGCCCTCGGCGGTATTGATGTTGCCCGTGACCACCAGTTGGCCGTTGTATTCGAGGATGTCCCTGACCGAATGAAGATTGCTCCCTTGTGGTGGTGGCATGTTGCCAATGGGTACCCATTGGCCGCCCAATCGCTTGGCCACGCCATTGCATGGTTGCCCATCGATCTCCTGGAAAAGGCCCGTGACATAGACCTCTCCGTTGATCATCCTCAGCCTGTAGGGTGTGCTACCACCAGTGTTCCCGAAGGGGATCCACTGGTCATCCACCCAGGCGACCAGTTGGCCCAACGGCTGCTCATTGACCATGGCGACCCCCCCCCGACGATCAGGGTATCTCCATACCGGATGACACACATTACATCATTGCTGAATAGACCAAGTGTATCCCAAACGCCCCCTCGGTTACGCAGTATTCCATTACGGTGAGGAGTTGTAATCGGCGGGCCACCCAAGGCATCGGTCCTCCCGACAACATAGAAGGCGTCATCCGCCGGGTCGTAATGGAACTGTCTCAACTGCGTGTCCACGTGTATGGGGAAACCGGCAGGTCCCCAGTATTGCGCATTCAGTAAGGTTGAGACCCAAAGGAGTACTCCTGCGTGGAAGGTACGGCCGATCATCATCGACGATCGGCGATCAGTGTGCGATGAACAAACGGGCATACTTGGCCAAGTCCGGCAGCACCAAGCTGTAACCCGCTTCAGCCCACGGTCTCCGTTCGAAGCTGCCCTTGACCTGCGCAGGGTCTTCCGTCCTCGGAGACCCTGCGCCACCGCAGCCAAGATCACAATCCTCTTTGACCGGCCCTCCATTCTTTCGACAAGATAGGGCCGGCACTGCTGCCCAAGCTCGTTCCTACTCCCGCACCACCGTGCGCGTATGCCGCATGCCATCGGTGGCAACTACGGTCACCTGGTAGGGATTCACCCGGCTCCCGCGCGTTAGTAACTCATGGCCTTCCGGGTCTATTGGCCGGGACATTGCGTGCAGATCGCACCATCGGATCAGTAGCTATTCCCGCACCGCCGTTCGTGTGAGCCACAAGCTGGGCCGTTCGCAGGTCGGACTATCTTCGCCCAATGGCACTACTACACGACAAGGTCGCCCTGGTCACGGGCGGTTCACGGGGCATCGGCAAAGGCATCGTTGAGCGCTTTCTGGAAGAAGGGGCGCACGTGGCGTTCACGTATGTGAGCAGTCCTGAGAAAGCGAATGCACTGGCCGCCGAACTAGAAGCGAAGAGCGGTCGCAAGGTGTTGGCGATCCAGAGCGATGCGGGCGACTTCAATGCGGCCCAGGCAGCGGTGGATCAAGTGGTCGCGGCATGGGAGAAGCTGGATGTGCTCGTCAACAACGCCGGCATCACCAAGGACCAATTGCTCATGCGCATGAGCGAGGCCGATTTCGATGCGGTGATGAACACGAACATGAAAAGCGTGTTCAACATGACCAAGGCCGTGATGCGCACCATGCTGAAACAGCGCAGCGGCAGCATCATCAACATGAGCAGCATCGTGGGTGTGCAAGGCAACGCGGGCCAGGCGAACTATGCGGCAAGCAAGGCGGCCATCCTGGGCTTCACGAAGAGCGTGGCCAAGGAACTGGGCAGCCGCAACATCCGCAGCAATGCGATCGCGCCCGGCTTCATCGAAACGGAGATGACCGCCGCTCTGGACCAGAAAGTCGTGGAAGGTTGGCGTGAAGGGATCCCCTTGAAGCGTGGCGGCTCACCGGCCGATGTGGCCAACGCCTGCGTTTTCCTGGGCAGCGACCTGAGCAGCTACATCACCGGACAGACCCTGAGCGTTTGCGGTGGTCTGCTGATGTAGGTCCTGCAGCGTGCCGACCCATGAACCCTGGACATGGTCGCATGGCCACTCGGGCACATGAACACATGGCCACATGAACCCATGGTCACATGCCCCCATGGACACCTGGTCCCATGATCACTTCCCCACCATCCTCCCGACCTTTGCACCCCGATGGACCTGACCGCCGCTCATAGCCTTTGGCTTGCACCACTGTGCCTGCTCTTAGGCATCGGCATGGCCTGGCTGCTGTACCGCAGGGCGTCCGGCAGGGAAGGGTTCAGTGTGCGGGTTTCGTTGTTGCTGGCGGTGTGCCGTGCGCTGGCCATCGCGCTCATCGCCTTCTTCCTGTTGGAGCCGATGGTGCGGATCCTGGTGCGCGAGGTGCGCAAGCCGGTGGTGGTGATCCTGCACGACGGCTCCTCCTCGGTGCTTGCGACGGGCGATAGTGCCGCCTTCCGCGCGGGGTACGGGGCGGCGCTCAACACGCTCGCGGAAGACCTTTCCGACGGGTTCGAGGTGCGCACGTTGACCTATGGCGAACGGGTGGAGGAAGGGATGGACCTGGAACAACGGCAGGGGCTCACGGACATCAGCGCCGCACTGCGCGACGTGTACGATCGCATGAGCGGTCCGGACCTGGGCGCGGTGATCATCGATGGCGACGGGATCTTCAATCGAGGGCGTGACCCGCGGATGGATGCCACGCGTTTGGGCGTGCCCGTGTACACCATCGCCCTCGGCGACACCACCGTGCGTCCGGACCTGGCGGTGCGCAACGTGGACCACAACCGCATCAGCTACCTGGGCAATGAATTCCCGATCCTGGTGCGGGCCGAGGCAAGGCACCTGCAGGGGGTGCGCAGCAAATTGACGGTGCGGCAAGGCGAAGCGGAACTGGCGGTGAAGGAGATCAGTGTGAACGGCGATCCGTTCGTGGTGGAGGTCCCCTTCACGCTGAAAGCCGAACGACCCGGGCTGCAGCGCTACACCGTGCGCATCGAGCCGGTGGAAGGCGAAGTGACCGAAGTGAACAACAGCCGTGTGTTCCTGGTGGATGTGCTGGACGACCGGCAGAAGGTCCTGTTGCTCGGAGCGGCACCCCATCCGGACCTGGGTGCGTTGCGTGCTGCGCTGGACGGTCTGGACGGGTATGAAGTGGAAGCGGACCAGGTCACGACCTTCAATGGGAACATCGACGAGCTCGACCTGATCATACTCCACGGACTACCGACCGTGCGGCACGACATGCAAGGCCTGTTGCAACGGGCGGCAGCGCGCAAGATCCCCATCTGCTTCGTGCTGGCACAGGGCATGGACCTCAATGCGTTCAATGCCCAGAGCAGCGGGGTGCAGGTGAGTGGCCCAAGGCCCTCGATCACCGATGCGCAGGCCGGGTTCAACAAGGACTTCACCCTCTTCACGGTGGATGCGGACCAGCAGCGCGCCATCGAACGCTTTCCACCCTTGCAGGTACCGTTCGGGCAGTACGACCCTGGTCGCTCGGCCACGGTGCTCTTCAACCAGCGCATCGGTGTGGTGCGCACGGCCTATCCACTCATCGCGCTCACCCAGCAAGGGGAGCGGCGCATGGCCACCGTGTGTGGGGAAGGGCTCTGGCGTTGGCGCATGGCGGATCAGCAATTGAACGGGAGCCACGAACACTTCGACCTGCTGGTGCACAAGCTGGTGCAGTTCCTCGCGCTGAAAGTGGACAAGAACCGGTTCCGGGTGGAGCATGCACCGGAGTTCACCGCGAACGAATCGGTGGTCTTCGATGCCGAGTTGTACAACGCCACCTTCGAACCGGTGAACGACGTGGAAGCGACGATCGTCCTGAAGAACGAAGAGGGCCAGGAGTTCCCTTACGCCTTCAGCCCGCATGGAAGCTCCTACCGTGCGGATGTCGGCAGGCTTCCGGTGGGGCACTACACCTGGACCGCGCGCACCGAGCTCGAGGGGCAGCGGTACACGGCCACCGGGGATGTGACGGTGACCGCACTTGTCGCGGAGCAATTCAACTCGGTGGCCGATCACGGGTTGTGGGCGGACATCGCACAGAACACCGGTGGGTTGCTCGTGCCCCCGACCGAACTGGACCGCTTGAAGGAGGACCTCGCCACACGCAACGAACTGAAGGCCCGTTCCTACGCGCATACCAGTTTCAGTGATCTCATCAGCCTGCGGTGGTTGTTCTTCATCATCCTCGGTCTCCTCACCATCGAATGGGTGTTGCGCCGGCGCAGCGGAGCCTATTGATCCATGGGCATGGTGCACTACCGGCGCATTGGCGAATTCCTGGCGAACCGTTTCCTGCTGTCCCTGGTCGCGTTGATCATCCTGGTGGGCCTGCTATGGGCGTTCCGGATCACCATCCTGCGCACCATGGGCGATCTGCTCATCGATCAGGATCAGGAGGTACAGGCCGATGCGGTGTACGTGCTCGGCGGTTCACCGATCGAGCGCGGGGGAGAGGCGGCGCGATTGCTTGGCGCGAACAAGGCACCGGTGGCGATCTGCACGGGCGAGAACATCAACCACGTGTTGGAAGGGGAAGGCTTCCTGTTGACCGATGCCCGGCTATCGCGGAACGCCATGTTGCGCGCCGGGGCCGACACCGCAGCGGTGAAGGAGTTGACCGTCGGTACGAGCACGTGGGAAGAGGCCGCAGCGATCCTGGAACATGCCCGCAGGAATGGTTCCGATACGATCATCGTGGTGACCACCGAATTCCACCTGCGGCGTGTGAAGCGTGTGTTCCGCAAGCAGGGCAAGGGGTCCGGGATCACGGTGATCGCACGGGGAGCGCGCTCGCAACAGTACGACAGCGATCGCTGGTGGGAGAGCGAGGAAGGCCTGCTGATGGTGAACAACGAGTACGTGAAGTCCCTGTACTACCTCTGGAAGTACTAGCCCACGGCCGAACACCAGGCGTTACCGCTGCACCACGACGCGTTGCGTCACGGTGCCGTCCGCATGGTTTGCGGCAAGGAGGTAGATGCCATCGGACAAGCCTGCCAGGTCCATCGCCACCAGTCCGACACCGGCGGGTACCGACCGCTGCATCACCACCCGGCCGGTTCCGTCGAAGAGGGTGAGGTCCGTGCGGCCGTTGACGCCGGCCAGCACCACGCTCAACGTGCCTGCCGTCGGGTTGGGATAGGCCGCCAACGACGCTGGCGCCCCCACCTCAGCGATGCCCACCACCGTAACGCAGAATTCGCTCGTGTTCTGGTCGGTGTACTGCCCGTTGCTGAAGGCGTATTGCGTGCCGTGCGTGTCGCGGATCTCGTACTGCCCGTTCCCTTCAGCACAGCAGATGCCATCACCGAACTCATCGAAGATGGTGAACACATAGCACGCGTTCGTCAGGCAGAAGTGGGTGGTATCGGTGATCCCGGATCCGAAGTCCGGATACGGACCGCCACTGTACAGCACCGCTCCGGTAAGCGAGGTCAGTTCCCACGTGATATCGGATCCCCACATGTCCGGTGTGAGAAACAGGGAAACGGTCTCCCCGGGGTTGCTCACGATGAATGGATGGGTCCATGTATCGTTCTCCACCAATGGATCGGCCTGCCCGTTCGGGGTGCTGCACACCACGGTAAGCACATGCTCACCGGGGGGAACAGTGATGCCCGGCAACGTGTAGTTCACCGTCTGGCCGGGTTGCAGGGAACCATTCCAAACCGCTACGGCCGGTGCACCGATGCCCACGCCATAGGTCACGGTGATCGAGGTCATCACCTGGGTGCTGTTGTTCTTCAGCGTGATGGTGGGCGTGATCACCCCGGAATTGCACAGCAGCGCGGGGACGCCGGTGATGGAGGTCACGGCGGCATCGTTGTTCGATGGTGCTGTCTCGCCGGGCTCCCAACCGTTGAGGGTATCGCCGCAGGCCCCGAGCCATTCCTCCAGCAATGGCCAGCTCACATCCAGGCGGCCGTAGTAGTCGTCCACACTGTTGCCGCACGCCGCGGCCCCACCGAAGAGCTGCCCCACAAGGCGGTGGTCCTGGTTCCAAAGGCCGCTTCCGGAAGAACCCGGCTCCGTGGTGCCTGCGCTCCAGACCTGCACACGCCAGCAATCGGCACCGCTGAAGGTGCCCAGAACAGCGGGACCATCGGAATGCGAGATCTTCTTGATGTCACCGCTGGGGTGGTGGATGCCGGTCATGGAAGCCGCAGGTGTGGCGCTGTGGTCCCAACCGCTGTAGTACACGTTGTACTCTTCCGGTGGGATGCTGTTCAGGCGCAGCAGGGCCACATCCGTTCCGCCGCTGTTCACGAGCAGTTCGCAGCCGGAAACGGTCTGGTCCGTGGGGCCGTTCTCCGTGGGATCGCACACCGGGCTGTCCCAATTGAACCGGAACACCCAGTTCTCCACATTCGCATCCAGGCAGTGGTTCGCGGTCAGGAAATAGGGGGTGCTGTCCTGTGCGCAGTTGTTGAGCAGTGTTCCGGTGCAGAAACCGCTTCCACCCACGGTGATGATCGCCACGGAACGGATCTCGTTCTCCCACCCGATCCCTTCCGGACAGATCACATTGATGTTGCAGGATCCGCTCTCACCAAGGTCCTTGGCCATGTTGAAGATGTCGCGGTAGGCGTGCGTCACCTGTCCGATCCTCAGCCGTCCTTCACCCGCCACGGCCAAAGGCTCGTGGTATTCGATGGTGATGCGGTCGCCTGCCAGTTGCGAAACACCAAGCGTATGCCTGCCAGCAGCGCTTTCCGCGGTGAAGGCACCCAATTGATCGCCAAGCGCGTTGTACACGAAAACGCGGGCACCCTCCGGCACCACGTACTCATGGAACTCGAAATTGATGCTGAAGGCGCCAGGGCATTGGATCGCAGTGCGCCAGAGCCGGTCCCCATTGCGCAGGGTGTGCCATGCTCCGCTGTTCTCCATGCTGATGTCGGTGGCATGGTTGAAGCCGAAGCGATACGGGCCTTTCACTCCTTGTGCCGCACGTGCCGCATCCTCTGCGAGCAGGGTGGTGGCATCCACAGCGGGCATGAGCACGACCGGGGCCTCTGGAAGGTTGGACGGGCCCAGCCCGATGGCACGCCCTCCGTAGGAGATCTGTGCGGAAAGGCCTTGGGCCGCGAGGAAAAGCGTGCAGGTGACGTAGCGTATCGTTGGTCCCATGAGGTCGGATCTGAAGAGTGAAGATAGCCCGGGAAAGAAACACCGGCGACGGTCACAATGGACCATCGCCGGTGCAGTTCATTCCGATCAGTGCGTCAGTACGAGGCGCTCCACCGCACGGTAACCTTCGCCGATCACTTCCACGAGGTAGAAGCCTTCGGTGCGGTCCGTGAGGTCGAGTTCCATCCGTTCGGTGCCCCGTTGCACGTTGCGCTCGATCACCACCTGACCCAGTGCGTCATAGATCACCACGCGGCCATCGTTGCGCAGGGCTTGCGGCACGGTGATCGAGAGACGCCCGGTGGTGGGGTTCGGCACCATGGTGAACGAACCGGTGCTGTTCTCTTCAACACCCACCGTGGAGGGGTAACCCTGCAATTGATCGCCGCAGTTCCCGAGCCAGGTGCTGAGCAGCGGATAGCTCACGTTGAACTTCCCGTAGTAGTCATTGAAGTTGAAGTTGCAGCTGGCCTGGCCACCGTACAACTGGCCCACCAACAGACCGTTCTGGTTCCAGAGCCCACTGCCCGAAGAGCCCCCTTCCGTGGTGCCATCGTCCCAGCCTTGTACATGCCAGCACTGGGCGCCACCGAACGAGCCGGAGATCACGGGCTGGTTCTCGAAGCTGATCTTCTTCACATCCCCGGAGGGGTGGTGGATCGCGGTGACGCTTGTTGCCGCGGTGGTGCTCTTGTCCCAGCCGGTATAGAAGACGTTGTAGTTCGATGGCGGGGTGGTATTGAGTTGCAGCAGGGCCACATCGGATCCGCCGCTGCTGGTCTTCAACGTGGAGCCCGAGACCGTCTGGTTGGTGGGGCCGTTCTGGTTGGCGCTGCAGGAAGGGCTCTGCCAATTGAAGCGGAAGACCCAGGAGTTGTTGCCCCCCAGGCAGTGGTTCGCCGTGAGGAAGTATGGGGTGCCATCCTGGGCACAGTTGTTCAGCAATTGCCCGGTGCAGATCCCGCTGCCCCCCACGGTGATCATCGCCACCGAGCGGATCTGATCGCGCCATGGGTCGCCGACGGAGCAGATCACGTTGTTGTTGCACGAACCGCTGTCACCAAGCCCCTTCGTAACGCCCATGATGTCGCGGTAGGCATGGGTCACCTGACCGACGAGCAGGCGACCAAGACCGCGCACCTCCAGCGGTTCATCGTATTCGATCGTGATCCGATCGCCTGCGAGCTGGGTAACACCCAGGATCGTCTGGCCGGGGTTGCTGCCTTCCTCGAATGCGCCGATCACATCACCGGCATCGTTGTACACGAAGACCTGCGCACCTTCCGGCACCACGTAATCATGGAACTCGAAGTTGATGCTGTATGCCCCGGGGCATTGGATGGACAGCCGCCACACGCGATCGCCGTTGGGAAGTGTGTGCCATACACCGCTGTTCTCCAAGGAGAGATCGGTCGCATGATTGAACCCGAAGCGCCACGGACCCTTGATCCCTTGCGCGGCGCGGTCCGCATCCTCCGCCTTGAGGGCCTCTGCATCCACCTCGGGCATGACCACGGTGGGAGCGGAGGGCAGCTCCTGTGAACGTTCGATGCCGATGGGATGTCCACCGAAGGAAAGCTGGGCTTGCGCGCCCGCCGAGGCCAGCAGTCCGATGCTGAGCGCGAGGGTAGAGGTATGCTTCATCTGTTCTGGGGAATTTGCAGGTTCCCGGCCAAGTTAATCGAACCGGGTAGCATGTCGGACCATTTCGGTGCCTTGTCCATTGGATCCTAACGCGATCCCTGGCCGGCTCAAGCCTCCGATCCGGCCTTCTTCGCGCGGTCCTCGATCACCTTCCGCATGGCGAACAACTCATCGCGCAGCTGTGCCGCTGAAATGAAATCGAGTTCCTTGGCCGCCTTGCGCATGCGTGCCTCCAATGTGGTGGCCGTGCGTTCCATCTCCTCGGTGCTCATGTACTGCACCACCGGATCGGCCGCCATGCTCATGGTCTCCGGCTCCACGTAAGCCCGTCTTCCGGCCCCATCATGGATGTCGATCACAGCGGTCTGGCGCAGCACATCCTCGCGGTTGCGCTCGATCTGTTTCGGTGTGATGCCGTTCGCCTCGTTGTAGGCCATCTGCTTCTCCCGCCGACGCTCGGTCTCATCGATGGTCTGCTGCATGCTCCTGGTGATGGTGTCCGCGTAGAAGATCACCAGTCCATTCATGTTCCGCGCGGCCCGCCCAGCGGTCTGTGTCAGTGACCGCGCACTGCGCAGGAAGCCTTCCTTGTCGGCATCCAGCACGGCCACGAGGCTTACCTCCGGCAGGTCCAGGCCTTCGCGCAGCAGGTTCACGCCGACCAGCACATCGAACAGACCGAGCCGCAATTGCCGCAGGATCTCGATCCGTTCAAGGGTCTCCACATCGCTGTGGATGTACTTGCACCGCACGCCGTTCCGGCCCAGGAATTCGTTCAGTTCCTCCGCCATGCGCTTCGTGAGCGTGGTGACGAGGACGCGTTCCGACCGCTCGGACCGCTGGCGGATCTCGTACAGGAGATCATCGATCTGGTCCTTGCTCCTGCGCACTTCGATCGGCGGATCGAGCAATCCAGTGGGGCGCACCACCTGTTCCACCACCACGCCTTCGCTGCGTTGAAGTTCGTAATCCGCCGGCGTGGCACTCACGAACAACGTTTGTCCCAGCATCGCCTCGAACTCCTCGAACTTCAGCGGGCGGTTGTCCATGGCGCTCGGCAGGCGGAAACCGTACTCGACCAGGTTCTTCTTCCGGGATCGATCGCCGCCATACATGGCCTGCACCTGGCTCACGGTCACGTGGCTCTCGTCGATGACCATCAGGAAATCGTCCGGGAAGTAATCCAACAGGCAGAAGGGCCGCTGGCCGATCTGGCGCTGATCGAAATAGCGGCTGTAGTTCTCGATGCCCGAGCAATAGCCGAGTTCGCGCATCATCTCAAGGTCATGCAACGTGCGTTCTTCGAGGCGCTTCGCTTCCAGGTGCTTGCCGATCTCCTTGAAGAACTCCACCTGCTTCACCATGTCCTCCTGGATCGCCTGGATCGCGGCGTTCATCGTGTCGCGACTGGTCACGAAGATGTTCGCCGGGTAGATCGTCACCTGTGGCTGTGCATCGATCGTGCGGTTCGTGGCGGTCTCGAACCGTTCCAACCGCTCGATGTCATCACCCCAGAAGTGGATGCGGATCCCCTCATCGGCATAGGCCAGGTACACCTCCACCACATCGCCTCGTACCCTGAAATTGCCACGGGCGGGGTCCATATCCTTCCGGCTGTAGAGGGCTTCCACCAGAAGGTGAAGCAGCTTGTTCCTGGCGATCCTGTCACCGGTGCTCAGGTGCACGATGCTCTTGTGGAACTCCGCCGGGTTGCCGATGCCGTAGATGCAGCTGACACTGGCCACCACGATGATGTTGCGCCGTCCGCTGAGCAGCGCGCTGGTGGCGCTCAACCGCAGCTTCTCGATCTCGTCGTTCACCGAAAGGTCCTTTTCGATGTACGTGCCGGTGGTGGGCAGGAAGGCTTCCGGCTGGTAGTAGTCGTAGTAGCTCACGAAGTACTCCACCCGGTCCTTCGGGAAGAAGTGCTTGAACTCCCCATAAAGCTGCGCCGCAAGGGTCTTGTTGTGGCTCAGGATCAACGTGGGCCGGTCGACCTCCGCGATCACATTGGCCACGGTGAAGGTCTTCCCGGAGCCCGTGACCCCGAGCAGGGTCTGCGCCGGCACGCCCGTGTTCAGGCCGTCCACCAACTGGCGGATGGCTTCGGGCTGATCGCCCGTCGGCTGGAATTCACTGATGAGTTCGAACGGCACAGGGCCGCAAAGGTAACCCGCTGAATAGTGGGATCAGGGCATAGGACCGATACCGATGAATGGATGCATGGACACTTCCATTCACCGATGACCATGAACTAAATTCGTCATACGCATGTAAATTGGTATTCTCTTTCGCGAATGAGGCTGAGAACATTGTTCAACTGGAACCGATGAAGACCCTCAGGAAAGATAAGTCGCTACAAATGGGAAGTCGATCGATCACTTTGATCGATCCAACGATCAAGAGTGATGAGTGATCCGACCATTGCCTACCGGCAAGTTCAGTGGCTGTTCGTCGGACTCCTGTGCTTGTCCATGTTCGGCTGTAGGAAGGATGAGGATGTATCCCCCGACCTCGGTCAGGGGAACGGCCAACAATCGGTCGTTGGCATCGAGGATTTTGACGGGAATCATTACGGGACCGTAGTGATCGGGAACCAAAAGTGGATGACGTCGAATTTGAGGACCAGCCGTTATTCTAACGGTGATCCGATCCTTTATCTCCCAATACCTTCACAATGGGCTGCGGATGTTTCGGGTGCATGGTCCTATTACAATGGAGATGCCGCCTACAATGACACCTATGGCAAATTCTATAACTGGTTCGCTGTCACCGATCCGCGAAATGTCTGTCCGACAGGCTGGCGTGTGCCAACGGATGCCGACTGGAAGGAACTGGAAATGCAATTGGGCCTCACACAAACACTCGCTGGAACATATGGTTGGCGGGGAAACACAGCGAACATAGGTGGACAGTTGAAATATGTGGAAGTATGGCAAAGTCCCAATGCAGGAGCCACCAATAGCAGCGGATTCATGGCTCTCCCTGGTGGGTACAAGTCTGTGGATGGTAGCTTCGTTGGTTTCGGGACCGAAGGATTCTGGTGGTCTGCCACGGAGCATGACCCATCATTGGCATGGATCCGCATTTTGAGTTACCAACAGGAAGGAACAGGCCGTTACCAGTATTTGAAGCAACACGGACTTTATGTCCGCTGCGTGAAGAATTGAACCAGCTCTGTGACGCACCCTACCTTCGTAACATGTTCCTCAAGCGCGTGCTGTACTACCTCGATCCACGGACCTTGTTCGGGAAGAGCCGCAACGACGTGAATCTGCGCTTCATGCACGGCATCAACCGGATCAGCATCCTGATGTTCATCATCTGCATCACCGTCATGGTGGTGCGTGCGCTGCTCCGCTGATCACGGCGCAGCAGCTATTTTGCTGCCCGAACCCTTCGCGCGTGCTACGAACCGTCCTTCTCCTGCTCGGCCTGTGTCCCGTGGGCCTGGCAGCCCAATGGTACCGCATCGGCCCGCCACGCCCGTGGGTGCGCCCCTTGTCCGTGGAAGGCATCGTGCTGAAGGATACCGCGTGTGCCAGCGGCGGCACGGAGTACCTGCTCCTGGACCGCCAGTATCACCTTGGCGAGGAGCGGAGCTATTTCCACATGGCCACCCGACTTGTTACGCCGGAAGGGGTGCAGAACGGCTCGCGCATCGAAGTGGATGTGGATCCGACGTACCAGACCGTGGACCTGCACATGGCACGGATCATCCGCAACGGACGGGTGATCGACCAGTTGACCAGGGCCAGCATCAAGGTGCTGCAACGCGAATCGGAGATGGCGAGCCACCTCTACGATGGAAGCAGCACGGTGGTGATCGATCTGAAGGACGTGCGCCCCGGCGACATCGTGGAACAGGCCTATACGGTGCAGGGAAGGAATCCTGCGGACAATGGGAAGTACCACCACACCCTGACCATGGGCTTCGGCGTACCGATCGCCCGTTCACAGGCACGTTTCGTGGAACCCCTGGACCGCACACCGACCTTCAAGCAGCACCGTATGGAGCAGGCCCCGACCGTTACCACCACCGAATGGGGGCGGGAGCGGGTCTGGGACATGGGCGCACTGCCCTGCATTCGGGAGGAGGGCAACGCACCGGGGTGGTACACGCCCTTCCCGTTATTGGAGATCTCCGAATTCAAGGACCTGGAGGACCTGCGCAGCTGGGCGGTCGATCAATACACCGTGGACCAGCGCTTGAGCCCCGAGTTGAAGGACCTGATCGACCGGTTGAATGCGCAGCCCGACCGCAAGGCCCGCATCGATAGCGCGATCCAGATCGTGCAACGGCATGTGCGGTACCTGGGGCTTGAGGATGGCATCAGTGCGTATCGTCCACATCCGCCTGCGCAGGTGTACGCCCAGCGGTTCGGCGACTGCAAGGACCGCTCCCTGCTTCTCGTGCTACTGCTCCGCAACATCGGGGTCGACGCATGGCCGGCGTTGGTGAATACGAGCACCGGTCCGCGACTGAACGAACACCTGCCGCGACCATCGCTGTTCGACCATTGCATCGTGCTGCTGGAGGATGAGGGAAGGCCTTTCTGGATCGATCCCACCATGACCCACAACCAGGGCAGCCTGGAGGAGCGGTATGCACCTGACCGTGGTTACGCCCTGGTGGTGGACCCGGAACGCACCGGCTGGGAACGCATGGGTGCCGATAAGCCGGGCAAGGTGAAGGTGATCGAGCGCTTCACGGTGGAAGAGATCGGAGCGGGTGCGGAACTCGAGGTGGAAAGCCGGTACGAAGGCCGGGAAGCCGACCGCTTGCGCAGCTATTTCGCGGGATCGAGCATTCAGGAGATCACCGAGGATTACACGGACTACTACCGGAACAGGTACGGAGCGGGAGAAGCGCTGGAGCCGGTGCGGTACAGCGATGATCCGAAAGGGAACACGCTGAGCGTTCATGAGCATTACCGGTTCGAGAGCGTTTGGGACACCAGCGGCGCGAACGGACTGTGGCAATTCGCTGTGCATGCCGCGGTGCTGCTGGATCACATCGTCGATCCCACGGACCGTTTCCGCACCGCACCGTATTACCTGGGCCGGCCTGTGGAGGTCTCCCAGCATTTCGAGATCCAGATGCCCACCGAGTGGAATGTGGACCTGGAACCCACACGGATCGAAGGAGCAGGAGTGACCTATACGACCGATGCGCGTGCCGAGGGATCCATGGTGTATTTCGATTACACCTATCGGGTGGACAGCGCAGTGGTCGCCGCCGCGGACATGCCGGCATTCGTCGACCAACAACGCAGGATCCGTGACGATGCGGGCTTCACCCTGGACCACGACCCGAACTACACCGATAATAGCATGGACAAGTTCTGGGCGTACGGTGCCCTGGTGCTCATGTTCGCACTGGCCGTATGGGGCGCCATCAGGCTGTACCACTACGACCCGGAAGGCCGTGCTGGCGGCAACCTCATGCCCCCCACCAAGATCGGCGGCTGGATGGTGCTGCCGTTGATCGGGCTGCTGTTGAGCCCGCTGCGCATGCTGGTGGAAATGTTCCAGGATGACATGTACTTCTTCACCTGCGCGCTGGATGCACCATACACCATCGTGGAGCGGAAGGACCTCTTCCAATTGTATTGCTACGGCAGCCAGGCCTGGGCCATCGGCATGTTCGCATTCACTGCCGTGCTGATCGTGCTCTTCTTCCGGAAACGCACCAGCGTACCGATCCTCATGGTCTTCCTCTATGGTGTCACCGTTGTCTTCCTCATCGTCGATCAGCTCTTGTACGACTTCTTCAACCTTCCGGCACTGACCGGTGAACCTTACGGCTCGAAGGACCTTGTGCGCAGCATCATCGCCGGGTGCATCTGGATCCCGTTCTTCCTTGTCTCGGATCGGGTGCGCACCACTTTCGTCCGGCGCTTGGATCCGTTCGCGATGCCGCCACCCGGCGTTTAGCGGTCGGCGTTCCAGATGCGCCAGCTCGCCTCTGCCTGTGCCTCCAGCATCGGCATGCCGTTGCACACCCGCGCACCACGCGCCTTCCCCAGCGCAAGGAACCGTGTTTCCGCCGGGTTGTAGACCAGGTCGATGAGCGTATGTCCGGCATCGATCGCCTCATACGGCAGTGCAGGTGCTTCATCCACCGCTGGGAACATCCCGAGGGGCGTCGCATTGATGATCAGCTCGGAAGCCTTGATGATCGCCGGATGCATCAGGTCCCACGTGAGGTCACCGCGATCGCGGCCCCGGCTCACCGTGCGGAATTTGATGCCCAATTCGCGCAACACGAAGACCACTGCGCGACTGGCACCGCCGGTGCCCAGGACCAGGGCGCGTGGCCGCGCACCGTTCAACATCGGCGCCACCATCGTCCGGAAGCCTTCCACATCCGTGTTGTGCCCGATCGCCCGGCCGTTGTGAAGATCGATCGTGTTCACGGCCCCCACGGCCGCCGCAGTGGGGGCGAGCGCATCGAGATACGGGATCACCTGCTGCTTGTACGGCACGGTGACATTCAATCCGCGCAATCCTTCCGTGGTGCGCAGCAGGTCCGGGAAAGCCGTGATCGCGGTAAGCTCATGGAGCTCGTACCGGTGATCGGCGCGTCCTTCGGTCTTGAACTTCTCCGTGAACCAGCGTTCGCTGAACGAATGGGAGAGGGTGCGTCCGATCAGACCGAAACGTATCATGCCTTCCGCGGTGCGAACCGTTCGAGCACCACCAGCAAGGCGGCACCGAACAAGGCGAGCACCACGGCCCAGATGAGCTGCGGATCCTTGGTGGTGATGCCCAGGGCGGTGTCCATTTCCGTGATGGAAGCGTAATCCGAGGGCCAGATATTGCGTTGGATGAACGGTTCGAGGTGGGCATCGGGCCTTCCTTCATGCACCATGCGGACGCTCACCACCGCCTTCCAGGGCCAGATGATGGTGAGCGAGCCCAGGAGGAAACCGGTCAACGAAGCCACAGTAAGGTCGTGGTGAGCAGTGAACATCCAGGAGAGGATGCGGGAGAAGGCCATCAAGCCGAACAGGCAACCCACCACGAACACACCGATCACAGGGATGTCCATGGCCTTGATCGCCGTCATCACCGGCAGGTAGGCCCCCAGCAACAATAGGATGAAGGAGCCGCTGATGCCGGGCAGGATCATCGCGCAGATCGCCAGCGTACCGGCGAAGAAGATGAACAGCAGGCCTCCGGAACCGGATCCCGCGTTGAGCAGGCCGATGGCCACCGCAATGGCGGTACCCACGAGCAGACCGACCACCGGACCGATGCTCCACTTCCGCAGCAATTTCCCACACAGCCACACGCTGGCCGCCACCAGCCCGAAGAAGAAGCTCCAGATCAACACCGGCTGATGCTCCAAGGCCCAGGTGATCGGGCGCACCAGCAGGATCACGCTTGTTAAGATGCCGGCCACCAGCGTGAGCAGAAAGCCACCGTTCACCTGTTGCCATGCGGCCTTCACACCGCTCTTGCGCAGGGTCACAAGGGTCTCAGGTCCGATGGACTTGATGGAGAACAACAACTCCTCATAGATACCGCTGATGAATGCGATCGTACCGCCGGAAACCCCCGGCACCACGTCCGCGGCACCCATGGCCATGCCCTTCAGGAAAAGGCGGATCCGGTCACCGAGGCGCATCATCGGTCGCAATTGAGGCTCTTGTCCACCTCCGCGGCGTATGCCATGATGCCCCCTTTCAGATTCACCAGGTTATCGAACCCATAGCGGCTGGAAAGCGCCTGGATCACCGCTCCCGACCGGCTTCCGCTCTTGCAATGGATCACCACGGGCACATCCTTCCTGATCTCGTCCAACCGGGCCACCACTTCACCCATCGGGATCAACGTGCCACCGATCTCGCACAGTTCGGCCTCATAGGGTTCGCGCACATCGATCAGCTGGAAAGCCGTGCCTTTCTCGCGCATGGCCTTCAATTCATGCGGGGTGATCTCGTTCATGGTGGCGAAGATCGGCAACGCGACGCGAACACCGTCGTCACGCCTTCGGATTCACCTGCCGAAGCTTCTCGGCCACTTCTTCCGGAAGGTACTGGAAGAAGGTATCGCCGCGCAGCCCCAGGCGCAGGGTCTCGAGCGGGATCACCTCCTCGGCCGCGATGTTGCCCAGGTTCACGTTCGCACCGATCTGCTTGATGAACCAGACCTGCTGCGATTTCTGTGGCGCCTCCCACAGGATGTCCTTGGCAGGGATCTTCGCCAGGATCTTGTTCACCAATGTGGTGTGCGCATGACCGCTGGGCCTGTAGATGCCCACGGTGCCGCTCTCGCGCGCCTCCGCGATCACCTTCCAACTACCCGCATCGAGCTCCGTACGCATCATGTTCACCCACTTCGCCGGACTGATCAGGATGCCTGATTCCTTCGAGCCGACCTCGCTCAGCACCATCCGGTCCTTTGCGAGCAGTGTGATGTACTTGCACTTCTCCTTGGTGGGCATATTGATGGACCCGTCGGAGACCTCCGCCATCTCCAGCCCGAGGGTATCCAGCAACTTGCAGTAGTCCTTGAACTTGCCCCGCGCGATGAAGGCCTCGAACAACGTACCTCCGAGATAGACCTTGATATCGTTGCGCTGGTAGAGGTCGATCTTTTCCTTCAACCCCGGGGTGATGAATGAAGTGCCGAAGCCGAGCTTCACCACATCCACGAGGTGACCGCAGGTGGATACCATATCCTCCGCCTGCCGCATGGACAGCCCTTTGTCCATCACCATAGTGAGCCCATCCTCGCGCGGTTTCGAGGTACGCGCGGGGATGTGGGATAGTGCATAATTCATCGGCGATACAATTCCAGCAGGTGCATGACCTGGGGCAGGTGCGCGGCTTCGGGGAAATGGTCCAGGAACTGGGTGTGGGCAGCGTGGTCGGTCATCAGCGCCTCCTCCAGTTCCAACAAGGCCTGTTGTTCGCGACCTGCACGCAAGAGGTAGCTGGCCAGCCTGTATTTGTAGCGCACGTTCAGCTTGTGCACCTGCTCGCCTTCGGTCAATTTGCGCACGGCGGCATCCGCACCTTTCAGCTCCAGCAGGAGATCGGCGTGGTCCAGCCAGCCTTCGATGTTCTCCGGTTCAAGGGTATTCAACTTGGCGTAGGCCACAAGCGCCTCATCGTAACGCTCCTGGCGACCGAGCGTGCCCGCCAGATAGAACCAGGCATCCCCATGGTCGGGGGCCAGCTTCAATGCGGTGGTCAGGTCCTGCACGGATTCCTGCAGGCGCGATTGCATGCCCTTCACCACACCACGGCCCACCCATGCGTCCACCCAGTTCGGGTCCAAGGCCAGGGCCTGGTCGTAGTGGATCAGCGCCTGCTCGTAGCGTTCCATCTTCTCGAAGCATTCACCGATGTAACTGAAGGTGACCGCCTGCGGCCCATCGTAGGCAAGGGTCTCGCTGTAACAATCCACCGCGGCCTGCAGCTCACCCAGTTGAAGCAGGTTGCGCGCCTTGCTGAAGTAGGCCGACGTGAACCGCTCGTCGATGGCGATGCACAGGTCGAGGGCCTCGTTGCTCTCCGCGAACCGTTCGATGCGCGCCAATGCATTGCCCAGGTTGTACCAGGCCACGAACGCGTATGGATGCTCATCGGTGAACTCCCGGAAGTAGGACACGGCGACCTGGTGTTTGTCCGCCAGGTCGAAGCAATAGGCCAGCTCATAGAGCACGGCTTCATTCTCCGGATTGATCTCCAACGCCTTCTTCAGGCAATCGATCGCCAGGTCGAAGGCCTCCATGTTCTCATGCTCGAAGGCCAGGTCGAGGTAGATGTCGTCGATCCCTTCCTCCGCCAATTCGAGTGCGACCTTGTAGTGTTCGATGGCCTTGCGGTAATTGCGCAGCTGGCTGTGGATGCCGGCCTTGTGCAGATGCACATCCTCATTGAAGGGCTCCACCTTGCCGATCGCATCCAACACCTCCAGCGCCTTGTTCAATTTGCCTGTGCTCATGAGCAGGTGGGCCTCACAGAACAGCAGGTCCAGCGCGCCCGGGTGCTGTTGCTTGGCATACTCCAGCACGGACCCCGCCTTGCGCGGATCGTTCTGCTCGAGGTAATGCTCGATGATCATCTCGAACTCCTCCACATCGAAGAAGTAGTGATCATTGCGGGTCAACATGGATTCGTAACGCTCAACACAACCTGATCGGTCGTTGTTGTTGTCCGGGTGTGGAAAGTGGCCCTCGTTCATGGCAGGCAAGGTGGTGGTCCTCGCCCCACAAATTTAGGTGGATCGGGTCTTGTGCGCCTTTCGGAGGAATGCGTTATGAACGATCGGCGGTGTGTCGTTCGGTGTGGGGTCGGGTCGGACCGGGCGGCATACCGGGTGCGTGTTGGGTACCTTCGCGGCGTCATTCAACGTCCCACTGCTCATGACCTTGATCCGCTCCATCTCCGGCATTCGTGGCACCATCGGTGGTGCTCCGGGAACAGGCCTCACTCCACTGGACACCGTTCGATATGCCGCAGCGTTCGGCACCTTCATCCGCGATCGCGCGCGCAAGGAACGTCCGCGCCTGGTCCTCGGGCGCGATGCACGGCTCAGTGGTACGATGGTGCGCGACCTGGTGGGTGGCACACTGGCGGGGCTCGGTTTCGACGTGATCGACCTGGGACTGGCCACCACACCCACCGTGGAGTTCGCCGTGATGGGCGAGAAGGCCGACGGCGGGATCATACTCACGGCCAGCCACAACCCCGCACAATGGAACGCGTTGAAGCTTCTGAATGAAAAAGGCGAGTTCATCAGCGCCGCGGACGGCGCCGAAGTGCTGCGCATCGCCGAAGCGGACGCCTACACATTCGCGCCCGTGGAGGGGCTGGGATCCATGCGACCCACCACCGGTTGGACGCGCAAGCACATCGATGCCATCCTGGCCCTGGACCTTGTGGATGTGGAAGCCATCCGCAAGGCGAACTTCCGCGTGGCCGTGGACGCTGTGAACTCCGTGGGCGGCGAAGTGGTGCCGGCATTGCTAACAGCGCTCGGGGTGCTTGAGGTGATCCAGATCCACTGCACCCCTGACGGCAAATTCCCGCACGACCCGGAGCCGCTGCCGGAGAACCTGAAGGACCTGTGCAGCACGGTGGTACGGCACAAGGCGCATTGCGGCATCGCGGTGGACCCCGACGTGGACCGGCTCGCCCTGGTGAACGAGGACGGATCGCTCTTCGGTGAGGAATATACCCTGGTGGCCTGTGCGGACCATGTCCTGGCGCACCGGCCCGGGGATACCGTGAGCAACCTGAGCAGCACGCGGGCGCTCAATGACATCGCCGCGAAACACGGGCGCAAAAGACACGCGAGCGCAGTGGGAGAGGTGAACGTGGTGGAACGGATGAAGGAAGTGAACGCGCCGATCGGAGGTGAAGGGAACGGAGGAGTGATCCTGAGCGAGTTGCACTACGGTCGCGATGCGCTGGTCGGCATCGCCATCTTCCTCACGCTCCTTGCAAAGAGCGGCCGCACATGCTCGGAACTGCGCAGGACCTACCCGGATTACTTCATCAGCAAGAACAAGATCGAACTGAAGCCTGAAGTGGACGTGGAGGCCATCGTGAATGCCATGCAGGAGAGATACCGGGCACAGCCGTTCAGCACGGTGGACGGACTGCGCATCGAATTCGACAACACCTGGGTCCACCTGCGGAAGAGCAACACCGAACCGATCATCAGGGTGTACGCTGAAGCGCCCACCATGGAAGAAGCGGATGGACTCGCCCGCAAGATCCTGAGCGAACTGGCGGGATCAGCGGGCATACCCGCCTAGGTCCGGTACCTTTGCATCCCCTGGCCACATGACGATGAAACGCATCTATTTCGACAACGCCGCCACCACCCCCATGGCCCCGGAGGTCATCGAGGCCATGCTGCCGTACATGCAGGAGCACTTCGGCAATCCATCGGCGATCCACTCCTTCGGCCGCACCACACGCGCCGCTGTGGAGAAGGCGCGTCGTTCGGTGGCGGCCCTGCTGAACTGCGCACCGGGCGAGATCATCTTCACCAGTGGTGGCACCGAAGCGGACAACATGGTGCTCAATTGCGCGGTGCGCGACCTCGGCGTAAGGCACATCATCACCAGCCCGATCGAGCACCATGCAGTGGAGTCCACCGCTGAGGCCTTGGGCGCGCACGGCGATGTGCAGGTGCATTGGGTGCGACTGGAGGCCGACGGTCGACCCGACACGACGCACCTGGAGGAATTGCTGCGATCGACCGAAGGTGGGCGAGTGCTCGTTTCCCTGATGCACGCGAACAACGAGATCGGAACGCGGATCGACCTGAGCGTGATCGGGGCGCTTTGTCGGCGATACGGTGCGTTGTTCCACAGCGATACCGTGCAGACCATGGGGCATTACCGCTTCGACCTGGAGCAGTTGCCTGTTGATTTCATCACCTGCGCTGCGCACAAACTGCATGGGCCCAAGGGCAGTGGCTTCCTATACATGCGCAGTGGTGCGGGCTTGCGGCCGTTGATCGTGGGTGGGGCGCAGGAACGCAACATGCGTGCAGGTACCGAGAACATCTATGGCATCGTGGGCCTTGCGCGCGCCATGGAACTGGCCTATGCGGACCTGGAGGCGCACCATACCCACGTGCAGGGCCTGAAGGACCTGATGATGCGTCGCCTGCGGGAGGAGGTACCAGGGGTGAGCTTCAACGGTGACCCCGGTAGCGAGAGCCTGTACACTGTGCTGAGCGTCTGTTTTCCCGATGACGGCAAAGGGGAGATGCTGATCTACAACATGGACATCGAAGGCATCGCGTGCAGCGGTGGAAGTGCCTGCAGCAGTGGGAGCAACAAAGGCAGTCACGTCCTCGCAGCGCTCTATCCGGAACGCCCTGGCGCGAACATCCGCTTTTCCTTCAGCCGATACAGCACGGCCGAGGAGGTGGAGCACGTCATCGGTGTGCTGAAGCGTGTCTTCGAACCTTCTCTGGTGAAGGGCTGAAGGGCAGGGACCGCTGCGGCCATCAACCAACGACCGGATCCCTGCTCACGCTTCCATTCTCCTCCGGGCCTCCATCGCCCATCCCAGATCGTTCAGGAAGACCTTTGTTCGGCGCTCCCAGCCCTCCGGGTCCTGCAGGATGCTGCCATCCGGTCCGAAGACCTCCTGCACCTTCGGTACCTGCATCGATGATGGCACCACCCATGCCTTGATCTTCCATAAGGGGAAGAGCAGTTCGACCATGACCTGGGTTCCGGCGAACATCCCACCGGAAGCCGTGCAGATCGAGACCGGTCTTCCCTTCCACTCATCGGTGAGCAGGTCGATCACATTCTTCAGACTTGCCGGGAAGCTGCCGTTGTATTCCGGCGTAACAATGATCACACCGTCCGCTTTCCGGATGCGATCGGCGAAGTCCTGGACCTGGGCCGTGGGTTCCTGCATGAACTTCAACCGCTCATCGAACAACGGGAAGTCGAATTCCTTCAGATCGAGCAGATCCACGGTATTCCCGGTGGCTTCGATGCTCCGTTGGAGGTGAAGTGCTGCATGGTGGCTCTTGCGACCGGTGCGCACGCTGGCCGATATGAGGGCGATGTGGGGCATGTGTCTTGTGTTCTCTCTTCTGTAGTAAGGGATCGGTCAGCCGATCTTCAGGCTGGTCATCGAAATGGAACCCATGATCGTGCGGTCGTTGAAGACCCGCACCTCCTGGTTCCCTTTGCTCAGGCCCATCGCGTAGAGCAAGGGCAGGTAATGCTCCGGTGTGGGAACGCTCAATTGGATCGCACGACCGCGTTGCGCGTAGTCGGCGAGTTCCTTGTTGTCGCCACGCAGGATCGTCGCCTTGAACTGTTCATTCGCCTCAACGGCCCAGTCGTATCCGCCATCGGGGTTGTTCCAGTCCACCATGCGCAGGTTGTGCACCATGTTGCCACTACCGATGATGAGGACACCTTGATCACGAAGCACGGACAGTTCCTGCGCCAGTTCCATGTGCTGCTGGGGTGCCATTCCACGGTCCAGGCTCAATTGAACGACCGGAACATCCGCCTCCGGAAACAGGTGTGTGATCACGCTCCAGGCCCCATGATCAAGGCCCCAGGCGTGGTCCTCGGCGATGTGCCGGCTCGTCACCACCTGCTGGGCATCCCGCGCCAACGCCGGGCTTCCGGGTGCCGGGTACTGCACATCGAACAGGGCTTGTGGAAAGCCACCGAAGTCATGGATCGTCCGTGGATGCTCCATGGCAGTTACGAAGGTGCCGTTGGTCTCCCAATGTGCGCTGATGCACAGGATCGCGGTCGGCTTCGGCAGCTCCCGTCCCATGGCGCGCCAGCCTTGCGTAAATGGATTGTCCTCGATCGCATTCATCGGGCTGCCGTGCCCAAGGAAGAGGACCGGCATGCGGGCTGAAGGGTCCGAGGGACGGTCCATGAAGGAACGAAGTGTGATCATTGCCAGTGGGGATGAAGCCAGCAGTTGGATAGCTTTTCGGCGGTCCATCGGAACAAAAGTAGGATTTATTTTCCATGGAAAATAAATGGACGCTTTCGCCGTTGATCGGCCTGGGAAAGGGGGGATCAAAGCAGCTCGCCAGCGAGCCACTTCAGCTCCAGCTCCGCGCGCTTCGCTTCGTATTGCGCCAGCAACAGGCGGTTCTCCGCAGCGATCAGACCATTCTGCACCTCGCGCAGCTCGATGGCGGTGATGGAGCCCAGGCGGTAGGTCTCCAGTGCGATGTCGACCTGGGTGCGGATCCCGCGCAGGTTGTCCGTTTCCAAGGCCACCCGGTCACGTGCGGTGGTGTATGCCGTCCAGGCGTCCAGCACTTGTTTCTCCAGTTGAAGGAGGGCCTGATCCGTGGCGATATCGGCCATTTCGCGGGTCACTTTGGCTACCTCCACCGCACGGTTCGCTTGCAGGCCCCGGAACAGGGGCACACTTACGCGCAATCCGTAGTCCGGTCCGATCGCCGTGTTGCTTTGCAGGAACCCTACGGCGCTCGTGCTGCGTGTGTAGCCGTAGTTGCCGAAAACGTCGATCCTCGGGAACAAGGCCCCCTTGAGTTCTCTCACGGTCACGTCGGCGAGCAATTGTTCGTAGCGCGCCTGCTGCAGCACCGTGTTCCCGCCGCGGGCTTTCTCCAGTACCGCGGCGAGTTCCATTTCCTCCGTGGCAGGGATCTCGGCGCCCACTGTGATCGGGTCCTCCGGGGGGCGTCCCAACAACGTGTTCAGCCGTGTACCGGCGATCGCATGCTGTTGCATCAGGTCGAGCAGGGCGGCGCTATCCGCGCTCAGGTCCAGGCGGGCCTGCACCGCCGCCAATCCGCTGGCCGTCCCGATACGCTGGCCCGCTTCGATGATCGCCAGGCGTTCCCGGGAGATCCGCAAGCCTTCGCGCTGCACCAGCAGGCCTTTGTTCAATTGAACGGTGAGGTAGTAGCTCGTGAGCACATCGTATACCGTGGATTCGATGCGCTGGCGCAATTCGTTGCGTCCGATCGCTTCCAACGCCTCCAATCGGTCCTTGGCGGCGAACATCGCAAGTCCATCGAACACTGTCCAGTTCAGCGCAAGGGCACCATCCAGCACACGCGTATCCGCATTGTCCGCTTCCCGTACTTCACCGCTGAAGAAGGTCTGCTTCGTACTGCTATTGTCGATCGAATACACCCCGTTCGCATCAAGGGTGGGAAGCATGCCCGCATTGCCGGCATTGTTCAACAGTTCGGCGGTGCGCGCATCCAGCCGCGCCAGTCGGATCCCGTGGTTCTGTTCCACAGCGATGCGCACGGCCTCCTCGGCGGTGAGGGTCTGTGCTGAAAGCCCCGTGATCAAGAGCAGAAGAGAGAAGGTGAGGAGGGCTCTCATACGTTCAGTTGATCAGGGTCATGGCTTTGCATCTTCACTTCCATTCCGCTTCTCATCATCGCTTGCTTCGTTCCCCTCCCGCGACATGTAGCTGTATAGCGCAGGCACCACGTACAGCGTCAGGACCAGAGCGAACAGGAGCCCACCGATGATGGCGATGCCCATGGGCACACGGCTCTTGGCGGCTGCCCCAAGGCCGAGCGCGATCGGGAGCGCGCCCAGGATCGTGGCGAGGCTGGTCATCAGGATCGGGCGGAAACGCTGGCCCGCGGCGTCGATCACGGCATCGAGCTTCTTCAGCCCGGCATCCTTGCGTTGGTTGGCGAACTCCACGATGAGGATGCCGTTCTTGGTCACGAGGCCGATGAGCACGATGATGCCGATCTGTGAGAAGATGTTCAGTGTATGGCCGCCCACCCACAACGTGATCAACGCGCCTGCCAGGGCCAGCGGTACGGTGAACATCACCACCAGCGGATCGATCCAACTCTCGAACTGCGCGGCTAGGATCAGGAAGATGAGGACCAGCGCCAGGAGGAATGCGAACAACAGACTGCTGCTGCTTTCCGCGAATTCCTTGCTAACGCCTCCTAGGGCCGTGCTGAAGCTGTCATCCAGGACCTCGTCCGCGATGCGGTCCATGGCATCGATCCCGTCTCCGATCGTGTATCCATCCTTGGTGCTGGCGCTCACTGTGGCGCTTACGTAGCGGTTGTATCGGAAGAGTTGCGGCGGTGTGCTGCGATCGCTGGTGCGCACCAGGTTGTCCAACTGGACCATCTCGCCTTTGTCATTCCGCACATAGGCACTTCTCAGGTCGATGGGCGCACTCCGGTTCTCACGGGTCGCCTGGCCGATCACCTGGTATTGCTTGCCCTGCATGATGAAATACCCGTACCGTTGGCCGCTGAAGTAGAGCTGCAGGGTCTCGGCGATGTCCTGCATGCTCACACCCATGGCCCGGGCGCGATCGCGATCGATCTCCACGTTCAGCTCGGGCTTGTTGAACTTGAGGTTGAGGTCCACCACTTCAAAGACCGGGTCGGCGGCGGCCTTTTCCATGAAGGTCGGGATCACTTCACGCAACCGCTCGAAATCCGGCGCCTGGATCACGTACTCCACGGGCAGGCGGGTGAATCGCGATCCGCCGATGGTGGGTTCCTGTACCACGAAGCTGCGCGCCAGGTTGAAGCGCTGCACCTTGCCCATGATCGTCTTGGCCAGCTCGTCCTGGGTCTTTTCCCGCTCATCGGGCGGAACAAGGGTCACCCGTACGAAACCGTTGTTGGTGGACGATGCCGTGGCGAACCCAGGCGCGGTGACACTGAGCAGGGCTTCGCGTTCCGGCATGGTATCCACGAGTTCGATGACGTGACCGAGGTACGCGTTCATCAATTCGAAACTGGTGCCTTCCGGGGCCGTGCTCATCACCATGAAGCGGCTCTTGTCCTCGGCCGGGGCCAGCTCACTGGGGATGTTGGCACCCGCGAGCCAGATGAGCCCACCGCTGATCGCCATGATCACGAACGCAAGCCAGCGCCTGCGGAGAAAGCTTGAAAGTGATCGTTCATAGCGCTGCGCCAGCTGCTCGAAGAACCGTTCGGTCACGACGAAGAACCGGCTTTGCCGCTCCTTCCGCTTCAACAGCCTTGCGCTCATCATGGGCGTGAGCGACAGGGACACGAGTGCACTGATGATCACCGCACCGGCCACCACGATCCCGAATTCACGGAACAGGCGCCCGGTGAGCCCGCTGAGGAAGATGATGGGCAGGAAGACCGCTGCGAGCGTGATCGTGGTGCTGATGATCGCGAAGGTGATCTCCGTGCTGCCCCTGCGGCCGGCTTCCATCGGGGGCATCCCATTCTCGATCTTGGCGTAGATGTTCTCGAGTACCACGATCGCATCGTCCACCACGATGCCCGTGGCCAGAACGATGGCAAGCAGGGTGAGGATGTTGATGCTGAACCCCGCAGCCCACATGATGAAGAAGGATCCGATGAGCGAGATCGGGATCGCGAGCACGGGGATGAGCGTGGTACGCCAGTCGCGCAGGAAGACGAAGATCACCAGCACCACCAGCCCGAAGGCGATCAGGACCGTCTCTTCCACTTCGACGATGGCGGATCGGATGCCCACGGTGGTGTCCAATGCGACATTGTACCGCAGGTCGTCGGGCAGGTCCTTCTTGATCTGCTCCACACGCTTGTAGAACTCATCCGCAATGGCGACGTAGTTGCTCCCGGGCTGCGGGGTGATGGCAACGGCCACCTGCGGGATGCCGCCATTACCGCGTAGCAGCGAGCGTTCGTTCTCCGGGCGCAGTTCCGCCACCCCGATGTCGCGCAGGCGCACCACACGCCCGTCGTCCTCCCGGATGATCAGATCATTGAACTCCTCCTCGGTGGTGAGCCGACCTGCGGTGCGAATACTCAGCTCTGTGTTGAATCCTTCGATGCGGCCGCTGGGCAACTCCACGTTCTCCCTGTTCAGTGCATTGCGCACATCGATCGGCGTCACCTGGAAGCCGGCCATCTTCACCGGGTCCAGCTGCAGCTTCATGCTGTACTTCTTGTCGCCCCACACGCGTATGTTGCTCACGCCGGGGATGGTCTGAAGCCGCTCCTTGAAGATGTCGTTCCCGATGCGGCTCAGTTCGAGCAGGTTCCGCTGGTCGCTTTGGATGGTCATGGCAACGATGGGACTGCTGTCCGCATCGCTCTTCGCCACGATCGGCGGATCCACATCCGTGGGCAGGTTGCGCAGTGCTCCGCTCACCCGGTCGCGCACGTCGTTGGCGGCCGCCTCAAGGTCCACATCCAGTTCGAACTCCACGGTGATCGTGCTGCGGCCGTCCGCGCTCACGCTCGTGAGGTTCCGGATGCCCGCGATCCCGTTGATCTGCTCCTCCAACACCTCGGTGATCTGGCTCTCGACGATGTCCGCGTTGGCACCGACATAATTCGTGGTCACGGTGATCACGGGGGGATCGACACTGGGATACTCCCGCACGCCCAGGAAGCCGAAACCGATGATGCCGAAGAGCACGATCAGGATGGAGATCACCGATGCGAGCACCGGCCTGTTGATACTGACGGTCCCGATGTTCATCGCGCGCTATCGGTGGTCACGGTGGCATTGATGGCCTTGCCGGGGATCGCGGTGACCGGCATGCCTTCACGCACAGCCAGCAGGCCCGTCACCAACACGGAATCACCGGCCTGCACACCGCTGGTCAATTGAACGTTGTTGGCACTGCGTATCCCGGTCTGCACCCGCTGGCTCGTGGCTTTTCCGTTCCGGATCACCATCACCTTCTGGCCCTGGATGTCGGGCACAAGCGCTTCCGCAGGTACCACAAGGGCATCGTTCATACGATCCAGCTTCACGTTCACTTTCGCGAATGCCCCTGGCAACAAGTGCCCATCCCTGTTCTCGCTGCGGGCCCTCACCTTCACGGTGCGCGTGGTCGCATCCACACTGGGGTCCACCGCATACACCTCGCCATGGTAGGTCGCCGTGTCACCTTCGAGCGCGTAATTGATGGCAGTACCAGGCTGCATCAAACGCCCGTAGCGCTCCGGCACCGCGAATTCGACCTTGATCGGATCGACCTGTTGCAGTTCGGCGATCATGGAATTGCTGGCCAGAAAGCCACCTTCGCTCACCGACCTCAGACCGACCTTCCCACTGAAAGGTGCACGGATCGTGCATTTCGCGATGCGCGCGCGCAATTCGTCCGCTGCGGCCTGTATGCCTGCCAGTTGCGCCTGTGCCGCATCGTATTGTTCCTGGCTGATGCCGCTGACCGCGAGCAGTTGCTTCTTGCGGGCCTCGTCGTCCTGGGCCAGCCGCAGATCGGCTTCCGCCTTGCGCAATTGCGCCTGCAGTTCATCATCGTTGATCCGCAGCAACACCTGTCCGGTACTCACATCACCACCCTCCTTGAATCCGATCGCGGTCACACGACCGGCGACCTCACTCACCAGATCGACCTCCTCATTCGGCAGCAGGGTACCGGTGGTGACGATGGCATTGTCCAAGGCGGTGGGAGCGAGCACGTGCACCTGCACCGCCATGGGGGGCATGCCTCCGGTACCTGCCGTCCTTTCGTCGCCATTGCCACAGGCGGCAAACAGCAGAAGGACGGACCAGGCGCCAGCGATGGAAGGGGATGATCGACGGATCATTTCGGAAGCTTCTTGGTATAGGTCAGTTTGGCCGGTCTCATCCCATCGGTAGGCATGCGCTCCAGCATCTGCTGCAACTCGCGGAGGAAGGTGCTTCGCGAACGCTCGGACATCGATCCAAGGGTCAGCGCATTGACCTCCACATAGGCCTTCTTGATCGCCTTCACCACCGGTCGGGCCTTGGGCAACAGGCGTATGTGGTGCTTTCGCCGGTCATCCGGGCAATTCACACGCTCCACATAGCCTTTCGCACCAAGCATGTCCAACGCACGCACCATGCTCACCTTATCGATCATGAGCTGTTGCGACAATTCCTGCTGGCTCATGTGGCCATCGCTTTCGGCGATCGCCACCAACACCACGAACCATCGGTCCAGGTCGTACACCTTCATGCGGTGCAGGATCTGGGTGTAGTAGCGCTGGGTAAGGACCGCGAACCAGTGTCCGAGGGGGATGTCGGTGGTGTTCACGGGAACAAAGTTCGGAATGGAACAGTTACAGTTGAAACCATTTTCGTCGGAGAAATGTCAAGAAGTGTGAATGGCATATGACCATCCTATCCTCAACCGTTGGTCACGGGCCCCATGCCATTGTCAACGGAACGACCCTTTTCTTTGCCACAACCCCTCAATGCCATGCGTACAGCCCTTTTCCTCACCGCAGCACTCATCATATCCACGGGAGTTCGCGCCCAGGACGACCTGATCAAGAAGATCAGTGCCAACAAGAGCGACACCGTGGGATTCCGGTTCACCGATGTGGTGGTCGCTGAGACCACACCAGTGGAGGACCAGGGTTCCTCCGGCACCTGCTGGAGCTACTCCACCGGTTCATTCCTGGAGTCGGAGATGATCAAGCACGGTGGACCAGCGATACACCTTTCCAAGATCTACACCGCACGGAAGGTGTACGAGGAAAAGGCCGTGAACTACCTGCGCATGCACGGATCACTGAATTACGGCGATGGTGGACTCGGGCACGACGCGGTGAACATGTACCGCAAGTATGGAGCAATGCCTGAAGAGGCTTACACCGGGCTCAACTTCGGGAATGACGAGAACGAGTTCGCCGAGATGCAGGCGGTGCTGAAGGGCATGCTCGATGCGCTGGTGAAGGCACCGAACGACGGCACGCTGACACCCGTGTGGCGGCAAGCCTTCGATGGGGTGCTTGATGCCTATCTGGGCAAGGTTCCGGAGGAGTTCATGTACAACGGCAAGAAGTACACGCCGAAGCGTTTCGCGGAGGAGGTGGTGAAACTGGATGCGGATGATTACATCGAATTCATCTCGGGCACGGATGCCCCGTACTATGCGAAGACCACGTTGATGGTGCCGGACAACTGGGCTTTGCAACAGGCATGGAACATCCCTGTGGAGGACATCACGGAGATCATCGACAACGCGCTGCGTGCAGGATACACCGTGGCCTGGGGCGGCGATGTGAGCGAACCCACCTTCAGTTGGAAGAACGGCGTGGCCTTCACCACCATGGCCGATGCCGGGAAGTTGACCAAGGCCGAGCGCCAGGAATTGTTCAAGAGCCCCCGACCCGAACCCGTGATCACCGCCGAGATGCGCCAGCGCGCGTACGACAACTACGCGACGACCGACGACCATGGCATGCAGCTCACCGGCATTGCACAGGACCAGAACGGCACCGAATGGTACATTGTGAAGAACAGTTGGGGCGAATCCAACGACCACAAAGGCTACCTGTACATGAGCAAGCCGTTCGTGCAGTACAAGACCACGGCCTTCCTCGTCAACAAGAAAGGGGTCCCGAACGGTATCGCGAAGAAGATCGGGCTTTGAACCGAAGGCCTGGTCCCTCAGGCGCCGGCGATGGCATCCAGCAGCGCACCGACCGTCGTGGCTGACAGGATACGTGTCGGGCCATGCAGGAAACCATCCTGTTCCATGCGCACCACCTGATCCAGCAGCGGTGAATAGAATCCGTTCACGTTGAGCAGGCCGATGGGCTTGGCATGCAAGCCGAGCTGCCGCCAGGTGAGCAGTTCGAACACTTCGTCCATCGTACCGAATCCGCCGGGAAGCGCGACCACGGCCTGGCTCAGCTCATGCATGCGCATCTTCCGCTCGTGCATGTCCTTCACCACGATCAGCTCGGTCAACTGCTGGTGAGCTAGTTCCTTCTCCATCATGAAGCCCGGGATCACGCCGATGACACGACCACCGGCCTGCAACGCAGCGTCGGCCACGGCACCCATCAACCCGACGTGGCCACCTCCGTACACCACGCCCATGCCGCGTTGTGCGATGGAGCGTCCCATCTCCTGCGCGGCGTGCAGGATGCCCGGGTCACGGCCGGTGTTGGCCCCGCAAAAGACGGCGATGTTCATGGTGCAAATGAAAGAGCCGTGGGGTTTCCACGGCTCTTGTCTCATTCCAAAGGAGCTCACATGCTCGCCACTGTCTCCGCCTTGTAGTGCCCGGCGGCCAGCTTGTCCTTCACCTGTGCGAAGCACTTCACCGTGTAGTTCACGTCCTCCAGGCTGTGCACCGCGGTCGGGATCAGGCGAAGCAGGATCGTGTCCTTCGGCACCACGGGATACACCACGATGCTGCAGAAGATGCCATGGTTCTCGCGCAGGTCCAGCACCACGTTGGTGGCCTCCGGGATGCTGCCATGCATCATCACCGGCGTCACGCAGCTGTTCGTCACCCCGATGTCCAGGCCGGCCTCCTTCAATCCGCTCTGCAGGGCACGGGTGATGGTCCAGAGCTTCTCGCTCAGCTCCGGCATGGTGCGGATCATCTCCAGGCGTTTCAAGGCGCCGATCACGATCGGCATGGGCAGGCTCTTCGCGAAGGTCTGGCTGCGCATGTTGTAGCGCAGGTACATCATCACGTCCTCAGGCCCGCTCACGAAGGCACCGATGCTGGCCATGGCCTTGGCGAAGGTGCCGAAGTACACGTCCACCTGGTCCATCACGCCTTGTGCATCGGCCGTGCCGCGGCCGTCGCGACCCATCATGCCGAAGCCGTGCGCATCATCCACGAAGAGGCGGAAGTTGTACTTCTCCTTGAAGGCGACGATCTCCTTCAACTTGCCCTGGTCGCCGGCCATGCCGAAGACGCCCTCGGTCATCACCATGATGCCGCCGCCGGTCTGCAGGGTGAGCTTGCGCGCATGTTCGAGCTGCTTCTCGAAGCTCTCCATGTCGTTGTGCTTGAACACGAAGCGCTTGCCGGTGTGCAGGCGCGCACCATCGATCATGCAGGCGTGGCATTCGCTGTCGTACACCAGCACGTCGTGGCGGGAGAGGAGCGCCTCGATCGCGCTCATGCAACCCTGGTAGCCGTAGTTCAGCAGGAAGGTGTCCTCCTTGCCCATGAATTCGCTCAGGGCGTCCTCGAATTGCTCGTGGTACTTGGTCTGGCCGCTCATCATGCGGGCGCCCATCGGGTAGGCCATGCCCCAGTCGGCAGCCGCCTGCGCATCCACCTGCCGCACATCGGGGTGGTTGGCCAGGCCCAGGTAGTTGTTCAAGCTCCAGACCAGCACCTCCTTGCCACGGAAGGTCATGTGCGACCCGAGCGGACCCTCCAGTTTGGGGAAGCTGAAATAGCCGTGGCTGTTCTTGGCGTGGCGGCCGATATGGCCGAGGTCCTTGCGGAGCTTGTCGAAGATGTCGTTCATGGAGATGGACTACTGGTTCAAGAGGGACCTTGCGGTCGATCCGGCAAAGGTAACCGGCCGGACATACTGTGAGCGGCGATGCAGCGTTGTGGCACAGGGCCGCGATGAGCAGGTAGATCCTATCTTTGCCGCCCTTCGTTCCCGAGGTCGGCCGATCTGGGCCCCGGGAACCCTTGCACCGCATGCCTTCGACCATCGAAAAGACCCTGGCATCCAAGCGCCGGTCCGTTGGGATCCTGTTCGGCCCTGCCATTCTGATCTGGATGCTCGGCCTCTTGGGAAGTGGTGCACTGACCTCCTGCAGTGATTTCAACCGGGCCTTGAAAAGCGACAGCCTGGAGTACAAGCTGGAAGTGGCCGAGAAGTACTACGCCGCCGAGAGCTGGGACCGCGCCATTCCACTGCTCGAGGAATTGATCGTGGCGTACCGCTCCACCGTGACCAGCGAACGCGTGAACTACCTGCACGCCAAGTCGTACATGGGCATGAAGGATTACACCCTTGCCGGGTATTACCTGGCCAACTTCACGCGGACCTTTCCGAAGAGCCAGTACGCCGAGGAGTGCGCCTTCCTGAGCGCGGTGTGTTTCTACAAGAACTCACCGAACTACGAGTTGGACCAGGTGGACACCCGGAATGCCATCGACCAGCTGCAGTTATTCATGGTACGCTACCCGAACACCACCTTGAAGGACAGCTGCAACGACCTGATCGACGAATTGCGCACCAAATTGGAGGTGAAGGCCTACCACGGGGCGGACCAGTACTTCCGGATGCGCAACTACCAGGCGGCCAGCGTGGCGTTCCGCAATTTCGTGCGCGAATGGCCCAATTCCCGGTTCCGGGAGGATGCCATGCTGATCATCCTGAAAGCCGACCATCACCTGGCCATGAACAGTGTGGAAAGCAAGAAGTTGGACCGGTTGAAGGATGCTATCAAGTCTTATCATAATTTTGCGGACGCTTTCCCGCAAAGTGTGGTACTTCCCGAAGCCAACAAGCTGCACAAGGAACTGACCACCGCATTGGAGCGCGGAACGAACACCCAGAGACCATGACCAACAAGCACAGCAGCGCAGCAAGGACCACCGTTACCCGCGACGTTTCCAAATTGGATGCGGAGACCGGCAACATCTATGAGGCCGTTGCGATCCTGGGCAAGCGCGCCAACCAGATCAGCGTGCGGATCAAGGAGGAGTTGAATGCCAAGTTGGAGGAATTCGCGGTGATCGGGGAGAACCTTGAGGAGGTGTACGAGAACCGTGAGCAGATCGAGGTGAGCAAGCACTACGAGCGCATGCCCAAGCCTGTGGCACTGGCGATCGAGGAATTGGAGGAAGGCAAGATCTACTTCCGCCGCCAGGAGGCCGCTGAGGCCCCGAAACAGGACTGAACATTCCGTTGATGGAAGGATCCCCGACACCGGTGGAGCGCTTCCTTGGCCGCAACGTGCTCCTGTGCATCACGGGTAGCATCGCCGCATACAAGACCGGGCACCTGGTCCGCGAATTGGTGAAGGCCGGTGCGGAGGTACAGGTGGTGATGACACCGGCCGCGCGTGACTTCGTTTCCCCGCTTGCGCTGGCCACGCTGAGCAAGCGCCCCGTACTGACCGACCTGGTCGGTAGCGATGGCACTTGGAACGACCATGTGCACCTTGCCCGATGGGCCGATGTGCTGCTGGTGGCCCCGGCCAGCGCCAACACCCTGGCCAAAATGGCCCATGGCCTGTGCGACAACCTCCTGATCGCCTGTTTCCTGAGCGCCACCTGTCCGGTCCATATCGCCCCGGCGATGGACCTTGAGATGTACAAGGATCCGGCAACATCGTGGAACATCGCGATCCTGAAGGAGCGAGGGATCCGTGTGATCGGCCCGGAGCGCGGTGACCTGGCCAGCGGTCTCAGCGGCGAAGGGCGAATGACCGAGCCCGAGGACATCGTTGCTCAACTGCATGCGGACCTGGTCGGCAACAGCAAACTCCGAGGCAAACGCCTTTTGATCACCGCCGGTCCCACGCAGGAGGCCATCGACCCAGTGCGCTACATCAGCAACAGGTCCAGCGGCAAAATGGGCTTTGCACTCGCGGAGGAAGCCGCCCTGCGCGGTGCCCGGGTGCAGTTGGTGGCCGGTCCGGTGCACCTGCATACCGACCGACCGGGGATCGATCGGACCGATGTGGTGACCGCAGCGGAGATGATGCAGGCCTGTCGCACCTTCGTTGCCCAAAGCGACGCGGTGATCATGAGCGCCGCCGTTGCGGACCACCGGCCCCAACACCCGGCGGAGACCAAGATCAAGAAAGCAGGAGCGGAGCTCAGCATTGCGTTGGAGGGCACCGATGACATCCTGGCCTGGATGGGAGCGAACAAGCCTGTTCACCAGCGGCTTGTAGGCTTTGCGCTGGAAACGGACAATGAGTTGGAGCATGCGTTGCGCAAATTGAAGCGCAAGCATCTGGACCTGCTCGTGCTCAATTCGTTGCGGGACGCAGGAGCGGGGTTCGGGCACGACACCAACAAGGTCACCCTGCTGGCGCCGGGCAAGGATCCACAGGAACTGCCGTTGATGAGCAAGACCGAGGTGGCCCGTGCTATCTTGGACCGCTTGGAATCCCTGATGTGAAGATGTTCAGAAGGCTCATCCCGTTCCTTTTCCCCGGGCTGCTGGTACCCGCGGCATCCGTCGCCCAGGAGTTCAATTGTCAGGTGAGCGTTATCGCTCCGCAGGTCGCAACCGCCCAGCCGCGTGTATTCCAGGCCATGGAAACGGCCATCCGGGAGTTCATGCAGAACCGTCGTTTCACCAACCGCAACTTCGCCCCGAACGAACGGATCGACATCAACCTGCTGCTCACGATCAGCAATCAGCCCGCACCCGATCGTTTCGAAGGATCGCTCCAGGTGATCTACGCGCGGCCTGTGTACGGCACGGATTACAACAGCCCTGTGATCGACCTGCTGGACAACAACATCCAGTTCAACTACCTCGAGAACACACAGGTGGAGTTCGCACCGGAGCGATTCATTACGAACCTGTCGTCCATACTGGGCTTCTACGCCTACTTCATTCTTGGCGTGGATGGGGATACCTACGCACCGTTGGGAGGCACCGATTACTACAATCAGGCGCAGCTGGTCGTGAACAACGCACAGAACGCCAGTGAAACGGGTTGGAAGGCCTTCGAGGACCAGCGCAATCGTTACTGGTTGCTGGACAACCAGCTGCAATCCGTATTCCGCCCCTTGCGCGACCTGCTCTACACGTACCATCGCAACGGCATGGATGCCATGACCGAGGATGCGGCGGCCGGCAGGAAAGTGATCGCCGAACAGATCGAGAAGCTCAAGACCGTGCACCAGGCGAAGCCCGCGAGCTACAACCTCCAGGTGCTGTTCAATGCCAAGTACCAGGAATTGGTGGAACTGTTCAAACCTGCGGAACCCGCTGAGAAGTCGAAGCTGTTCAACACGTTGCAGATCATCGACCCCGGCCACATCAGCCAGTATCAGAACATGATGCGCGGCTCGTGATGGCGCCGATCATGCGTTGAGCGGCCAGGATCTCCGCATCTTGGTACCATTGCCCCGGAAGATCTCCATGTCATGCTGAAGCGCATCTCCATCACCAATTACCTGCTGATCGATGCGTTGGCATTGGACCTTGGCAAGGGCCTTACCATCATTACCGGCGAAACGGGCAGTGGCAAGAGTATCCTGGTAGGTGCACTGTCCCTGGCCATGGGCGAGCGCGCAGAGAGTGGTGCCCTGCGCGATCCGGAGAAGCGGTGCGTGATCGAACTGGAAGTGGATGTGACCGGGCTTGATCTTTCCGCATGGTTCGAGGCGGAAGGGATCACATACGAACCAGTGGCCATTCTTCGGCGCCAGCTGGAACCGGGTGGTCGGTCGCGGGCCTTCGTGAATGACACACCCGTGCGGTTGGAACAGTTGCGGGAGTTGGGTGGGCGGCTCATCCATGTGCACAGCCAGCACCACACCCTGCTGCTGAACGATGCGGCATTCCAGTTGGGCATGGTGGACCATTTCGCGGACCAACAGCCGCTGGTCAGCAGGTATCATGCGGCGTATCAGGATTGGAACGCGGTGCGAAGGGAGTTGATCGCATTGCGTGAAGAGGAGTTCCGCTTGCGTGGGGAGCTTGACCTTGTGCAATTCCAGTTGAACGAACTGGAGGCAGCTGCCTTGAGGCCCCATGAAGAGGCCCGGATCGAACAGGAACTTTCGCGTGCGGACCATGCCGAAGAGCTGATCGCCGCGCTGCGCACCGCAGCAGGTGGGATCGACGAGGAGCGCGGTGCTTCGCAGGTGCTGAGCGACCTGCACCGCACATTGGCCAAAGTGGCGGGGCACGATCCAGTGGTCGCGCAACTTGTTGAACGCCTCGAAAGCGTGCGTATCGAACTGAAGGACATCGGTGAGGAGTGTGGGGTGGTCGCGGATGGGATATCGCTGGATCCGCAGGAGACCGAACGGTTGCGGGAACGATCGGACCTGTTGCTTCGGCTTCAGCAGAAACACCGGGTCACCACGAACGAAGAGCTCATTGCCCTGCAGCATGGATTGCGCCAACGCATGGAGCACATGGACTTGGCCGGTGACCGCATGGCTGCGTTGGAACAGAGGGAAAAGCACCTGGGCCGCGATGTTCGCGAACTGGCGGACGTGATCTCCGGAGCACGGATGCAGGTCCTGCGTCCGCTGGCCGAAAAGGTCGAAGGTCTGCTCACCGAACTGGGCATGCCCGATGCCGCCTTCCATTTCGAGCACCTGGTCCTTGGCAACCCGGGTCCGCAGGGCATTGACTCGGTCCGCATGCTTTTCACGGCGAACAAGGACCGCAAGCCCGCCGCGTTGGACAAGGTCGCGTCAGGCGGTGAATTGAGCCGTGTGATGCTGGCCCTGATCGACCTTTCCGCGGACACGAAAGACCTGCCGACCGTACTGTTCGATGAGATCGATACCGGAGTGAGCGGTGAAGTGGCCGACCGTGTGGGCACCCTGATGGCACGCATGGGGAAAGAACGACAGGTTCTCGCGATCACGCACCTGCCGCAGATCGCGAGCAAGGCTCAGGACCACTTGCTCGTGACCAAGAGCAGCACGTCCACCGCCTCTCACACCCGCATTTCGGCCCTCACCATGGAAGAACGCGTTGAGGCCATTGCGCACATGCTGAGCGGTCGCAAGCTCACAAAAGCCGCCGTCGAGAACGCACGGGTGCTGCTCAAGGGCAGGTAGCGCTACCGCTGCTCACGGAAGTTGCTCCGCCCGGGATGCGGTCGGCACCGTGCCGCCGATGTTCACAAGGATCGGATCGCGGTCATTGGAGCCACCGGTGTATTTCACTTCACCATCCATGTTGAGGTCCTCGGAGAAGTACCCGTTGGTCGTGGCCGTTGGAACGATCCCTCCCACGCGCACCAGCAGTTGGTCCCGGTCATTGTTCTGGCCGGTGTACAGCACCATCCCATCACGCACCACTTCACCGGTCCACAACGCCCGCACTGCACCGATCGACTTGCGCGCATCCGTACCGTATGTGGTGGTCGCCGCTGACGTAAGGTCCACGGTGGTCGTGGTCCCGCTCAAGGCCACCGAAGCCGCGGTCATCACGCCAAGATGGTTCCGGTGCCGCAATGCCACGTGATAATTCCCTGCAGGCATGTTGAAAGCCACGGGGGAGAGGCCATCCATATCCACCACATCACCGTCGCGCTGCAACAAGGCGGCTCGTGTGGCCACCACCGGATAGCCGGGTGCCCCGGACCGCAGTTCGACGAACACCCAGTCCACGATCGCATTGTTCCCGGTAACGGCGAATACGCCGGCCTGCGCGGTCTCACCGCCGCCGCCGACATGTGAGAACCCGAGTGACGTGTATGGCTCCGAGGGCGGCAACCAACCCCCGGTACGCAGGCCATCGGACATCAACGGACCGCTGTACGGTCCCTCCAGGAAGGCCTTTGCAGAGAGCAGGAGTTGCGTACTGATGCAGAATGGCGTGGTCTCGGAATAGTCGAAGTCACCACCGCTGGCCAGTTCGGAGGCATCCGGCCCAGTAAGGGTATAGCCTCCGTTGCCATAGGCGCAGCACATGCCGTCCCCATAACTATCCTCGACAATGAGATCGAAGCAACCGTCCGGGAGGCAGAGCGTGATCGGTGCAAGCGGATATGCGCCGCTCGAACCGGCATTGGTGAACGGGCCACCAGAAGCGACCACCGTTGCTCCGCTCACCACCCGCCAGGTGGTCTCCTCGCCGTAACGGTCCAGCACGAGATCGAGGGTGACATCGGCCGTTCCGTAGGTCACCGAAGTGGTGAACTGGTCGTTCGCGGTGTTCTGGTCGGATCCACCGTTGGGCGCACCAACGGAGGCGGTGAAGGTGAGCACACCGGCGGGAAGCGTGATGCTGCCCAAGGGCACCTGCACACTGGCCCCACTCGCAAGCGATCCACTCCAGGGAACAGCGCCTGAAGGCCCACCGCCGACCGACCAGGACAACTGGAAAGCGGTGAGCACGTTGGTGCCGCCGTTGCGCACGGTGACCGAAGGCGAAATGGAAGGCGTGCACGTGTTCAACGGAACACCGGTGACCCCGGTGACCTGCGCATCGAGGGAAAGCGACGGTGCGTTGGGGTCGTAGCCGTCCACGGCGTCGCCGCATGAGCCGAGCCACGATTGGATCACCGGGTAGCTCACATTGAACCGTCCATAGTAGTCGGCGGTCTGGCTGGAGCAGCTTGCGTACCCGCCGTGCAGCTGGCCGATGATGTGCCCTGCCGGGTTGAACAAAGCACTGCCGGAACTACCGCCTTCGGTGGTGCCATCATCCCAATCAGCCACCCGCCAATGGCTTGTGCCCGATCCTGCATTGCCAAGGTAATTGGCACTTGAGAGCGGGTCATTCTCGAAGCTGATCTTCTTGATGTCCCCTGAAGGATGATGGATCCCCACCGCGGCGGAAGGCACCGCGGTCCCTTTGTCCCAGCCGCTGTAGAATACGTTGTACGATGCCGGTGGCGTGCTGTTGAGTTGCAGCAGCGCCACATCGCTATTGGAGCTGTTGGCCAGTTGCGTGGCACCGCTCACGGTCTGGTTGGTGGGCCCGTTGAGGTTCTGCGAGCAGGAAGAACTCTCCCAGTTGAAGCGGAAGACCCAGGTGCTCACGTTGCTACCCAGGCAATGATTCGCTGTGAGGAAGTAGGGCGTACCGTCATCGCTGCAATTGTTGATCAGGGTGCCGGTGCAGATACCACCACCGCCCACCACGATCATGGCAACCGAACGGATCTGGTCGCGCCACGCATCGCCGACGGGGCAGATCACATTGTTGTTGCAGGAGCCTGAATCGCCCAATCCACGCGCATATCCGAACACATCACGGTAGCCGTGCGTCACCTGCCCGATGCGTAACTCACCCTGCGGCAGACCTGCCGGCACCTGGTATTCCACGACGATCCGATCACCCTGCATGGGTTGCACACCGAGCACATGGTCCCCGGCATCATTGGCCCGGGTGAAGGCACCGATATGCCTGCCGGCCGCGTTCACAACGAACACCCGGGCACCTTCCGGGATGTCGAACCGATCGAACTCGAAGTTGATGCTGAGCGCATCCGGGCACTCGATCCCGAATCGCCAGAGGCGGGTACCATCCTCAAGCACCGTCCAGGCGCCAGCGTTGTTCAGGTCGAACGCGGTGGCACGATTCACCCCGAACCTGTAAGGAATGGACTTGTCCTGATCGAAGATGGCATCCTGGGCGGCGAGCGCCACGAGATCGACCTCGGGCAACCGCACACCCACTGGCGCCGGCAGGGTGGCGGCCCGACTTACCGAAGCAGGGATACCGCCGTGCTCGATCTGGCCAACTGAAGAAAGGGAGAGTGCAGTGAGGAATGCCGCGGTCATCAACGGACGACGGCAGGGATATGTGGACGTCATATGCCGGGCAAATTACAGGGATACGGATATCGACGCCAGTCCCAAGGCACTGGTATCGTGGGATCCTGTGAAGGTCCGCTCAGGGGATCTGCTCGGACCGGATGGCCGTTGGCACCACGCCGCCCACATTCTGTAGGATCGGGTCCCGGTCGTTCTGTTCGCCGGTGTACTTCACCGTACCGCTCAGATCCGTATCCTCGGTATAGTAGCCCACCACACTTCCGGTGGGCACGACACCACCGATCACATTCAGGATCGGGTCGCGGTCATTCACTTCACCGGTGTACTTCAGGGCATTGTCCTTCACCGTATTCCCGGACCACAGCATCCAGGTCCCATCCGCGCCTTTGCGCGCTTCATCGCCCCAGGTGGCTGTTGCCGCACTGCGCAGATCGACCACCGGACCATTTGCCGACAGCAGCACGGGTACGGCCGTCATTGCACCGAAATGGTTGCGATGGCGGAGCGCGATATGGTACGTGCCGGGTGAAAGCTGCAGCTGCACGGGCGAGACACCGTCGGCACCCACCACATCACCATCCGCCTGCAATAGTGCGGCCCGAGTGGCCAGGATCGCATGCGGCACCGTGGTGGAACGGGCTTCGACCAGGACCCAGTCCACGACCGCATCATCACCCGTTATCGAGAGCACACCAGGAGCCACCTGCTCACCACCGCCACCCACCTGTTCAAAACCCATTGCCGTGTACGGTTCTGTGGCCGGTATCACCTGTGCAGCGCGGAGCGCATCGCTCATGCGGTGCGTGTCGGTCGAGTAAGGTCCTTCCAGCCACACCTTGGGCAGCACGGTGACCGAGTTCGGGGTGAAGCCACAACCATCCACAATGGAAGTGAGTACGTTATTGGCATCGGCGTTCACGATATCAACGATACCATTGATGCATACCTCCGGTGCGTTCAACGCCAGGTAACTGATGCGGCACAATGGAACGAAATCGGTGTTCTTGACCAGTGAGCTATCGATGTACGAAAGGCCGATGACCCGTGTACCGCCGAGTGCGCTGGTCACCTGGACATCGCCCACAAGGTTCGGTGCCAGATTCGCAACGCTTTGAATGGTGAGGCCGCTCATGATGAACTCGTATCCCATCACCCGGCATGTGGGGTTGCGGATGAGGATGTCGACCGTGCCGGCGATCGGGTCGATGGCCCCAAGCTTCAGGTCCACCTGATCATCGGTGCTCAGCCAGCCGCGTGGGAAATCGCACCAAGGATGGTAGTGCAGCACATGACCTTGCTGATCATGCACATCCTGTTCATTGTAGCAGTTCGCCATGAGAGCGGCATCGGTGACGGTGATGGCTCCATCGCCGTTCAGGTCGTTGCACGTGGTCGGGTCAAGGTCGTCCCCAAGGATGCCGAGAACGTACTCCAGGGCATCCGGCTGCGTCTGGTCACCATCTGCATTCAGATCACCCATTTTGACCGTGCCGTTGCAGGCTCCGGTGCAATCGAACCGGGCATCGCCGAATGGCTGTCCCAGGCAATCGGTGTACGGCGGGCAATCCGTAACGATGGTGAATGAAGGCTCGTTCTGCGCATCGCGTACCAGGTCGATGCATACCTGGGCATAGTTGTTCGAATAGTCCTGCTCATGCCTGCCCAACGCGTCCGGTGCGTGCTGCCAGTTCGTGCGAAGCACGAGGGTATACTGTCCGGCAGGAACATCCGTGATGTCGATCCAATTGCACGTGGTACCGGAACCATAGATGTCATAACATCCTTTGCTGATGCCCATGTTGCTGCAGCCATATTGCCCGGTATATCCCGGGTTGCAGCCCACGTCGATCACACAGAAACCGTTCTTGAACCCTACCGGTATGGCATTCCCATCGGCATCGAAGAGCACATAATCCGCATAGCCCGCATAATGGGCATGGCCATGGCAGTTGTTGAAGTCGAACATCTCCGGATGCGAGTTCGGGCTGCCGATGTAGTAATCGGTGCTCCCGATGTTCTCGATCCTGGTGGTGAACCGGAGCACGTCCCGCAGGCCCATTCCGCGTGTGCAACCTTCCACCGGAGCGCAGGCATCCGTGATGTTCACCGTGCTCAGTGAGAGACTGCTTGCCAATGCACTCTGACTCATCGTGAGGTCCGGTCCCGCAGGGCATTCCGGATCGCCCGGTGAAAGGCAGCAATCGACACACGGAACGGTCGCCAGGGGATCGAAGTTGCAGGACTGCGTATCCATGCACCCCACGGCCGGCCCATTGAAAATGATGGAGAATGTGACCGTTCCACCGCAATCCCCGGCATTGTCACCGATGCGAAGGTGGTGCAACACACCTGCGCCCATGTTCGCGTTCACCACCGCTTCCTGCCCACAGTCGCTGTCATCATCGTTCGCGAACGTCGCCCCCTCGACCCCGTCGCTCAGTACGATCTGGCCGCATTGCATATCATACAGCCACAGTCGGGTGTCGCAACCGTTGGATCCGCAGGTGGTGATGGTGTACGAACCACTTTCCGGTGGCGTGAAATCGTACCACGCCTCGATGCTCGGGGTGGTGACGGTCGCGAGCGTCACAGGAAAAGTGGAACCGACCGGTGCCAGGTCCAGCGGGAGCGGAGCGGAGCATGTGAAGCCTGGCGGGCAGTTGAAGGTGGTCTCCTCGAACGACCCGTATTGACCGCCGGTACGGATCAAAACCCCGTCCAGGAAGACCGAATACGCCCCATAGCCATAACTGCTGCTGTAGATCCCATCTCCATACGAATCGTTGATCCGGAAGACCAGGCAGGTTCCGGAAGGCACACAAACCGAAGAACCTGAGGACGTACCGTTGAGCAGGGTGGCCCCGGTATTCCCGTTCTTCAGTGTCCAGGTGATCTCCTGCGGGTAGTTGTCCGCGACCACATCGACCCGGACCCTCGACTGGCCTGCGGGGCACGTATGATCGCAGGTACCGTCATCCACATTCACGGCACCATTGTAATTGCTTGCAGAGGGGTCCGTGCAACCGAACACGGCATTCAGTGAGCGCACCACCACATCGTCCAAAGCGATATCGCCCAATTGACCGGCACCTCGAACAGCGCGGAACTGGAACCGTAGGTTCGTCTCACCACTGTACGGTGCGAGGGAGATCCAGCCCTGTTTCCAGTACGCCCCGCGGTCACCGCTCACGCTCCAAACGTTCTGAATGACCGATCCATCCCTGTTCACATCCACCGCCAGCGTTCCCGCATCGGCCCCGTTCATGTGGTACCAGAACGTGAGATAAGGTGAGCTCAGTCCGCTGATATCGAAGCACGGCGAGCTCAGCACGGCCGTGCTGCCCGTGGCGCTCCCTGTTGCTTCCATATACATGTAGTTGCCGGCGGTACTGTTCGATGTGTGATCACCGATGGGTCCGGTGCCGGAGGTGGGGGTGCCATTGCGGTCCACCCACCAATCCAGGTCATCGCCACCCAGGTTGGACCAATTGTTGGCGAGCGTACCGGGCGAACCGGTCGTGAAGCTTGAGAAGTTCTCCGTGGCAGGAAAGGAACTGACGCATTGCGCCACAACGGAAGCCGTGAAGGAGATGGAGAGGAGGAGCAGGACCGGTCTCATGTGATCAGGGTTGTCGCGAACAAAATAGGCCGTGCGCCCAGCACGACCAAACCCCGCCCGAACGCGTGGGGCCAATGGAGGGCATCGACCTATCTTCGCCGGAACTAGAACGCACTGCAATGGCAAATGGATTACTGAAAGGAAAGCGCGGCATCATCACCGGAGCGCTGAATGAGCAGAGCATCGCCTGGAAAGTGGCCGAACTCGCGCATGCTGAAGGTGCTGCGATCGTGCTCACCAATGCACCGGTCGCGATGCGCATGGGCGAGATCAACAAGCTGGCGGAGGCTGTGAATGCACCGGTGATCGGTGCGGATGCCACCAAGGACGAGGACCTGGACAAGCTGTTCACCGAGAGCACACAACACTTCGGTGGCAAGGTCGACTTCCTGCTCCACAGCATCGGCATGAGCCCCAACGTGCGCAAAGGGCGGCCTTACGATGACCTGAACCACGAGTGGTACAAACAGACATTGGACATCAGTGCGATGAGCTTCCACCGCATGTTGCAGTCCGCCCGCCGGACGGATGCCCTGGCCGAAGGAGGCAGCGTGGTAGGCCTGAGCTACATCGCCGCGCAACGTGTGTTCCCTGGATACGGGGACATGGCCGATGCCAAGGCCCTGTTGGAGAGCATCGGCCGTTCCTGGGGCTACTACCTGGGGATGGAGAAGAAGGTGCGCGTGAATACCGTGAGCCAGTCACCGACGATGACCACCGCCGGAACAGGCATCAAGGGATTCGGTGGGTTCTATGGATTCGCCCAGGAAATGAGCCCGTTGGGCAATGCACCGGCCGAGGATTGCGCGAAGTACTGCCTCACGCTCTTCAGTGATCTTACGCGGTACGTGACCATGCAGAACCTGTATCACGATGGTGGTTTCAGCGCCACGGGTGTTACGCCCGGGGTGATGGCCAAGGTGACCGGAGAGGAGTGATCCACGGGGAATGATGACCTTGCTTCGACCAACATGACCGGTGCGATCCGTTCTCTCCAAGTGCTTGCCCTCTTGGCGTTCACGACCATGTGCCACGCGCAGGGGGGCAAGGCCTTCTTGAAGGAAGGTGATGCCTATCGCAAACAACAGGAACTGGAAAAGGCCCTAGAGAAGTACGACCTCGCGGTCTCCGTCGACCCGAAATTCATCCCTGCTTACAAGGCCAGGGCGGAGGTGTATGAGCTTCTTGGCCGCAAAGTGGAATGTGCATCGGACCGCAGGACCATGGCGCGATTGGACCCGGCCGAGGCCGAGTATGCCGCATTGGCCGCCAAAGCGTTCCTGGAATTGGACAGCGCTGCGGTCGCGCGCAGCCTTTGCGACGATGCCCTTCGGGTGCAGCCCAAGAGCCTGGATGCCCTGATGACGAAAGTGCGTGCGTGCCTTGCGCTGAACGATCTCGATTGCGCCTCGACCACCGCGGACAAGGCGTTGGCGATGAAAGGCACTACGGACACCTATTACCTGCATGGCCTTACCAGTGCTGCGCTGCGTGACTACACCACGGCCGAGGCCGATCTGGACAAAGTGCTTGAATGGAACCATCTCTATGAACCGGCCTACGTTGCCTCCAGTGAGGTGCAACTCCAACTGTTCGCCCGGTACAGCGGCACCACGATGCAGATGCGTGCGTTGGACAAGGCCATAGAACGGTGCACGCGAGCGCTGGAACTGAACCCACAGAGCACGGATGCGCTCTTCACCCGAAGCAAGGCCTACGCCGCACAGAAGGACCATGCGAAGGCCATCGATGACATCAGCCGATGCATGGCCCTCGGTCGCACGGACAAAGCGGTGTATCGGCAGCGCGCGGCATACTACCACGGCTATGGACAACATCAGAACGCCGTGAACGACCTGAACAGGATCCTATTGGAAGACCCGAAGGACGTGCAGGCCTACCTGGATCGTGCACGGTGCAAGGAGGCCAACCTGGACATGGAAGGCGCACTTCAGGACCTGGGCAGCGCGCAACGTGAAATGGGTGCGGACAGCGCCTGGAGCGCGGAGCAACGCAAGGAGATCGAGGTATCCCGGGCGCGCATTGCGCAACAGGTCTTCGAAATGAACCGGGAGAGCGACGCCCCGGTGATCACCGTGATCGAGCCGTTCCGCAAGAATGACGTGGCACAGGTCTCCGCGGCGCTCGCCTATGTGAAGGTCTCCGGTCATGTGCGTGACAAGAGCCTGTTGAAGTCGATAACGGTCAACGGCCACAACGCGGATTTCAGCAAGGACGAGAAGGACCCGGAATTCGTGGTCAGCATACCGCTGGGGAAGGAGGAGACCGAGATCGTGGTGCAGGCGATCGACCTGTATGAGAACCTGCGGTCGGAAGCGATCGCAGTGGAACGCAGTGAAGGCATCGCGCCGGCCATCACCGTCACCTCGCCGCGTACAAGTGCGGACCGTACGGTGAGCCTGCCCGCAGGGAAGGATGAGGTCTTCGTGGAAGGGAAGGTGACCGATGCCAGTCTGATACGCCTCATTGCCGTGAACGGCGTGAATGCGAGTTACGTGCCCGATCAACTGGACCCTGATTTCAGCATCAAGGTGGCCCTGGGCGGCACCGATCGCTTCGTGGTGCGTGCCGAGGACCAGTACGGAAATGCGGCCGAGGCCATTTACACAGTGACCCGTATCGCCGAGCCGGTGGTCACCAGACCCGCTCCGCCCGTTGCCACCTCCACGACCGGCATCACATGGGTGGTCGCGATCGAGAATACCAATTACCGCAACTTTCCTGCATTGCAGGGATCCGCCTCGGATGCGGCCAAGATGCAGAAGGCCTTCAGCAATTACAGTGTGCAACGCACGATCAATCGGAAGGACCTGTCCAAGGAGCAACTGGAGCGTTTCTTCAACATCGAACTGCGCGACCTGGTACGTCGGAACAATGTGAATACCGTGCTTGTATGGTATTCAGGCCATGGCCGAACGGTGGGGGGAAAGGCCTATTGGGTGCCGGTGGATGCCAAGAAGGATGACATCTACACCTATTTCAATTATGGCTCGCTGAAGGGCTTGATGCAGAACTACAGCGAAACGGTGTCCAACACCCTTATCGTGAGCGATGCAGCAGGGACCGACCCGTCCTTTTATGAGCTGACACGATAGAGCGCAGCTCCACGGCTCCACCTATCTTTCGGACCATGCCGATCTTCCCTCGGATGCGTTCGTACATTCTGCTCGCCACGGTATTGCTTGCCTTGCACGGGTACGGCCAGCGGTTCTTCTTCGAGAACCTCGGCGTGCAGCAGGGTCTTCCTGCCTCCAAGGTCTATGCGATGATCGAGGATGAAGCCGGAAAGATCTGGATCGGGGACGAGGCCGGCATCTCACGCTTCGACGGCATCACCGTTCGCGCCTTCGGCACCAAGGACGGTGTGGCACCGAATGGAGCCCGGGCGCTCCATATCGACGGCAGCGGGAGGCTTTGGGCGGGGCACCTGGGTGGTGGGATCACATTGCTCGATGGCGCTGGATCCTTGAGGACCGTTCGACCGGGCAACGCGTGCACGAGCGACATCACCGGTATCACCGAGGATGCGCGGGGTACGATCTGGTTGAGCACATTCGGCCAGGGCGCGATCCGCATCGCCGATGTGGATGCCCAAGGCAGGGCGGAGGCGGTCTATTTCGGTGAGCCGGAAGGCATACAGGCACGATTGACAGGGATCTTCTCCCTGAAGGACGGCAGCCTGCTGGCCGTGGATGCCAGTGGACGCCTGGTTCGACTCACGGAAAATGGGGAACGCTTCGAGCCGTACCCGGTGAACGGTCTTCCGGAAGTGCAACGTGTGACCACACTCTACGAGGACACGAAGGGCCGCCTCTGGGTGGGCACCTTCTCCGGGGGGGTGTTCCGTCACGACCCCGCCACCGGCAAGACCACCTCCTTCGACATCACGAATGGCCTTCCGGAGAATTTCGTCTTCTCTTTGGGTGAGGATGCGGATGGGAGAATTTGGGTGGGTACCTGGGAGGGCGGTATCGCGCGGGTGCAGGAGGACGGCATCAGGATCTTCAATACAGGGAATGGCCTGCATGGCAACTCCATCCGGTGCATGCTGCGCGATCGTGAAGGCAACATGCTGATCGGCACCAATGAGAACGGTCTGGACATCTTCAAGGGCGAGCGGTTCATCACCTTCACCGATGCGGACGGACTCGTGGACCCGCAGGTATGGGCCGTGATGCAGGATCGGCAGGGTCGCATCTGGTTCGGCACCAATGGCGGGATCAGCATTCATGATCCTTCCGAGCGGAGCACTGCGCGGGTGAAGAACCTGACCATGCAGCAGGGCGACCTGACGAGCAACCAGATCAGGTCTTTGGTCCAGGACCGCAAGGGGAACGTGTGGATCGGTACCGAGAACGGCGGGTTGTTCGAGTTCGATCCACGCACCTTCCGGTTCAGGTATGACCTTGAGATCAGCGGGAGCATTCCGGAGAACAAAGTGACCGCGCTGGCATTGGGCCCCGAGGGCGAACTGTGGGTCGGTACGATCAACGGGCTGATCCGGTACGTGCCGGGGAACCTGCCCACTGTGTACGGTACCACCGAGGGGTTGGCCGGCATGCATGTGGTCAGCGCATACTGCGATACGAAGGGGGCCGTGTGGGTGGGTAGTACGCTTCGTGGGATCACGCGCATCGAGCAAGGCATCGCAACGCCCGTCAGCATCGGCCGATCCTTCACGGCCACATGCTTCGTAATGGACAAGGAAGGGCGTACGTGGGTCGGTACCGAAGGGCAGGGCGTGTTCGTCTTGCAGAACGACAAGGTCGTGGCGGAATACACCACGGCCGATGGCCTGCTCTCCAATTCCATCCGCTCGTTGAATATCGACAAGGAAGGCCAGGTGTGGCTGGGCTCCAACCGCGGGCTCAACACCTTCCAGGCGGGATCGGGCCGTTCCATCGCATTCACGGAGCGGTCCGGGTACACCGGCATTGAATCGAAGCCGAACGCCACCTGCGTGGCCAGTGATGGGGCGCTTTGGTTCGGCACGGCCAACGGTGCCACCCGGATATCGACCTCCCGTGCATCGGAGCAGCTTCCGCCGCCATTGGTCGCCATCAACGGACTGCGTGTGAACATGGAGGAACGCCCCATGGACGAGGACCTTTCGCTGGACCACAGCGAACGCAGCATCCGGATCACCTACGGCAGTGTATCGCTGAGCGACCCTGCAGCGGTGCAGTACCGCTACAAATTGGATGGACTTGAGAGCGATTGGCAACCGCCCACCACCGGAACGGACATCAACTACCCCGCGCTGCCGCCCGGCTCGTACACCTTCCAGGTGAAGGCCATGAACCGCTCGGGCATATGGAGCGACCCTCCTGCTGAATTCAGCTTCACCATCCTGCCACCGTGGTACCGTTCGTGGTGGTTCTACACCTCGGTGGCGGGCCTGATCGCGATCGGCCTGTTCAGTTACATCAAGGTGCGGGAGCGGCAGTTGCGCATGCGCAACGCGGTGCTGGAACGCAAGGTCACCGAACGCACGGCCGAGGTCGTGGCCCAGAGTGCGGAGATCGCCGGACAGAAAGTGCGCATCGAGGAGTTGCTGCTGAACATCCTGCCGAAGGAGATCAGCGAAGAGTTGAAGGAGAAAGGGAAGGCCACTGCACGTCGTCACGAGCACGTCACGGTGATGTTCACGGACATGAAAGGATTCACCCGTGTGGCCGAGCGCATGACACCGGAGGAATTGGTGAACGAGCTCGACGAGTGTTTCATCCAGTTCGACTCGATCATCGGGCGGTACGGTATCGAAAAGATCAAGACCATCGGCGACAGTTACATGTGCGCTGCAGGTGTGCCTTCACCCGACCCTCACCACGCGTGGAAGAGCGCCCTCGCCGCGTTGGAAGTGCGCAGCCTCATGGAACGCTGGAAGCGGGAGCGGGAGGCCGCCGGAAAGGTTCCCTGGACCCTGCGGATCGGACTGCACAGCGGCCCGGTGGTGGCCGGAGTGGTGGGCAAACGAAAATTCGCTTATGACATCTGGGGCGATGCAGTGAATACGGCAAGTCGCATGGAGAGCAGCGGTGTGACCGGTGAAGTGAACATCAGCGGTGCCACCCATGCGTTGATCAAGGACCGGTTCGAGTGCGAGCATCGCGGTGAAGTGGAGGCCAAGAACAAGGGCCTCATCGACATGTATTTCGTTCGGCGCATACGCCCTGCCTACAGCGCCGATGCAGCAGGCACCCTGCCGAACGAGGCCTTTCTGCGCGAGATCGGATCAGCGGTCCACCACCAGGAGCTCGCGTAGTTCGGCGATCATCATCGCGGTCGCACCCCACACCACGTGCCCCTGCACCTCGAAGTACGGCACCTTGATGGTGCGCCCCAGAAGTTGAACGAACTGGTCGCGTTGTTTGATGATGTCGCCGCGCAGCAGCCCATCCAAAGGTGTTTCAATGAGCGCTGCAACCTCCCTGGGGTCCGGTCGCAGATCACCGAGGTCCCTTGTCCAACCCAGGAAAGGCGTGACCAATAGGCCGCTGGGCGGAATGTAGATCGGTGTAAGGCTGCCGAGCACCTCCACCTGTGGATCGGCACCGGTCTCCTCCTTGAACTCACGCCTCGCGGTGTGCTCGAGCGAACGATCACCCGGTTCCTGCTTGCCGCCTGGAAAGCCGACCTGGGCACTGTGCACACCGGGGTAGGTCGGCCGCAGCATCAGCAGCGTGTGCAGCACCTGCTCGCGCGGGTAGATCAAAGCCAGCACGGCACTCTCGCGCGGGGGAGGATCCATGGCACGCGCACGCTCAAGGTCCGGTCGCTTGTACCCGGAGAGTTCCAGGAATCGATCGTGCCCTGGCAGTGGCCCTTTCAACGCGCTGCGCAGGCGTGCCAGGTCGCCATGCTCCATCATTCCGCGTGCTCGGGGCCCAGGGCCTTCAGCAGGTCCTTCGCCTCCTGTGTGTACGTGTGGCGCTGAGCTGCTATCCTTTCAGCTCCTGCGCGGGCCCGGTCCAGTTGTCCACTGCACACCCAACAGACCACGGTATACCACTCGGCCTGGTCTGCGAACTGCCTGAGGTTGCTACGTTCCAGGTGATCGAGTTGCAGTTCGGCGTCGTATGGTTCGTTCAACGCCAGGTGGCTGCATGCCAAGTACAGGTGCACCCCCTTGTCGTATTCGCCGAGGCGGGCGTAATCGTTGAAGTGTGCGATGGCTTCCGCATGGTCGCCACGGTCATATGCCTTCATTCCTGCAACATAAGCCTGGTTGCGGGCGGTCGGAATACGATCCGGGGTAAGGTCCGGATATGGCTTGAAGGTGACAGAGCACAGGTCTCCGGGCGATGGTCCCGTGCAGCCTGCGGAGCCGAGCAGGAGGAGGAGGGATAAGAAGAACGGGTTGCGCATCGGGACGAAATTACCCTGCCTTGAGAGAGCGGCAACACCCGTTCATCAATGCGCGTGGATCAACACAGGACCACCGCGACCGACAAGGTGGTCAGCGGGCAGGAATCCCCAAAAGCGCGAATCGGCACTGTAATGACGACTGTCGCCAAGCACGAAGTAGTAGTCCTGCTCGACCACATACCTGTCCAACGGCGCGCCGTCCATGAGCAGCTCGTTGCCATCCACCTGGAGCGTATGCCCTTCGTAATGACCGATCAGCCGGTCGTAGAGCGGGATGTTGTCCACATCGATGCGCAGCGTGTCACCTTTCCTGGGGATGGTGATCGGCCCGTAGTCATCGCTGTTCCACGCGAAGCGCCTGCTGAACGGGAAGATGTGCGCGGGTGCACCGGTGGCACTGCTCATGCGCTCGACCGCCACCACATCCGGCGATGCCCCGATGCTGTCGGCCAATTCAGCATTCAAGGGCAACTCGATGAACGACCGACCGGAACGGACGATGCCCTGCGGCAGGCCGAGCATGTCCACCAATGCGACCGGTGAGCGCCCGGACCTCAAGCGCACGAGATACGCATAGGTCCCCGTGGAAGGCAGGGGATCACGCTCATCGTTCACGAAGAGGAGCCCATCGCGCAGTTGCACCACATCACCCGGCATGCCTGCGATCCGCTTCACAAGCAGGGGGCGTGCGGACATGTTCACATCGTCGCGGAGCGGGTCCCTGAAAACGACGATATCCCCGCGCTCGAACCCGGTCCATATCGGCCAGCGTTGCACGGTGAGTAGATCACCTGGCCGCAACGTGGCGAACATGCTGGTGCTTTCCACCATCACCCACCGCACCACGAACACGTGTACCACAAGTAGCAGCGCCACTGCTTGCATCAAAGCTCTCGGCCATGGACCAAGGCGGTACCACAACGCGCGAAAGAACCTCCACATCGCAGTGGGATCAGGCAGGCATGGTGCTCACTTGACCAGTGTGAACAGGCGCTTCCAACGGATACCGGTGTACGGGTCCTTGGTGAACCAGACCAACACGGCCTTGCCCACCACATGGTCATGGGGCACGAAACCCCAGAACCGGGCATCCTGCGAACGGTGGCGGTTGTCACCCATCAACCAGAAGTAGTCCTGTTGGAACGTGTAACTCTCAGCAGGCTTTCCATTGATGATGATCGCATCGCCCTTCACCTCAAGATCGTTGTGCTCGTACACCCGGATGATGCGCTCATACAACGGCAATACGTGCCGATCGAGGTGAACGGTGGCCCCTTTTTTCGGGATCCAGATGGGACCGAAATTGTCCTCGCTCCAGTCGTAATCGGGGTGATTCGGGAAATAGGGCAGGACATGCCCACTGCCATTGTACCCCCGTGGATGGTTCTGCCGCTCCAACGGACCGAAGAACGCGTTGCCATCGAGCTTCGCGAGCTGCTGGCCTTCCAGGGCGACGTTCACCGTCCCGGGCCTATCCCCACCACCGAGGTCGCCCAAGGCGATGTCGTATTGTTCCTTCAGGATCTTCTCGCTGCGTTCGTTGATGTTCGCCTTCAATTCGGCGTTGTACCCGAATTGCGCGTGTTGAGGGAAGGACTCTTTCACACCGTTGATGTACACGTATCCGTCCCTCACCTCGAGCGTATCACCGGCGATCGCGACGCAACGCTTGATGTAGTTCTCGCGCTTGTCCAACGGGCGCACAAGCAGCCCACCTGTGGGCATCTTCACTTCCCGGCCTTCCACCACATTGGTCATGCGGTAGCGCGGATCATGGATCTTCTCACGGCCATGATCTCGCACCAGTTGATAGTAGCTCTGGTTCTGGAAGTTCGCCACGACGGTATCCCCCTCCGGGAAATTGAACACCAACGCATCGCCACGCTGGGGTGAACCGAGACCGGGCAACCGCCGGTACGGCTGACTGAACCACGTAACGAACGAGGGCGTGCTCGTCGTGAACGGCATGGTGTGGTGCGTGAACGGGAAGGTCATCGGTGTGAGCGGAAGCCTGGGGCCGTAGCTCAGTTTGCTCACGAAAAGGTAATCGCCCACCAGCAGGCTCTTCTCCATGGACGGGGTGGGGATGGTGAACGCTTCGAAGGTGTACGTTCGGAACACCGTGGCAACGATGACGGCGAACAGGATGGCATCGCCCCATTGCCCCAACCGACCCCGCTTTCGCTGCTCCACCGGAATGGGCCCCACATAAGGCTTGTTCGAAAAGACCAGCTGCGGGATCTTGTACCAGGGCAGAAAGACCATCACCACATGGTCCTTCACTTCCCGTTCACCCAGCACAATGGAGATGTTCACGTTCATAAGGATGAACATCAACAGGTTGACCCCGGGAACGATGAACAGGAACACCCACCACCATGGCTTGCCGCTGATGCGCAACCATAGGATGATGTTGTATACAGGCACGAGGCCGGCCCAAGCGGGCTTTCCGGCTTTCTGCAGCAGTTTCCACAAGCAGGCGTACAACACAACGAGGTACGCGATCAGGAAAAGGTATGGGATCATCGAAAGGCGCTATTTATCGGATCGGGAGGTTGCTCCGGTGGACCACGCGTGATCCAGCAGATCATCCATGGAATAAAGACCCTTGCGGCCGACAAGCCATTCCGCCGCACGGACCGCACCAAGAGCGAAACCGTTGCGATCGAATGCCTCGTGCCGAAGCGTGATGCGATCATGCGGACCCGTCCAGATCACGGAATGCTCACCGGTCACATCACCAGTACGCTCCGCCACGATGGGCACGGGGCCGGGGCCGCTTTGACCCTCCAGTTGGCCCGGTCCGAACGGTGCCGGTACCAGTACATGGCCGGTGTAGCGCCGGGTCTTCAGGTCGATGTCCCTGGCCAGTGTTATGGCGGTTCCGCTCGGCGCATCGACCTTTCGGACATGGTGCACCTCTTCGATGTGAACGTGCTGGTCCTGCTGATCGTCCATCAACGTGGCGAGGTAACGATTCACCCGAAAAAGCAGGTTCACACCGATGCTGAAGTTGCTGGCCCACAGCAGGCCACCTTGGGCCTGTGCGACCATCCGCTCCACTTCGGCCAGCCGATCATACCAACCCGTGGTACCGACCACCACCGGCACACCGTGATCCACGCATAGCCGCATGTTGGCCAGGGCATGCTTCGGGGTGCTGAACTCGATGGCGACATCCGCCCCGGTGGGTGCCTCGCCGGCGTTCTTGGACGTGACCCGCAGGATCACCTCATGGCCGCGCGCGGTCGCTTGTTCTTCGATGGCTGAACCCATCTTTCCATGTCCGTATAGGGCGATCTTCATGCGATGGACCGGATGATCTGCCGGACGGCGTAAGTGCGCCGCGCCGAACGGGCGCCGAAGTTAACGGGGTTGAAGGACCGGGGGATGCCCTTCCGACCGAACGGTCCGTGTACCGGATGAATGGTGATCATCGAAGCCGCACGGCAAGGGTCAGACCAGCGCCACCTTGCGCAGCCACATCCAGCGATGGACCCAGGCCGACAGTGAGATCGGACCCCACATCGAACCGCACGAAATAGGCATCGACGGAGGCATCGACCACGTTGAGTACATACACCGCACCGAGTGCGATGTAGCTCAGGTCACGCCAGCGGCGGTAGGTATCCGTCACGTCAAGCACGGCATCCGCACTGAACTGGCCATTGAATTCATCCGTGGTGGCGGGGTCACCATCCACAATGGCGATGTACGCATCCTTGTACCGGCGGTACTCCTTGGTGTTCTCCCGGATGAAGTAAGCGCTGACCCCGAGGCCCGCCAACACGATCGGCACTTTCCAATACTTGCGGTTGTAAACCTGACCGGCTCCTGGAAGGACTGCGGAATAAAGTGCCGCCCGCTGGGGGGAATGCCGCTGCCGCCAGTCCAGGGTATCCCTCGTGACCGTGGTCGTCATGGTCGCACTGTCCTCGCTCATCGGCATGGCAGTGATCAGTGGGGCGTTGGTACTATCAGGCACAACGACCAGGGTGTCCACTTGGCCGTGCACGGTAGTGGCGAGCAGCAGGGTGCAGACGGCTATGCAGTGCCTGACGGACACGGCACGAAGATCGGCAGAAGACGGGAGAACGGACCTAGCGCTGCACCACGGCAAGGATCCGGTGCAGTTCCTCTTCGCTGCGGAAGCTGATCTCGATCTTGCCCCGCCCTTCGGGGTTCTGCTTCA
>JAWKNI010000001.1:0-434562 GCA_041391785.1 Flavobacteriales bacterium | reverse complement strand
AAGGGGCACCGGCCGTATCTCGGACCGCTTCCCCAGCATATCGATCACCTTCCAGGCACCGATCGGTGAAGTACGTGTGCGCAAGGTCAGGACGTCCGCTGCCGGGTTCGGATAGGCCACCACACCTGCGGTGCCGTGTTCCTGGACCCCGGTGATGAAGCCACTGATCGCAGGGTATCTCCGAAGGATGGTGCCGTCGTTGCCGATCGCGATCACGGCATCCTCGCTCATGGAAAGTGCATGCAACCTGGCCGTGGTCCCGGTCTCTTCGATCACCCAGGTATGGCCCCCATCCGCGCTGGCCAGTATGGTGCCTTGGTCACCTACGGCCAGTACATGGTCCGCATCCAGGAAAAGGATGTCGTTCATGGGCAGTGACGTTGGTGTTTGGATGGGGTGCCATGTGGCACCGGAATCAGCCGTCATGTTGAGTGTGCCGTTCGTGCCCCACATCGCTCCCTTCGCCCCGCTCAACATACGGAAGGCCGGTATGACGGTGCTGAACGCGATCGGCATCGTGCCCCTTCGGTGCCAGGTGACCCCTTTGTCGTGGCTGATCAGAAGAATGGAGTTGAGGTCGACATAGGCGATCGTATCCCCACGGACCGCATGGGTGGAATAGAGGTAACTGGCATACGGAAACACACCACTTTGGATGGTGGCCCCACGGTCGTTGGAGGTCAACGTCCATCCGTAGCTGCCCGTGCTGTAGCTGGTGTCATTGCCGGTGATGAACTGCGTGCAGGTCCCGCTGTCCGGCACCGGGCATACGGAGTCCAGGTCCGCATATATCTCGAACCCCGTTTCGAAGAGAAGTTGTCCGCTCGTTGAGAAGCTGACCCCTGCACCGCTCTTGAAGATCACCTGGTCCGTTGCGTTCAGTGCGATCCGCATTCGAACGAAGTCGTCATTCGGCCACACCGTCTGCCAGGTCTCACCACCATCCACCGTGCTCTGGTAGGAACAGCAGTTCCACACGGTGGTACCGTAACCGATCATCGCGTCGTGGAAGGAGAGGTGATCCAAGGGGCTGCCTGAGAACCCTGGAGCATATCCCGCAGTGGCAGCGAATGACTCGCCATTATCCGTTGACTTGAGGAAGGTGAGCCCTCCTCCGGCGACCATGAAATGACCGTCCACCCAGGTGATGGCCGTCAGGCTGTCCGATGTACCAGAGGCAATGCTCTGCCACTGGGCATGCAGTCCGGTGCAGGTCACCAGCCAGAGTGCGGCCGCCCGGGAGAGGGAATGCAAGGTCATAGGAATTGCTCGAAAATAGCCTTCACCGGAACATTTCCTTGCGTCCTATCCTAGAGCAGATCGGACATTTCCGCGGGTCGTGGCCCTTCGCCGGGCAATACTCCCGTCCGAAATAGATGATGCGCAGGTGCAGGTCATTCCAGCTCTCCTTCGGGAAGAGCTGTTTCAGGTCGGCCTCGGTGCGCTCCACGCTTTTTCCGGTGCTCAAGGTCCAACGGTAGGCCAGGCGATGGATGTGCGTATCCACGGGAAAGGCCGGCACCCCGAAGGCCTGGCTCATCACCACGCTCGCTGTCTTGTGACCCACGGCAGGCAGTGCTTCCAAGGCCACGAAGCTCTTCGGTACCTGACCTCCATGTTCCGCAACGATGATCCTGGAAAGGCCGTGGATGCCCTTGCTCTTCATGGGTGATAGTCCGCATGGTCGGATGATGTCCTGGATCTCCTCGACGCTCAACTTCACCATCTGTTGCGGAGTGCGCGCCTTCGCGAAGAGCATTGGGGTGATCTCATTCACCTTCTTGTCCGTGCATTGCGCGCTGAGCACAACCGCAACGAGCAAGGTGTAGGGGTCCGCATGGTCCAGCGGGATCGTGGTGCGCGGATAGAGTTCAGCCAGTTTCCGTTCCACGAAGGCTGCCTTTTCTTTCTTGGTCATCAGGTTCCGCCTGTGGATCTAGTTCAAGCTGAATTGCAAATGTGCACACCGCCCCCGGCTCTTCTCGATGTGCTGATGGTCCGTGGGTCGCGGCCATCTTCCTCCCCAGGACCAGCCGATCGTGCCGAGGTACTTGCCGGTGTTCTCCCGGGTCAATGTGCCTGGTCGGCCCGGATCATACTGGCCGTCCGGAGGTTCCGTGGTGGTGCGTTCCGCGTCGTACCTCACCAATGGGTTGAACAACGGATTGATGTCGATGGCGATGCCTTGACCATGTTTGCTGGGCTGTGAGATTGTCGGCTTTGTTCGGTAGTTGAACGCGCTTGTGTTGTTGTCGGCCATGGAAGCCGAGTCGTTCCAGCCCGTGCTGTCCGCGTTCAACCCGTACCTGTTGATGGGAATGACCTTGGCAATGGGGAAGGTGTCCCTTCGGAATGCTTCGTACAGGGCGCGCACATCATCGGCGATGCAGGCGTGTACGATCACGATGCCAGACCTCAAAGTTCCCTTGTCCACCTGGGTCATGGCACTATCCGCGAATGCGAAATAGGTGACCTCCAACGGTAGGAGGTGATCACGGATCCCGGTATCGAGCGGCCCGAGCTTGCGCTCAATGATCCGGAGCTGCGCATCGAGACCAGCGGTATCAGCAAGGGTGCTGTGCGGAATGGTGATCGTTCCCTGGTCTACAGGCAGGGTGAGCACCTCAGCTTCGTGACCCGGTGCTTCGCGCTGTCCGCATTGCCATCCACACCAACCAATGATCACGACCGCGAGCGCCCGGTAGGAAGGCATCCTCACCATGTGAACGTGTGTTCACCAGCACCGCGGATGAACGTATGGGAGAGGGTAGTATGCGACCCATCCTCCACGTGTACGATATTCTGCTGATCCGGGAACACGTCCTGTAGCAACGAATTCGAGATGGTAAGGTCGTTCGGTGTGGGTACGCCTTCCACTTGCAAATAGCAATAGAGCGTTTCCCCTTCCAGTTCCTTGCCGATCCATCGCCACGCGAGCGGACGATCTTGTTGAGCGATCGTGACATGTTCTCGGAGATACCGGTCCACAAGGCTATCGGCCTTCACGTATTCCCTGTCGGATCCGAGCTTGAGATCGGCGCGGTCGCTCAGGGCATGTTCCAGGTCATGGGCCGTGATCCGCCAGGTGAGGTCCAGTGTCCGTTCCACAACATCATGACGGATGGTGAGAATGGAAACGAAGAAGTCGTGCGGCGCTGTTGTCAGGGCCATTGACCATAGGATCAGGAGCGGTTTCATCACTGCAAAGATCGGGGCCGTGCGGTCGTCACGATACCCTGTCAACTCGCAGCGGACCTCGGTGCGGCACTTTTCCGCCCCAGCAATCGGTTGGTCAGCCTACCAAGGGTGAGGCCTTGCACCAGAATGGAGAAGACCACCACCACATAGGTCACGGCAATGAGAAGATCGCGATCGGGGCTTGCTGGAAGGCCCAGTGCCAGCGCGATGGACAGCCCGCCGCGCAATCCCCCCCAGGTCATGATCGCGGTCGTGTGCTTCGGGAAATCCAACTTCTTCGCAAAGAGCCTTACGGGCAACAGCAACGAAGTGTATCGCGCGAAGAGCACCAGCACCACGGCCAGCAGACCGGCCAGGAGCTCCGTGGCCCCGAAGTCGACCACCAACAGTTCCAGACCGATCAGCACGAAGAGCAGTGCGTTGAGCAGCACATCGACCAGGTGCCAGAACTTATCCACGAGTTCTTCCGTGCGCTCGCTCATGCTGGCCTGGCGAACTCCGGAGTTGCCCAGCAGCAGGCCGGCGGTGACCATGGCAAGCGGGCCGCTCACGTGCAGCAGTTGTGCACCGGCATAACCGCCCATCACACAAGCCAGGGTGATCATCACCTCGATCTCGTAGTCGTTGATGCGCCGCATCAGGCGGTAGCAGATCCAACCCAGCAGAAGCCCAAGCAGGACCCCTCCGAACACCTCGATTGAAAAGGTATAGGCCACTGCCCCGATCAGGTCTCCTTCCGCCGCGGTTCCCTGGGCAATGCTCACCAATGTGATGAAGACCACCACGCCCACACCGTCGTTGAAGAGGGATTCGCCAACGATGTTCGTCTCCAACGCCACGGGAACGCCGGCTTGTTTCATCACACCCAGCACGGCAATGGGATCGGTGGGGCTGATCACCGCACCGAACAGCAGGCAATACATGAACGATACTGGGTGACCGACCGCCGCGAAACCCCAATGCACGAGGACCCCTACCAGAAGAACGCTCGTGACCACACCCACCGTGGCGAACAGAACGATCGGCCAACCCTGCTTCCGGAGCCGTTCAAGATCCGTGTGCAGTGCCCCGGCGAAGAGCAGGAACCCCAGCATCACGTCGAGCACCACCGTTTTGAAGTCGATGCGTTCGATGAGATCCTCGGCGAAGTGCAACGGTGTATCATCGATCCTCGCGAACAGGAACAACCCCAGGGTGAGCAGGATGCCCATCAGCATGAGGCCGATCGTGTTCGGGAGCTTCAGGAACCGGAGATTCACATAGCCGAACACAGCGGAAGTGATCACCAGCAGCGAAGCGATGAGGAAATAATCCATGTACGATCATAGGAAAAACGCAAGGAACGCACGCGTGGTCGTGTGCGTATGCTCCTGCCACCGGTGCACGGCCCGTACCAGGCAGGGTGTTCCGCACTCATCCCCTGAGCTACATTCGCCACCATGCAGCGCCTTCTTTTCCCCGTCCTGACAGCCGTCCTGTGCTTTTCTGTGCAGGCACAGGATGCACTACGCTTTGGACGTGACAAGTTCCGGCAGTTGGATCAGGAACTCCCAACGCCGAATACGTATCGCACGGCGAGCGGGGCACCGGGGCATCAATACTGGCAGCAGAAAGCGGATCACGACATCCAGGTGGAGTTGGATGAGGAGAAGCGCACCATCACGGGGATCGGTACCATCACGTACCACAACCTGAGCCCGGACCGGCTGGATTACTTGTGGGTGCAGTTGGACCAGAATGTGAGGGCGAAGGACAGCGATGCATCGAAGATCGGTACAGGTACCATCGGGGACAGCCTGTCCGTGCAGGATCTGCAGCGCATGGTGGAACCCTTCGACGGTGGGTTCCGGATCGATGCGGTGACGGACGCCAGTGGAAGGCCACTGCGGCATACGATCAATGGAACGATGATGCGGATCGATCTGCCAAGACCGCTCGCGGCAGGACAGAGCACCACTTTCAAGCTGGCGTGGTGGTACCCCGTGCAGGACCGCATCAAATACGGGGGACGGTCCGGTTACGAGTACTTTCCGGAGGAGGACAATTGCATCTTCACCATTGCACAGTTCTTTCCACGAATGGCGGTCTACGCCGACTACCAAGGGTGGCAGCACAAGCAGTTCCTGGGGCGCGGAGAGTTCACACTGACCTTCGGTGATTACAAGGTGGCCATTACGGTACCGGCCGACCACGTTGTTGCTGCTACGGGCACGCTCCAGAACGAGAATGCAGTGCTCACCGCTGCTCAGCGCGCGCGGCTGGCAAGGGCGCGGACGGCCCTCTCGCCTGTGATGATCGTGACCGAGGAGGAGGCACGCAAAGCGGAACAGGGGAAGTCCACAGCGAAGCGCACGTGGTCGTTCAGTGCGACGAACGTGCGCGATTTCGCCTTCGCCAGCAGTCGCAAATTCATCTGGGACGGCATGGCTCAACCTGTGGCCGGGCGCAATGTCCTCTGCATGAGCTTCTACCCCAAGGAAGGGAATCCGTTGTGGGAGCAGTACAGCACCAAGGTCGTGGCGCACACCATCAGGACGTATAGCAAGTTCACCGTGGATTATCCCTATCCGGTCGCCATCAGCGTGCACACGGACCATATCGGCATGGAATACCCGATGATCTGCTTCAATGGTGGACGTCCGGAAGTGGATGGAACGTACAGTGAGCGCACCAAGTACGGGATGATCGGTGTGATCATCCATGAGGTGGGCCACAACTTCTTCCCGATGATCATCAACAGTGATGAACGGCAGTGGACCTGGATGGATGAAGGCCTGAACTCGTTCGTACAGTACCTCACTGAACAGGAGTGGGACCATGACTTCCCGAGCAGACGAGGCCCTGCACGAAAGATCGTGGACTATATGAAGGGAGACCTGTCAGGGATCGAACCCATCATGACGAACAGTGAGAGCGTTACGCAATTGGGTAATAACGCATACGGCAAACCTGCCGCTGCCCTGAACATCCTGCGTGAGACGGTGATGGGTCGCGAGCTGTTCGATCACGCGTTCAAGGTGTACTGTGAGCGATGGAAGTTGAAACATCCCACACCGGCGGACTTCTTCCGCACGATGGAAGATGCGAGTGCCGTGGACCTGGACTGGTTCTGGCGTGGGTGGTTCTACACCACGGATCATGTCGACCTGGCCGTGGAGCGGGTGCGGTACCTGCGGATGGATCCACTGGACCCTCAGGTAAGCGAAAAGCTGGCGAAGGCCGATCGCGATGCGCGCGTGGAGGATATCAGCGTGCAGCGCAACAGGGCGTTGAAGGAGGGGACCGTGGTGATGCGCGACCCCACGACCAGGGACTTCTACAACGACCATGACCCGCTGAACACCGATCCCGAAATGGTCAAGGCATACGAACACTTGGTCGTGCGCTTGAGCGAGGACGAGCGTACCGCATTGGGCAAGGACCTGCATTTCTATGAGGTGACCCTGGAGAACATCGGAGGCCTGGTCATGCCGGTGATCATCGAGTGGGCATTCGTGGATGGCACGACGGAGATCGAGCGCATCCCTGCCGAGATCTGGAAGACCGATGACAAGGTGACCAAGGTCTTCGTGAAGGAGAAGGAGGTCGCCGCCATGCTGCTGGACCCCTACCAGGAGACCGCGGATACGGACCTGAACAACAATGCCTGGCCGACCCGCATGATGCCGTCGCGGTTCGATATCTACAAGCAGCGGGAACAGCCCTCCAACAATCCCATGCGGACGAAGCGCGGAAGAGGGATCGGGACCGAAGGGCCGTAAGGGGCGGTACCTCCGTGGCACGGATCAGCGGACCACCCAAAGCCGTTCCGGCTCGAGCCGAAAGCGCACTTCATGTCCGACCTCATGTGGTTCACCATCCAGGTGGGCCAGGGTGCCGCCCTGTCGTACGGTGGCAGCGGTCGTGGTAATGCTGTGGATATACCGGCTGCGATCCGCCTTGTGCGTGTAGATCTGCACGAAAGCCTTGATCAACGGGAAGAACGATGGCTTGCGCACCACCCGCACTTCGGCCAGTCCGTCATCCGGCCGTGAGCCTGGGCTGATCACCGCGCCGTTACCGAATTCGCGCGTATTGCAGAAGACCACCATGAGCACATCCTGATGGATCCGCTCGCCGTTCGCCTCAACGGTCACCGGCATGGGCGGAGCTCCGAAGATCTCCTGCACGATGATCCGCGCATACCCAAGCATGCCCCTGCTTTCGCTCTTGTCGAACCGATGCGCCGCCCGTGCGTCGAAGCCGATCCCCGCTGTCCCCAAGAATGGGATGTCGTTCAGGAAGCATACGTCCATCGGTCCGGGGGTCCCGGTGAATGCGCGGTCGAGCGCAGCACCCGGTTCCAGTGGCAGGCCCAGGGACCGCGCATAGCCGTTGCCACTTCCCATGGCCACCACGCCCACTGGCACCTTCGTGCCGATAAGGCCACCGGCCACCGCGTTCAGCGTACCGTCGCCACCGGCACTGATCACCAGATCCATTCCTGCCCCAACGGCTTCCCGGGCCAGTACCGTTCCGTGCCCGATGCCCTCGACCGTGCGTATGGAAAGCTCGAAGCCATGGGTGGCCGCCGATCGCTGCGCAGCCTGTACCACACGCGGTGCCCGGCCTTTGCCGGAAAGAGGATTGATCACAAGCAAGGCCTGCTTCATTGTTCACTTGAGGTGAGGTCGCCGGAAAGCAGGTGACCGTTGAACTGCTGGATCGCGGCCTTCAGGCGCAGTTCCATGTCCCGGGCAAGAGAACTGTCCACGGTTCCGGTCGGTCCCAATGCACGCACGCCGAGCACCTGCTCACCATCGAATTGCAGATGCATGGAAGCTCCGATGATATTGTATACCCCGTTGTTGTTGTGCACCGCGTATGGTGGCCCTGGACGCAAGGCACTGTGCCCGAAGCTGAAGAACGGTCCGGTATGATCGGCCAGTTCCAGGATGGTGGGCAGTATGTCGATGTGCTGGGTGACACGATCCTGCTCCGTCGGCGCGATACGCTGCGGCATGTAATACACCAAGGGCACCCAGTAATCGATCGCCTTGTCCGAATGCCTGCCATCGCGCTCGATGTCGGCCGTGTGGTCCGCGGTGATCACGAAAAGCGTGTTGGCGTACCAGGGCATGGTACGTGCCGTCAGGAAGAAGTGACGCAAGGCATCATCCGCATACCGCAGCGTGGGGTGTATGGGCAGTGTACCACCACCGAAGCGTTCCGCATCCGCAGGCGGCAATTCGTACGGATGATGCGAGCTCAATGTGAACACCGTGCTCATGAACGGCTCCTGCTCCCTGGCCAGTTGCGCAGCGAAGTACTGCAGGTATGGACGATCACGGACGCCCCAGTGCCCGTCATTATCACTGTCCGGCCCGGTGTACTCATTCAACCCGAAGTAGCCATGGAATCCGGCCGATCGTGCGAAGGCATCGAAACCCATGGTACCGTTGCGGCCGCCGTGGTAGAAGCTTGTGCGGTAGCCTTCGGCCGCCAGGGTGTTCGCCAGCGAGGTGAACGGGATGCTCGCATACGGGGAGGTGATGAAGGCCTCGTCCATCAGTTCAGGTATGCTGCCGAGGATCGCCGGGATACCATCGATACTGCGCCGACCATTGGCATAGGCATGGGTCATGTTCAGCCCTTCGCCCATCAACGAGTCCAGGAAGGGCATGTACCCATCGCCGCCCGCAAGCCGTCCACTGTACACGGCGGAGAAACTCTCCAGAATGATCACCACAACGTTCGGTGGTCCGGTCTTGACCATCTCCATATCCGATCCGAGCGGCCTATCGGCGAATTCGATCATCCGAAGATCCCACGCCTGGGCCGGTTGATATATGGGCGTATCATGGTCGTGCACCACAGGCCATAGCTCGTCCGCCTTACGCTGATCCATGTAGACCCGTTCCTCCAACACCGGTTTACCGAGGCTCGTCATGATGGTGAACGGTGTGTTGAGCACCACCGGCAGGTAGGTCGCACCGCCGTACTTCACCCCATCCAACGGCTGTAGCGGGATCAGCTGCATACCTCCGCGTGAGGCGATCACCAGCAGGATGATCGCAAGTATCCGCCAGGCCGCCTTCCGCAGGATGCCCGAGCGTTCAACGGTCCCCAGGCGCCCGATGCGGACATAGCTCCAGGCGATCGCGGTCAGGCAGCCCAGGTAGATGAGCAGGATGTACCAATAGTCCTTGAGGAAAGCCGGCAGCAGATTCACCGTGTCACCTCCAGCGCCCAAGATCCGGATGAAGTCGGCAGTGCTGCGCTTCATGCTGAACTTGAAGTATTCCAGGTCCACGCAATTGAAAAAGAGCGCCACGGCGTTGATCGAAATGAACACCAAGAACTGAATGCGACCCAGCACTCCACCTGGGTCGGGGTTGACGAGGTACAACACGACCCATGGTAGGTGCAGCCATGCAATGGCACTCAGATCGAAGCGGACGCCACCGAGGAAGGCAACGACCGGAACATCCGGGAACGCAGCACTGTTCAGCGCGTGGAAAAGGATCCGCAGCGCCGTATACACCACGGCCACGGAAAGCAGACGCAGGAGCAGGACGAGCAACGGACCACGGAACATGCGGCGAAGTTGCGCAAAGGAGCCGCAGGAAGTGCTATGGATCGACCTCAGTATGCATGATCCGCAGGTGCAAGCGCTTCTGAGGCGGAATTGATGTAGAGCAGGTACCCGTTGCGTTGGTCGGCAAGGGCCAGGGGTGGGTGTGCATCGCCGACCAGTGCAAGCGGGCCCGGGGAACGCATCACAACGAAACGTATCGTTCCGTCCTCCAGCGCATTCCTGTACGCGGAGAGGTCGTAATGGGCGGCCGAGGTGGGCAATTGGTAGATGTCCTTCTGCGTAAGCACGCTGCGGCCCACCAGGAAATTCTCAAGGTGATCATGATAGTACACGAGGACGAGTCCCTTGCGGAAGCGTGGATCCTCCCGCAAGAATGCGGCCATGGCCTTTGCCTCCTGGTACTCGTGCAACTCGTTCACCACGGTATCACGCCCGAGGAGCACCGTAGCACCCCATGCGACCTGTCTCGGTTGGATGAAGAGCAATGCAAGGAGGCTGATGCCCACGAGCCTGGAACGATCGGCAACGACCCACGAGGATCCGGACCACAGGGCCATCGCTGCGGTGGCAAGGAGCATGCCCTCCATGTAATAAGCGGTCGAACTCCCGTATTTGATGCTTGTGGCATATCCGAAGGCAAGAGAAAGGGAATACGCCACGGATAGTGCTTTCAGCTGTGGTCCTGTCCCGCGCCACCACCGCCAGCACAGCACCAACGCGATCGCCTGCACCAGGAACATCCCCAGGAATCGAGGGGTAAGGAGCGTTCGGAACAGCGTAAGGTCGATACCATTGCGAATGGAGGTGACCAGATTCAGGACAATGACGTGGGTGCCGTAGTGCAGGCAGAGCCAGCCGATGCATATCGCGAGTACGATCGTCGAGAGCACCACATGTCGCAGGAGCACGGTCCATTGCCGGGTGAAGAGGGCCCATGCGCCGATCACGCCCAGTGCCAGCACACCGGACTGTTTGGCCATGACCGCCGCACAGCCCAGCAGGGTGGCAATAAGCAGATCGTTGGATGACCGCCGACCTGCACCCCTGAGCAGGAAGTACATGGAACCTGCGAAAAGGACCAGGTTGAGCGCATCCGGACGCGAATAGACCTGCCTGGGAAGGAAACTGAACAATACTGTTCCCCAAAGCACTGCCCACCACCACGGAGCTCCAAGTTCCCGGGCGATCCAGTAGCACGACCACGCGAAAAGCAGGTTCAGCACCAAGCCGATCGTGCGGATCAATACATACACCTCTTGCGGTTCCGTCGTATCAACGCCGAAAGCGGTGCCCAGGCCACCGGCGAGGTAGTAGAACGCCGGTGGATATTGGATGATATCCATGGGTAGCGCCTCCGGATCGCTGTACAATGGCGTGCCTTGCATCCATTTGATCACGCCATATACGATGTTCTGCTCCTCGCCCATGATGTTCAGCTCATGGGTGTCCACCAGGCTTACGCGGCCAGCGAATGTCGTGATGAACAACCCGACGGCGATCGCCAGGGGGACCATCTGGAACAGGGTCCACCATCGGTAGGTGTCGGGTCGGTGCATGGAAGCGCCGGTAAAGTAGCGGATCGGTCGAAGCGACCACGTGAACAGGATGCCTTCACCCGATACCTTTGCGCCTCGCACTAGCCAGATGCCCACGTTGACCACCGAAGATCGCCAGCTCCGATTCGAGCGCGGCACGCACAGCGACGCATTCCTGATCGAGACCTACGAGAAGCTGGTTTACCCACGCATCATCGAGGAGAAGATGCTCAGCCTGCTGCGGCAGGGGAAGATCAGCAAGTGGTTCAGCGGCATCGGTCAGGAGGCGATCAGCGTGGGCGCTGCCATGGCCTTGCACGGCGACGAGTACATCCTGCCGATGCACCGCAACCTGGGCGTGTTCACCACGCGCGGCATGCCGTTCCGGAAACTCTTCGCGCAATGGCAGGGCAAGGCCATGGGCTACAGCAAGGGCCGCGAGCGCAGCTTCCACTTCGGCAGCCAGGAACACAAGGTGGTGGGCATGATCAGCCACCTGGGGCCGCAGCTCGGCATCGCCGATGGCATCGCGCTGGCGCACAAGCTGAAGAAGGAGAACCGTTGCACGATCGTGTTTACCGGCGACGGCGCCACCAGCGAGGGCGACTTCCACGAGAGCGTGAACGTGGCCGCGGTGTGGGACCTGCCGGTGCTCTTCATCATCGAGAACAACGGCTACGGCCTCAGCACGCCCAGCAGTGAGCAGTTCCGCATGAAGAGCTTCACGGATAAGGCCGTGGGCTATGGCATCGAGGCGGTGCAGATCGCGGGCAACAACATCTTGGAGGTGTACGACAACCTCGCGCGGCTGGCCGACAGCGTTCGCGAGAACCCGCGTCCGATCCTGGTGGAGTGCATGACCTTCAGGATGCGGGGACACGAGGAGGCCAGTGGAACCAAGTACGTACCGAAGGAGCTCTTCGAGGTGTGGGGCAAGAAGGACCCCGTGATGAATTACGAGGCCTGGCTGCTGAAGATCGGCGTGCTGAGCATAGCGAAGCGCGATGAATCCGTACGCGGTTGAAAGATGGCATCGAGGCTGACCTGAAGCACGCGTTCGAGGAGCCGGAACCCGTGCCGGTGGAAACCGCCGAGGTCGCTGATGTTTACGCTACGGTTGCCGATGGCACCCGTAGCGTCGACCCACCGGGTCGACCTACTGCGTTATCCATGGAACCGGACCAGACCGGCGCCCCTGAGAAGCGCATGATCGACGCCATCCAGCAGGGCCTTGCCCAGAGCATGGAGCGCCACCCGGAGTTGGTGTTGATGGGGCAGGACATCGCGGAGTACGGTGGTGCGTTCAAGATCACCGAGGGATTCGTGGAGCAGTTCGGCAAGGATCGCGTGCGCAACACGCCCCTGTGCGAGAGCGCGATCCTGGGCGCCTCGCTCGGCCTCAGCATCAAGGGCATGAAGGCCATGATGGAGATGCAATTCGCCGATTTCGTCAGCGAGGGCATCACGCAGATCTGCAACAACCTGGCGAAGATCCATTACCGCTGGGGGCAGAACGCCGATGTGGTGGTGCGCATGCCCACCGGCGCCGGGGTGGGAGCGGGGCCCTTCCACAGCCAGAGCAACGAGATGTGGTTCGTGAAGACACCCGGACTGAAGGTGGCTTACCCGAGCAACCCGTACGACGCCAAGGGCCTGCTCATGACCGCCTTCGACGACCCGAACCCGGTGATGTTCTTCGAGCACAAGGCCATGTACCGCAGCATCACCGGATCGGTTCCTGAACAGCCGTACGGCATCCCCTTCGGCAAGGCACGCGTGGTGCGTGAAGGTGCGGCGATGAGCATCATCACCTACGGCATGGGGGTGCATTGGGCCACCGACACTGTGAAGGAGATGGATGTGGATGCCGAGATCATCGACCTGCGCACATTGGTGCCGCTTGATCTCGAAACGATCGTGGCCAGCGTGAAGAAGACCGGCAAGGCCCTGCTATTGCACGAGGACACACTTACCGGTGGCTTCGGTGGCGAGCTCAGCGCTCTTATCGTAGAGCACTGCTTCGACCACCTCGATGCGCCGATCGTGCGCGTTGCCAGTTGGGATACACCGGTGCCCTTCGCTATCCCGCTGGAAAAAGGCTTCCTGCCCAAGGATCGTTTGTGGGAAGCTGTAGAGCGGTTGGTGGCCTATTGACCATGCTTGGGGGGCTGGATCGGTGGCTATTCGGCCCTGGTCCCTGATCTCTCACCTTCGCGCAAGCAGCATTCGGACCGGACCTACTGTCTTCCAAACAAACCTCTTCGCATGCGCAACGCTACGCTCGTCTTGTTCGCATTGGCATCCTCCATCGCTACCGCACAGGACTACCTGGGAAATGAACCCATCTGGCAGGTGCATTCCATATGTGCGGTCCCTGCGCCGTGCATTGCGACCGATGTCTACAACTACACGCTGGCCGGTGACTCGGTCATCAATGGTGTGCTGTGGAGCAAGGTCGTTCGGAGCGGGATGATCACGTACAACTGGCAGGCATCCCCCCCGGCCGGGCCCGGTTGCCAGGGTTCGATGCTGTACAGTGCAGGATATCACGGGGTCTGGTTCATCCGCCAGGTGGGACGGCAATTGCGCATCTGGACGGACGATACGGACGAGCTGCTGTTCGACTTCGATCTGCATGTGAACGATGTACTTCCCGTGACCTGGAACAACTGGAATACCGACATCACTGTGATCGCAGTGGACAGCGTGCTGATCGGTACCGAGATGCGCGCGCGGTTCGAGCTTGCCAATAGCTGGGCCCAATACCTCGTTGAGGGAGTGGGCTCATCGCATGGCTTGTTCGAGCCCATCTCGAATTTCCTGGAGTGCGGCTATGGGCTGGATTGCTTCGGTCTGGGCATGGAGAGCTACTATCCGGAGACCTTTTCGGGTAGCTGCCAATTGGCGATGGGCACTGCGGATCTCGCGAGGGAGGAACCGCTGACGGCCTACCCGAGCCCTGCTCAGGATGTGGTGCGCCTTACCGGCGTGCGGTCCGGCGCAGTGGTGCAGATCATAGATCCCGTAGGGCGCGAGGTGCTTCACGAACCGTACAGCAATGGCACGCTCGATGTTTCCTCCTTACCGGCCGGGGTGTACACGGTGATCGCCGAAGGGCGCAGCCTGAGGATCCCCGTGATGCGATAGGTCGGGACCTCCGCGCACAAGAAAGCCCCTTCGCATCGCGAAGGGGCTTTCTGCTTCTTGGAGCTGACGTTTAGCGAGCCACTTGGAAGGTCCGCGCCATGCCGTTCCCTGCCGCGGTGCGCAACCGTGCGCTGTACACACCATTGTTCAAGCGCTCCACGTTCAGGGTAACGATGCTGTTCGCGCTGTTCACCTGTTCGGTGAGCACGATCCGGCCCGTTGCGTCGAAGACATCCAGCGCTGCAGTACCTTGGAATTCACCCAAAGGCAGATTCACGAAGTCGCTTGTTGGCGAGGGGTAGGCCTGTCCAAGGGCGTTCATGGCGGCATCGAACTCCTCTACGCTCACCACCCCGTAGAACCAGTCGTGGCTGAGCTGCACCATTTGCAGTGCGATCGCATTGTTCGAGACCTGCTCTGGCCCGATCCCGAAGTACACCAACTTGTAGTTGGCGGTCTGGGCGCGCAGGCCACCGATCTTCGTGGCGGAGTAACGCATGATCGGCACGGCGGGGGCGATCGGCGTGATCTGGTCCGGATAGGTGTTCCCTCCGAACACGTTCGCGATGGTGGTGTTCGGAACGCTCCCGAAGACCGCATCCGCATCCTCGAACTGCACTTGGCTGTCCGCGGAGGATCCATCCGCAACATAGGTGGCATGCAGGTAATTGGTATAGAACGCCTGGGTGACCGGCGTACCGTATGCACCGCTCACACCGCTCTGATCCCAGCCGATGTCCTGCCCGGCGATCATCAGATTCCCACCGTTGTCCATGAAGATGCTCAGCGCTTCAGCGACCGCATCGGTGTAGCTTGGGAAGGTCCAGCTGATGTTGAGGTAGAGGTTGTTCACCCCCGTCAGGGCATTCGCACCGCTGAACGACAGGAAGTCCGCCCGGGTGGTGGCCGCCTTGCCCACCTCACCGGCCATGCCGTTCACGTACAGGGGCTCATGCGTTTCCGCCTGCGGATTCGTGACGATCAGGTCCGTGACACCACTGATCACGTGGTATTCCTGGATCAGCGCCGGTGCGTTCGGATTGTTCACACTCGAGACCGTCAGGGTGTAGGTCCCGATCCCGGCCGTCGCGTCCGGGGTCACCAGCACGTCGATGGCCACGCTGCCGCTACCGGGAATGCTCACGGTGGCCGGGTTGCCGGCGGCGGTGCCATCCAGGGTGAATCCATAGGTCCAGGAGCCGGGTGCACCCGAGCCTGTCAGGCTGATCGTGTACTCCTCGTCAACTCCCAATTGATTGCCGAACGCGCCGTTGAAGGTTGTGGCCGCGCCGTTCGTGCCGCTCCGGTATGGTTGCACATCACCGGCCAGGTCGCCCACCACGAGCGTGGTGCCGCCATCCATGGCCACCTCGCGTGCCTGGTATACCTCGCGCTTATCCTCGCTCACGAAAGCGACGACTTCACAGTTCGCGATGTTCCATGTGGATGGGATGGTGAAGGTGTAGGTGCGCTCCACCAGGTCGCCGGATACGGGGTTGCCGATGTCGTCCCCCCAAGTATCCGTCACATGATCGCGCAGCACGTGCATGTGGTCGTAGTTCGGGTGGTTCCCGTTGGTGTAGTCGGTCTGTGGACCATTGACGTGGTTCTCCTTGACCAGAACACTGAAATAGTCGCTCCCGGTCGGGCTGTCCGCGGTGTAGAGACCCACAACATGCACGGTCAGCTGGTCGCCGTCCACGCTGCTTTCAACGCCCAGGTTCACAGGGCTCGGGAGGTCCAGGATCTCGTTCACGGCTCCTTCCCAGGCACCGCGCCCCAGGTCGTTCTCCCCATCAAAGATGTGCCGGTTGATGACGCCGGCCGGATATCCACTGATCGTGAAGTAGGCATCGATCGCCGTGCCTTCGGGAGTGCGGAAGTCCGGCTCTCCGGTCGCCGGGACCGCAAAGGTGCCCGCGTGGACACCTACGGTGACGAAACGGTCCGTCAACACGCTCTCCAGGTCGGCCATGATCGCGTGGCCTTCCGGACAGTAGCCGCAATGGATCCCGGTGAAATCCTCCAGCAAAGCGGTACGGTTCTGAGGTGTGTCATACACCAACGACTGCCCCATGGCGAACGTCGGTGCAAGAAGAAGCAGGGTAAGGGTCTGTTTCATGTCATCGGGATTGGTCAGAACAATGTAGGGCTGAACCGTTCGGCAAGGGAGCACTTCATGGCGGAATATGGGAAGCCTGCAACGCGCATTCACTCTCCTCAGCACCTGATCGATCACCGCTCGAACGAACGTACCTTCGGATCCGGACCATGGCACTCGACACCTTCTTTCAGCAACGGATCCTGGATGCCTTGCTTGCCGCTGGTGTTCACCCGGAACAGAAAAGAATGTTCGGAGGTGTGGCGTTCATGGTGAAGGGTCACATGTGCGTGGGGATCACGAACAAGGGTGCCTTCATGGTGCGGATCGACCCTGCCAAGCACGCGGAGTACGAAGCCCTGCCGGGAGCGCGGCCCATGGACTTCACTGGCAAGCGGATGGGCGGCTTCCTCTTCGTGGATGCCGATGCAGTGACCACTGCTAAGGACCTCGAACAGTGGGTCATGCGGTCGTTGGACCACGTGCACAGACTTCCTCCGAAGGCGGCCAGGAAGAGATCCGCCGCGAAAAAGGCGGGAAGCAAGCGCAGCTGATCCCTTTCCTTCCGGCCTTAATTCAGTTGTTCACGCAGCGACCTGAACTCCGCGTTCTCGTCGAAGTGCTCAGCGCCCAACGCGATCGTGGTCCTGGCGGAATCGACCATGCCCTTGCTGTCCAGGTATTCGGAGTAACGGATCAATCCTTCGCGCAGCAACCGTTTCTGGTCCTTGGGCAACCGATCGATGTCAGGCACGGCAGCATAGGCCTTGTTGAATTCCATCATGCTTTCCTTGGCATCGCGGGCCAGTTTCATCTTCAGCTGGCACAAGGCAAGCATCTGCCATGCACCGGGATTCTCCGGATAATAACCCGCCATGTGATCGAACTGGCGCTTGGCCTTGCTGTACTCCCCTTGGTCCAGCAGTGCCAGGCCGATATCCATCGCCACGGTGTTCAACTCCGCCCAGTAATCCTCGTAGTTGTTGAAGAACTCCAGGTTCTTGTCCTTCTTCCGGAATTTCTCGGCGTACTTGAGCGCATCCCGCCCCACTTTCCGGTATTCCGGGTCCAGCGTGTATTTCTCCAACTTGCTCATCTCATGGCTGCACATGCTCATGTACAGGTACGGCAGGGGGTCACGACGGGTATCGTCCTTTTCGATGTAGCGGTCCGCCTTCCACAGGCATTTCTCGTACTCCTCATCCACGTATAGGATCAATAGGTCATCATACACGTGTTTCTGCGCGTGCAGGCTGGATGTGATGGTAAGCAGCAAGGCGAATAGTAGAGTAGTTCTAAGCATTGGTCCACAGGGAATTAAGCCGGAAATTGCACAAGGATGGTGCCGAAATATCAGGGCTGCCCAACCTTCTTTCTCTTGAAGGGTGCTTCACCGCTTTCGTGCCGGCGCAGCAATTCCAGGATGCGCTTCGTTCGGGTGCCTGCCGTCCTGGCACCGTCGATCCAATGGCACATGCTGCGCTGCATTCCCGGTGTCAACTTCCTCCAAGCCGCATCCAATTCCGGTATCAGTTCAAGCGTACCGGCAAGTTCCACAGGCAGTACCACCTTGTCCGGCTCAGGGTCGAGACGCAGTTCAACGCGCACCGGGTCGCCCACCCGCTGAATTCCGGCCCTCTTCCGTAGTTCCGCACCCAGTACAAGAATGTGCACCCCACTCTTGGTGGGCATCAGCGCACGGTCCGCGACCACACCGTTGAAGCGGCATTTCACGCGCACATCACCACGCGTGCCGAACAACTCGGGCACCTCATGCGGGAATTCCACGTAGCTCCATCCCCCTTTTCCGCTCATGCGCTCCAGGGGGGCGGTGAACTTCCAGATCCGTTCTGGTCTTTTCATCCTCGGCGTATCCAGTGGAAGTGCGAGGCCGTGGTGAATGGTCGCGACGTACGTTCGGATTCAACCGCCAGCCTTTTTCGCCTTGTAGCCCTTCTCCAGTAGAAAGGACAACACTTTGTCGCGGTGGTCGCCTTGCAACAGGATCACCCCTTCCTTGGTGTTACCGCCAACACCGCATTTGCTCTTCAACGCCCTACCCAATTCATCGAGGTCCTCGGGTTTTCCGGCGAAGCCGGTGATGCGCGTGACGGTCTTGTTCCCACCCAACCGGTCGAGGTGGATGCGCAGGTCCTGCTCGCTTGGTGCGGCAGTGGGTCGGCCGGAGCTTTTCGGACCGCTCGAATAGACCAACTCGCCGAAGGAATTGAGCGTGCGCTTCTTCATGCCCGCAAAGAACCGCTCCCTGTGCAGGAATTGCAAGTCACCGCACCATGGTCAAAAGCCATAGCGCAGACCGGCATTGAGCACCATGCTGCGCGTCAGTCCGTCCGGCCGGGAATCGCGCACGATGAACGGAGTGCCGTAAGCAAGTTCGAGCGCCCAATTCTCCGCGAAGGTCCAGCGGGCATCGATGGTCAGGTTCAATGTCAACCCTTCGGAACCGTCGATGTCCCTGCGCTCCAGCGGGCCGATGACCGGGCCCGCGGGTCCCATGCGGGGCTGCTCCAACCTGCTGTCCATGCCCGTGTGCACGATCGCCAGCGCACCGGGCTGCACGACCAGACCGCTGCTCACCGGGATCCGGTGTTGCAACCGCACCACAGCGTCATTGGCGCGTTGCAGGAAGGCGCTCTCGAAATAGCCCAGCGCATCCATGTCGTCCATCCAGGCCTCATGGCTGAACCCGTTCGCATTGTTGTTGGAGAGAACATGCTGGTAGGCAAGTGCTGCCGACCATCGCTTCCAACGGTAGTTCACACCCGCAAGCAGGTCCGTGGTGCCAAGGCTCGTTTGGTAGGGCATGGGCAGGGAGAGCCCATCCGCACTGCGCGCATCGGCCTCGTTCGCGTTGATCTTGGTACCCAGGACAAGGTCCAACCGGCGGTCCTTCGCCTTATGGGCCACGTAGGAGAAGCTTACCGTGGGATCGCCCACACCGCTGTTGGCACCCAGGTTACCGCTGGCGTTCATGTACGGTACCTTCACCTGGACCCCCAGCCGCTCCGTGATGCCGATGGCGATCTCAGGCACGACCTGCACCACAACCACACCTTGCTCCCCGGCACCATAACTGAAGGTGAGCCGCGCCATGTGCCGCGTGGCATCCGTGGTGCCCATCGAATCAGGGGTGATCTGCAGTTCGCCGATCGGCCCGGCCGTGCACACACCGGCATCGCTGCAACCCTGAGCGCGCGCACGGGCGGTGCAGAGGGAGAGCAGCATGATCGGCAGCAGTATCAAAGTGTATCGCATGGGGATGTGTATTGCTCGAGAACGTGATCACCACCGTTCTCAGTATCAAAGGTCGGGTGGATCCTGGCTTCCTGACGTGCCGCTACCTTTGCGCCAACACCACAACGATGCCGGGTACAGAACTTTTCGGGGATGAGGAACGCAAGGAAGTAATGGACGTCCTGGAGACAGGCGTACTCTTCCGGTACAACCACGATGCGCTGCGAAAGGGCCATTGGAAGGCGAAGGACTTCGAAGCCGAGATCGCGAAGTTCACCGGTGCCGGACATGCCCTTGCCGTAAGCAGTGGCAGCACGGCGGTGAGTGCCATGCTGGCGGCCTGTGGCGTGGGCTATGGGGATGAGGTCGTGGTGCCGCCGTTCACCTTCATCGCGACCATTGAAAGCGTGCTGCTGGCGGGTGCCCTGCCGGTGTTCGCGGAGATCGATGAGACCTTGTGCATGAGTGCGGAAGGGATCCGGGCCGTGTGCGGACCGAGGACCAAGGCAGTGCTGCTGGTGCACATGTGCGGGGCTGCTGCGGATCTGGAGGGCATCCAGGCGGTGTGCCGCGAGAAGAACGTGATGCTCATCGAGGACACCGCCCAGGCCCTGGGTGCCACCTACAATGGCAAGCACCTCGGGCTGCACGGCAGGATGGGGAGCTTCAGCTTCGACTTTTTCAAGATCAATACCTGCGGCGAAGGTGGTGTGATCATCACCGATGATCCGGACCTGATCAAGAGTGCGGAATACCTGAGCGATCACGGGCACACGCATGTCGGCGACAATCGTGGGATGGAACCACACCCCATGATGGGCACCAACTACCGCATGGGTGAGATCAACGCGGCCATCGGTCTGGCGCAGGCGCGGAAGCTCCCGTTCATCCTGGAACAGCAGCGCAAGCATAAGGCCGTCATCCAGGACAGGTTGTCACGGATCCCGGGCCTTTCCTTCCGCAAGCAATGCGATGATGCCGGTGACAGCGCCACGTTCTTCCACCTCTTGATGCCCGATGAAGCGACCGCCCGTGCGTGCGTGAAGCTCCTTGGGGAGGCCGGTATCGGTGTGGCCTACTGGTACGATAACATGTACCACTACATCAAGCAGTGGGACCACCTGAAGGAGTTGAGCATGCCGTACAGGCTCGTGGCGCATGAGCTGGGCATGCCGCAGGACCTCAAGACCCTCAAGTTCCCGAAGAGCGATGCGGTGATGCGCCGGCTTATCAGCTTCAACATCCGCGTCACCTGGACCGATGCGGAACTTGACGCCATGCTGACGAAAATGGAGACCGCCGTGCGCCGCGCGATGGAAGCCGTGCCCGTGAAGTAGATGAACTAGCCCTGCAGGTGGAAGTACAGCCCGCCTGCGCACAGCAGGAAATATGGCACCAGGGACGCAGCACCGGCATAGTCCTTTGCCAACCGTTGGCCCAGGAAGAGAAAGAAGATCGCCTTCACCGCGAACAGCATGCCCATGAGGCCCATGGCATTGCCCTGGCCGAGCGCCACGCTGAAGAAGCCGATCGCCGAGAAAGCCCCGGCACCCAGTTCCAGGGTGGTGAGTACAGGCAGCGCCACGGGAACGAAGCCGTTCAGCGGGCTCTTAGCGAAATGATCCGTGAGGTAGGCCTTCTCACCTTTCCAGTGCACCACCTTGTCGATGCCGGATTGCAGGAAAAGAGCGGCCACCATGGCACTGAAGGACAATTGCAGGTAGTTCAGGTCGGTGTAGCCCAGCGTATCAAGAGAACGGCCAATGCTTTCCATGGTGTGCTGATGGGTATGCAAGGATAAGGTGAACGATCTTCGTACCATGGAGCAACCGGATGGCCGTGCGCGCCTGGCCGAAGCCATCGGTCGCCTTGTGCCGCTCACCGCAGCGGAGTCCGCACGCTTCGTTGACGGTCACGTGACCGCTCGCTACGAAAAGAAGGAACTGTTGCTGCAGGCGGGAGAGGTGTGCGACTTCGAGGCATTCGTCGTGAAGGGATGTCTGCGGATCTACTTCATCGATGAGGCGGGCAGGACCGTGACCATGTTCTTCGCTCCCGAGAACTGGTGGGCGGCGGACCTCGCGAGCTTCACCCAACGCATGCCCTCACGCTTTTTCATCGAGGCGGTCGAACCGACGGAGGTGCTCATGATCCGGTATGCGAAAAAGGAGGAATTGTTCGCAGGCATTCCAAAGCTCGAACGCGCTTTCCGACTGACCGTGCAACGCCACCTCAGCGCCCTGCAGGACCGGTTCATCCAGGTACTTTCCGCAACGGCGGAGGTCTGTTACGCTGACTTCCTGGTGAAGTACCCCACGCTGAGCGGTCGCATCCCGCAGACGTTGATCGCCAGTTATGTGGGCATCACACCGGAGTTCCTGAGCAAGTTGCGCGCCCGCATGAGCCGTGGCGCATAAGGCCGTTTCTTGTTCCAGTTCAATGTACCCGCTCCTGCCGGACCGGAACTTTGCATCATTCAGTTCGACCGACCATGGAACGCAAGGACTTCCTCCGAAAAGGCATTCTCGGTACCGGGCTTCTGGCCGCTTCACCGCTGCTGGCGAAGCTCGCGGAGAACGAGATCGATGAACTGCGTCCGCTCGACGTGGTCGGCTTCAACCATATACCCACCAAAACCACTACTGCAATGGCGAACACGGTCCTGCACAAGGCGGCAACACGCGGCAACGCCGATCACGGCTGGTTGAAGAGCCGGCACACCTTCAGCTTCGCGAACTACTATGACCCGGAACGGATGCATTTCGGCGTGCTGCGCGTATTGAATGATGACCGGGTGGCCGGTGGTAAAGGCTTCGCGACGCATCCGCACGATAACATGGAGATCGTTTCCATACCCCTTGCCGGCGACCTGGAGCACAAGGACAACATGGGCAACACCACCGTGATCCGGCATGGGGATGTACAGGTGATGAGCGCCGGAACGGGCGTTACGCACAGCGAATACAACAAGAACAGCGATGCCGAGGTCCGCTTCCTGCAGATCTGGATGTTCCCGAACAAGCGCAATGTGCAGCCACGGTACGATCAGATCACCCTGGACCGAAAGGATCGGCACAACGCATTGCAGCAGATCCTCTCACCGCATCAGGATGACACAGGTGTGTGGGTGCACCAGAACGCCTGGTTCCACCTTGGCGAATTCGACGAGGGCGTGCGAACCACGTATACGTTGAAGGACCGCTCGAACGGTGTCTATGTCTTCGTGATCAAGGGCGATCTCACCATCAATGGGAATTCACTGAATGAGCGCGATGGCTTGGGCACCTGGGATGTGGAGGCGCTGGACATCACCGCTGACAGCCAGGGCGCAGAGGTGCTCTTGATGGAAGTGCCGATGGAGTTGCGGTAGTGGTGCTACTTTCGGCTCCTTCAGGCAAGGTGACACGGTCATCCTACCTGCATGAACAGAACACCACCCGGATGCAATTGTTCCGCAACTTCAAGTCCGTTACCAAGACCTGCTATGGTCGCGGTTCCTTCGATAAGCTTGGCGAGATCCTCGATCCACACCGCAATAGTGGGTTCATGGTGTTCGTCGTTGATGCCTATTTCGAGGACAAGGAGGCCTTTCGTCAACGCCTGCCGGTGAAGGAGGGCGACGAGTTGTTCTTCATCGGCACGGAGAAGGAACCCTACACGGAACAGATCGATGCCCTGCGGGATGATATCCTGCAACGCCGTGGGTTGCCGGCCGGGATCGTGGGCATCGGTGGTGGTACCCTCATGGATATCGCGAAGGCCTCTTCGCTCATGTTCACGAACGAAGGAAGCAGTGTGCAGTACCAGGGCCTCAACCTCATCAGGAAGCCCGGCATCTACCACTGCGGTGTGCCCACGATAAGCGGAACGGGTGCCGAGGTAAGCATGACCGCAGTGCTCACAGGGCCCGTGAAGAAACTCGGGTTGAAGTGCGACTGGACCGTCTTCGACCAGATCGTGCTCGATCCGGACCTGATCGCGACCGTACCCCGAGACCAATGGTTCTACACCGGCATGGATACCTACATCCACAGCGTGGAGGCGATCACCGGCACCAAGAAGAACACATTCGCCGAAGCGTACAGTGAGAAGAGCCTGGAACTTTGCCGCGAGGTCTTCATGCACTTGGATCGTGAGGATCCGAAGAGTGATGAGAAGTTGATGGTGGCCAGCTATATGGGCGGGCTAAGCCTCACGTACAGCGAGGTGGGGGTTTGCCATGCGCTGAGCTACGGCCTGGGAAAGGTGCTGGAGATCCATCATTGCCTGGCGAACTGCATCGCCTTCGACAAGCTGGAGGATGTGTACGGCGATCACGTTCAGGAATTCAAGGGTATGGTGAAGCACCTGGGCGTGCACATTCCGCAAGGTCTGGCGAAGGAGTGGAGCGAGGATACCATCAGTGCCATGGCGGAGGTGGCGTACGACCTGCCGCACATGTGGGACCACGCCTTCGGCCCGGGATGGGAGCAGGTGCTGGACAGGGAGCGGATCAAAGGTTGGTACCGCAGGATGTGATCCACACCGGCCCTGCCGGGTGATCACCTGATCCCGTTTCAGGTCCCCTGGGCCTGTGCGAGGAATGCACCGTCGATCACCAGCATCCTGGCACCTCCGATCGTGCGCAGCCTGTGCTCGCTGAGGTCGTCGGAAACGATGAATGAGCAGTCCTTCTTCATGGATCGCTCGCCGCCATCCTTCAATGCGATGATCAACTCACCTTCCAGGACCAGCACGAAGTGACCCAACGCACACCAGTGGTCCGCGAGGTAGTTCTCAGAGTATTCCACGAGCCGCACCCGCAAACCGTCGAATAATTCCGTACGGGTCTGCGCAACGCCCGATGTTCCCATGGTGATGGTGGGCGGGATGAGTTCCCATTGGGTCAGATGGAAGGGGAAGGGCATGCGGTGACCGTTGATTTTTCGGGTGTGCGCGTTCGGACGTCGGGAAAGATCCTATTTTCCCTCCAAAATATACCGCCACCATGGGAACGAAGCCCTCGCTCGCCGCGCTCGTCCTGCTCTCCACGCCGTTGTTCGGCCAGAACCTGGTGGTCAATCCCAGCTTCGAGATCACCACCACGAACTGTGGGTCGTTCGGTGGTGAAGGCTTCTTCACGGACCTCACAGGCTCCTGGGACAATGCAAGCAACAACGCGCTGGGTGACAGCTGCTCTTCACCTGACCTGTTCTCGGCATGCAACATCTTCGCGACGGGCGTGCCGAATTCGCTCCTGGGCTTTCAGTATGCGCGCACCGGTACCCGGTATGCCGGCATCATCACCCACGAGGTGCTGGATCAATACCGTGAGTACATCCAGGGGAGGACGGTCACCCCACTCGTGGCCGGGCAGACTTACTGCGTAAGCATGTATGTGAGCAAGGCGGATGGCGTGCCCTTCGCGACCAACAACATCGGGATACGATTTTCGAGCACACAGTTCCTGCGCAATCCATGCCCGGGTCAGAACAATTCGCTGATCGACCTGCCGCCGGACCTGAACTACGCCTGTGCGGCCATCATCGACACGGTCGATTGGGTGCGCTTGCAATGGGATTATCAGGCGGTGGGGGGTGAGTCCTTCTTCACGATGGGCAACTTCTTCAATAACGCGAATACCATCATTCAGAACGTGGGCGGCAACTTCCTGAACCCGTTCGCTTACTATTTCATCGATGATGTGAGCATCGTGCCCAATTCCTGCTGCTACGCGGACCTTACCGGAACACTCACGTACTGCCTGAATGATGGTGCCACCGACCTGGGTGCCGTGGGTGGGATCGGCGCCAACTGCAGCAATGCGGTCCAAGGCACCTGGTCCGGACCCGGGATCACGGACCCGGCGCAAGGGACCTTCGACCCGGCGGTGGCGGGCGTGGGCACGCATGCGGTCACCTTCTCGATGGACTGTGGCTTCAGTGCAACGTTGCAACTGACGGTGGGCCCATGTGTCGGTCTTGCGGTCTGTGCGGATCCGGTCACCGGTGCGTTGACCGTATCGAACGGCGTTGCACCATACACCTGGCAGGAGGAAGTGCAGGTGCAGGACTGCAGCGCTTGTCTGTTCGGTTGCATCATACCACCGGGCTGTGCGGTAATGGTGCCCGCATGGAGCACCTTCGCGAACGGGGCAAGCATTCCGGCGCCTTCGGACTTTCCGATCCAGGTGGTGGATGGCGTGGGTACCGTGCTCACGCTCACGGATCCGGGATCCATTCCCTCCTGCACCCCATGCCCGGCGATCACGGTGAATGTGACGGATCGGACCAACGTTCTTTGTTTCGGTGATGCGACCGGCTCTGCGACCGTGTCCGCCACTGGTGGGGCCGGCAGTCCGTCATACGTGTGGTCCCCCATCGGGGTGAATGGACCGACCGCCACTTCCCTGGCGGCCGGCAGCTATTCCGTCACTGCAACGGATGAGAACGGTTGCACCGGCCAGGTGGCGGTCACCATCACCGGACCTGCGGCACCGTTGAACATCACTGTGGTCGACGTGACCGGTGCAACCTGTGCCGGAGGCGATGGCACGAGCACCATCTCCATCTCCGGAGGAACGCAGGCGTACGCCGTCGAATGGTCGCCTTCAGGTGCGACAGGCACGATGGCAACAGGGCTTGACGCCGGTGTGCAGACCGTGTTCGTAACGGATGCGAACGGATGCACTGCGGAGGTGGAGGTGAACGTGCCATCCTTGGATGGACCAGTGCTCCTGGAGATCTCCAGCACGGCGTCGGCCTGTGCCCCACCGGATGGAACGATCACCGTACTTGCGACCGGCACCGGATTGGAGTACGCGTTGGATGGTGGGCCGTTCCAAGCGAGCGAACTGTTCATCGGGGTCGCTGGGGGAATGCACACGGTGGCGGTGCAGGATGCCAATGGGTGCACGATAACTGCAACAGTGTTCGTCGATGCGCCGATCGGACCGGATCCGGTGATCTCCGGATCGCCCTTCGCCTGCGCCGGTGATGAAGTGGTGCTCTCCACCACCGAAGCCTTCGCTTCCTATCGGTGGAGCACAGGTGCGGACACGGACCAGGTCGTAGTGGTGCAGAGCACTGTTGTCACGGTCACCGTAACGGATGCGGATGGTTGCGTGGGGACATCCGCCCCCTTCGCCGTTCAATTCGAGGAACCTCTGGCGGCTTTCACCACCACCCCTGCCTCGCCCCAGCCGCCGGGCACCACGGTCGTTTTCGAGGATGCATCCACGATCAGCGCTGGTACCCTGATCGGTTGGTCCTGGGACCTGGGTGTGATCGGTGGTACGGCGGGTACACCCGATGTATCGTGGACCTACGATGAGCCCGGGCAGTACACGGTCACACTGGTCGTGCAGAGTACGAATGGCTGTGTGGACACGGTCTCGGCGATCTACGTCATCGGTTCATTGGACATCAGCATTCCCAATGTATTCACCCCGAACAACGATGGAAAGAACGACGCATTCGTGATCGAGAATATCGAGTTCTTCCCGAATGAACTGACGATCTACAACCGATGGGGAGCGGTGATCTATTCAAAGAAGGACTACCGGAACCAGTGGAAAGGGAGTGATCGGTCGGACGGTACGTATTTCTATGTACTCCGCTTGTTGGACGGCCGGGAGTTCACCGGGCATGTGACGCTGTTGCGCTGATGCGCGCCAGCAGGGTGCTGTGGGCAACATCAGAACCGGAACCGCAGGAAACCCATGCTCAACGACACCGTCGGGTTGCGGTCCGTGAAAAAGGTGATCGCATCCCGCGATGCCACACCCGCCTCCCATGTTCCATCTCCCGCGATGAAAGTGACACCCACGGGCAATTTCGTGTCATACGTGCCGCCGGTCACCAGGCCCATGCTGAACTGCACCCATTGGAACGGGCGCACATCGCCGCCCACGCCGATCACCGGTTCCATGAGGCTACCAGGTTCGTCGTTCAACGGCAGCACGACATCCACACCGATCTCCGCCAGCTCACCGAAGACACGACCAAGGCCGATCCGGGCCGTGGACGCCAAGGGCACCCGCCGGTCCTTGCCCTTTTCCCATTCCAGCAGGCCACTGTTGGTAGCGAAATCCTCGATGCCCTCGAAGAAGTTGTAGTTGTCGAGCCCATCCGTTGCGAGGTCCACCAGGCTGCCATCGTTGGCCGTATACACATTGCCGGTCCAATTGATCGAGCCCAGGTTCGTTACCGCTGCACCGAACTTCCAGCGTTGCTCGATGATGGCACTGATCCCGACATCTACCCCGAACCCCCGGCCCACCGGCTGCGGGAAGAGGATCTTGCCAGCTGTGAGGCGCGCACCCTCACTTCGCGAACCGGTCTCATAATCGATCTCGAAATCAGGGGACAGTGAAGAAAATCCTTCCAACGCATCATTCTCCGCCCGGATGTCCACGATCCCGATCCCCACGAGATATTTGAACCCCACGCCGAGGTCGATCTCCACATCTTCATTCCGGACCACGGCCTTGCCGTAGGAAAGGTTGAACTCCCGGTACCAGGTGAAGCCCATGTGCGACCCATTGACCAGGCGGCCGAGTGCCTGCGGTTGCGTTGCGACACCGAGGACCACCAGGGCAAGCGAATCGGCTGACATGTTCGCGTAGTTCGTGACCGTATCGCCGGTCGCCAGCACCAACAGGTCGAAGTAGTCCGCGCGATACCCTTCGAACATGAGCTCTGCCATGCGTGGGCCGAACCGGGCGGAAAGTTGCATCCGGTCACGCATCTGGAAGGCGAGACCACCGATCCCTTCACCCGAGTAGGCCAGGCCGAAGGACATGACATCGGCGTTCAGCGTGGCCCCGGCGTCGGCGAACACGCGGCCCGCCTGTTCCTTCTCCGCTTCGGTGAAGGTGAAATTCGTGTTCAACACCCTGTTGCGCATGTCATCGCGGGAAAGCGCATCGGAGTAGATCGAGTAGGTCCCCTCCGCAAGGCCGAACGCGAAGTGCTTGTTCTCATGTCGCCATTGCCAGCCCAGGTTCGCCGGGTTGATCCCGATGGCCTGATAATCCGTCACGAACGTGGTGGCCGCAGCCCGTCCGGTGGTGGTGAATGCACTGATCTCCGTTTGCGCGTGCACCAGCGTGGCGGCGCAGAACGCCGTGAGGAGAACGATCCTTGGGAATGAATGCAACTGGAACATCGCCGCAGGATGCAAAGTAGCTTTTCGCATCCACCTTCCCAAGGGCTCACTCCGTGGGGTCGAAGTCGGCCAAGCGCAAGGCCATGCGCTTCGCGGACCGCTCCAACAGCTGGGCCCGTGGCGCGCCGCGTGCGATCTCCTGCTTGTTCACGCGGATCACCTCGCTCAGGTGGATCCTGCCCGTGGCGGCATCGATCAATTGCATCTCCACATCGATCTCCTTTCGGATGATGTCATCGAACCGAAGCACCTTGCCCGTGAGCACGAATCGCGCCCCCAACAGCCGACCGGCCTCCGCCACATGCCGGTCGTCGAACGTCCCGCTCATCTGGCGTTGTTGCTCCGCGAGCAATTCGTTGGTGTTGTCCCGATCCACTAGCAGGATCAACGCGTCGTTGAGGTCCAGAACGGCCTGCTTCACCATGGCTGCCAGTTGCGTCTCAACGACACCCGGTCCTGATCCCAATTGCGCCGTGTACAATTGGTCGTTGAAGAGTGGTACGTAAGCCAGTGTGTACGTGGCCTTCTCCGCACAAGCCGTCCGGAGATCCCAGGCATCCTTGTATGTGGCGTCGCGATCGGTGATCCGTTTGAAAAGACGGTATCCATCGCGCCACAGGCCGAGTTCCACTGCCCGCCGGCCTTGTCGGTACAACGGTTCCAATTGGGCGAGCGTGCGCAGGTACTCGGTGTCCTTCCGGTCGGGAGCCAGGCGCAAACTCGCATCCAGCAATGCTTCGCACTCGGCGAATCGCTCGGCCCGAAAGGCCGTCTCCGCCTGGGTGTACAACCGCTCGGCTTCCCGTGCCCGCGCGCTGTTGCGATGCTCCTCCAGCAAAGGGTCCCACTGCAGGTCCAGCCGATAGCGTTCCATCTCCATACGGAACCGCTCCGCTTCGGTGCGCTCCGCTTCAGCACGTTCCAGGTCACTGGCCAGGTAGCCCGCCATGGCATCCTGTTGCATGCGGTCCATTCGTGCCTGCGCCGTGCGTTTCATGCCCACATGCGCTTCCACCGTTGACGGCCGCCGCAGATACAGGTCCTTGTATCCTTCGAACGCCTCGCGCCACATGCCCTCGCGCTCATACGTACCCGCGCTCTCCAACTGTTTCCGGGTGGAGGAACAGGCGGTGACGAATGCCAGAAGGGAGAGGAGGATCAAGCTTCGCATCGGGTCCGCGAAATTATCCAAGCAACATCCGTTCCGAAGCGCTGGCTTTGTCGGGTAAGTTTGCCCGGTGCGGCCACGGATCCCGTTCCTGTTCATCCTGCTTGCGATCCTGCTTCTTGCGGGGTTCGCGTGGCACTTATCGGTAGGCTCCACGTACATCGATGCGCGTGCGGTCTGGCGCGGGCTGTTGACCATTGAAGATGCAGCTTCGCCGATCATGAGGACGGTGCGTTTTCCGCAGGCGATCACCGCGTTGCTGGCAGGTGCAGGACTTGCGGTGAGCGGGGTGCTCATGCAGACGCTTTTCCGGAACCCGTTGGCCGGACCCTCCGTGCTGGGGATCAGTTCCGGAGCGAGCCTTGGGGTGGCCTTGTTGATGTTGGTGCACCCGCTTTGGGCCATGCTTCCGATCCCTGCGGATGCCGCGTTGGTGATCGCCGCATTCCTTGGTGGCATGCTCGTGCTGGGCGTGGTGATCCTGGCCGATCGCCGGTTGGGCGATGGGGTCACGCTGCTCATCGTCGGCCTCATGGTGGGTTACCTCTGCTCCGCGTTGATCAGTGTGTTGCAGCTGGCTGGTGCCGCAGCAGCGCTGAAGGGCTACGTGCTCTGGGGCCTTGGCTCCTTCAGCGGCGTGGGGCCGGACCGGCTGCCCTGGTTGGTGATCCCCGTGTGCGCGGGCATGGTGTCGGCGCTCCTGCTCATGAAACCCTTGAATGCCTTCCTGTTGGGTGAGGATCACGCGGCTACCGTGGGTGTGCGGGTGCGCCCCGTGCGCCGACGCATCATGTGGATCACCGGTGTGCTCGCAGGCACGATCACTGCGTTTTGCGGCCCGATCGCCTTTCTAGGGCTGGCCACACCGCATGTGGCGCGGGCGCTCTTTCGCACCAGTGACCACAAGGTGCTGCTGCCGGGCTCCATGTTGTGCGGTGCGGTGCTGGCGCTGCTCTGTGATGTGGTGGTGAAATTGCCAGCGGTGGGCCATATGGTGCCGCTGAATGCCGTGACCGCCTTGTTGGGTGCTCCGGTGATCGCGTGGGTGCTTTTCAGTGGAAAACGATGGGCCCGTTCCGCATGACCACGGCGTTGCGCACCGAACAATTGGTGATCGGTCACAGGCATGAACCGCTCATCGCACCCGTTGACCTGCACTTCGGGTCCGGTCAGCTTGTCGCCCTGATCGGCGTGAACGGAAGCGGCAAGACCACGCTGCTTCGCACGATCGCTGGTCTGCACCCCGCCATTTCAGGACGCGTGCTGATCCAGGATCGGGATATGGCCCGGATCACCGCGATGGAGCGTGCGAGATCCATGAGCGTGGTACTTACCGGACGCATGGACATGGGCCTGCTGGACGTGCGCACCCTGGTATCTCTTGGGCGGCAGCCCTGGACCGGCCGCCTTGGTCTCTTGACCGCCAAGGACAGGGAGCGGGTGCAGCTCGCCATGGAAAGGACCGGGGTCGATCGTTTCGAGCATCGCGCGTTGCGTGCCCTGAGCGATGGCGAGCTCCAGCTCGTCTTGATCGCCCGTTCACTGGCCCAGGACACACCCGTGATGCTGCTGGACGAACCGACGGCCTACCTCGATGTGGTGAACAGGGTACGCCTCGTGGCCCTGCTGCGTGATGTGGCCCATTCCACAGGGACACTTGTTCTCCTTTCCACGCACGATCTGCAGACCGCTCTGGAACTCGCCGACCGATCGGTGCTGATCACAGGTCGCGAAGCCATTGCCGGTACACCCTCGGAACTGCTCGCGGCGGAAGCTGTGCAACGCGCATTCGCCACTTCCGGCATGCGGTTCGATCCGGTGACCGGCTCATTCAAGGCCGTGCGATGAAAGCGGAACGGCCACCCACACTCGTGGATGGCCGTTCGCAGAACGAAGGATCGTCCTACTTCTTCAAGGCGTCACGGATCTCCATCAACAGTTTCTCCTCATTGCTGGGTCCCGGAGGGGGAGGTGCGGGCTCGGCCTTCTTCATGCGGTTCACGGCTTTGATCACCATGAACATGACGAACGCCACCACCAGGAATTCGATGGTGACCGTGATGAATGCGCCCCAACTCACAGCCACTTCCGCAACGGCCGGTGTCACCACAGCCCCGCTCGCATCGGTCACTTCCGGGACACCCTCGGTAAGCACCCACTTCTTCTTGCTGAAGTCGACCCCGCCGGTCAACTGTCCGACCAATGGCATCACCATGCCACTGATGAACGCCGTGGTCACTTTCGTGAATGCCGCACCCATCACAAAGGCAACGGCCATGTCGACCAGGTTGCCTTTCATGGCGAACTCCTTGAATTCCTTCATCATACCCATGGTTCTGCGTTTTGGTGCGGTGAAACTAAGGATCCGTTCCGTTCCCTGTCAGTTGGAAGGGAAGGTGTTCCATTTGCGCACTGTGACGGGCCGCAGCCCCGATGCGCCTGGAATACGGACCAATACATGCGTAGGCGGTCCATGGTCCGGTGGTACGGTGAGGTGTAGGATCGAATAGTTCAAGGGCTTGTCCCGATCGCGCGGTTGAATAAGCCGTTCGCGATCCATTGTGATCGTGTCATTGTTCGCGATGAAGGCCGCCACGGTGATCGGCAGCGCATGGACATTGCCGATCGCCACCCGATCCACAGGCCCGATGCGATCCTCGATGTAGGCCAATGCCACGTGTTCCGGATGCAACGCCTGGCGGATCACCTTCCGGTCGTGCTCGAGGATACCGCGGTCGAGATGCGTGCCGGGCAGCTGGCCTGCCACGATGCGCTCCTGCAGGTCCAGTTCCGGACCGATGCGCGCAAGGACCACCTCCAGCCAACCCGGTGCACTGATCGAGTCCAATGCACCGAAGTACGCGTTCCGGAATATCGGGTCCTGGAACAGCCTGTCCGCGAAGGACGTGCCTGTCGGGGGGTAGTGCATGGACCCGTTGCGGACCAAAGGAAGGATGGTGCCGATCGCTTCGAACGGACCATACTCCAGCGGTATGGTGATCAGCTTGTCCGAGGCACCATGCAACATGAACCGCAGATCACCCCATTCCATGGATCGCTGAGCCCCAAGCAGGTCGCTCAGTGCAAGCAGCATGCCCAGGCCATCCACATCGAAGACCTCGGATGCCTTGCGTCGCCCGGATCGGAACTCCTCAAGGGCGCGTACCGCTGTCTGCTGGCGAGGGGCCGCGCGGTCGTTCAGCCCTGCACCTGAGCCCATGGCCAGCATGATGGGCGCCGAAAGCCAATCGCTTTGCAGTGGCGGGATGATCGTGTATGCGTCGCTTCCGGACCGTGCGGTGGCCGCCATCAATTCATCGCCATACCACACCAACGGACCTGTTCCAGCACCCTGGGCCGCGAGCAACAGGCTATCCGGAAGGCCGTGCAAGGTGTACAGTTCCGCACGGCGTGTCCTGAACTTCACTTCGGTGAAGGCCCTGCGCAGGTGCGGAATTCCCTGGTCCTCCAATACACGCGCCATCAGCCAGGCCTGAAGGGGTGCGCCGTCGACAACAGGCACCAGGTCGAAGTGCTGCATCCCCATCACGGTATCACCGTCCGAAAGCCGGATGCTCAGTGGCCAGAGCGCGGGTTCGGATGAAGCCTGCCATGCACCCGGACGCAAGGCCACCACAACGTTGTGGAGGCTGTCATTGCGCATCATTCGCCCTGCGAAAAGTGCGTTCTCCTCCGGTTCGAGCCAGCCCGAAGAGATGGCGTTCGCAGCGATCCTCTCCAGGCTGTCCATGGCCGCCGAGTCCAGGCTGAGCTTGATCTGGCCGACCGGTGGCACCCCGCCGCGGAATGCATTGAGCACCGGTTCTGTGATCCGCTTGAGCCCCGGGTCCAGCACCTCGCGCACGAAACCGGTGCGTTCGGTACGGACGCCAAGGAAATAGACGAGCCCGATGAGCAGCAGGGCCAGTACCGGGGTGGCGAAACGCACTGAACGGTCGATCCGGGCCTTCCAATGTTCCGGGATCATGCTCATCGGTACACGGTCACGATCTCCGCCGATCGAAGCGGAATCGCTCTGTTCTTGCCTTGCCTTGTTGCATGCCGGAGACCACCACCACCCACCCTTCAGGCAGCGGTGTGTAGCTGATCCGCTGCGGGAAATCGTGTGCCGCATTCACGAAGACCAACGAATCACCCGACCCATGGACGAGCTCGAAATCGACGAAGGCACCATTGTTCTGCGAAGGGATGCGTGCGGAGTAGCGCGTGCCACGTGCATCAGTGGTGATGGTGAGGTGCTCGATGAAAACGGTGTCGTTGCCGGACATCACGAAGCCCAATCCGGTGTAAAGCGAGTCGTTCGTGCGGGTCCACTGCTCATGGAATACGGTGTTCCCATCCGCCTGCACATCGTTCCATTCCCCGATCAACCGGTCGAAGGTGGCGTTCAGGGGAGGTGCCGGTGGTCCGGGTACGGTGGTGTTCGAGGACTCGGTGCCTCCACCACAGGCGACCAGTGTGCATAGCAGGGCTGCGAGGATCGACTTGTGCATGGGTGTGAAGTTAGCTGCCTTGCAGCGCTGCGATGGCCGTACGCACATCCTCCGGCACGGGCACCTTGTGCGCAGCACCATAATCGTACATCACCTGCACACTGGTGCCGGTCGCCACCACTTCATTCCGTTCATCCAGGATCTCATAGGCCAGGGTGAAGCTCGTGGTGCCGATCGCGCTGCACCAGGTGACGACCGCGAGCTGCATGGGCCACTTCACCGGTCGCTCGAACTGGCAGCTCGTGTGCGCCAGGATGACCCCGATGCCGGCCCGCTGGTGCGACCGGAGGATCCCGACACGCTCGAGGAAGTACATGCGCACATTCTCGAAGTAGCGGAAATACACGACGTTGTTCAAGTGTCCAAAGGCATCCTGTTCACCCCACGCCACGGGTTGTTCCAGGCGGATCACCTGCTGGTCGGTAGGCCGGTTGGTGGGTCCGCTCACGGGTGATCAGCGGAGTTCCTTCAGCATCTCCTTGTGCTGGCCCTTGAGCCGTTCCACATCCTGCGCAAGGCGTTCGATCTTCTTCTCCATCTCCTTGCGCATCGCTTCACCGCTCGCGCTCTTGAAGTTGAACATGCCCATGCGGTCCTCCATGGTACGCTTCTCGGTCTCCACCTCTTCGATCTTGCGTTTGATGAAGCGACTTTCGCGCTCCAGGCGGTCCTTGCCATCCGGTCCGCTCTTCAGATCCTCCAGGTGGTCCTGGAAACGGATGCGGTGGCGCTCTTCACCATCCATCTTGAGCTGTCCGTAATGCTTGTCGAGCGCGGCACGGTAGCGCGTGCTGAAGGCATCATACTGCTTCGGTGACACCCGGCCGGAGTTCATCCAGCGCAGGGAGAAGGCCTTCAGCGCTTCGACGTCGGCGTTGCGTTCACCGGTCAACGTGAATGCCTCGATCTCCGTAAGCAGCGCTTCCTTGGCCTTCACGTTCTCCGCCTGCTCGGCGTCCATCCGGTCGTAGGTGGCCTTCCGCGCCTGGAAGAAACCATCGCACGCCTCGCGGAACCTGGTCCACAGCTTGTTCTCATCGCGCAGGCCGGCATTGCCTGCGGCCTTCCATTGTTGCTGCAGGGCCTTGAGCTTGTCCGCGGTCTGCCGCCAGTCCGTGCTGTCCTTCAGCTTGAGGGCCTCTTCCAACAGGGCCTGCTTCTTCTCACGCGCTTCCTTGAACTGGTCGCGGAGCTTGTCGAAGTGCTGCTTCTTCGCATCGAAGAACGCATTGCAGGCGTTGCGGAATTCCTTCCAAACCCGCTCGTTGTCCTTCTTGGTGGCGAAGCCGATGAGTTTCCAGGCGTTCTGTGCCTCCAACACCTGGTCGGTGAGGGCCTTCCATTCCTTGCCACCCGCCTCCACGGTCTGTTCGGTGATGGCGGCCACGCGCTCCACCAGATGCTGCTTCGCCTTCAGGTTGGCTTCGTGCTCGGCGCGGCGCACCTTGTAGTGCTCGTGGATCTTGTCGTACACCACCCGTGTGGCGTTGAAGAACCCGTCGCGGATGGCTTCCCATTCCTCCCGCACCACCGGACCGATCTGGTGCCATTTCTCCTGGTACTCCTTCACCTGGTGCTCCAGCTCCTTCATGTTGTCCTTGGCGGCAAGGCTTTCCATGTCGCTGATGAGCGCCTGCTTCAAAGCGGTGTTCTTTCGCAGGTCGTGGTCCCGTAGCTCCTTGTAGATGCGGATGTGGTAGAAGAACTCGTCCAGCAGGTGCGAGTAGTCGTTCTGCAGGTCGCGATACGCCTGCTGCGGAACAGGGCCGACCTTCTTCCAGCGTTCCTGCAATTCGCTGAAGTGCTGGAAGGCATTGCCGATGTTCTCCTCGTTGGCGATGAGCTGCTTGAGCTCCTCCATGATGGCCTGTTTGGCGGCCAGGTTGTCCGCTTCCTCCTTGGCCTTCTTCCGCCGGATGTCGTTGACGCGCTGGTTGAAGGTGTCGAGCAGTTGCTTGAACCGGCGATCGTCGTCGTCCTGCAGGGAGGCCGATTCCATGGGTACGGTGGCCGGCTGCTCCTCGGTACCTTCAGCAACCTCCGGCCCGGGCTGTGCCTCGGCACGCGCCTGTTCCAATGCTGCCGTGTGCAGTGCTTCGTACGCTTCCTTGATGCCTTCCACCACTTCGGAGGCGTGTTCCACGTCCTCGTGTGCGATCGATTCCTCGAGCCGAACGATCAGCTCTGCTTTGGTTGCCATGCGCAGGTCACGATGAACGCTGGGAATTGTCCATCATGCCAAAGATAGCGGGATGCCCTGAAAGCGACGATGCCGGAAGGTTCGATGCGCGACCTATACGGCGAGGCCGAGCACGCACACGTCGTCCACCTGTTCCTCACTGCCCTTCCATTCCGTGAAGGCGCGTTCCAGGAGTTCCGCCTGTTCGCCCATGGTGAGCGCGCGCGATCCGCCGAGCAGGTCCTGAAGCCTTGCCGACATGAAGCGTTTCCGTTCAGGGCCACCGAACTGATCAACGTACCCGTCGCTGAAGAGGTAGATGCGATCGCCCGGCGAGTAGGCCAGCCTGTGCACCGTGAAGCGGCGATCGAGCTCATGCTGCGACCCACCGATGGGTTTCCGGTCGCCGTTGATCACCGTGAGCTGGCCTTCGTGCAGCCAGAAGAGCGGCCGGAACGCACCGGCGAAGAGGATCTCGCGCGCCTTGCGATCGATGCGGCACAAAGCCACATCCATGCCATCCCCGGCACCGCGTGCCACCCCTTGTTGGTGGAGGGTGGTGATGAGCCGCGTGTTGAGCTGGCCCAGCAGTTCGGCCGGGTCGCTGTTCGACTGGCGGGGAACGATCTCGTTGAGCAGGGAACAGCCGATGGCCGCCAGCATGGCTCCGGGAAGTCCGTGGCCGGTGCAATCCGCTGCCGCCACGAAGCAGGTGTCCTCGTCGATCCGCTGGTACCAGTGGAAGTCGCCGCTCACCATGTCCTTCGGGCGGTCGATCACGAAGCTGCTCTCGAACAGTTCGTTGTACACCTCAGGTGAAGGGACCAGGGCTCGCTGGATCTTTCCGGCATAGGCGATGCTGTCCGCAATGCCCGCGTGGCGCTGCTGGAGATCACGCGATGCGCGCTCCGCGCGTTCCAACCAGCGCCGGATGGCGGTGATCAGCCCCGCACCGACGATGGCGAAGAGGAGCAAGGCCACGCCGATATTCCGCCACATGGCGGAAGTGGCACCGCCAAGCACCTCGTTCACGGGCATGGTGGCCACCACGGTACCCACCAGTGCACCGCTGGCGTTGCGCAAGGCGGCATGGGAGAGGAGGGTCTCCTCTTCGCCGATGCGCACCTCGGCATGGCCGGTGTGCCCATAGGTGCGCGTGATCACGGGCGCGGCATCCGTGCAGGGCATGCGGAACTCCGGCACCTGTGTGGAGGAGACCGCGATCTGCAACTCCTGCTTGAGGCTGTCGTAGGTGAGCACCCGTATCGGACCGGAAATGCCGTTGTGTTCCGCGGCCTTGCGCAACTGATCGGACAGCACGTAGTACCATGCGTCCTGGGTGTTCTTGATCAGCATGCCGCGGCCGTCGTAGCGGTCCAGCACCAGTTGCACGTGATCCGCGTTCAGCTGCGCCGCCAACCCGGCCGTGATGCCGTTGAGCCGCGTGGTGCCCTTTTCCATTTCGGCCTTTCGCCCGGCGATGTGCACGATGGCGATCACGCCGATGCACAGCAGCAGCAGCGTGCCGTAAATGGTCGAAACGACCTTGCGTGTGGTACGAAGATCCGGGGTTCCCAAGGCGGTGCGGCGCGGTCCTGTCCGCGGCCGTCGTTCCTACGGGATCGCACGTGAAAAGTTGCTCCTGATCAGCCCAGGAAAGGGTAGGTGTGATCGGTGGCCGGTACGAAGGTCTCCTTGATGGTGCGCGGGCTCACCCACCGGATCAGGTTGAGGTAGCTGCCCGCCTTGTCGTTGGTGCCGCTGCCCCGCGCACCACCGAACGGCTGCTGGCCCACCACGGCGCCGGTCGGTTTGTCGTTGATGTAGAAGTTGCCCGCGCTGTGGCGCAGCACCTGCATGGCCTGCACGATGCTCTGCCGGTCGTTGCTGATCACCGCACCGGTCAGGGCGTATTCGCCGGTTGAATCGACCAGTTTCAAGGTGTCCATCCAGCGGTTGGAACTGTACACATGGATCGTGAGCACCGGGCCGAAGATCTCCTCGCACATCGTAACACTCTTCGGGTCCTTGGTCACGGCCACGGTGGGCTCGATGAAGTAGCCCTTGCTCTTGTCGTACTTCCCACCGGCGATGATCTGCACGTTCTTCCTGTCCTTCTTCAGTCCATCGATGTAGCCGGCGATCTTGTCGAAGGCCTTTTCATCGATCACGGCCCCGATGAAGTTCTTGAAGTCGCGTGGGTCGCCCATCTTCATTTCGGCCAGATCGGCGAGCAGTTCCTTCTTCACCTGCGGCCAGATGTTGTCCGGGATGTAGGCCCGACTGGCCGCACTGCACTTCTGGCCCTGGAACTCGAATGCCCCGCGCGAGAGTGCTGTGGCCACCACCACCGGATCGGCACTGGGGTGCGCTACCACGAAGTCCTTGCCGCCGGTCTCGCCTACGATGCGCGGATAGCTGCGGTAGTTCGGCAGGTTGTTGCCGATGGTCTGCCAGATGTGGCGGAACACACCGGTGCTTCCCGTGAAGTGGATCCCGGCGAAGTCCTTGTGTTTGAAGATCACGTCCCCGGCCACCGGACCCTCGACATGGATCAGGTTGATCACGCCACCGGGAAGGCCGGCCGCCATGAAGATCTCCATGATGACCTGAGCGCTGTAGCATTGCGTGTCGGCACATTTCCAGACCACGGTGTTGCCCATCAAGGCGCAGGAGCTGGGCAGGTTGCCGGCAATGGCCGTGAAGTTGAAGGGTGTCAATGCGAACACGAAGCCTTCGAGTGCCCGGTATTCCAGGCGGTTCCATACGCCCGGTGAACTGATGGGCTGCTCCGCATGGATCTGCGCAGCATAGGATACGTTGAAACGCAGAAAGTCCGCGAACTCGCATGCCGCATCGATCTCGGCCTGGTGGGCGTTCTTGCCCTGACCCAACATGGTGGCCGCGTTGATGCTGGCGCGGTAGGGGCCACTGATCAGGTCGGCGGCCTTCAGGAAGATCGCCGCACGGTCCTCCCAGGGCATGTTCTCCCAATCCTTCTTGGCCTTCAACGCCGCATCGATCGCTGCTTTCACGGTCTTGGCATCGCCGAAGTGCGCCATGCCCAACACATGACCATGCTTCTGCGGCGAGGTCATCTTGCGCTGGTCCTTGGTGGTCACCGCCTTGCCACCGATCCACATCGGGGCATCGATCTTCACCTTTGCACGGCGGTCCAACTCCGCTTGCAACGATGCGCGCTCGGGTGTGCCGGGTGCATAGCTGAGGACAGGTTCATTGTGCGGTACGGGCGGCGTGTAGGTGGCGTTGGACATGTTCGGTTCGCGTTCGAGGATCGCAAAGGTAGATGCCGTGGCCGGGACGCTCTCACCGGCACGTGCGACCGCCCTGCACGGTCGCAACGCGGATCTTCCCCGCTACTCCACCACCACCCGCTCAAAGCAGGCGCCCTCCGGGTCGGTGAGCTTGAGCACGTAGGTGCCCGCGCCGAACCGCGTCAGGTCGATCTCCTCGGTTTGCTTGCCACTGGGCAATGGCCGCTGGTAGAGCAGGCGGCCCATCACGTCGTACACGCCGTAGTAGCTCTCCGCCATCAACGGATCGGGGAACTCCATGGTGAAGCGGCCGGTGTTGGGGTTGGGGCGGATGGTGGGCTTCGGTCGTGAACGCGAATACATGGACGGCAGGCCGGTGGTGAAGGTGCAGCCATCGTAGGTAGCGAAGTTGCTCGGGTCCAGTATGCTGTCGTTCACCATGATGGTCGTTGCGGTAGCCAGGCTGACAGTGCTGGTCAGGGTGAAACTGCTGTCCATCGGAAAGAGATCCAATACTTGCACCGGGTTCGGGTGCTCCAAGCAATCGAACCGGCCCAAGGAATCCGTCTTGTAGATGAACTTACTGGCATTCCCGGGCAGATCACCATAGATGAGCCCGCTGAGCATGTAGCTGCCATCCGAATGGGAGAGTAGGTCCTGGGCGATGTACACGTATCCATTCTCTCCCACTGCGCGCGTCCACAAGGTATCCCCGTTCGTGTCGGTCTTCATCAGGAAGGGGTGATAGTGAAAATTGTTCTGGGGTGCTCCTAGAGTAGTGAGCACGGCGTACTGTCCATCCAGCGTTCTTCTGATCTTCGATGGTCTGCCAGTGTACCACAGGAAGGGCGTGCTGTACCACCCCTTGCACCATTGCACCGCTCCATCGCCATCAAGCTTCATCATGAAGAGCTTGGGCTGAAAGGTGGCAGGAAGTGGCTCGGTGAAAAGCAATTGTGTGCTATCGGTATAGCCCGTTATGATGAACGAATCGTCCGACTCGATCAAGGCGTCGTGGATCATGCCCCCGGGGCGCATGTAACTCTTGCTCCAAAGAAAGTTGCCTTCTGCATCCATGCGGGCCACTACTACTCCCGCAGTATCCATGTTGATGCCAGCGAGCAGATCGCCGTTAGGCAGTTCCTTGATGAACTGGAAACCACCGGAGCGCTCGACCTTCCGCGTCCAAACAGGTTCCAAGAGGCTGTCGACCCGTATGGCATAGAAGGTCTTCCCGCGCCCCCAGGTAATGACGCCTTTGTCGCTCGTGACTTCAAACCTGCCTGGTCCTGCATTGCAGATTCCGTTGTTCAACTCATACTTGCGCGCCACCTGCGTGCTCCCCAACGTATCCATCTTGCCGATCACCGGATACAAGAGGCTGTTGGTACCACTAGAAGGGCACGTCGTGGCCTGCGTGGCTGTGGTAAAGAGCAGTTCGTTGGGTCCCACCAGTTTCAGCGTTTGCACGCCATAGGTGCCGCCGCTGTAAATGACGCTCACATGCTGCACATGCCCCTGCGGGTCCATTAACACTGTCTGGCTCAAGGGTGCGATAATGTTCTGGCTCGGCAACACATTCAGGTCGAATGTGTAGCTGGTAGCCGCCGTAATGAGCCTCATGAAGGTCGGCTGCGCATGGGTTGCGCAGGTCCCTAAGCAGGCGAACGCGAAGAAACTTGCTGCTCTCATGGCTTAGTGGATGATGAGTTTCTTCGCTCTCGAATGCGTGCCATCGGACACGCGGATGGCATAGGCCTTGCTCCAGCGGATACGAGATCCGTGGTTCGCTCTTTCTGTCTATTCCCGTCGAAGTTACCGAACGGATCTTCGATCCCTGTCCCCGCTACTCCACCACCACCCACGCATGGCCCAAACCTCTCGTCCGGGTCGCGCACATTCATCCACACTACACAAGGACCCTGATCGAGGAGTCCGGCATTGATCCGCACACACCGACCACCCTACACCCGGAACTCACCTGGATGCGCAGTGAGCACCGCACGAGTTCTGTTCGACCGCTGACCGGCAATGGAAGCAGCAAATGCCACGCCCCCTACGCCACCTTCAGCGCGTTCGCCACCTTCTCCTTGAGCAACGCGTGCTGCACCACCTCGATCATCTCGGTGACGTAGGTGAAGCGCATGCCCTTCGTGTAGCGGGCGTCGATGTCCTCGATGTCCTTGCGGTTGTCGCTGCTGAGGATGATCTCCTTGATGCCGGCGCGTTTGGCGGCGAGGATCTTCTCCTTGATGCCGCCCACCGGCAGCACACGGCCGCGCAGGGTGATCTCGCCTGTCATGGCCACGAATTTCCGCACCTTCTGTTGGGTGAAGGCGCTGGCGATGCTGGTGAGCATGGTGATGCCCGCACTCGGACCGTCCTTCGGGGTGGCGCCTTCCGGCACGTGCACGTGCACGTTCCACCGTTTGAAGACCTCCGGGTCGAGCCCGATGATGTCGCTGTGGGCCTTGAGGTATTCCAAGGCGATGATCGCGCTCTCCTTCATCACCTCACCAAGGTTGCCGGTGAGGGTGAGCTTGCCTTCACCCTTGGTGATGCTGGTCTCGATGAAGAGGATGTCACCGCCGGTAGGGGTCCATGCGAGCCCGGTGACCACACCGGCCACATCGTTGCCCTGGTACTTGTCGCGGGCATGGCTCGGGCCGTAGATCTTCACCAGGTCCTCCACGGTGATGGTGACGCTGTGCTTCTCCTTCAGCGCGATCTGCTTGGCGCGGTACCGCACCAGTTTCGCGATGCGCTTCTCCAAGGTACGCACGCCGCTCTCATCGGTGTACTGGTCCACGATGGCCTCCAACAGGCCCGGCCCCAGCTTGAGTTTGCTCGGCTTGATGCCATTCTCCGCGAACTGCTTGGGCAACAAGTGCCGTGTGGCGATCTCCAGCTTCTCCTCCTGGGTGTAGCCGTTCACCTCGATGATCTCCATGCGATCGCGCAAGGCCGGGTGGATGGAGCTGAGGCTGTTGGCCGTGGCCACGAACATCACGCGGCTCAGGTCGTACTCGATCTCCACGTAGTTGTCGTAGAAGGAGCTGTTCTGCTCGGGATCGAGCACTTCGAGCAAGGCGCTCGCAGGATCCCCGTGGAAATCCTTGCCGACCTTGTCGATCTCGTCCAGCACGAACAAGGGGTTGCTGCTGCCTGCCTTCTTGAGGCTTTGGATCAAACGGCCAGGCATGGCGCCGATGTAGGTCTTGCGGTGCCCGCGGATCTCGCTTTCATCATGCAGGCCCCCAAGGCTCATACGCACATACTTCCGCCCAAGCGCTTCGGCCATGCTCTTGCCCAAGCTGGTCTTACCGACTCCCGGCGGACCGTACAGGCAGATGATCGGCGCTTTCATGTCGCCCTTCAACTTCAACACGGCGAGGTGCTCGATGATGCGCTCCTTCACCTTCTCCAAACCGAAGTGATCGCGGTCCAGGATCTTCTGCGCGTTCTTCAGGTCGAACTTGTCGGTGCTGTATTCACCCCAGGGCAGGTCGAGCAAGAGTTGCACGTAGCTGTACTGTACGCTGAACTCGGCACCGGCGGGATTCATGCGCTGGAGCTTGGTGATCTCCTTCTCGAAGGTCTCGGCGACCTTGGTGGTCCATTTCTTCCTGGCGGCCTTCTCGCGCATCTCCTCGATCTCCTGTTCGATCGGGTTGCCGCCAAGCTCGTCCTGGATCGTCTTGATCTGCTGGTGCAGGAAATATTCGCGCTGTTGGCGATCCACTTCAGTGCGCACCTTGCTCTGGATCTCGTTCTTCATCTGGAGCATCTGCAGCTCCTTGGTGAGGTGCGCCAGCAACAGGTTGGCACGCTCGCGCAGGTCGGCCACCTCGAGCATCTTCTGCTTCTCGGCCACCTCGGCGTTCATGTTGCTACTGATGAAGTTGACAAGGAAGCTCGGGCTGTCGATGTTCTTCAGCGCGAACTGGGCCTCGGTGGGGATGTGCGGGCTGTGCTTGATGATCTCCGCGGCCATGTCCTTGAGCGAACTGACCAGTGCATCGAAGGATTTGTCATCCTTGCCCGGGCGCACTTCGGCGAATTCCTTGACACTTGCGGTGAAGTAGGGATCGACCTGCACCATCTCCAACACCTCGAAGCGTTTCTTGCCCTGAATGATGGCCGTGGTGCTGCCATCCGGCATGCGCAACATGCGGATGATGGTGGCGATGGTGCCGATGCGATTGAGGTCCTCCACCCGAGGCTCCTCGATCTGTCCGTCCTTCTGGCTCACGACGCCCAGGGTCTTGTTGCCGCGGTACACATCCTGGATGAGGCGTATGCTGCGGTCGCGACCCACGGTGATGGGGATCACCACGCCCGGGAAGAGCACGGTGTTGCGCAACGGAAGGATGGGCAGTTCGGGCGGAGTGGTCTCCGCATTCATCTGCTCCTCATCCTCGGCGGTGATCAACGGGATCAGTTCGGTCTCGTTGTCCAATGCTTCAGAGCTGAAGAGGGGGTTGTCGTTCGGAAGAAGATCGCTCATCTACGGATCGTCAGGTTGTCAGTTACAAAGATACCGCCCCGAGAGGTCCTTGCCGGAACCTGCGGGATCAGTGATCGGCAGCAGTGGCAGGCCAAGACCATGCCGTTCGGCACGGACTGCCAGATCTACAGTGCCTTGCGCAGATCCGCCTCTTCCACCGCGTGCACATGGCGCAAGACGGCCTCATCCAACCGCGTGAGCGGAACGTTCCGACGGGCCATGACGCGCCTGGCCGTGGAGAGTGCGCGCTCCACATCGTGCCCTTCGAAGCCATCGGCCCCGCCCCACGAAAAGCCGGGGATGTGCTTCGGCGGGAACCCTCCACCATACACATTGGCACACACCCCCACCACCGTGCCGGTGTTGAACATGGTATTGATGCCGCTCTTGCTGTGGTCGCCCATGACCAAGCCGCAGAACTGCAGGCCGGTATCCACGAGGTCGCGTTCCGAATAGCTCCATGCTTTCACCGGGCCGTAGGTGTTCTTGAGGTTGCTGTTGTTGGTGTCCGCGCCCAGGTTGCACCATTCGCCCAGTACGCTGTTCCCCAGGAACCCGTCGTGCCCTTTGTTGCTGAAGCCTTGCAGCACGCTGTTGTTCACCTCGCCCCCCACCCTGCACTCCGGACCGATGGCCGTGGGACCGTACACCTTGGCTCCCATCTTCAACTGTGCATGATCGCCCAGCACGAATGGCCCGCGCACGAGACAGCCTTCCATCACTTCCGCCCCCTTCCCGATGTAGATGGGCCCACCGGTGGTGTTGAAGGTGCACGCCTCCGCTCTGGCATCCTCCTCCAGGAAGATCAGGTTGGGGTCGCCGATCACCGTGTTCAGCGCGCTCAACGGTGCGGAACGCCTTCCTTCGGTGAGCAGCGCGAAGTCATGGGCGATGGCAGGACCACACTGCGTGAAGAGGTCCCAGGGCCGTTCGATGAGGATGGTCTCACCGGTGAATTCGACCTGTTCGAAATACGCCGGGACCAACTTCCAATCCAGGGGTCCTGGTCCTTCATCGCCCGCGGTGCAATAGGCCAGCGGTCGTCCTTTCCCGACCAACACCTGCCCCGGCCGAAGGTCGAGCACGGCGGTCACCACCAGGTCCGAAGGGTACAACCCACCACACACCTCGAACGCAGGCTGCCCGTGCACCGGAGCGGGGAATGCCTCCCGCAGGTAGGGTTCCGTGCGGAAGCCAACGCTAAGCCCGGTGCGCACGTACCATCCCTCGGAGAGCCGGAGCACCCCGGCACGCAGGTGCCCCACCGGTCGTGTGAACGTGAGGGGAAGCAGGGCGGTATGGAGGCCGGCATCGGCAAGGATGATGGACATGCACGGAACGATTGAGCGAGCCAAGTTAAGCCGACCCGTTGCCGCAGGGACCGATCAGATCCCGAACGCTCCGGCAAGCCAGTAGGCGATGCAGGCGAGCGCCGCGCTTACCGGTATGGTCAGCACCCAGGCCCAGAGCAACCGCAGCGTGACCCCCCAGCGCACCGCACTGAGGCGCTTGGTGGCGCCCACCCCGATGATGGCACCGGTGATCGTATGCGTGGTGCTGACAGGAATGCCCATCTGTTCGGTGATGAAGAGGGTCATGGCACCGGCACTTTCAGCACACACTCCTTCCAACGGGGTCACCTTCGTGATGCGGGTGCCCATGGTCTTCACGATCTTCCAGCCACCGCTCAGGGTACCCAGGCCAATGGCGGTGTAGCAGGCCAGCGGTACCCAGTTGGGCATCTGGTCCAGGCTTTCGCGCTCACCACTGGCGACCATCGCCACCATGATGATGCCCATCACCTTCTGTGCATCGTTGCCGCCATGGCCTATGCTGAAAGCCGCGGAACTGAGCAATTGCAGGCGCTTGTAAAGGTTCGAGGTGCGTTGGGCGCTGGGCTGGCGCGTCATGTCCCACGCATAGGCCACCATGAACACCAGGGCGAACAAGGCCAGCGCGATCCGCAATTCCTGGTTCTTGATGATGAACATGGAGGTGATGGCCGCAGCCACGCCGATGATCCCCAGCCGCAGCCACAGCCGTTGGACCAGGGTAACGAGGGTGATGAACACCGAGATCACCATGCCCACGAGGGGCGCCAGGAAGATGAACAGGGCGATGATCCCGATCTTCTCCAGGTTGATGCTTGAGATGTCGAAACCGGCTCCGGCCAACGCGGCACCAGCGAACCCACCGATCAGGGTGTGCGAGGAACTGCTCGGGATGCCGTACCACCACGTGAGCAGGTTCCAGGTGATCGCCGCGATCAGCCCCGCCAGCACCACGCGCAGGGTGATGAACTCCTCGTGCACGGTCTTGGCCACGGTGTTCGCCACGTGGTGATCACTGAAGATGAAGAAGGCGATGAAGTTGAACGAGGCCGCCCAGATCACCGCCTGGAAGGGCGTGAGCACCTTCGTGCTGACGATGGTGGCGATGGAGTTCGCAGCGTCGTGGAACCCGTTGATGTAATCGAACACCAACGCGAGCGCGATTATCACGATCAGCAGGGTCATCCGCTCAGGCGTACTTGAGCATGATCGACTCGATCACATTGCCCACGTCCTCGCATTTGTCCGTGGCAAGTTCAAGGGTGGTGTACAGGTCCCGCATCTTGATCAGTGTGATGGGATCCTTTTCGTGCTCGAAGAGGTGTTGGATCGCCCGATCGAACACCTCATCCGCTTCATTCTCCATGCTGTTGATCTGCACCACGAACTCACTGTGCCCATTGCTCTTGCTCATGTTGCGTAGGCTCTGCACGGCGAGCTGCACGATCTTGCTCCCCTCGTTCACCAGGCGGGCGAGTTCCCTGCACGTCTCGTCCGGCTTTCCGATGCCGAAGAGCTGCAGGTTCTTTGCGGAGGCGAGGATGAAGTCCGCCACATCGTCCAGGCTGGTCGCCAGGTAGTGGATGTCCTCGCGGTCGATCGGGGTGATGAAGTTGCGCGCGAGGTCCGTGAAGATCGTGTGGGTGAGGTCGTCGTTCGCGTGCTCGGCGATCTCCAGCCGTTCCAGAATGGCCGTACGCTGGGCCCCGGGCTCCGAGTTCATGATGGCGATCAGGTCCTCGCTCATCTTGCGCACGTTGGCCGCAGAGGCCTCGAAGTGGTAGAAGAAAACGCGGTCGCGCGGTTTGAAGAAGCTCAGGAGGGATTCCAATGCCATGGTCAGCGTTCTTGGTGGCCAAATGTACCCGTATGCTCCTTGCAAGCGTCGGGTCGGTCGATCATTAACCGTGGCTTTACATTGAAAGAACATTTCCGCAAAGGCGTCGGCGCGGCCTCAGACCATGCCATACGACCCGCTATCGGGCGCACCCCGCACCGCCCGGCGATCTACCTTGCACGCATGATCTATGCGTTCAACGGATACCGGCCCGTGGTGCACCCCTCGGCATTCGTCCATCCCCAGGCCGCGGTCACGGGCAATGTGATCATCGGACGCAACGTGTACATCGGCCCGGGAGCCGCACTGCGCGGCGATTGGGGGGAGATCATCATCGGGGATGGGTGCAATGTGCAGGAGAATTGCACCGTACACATGTTCCCTGGTGTCACGGTGCGGTTGGAGGAGGACGCGCACATCGGGCACGGGGCCATCATCCACGGGGCGCACATCGGGCGCAATTGCCTTGTGGGCATGAATGCCGTGCTCATGGACAACGTGGTGCTCGGCGCGGAATGTGTGGTCGGTGCGCTTTCCTTCCTGAAGGCGGATTCCACCTGGCCGGCACGCAAGGTGATCCTGGGCAACCCTGCAAGGGTGGTGAAGGAGGTGACCGACGAGATGATCGCCTGGAAGACCGAAGGAACGAGGCTCTACCAAAGCCTGCCCAAGGAGCTGTTCGACACCCTGGAACCATGCGAGCCACTGCGTGAAGTACCTGCGGACCGCGAGCCGATCACGGTGCGCTACAGGACCTGGAACGAGACCCGGTAAGGCCCCCTAAGCGCGGTCCTCGTCGTCCAGGTGCAGGGCGTGCATCATGCGATGGACCAGCGGTGTGAGGATCACCGCCACCGACCCAAGCAAGGCGATACCGCTGTAAAGGGCATAACAGGAGGCGAACCACTTCGCGCTGTCATCGGGCAGGTCGCCCACAGGCCCCATGCCACCGAGGATCATACTGGCATTCATGAAGGCATCCACGAAGGTGAACCCGCCCCAGTGCATGTACCCCAGGACACCCACTCCCAGGGAGAACCCAACGAAAATGGTGGCCACCAGCAGGAACCGGAGCTGCCGGCGGATGAAGGCGCCGCGGGACAACAGCGGCAGTCGTTTGTGCTCGAACATGCCCGAAGCTAGTCGTATCCACCACCGATGCCCGACATGCCCCTTGCGCGGGAGATCAACAACCCTGCGTTCACCACACTGGGCGCGATGCCCCGTCCGCACCATCTCCGCACCGGACCTTTGCCGGACCATAGCGAACCGATGACCGGCTTCCGAACGATCCTGCTCCTTGTCCTTTCCAATGTCTTCATGACCCTCGCGTGGTACGGTCACCTGCGCGTGAAGGACCTCTCCTGGGGAAAGGGTCTCGGACTGATGGGGATCATCCTCATCAGTTGGGGACTTGCCTTCTTCGAGTACCTGCTGCAGGTCCCTGCGAACCGGTACGGGCACGTTGGCCATGGCGGACCGTTCACCCTGGTGCAACTGAAAGTGATCCAGGAGATCATCACCCTTTGTGTTTTTGCGATCTTCACACTCGTCGCCTTTCGTGAAGAAGCCCTTCGCTGGAACCATCTGCTGGCAGCGCTGTTGCTGATCTGTGCCGTGTGGCTGGTCTTCAAGAAATAGGTCCATGCACTTTCCCCTCTTCGGCGAACTCGTGGTGATCCTGGCCCTGGCCGCCGGCATCCTCATCCTGTTCAGGCGATTCAAGCTTCCGGGGATACTCGCGTTCATTGTGACCGGTATGATCGCCGGACCGCATGGTGCGGGTTGGATCAAGCAGGTGCACGAGGTGGAGGCACTGGCGGAAGTGGGTGTGGTCTTCCTGCTCTTCGTGATCGGCATGGAATTCAGCCTGAAGAAGCTCGCGGCCCTGGGACGTACCGTGTTCATCGGCGGGGCGTTGCAGACGGGACTTACGATCGCCGGCGTCACCGCGGTCCTCATGCTGTTCGACCTGTCCGTGGAAAGCGCGGTCTTCATCGGCTTCCTCGCCGCTCTTTCCAGCACCGCCATCGTATTGCGCGTGCTGCAGGAAAAGGGCAGGATGGATGCCACGCACGGCAGGGTCGCCACCGCCATCCTGATCTTCCAGGACATCATCGTGGTGCCCATGATGCTGGTGACGCCCCTGCTCGCGGGCAAGAGCAGCGACATTACCGGCGACCTGCTCCTGCTGCTGGGCAAGATGACCGCATTGCTCGTGGCCGTGTTCCTGAGCGGTCGTTACCTCGTTCCGCGCATCCTGCGGATGGCGATCAAGAGCAAGGAACTCTTCATCATCGTGATCGTGGTGATCTGTTTCGCGGCGGCCTTCGCCACACAGGCCATGGGCCTGTCGCTGGCGTTGGGCGCCTTCTTCGCGGGGCTCATCATCAGTGAAACGGATCACGCGTACCATGCCACCGGCCTTGTGCTGCCGTTCCATGAATTGTTCCTCAGCTTCTTCTTCGTGAGCATCGGCATGCTGGTGGATGTCGATCTGTTCCGATCCGCACCCTTCACCGTACTGGGCCTCGCCATCGCGGTCACACTGCTCAAGGTCGTGGTGGCCTTGATCGCGGTGTGGGTGCTCCGCTACCCGTTGCGTACCGCCATGCAAAGCGGTCTTGCGTTGTTCCAGTTGGGTGAATTCGGATTCATCCTTGCGCTCCCCGGGATGCAGCTTGGGCTGCTCACCCACGAGCACTACCAACTCTTCCTTGCAGTGGCCATCCTCACCATGGGCGCCACGCCTTTCCTGATCACCAATGCGGACCGGATCGTGCGCAAGGTCTTCCTCTCCTTCGTGCCCACCAAGGCTGCCGAACGACTGGAGCGCCTGATGCGGGTGAAGCGCGAACACGAGAAGACCACGGACCGCGTGCTGAAGGACCACGTGGTGATCGTGGGTTTCGGATTGAACGGGCAGAACGTTGCCAGCGTTGCCATGGAGACCGGCATCCGGTGTGCCGTGATCGAAGAGGACCCCGACCTGGCCATGAAAGCGCAGCGTGTGGGTCTCAGTGTCCTGGTGGGCGATGGCAGCAATCTGCACCTGCTGGAACAGGCCAATGTGCACAGCGCACGGGTGGTCGTGGTCGCCATCAGCGATGCGGCGGAAACCTTGAAGATCGTGGCCGGCGCGCGTTCACTGAGCCGCACCGTGCACATCATCGTACGTACGCGATATGTGCGCGAGATCGAGGCGAACTTCAAGGCCGGTGCCAATGAGGTGATCCCGGAGGAGTTCGAGACGAGCATCGAGATCTTCCACCGCATGTTGCGGAAGTACCTGGTGCCCGAGGCCCGCATCCAGGACCTGATCGCATCCATCCGGACCGATCACTACGGCGCATTGCGCGGTGGAACCGGGAACAAGTTGCGCAAGAAAGGACCGGGCCTCCAGATCCCCGGGCTGGAGATCGCCACCATGCCCGTGACCATGGGACGAGGCAAGGTGGTGGGCCGCACCATCGCCGAGATCGCGCTTCGCGAGCGCTACGGCATCACGGTGCTCGCGATCCGACGCGAGGGCCGGTACATCACCAATGTGAGCGGCAATGCCCGGATCCTCACGGACGATCTCCTCTACCTGCTCGGTGCCCCGGACTCCATCGTTCGGTTGGACCACGAGCTGCGGTGAATCGATGGGTTCACGCATTGATCAGCGTACGCCCTGATCGTGCGAGCATTCCCCCGATCACCAGGGCCATCATCCCCAACGCCAGCACCAGCAGTCCCGGCCCACCACCATCCGGCCCGTCCATCGGGAGCAATGGCGCATCCAGGTCGTTGCGGCGCTGCGGGTTCAGCTTGCGCTTCACCTCGTTCATGTAATCCCGTTCATTGGAGAGGTCCCAGCCCGTGAGGGCATACAACTCATCCATCTCACGGGTGCGCTTGTAGAAAAGCTCCTCGAGGTAGTCCTGGCCCGCCTCGCAACTGAGGTCCCCCGTTGCCGGGTGCGTAAGGATGTAACGGGCCTGGAAGTGCTCCGTGTTCGGCGTCACCTGGAAGAACAGGTCCTGCGGGAACTTGTCACGGCCATAGCGCACATGCATGCGTGTGAAGAACACCTGCCCTCCACCGTTCTGCGCCCAATCCACCCCTGCCTCAGCGAGTTCGTTCGTCATCGGCGGCGGCCCCACGCATGGGTCGCACTTCATTCCGTTGAACGAAGGGGTCACGTTCCACGCATACTCCAGTGAGACCGCATTGCGCCCTTCCCGCTTCCATGAGCGTTCGTACAGGTCCTTGTAGAACGGGCCGAAGCGCTCCTTGGTGAAGAGCGGCACGTTGCGGTCGGAAGGGACCTTCACCGTGCGGTAGTTCACGCATTCCACGCGACCGGTGCGGGTGAAGGCATACACGATCATGTCCTGCACCCCGTTGCTGTTGGCCATGCCCAGCCGGAGCGGGAGCATGAACTTGTGGCTCTCGAAACGCACCTGGATGGGGCGCAGCAGATCATACCCACCGGCGGCCATCCGCTCGAGGTCCACCTTCACCACGAAGAACTTCAACCCGCTTCTGATGTACGGGTCGAGGACCTCGTGGGCAGTGGTCGGTATCCTGTAGTCGTTGTCCAGCAACCACTGTTTGAGGCCGTTGCTTTCCGTGGCACTGAGGATCAGGATGTCGTATTCGCCGACCGCGTACTGCGCTTCCACCGTTACGCCGTGATCCCTGTCCTTTTTCTCCCGGGCGGGAGCGCGCACCTCCGCCATCGCCGTGGGCATGTCCGCCATGTCCTCCGCGATCGCATAGCGCCATTGCTGGCAGGGATTCTCATCCCAGTACTCCACGAGCCGCGGTGCACTGTATGCATCCAGGGCGTCGAACACCCGGCGTTCCACGATCCTGATGTCGCTCCGTTGCAGCACCGTTGGCACGGGCACCACCATGGCGAAATCGCGGACATTCCCCTTGAAGTCACTGCTCATGGTGATCGTGGTGCGCTGGCCGTCGCGCACGAGGATCACCTCACTGCGGTCGTTGAACAGGGTGGCGTCGGCCTTGGCCACATAGAATCCGCAGAACGCGGATGCGCTACCGGCCGCAAGGAACGCGGCGATGGGAAGCAGTCTTTCGATCCTCATCATCTTGCTTGTATTCGTTGTTCGATCCGTGATGCGACGCCGGGAGCCGCGTGAAGAGGGCTCTTGGAATGGCCCGGCAACCATGCGAAACGTTCACCTCCGGCCAGTGCGTCCAGGATGGGTGTGATGGCGCAGACCAGGCAAAGCGCCCAGATCGCTGCTGTGTGCACGAAGGCGAAGGAGCCCATGGCGAATGTGATGACGGCGATCAGCATGCTCCATGCGATCCTTGCCCAGGGTGAATTCGGTGTGGTCATCGGGTCGGTGATCATGAAGAAGGTGAACAGCAGCAGGGACCCATTCATCATCCGGTGGGCCCAGACATCCGTTCCCCAGCCCAGGTAGAGCACCGTGCGGCAGAGGTCGAGCGCCGCGAACGTCGCGAAGAACGCAATGCTGGTATCGATCCGGCCGACGCGCAACAGCACGGTAAGGCCGGCCGCACCCACCAGGAACACGAGTGCCGGACCTGAGCCCCACTGGCCCGGACTCACCCACGCATCACCGGTAAGCAGGATGGTCGCAACGATGCCGAAATTGCCGGGGTTGAACACGTGCTTGCCCCGCACACGGATCAGGAATTTCCCCGCAATGGCGATCGCCGCCCCGAGGACGAGCACCCAGGCGTGGTCCGCATGGAACAGGACGCTTAGCCCAAGCCCCGTGATGGCCGCGCTCTTGAGTGAATGCCACGGCAGGCCTTTGGCCCGGATGAAAAAGGCCTGCACCAGGAAGCATGTCCCCAGCAGCAGCGCATAGCGTGCCCATTCGGTCTCCCACTGCAACTCAAGTGTTCCATACACGAGAAAGGTGGTGAGGAACACGATCTGGAAATGCCGAGCATCCCGTCGAAGGAAGTGGATCAGCCGATGTGCGATGGTGGTCATGAGCGTGGCGTCGTGTTCCCGTACACACGTTCCGCAGGAAGGTTCGATCGCATGGAACATTTCGACGGCCATGATCGTTGGAAGGCCACGGAACATGGATACCACGACCCTCGCCTCCATCGCTGTCGATCATATCCTGCTCGTTGACGACGAGGATGATTGCAACTTCGTGACGCGCCTTGTCCTGAAAAAAGCGGGCTACCAAGGCAGGCTCACCTGCTTCACCTCGGCCAACGAAGCATTGACGTTCATGCGTGATGGCTCCGACCTGCCGGACATCATGTTCGTGGACATCAACATGCCGGGACTGGATGGATTCCAGTTCCTGGGCACATGCGAAGCGGAGGGATTGCTTCCCAACGACCTGACCTCGGTGATCATGTTCTCATCGAGCAACCGCCCGGCGGACCTGGAACAGGCACTCTCCTACCGATCGGTGATCGGCTATGTGGAGAAGGCCCTCACACTCGAATCCTTCGACCGTGTGCTCACGGACCATCGCCGCGCACGCACCAACGAACACTGACCACCTTCTAGGATCCACCTCCCGGACAATGAAGAAGATCATCATCATCGAGGACGAGGCCATCATCTCATTCAGCTACCGTCTCCAGTTGGAGCGCATGGGTTTCGACGTGATCGGCACCGCACGCAGTGCCGAAGAGGCCGAGGAAATGCTACGCACCGAGGACCCGGACCTGCTGATCATGGACATCTATCTGAAGGGTGCCAAAACGGGCCTCGAACTCGCTCAGGAGATCCACAGGAACAAGGAGATACCCATCCTTTTCCTCACGGCCAGCACCAAACCGGAGATCATCGAGGCCATTCGGGCGCTGAAAGGGTGCAGCTACCTCGCGAAGCCGATCAACTCGGACAGCCTGGAGGATGTGCTCCAACGCTTTGCGCGACAGCCGATCTGAACCCGGATGGAAGCCATCGGACGCAACATAAGACCAGAAGGCCAGGCCGAGCGCATGCACAAATTCGCCCACGATCTGCGCAACCGGCTGGGTGGCATACAACAGGTGTTGCGCTCCGTGCGCGAGGACATCGATGCGGAGGAACGTGCCACGCTCTGCGAATTCGGTGAGAAACAGTTCTTCAAGGCCATGTCCGACGTGGAATCCTTACTGGACGACCTCGGCGTGGACCGCAACCCTGCCCTGCATGACGTCACGGTCGTGCGCGCAGAGGAACTGGTGCATACCGCGGTGGAATTGATGCTGCACCGCACCCAGCGCAAGGAACAGCGCACCGAACTGACCACCGACCCGGAATTGAAGGTGCGGGTGGACATACCCGCCATCGAACAATTGATCGCCGGCCTGCTCTCGAACGCATCCAAATTCTCGCCGAAGGGTTCCGTCCTTAGGGTCACGCTGGAACGCGCCGGGGACCATGCAGCGCTGAGCATCGAAGATCCGGGCGTCGGGCTCACCGCGGCGGATCTTGAACGCGTCTTCACGCGGTACGCATGGCTTTCAAGCACCTCGACGGATGGGGAGGTACAGGGCCGCAGTTCCCTGGCCCGGGCCCATGCCTGCGCAAGGTCGCATGGGGGCGCGCTCGTGGCGACCAGCGATGGGCCCGGCCACGGAAGCCGGTTCACTCTGCGCCTGCCGCTCGCCGACTGATCAGGCCGTCTCCTCCACGATCCGGCGGATCTCCTTCGCGACGCGCTGCCCACGGTTGTTCGTGGCCACGCTGAACTCCACGGCATCTCCGATCCGAAGCTCGGCGAAATCCGCGTTCTCCAGATCGTCGTGGATGAAGAAGAGGTTGTTCAAGGGGAACCGGATGAAGCCATAACCATTGTGCAGGCTCATCACCTCGCTCCGTTGCCGTTCCCCCGAGACCATGTTCTGGCCCTGGTCCTCCGGTTCACGCAACAACGATTCACGCAGCACGAAGAGCTCCCGTACCAACGGGTCGTCCTCCTTGAGCCCTTCATCGATCAGGTCGTGCATCGGCAGCGGATAGCTCACTGCGTTCCAGAGATCGGTACTGGTCCGCGTGGTCTGCAGTTCACCGCTCTCCTGATCGGTGTACTCGAAATCCCAGCCGAGCAACATGGTCTTGCAGCCCAGCGCATGGAGCTTCCGTACCAGGGGCACATGGTCACCGTCCGACGCCACGAGCACCGCCACATCGAAGCGCTTCAGCATGCACAGCTCGTAGGTCTCGAGCGCCATGAGCACATCCACGCCCTTCTCGCGCTTGCGTCCCATGAGGTCCTTCACCGGCAGGTAGTGCGTGCGTACGTTGTTGTACATCAGCACATCATCGAAGACGCGGTCATAGTACAACTGATTGGGTTTCTCGTTGGCATCGCGTGCCGAGAATCGCCCCCTGAAGAAATGTGCATCGATGATGTGGCAGAGGTTCGGTGTGTTGCCCTCCCGCTCCGCGATCATGTGCTCGATGAAGTCGTGCAGCCCTCCGATGTGCAGCCTTCGCCGGTGCGTATGCACGTAGTTGTAGTAGTTGCTCACATGGGTGAAATAACCTCCGTCATAGAACACCCCTACTTTCAATGCTCTTGTATTGTTGATGATGCGATCCATGGAAAGGATGGATATGGTATGAATATGGTAGTGCCGTACGAATGTACCCATGGTCCGACCCTTGCCGCTAACTTTCGCTCGTGATCCTGCGCCCACTCCTCCTCTTCCTGATCCTCGCCCCTTGCGGGCTCTTCGCCCAGGACCTCACTGCGGACTCCACCTCGGCGCTGAGCTTCGTGCGATCGGTGAATGCGCCGCGGAACGCCGTGCAATTGTTCGACAGTGCCGTGGAGGCATGGACGTGGACCTTCGGCAAGGAGCCGGGTGCGAAGGTGATCCGTTCGGACCGCAATGCCGGTGTGATCGAAGGCACGGCCCGCGTGAACTTCCGCAGTGAACAGCTGGTGATGCGCGAGGAGAGCATGGGCACGATCCAGTACCGGATCATGATCACCGTGCACGCCGGTGAGTGCAGGGTGGTGATCACCGAACTGGTGCACAGCGGCAACCGCAATACCCAGCGCGGTGGCGTACACCTTGGGCTGCTGACGCGCAGCAGCATGCCGGTGAACAGGATCCGCGGCCAGGGTCGAAGCAACGTGGTAGGGCTCTATGCCGACGTGAAACAGCAGGCCTCGGACCGCATCACGACGGTGCTGCAGACCTTCGCTTCGCGGGTGCGGGCCCAGGCCGAGCCCTGATGTAACCCCGGGTGCGGGTTCCCGTTCAAAGGGTCTCCCCATGCATCCCTTGAAGCGCTCATCCTGGCGGAAGTGGCCCATCGCGGTCGCCCTGCTCTCCACTGCGTTCATCGCCTACGGCATATCGCTGATGTCCCGTTCGCGTGCGCTACAGACGCGCATCGCACAGGAGGTGCATCTGTTGGATGAACTCGCGGACCTGAACGATGCAGTGCACCAGCTGGGTCTCGTGCATCGTGTGGATGTGAACACCAGGCAGTACCAATGGAACGATGAATTGCAACGCGTACTGAAGCGCACGGAGACCGTTGGGGACCGCTTCGCACAGGCGCCTGGCATGGCGGAGCTACCCGGTGCGTTGGCCAATGTCCTCCACTTCACGGACTCGTTGCATGGCGATGCGATGCGCGAGGATGCCAGCGCAGAACGGGCGCGTGCCACGGAAGCCGTGTTCCAGATCATGCTTCAACGGGCACAGAAAGTGGTCGATCGCACCGCACGCAATGTGCATGAGAACGGCCTGGGCTCCTACACGAGCTCGTTGAGCTCCCGGTGGAACGAGGCCCAATTCCTGCTCATTGCCGCATGCCTGATGGCCGTGGTGTTCGCCTGGCTGGTGGGGGTGAGCAACAGGTTGCTGCTCGAAAGCCGCACGCGCAGCGAACAACTGGCCGTGGCCAAGCAAAGCCTGGAACGGTCCAACCGCGAATTGCGCGAAACGATGTTGAGCAAGGAGGAGAAGGAGGTGATGATCAAGGAGATCCACCACCGGGTGAAGAACAACCTGCAGATCGTGAAGAGCCTCATCCGCTTCCAGATGGACCAGGTGAAGGACCCGCACACCGAGGAGTTGTTCAACGAATGCGTGAACAGGGTGAGCGCCATGGCACTGGTGCACGAACAGACCTACCTGAGCAAGGACCTCGCGAACATCGATGTGAACAGCTACCTCGCGCACCTCACGCGTGACCTCTGCCACGCGTACACGATCGATACAAAGCTTGAACTGGACATCCGGATCAATGTGCCCACCCTCAGCGTGGACACCTTGATCCCGCTCGGATTGGTGATCAATGAGATCATTTCCAATTCATTGAAGTATGCCTTCAAGGGCCGGAAGGAAGGCATCATCATGGTGCACCTCGATGGCGATCAGCATTCGGGTCTTTCCATGAGCATCGGCGACAATGGCATCGGCCTGCCGGACCGCTCCCGCTGGGACCGACCAGAGACCCTCGGGATGGAGTTGATCCATACGCTCGCGGGCCAATTGGACGCTACGGTGGAACTGGCGCCCGGCCCCGGAACGGTGTACCGCATCGTTACCATCAGCAAAGAGAAGCGCAAGCGCGCCTGAACCCTGTGCCCCGTTCCTGGCCACTGGTCCCGCCGCGGCGAACGGCAGGACCGAAGCTGCTACCTTGCGCGATCCAACCGTATCGCCTGACGATGAACAATTCCGCCTACCTCCTGATCCCCGCCATGCTCGTGGGGGCCAGCGCCTGCAACACCGCATCCAACGACACCCCTACGGACCGAATGAGCTATCCTACGACCTGGGCGGACAGCACCGCCGGCGATACATTGCACGGCCAGTTCGTGGCGGACCCCTACCGGTGGCTGGAGGACGACACCAGTGCGCGCACCGCCGCCTGGGTGCAGGAGCAGAATGCCGTCACCGACGCTTTCCTGGCTTCCATTCCTTTCCGCAAGAACATCGCCGCACGGTACGAGGAGATACTGAACTACGCCAAGGTCGGCGCACCGATCAAGGTCGGGGACCTCTATTTCCAATACCGGAACAGCGGGTTGCAGAACCAGAGCGTGATCTACGTGCGGCATGGGATCGATGGTGAGGACAAGGTCTTCATCGACCCGAACGCCGTGGACAGCGCAGGTACCACCAGCATCGGCCTCATGGGTGCGAGTACCGACCGGCGTTACATGGCCGTGAGCATCCAGAAGGCGGGCAGCGACTGGCAGGACATCACCCTGTGGGACCTGAAGACCATGACCGAGCTACCCGACGTGCTGAACTGGGCCAAATTCAGCGGGGTGGCCTGGTACAAGGACGGCTTCTTCTACAGCCGGTACCCGGAACCGAAGAAGGGTACGGAGCTCAGCGGCGCATCGAAATTCCAGAAGGTTTACTACCACAAGGTGGGTGACCCCCAAAGCAAGGATGCGTTGGTGTGGGAGAACAAGGAGAACGGCGACCTGTACGTCGGCGTCGGTGTGACCGAGGGCGAGGAATTCGCCACGCTTTACATCAGCACCGGCACGAACGGTTTCGAGCAGTACTTCCTGGACCTTCGGAAGGTGGGGATCCCCACCCCTGCCACCCCATGGACGCCCCTGCAACAAGGCTTCGACCACAAGACCATGGTGATCGACCTGGACCCGAAGAGCGGAAAACTGCTGGTGATGACCGATGTGGACGCGCCCAACTACCGGCTTGTGGCAGTGGATCCGGACAAGCCGGCCGCCAGCGAATGGAAGGACGTGATCCCTACGAAGGACATGCTGCTCGAGAGCGTCAGCGTCGGTGGTGGACGATTGTTCGCGAACTACCTGAAGAACGTGACCACACGGATCATGCGTTACGAGATGGATGGCAGTGGTGAGCACGAGATCGAACTTCCTGGTCTGGGAAGTGCCGGCGGCTTCGGTGCGCGTCGCGGTGAACCCTACACCTTCTACAGCTTCACTTCCTTCACGGACCCGGGCACGATCTACAAGTACGACTATGCGACCGGCAAAAGCGAGATCTACTTCCGGCCGGAATTGAAGTTCGATCCGGACCAGTTCGTTACCGAGCAGGTCTTCTATCCCAGCAAGGACGGCACGCAGGTCCCGATGTTCATCGTGCACCGCAAGGACGTTGAGCGGAACGGCAAGAACCCCACCCTGCTCTATGCCTACGGCGGATTCAACATCAGTCTGAGCCCGAGCTTCAGCACCAGCCGCATCCTGTTGCTGGAGCAAGGCGGTGTATTCGCGCTGGCCAACCTGCGGGGTGGCGGGGAATTCGGGGAGGACTGGCACAAGGCCGGGATGAAGGAGAAGAAGCAGAACGTGTTCGATGACTTCATCGCTGCGGCGGAGTACCTGATCGCCGAGAAATGGACGGACAGCGCTCACCTCGGCGTCAATGGCGGAAGCAACGGCGGACTTCTCGTAGGCGCGGTGATGACCCAGCGTCCGGAACTGTTCCAGGTCGCCTTCCCGGAGGTCGGGGTGATGGACATGCTGCGCTTCCAGAAATTCACGGCCGGCTTCGGTTGGACCCCGGAATACGGCAATGCGGACAACAGTCGTGAAGAATTCGACTACCTCAAGGCGTACTCACCGCTGCACAACATCAAGCCGGCGAAATACCCTGCCACCATGGTGATGACCGCGGACCATGATGATCGTGTGGTTCCTGCGCACAGCTTCAAGTTCATCAGCACGCTTCAACCGGCCCAGCAGGGCGATGCTCCGGTGTTGATCCGCGTGGAGACGAATGCCGGGCACGGCGCGGGCAAACCCACCAGCATGATCATCGAGGAGCAGGCGGACAAGTGGTCCTTCTTCTTCAAGAACATCGGGTTCACGCCGAACTATGCGCTGAAGGATGGCACGATGAAGGAGTGAGCCGGGATCGCCCAGCGCTCACGTCAACTTCAACGTGTACAGGTCCGAGCGGCGGTCCTTGAGGTTCTGCACGCTACCGTGGTGGTGCAGGTCCTTCAGGAGGCTGAGGTCCACATCCACCACGAGGACCATCTCGGTGTTGGCGGTGGCCTCCCCTTTGACGCCGCTGGATGGGAAGGCGAAGTCGCACGGCGTGAACACGGCGCTCTGCGCATACTGGATGTCCATGTTGCGCACCCGCGGCAGGTTGCCGACGCTGCCTGCGATGGCGACGAAGCACTCGTTCTCGATGGCCCTCGCCTGGGCGCAATGCCGCACCCTCGAGAAGGCATTCTGGGTATCCGTGAGGAACGGGATGAACAGGATCTGCATCCCCTGCAAGGCGAGCAGGCGCACCAGTTCCGGGAATTCGCAATCGTAGCAGATGAGCACGCCCACCTTGCCGCAATCCGTTTCGAACACACGCACTTCGCTGCCGCCGTGGATGCCCCAGGCGCGTCGCTCGTTCGGCGTGATGTGGATCTTCTCGTAGCGTTCCCAGGTTCCGTCGCGCCGGCACAGGTATCCCATGTTGTACAGCATGCCGTTCTCGAGCAATGGCATGCTCCCGGTGACCACGTTCACGTTGTACTTCACCGCGGCATTGACCAGGAAATCACGGATCGGCAGGGTGTACTCGGCGAGCAACCGGATCGCCTCCGCCTCACCCCGGTCGTTCCATTCAGCCATCAGCGGCGCGTTGAACAATTCCGGGAGCACCGCGAAATCACTCTCATAACCGCTCACCACCTGCAGGAAGTAATCCAGCTGGGTGAACAGCTCATCGAGGTCCTTGTACGAACGCATCTGCCACTGCACCAGGCCCAGCCGCACGTTCCGCTCCCAGCTGCGGCCCAGTTGATCCTCGTTGTGGTAGATGTTGTCCCACTCCATCAGCGTGGCATACTCCAACGATCCGGTATCGTGCGGCATGTACCCCTTGAGGAGCTTCACCACATGGAAATCATTGGAGAGTTGGAAGGACAGCACCGGATCATGGATCTCCTTTTCCCGGACCTTCCTGATGTAGTCCTTCGGTGACATGCTGTCGGCGTAAGCGTGGTAGTTCGGGATCCTTCCACCGAACATCACGGAACGCAGGTTGAGCTGCTCGCACAACTCCTTGCGGGCCTCATACAGCCTGCGCCCGAGCCGCATGCCACGGAACTCCGGATGTACGAATACCTCGATGCCGTAGAGAACATTCCCATCCGGATCGTGCGTCTTGAACGTATAGTTCCCGGTCACCTTCAGGTAATCGTGCTCCAATCCGATCTTGTCGATATCGACGATGATGGAGAGCGCGCAACCCACCAGTTTGCCACGCACGAACACGCCCAACTGTCCTTCCGGGAACAGGGACATGAGCTGTTCGATGGTCGACTTGCGCCACAGGTCACCGGTCCATTCCGGGTAAGCGGCACGCATCGCACTTGCGAAATCCTCGAAGGTGCCCAGCTCCAACGGCAGGATCTCCACGGTCACTTCCTCACTGCTCTTCTTCGACATGGTCTTGTGCTCCGGTCCCATCGCTCATGATCGCATGGCCGCACGGAGCGAGCCAAGATAAGGTCGCCCGCGCCGCGGCAGGGTCACCTCTTCTGCGGATCGGCCGTGATGCAGAGCAGGTGACGTCTATCCTTCAGCCGCACCGACAGCCAGCGGTCCAGCCGACCGGCCACGGCGGTGTCCGGCATGGTGGCGAAGCGCGCGGAGGCGACCACGGCCATGGTGTCCTTGCCGAGCACACCACCGGGGATGTCGGCGAGCACCACCCAGCGCAGCCCCGGGATCACGGCCCGGGCCTCGGTCATCAATTGAACGGCCGCACGATCCCGTTGGACCAGGCTATCGTTGAGCGAGGCCAGCTTGGCCATCAGGGCCTGGTTCTGTTCCTGCTGGCGTTGCTCGCCCTCGCGCATGGACATCCGTTCATTGTCCAGATCGCGGATGGACAGGCCCGTGCGTATCGTCAGTTCCGCATCTGCGATATCGTACCCTCCGAGCCGCCTGCGCAACCGGTCCTCCTCCTCGGGTGTAAGGCCATTGCCCACGTATGTCAGCAGGATTGTCCGTGCCTTGGCGTCGATCTCCTGCTTCACCAGGAAGTTGTCCTCCACATCCGTTTCGAAGAGAACGTATTGTTCCGCTCGGTTCTCGAATGCGGTCTGCAACACCAGGCGGTACGCGAGGAAAACGCTCGGCACCACGGTGATGAAGATGATGATGGCGGTGTACCGCTTCACCTTGCGCGTGACCCGTTCGTCGGCAAGGCTCTTCATCGGGTATCCCATCCAGCGCACGGTGAACAACGTGGCGATGCCGATGAACACGGAGTTGATGAGGAAGAGATAGAACGCACCGAGGAAATAGGACCAGTTGAGGTGCGCCAGTCCGTAGCCGGCAGTGCACAGCGGTGGCATGAGCGCCGTGGCGATGGCCACCCCGGGCACCACGTTGCCGCGCTCCTTGCTCGCGGCCGCGATCACGCCGGCAAAACCACCGGACAGGGCGATGAGCACATCCCAGATGGTGGGACTTGTGCGCGCAAGTATCTCCGAATGCGCCTCGCTCAGCGGCGTGATCAGGAAGTACAGCGTGGAGGTGGCGATGCTGGCCCCCACCGCGAACCCAAGGTTGTATACCGAGCGCCGCACCAACCGGAAATCCATGACGCCGACACCCGCACCCACGCCCATGATCGGACCCATGAGCGGGGAGATGAGCATGGCCCCGATGACCACCGCCGCCGAATTGACATTGAGCCCCACCGACGCGATGAGGATGGCGAAGACCAGGATCAACAGATTCGTGCCCCGGAACACCACGCCCCGTGCAATGGCCTCCATCGCGACCTTGGGGTCCTCGGCATTGTCCCCCAGCCGGAGGTAGTTCAAGAGTTTATCGATCGTCATCGGATGCTTGTGTGGCACGAAGATGCGAACCATCCGTTCGCCACGGTCCTATCGAGCCGGACCTCGCCCTGCGCGTACATTCGTACCAAACGCTGCTGGAACGAGGCATGCCACATTGTTGTCTGTTCGGATCCCTTCCATGCGTTGCAGGGCAGGACCACATGCCGGACCGCTGAATGGCCCGATGTTCAACAGCTTTCCGGGTCGACCCATCCCCACACTTGTGGAACGCAGACGTAACGATACCTTTCCCGCGTCGGGATGAACCCATTGCCACCCGAAGAGCATGGATAGTCAGAAGAAACTGGGACAACTGCCTGCCACCGCGATCTGCGGCAATGACATCACGAGCAGCTGCCTGTATGTAAGTGCGCTCACCATCGGCTACGCCGGTGCCTGGGCGTTCGTGGCACTGGCCCTGGTGGCCGGCGTGCTCTTCCTTTTCCGCAGGATCTATGGCGAGGTGGTGGGTGCACTGCCACTGAACGGCGGGGCGTACAACGTGCTGCTCAACACCACGAACAAGACGAACGCGAGCATCGCCGCATGCCTCACGATCCTGAGTTACATGGCCACCGCGGTGATCAGCGGCACGGAAGCGATGCACTACCTGCACAGCCTGGTGCACTGGCTGCCGGTGATCCCGGCCGCGATCGGGGTACTCGTGCTTTTCCTGTTGCTCACCATCGCCGGGATCGGTGAATCATCGATCGTGGCCGTGATCATCTTCATCACCCACCTGACGACAATGGGGCTGTTGCTGGTGGGTGGTGCGTACTACCTCGCCACGCATGACCTCTCCATCGCGTCGCTCAATTTCTCATCCCCCCCGCCGGCGGGTGGCATCGCGGCCGCGCTGTTCTTCGGGTTCTCGGCGGCCATGCTCGGGGTGAGCGGTTTCGAGAGCTCGGCCAACTTCGTGGAGGAACAGGACCAGGGGGTCTTCCGCAAGACCCTTCGTAACATGTGGCTGGCGGTCACGATCATCAACCCGTTGATGGCCTTGCTCACCGTGATGGTGCTTCCGGTGAGCGTGGTGGGCGAGAACCAGGAGGCACTCCTGTCGTTCATGGGACTTGAGATCGGTGGCTCCTGGCTCGCCACGGTGATCTCCATCGATGCGGTGCTCGTCCTGTGCGGTGCGGTGCTCACCAGCTTCGTCGGCGTAAGCGGCCTCATGCGTCGAATGACCCTGGACCGCGTATTGCCGCAGGTGCTGTTGAAGGAGACGAAAAGTGGAAGCTCCCCGCGCATCCTCATGGTCTTCTTCATCATGTGCGTGTCGGTGCTGCTCATCACCGAAGGGGACATCGGGGCGCTCGCCGGGGTATACACCATCTCGTTCCTCACGGTGATGGCCTTCTTCGCCTATGGCAACTTCCTGCTGAAGATCACGCGGTCCCGACTGCCGCGGCCGGAATCCGCACCGCCGTTCGTGGTGGCACTGGCGCTGCTTGCCGTGCTTGTGGCCTTGTACGGCAACGTGAGGCTGCGCCCGGAACTACTCGTGGTCTTCCTGCAATACTTCATTCCCACGGTGTTGATCACTTACGTCTTCCTGAAGCGGAACGTGATCCTGGAGTATCTGATGGTGGTCGTCTCCAGCTTCCTGGATTCATTGCAACACCTGGCCGCGTTGAGCCGTCTCCGCCTTTCCCGCACCATCCGGCAGCTTACCCAACAGGAGTTCGTCTACTTCACCAAAGGGGACGATATCTCGGTGATCAACAAGGTGATGATCTATGTGCAGGAGAACGAGATCACCAAGAAGCTGAAGATCGTGACCGTACAGCGTGAAGGGAACGACATCCCGGACGGATTCCTGAACGACCTGGACGTCCTGGACCGCGCGTATCCGGAGATCCACATCGAGTTCGTTCAGTTGCACGGGGTGTTCGGTCCGCAAATGGTCGATCAATTGAGCCGCAAATGGAACATCCCCACGAACTTCATGTTCATCGGTTCCCCTGGCGACCGGTTCCCGTATCGCGTGGCGGACCTCGGCGGGGTGCGGTTGATCATCTGAGGCTTGCACGCAACCACAACGTGGTCGTTCCGTCCTTTCCACAGACCTCCACCAAGATGATCCGTCCGATTCATGGGCTTTTGCTGGTGTTTCTTTCCACCGCCGGGATGGCACAATGCGACCATGTGTTCAACATCGAGCAGACCGGAAACTGCGTCATTCCCGGCTTCGACCTGATCGTGAACGTGAGCGGTGGCACGCCACCATACGAATTCACCTGGTATGCCCAGGGCAACCCCGTGGGCACAGGTCCTTCACTGCCGGTGTGGTCCCTTCAGGGCGGGGCCTCGGTAACGGTGCAGGCCATTGATGCCCTGGGGTGCACGCAATGGAGCCCGGAGTATTGGATCATGACCGGTGAGGCGATCTCCGCCACAGCTACGGTGGCACCCGACCCGTTGGATTGCTCGAACAACGTGATCACCCTGAACGACGTGAACATCGCCGGAGGGTGCGGTGATGTGCTCGTCACATTGAATTCCCCAGCGGAGGTGATCGGGACCATCACCGGGCCGACCATCACGCTGACCGGCATGCCTTCCGGGCCGAACGAATTCCTGCTCATCCCTACCGGGGCATGCGCATACTGCATCTCATCGTTGATCGTGAACGTACCCAACACCTGCGGTGCGAACACCATCACAGGCCGGGTCTATGTCGATGCGGACAATTCCTGCTCCTTCACCACCGGTGATCAGTCGGTCACGGGGATGTTCGTCGAGGCCATGGGGCCGGGTCCGCAAACGACATCCACCGGAGCGAATGGGCTCTACACCGCCCATGTGACCAACGGACAATACTCGGTCGGGATCCCCGGCCTGCCGCCCATCTGGTCCATCACCTGCCCGCCGAACGCCGGTGATGCCGTGGCGGTCCCGCCGAACGCATCCGGCATGGACATCGGCCTTGGACCCGTGGGGATCTTCAACGACCTGGGGGTCGAGATCACCGGGATGGGTCCGCATCGCAACGGAATGAACACCCAGGTATCGATCACCTGTACCAACAGGGGCAACACGACCCTGGACGGAACAGCTGTGCTGACCTTCGATGCATCGCTTTCGTTCGTCGGCAGCACGCCATCCGCATCCGCGCAGGTCGGCAATACGGTGGAGTGGTCGCTACCTGCACTGCCGCCCTTCGCAAGCAGCACCCTCACCGCCACACTGTCGATCCCCGTGTCAGCGATGCTGGGCGATGTGCTGGTTTACACGGCCACCATACCTGCGGATCCGTCCGACGACATGGCGACGAATGATGCCGCGAGCCTGGAACGCGTCATCACCGGGAGCTTCGACCCGAATGATAAGATGGTCTTTCCAGAAGGCGACCTTCCACACGCAGAGGTGCTTGACGGTACGCGACTCGATTATGTGGTGAGGTTCCAGAACACCGGGAACGATGTGGCCCTGAACGTGCGCATCGAGGATGAGATCGACCCCTTGCTCGACCTAGCCACCTTCGAGGTGGTCGGTGCCAGCCATGCCTGGGAGGCCATGATCACCGGTCGTTCCGCCGTGTTCCGTTTCGATGGCATCGATCTGCCGGACAGCAGTTCGGACCAACTCGGCAGCCAGGGCTTCGTCCGGTATCGCATCGCACCGGCGGCAGGGGTGCAGGTGAACGATGTGATCACGAACACCGCGGAGATCTTCTTCGATCACAACCCACCGGTGGTGACGAACACGGTGTCGACCACGGTAACGGACATCACCACCGGCATGGTGCCCCCTGAGCGCCCCATGCTGCGCACCTGGCGCACCGATGCCTCCATTGTCGTGCGTTCCACCGAGCCCATGTTCACCATCGACCTGCTCGACCTTTCCGGACGGTGCATCAGCCGGATCGACGCCAATGGCCGGCACGGTGTGGATGTGCCGCTCGAGCGCGGTGCGCGTGCACCCTATCTCCTGGTCGTGCGCGCACCTTCCGGAACCCGAACAGTGAAGAGCTTTCCCTAGCTCCGCGAGATCCGCGATCCGTACCTTCATGGGATGAGAGCAGCTCTCACAGCCGCATTCGTGATGGCGTTGCTGTCCGCACAGGGTCAGGAGCATCCCATCATCAGCCATTACGCGCTCACGGAGCTGGATGGTGCCATCGCGGTGGATTGGACGATCCGTGGCGGCAGCACCTGCGATGGTCAGCAGGTGGAGCGGTCCACGGATGGCATCACGTTCGTGGCGGTTCATCGCATCAGTGGGATCTGCGGCGATGGCAGCGTGCCCGTAGAGTATCATTGGATCGACAATGACCCGCCGGAGTTCACGGAGGTCCGGTACCGCATCGAACTCGGTGTGCAAGGCCACAGCTCGGTCATGAGCGTGGTGTTCGACCAGCTCACGAAAAGCGATCAACGGTTCTTCCCTTCGCCGATGCACGATCAGGCCACTCTGCTGCTGAACGTGCCACGTTCCTCACCGGTCGAGCTGCGGATACTTGATGCGACGGGAAGACACGTCCTGCATCGGAACGTCACCTTCATCGGAGGCATTTCCATCGCACTGCCCGGTGCCCCTGCCGGCATCTACACGTACGTGGCCCAGGCGGGAGGAAGGACCTTCACCGGTCGATTCGTGAAGGAGTGAGGTCACTCGATACGATCGATCCGGAACGTGCCACCGTTCCACGCGATGGTATCTCCGACCCGTTTCCCCAAGAGCGACCGACCGATCGGTGAAGCGGGCGATATCGCGAGTACGGATGCCCCATCGACCGGAACGCGACCGAGCCCGATGCACAGGAAATAGCGCTCTGCATCCGTGCTGACCAACGCGCCGAATGCTACTCGATCGAACGTGCGTTCTACGGGAACCCGTTCCAACTCCCGGAGTAACGCTTCGTTCTGCGTGCGTTGCATCTCCAGCCGATCCATTTCGATCTGGGCCATCGCGCGGCCCACTTCGTGCTTGTCACCGGCCGTACTCCTGTCCTCCGTATCACGCGCTGAACGGGTAGTGTCAATGGCGTCCTGCGTCTGCCGGATGCGTTCCGCAAGCGATCGGCGCAGGGTTGCGATAACGCGCTGTTTCATCCGGCGGAAGGTAATGGCACCACATGCGATCTTCGCACCATGGACCAGAGCGATCCATTGCAGGACCCGACCGTCATTCGGCACGCGTACCCGGGTTTGGGAACATGCACCTACCTGGACACCTCCTCCTGCGGCCTGGTGGCCCGTTCCACGATGGAGGCCGCACAGGAGGAGGAAAAGCGCTTGGTGCACGAGGGTTCCGCGCGTTTCCTCCATTGGATGACCGGTGGCATGGATGCGGTGGCCCGTGAAGTGGCGGCAAGCATCGGTGGCACCGCGCAAGGCACCGCGCTCGTCCCCAACTGCTCCGTGGGCATGGGCCTGCTTGCACAACTGACCCGACACCGCGCGAAGGTGCTGCTGATCGGCGACGACTACCCGACGCTGCACGCCCCGTTCGCACTTCCCGGTTCCCACCGCGTGTTCGTGCGTCCGCAAGCGGATGGCTCGATCGACATGGAAGCGTTGGGCGCGACGATGGAGCGTGAGCGCCCGCAGCTGGTGGCGATCGGCCACGTGCAATGGCTCACCGGATACCGTGTGGACCTGGATGCGATCGCAGGCCTGTGTCGTGCGTTCGGTGCCTGGTCGATGATCGACATCACCCAATCGTGGTGCGCGGTGCCGATCGATGCCGAACGTACCGGCATCGACATCCTCTGTGGCAGCGGGTACAAATGGCCGCTGGCCGGGTTCGGCAATGGCTTCGTCCACCTGTCACCGGTGATCCGCGCCGAGCTTGAAGAACGCAACGGGGTCGACCCGATCGCATACCTCAACGCGGGGCATCGGGACCCGGTCGCATTCACACGAGCGAAGCATGCGCTTGAGCGCATCGGCAGGTTGGGTACGCCACGGATCGCAGCATATGTTAACGCGCTGTGCACCCGGGCCGTCGCGAAGTGCGACGAGGCGGGCATCACCGTCCTCAATGGCCGTTCACCGGACCAACGCGCGGGCATCCTGTTGCTTGCGGGCGATGAAGCGAAGGTGAACTCCCTGGCCCGACAGGGGATCCGGGTGGCATTGCGCGGTGCAGGCATCCGCGTCGGCATCCATTTCTACAACACCGCTGCGGACATCGAGCGCCTGGTGGAGGCCTGGCACGCGGACTAGCGCTATTTCGTCACCTCCACCCCTTTCCAGAACGCCACGCGCCCCTCGATGTTCCTGGCCATCGGCCGCGCATCCGGATAATACCACGCGGCATCTTTGTTCTCCTTGCCACCAACGGACAGGCTGTAATACGAGGCCACGCCTTTCCATGGACAGGTGGTGTGCGTATCGCTTTGCACGAAATGCGCACTGTTGATCGAGCTCGCCGGGAAATAATGGTTCCCTTCGACAATGATGGTGTCATCGCTTTCCGCGAGGACGACGCCGTTCCAGATCGCTTTCATGTCCTTCCGTTATTCGGGGCGAACACCACATCGGTGAAGTACCCCTTGTCATCCGTGAATGTGGCCGTGATCCGCAGGCCCGCATGGTGTGCGAGATCCTCGATCATGGTCCGGTCGTACTTCTGGCTGATCTCCGTGTGCAACGCCTCCCATGCCTTGAAAGCGATCGGGGCATCGACCCCGGGCATGTGCACCACCTGGTCCCGTGTGCTCACGATGTAACTGAGCGCACGCCCCGTGGCCGGGCAGTATACAGGCGCGTGAACGAAGCCATCCAGGTCGAAGTCGGTGCCCAACTCCCTGTTCATCCGCCGCAGCAGGTTCAGGTTGAAGTCCCGCGTGATCCCTGCGCGGTCGTTGTACGCCCGCAGTATGATCGCTGGATCCTTCTTGCGATCGAAGCCAACGAGGAAGCGGTCGTTCGGGCCAAGGTGATCACCGACCCCCTTGAGGAGTTCGATGGCCCGCTCCCTTGTCAGGTTGCCGATGTTGGACCCGAGAAAGATCACCGCTTTCGCCTCACCAGGATCGGTGAAGGTGCGTCGTATCGCTTCGAAATACTCGCCCTGTTCCGCCTGGAAACGCAGGGTCGGCAACTCCTTCTTCAATGCGGTGCCCAACTCATCGAGCACGTGCTCTGAGATATCGATCGGGCGGTACAGCGGGTCACGCCCCTGATCGAGGGCCCGGCGCAAAAGATGCTTGGTCTTCGTCCCATCACCGGCACCGAGCTCGAACAACGAGAAGCGCGCGTGTCCGTTCACCAGTGCTTCCAGGACGGCGTCGGTCTGGTCGCGCAGGATCTCCTCCTCCGCTCTTGTCACATAATAATCCGGGGAGGCCATGATCGCCTGGAACAGCCGATCGCCTTCCGCATCGTAGAAGTAGCGGGATCCGATCCGTTTCGGAACCTGCGTCAACCCTTCGATCACATCGCGCCGGAATGCTGCCGTCGCCTCGTCCGTTCCCACCTCAATGCTCGTCCTCATCGTTGCACGAGCCGAAGCCCGGTGTATTGCCACCGCAAGTGCGGGTGGAAGAAGTTCCTGTAGGTGGCCCGCGAATGTCCCGGTGCCGTTGCCACCGAAGCACCGCGCAGCACCATCTGGTTCACCATGAATTTGCCGTTGTACTCACCCAAGGCACCCGGTACGCGCGTGTACCCGGGATACGGCAGGTAGGCGCTGTGTGTCCACTCCCAACGCTGGCCCCACTCGAAATGCGCGTTGGCCACCTCCCATTCCGCCTCCGTTGGCAGACGCATGCCTTTCCACTCTGCGAAAGCGAAGGCCTCGAAGAACGAGATATGCGCAAGTGGCATTTCGGGATCGACCGGCTTGAGTCCTTGCAATGTGTAGTGATACCAATCGCCATCGATGCGGTGCCAGTACAGGGGCGCCTTCACATTGCTGTCCTGCACCCACTGCCATCCCTCTGCGTGCCAGCAATTGAAGTCCTCGTAGCCTCCCGCTTCCATGAACGCCATGTACTCGCCATTCGTCACCAGGCGATCGCATATGGTGAAGTCCTCCAGGTGCACCATGTGGCGCCCATGCTCATTGTCGAAGCTGAATCCCTCACCCTCGAAACCGATCCGATGCAAGCCTCCCTGGATGGGGATGAACCCACCTGTGGTCGGTTCCGTGCTTCCTTCATTGAATGTGCCGTACACCGGGAACAGTGGGTTGTGTCCGAGGATGTACTTCAGGTCCGTGACCAATAACTCCTGGTGCTGCTCCTCGTGGTTCAAGCCAAGTGCCAGGACGTGCAGCATGCGTTCACTGGGACCATCCGCGAGGAAACGCTCCATATGGGCATCCACATGGGCACGGTAGGCATGCACCTCCTCCAAGGTGGGCCGCGTCATGTTGCCCCGATCGGCCCGGAGCACACGCTTTCCGACCACCTCATAGTAGCTATTGAAGAGGTAGGCCATGTCCGCACTGAAGACCTTGTAACCGGGAAGCGCGCTCAGGATGAACTGTTCGAAGAACCACGTGGTATGCCCCAGATGCCACTTCGGCGGACTGACGTCCACGATGGGTTGCACCACGTGATCCTCTGTGGAGAGCGGTGCGCAGATGCGCATCGTTCGTGCACGCACCGATGCGTACCGTTCCACATGTGCCAGGTGTCTCTCCTCCTGCTGTTCAATGATCTCAGTTCCTTCTCTTACAGCCATTCGTTCGGTCTTGGGGAGCATTCGCTCGTTCCCTTCCAATTCCGGGGCCGGACGCATCACTGCCCGCGGTCGCTCCGTTCGGTCGCTTGCATCCCCGGCACCTTACACCTTGCTGTGGTCACAGGTCCACGATCGTGTGGTGATGGGTAGGCAGTGCCGCAGTTCCCTTCCATCGATCCACGCTGCGTGCATCCATGCGATCGTCCGATCATCCACACCCATTGCCACTCATCAGATCCAACCGGTCCACCTGTAACATCCGGGATCCGGCCTCGTCCCATGCTTCAAACCACAATAACGTGAAAACGACCATTACTCTCCTGTTGGCAGGGATCGCCGCACTCGGTGCGCAGGCGCAACCCGTCCTTACCCATGACAGCAATGCACCGGTGATCGGCGCCACTTACACCATGCGCTACGGCGACCATGTATCGCCTGGAGCGCCGGGGGCGCAGCAGACCTGGGACCTCAGCGGACTAACAACGGACAGCACCAGCCTGGTGCGGATCCTCCCTGTGGCCTCGACCCCGAACGGGAACCTCTTTCCGAATGCCACCTACGCGGAGGACGATGGCGGCGTCATCACGTATTTCCGCTCGACGCCAACCGGCATCCAGTTCGCAGGAAGCGATGACGGTGAAGGCACCCTGATCACCTACTCACAAATGGGGCGTCACCTTTCCTTCCCGTGCTCCTTCGGCAGCACCTGGACCGATACCGAGGTCGGGGCCTTCGACCTGGAGGATATCCATGTGGATCGCAGTGGCACTGTGACCGCCACGGCCGATGGCTACGGCACACTGGTCATGCCATTCGGCACCATCCCGAACGTACTGCGCGTACATTGGGTGAATACCGGCCAGGATGTCATGGACCTGTTCACGATGAACTACACCTACGACAGCTACATCTATCTGACGCCGGGCAACCAATATCCCATCGCCCAGCTTGTGACCAGTTCCGTGGCAGTGCTCGGGAATACCCAGACAGTGCAGTTCAGCCGCTGGGTCGGCTCGCTTTCCACGGACGTTGCCGCCATCGCGGAGGTCGAGGATGGACTTCATGTCTTCCCGAACCCTGCCACGGATGAGCTGCGCTTCGAGGTACCCCCCGATATGGGCCATGGGCTCCGAGCGACCATCACGGATGCGCGTGGTCGGATGGTTCGCGATGAACCCGTGACCGCGGACAGCGCGCCGATCGATCTCCGCGCGCTGCACAGCGGCATGTACCAACTTTCCCTCATCAGTCCCGCTGGCGAGCGTCGCTTCGCCCGATTCACCAAGCACTGATCGATCACAAACCACCACCGAACAGATGAAACGATATGCCATCCTGCTCTTTCCCGCACTGGTCGTATCCTTCCAATCATGTGCACCCCACACACCGGAACCGCTGACCGATGCCAATGGACCCACTGCGCCCGCCGACCTGGTGGCCCGCGGCGAATACCTGGTGCAGGTCATGGGCTGCCACGATTGCCACACGCCCAAGATCATGGGACCACAGGGCCCTGTGCCCGATCCGGACCACATCCTGGCCGGGCACCTGGCCGGTACCCCGCTGCCACCGAAACCGGCCAACGCGGATGGATGGGTGCTGATGTCAATGGGCGTTACGGCCTTCGTAGGACCATGGGGAACCTCCTATGCGGCCAACCTTACCAGCGATGATACCGGTATCGGTACGTGGAGCGAGGAGCAGTTCATGAGGGCACTGACGAAGGGCCTTTTCAAAGGGCTCGAGGGATCGCGCCCCATGCTGCCGCCCATGCCCTGGCAGAACCTTGCCAACATCGACCCTGCGGATGCCAGGGCGATCTTCGCCTATCTGAAGTCCACGAGGCCCGTGGAGAACATCGTACCGAACCACGAGCCACCCGTAGGGCCATCGTAGTGCACGATCCAAGTTGGTGCACCCCGCGTCCATTCAACGGGCGCGGGGTGTCCCATGGGTGGTCAATGCTGATCCCGCACCACACGTACCCGCATGCCCGTGCGCTCATTGATGAGCACGTACGCACCGGCAGGCAATGCGGACAGGTCGACTTGGCCCATGTAACGCGTACGTCGGACCACCCTGCCCAGCATGCTCCGGACCTCCACCGCATCACCATTGCGCACATCGCCAGCAAGCCGCACCGCACCATTCGTGGGCACCGGGTATGCGACCAACGGAGCGGCACCTTCCTGTTCACCGATGCGCTCTGTAAGGCAGCTCACCTCCCACTCCATCACCGTGCTGCGCTCCTGATACGTGGGGTCCCACGTGCCGGGCACGACCACCTCTGCACTGAAGCCGACCGTGGTCACCACCGGATCGTGATCCGTGGCGATCACCACCGGACCCTGCACCATGTCGCATTGCGCATCGAAGAGCAACTGGCCACCGGTACCCGCACGCAAGCGAACCTCATCGGCCAGGGTGAAGGTGGACAACAAGCTGGTGGCGCTGCTGCCCGTATTGTTGTAGGTCTGCGTACTGGGTGAACCGCCACTCGCATCCACGAACAGGAGCATGCCCTGCAGCGCGGAATTCCCGCCGCTGACCGCCAGGGTCCCATCCGGATATTCGTAAGCACTGCTCAACAACAGACCACCATTTCCATTCGTGTACCGCTTGCACCACAGCACGGTACCATCCCCATCCACTTTCATCAGGAAGCCCTGCAACACGTTGCTGTTGTCGCTGTATGTGCCGATCACCAGGTGGTTCCCATCGACAAGCCGGATGATGTCGCCCACCGATTCGCTCTGCGCGATCGGCGCACTGGACCCCATGTCGTAGGACCTCATCCAGCTTGCACCGTTCGGATCGGTCCGCATCAGCAACACATCCTTCGTGTTCTGGCTGCCCATGGGATATATGCTACCACCCACCAGATGCTCCGCGCCATTCGTGGCCGCAGCAGCGGATACCCTGAACTCGTGGCCACCGGTGCTCACATGCACCGCATCGGTCGGTCCCGCACTGGTGCCGTTGATCCGGTACACCCCATCCCTGTACGTGCCACCCGGATAGCTGTACACTGCGAAGGCATCACCAGCGGTGATCAATTCAACGAGTTGATCCTGCCCGTGCGCGAGGTCATCGAAGTGATGGTACCACTCCATGGCCCCATCCGCTCCGGCCTTGAACAGGCAGGGCTGCACGAGCGCCGAACGGTTCGTGCCGGCGACAAGCACTCCATCATCCAGCGCCGCCGCACTGTTCACCCAGGTCACCGGGAACTGCAACCGAAAGGCATGACCCGGCTGCACGCCCGGCGGACCACCGGGACGCACTTCCACCGTGGTGGAGTCGTTCCCATAACGCCGTTCGACCACGGTATACAGGTCACCGGCATCACTGCGCGCCAGTTGGTGACCGCGGATCGCCACGTCGGTGTTCAAGCGGTAGTCGTGCTGCGCAGCGCAGAGGATGGTCAGGAATAGGACCGGAAGCGTAACGGTAGTTCTCATGGGAAATGCGTGGATATCGATCCTTGGCGGGCCTGGATCTTCATGGACGTTGCACCTTGTGAAAGCCTGAAGATAGGGTCGCGGCCCTCGGATCGGTCCACCAACAGCGTGCGCGGATGAAGTAGCGTACCTTCCGTCAGGTGCTTGCGTCGTTCGGCACAGGCGTCATTCAATGGGTCCAAAACGTCCTGTCGTCATGCGCAAGGCCTTCATCCTGTTCCTTCTTTGCACTCTGGGGCAGTCCACCCTGCATGCACAGCAGACCTCGGTCCTCTTCATCGGCAATAGCTACACCTATGTGAACGACCTGCCGAACACCTTCCGGCAACTGGCGCACTCGTTGGGGGACACCGTTGTGGTCGGCAGCTCCGCGCCTGGGGGCTACACCCTGTTCCAGCATTCCACCTATGCGCCCACGCTCACCGCCATCGCGTCCCGGCCCTGGGACTACATGGTGATGCAGGAACAGAGCCAGCTGGGCGCGTTGCCCGCCGCGATCACCACCACCGAACTGGGCTTCACCAGCTTGCTCGAGGACATGGAGGACAATTTCGAATGCACCATTCCTGTGCTGTACATGACGTGGGGAAGGGAGAACGGCGATGCCCAGAACTGTGGCGCATACCCGTTCATGTGCACCTACGACGGCATGCAGCAGGCCCTGCGCGACAACTACGTGTACCTGGCCAACTGGTACGATGCATACACTGCACCCGTGGGCGCCGCATGGAAACAGGTGCGCGACACGCAGCCGCTCATCGATCTGTATGTGGACGATGGTTCCCACCCCTCCGTGGCAGGCACCTACCTGGCGGCCTGCGTGTTCTATTGCACGCTCTTCCAGGAGAGCTGCGTGGATGCCACCTTCAACGCCTCGCTGGATGCAGGGACCGCGGCCATCCTGCGGGGCATCGCCAGCGCCACGGTGTTGGATGAGCCCGAGACCTGGAACCTCGATGTGATCCGCACACCGAGCGCGCTGCTGGATGGCTACAGCGATGGCCCGAACTACATCACGCTCATCCACAACGGCCAGGGTACGCACCTGTGGACGTGCAGCAATGGCGAGACATTCACCACCGCCACGGCCACCTTCACCTTCACGGCCTCGGGAACCTACTACGTCACACACGTTTACACGGACCCTTGTGGCAACAGCGACACCGCGAACCTCACCTTCCCCTTCACCCTCACCGTGGGGTTGGATGAGCAGGACCCACTGGCCGCGTACCGAGTGACTTCCACGGAACCAGGATACATCCAGGTCTCGGGGGCAAATGCTGGCGCACAACTGGAACTCTTCGACGCGCAAGGCAGGTTGGTGCTGGACAGTCCGCTGGTCAGTACTGCACGGATCGCCTGCCCTGCCGGTCCGCATTTCTGGGTGATCCGCTCGGAAGATGGACCGGTCGCACGAGGCAAGGTGATCGTGCGGTAAGGCCCGCGTGAGCGATAGGAGCAAGTAGCCCGCAAGCGAGGAGGAACGACGAGTGCGGACTACTGCGGATAGCGCGACCCGGCTGCTTTTGAGCCGGGGCACGCCCAAAGCGAGATCCTCAAGAGGCCGCCCATGGACACGGATGGACTGTCGTGGACGCGGCGTCCATCCGCGTCCAATGGTGTCCATAGGGCTTACTTTGCCCCCATGCAATTGAAGAACTACATCGCCGGCCAGTGGGTGGCCGGTACGGGCAAGCAAGCAGAACTCGTTGACGCCTCCACCGGTGAGCTCGTCGCCACCACATCTTCTGAAGGCCTCGACTTCGGAACCATGCTCACCTACGCCCGTGAGGTCGGCGGACCGCCCCTGCGCAAGATGACCTTCCCCGAGCGTGGCCGGATGCTGAAGGCCCTCGCGATGCACCTGATGGAGAAGAAGGACAAGTACTACGCCATCAGCTACAAGACCGGCGCCACCAAGCCCGACAGTTGGGTGGACATCGAGGGCGGCATCGGCAACCTCTTCGCCAACGCGAGCCTGCGCCGCACGCTGGGCAACATGCCCTTCTATGTGGACGGCGAGGCCATCAAGACCAGCAAGAACGGCACCTTCATCGGTCACCACATCATGGTGCCCAAGGAGGGCGTGGCCGTGCACATCAACGCCTTCAACTTCCCCATCTGGGGCATGCTGGAAAAGATCGCCGTGAACTGGATGGCCGGCGTGCCCGCCGTGGTGAAGCCCGCCACCGTCACCAGCTACCTCACCGCAGCGATGGTGGAGGACATCGTCGCCAGTGGCATCGTGCCCGAAGGCGCTTTGCAGCTCATCGTCGGCAGTGCGGGCGATCTGCTCGATCACGTCATCAGCCAGGACGTCGTGACCTTCACCGGCAGCGCCAGCACGGGCCGCATGCTCAAAGCGCACAAGCGCATCATCGAAGAGAGCGTGCCCTTCAACATGGAGGCCGACAGCCTCAACGCCATCGTGCTCGGTCCCGATGCCACCCCCGGCACCGAGGAGTTCGACCTCTTCATCAAGGAGGTCACGCGCGAGATCACGCTCAAGTGCGGTCAGCGCTGCACCGGCGCGCGGCGCATCATGGTGCCGCAGAACGTGCTGGAGGATGTGCAGATCGCCTTGGGCAAGCGCCTCGGCAGCACCGTCATCGGCGATCCGCGTGCGGAAGGTGTGCGCATGGGCGCGCTGGCGGGCAAGACGCAGCGCGAGGAGGTGAAGCGCGCGCTCGGCGAACTGCTGAAGGGCTCGCAAGTCGTCTTCGGCGATCCGGACAGCGTGAACGTCACCGGTGCCGACGCCGCGAAGGGCGCCTTCATGAGCCCCATCCTGCTCTGCAACAACGATCCCTGGAAGAACCAGGTGAGCCACAACGTGGAGGCCTTCGGTCCGGTGAGCACACTGATGCCTTACAAAGACCTCGACGATGCCGTGGCGCTCAGCAAGCTCGGCAAGGGCTCGCTCGTGGCCACCATCGCCACGCACAACGAACAGTACGCGCAGCAATTCGTCTGGGGCGCGGCCAGCCACCACGGCCGCATGCTGGTGCTCAACCGCGAGATGGCGAAGGAGAACACCGGCCACGGCAGTCCGCTGGCCACATTGGTGCACGGCGGCCCGGGCCGCGCGGGCGGCGGCGAGGAGATGGGCGGCAAGCGCGGCGTGATGCACTACCTGCAACGCACCGCCGTGCAGGGGCACCCGACCATGATCACCGCGCTTACGCAGCAATACCAACAGGGGGCGACCTACCACATCACGGAGAAGCATCCCTTCCAGCTGCACTTCGAAGAGCTGAACATCGGCGATACGCTCCTCACCGAGAAGCACCTGGTCACCCTGCAGAACATCGAGGACTTCGCCGCGCTGAGCGGCGACCGCTTCTATGCCCACATGGATGAGAACGCCCTGGACGGCACGCCCTTCACCGGTCGCGTGGCGCACGGCTACTTCATCCTTTCGCGTGCGGCCGGCCTCTTCGTGGATCCGCCCAAAGGCCCGGTGCTGTTGAACTACGGCATCGAGGAGTGCCGGTTCCTGAAGCCGGTGTACCCGGGATCAACGATCCAGGTGAAGTTCACGTGTCGGGAGAAGCTGGATCAGGAGAAGCGGCCGAAGACGGAGGACTCGCCGAAGGAGGTGCGGATGTGGCTCGAGGAATAGTGAAGTGTTGAAGTTGTTCCATTTTTGTGGACTAATAGTGGTAACCTTTCCTAAGGATTTGAAGAGACGGATGAGTTTAAGGATAAAATTTTCACTGTTGCCTTGGCCACCATTCTCGTTTGGCACCTCATGGCTTCGATGGTGAAGAATTAGATCGACACTAGGCCCCGTGGCGCCGCCGGGCGCACGTGCTTCTTCCCCAACCGTAGAAAGTAAATCGCCCGGAGATCTTACAATGCTCGAACTTAGAAGATGCAAATGAGCAATACAAGCCACCGGTGTGACGAATCCTATTCCTGCATGCCCTGCAGCCCGGTGGTTTTGGAGCGGAGGTGACCCCGGAGATGAGATCCAAAACGTGACTTGAATGAAAACCCCCGGCCCTAGGCCCACCACATGCCGCGACCACCATGTCCGCATTGCTTCGTGGGTATTCGCGGCACCCCGACAGCAATGATAGCCGCTCCACGCTGTGAACATCTTCCCCGCGCCTTTCCACAGATTACCTGATCGTGTGGCATTTCTTGCGCAAACACAAGTCCTTCTTCAAGTCCCTTATCCGCGCTGAACACGACGCCTGTAGCGCTCTTCCGGCTGGACCAGGAGGCGCGTGACACACAGGCACGCACTTCGCAACACGCACTTCCGCTCGGATGGGCAAGCCAACAATGCCCCACATGCGCTGTTCGCGCGGCCGGGATATTCGGCGCAACGTGCGGCTTTTGCCTGTTCCGTCCTGAGCTTTGAGGTCCATGGCGCTCATCACCTTCACCGATAGAGGCATGTTCTGCGCGGCCGCCGGCGTGTACATCGATCCGTGGCGACCGGTGGACCGCGCGATCGTCACGCACGCCCATAGCGATCATGCGCGGAGTGGCATGGGGCATTATCTCTGTCACGAGCACAGTGTGCTGTTGTTGCGGCATCGCCTGGGTGCGGACATCAACGTGGAAGGTGTGCGGTACGGCGAGGAGCGCATCATCAACGGCGTCCGCATCAGCCTCCACCCGGCAGGGCATGTCATCGGCTCGGCACAGGTGCGTGTGGAGCACAAGGGCGAGGTATGGGTGGTCAGTGGTGACTACAAGACGGAACATGACGGGCTCACACCCGCCTTTGAGCCGGTGCGGTGCAACACCTTCATCACCGAGTGCACCTTCGGCCTGCCGGTGTACACCTGGGAGCCGCAGCGGCGCATCTTCGACGCGATCAACGCCTGGTGGCGTACCAATGCCGCCGAAGGCGTGGCCAGCGTCATCAGCGCATATTCCCTGGGCAAGGCGCAACGCGTCATGGCGAACGTGGATGCGTCCATCGGTCCCATCCTCACGCACGGCGCCGTGGAAGGCTGCAATGCGGCGATCCGCGCGAGCGGCATCGCATTGCCGGAGACCACGCAACTCACGGCCACCACGGACAGGTCGCTCATCTCCCGCGCGCTGGTCATCGCTCCCGGCAGTGCGGTGGACACGCCCTGGGCCAACAAGCTCCGTCCGTACAGCTCGGGCATCGCCAGTGGATGGATGCGCATCCGTGGCTGGCGGCGGCGCAGCGCCGTGGATCGCGGCTTCGCCTTGAGCGACCATGCCGACTGGCCCGCGCTGAATGCCGCGGTGAAGGCCACCGGTGCGGAACGGGTCATCGCCACGCACGGCTACACCGACCTCTTCGCGCGCTGGCTCGCGGAGCAAGGCCTGGATGCACATACCGAACGCACCGCATTCAAAGGCGAGGTGGTCCCTGTTGCGAACGCTGAAGAGGACCCTTCCTGATGCAGCGCTTCGCCGACCTCATCGAGCGCATGGACGCGACCAACAGCACCAACGAGAAGGTGCAGGCGCTCACCGAATACTTCGATGCCGCGCCCGAGAACGACAAGCTCTGGACCATCGCCTTGCTCAGCCACCGCCGCCCGCGCCGTTCGCTGAGCACCACCGACCTGAAGCAGTGGGCCGCCGATGCGGCGAACGTGCCGTTCTGGCTCTTCGATGAGAGCTACCACATCGTGGGCGACCTCAGCGAGGCCATTGCGCTCATCGTCCCGAGCCAGGCACAACGCAACACAGGCACCCTCACCGAGCACGTCGAGCTCGTCATCGCGCTCAAGGGAATGAGCCCGGAGGAACGGCGCGAGCGTGTCATGGAACGCTGGCGCCAGCTGGACGAGACCGGCCGATTCATCTTCAACAAGCTCATCACCGGCGGCTTCCGCATCGGCGTTTCGCAGAAGCTGATGGTGCGCGCACTGGGCAGGCACACCGGCATCGCCGAGGAACAACTCGCACACCGCCTCATGGGCGCCTGGGACCCGCGGACCACCGACTTCGCCGACCTGGTGAATGACGACGCCGGTGATGCCGCGCTCTCGCGGCCGTATCCATTTTGTCTGGCGCACGCGCTGGACATGCCGCCGTTGGAACTGGGCGCGCCGGGCGAATGGTCGGCCGAGCACAAGTGGGATGGCATCCGCGGACAGCTCATCGTGCGCGGTGGCGAACTGTTCGTATGGTCCAGAGGAGAGGAGTTGGTGACGGACAAATACCCGGAGTACCACGTGCTGCGTGATGTCCTGCCCGATGGCACCGTGCTCGATGGCGAGATACTGCCCTGGCGCGACGGTCTCCCCCTCCCCTTTCAGGTCCTGCAGACGCGCATCGGTCGGACCAATGTCAGCCAACTGGCCTTGAAGGAAGCTCCCGTTGTCTTCGTGGCCTACGACATCATGGAGCACCAGGGCCGGGACATTCGCGAACTACCGATGCAGGAGCGACGCACGCTGCTGGAGGAAGTGGTGAGCGCAGCGGAACGACCCGTCCTGCGCCTTTCACCGCTCATTGCGTTCGCCACCTGGAAGGACCTGGCGGCCGAGCGCGATCGCTCCCGCCAGGTGCGCAGTGAGGGCATCATGCTCAAGCGCCGCAACTCGGCGTACCGCGTGGGCCGCAAGCGCGGCGACTGGTGGAAGTGGAAGGTGGACCCGCTCACCATCGACGGTGTCCTGCTCTACGCCCAACGCGGCCACGGGCGCCGCGCCGACCTCTTCACCGACTTCACCTTCGCCGTGTGGAAGGGTGATGAGCTGGTGCCCTTCACCAAGGCCTACAGCGGCCTCACCGATCGGGAGATGAAGCAGGTGGACGCCTACGTGAAGCAGCACACCATCGAGAAGTTCGGCCCCGTGCGCAGCGTCACGCCCATGCATGTCTTCGAGATCGCCTTCGAAGGCATCAACCGCAGCACCCGCCACAAGAGCGGTGTGGCCCTGCGCTTCCCCCGCATCAGCCGCTGGCGTACGGACAAGGGCCTGCGCGATGCGAACACCCTTGAGGACCTTCACGAACTGCTCCATGCCCACACCTCGGGTCCCCGGTGATCGCGCGCTGATCACCACTGCCGCAACGTGGTTCGCAGCGAAGGGATGGAAGCCGCAGCGCTTCCAACGCGCGGCGTGGGCCGCCTATCTGGAAGGGAGGAGCGGCCTCCTCACGGCACCCACGGGCACGGGGAAGACCTATGCACTGATCGTACCCATCCTGCTGGAGGAGTTGCGCGAGCGCGTGCAGGCGAAGCCCACGCGCGGCCTGCGCGCCATCTGGATCGCGCCCATCCGTGCACTCACCCGCGAGATCGAAACCTCCGCACAGCGCGCCATCGAAGGGCTGGGGCTGGACTGGCGCGTGGCCGTGCGCACCGGCGATACCACGAGCAGTGCCCGCGCGAAGCAGCGGAAGGACATGCCCGAGCTGCTCATCACCACGCCCGAGAGCCTGCACCTCCTCCTCGCGCAGAAGGACAGCACCCGGCTCTTCGCACAGTTGCGCTGCGTGGTGGCCGATGAGTGGCACGAGCTGCTGGGCAGCAAGCGCGCGGTGCAGATGGAGCTCGCGCTCTCCCGCCTGCGCGCCTTGCGCCCGCACCTGCGCACCTGGGGCATCAGTGCCACCATCGGCAACCTGGAGGAAGCGATGGACGTGCTGCTGGGTGTGGATGATGCCCAACGGCCGCGCATACTCGTGCGCGGCGAAGTGAAGAAGCGCATCGCGGTGAGCACCACCCTGCCGCCGGACATCCTCGACTTCCCGTGGGCGGGCCACGCCGGCCTGCGCAGTGTGGAACAGGTGCTGCCCATCATCCGTCGCAGCGCAAGCACGCTCATCTTCACCAATACGCGGTCCTTCACCGAACGCTGGTACCAGCGCCTGCTGGAGCTCGCGCCGGACCTCAGCGGCCTCATGGCCGTGCACCACGGCTCACTGGACCGGGAGGTGCGCGACTGGGTGGAACAGGCCCTGCACGACCAACGGCTCAAGGCCGTCATCTGCACCAGCAGCCTGGACCTCGGCGTGGACTTCCGTCCGGTGGAGACCATCGTGCAGGTCGGTGGCCCGAAGAACGTGGCGCGCTTCATCCAGCGTGCGGGGCGCAGTGGTCACCGCCCTGGTGCCATCAGCCGCATCCACTTCGTCCCCACGCACGCACTGGAACTGTTGGAAGGTGCTGCCCTGCGGCTGGCCATGGCCGAGCAGCGCATTGAACAACGCGTGCCTTTCATCCGTTCCTTCGATGTGCTCGCGCAATACCTCGTCACGCTCGCCGTGGGCGACGGCTTCCGGCAGGAGGAGGTCTACCGGGAGGTCAGGGGTACCTTCAGCTTCCGCAGCATCAGCCCGGAGGAATGGAACTGGGTGCTGGACTTCATCACCCGCGGCGGCAGCACCTTGAACGCCTACGACGAGTTCCACAAGGTGGTCGTGGAGGATGGGCTTTTCCGCGTCACCGACCGCCGCATCGCGTTGCGCCACCGCATGTCCATCGGCACCATCGCCAGCGATGCCAGCATCCGCATCAAGTTCATCAGCGGCGGCTACATCGGGCATGTCGAGGAATGGTTCATCAGTCAGTTGAAACGCGGCGATGTCTTCTGGTTCGCCGGCCGCAACCTGGAGTTCATCTCGGTGCGCGACCTGGAGGCCTTGGTGCGCAAGGCCGATGAGGCCAAGGGGCGCGTGCCCAGCTGGCTGGGCGGACGCATGCCGCTGAGCAGCGAGATGAGCGAGGTGCTGCGCCGCGTGGTGCAACGCGCCGCAACGAAGGCGCCCACCGAGGCGGAGCTCAAGTGCCTGCGTCCATTGCTCGAGAAGCAACGGGAACGCGCACACATCCCCGCCGCCGATGAACTGCTCGTGGAGAAGGTGCGCTCGCGCGAAGGCCATCATGTCTTCCTCTATCCCTTCGAAGGGCGCGCCGTGCACGAGGGCCTGGCCGCGCTGCTCGCCTACCGCATCAGCCTGCTCACGCCCATCACCTTCAGCCTGGCCATGAACGACTACGGCTTCGAACTGCTGAGCGACCGCGAGATCCCCATCGAAGCGGCCTTCGACAGCGACCTGCTGAGCCCCACACACCTGCGGCAGGACCTGGAGGCGAGCCTCAACGCCACCGAGATGGCACGTCGCCGCTTCCGCGCCATCGCCCAGATCGCCGGGCTCGTCTTCAAGGGCTTCCCGGGCAGGGCGCAGCCCACGCGCCACCTGCAATCGAACGCCGGGCTCTTCTTCGATGTCTTCACGGACATGGATCCCGGCAACCTGCTCCTGCGCCAGGCCCACGAGGAGGTGATGACCTTCCAGCTGGAGGAAGGACGGTTGCGGCTCGCCCTGCAGCGCATCGCCACCCAGCGCATCGTGATCACCGAATGCGACCGGTTCACACCCTTCGGTTTCCCCATCATGGTGGACCGCCTGCGCGAGAAGCTGAGCTCGGAGAAACTGGAGGAACGGATCCAACGCATGAGCCCCCAATACACATGAGCGAGGTGCAGGTGCGCGGCGAGCGGCTGGAACTGCTTCCGGCCAAAGCGCTCTGGTGGCCGCGTGCGCGCGTTCTCATCATCGCCGACATGCACATGGGCAAGGCCACGCACTTCCGCAAGGCCGGCATCGCCGTGCCGGGCGCCGTGGAGCAGCGCAACGTGCAACGCGCACAGGCCTTGCTGGCGCACTACGCACCGCACGAGGTCCTGCTGCTGGGCGACCTCTTCCACAGCAGGCACAACGGAAGCTGGGAGGCCTTCGTCGCCCTGCGGCGCGCACATTCCGCCACGCACTTCACACTCGTCACCGGCAACCACGATATCCTGCATCCCGACCGCTATGCCGAAGCCGGTGTACACTGCGAGCCACAACGCGTGCAGGGCCCGTTCCTCTTCACGCATCATCCCACATCCACGGCGGTGCACTACAACATCGCGGGTCACGTGCATCCCGGGGTACGCATCCGCGGGGCCGCACGCCAGTCCATCGTGCTCCCCTGCTTCCTGTTTGGCGAGGCAGGCGCTTTACTGCCCGCCTTCGGGGCATTCACCGGCCTGCATGTCCTGCGTCCGGCCGAAGGGGAACGGGTGTTCGCTGTGGCCGGGGAAAGGGTGCATCCTTACATCTAGCCGATGATGCGAGGTCTTGCGCAGAAGCCTTGGCCTTGAAGAATGTGCCACTGCTTCGCGACCTCATGGAACTCCTCAACAGCATGCACACCGATCAGCGTATTTCGCTCATCCGCATCAGGCCGCATGCTTCAGCCGGCGCATCGTTCACGCCCGCATCGCCCCAACCGTCCGTCGCGATCCGCACGGTCGATGGAAGGATCCACACGTCCCGCGCATCGCCTGCGTTAGTCTTGCGCGATGACCCGGCCCATCCTTTTCCTGTTCGGTGCGTTGCTGTGGTACGCTTCACCTGCCCAGTTCACGGACGCGCTGTCCTACGAGGTCGCCTACTCCGGCGGCATGTTCCTGCATCCGGGCCTTGCCCTCGGGGCCGATCTGCCCTTCGGGGGAACGACCAAGGACAAAGCCAACGGCCGCATCATTCGCCACGACTACCTGGTCGGTGCGGACGTCGGAGCCTACTACCACAAGCGCTACCACACCGGGTGCTGGGGCCAGGGGCGCATCGGCTGGCGGCGCACCAAGTTGCATCGGATCGGTCACTACCGCACCGTCTCACTGGGCATCGGCTACCTCGGCACCTTCATCGCCAACAGCTACGCCGTGGATGCCCAGGACAACGTGCGCTACCGCAGCGCCGTGGGCTATGGCCACTTCCTGCTCGCCCCCGCCATCGAGTGGGGTGCCGACATGCGCAAGCCCTTCCTGGGTGCGCAGGCCTGGTTCATCCGGCCCAAAGTGCAGATCCAGTTCAACTACTTCCAGGGACCGAACAAGTACTTCCTGTTCGAGACCGGACTACGCTTCTGAACCATGCGATACGTTGCGATCCTCCTGCTGGCCTGCGTCCTCGCCGCCTGTTCCAAGGAAGGCCGGTTGAATGAGCACGTCAACGAGTTCTTCCACGTGGAGGTGGCGGGCGCCCAGCTTCCCGTCAAGGTCCGGGGCAACACCGCGTCCGGGAAGATCATCCTCTACATCCCCGGCGGTCCGGGAGGCACCGGGCTCGATGTGTCCATCCTCGATCCCGGCAACTGGAAGCAGCACCTGGAACGCGATGTCGCCATCGCCTACTACGACCAGCGGGGCCTCGGCAACGCACAGGGGGATTTCGATGAAGGCTCCATCACCCTGGAGCAATACCTGCAGGACATCCGCGCCATCGTCCTGGTCCTGAAGACCCGGTACCCCGGCACCGAGATCCACCTCATGGGCCACAGCTTCGGCGCCCTCCTCACCTACCGCTTCATGAACCGCTTCGGTCACGAAGGGCTGGTGAAGAAGTACATCGCGTCCAGTGGCGTGGGTACCCGCATCGTGGACCCCGAGCATTGGGAGTTCCGGCGGGCCTACGTGGCCACCATCGCGACCCACAACTTGGCCAACGGCACCGATCCGGCGTACTGGCAGGAAGCCCTGGACTGGCTCGCCCAGCACCCCGTGATCGACACCACACCCCTGCGCGCCAAGCTGTACGAATACATGCTCGCCACCGCCGTGGAGGAGGAGATCACGGTCTCCATCGCCGACGTCATCAACATCCTCCTGCTTTCGGACAACAACCCCTTCCCCTACTACCTCACCCTGCTCCAACGGCAGGCCTTCATCAACCACCTGGTCGATCAGGAACGCGCCTGGGACATCAAGGCCGAGATCCCGCTTTTGCACGAGGACCTGCTCATCATCGGTGGCGAGTTCGACGTGAACGTACCGCCGCAGGAGCTCCCTGGATACACGACACCATCGCCTCTTCCAACAAGCGCATCCTCATCCTGCCCAACGCCGGGCACGACCATTGCATCTCCAGCCCGGGCTCTTTGCGGCGGCGGTGTTGGATTTCGTGCGGTGAATGGTGCGGCTTTGCCGGAGTGTGGGCAGGCAAGCCAACAGCAGATGAAGTGATGTGTGGGCATGCCCCTCGCAAAGCTTCGGGTCGCGTGCTCCGCTGTAGCCGGCTTGTCAGGGCCAGCACCCACGGCGCTGCGGGGTCCTCCCTGGAGCTCCTCGCTGCTCGTGGTTGCAAGCCCTTCCGGCCCCAGGCTGCCGCTGCCCCCACTCACGCGGATCCACTTCATACAACGATGATTGATACATTCACACGGGGTTGAGATACCCCACATGATGTCCACTACATTGACACCAGGTACGGAAGCACTTGAATTCGATAGTGTATTCATACGCGTTTATGAGTTGGGGTTCAAGAATGGAATGACGCCTGTGAACTTTGAGGGCCTAGCTAAGCAGATTGCCGAGATAGGGAACCTCAAAGACGAGGAGAAGAAAGATTCGATGCGCCTTTGGTTCCACCAACAGTTCATGACCCCTATTTGGGCGCATATGCAATTCGGCGGCTCGGTAGTCCTGGAAGTGCCGTAACCCTCAGGCGTGCGGACAAGGATTTTGGTATAATGTCGGGGGAGGCAGTGATAGCCTACATGGGCTATCGGCAATACGTGGAGGCAAAAAAGGACAATGCGAAGAAAACTGGTGAAGTCGCATTGAAGGCAATTCGTTACGCGAAGTACTCGCTGTGGGCAGTAGTCGCATCAACGACACTACTGGCTTGGGTGACGGTCTGGGCTAAGGAAATCGAAGAGCATGGTTGGCTACCGACCATGTGCAGAGCATTGCACAGCATCGCCACTTAGGTCGAGCATTTGCTCTGCGGCTGCAGCGTGTAGTTGCACGATTTTGCCGGTTCTTAGGCTACGTCAATTTGCCCATATTGGAGGCAATGCGACCGGATATAATTTGGATGAATGCATCTCTGGGGATTTCAGAGTTGCCGGTGAGACTCTGTGCTTTGCTGAACAAGCCCTCAACGCGTGCATGCTTGAATAGAGTACTTCACGAAGTCCTCGTACACACCTACCAGATTTCGAACCTTCGTGGAATAGCTCTCTAACTCGGAGATAGAGCCATTGGCAAGCCATTTGAGCAAAGCTTCAGACGCGAACTTGGCGCTGGTAGTGGCCAGGAAGATGCCCGTTGACCAAATGGGGTCAATGAAATTCCCAGCGTCTCCCGCTATCAGGAATCCTTCACCATGCAGCCTATTCGAGTGGTATGAATAGTCCCTGATAACGCGGTGATCTTCGATGCGCTTTGAGTTGGCGATGTATCGCCGAATGTGTACAGAACGCTGGATCGCCTCTGCGAACAGAGACTTAGGGTCATGCGCCGCGTTGTACTGTGGTTGACTTACAACAAGGCCAATACTGTTCGACCCATCATGCAGGGGGATGTTCCAGAACCAACCTTTGTCGATCGCTTCGCAAAAAATCGCACCCGCATCTCGACCAGATAGCCTGTCGACGCCAGTGAAGTAGGTGAATACGGCCACGTTCATCAATGACCGGTCAAACTGGCGGTTCCCGTTGGTGCTGGAAAGCCACCCATCCTGTCCTGAACAATCCACGACAATGCGCGATTGCAACTCTTTGGTGGCACCATCCGATCCCGTACCAAAGTGCGAACCCCATGTTCGCGATTATCCCGATACTTCGACCGACAAGGTTAGTGCGCGTGTGTCCTTCAAAATGAAAACCCCTAAACTGCGTGCATGCTCCAAGAGGAGATCGTCGAACTCGGATCTGATGACCTGATAGGCATACTGATGTCGGTAGCGATTTGGCGTTTCATCAAAATGGAACGACCAAGGCTCTGTATTCTGGCCCCAACGAAAGATGCCTTCTTTGCGGATGAAACCGTGAGTCTCAACCACAGGCAAAGCACCTGACTCTTCTAGGACATCTAGGACTTGCGGGATAAGCGACTCACCAATATGGTATCGAGGGAAGTCGTCCTTTTCAACCACACACACAGACTTGCCACCACGGGCGAGAAGCGCGGCTAGCGTGCTACCACATGGGCCGCCACCTACGACCACCACGTCAAACGAGCGTGTTCATGCGCTCAATAGCGAGCGAATTGGAGGGGGCACTTCACGCGATTATGCTCCCATGGGAGGTGCATGGTATCCATCTTACGTTGGCATTCTGATCGCAAGTAGTCGATTCCGAACCACTGTTCGGCGGCTACCCCTGTGAGCTTGGTCAATGTCGAACCATCTAGGAGATATGCCGCCGGGTCTGAGAGCACCCAGGCCATAGAGGCTGTTAGCCTCGATGACCAAGTTGGACGCATCTTGAACGAGATTGCTCATCTTCTCTGCGTCTTGTTTCTCTTTCGCTTTCCTCCCCAGCCATCTCGAGAGTACCCCGTTCGCCTTCGGAACCTGCTTACGTACATCATCAACGACGTGGCTCATCTTTCTGATGGCCTCATCACTGCGTATGTCCTGGCGAGTAACATAATAAAGCGCCGCCCACGCAGGATGCCGATGGAAGTGTTTGGCGCGGCCACGAGTAGTCGTGGGTGGGGCTTGTGCTTTGCATGAGCCACGACGGCCCCTCTTGGACCCAAGGCAATGAAGCCTCTGGAACTCTGTGAGAGGTTCTTCGCAAGTATGGATGCGCCGGTCTGTTCAACGATCGGCTGCAACGCTTCTACGCGCAGCTCGTAAGAACGCGCTCGAAACTTGGACCGCCATTCTCTGACGTCCGTCTACATCATAGCTGCGAGCAAGGCAATACGCAACGGCCCGCTGCAAACGCAACTGGTTCTCGGTCGGGTTGCTCATGTTGATTACCGCCATCGCTTCCGGAGTATCGAATACCAGTTCAACGATTTCATAGGAGGTTTCTCGATAATGAAATCCTCGATTTGCTGAGCGTAACTCCTATCCTTGACCTCGGCCTTACCGGCGCCACTGGGATAGATGAGTGCTTTATTTATCGCATCTACTAGGTTCTTGCCCGCAGCACGTCGCGCTCGGTTACTTCTACCAGTTCATCCAACGACTCAACGACTTTCACATCGGTGTACAGTCCAATGCCTTGTCTTTGAAGTATGCGGAACATCCTGCTTCTTTGCCGTTCGGGTGGATCAAACCGGAGGCAACCGATGGTTTTGATACCGACAAGTTCGGCACGAAACCCTGCTGGGGCGTCTTGCTCCAATCGCTCTCATAAAGTAGACGCTCGTGCAGGTGGTGATACCATTTATGATCCTCTGGGTTCTGCCAATTGTGCTTAATTTCACCGCCGTGATTCTCTGAGACGAAGCGCCCAACATGGCGCAGCACATCAGGTAAGGGACAGAAGGCCCGGTTGTATGCATCAAAATCCCGCTGATGCAAAACTCCTTGCGATCAAAGTATTCACGCTTTGGACCAGACATCGGAAGTTGGGCTAAGCCGTTTGGTCAATCTTTCGATTGAGAGGTTCGCTAAGTAACCAAGTATCCCAAGGAGTAGCAGTGCAGCGTACAAGTCAGGTATACGATAAGACAGATACATGTCGTAGATCGCTTTCCTAGACCGCTGTTCGCACCCAGGAACATCTCTGTGACGACCACGAGGACAAAGGCAATGGATGCTGCGATGCGCAAGCCAGAGAGAATGTTCGGCAGCGCATCGGGCAAGACCACATACCGGAACACCTGAAATGGCGTCGCACGCAATGAGTGGATCATCAGGATGCGCTTGGGTCTATCGCTCGTGCCCCGACCGCCATATACCGCTGCCATGACAACGAGAAAGAAGCAACCATAGAAGACCACGGCCACTTTGGAAGCATTGCCGATTCCGAAGGCGAGGATGAAGATTGGGAACAGCGTTGCGGATGGGATGGAGCGAATAATGTCCAAGGGTAAAGCAACATGTCGGTAGGCCTTGCCAACATAACCAAGGAACAAGCCAAGAGGTATCCCACATATGGCGGAGAGAATAAGACCACTCAAGGCTCGATAGGTGGTCATGCCAATATCCACCCACAAAGACGATGACCTCCCTTGAGTGAGCAATGCGGAAACCACCGATTCTGGCTTGGCGAGCACGAAGGGACTGACCAGCCCATCTCGTGTTAGAACATACCACAACAGCAGCAAAGCCGGTGCGCCGAGTGGGATATGCCACCATCGGTGTCGCTTCATGTCGTTGCGTTCAGGCTCGCCGATAAGATGCGCTGTCGGATAGCTAGGAACTCAGTGCTCAATCTGATTGAAGGGTCACGGGGCCATGCAAGCGGAACAGCCACAACGTCCTTGACCGTAGTTGGTGAACCATCCAAACAATAGATCCGATCAGCGAGGAAGATCGCGTCGTCCAAGTCGTGAACTACGAGCACTACCAGTGCCTTTTGCGCAACACGCATCCTCTGTATCCAGTTGCGAATTGAATCCTCACCCAATCGATCCAGACTTGAGAAAGGTTCGTCGAGGATGACAAATTGCTTTGATGATAGTATTGCTCTGAGGAATCCAGTTTTCTGCTGCTGGCCACCACTGCTCTCTTGCGGGAGGTGATTGAACGGAATGTTCGTCAACCCTGTGCTCTCGATGGCTTCCTGAAGTGCGGAGTTTCTTTCTGGCCGCGGACGCTTCTTCAACCGGAGAGGTAACGTGGCGTTCTCGCGTAACGACATCCAAGGCAGCATCGAGCCGACGTAATCCTGAAACATGAATCCGAGTTCGGCCTTCTCTGGTTCCCCGCCATTCACTGTCACGCTGCCGCCTGTGGGTTTCTCAAGTCCAGAGATGAGTCGAAGCAAGGTGCTCTTCCCGGATCCGTTCGCTCCACGAATGACGACAATCTCCCCAACTGATGCCGTAAGGGAAACGTCCCTTAGAACTTCGGTCGTCCTTCCATCGGCCTGCACATAGGCTTTGCTAACCGCGCTTACACTGAGCATTTCCTTTCCGACTGGTGTCAGTGTCCGCTCAACATGTACTCCGTCACATCCACCTCAGCCTGAATGGCGTGTTTGCTCCAGAGCAGGTCAGCAAAAGGCTTGACTTTTGCTGGTTGCATTTCGGTGGACTTCACCCAGTTGTTCAGTTGAATCGCGGCAAGGGCACCTGATTCGATGCCGATGTGCATAACGTAGGATTGCTTCGCATCCTCTGGGTAGGCGCGTATGTAGTCAACCGCTCTGTCAAAGACTTCAGTGAATCTTGCTGACACAGTGGGATCGCGACTTTCCACGAACTGAGCTGCGAGCCAATGGCCTGACAAAGGAACATCAGGCATCAGCTTGGCGAAGAAACCAGGGACAACCACCGTCGCAATTCCCTTACCCGTGATCATTGACGCTTGTGGCTCCATCACAGACGCTGCATCCACGGCGCCGCTCTGTAATGCCGCCAACCACTCAGGCGGTGCCAATGCTACGTAGGTGTATTCTCCGGGCTTCACACCATTCTGTTCGAGGATGTTCTCTACGAAGACCTTGGTCACTGAGCCGGGGAAGCCGGCTACTTTCCGCCCACGTAGATCAGCGAGCGTCTTGATACCGCTGCCTCGGCGAGCGACCATATAGTCCACTATGTGCGGGGCTTGATCTGAGTAGATGTTCAGACCGAAGAGCTTGTGCCTCTTGCCAGAAGCACCTCCGATGTCGAATCCCGCGTTCAACGCAAACGGCATCAACGCATCCACTTGCCCAGTTGTAGCAGCGGTTCCGAGGTCGTTGCTTGAAGCGAATCTCGTCAACTCAACGTCAAAGCCAGCTTCCTTGAAATACCCCTTATCAACCGCAACGAAAAGCGGTAGCCCTGCGGCAATGGGTAGGTAGCCGATGCGAACCTTGACGGGCACTTCGGCCTCAGTGGGCTCGGAATTGCCTTTGTCAGGTTGTCCACAGCCAATTGACAACAGCAACCCGATAAGCAGGAACGATAACTTGTGCTTTCTTTTCATATGGATGGTAGCCTGAAGGTCTGCAACTGTTTTGGCCCGCCGCGCTATGACAGCTTCGTGGCGAAGGTAGGCGCACAGTTTTGTTCGGCGCACTACCTGAGCCTAAACTTGCTTCCTCGAGATAATCCGCTACACCAGATCGCGACCAGCAGTTTGCGCTTCACACGTTCGGCAACGGCGCCGGTGGTGTTGGTGCCTGCAAAGGTTCATCGCCAAGTCCCATGTCGGACCTGACCTCAGTACCCGTAGCGTTGTGGACAAGTCTTCAGAACCCAGTGATGCCGAACAAGGTCACAACCCTACATTGTGCGAAGCCGGTTGACGAGAAAATCGGCGTGTCATTCGATACAAGTGCCAGCATGTCCAGAGAAGTGAAGCCCCCGCAGCACCGAGCACGGTAGGTCGTGGGCGCACCGTGAAGTTCGAGACGTTACCGGACAAACAGGTTTGGCGTGGCGAGGGCGTGAACCTCTATCACGGCAACAGCCTGGAGCACTATGCGGATTGGGAAGCGCCAATGACTATCGTTTCGGACGGAGCGTATGGTGTGCTTGGTTTCGATGGCGATACAGCCGGTCAGGCGGGGATCACGGAATGGTACGAGCCGCACGTGGCCGCATGGAGCAAAAAGGCTACCGCACAAACCACTCTGTGGTTCTGGAACTCAGAGATCGGATGGGCATCTGTGCATCCCATCCTTGACAAGTACGGTTGGCGCTATATCAATGCCAATGTTTGGAACAAGGGCAAGGCGCACATCGCTGGTAACGTGAACACAGGCAAGATGCGCCGGTTCCCGGTGGTTACGGAGATGTGCGTGCAGTACGTCTTTGAAGCCCGCCTCGACGAGCTTACGCTTCAACATTGGCTCTACCGGGAATGGAAGCGCACTGGACTTTCCTTAAGGAAGGCCAATGAGGCATGCGAAGTGAAGGACGTTGCGGTGAGGAAGTATTTGGACCAAGGCCATTTGTGGTACTACCCGCCTCCGGAGATGTTCGGTAAGATGGCGCGCTACGCAAACGAACACGGCAAAGCGGAAGGCCGCCCATACTTCACTCGCGACGGAAAGCGGCCAATGACCGTTGACGAGTGGGCTGCGATGCGTTCCAAGTTCCATTGCCCAATTGGGTACACGAACGTGTGGGACCGCAACCCGCTCAAAGGCCAGGAACGCATTCGCGTCCCTGAGCTAAGTGGCAAAGCCGCGCATCTGAACCAAAAGCCTCTGAACCTGATGCGTATGATCATCGAGGCATCGACAGAAAAGGGCGATGTGGTCTGGGAACCGTTCGGAGGGCTCTTCTCCGCTTCAGTTGCTGCGATGCAGACAGGACGGCGAGCCTTCGCCGGAGAAATAGATCCGACATACTACCAGATCGGCTTAGGCCGCTTCAAGCCTGATGAGCGTTTGGGGCTGCCGCTATTCGACGACCGGGATGCCGACATCGCGGATGTCGAAATGTCTCAAGAGGCTGTCAATGATCACCGCCTCATCACCACGGTTGAGTAGTACTCGCCATTCTGCGACGCTTCGTCCGTGAACCTGTGTTCCGCTGACTCTTGTTTTGAATGCCTCGATATCTGGATGAACGATGCGATCCATCTTAGCAAAGTTCGTATCCAAGCGATAGTCGAACTGGCTGAGCAAAGCGCGTATCTGTGTCTGCCTGCTCACTGAGGTAGAGTACGCGCTAGCATTCTTGCCCCAAGCAGTCACAACGCGTTGTGCCTTCCTGAATTCTGAGGGTGTGCCTTGGAACTTGTAACCGTTCGTGTTGGTCTGTTGCAGATTGGAGGTCCGTGCTGATGTGTTGCCGGGTTCAACGACCAAATAATCCGGTGGGTCATGGTAGTGGTCGTCCCGCGCCTTGGCGACCGATGCGCCGGACACCACAACGATGTCAATAATCTGGGGCTTCCCGAATATTAGATACTCCGGAAGCCATGCGAGCATGGCAACGTAGGTATTGTCCATCCGGAAATGCTCTTGACTGTCCTTAAACCGGGCCGTGATCTCAGTGGATAATGGGAACCATGCCTTGACCTCCAGTCCCGGTTTCGGAACAACTGCCCCATCGAAAACAGTGTCAGGGAATCCGGGATCTTGCCTTCGCCAAGTTCCGTGCTTCTTAAAGTCTTTCTGGTCGTTCAGGTACTCGCAGGTGTTGAACTCGATCAGATTGCCGACCATCGGTGACAGCTTGGAAACGATCTTAGCAAGGTTCACCGCAGCGAGGGGTGATACCGGCTTCGCCACATCCAGAACATCGAACACATGCCCCTTGAGTCCGTCCAAATACTTGGCGGCCTTCTGTATCACACCTTGCGTGGTCAGGCTCATAGCTTCTCTTCGATTTGGGCTATGACCGTCTTGGGGTTCTGCCCAAGCACCTGACACACCTGCACGAACTCGACGACCTCGAGCTTTCGTTCGCCCGATTCATACTTGGACACGAATGACTGGCGCTTGTCCAGGGCCCTCGCCACGTCAATTTGGGTGAGACCGGCGCGGTCCCGCGCATCAATCAACAAGGATCGGAGCAGTTTCCCGACTTGACTATGTGTGCTCTTTGCGATGGAGCGATACTATTGCTCCAATTTCGGTATCCCGTTTTGGGATAATACTGCAGGCAAAGGTGCCCTACAACCTGTCATACTTCGTCGCCACACCCCTCGCCTTCTCCACCGGGTACTTGGCGGCATTCTTCACCAGCTTCTGCCGCACGGCGGTTTCAAGGTCCACGCGCAGGTCGTGGGCCAAGTAGGTGAGCAGGATGGCAATGTCGGCCATCTCCTCGGCCAGGGCATCGCGGTGCTCAGTGGCCAGGTTGGGCAGGTCGGCATCCTTGGCCCATTGCGTGTGCTCCATGAGCTCGGCGGCTTCCAAGGAAATGCTGGTGCTCAGGGTCCGCAGGTTGTGGAACTGCTCCCAGTCGCGTTCCTTTCGGAAGGCCAGCAGTTCTTCGCGCAGTTGGTCGCTGATCATAGGAGGATATTTTAGCCAACAAAGCGTTCATTTAGGTGCCAGCGCAGGAACTCGGGGTCGGGCTGCTGGCTGGCCAGCTTGGGGATCACGGCCAGTGGCTGGTCGTGCAGGCGGTAATAGGCCTTGCCATTGAAGTACTGCTCCCGGATGCGATCGCTAACCAACACCCGCAGCTCGGGCGTAACGGTCACAAGCCCGGAATCAAAGAGCTTGTGAAAGTCGGAACGCAGCAGCATGCCGTTGGAAATACTGTGCGGCCCTTCCAACTCGTATGGCCGTATGTGCGCAGCCTCCAGCACCGGAAAGGTCGACTCGCCCGTGATGGCGCAACGCTTCGAGTAGGCTTCGCTCACCAACACGCGGAATGCCCCCTGCCCCAAACGGCTGCGCGTGATGAAGAATTCGCCGTAGCGCGGTCCGCCATAATCCGCCGCCGGTTCGGCCATGAGGTCTTGAATGGCATGGTCCTGCAAGCGGAGCTGCACCTCGTTCCATAGCCACGCACCTTCGGTGGTATCGGTATCGAATGTCTTGCCCTGCACTACCGACTTGGGCCAGGTTGGCAATTCGATCCACCGTTCCCGCGGAAAGAAGAACGGCTGCACGAGCACATTGCAACCCATTTCCAGAGGTCCCTTCGGCAGCTTCCGGTATTCGCGGATCTTCCTGTCGAAGTCGCGGAACGTGGGCATACCGTTCTTCTCGCCGAACACCTCCCACGCCATTTCCACCGGAAGCGATGAGTACTGTACGAAGAAGCCACCACCGGCAATGTGGTTGTTCGGCGCCTTCAACTTGAACAGAAACGGTGTGCCCGCTGGCAAACCAGTGAAGTAAGGCCCCGGCGATGGACGCCAGAAGTTCACCTCATCCGCCGCGCGCAGCGAGGAACGGGAACCATTCGTTGTCGGTGACGCCGGACCAGAATTTCATTGCTCTCAAACCTACGTACCGCCATTCAATCAAGATCTTCTAGAATGCGTCGGCCATGAGCTTAACCACCGCAGGCTCTTCCCTCCTCGGGACCCTGCGCCCTTGACCAATTGGCCGGTCCCCCGTCCACCGGCCATAGTTAGGTCATTGCCGCAGTATGTCAGGACCGACGCACGTTTGTCTCATGTCCACGACCTTCGTCCCATGACCACCGACATGCAAGGCGTGATCGATCGGCTTGGGCTGGCCCCGCACCCCGAGGGCGGCTATTACCGCGAGACCTACCGCAGCGCGTTGGAGGTGCAGTCGGGCCCGCCCTTCGATGGCCCGCGGGCATGGTGCACGGGCATCTACTTCCTGCTCACGGGCGCGGCCTTCAGTGCGCTGCACCGCATCCGGTCCGACGAGATGTGGCATTTCTACGATGGCGATCCCCTGCAGGTGCACATGATCGCACCGGACGGCACCTACCGCATGGTATCGATCGGCCGGGACTTTGCCGCCGGGGAAGTGCCGCAGTTCGTGGTGCCGGCCGGCCATTGGTTCGGCGCTACGGTGGTCCCCCCTGAGGGCCATGCCTTGGTGGGCTGCACGGTATCGCCTGGCTTCGATTTCGCCGACTTCGAGCTGGCGCAGCGCGCCGAGTTGGTGGCGCAGTACCCCGCACACGAGGCCATCATCACCCGCTTGACGCACGCGTGAAGGCGGTGCCGTCACTTCGGACTTTTCAAGCCCCGCAGCGTCTCCCATCCTCAGTGATCCTGCACCATTAACCCCCAAGGGATCACTGCTCCGAAGTCGTGCACCGCAGCGCCTTCAACCTGTAGCCACTGGCCATTTGGCCGCCGGCCACATTTCGTCCCCCTCGAGCTGCTCAACCTCCCAACTTCACCACGGACCTCGAACCCTAGGCCCCAGAGCCATTGGTCACAGCGATCCAGAACGCATCACGAAGGCTCCTTGCGGAGATGGCCCAGCGCTACCACAAGGCGAGCTGAGGATCCTTCCCGGAAGCCGGCATCCAAGCGAGGCTCGCCAACATCCCGAACGCCGTAGTGACGTTGCGCACCTGCGTCAGAAAAGACAACGCCCCGACTTGCGCCGGGGCGTTGCGTTCTTGCGCGAGGACGGACCTCAAGCCTTGGTCACATTGACCGCGTTGGGTCCTTTGGGACTTTGCTCCACCTCGAAGGTGACCTTGTCACCCTCCCAGATGGGCTGGTTCGTCCCGGTCTTGTGCACGAAGACGTCCTTTCCACCCTCATCCGGGGTGATGAAACCGAACCCTTTCTCCGTGTTGAAGAATTTTACTGTACCACTTGCCATGAACTGCGTGTAATGCGCCCCGATGTGGGGCTTGTTCGAACCCGGCAGGATCGCCGGAGACTTGATGGTACAAAGGTCGACCATCGGCAGGCCATACCGACGATCGGCGTGAAATAAACATGGCGCACCTCCATGGCACTCCCTTTTTCGGAACCCGATCCGCCAATCACGGAGTACTTCCCCTGGAAGGCCTTCACCGCGAATTGAAAGAGCCCTTATAGCGTTCTGTGGAACGTTCCGCGGATGTACTTGAGGCGGCTTACCACTGGAAGGCAGCACGTTTGTCCGCGATGAGTTGGTCGTTCTCCCATTGGTCCACTTGGCCCGCGGTTCTTGCCGTGCTCCTGACCTGGGGCTGTCATCGGTCGCACCCTGAGGTAGCCTACGTTCAGGCGGCCGTCGATTCCCTGCATCGCTACTCGTTGCACGCCGCACAACTGGATCGCGACGCGTTGCGCACGGAGGCGTTGCAGCAACTCACAGACACGAGTACGCGCACACACAGCCACGCCATCCTGGATGCGATGGCCCGGCGCATCGACCGGCACAGCGGTCTGTTGCCGCCCGGTAACGTGCGCGCGCAACTGAGGCTTGAGGACGATCCAGCGTTGGCGTATCCGTTCGCCTTCCGCATGCTCAAGAACCGCATCGCGCTGGTCCGTGTGGATGGTTTCACAAAGGGTGACTCGTTGAGCTGTACGCGCTACGCCGACAGCCTGCAACGTGCAGTTGTGCGGCTGCACGACCAGTCGCCCAACGGTTGGCTCATCGACCTGCGGCTCAACAGCGGCGGCAACCTCTACCCGATGCTTGCCGGCCTTGGCCCATTGCTGGGCTGCGGCGAGCTGGGTCGTGATGTGGATGCGCGCGGCGACCAGGAGGCGTGGTGGTATTGCCGCGATGCCGATCACCCGGAAGGCGCCGGCCACATCGCATTGGTGCCCGTGCCGGTGGTGTTCAACGACACGTTGCCGGTCGTGGTGCTCGTGGGCCAGCACACGGGCAGTGCCGGTGAGGCCTTGGCCATGTCCTTCATCGGTCGGCCGCGCACCTTGCTCTTCGGTGATCGAACAGCCGGCTTCACCACCGGCAACCGCATGTGCTTCCTGCAGGACAGCGCTGTTCTCAACATCACCAACGCCGTGATGATGGACCGCGCCGGTGGCACACATCCGGAAGGCATCGCCCCCGATCGTCGCTTCCGCACGGATGAAGCGGCCTTCGCTGCAGCCCTGGACACCTTGGTGCACATGGGTGAGGAGTTCCGATGAGCGACCGTACCGTGATCGTATTGAAAAGGATCATCCGTGCGCGAACCATCACCGCGTTGCCGTGTACCGATGGTCCGGCGCGATACCTTTCACCGTGGCATTGGAAATGAGATACGGACTACTTGGTCGGCTCATGCTGCATGCGATGTGGAGCACTGCCCAGGTGGCATCCGCACCGGATGAGCCCCTGGTGCCTCCCATGCGCGGCATGGAGCGGGTGGACCTGACCGGTGATGGCATCGCCGACCTGTTGATCGAAGGCCGGGTGGACCGGACCGCGGACCCATCGCAAGGGCTGGAAGGCTGGTACCTGCAATGCGTGCGCACCCTGCCGGGCACCGCGCTGCTGGTGCACAGCACGCACCACCGCAGCGGACCGGTGGAATGGAATGCAGGCGAACGCATCGACACCGCCGCCTTGTCCGCAGGCTTCCGCTTCAAGCAATTGATGTGGACGCCCGCTGATGGGACCACCGAATTGCGCGTGCTGAAACAAGCCTTCGGACCGGGGATCGGCAAGGAAGTGGCGATCTGGTTGGGCACGGGCGAACAGCGCGAGGGCACGATGGTCCTGCGGAGCACGCTGGGCGCGCAGACACGGCTGGCATCGTTCCGCGTGATCTTCACCCTGCCTGCCGGCACCGTGCGCGTCGTGCCGGTGGAGGTGATCGATGTGCCGCACGGCTACGGGGCTGAAGGCGATCCACCCGCACCCGCTCCCGTGGCACGGGATCCATTCGGCGGTGAGTGGAGGGAGGTCCCGCAACGCAAGGTGCCACCCGGCCTTCCTCCAGAAGAAGGTGTGGACCTCGATGGCGACGATGTGCCGGATGTGCTGATCACCGGGGCCATCGTACATCCTGAAGGCGATGGGAACGGTGCGATGGTGGAGCGCGGTGTTTCCCCCGGCCCAGGAGCGGCATTCCTTTTCGTGGATCATGGCAATGGCCTCGAATGGCTGCTTCACCTGAAGCCCGGGGATACGCTGTCCCCCGATTCACTTGCGCGTGGCCTGGCATCCGGCCACTTCCGATGGGTGGAACACGGAACCTATGACCACCTCTACAGCGTGATCCACATCCCGGAGGGTGCGGATGCACCCATCGGTTGGCAGGCCATGCCCGAGGGCACCGGTGCGGTGGTCTTCCGCAGTGCCCCATACGGCAGGCCGCTCTGGGGCGTGTTCGAGGTGCAGGCCCTGGTGCCCGCCGGCGAGATCCATGTGGACCTGGTCATGTACACCGAGATGGACAAGCCGATCATGGTACCATCGCCATAGATGCGATCCTCCGATCTTCAGAGCGCCCCCCGATCGAACGTCCACCACCCCGTGGTGTACGGATGACCGATCACATTGTCCTTGAGCATCTTTCACCATGCGCCTACGATACCTCCTCTTCTTCGCCCTGCTCCTGCCCTTCGTGACCATCGCCCAGCCCGGTCCTCCGGAAATGGACACCTGTCCCTTCACGGGTTACGACCTCTACCCCATCGATCCAAAGCGGCCGGACTTCCGCGTGGCGATGTTCAGTGAAGGCACCGAAGACGTCCCGAGCAGCACGGGCAACTGCCGCATGGTGGTCGCCACCCTCGCACATGTGGACCTGTTGTATGCCGTGGATCAGCGCGGGAACCTGGTCTCGGACTGGCCGCAGCAAGGCTACGTACTGCACCCCGACAGCCTTGCGCAAGGACTGGCCCGGTACCGCTTCCGCTGGCTCCCCGGGCAGCTGGACATCGCCTACCGCGGTTACGGTGCGGCCTTCACCGGCATGGATTGGACGGCGATCGACCCACGTGGCTACACGCAGGCCATTGCACGCGTGCGCACGCCCGAGGGCAACTGGCTGTGCTTCGTCCGCGCCAGTTCAAGCCCCGGACAGGGCTTTTCAGAATTCCATGCGTTGGCCACCGTTCGCGAGGGCGAGCCGCTCCATTGGCCGTGAGGTGATCAAGGCCCGGTGCGTTCCGCGACGATGATGTCGAGGGTGCGGCCCAGCAGGAAGTCGAGGTCGCGAACGTGCTCCTGTTGCGTGGGCACCTGGTGCAGGCGATAGCACCCAGCACGGAGAACGCCCGGATCGAACGGCGAAGCGGTCTCGTTCCAACTTTCGGTGTACACCGCGGTATCGGTACGCTGGCCGAAAGTGAACTCCACCTGACCCACACCCCGATCGTCCCATGCAAGCGTGTGGTCGGTCTCCAGGGGTTCGCCACTGCTGATGAAGCCGAAGATCAATTCGACGCGCTCGCCCGGTGCGGGGTTGATCGGGCGCACCATCAGGTAGTTCCCGAAAGGCTCGCCGATCAACGTGTCCCGCGGCACGGCGGTATCGAAGACAAGGCCCTCCGTCCGCAGCCGGAAATGCGACGGGTACCATGCGAATGCACCGAGATCCACTTCCCGCGCGAACGGCACCCGGATGAACATGCTGCGCTGCGGATGTGCATGATCGGCGATGGCGAACACCTCGATGTCGACCCACCGGCCATGCGCAGTGCGGACCGGCTTGCACTCCACGGTCCCTGCAAAGGATCCATCCGCCTCAGGGGCGGTGTTCGGCTGCAACCAGTCGAGGGAACGGATCGCGAGCGCTCCGATGCCCTGGAATTTGAGGGCATCGCCATTCGTGATGCGGCCCTTGACGTGGATCGTGCTGCCGAGCGATGACAGGACGAAGAGCGTGGTGAGCAGTGAAAAGAACGAACGCATGTGGTACGGTACACGTGCGAACGAAGGTCGTTCATCCACGTTCACAAGACCACCCACGCGGTGGATCGTACCTTGCCCGTTCAACCGAAGGCCATGGAAATGAAACCCTCCCAACTCCCGGGCATGTCGGAACTCCTCTCGCCCGATGAGGCGCGAGACATGGACCGGCTCGTCCCCATCCGCCGGTTCAAGAAGGGGACCGTGCTGCTGAAGGCCGGCGACGTGGCCACCGAGTCGTGGTTCTGCATCGCGGGCTGCGTGCACATGTACTACGATGTGGACGGCGACCTGCGCACCACGGAATTCTACACCGAAGGACAGGCGGTCGCCTCGTTGTACAGCTTCATCAATCAGGTACCCGCCAACCACTACCTGGCCTGCGTGGAGGACTGCACCCTGGTGGTGTGGAGCTATGCGGCCGAGCGTGAATTGTTCGGCAAATACCCGAACCTGGAGAGCAGCTGTAGGGTCTCGGTGGAAAGCGATTTCGGCGCACACCAGGAGAAGCTCGCGGGCTTCATCACCAGGACACCCGAGCAGCGCTACCTGGACATGATGGAGAAGCGGCCCGAACTGCTGCAGCGCGTGCCGCAATACCTGCTGGCCAGCTACCTCGGCGTAACGCCCGAATCATTGAGCCGCATCCGGAAGCGCATCCTGGAAAAGGAGGCGGCGCGCTGATCGATCTTTCTTCGGAAGGCCCGATGGTCTTCCGTGGTCCTTTCGTTCCACCAAATCCCCAGATCATGAACGTGAAAGACATCATCCATGCACTCGCAGCGCTCGCCTTTGCCATTGTAGTGGGAGGCGCGGTATACGAACACGCAGGGGTGATCCCCCGCTGGAGCGCCGGACCGCCGGCATCACTCGCGATGTACCAGGGCCCGTACGGTATAAACCCGGGCGCTTTCTGGGAGATGATCCATCCCATCACGCTGGTGCTCATCCTCATCACGCTCGGAATGAGCTGGAAGGGGCCACGCCGTGGCCACGTGCTCTTCAACCTGGTCGGCTATGTCGTGGTGATGATCGTGACCTTCACCTACTTCGTGCCCGAGCTGATGGCGATCACCGGTACTCCCTACGCCGATACCATCGATCCGGACCTGCAAGCGCGTGCCGCTACATGGGAAGTCCTGAGCCTCGTTCGTCTGGTGGTGATCATGGTCCTGGCACTGGCCTTGATCCTGGGCCTGACGAAGCCGTCCCGCTCGGCATAGCCGGGCAGGACGACCGCATCAGGTATGCGCGAAGGTTCACGCGGCAACGTCGATCACGACATTCCCGCGCTTGTGGCCTTGGTCCACGTACCGGTGTGCATCCACGATGCGCTGGAGCGGATAATGCCGATCGATCACGGCCTTCAGCTTGCCCGCACCGACCAGGTCACGGACCTGCGCGATGGCCTCGGCCCCTCCCTTCGACACACCCGCGATCACGCGGCGGCCACCGAACAGACCGCTGCGCAACATGTGCCAATAGTCCGATCCGGCACCGGCGCTGGTGATGTAGCGGCCCTTCTCTCCAAGAAGGTGCTTGGATGCCCCGTAGCTGGTCTGGCCCACGGTGCTGAAGATCACGTCGTAGGTGTGCGTGCTCTTGGTGAAGTCGTGCTTCTTGTAGTCGATCACATGGTCCGCGCCGAGCGTGCGCATGAGCTCCACATTGGCCGTGCTGCACACTGCGGTGACGGTGGCGCCCATGGCTTTGGCCACCTGCACCGCCGCCGTGCCGATGCTGCCCGATGCACCGTGGATCAGGATGTGTTCCCCGCGCTGCAATGCCGCCGCACGGATGAAGTGCAACGCCGTGAGCGAACCCGTGGTGAGCGTGGCCGCCTCGCCATGCGCCACTTCATCGGGCGTGCGGGCGATGGCACCATCCTCCGCGATGCAGATGTATTCGGCGTACGTGCCGGAGCGCATGCCGGTGCTTCCGAAGACACGGTCGCCCACTTTGTAGTTGGTGACCTTGCTGCCGACAGCCTCCACCACTCCGGCCACCTCGTGCCCAAGGATCGGTGCCTTCGGGGTGAACAGGCCGAAGATGAAACGCATCACGAAGGGATCGGCCTTGCGCAGGCGCACATCCCCGGAGGTGACCGTAGTTGCGTGGATGCGGATGAGCAATTCGTTGTCCTTGGGTTCGGGTCGTGCGACGTGTGCGATGCGCAGGACCTCCGGGCTTCCATAGCGGGTGTAGACCGCTGCTTTCATGTTCGTCTGTTCCATGGGGGCAAAGGTTCCGCGCCCCGCCCGCTGGATCCGTTGACGTTGGGTAAGAACGGCCGGGAAAAGATCACGGGACCGGTCGCTTCGGCTCAGTGCACGCGTGTCCGCGCGCGGTGAAAGCGATCGCCTGTGCGGTGCACGGGACGAATGACAGGCATACCCGCATGCTCCTGCAGGAAGGCAAGCACTTCACCGAGCATGGCAGCGTGCAGATCGAACTGCGCGTCCAAGGCATCGGCATCGGGAACATTGAACTGGCCTGTAACGGCGCGCCGAAGCAGGTAGGCACTCGTGTAACTCTCGTGTCCGAACGGTTCCTTGGGATCGAGGTATGAGATGTCCGCTCTTACCCCTCGGAACATCTGGTATGGCGGCTCTCCCTCGGTGTCGGCCACCATCAGGATCGGCAGGCCATAGCTACGCGTAGTGATGGCCTCGAAGACCCTGGGCCATTTGTCCCGCACCTCAGCGGTGTCGGTCTTCCATTCAATGGTGGTCTCCAGGCTCACGAACGCATCGGCCATACCGGGCTCATGCAACGTGCACCAACCTTCCTGCGCACCCCAACTGTGGCCGATGTAGAAGACCTTGCCGTCCCCCAATTCACGCGCGAAGCGAAGCATCATTCGGATGCCGCTCCTGTCGGTCTCCCAAGTGATGGGCGTGCCGTACATCGCGCCATGCAACGGCCAATGCCAGTTGCAGCTGAGGAAGATGAAGCCATTCTCCGCGAACCATTCGGCCATCCAGACATTCTCGTCGCTCATACCCTGCGAGCCGTGGTGATAGACGATCACGGGGAACCGCCTGCCGCCGGGCAACGCGCTGCGCCGTGCGTGCGTACGCAGTGCGAAAAGGCTGTCCTTCACCTGCCAGATGGCTTGCGGTGCGTAGTCGATCGGCTCATCGCCACCGAACGGATAGCGGACGCAGTACTCGACGAATGCGGAATCCATCCGCAGGCAGAGCTCCTCATGCACGCGGGAAAGCGGCACGGGCAATGAGCGTTCACGCAGCCCGGCGAATGTGAGATCCTGCTGCGTGGCGTCGAGATCAACGGGGAACCATGCCTGCACGAAGAGCGGCGCCGGTCCATGGTAGCCGAAAGCGGAGTAAAGTAAGCTGTCGTTGAACAACAGTGTATCGGAGAAGCCCACGAATGTCGGCGCTTCCTGTGCGTGCGATGCGACCGCCATCACCAGTCCGACCCAAGCTGCCACCTGTCGCATCGGGCTGAAGGTAGGTCTTGTGTGGAGCGGGCCGGCGGAACGGGCCGCGTAACTTGTGGATCGACCATGGTACCATCCCACATCATCCCCGTGGCATACGCACTCCTCGTCGGTTGCGGAGCTGCCTCTTCATCAGCACGACCCTCACCCTCTGATACCGGACCCGACACGACACGCATCGCCCAGTATGTCGTTCATGCCTTCACCGACAACAAGGGTACGCTCTGGTTCGGCACCATGGGCCATGGCGTGGCACACGTGGCGGACGGACGGCTCACCTTCCACAGTCCGGCCGATGGTGCTGGTGGTGACGTGGTGAGCAGCATCGCGCAGGACAGATATGGCGACATGTGGTTCGCAGGGCATGAAGGCACAGGCCTCGTGCGCTACGATGGCAACGTCTTCTCGCAGCAATGGTCCGAGGAGAGCGCCGTGAACACCGACCGCGATGGGAACGTGTGGGCAGCCACGGCCAGGGAGGTCCTGCGCCATGATGGTGAGCACTTCGTGCCGTTCCCACTGCCGATCGACCGCGCAGCGATCACGGTCTACGCCATACGTCCGGGACGCGCATCGCTGGCGCTGCACGACAGCAAGGGCGACTTCTGGTTCCGAACGGATGGCGCAGGACTGCTGAAGTACGACGGGAAGGACTTCACGCACTACACCAAGGAGGATGGGCTCTGCAGCAACTCCGTGAACGATGTGGTCGAAGATGATGATGGACGCATCTGGGTGATCTGCATGCAAGCCTTTCAACCCGGAATGACCGATGATGGTGGTCTTTGCCGCCTGGATGGCGAGCGCTTTACTGGCTTCCCGGAGTTGCACGGCCTGCACCACAACGACCTGTACACCCTGTTCAAGGACAGCAAAGGCGCCATCTGGGTCGGTGCCACCGGCACGGGCGTCTACAGGTTCGACGGCACCGACTTCACGCTATATGACCGCACCGATCGCCCGGACCTGAATGCGGGCTTCGGGCTCCAGGGCATGACGGAAGCTGCGGACGGTACACTATGGTGCGGCTTCAGTGGCGGTCTGTTCCGCTTCGACGGGAAAGGCTTCGTGCACGTGGGCCGCAATGGGCCCTGGAAGCGCTAGGCGCAACCGGAACAACCGCTGCACGTGGTGCACGCCGTGGTCCCTTTCGCCGCTGCCCCACGTCCGGTGCTGCGCAGAACAGGCGACCACAAGCGCAGCAGGTAACCAGCGGCAAGCGTTACGAGGATGATCGTGATGAGCGTTTGCATCAACCGGTGATCGAACGTGTCAGCTGATAGGTGATGAGGCTTGCAAGGTAGGCCAGCCCGAAGAGGTAACCGCCCATGATCCACATGTATCTCCACGAGCGGGTCTCCTGTTTCACCACCACGAAGGTGCTGAGGCATTGCGGTGCGAACACCAACCAGATGAGCAAGGAGAGCTTCGTACCCAGCGACCACTCCGCGGCGATCCGCTGCTGCAGGCGGTCCTCCATGTCCGCATCCCCATCCATGGCGTACACCATGCCGAGCGCACTCACCACCACTTCCCGCGCGGCCATGCCAGGCACGAGCGCGACCGAGATCTCCGCGTTGAAGCCGATCGGATCGAACACATGTTGCAGCGCATGACCCAGTTCCTCGGCAAGGCTGCGATCCACCGGCTGCCCGTTGATGGTGCGCGGCGAGGGCGTCGCGTTGAGCGCCCACATGATCACGGTGAGGGCCATGATCACGGTGCCCACGCGCTTGAGGAAGATCAACGCACGTTCACGGATCCCGATGATGAGGCTGCGCAGATCCGGCCATTGGTAGGGTGGCAACTCCATGAGCAGCGGGGCCTGGGCATGTTCACGGTCGGTACGGTCGATCACCCACGCCACCGTCATCGCGGCCACGATACCGAGGACGTAGAGCCCCACCATCACCAATGCCGCGGCAATGGGATCCGTAGGGAACAACGCGGCGATCAACAGGGTGTAAACCGGGATGCGTGCCGAGCACGCCATGAGCGGAGCGATGAGAATGGTCGTGAGCCGACCCCGCCAGCTGCCGATCGTGCGCGTGGCCATGATGCCGGGGATGGCGCACGCGAAACTGGAGAGTAGCGGAATGAAGGAACGCCCCGAAAGCCCTGCCTTGCTCATGGGCCGATCCAGCAGAAAGGCCGCACGCGGCAGGTAGCCCGAGGCTTCCAGGGCCAGGATGAACAGGAAGAGGATCAGGATCTGCGGAAGGAAGACCAGCACGCTGCCGACCCCACCGATCACCCCTTCCACCAGCAAGCCACGGAGCGGTCCGGCGGCCATCCGCTCCTGCACCATTCCACCAAGGCCGGCGATACCGTCATCGACCAGGCCGGACAGCCATCCGCCCAGCGAGAACACAGCCACGAAGGTCACGAACAACACCAGGACCAGAACGAACAACCCCCAGACGGGGTGCATCATGATCCGATCGATGCGGTCGCTCGGGTCGCGTTGCACCGCAGGTTCCGTGACCACCTGACGGTAGATCCGCTGCACGTCCTTCTGTGTCGCGAGCACCTGTTCCAGGCCGGAGGGACGCCACGACCGCTGTACGCTCGGCAGCACGCGCTGGTCCAGGAACCCGCGCAGGTCATCGGCGCCGTGCGTGTGTATGCTCACCGTGGTCAGCACGGGCAGCGCGAGTTCGCGCTCCAGACCGGCCACGTCGATGGTGATCCCGAGCTTCTCGGCGCGGTCCATCTTGTTCAGCACCACGACCATGGGCAGGCCGAGCCGCCGCACCTCGAGCACCATGCGCAGGTGCAGGCGCAGGTTCGAGGCATCCGTGACGCAGACCAGCAGGTCCGGCAGGTCCTCGCGACCATGGCCCGTCACAACATCACGCGTCATGGCCTCGTCCATGGAAATGGCGTTCAGACTGTAAGCACCGGGCAGATCGAGCACCGATACCCGGCGTCCTTCCATGGTGTGCACCACGCCTTCCTTCCGTTCCACGGTGACGCCTGCGTAGTTGGCCACCTTCTGGCGGCTGCCCGTGAGCAGGTTGAAGAGCGCGGTCTTGCCGCTGTTCGGATTCCCGACGAGCGCGATGCGTTCCGGTGGTGCGAGTTCAGCGACCTCCATTCCCTACATCGGACTCACCCGCACGAACGAAGCTTCATGGCGGCGCAATGCGAAGGTGGACCCGCCCACGCGCACCGCCATCGGTTCGCGACCGGGGATGCCCATGGCGACCACACACACCCGCTCATCCGGCACGAAGCCCAGCTCCACCAACCGCAGGACGATCTCACGGTCCTTCAGGTCCGCAGGCACGTCCACCTCGGACACCGTGGCCCAGCGGTCCGTCGGCAATTCGTTCAACCGTATGGTCATCCGTTGTTCTGTGATCATGCGCTGCGCGCAAAGATCCGACATTCATGCACGCTGGCGGATAGCATGATCGTGGTATTCTGCCCGCTTGTGAACACCGGATGCGGGGGGACCCGTCCCGGACCACGAGCCGTACATTGCAGCACATGCCGATCGGTATCCACTCTTCCACCAACGCCACCAGTACTTTGAACGAAGCCATCAGGTCCCTTGGACCGACAGCCCTCTGGAACCACTTCGCGGACCTGAACGCCGTGCCACGTGCATCCAAAAAGGAGGAACGCGTGATCGCCTTCATGAAGTCCTTCGGCGAGAAGCTCGGCCTGGAGACGATGGTGGATCAAGCCGGCAACGTCATCATCAAGAAGCCCGGTACCAAGGGGAAGGAGCAGGCCACCGTTGTCGCGCTGCAAAGTCACCTCGATATGGTGCATCAGAAGAACGGCGACACCGACTTCGACTTCGATACGGAGGGGATCCGGATGAAGGTGGATGGGGATTGGGTGAAGGCCGAGGGGACCACGCTCGGTGCGGACAACGGGATCGGGGTCGCCGCGATCATGGCACTGCTGGCCTCCACGGACATTCCGCACCCTCCGCTTGAGGCGCTCTTCACGATCGACGAGGAGACCGGGATGACGGGCGCCTTCGCGCTGAAGGGTGGTCTGCTTGCGGCCGGGATCCTGTTGAACCTCGACACGGAGGAGGACAATGAACTGACGATCGGCTGCGCCGGCGGACTGGATGTGACAGCGTCCGGCATGTACCGCGAGGAACCGGCCACACCGGGAGATGTCGCCCTGCATGTGAAGGTGACGGGGTTGAGCGGTGGCCACTCGGGCACGGACATCCACAAGGGTCTGGGCAATGCGAACAAGATCATGGGCCGTATCCTGCTGCTTGGCAACACGCATGGTCTGCGCGTGTCCAGGATCATGGGTGGCGGCCTGCGCAACGCCATCCCGCGGGAAAGCGAGGCCACGGTCACCCTTCCTCCTTCAACGGAGGCATCCTTCCGGAAGGCGTTCACCGCGCTGGTCGCCGAGATCATCGCTGAACATCGCACCACGGACCCTGAACTGAAGATCGAACTGACGGCCGCGGAGATGCCCACGCAGGTGATGGAGCCCCAGGAGCAGACACGGTTCCTGCAGGCCGTGCAGGCCTGTCCCAACGGCATCCACCGCATGAGCCCCGATGTGGAAGGGCTCACGCAGACCTCGAACAACCTGGCACGCATCGAACTGAAGGATGGCATGTACACGGTCCTTTGCCTGACACGCAGTTCCGTGGACAGTGAGAAACTGGATGAGGCGAACGCGATCAAGGCGGTCTTCGAATTGATCGGTGGTAAGGTGGAATTCTCCGGCTCCTACCCCGGATGGACGCCTCGCCCGGACGCGCGCATCGTGACGCTCATGAGCGGGATCTACCGCGATCGCTTCAAGGAGGAACCCCACGTGCTTGCGTGCCACGCCGGGTTGGAATGCGGGATCCTGGGAACCAATTACCCCGGCATGGAGATGATCTCCTTCGGGCCGACCATTCGCGGAGCGCACTCTCCGGACGAACGGGCCAGCATCAGCAGCGTGCAGAAGTTCTGGGGCTACCTGCTGGAGACCCTGGAGCGCATCTGATCGCCGGCGGGTTCACAGCCAGTCGAATCCCTCCGCTTTCGGGAGGGCATCCATGGCATCCCGCACCCGTTGTGACGGAACGAAGATCTTTCGGGTGCGGGTGTCCATCCATGCGCCGTCCACCTGAATGGTCGCACAGAGCTCATCACCGCGGAGGAAGCGGTGTTGGAACCGGAACTTGCGGTGGTCGCGGCTCATGCCCAGGAGCTCCAGGTGGATGTCGATCGGATCATCCAGGTGCACCTCCCTCAGGAAACGGCATTCCTCGCGGAACAGCACGGGACCGCAGTGATCGTCGCGCATGTCCTGCATGGTGAGCCCGCTGTCGGCGAAGACCTTCATCCGCATGCGCGACCCCAGGTCGTAGTACACGGTGTGGCGCACGTGCCCGTTCACATCCAGGTCCGCCCATCGCAACGCGACACGTTCAACGAAAGGGTCGTTCTTCATGGTGGTGCGGCCAAGGTAGCGGTCCTTGTCCGGACCTGCAGGCGCTGGTCCGTTCACGTGCGTGCCTCGTGCTTCTCACGTGCCACCATGCGTTGCAACAGCCACAACATGCCCATTGCGATCAGCAGCACCGCGGTGAAGAAATACCAGGTCCACGTGTAGCCGAACCGCGCGACAAGGTTGAGGCCGAGCGTGTGACCGATGATGTGCGCGACGCTCCATGAAATGGTGAACAGTGCCATGTACGCACCCGGCGGGCCCTGGTCCGAACGTTCGTAGGCGAAGCGGTTCATGAACGGGAAATTGAGCATCTCCCCCACCGTCATCAACACCATGCCCACCCACAGAAAGGCGATCACGGGGAACCAGTTCAGTACCACGAAGCTCAGCACGAAAAGGACCACGCTGAACTGGAGTATCCGGAAGAGCCCGATGGAGCGGTCCTCGCAGTACTTGATCAACGGCATCTCCAGCAGGAAGATCAGCAGCCCGTTCACCCCCAACAACACGCCGATGCTGAATTCGCTCAGGTGGTGCACCTCGCTGTAGAAGATGGGCATGGTGCTGAAGTACTGGAGGAACGGAATGCTGATGAGCACCATGCTCACGAGCAGGACCAGGAACGGGCCATCGGTGTAGGGAGATCGCGTTGCTGCGGAGCGGGACGCCTTGTCATCGGCGCGCGCCTTCCGACGCGGCAGCGCCAGCAGGAGCAGACCGGCCGCGAGGAGGCATGTCATGCCATCCACCCAGAACAGACCTGCATACCCTGCGGTAACGATGATGAACCCACCGATCGCGGGGCCCAGGCTGAAGCCCAGGTTGATCGCCAATCGGATGAGCGTTACCGCCCGTGTTCGGTTCTCGGGTCTGGCGTAGGCGCGGATGGCAACGAAGATCGCCGGACGGAACATGTCCATGAGCAACGTGAGCACGAAGACCGCTGCGCAGAACGGCAGGTAGCCCTTCACGAACTGCAGGCCGATGAAGGCAAGCCCGGAGGTGACCAACGATCCGATCATGACATCATAGAACCCGAGCCGGTCCGTGAACCGCCCACCGGCCCAGGACCCAAGCACCGACCCCGCACCGAAACAGCTCATGATCCAGCCGACCTGTTCCAGGCTCAGGTCCATGTCCGCCGTGAGGTAAAGCGACAGGAAGGGGATCACCATGGAGCCCGCACGATTCACGAACGTGATGCCCGCGAGGATCCACACCTCCCGGCTCAGGCCCTTGAAGGAGTCGACGTAGTACCGATATGCCTGCCGCGCGAAACGCATCGCGCAAACGTAGCGCCAACGGGCATACCAGCCGCGATGGCCGCGATCCCGCTGCGTTCTGACCACTATATTGCCTTATCTCCCATGCCCTCTCCCCGAAGCACTTGCATCCTTCAGGTGGTCGTTCTATTGGCCTCGCTTACCACCCCTGCACCGGTGCTTCGGGCACAGATCGGTGCCACACGTTTCCAGCACCTCACCATTGCCGAAGGCCTCAGCCAGAATTCCGTGAACGCGATCCTGCAGGACCGGTACGGCTTCCTGTGGTTCGGCACACAGGATGGCCTGGACCGCTATGACGGGCGCACGTTCATCGGGCACCGCAACAGCGACCGTGCGAACAGCCTTTCCAACAACTACATCTGGGCCCTGCACGAGGATGACGATGGCATGATCTGGATCGGCACGTTCGGAGGCGGACTGGATCGGTACGATCCCCGCACGGGTACCTTCACGCATCACCGGCACGACCCGGTGGATACGACCACCATCCCTTCCGACCGTGTCTTCAGCATCGTTCAGGATGCACAAGGAACGTTGTGGCTCGGCACGAACAATGGCCTTGGAGCGCTGGACCCTTCCACCGGCAAGGTGCGCCGGTACCTGGTGAACGGCACCACCGATCGCGAAAGCAGGGACCATTATGTGACCGCACTCGCGCTGCAAGGTGACGGGCTTTGGATGCGCACGGACTCAGGCCTTTCCCACCTGAACATCCGCTCCGGGCGGATCACGCACCATGACCTGCTCCCTTTCTCCGGAAAGGAAAGGCTCGGTGATGTACTGAGCGTGACCGTTCGCAATGATGATCTGTATGTGACCTGTGGTGCGGGTCTGGTGCACATCAACACCGCACTTCGCACGGACAGCATTCTGCTCGCCCCTGCAGCGATCCCCGAGATCGGTCCGAAGGCATCGTTCACACGCCTGTGGATCGATGGCAACAACTGGTGGATCGGCAGTACACGCGGCCTGATCCATTGGCGACCTGCCACCGGACGGACCACCGTGCACCAGCACATGGCAAGCGATCCCCAAAGCCTTGCACACAGCAGCATCCTCGCGCTGTGCCAGGGCCGTGGCCACGAACTTTGGATCGCCACGCGCAACGGGCTGGACCGCCTGGATGATGTGGATCCCGCCATCCGGCTGTTGCGGAGCATACCGGGCGATGCGAACACGCCGAGGGACCGCATCATCGGGGCGCTTGGCGAGGACCATCTCGGGAACATCTGGATCGGCACGCCGAGCGGCATCGACATCCTTGATCGGACGAATGGAACGATGCTCCATTTCGCACACGATCCTTCCGACCCCACCTCCCTGCCCGGCGATTACATCCTGTCCTTGTGCCCGGATCCCCGCGGCCTGATGTGGATCGGCACGAATCGCAGCGGCCTGGCCAGCGCGCGACTGGTGAACGGCCGACTGGTCTGTGACCGGTACAACTCGAGCGACGCTCCCGGATCGCTCAATGCCAATACGGTCCATGCGCTCACCATCGCCAGGAACGGTGCGTTATGGGTGGGGACCGCCGGTGGTGGCGTGTGCCGCATGGACACCTCGCGCGGGACCTTCACCTGCTACCCGACCACCGGTGATCACCACGGCCCCAGCCATCCATACGTGTATTGCATCACCGAGGAGCCGAACGGCATGTTGTGGCTGGGAACGCCGACGGGTGGCCTTGATCTGTTCGACCCCGACGCCGGGACCTTCAGTGTGCTGAAGAACGACCCGGGCGACCGGAATTCACTGAGCAACGACATCGTGCTCGCACTGCACAGGAAGGACAACGCGCTGTGGGTGTGCACCGCGAATGGACTGAACATGGCCGACCTTTCCCAAGTGGATCCGCAGGACCTGCTGAAAGGGCAGGTCAAGAACGTTTCGTTCACGCGGTACGGACGTTCGCAGGGCTTCTTGAACGAGGTGATCTACGGCCTTCTGGAGGATCGCCGCGGCCACTTCTGGATGAGCACCAACCTGGGCATCGCGGAATTCGACCCCGAACAGGGGAAGGTGCTGCGCACGTTCACTACGAAGGACGGCCTTCAGAACGACGAATTCAATCAGAACGCCTTCGTGCGATCACATACGGGCGAGCTCTTCTTCGGTGGGGTCGACGGCATGAATTGGTTCGATCCGGAAAAGATCAGCCCGAACCCCTTCGTCCCTCCCGTGCACATCACCCGCCTGCTTCTGATGAACGAACCTGTCGGACTCCGCGCCGATGGTGCCGGGGACCAGGCCCTTGAAGCGGCCATCCATACCGTGCAGGAACTCGACCTCTCCTGGCGCGACAAGGTCATCGGATTCGAATTCGCCGCGCTCAACTTCACGAATCCGGACAAGAACCGATACCGCTACAGGCTGGAAGGCTTCGATGAGGATTGGGTGGATGCGGCGCACCGGAACGCGGTCACCTACACCAACCTCGACCCGGGCACCTACCTGTTCCGGGTGCAGGGCTCCAACAACGATGGTATCTGGAACGAGCGGGGGGCTTCACTTGCCTTGCACATCTCCACCCCGCCGTGGCGTTCCTGGTACGCCTACCTGTTGTACGCAGCGATGCTGATCGGTGCGAGCACGGTCTATTTCCGAGCACGGTTGCGGCAGGCTACACGAGAGGTGGAGACCGTGGCACGGATCGAACGCGCCCGAGTGGAGGACCGCGAACGGTTCCGCCGGATGAGCGCTGCCGATTTCCATGATGAATCGGGTGGTAAGCTCACGCGCATCAATCTCCATTCCGGCCTTGCCAGGCAACGTGCCGCGAACGACCCCACCCTTGACGGGCACCTTGCGCACATCGAGCAGGCGCAGCGTGAATTGTCCGCAGGCATCCGCGACCTGATCTGGACGATGGACCCCGGCAGGGATACCCTACGGGACACCATCGAGCGCATCGCTGCATTCGCGCATGCGCTCTTCGACAATGGCGCCACCAGGTTCTGCGTGGAAGGGGTCACCGATGCCATGCGCACCGTGGAACTCGACATGGAGCAACGGCGTGCGATCACGTTGATCATGAAGGAAGCGGTGAACAACTGCGCCAAGCATGCCAGTGCGGACAATTGCGCGTTGGTCGTGCACCTTGATGAGCATTCGATCCATCTCGAATTGCGCGACGATGGCCACGGCTTCGACCGCACCACCACACTGGCTGACGATCATTACGGCATGGGCACGATGCATGATCGATCGCGTGCGATCGGTGCGCGTCTTCATGTGCAGAGCACCCCAGGCGGCGGAACGACCGTAAGGCTTTCCGTCCCGACGCGGCCATTCGAGCCGATCACGGTACCTTGAGTCGCGATGAACGCCTTGCCAGAAGTGATAACCACGGCTGTTGTGGAGGATGACCGCGGTTCCCGGGATGCGCTGCGTGCTGTCCTCTCCGAGGCTGACGGCTTCTGCTGCACAGGCGCTTTCGGCTCGGCGGAGGAAGCGATCGGGATGCTGCCGGAATTGCTTCCCGACGTGGTGCTGATGGATATCCAACTGCCAGGGCGCAGTGGCATCGAGACCATCGAACTCCTCAAGGAAACAATGCCCGGCACGGATTTCATCATGCTCACGGTGCTGGATGACGAGGAAAGCGTCTTCGGTTCGCTGTGTGCCGGTGCCGCCGGTTATCTGCTGAAGGACTCCTCGGTGACGGACATTCTCGATGCGATCCGGACCGTGCATCACGGCGGATCGGTGATCACACCCGGCATCGCACGGTTGATCATCGATTCCTTCAGGCCTCAGAGCGCTCCCGGGCTGTCCACGCGCGAGAGCGAGGTGCTCCGGAGGCTCTGCGATGGCGAGAATTACCGCAGCATCGCCGAGGCCTTGTTCATCAGTTCGAACACCGTGAAGGCCCACATCAAGCGGATCTACGGGAAGCTGCACGTGCACACCCGTGCGGAAGCGGTGAAGCGTGCACTGCGCGACCGCCTGGTGTGATCCACCCATTTGGGTACTGGCAGCTCCCATGCGTGGGGCATTGCTTTGCCACCATATGGAAGCACTCATGAAAAGAACCGTACTCTCCCTGCTCATCTTCCTATCCATCCATGCATTCGGCCAGGTGCCGAACCCCGGCTTCGAGGACTGGCCGGGCCTGGACCCCACCGGTTGGTCCACCACCAACATCCAGAGCGTGGTCACGTGCATCACGCCATCCAGCGATGCCCATGGCGGCAGCCAGGCCGCCCGCGGTGAGGTCGTGACCAACTTCGGGAATCCCTGGCCACCCGTATTGCACACGCCCGCCGGATTCCCGATGACCCAGGATCACGGTGAGTTCCGCGGGTATTACAAACTGGTCTCGGCCGCGAACCTCGAGATGCTCGTGGTCGCGATGTTGCTCGATGCGAACGGGCAGATCGTGGCCATCGGCGAAACGATGCTTCCACCGGCCGCCGCATACCAGGAGTTCATCGTTCCGCTCGACCATGGTGCAGGCAGTGGCGAGGCGCCTGCAAGTGCACGCGTCCAGATGAATTTCTCCGATGGCGCGGATCAACCCGGGGCCATCGGCTCCTACTTCCTCGTCGATGACCTGTCCTTCTCCGGTACACCGATGGGCATCACTGGTCCATCCACCATGGCGATACCGATGACCGTGGCGCCGATGCCCGTCCCTGATGCGAGTACCATCGCCTTCACCCTGCCCGCGGCCATGCACGTAACGATGGAAGTACGCGACGCCCAGGGCAGAACGGTGCATGAACTGCACAACGGCCCACTTCCGCAAGGAGCGCACCGCATGCCATGGGCACCTTCCGCAGCGCTTGCGGACGGCATCTATACCATCACCCTGCAACACGACGGGAACCTGACCACCCAGCGCATCGTCCTCGCACGTAATCGGAACAGACCATGAAAGCACCTTGCACCCTTCTCGCGGTGATCACCACCGCAACGGTCCTGGCACAGCCGGAGATCACGATCAGCAACCTTCCCCTGCCCGGTGACATCAGCACGATCGGCATCTGTTCCGACGCTGTGGATGCCGCAGCCTTGAATGCCAGTGCCGGTGCCATGCAGACCTGGGACTTCAGCGGACTCACCGAGGAGAGCGAGGAGCAGTTCACCTTCATCGCACCGGACATGACCCCGTGGCCCACCGAGTTCGGCAGTGCGAACCTGTGTGGCGTGAGCTGGGATGATGCATACAGCTTCTACGACGTCAGCGGTCCGGCCCTGAACACCACAGGCAATGCGATCATCATTCCAGGTGCTCCGCCGGAGGACACCGCCAAGGTCAACCTCACACCTGACCCTGAGACCATCGTGCAACTACCCTATGGCTTCGGGGATGGCTTCTCGGACACTTTCGGCGGCACGTTCTCAGCAATGGGCTTCGTGGGCACCGTGACCGGAACCAGCGATGTCGATGTGGACGGATACGGCACATTGATCCTCCCGAACGCAACCTACACCAATGTGGTGCGCTATCACCTCGATCGCGTCCAGAACAACACCATCCTTGGCAATACAGGCACTGTTACGAAAGAGCAATGGGCCTGGGTCTCCGCGGATCATCGGTTCTGGATCCTGTTGATGGAATCGATCGACGACGGCTTCGGGACCAGTTCGGTGGTGTGGTACGACAAGGATCCCGCACCGGCTGCGCCGACCGCAGTGGAGGCGATGGGTGCCGAACGCATCGGGATATACCCGAACCCGATAGTGGCCGGCGCCTCGATCACCGTTACCGGCGCGCAAGGTCTCTCCGCGGAATTGCGGGATGCCACCGGACGTGTGGTGCGGCCTCGAGCAGCGCTGCAGGGACCGTTCGCCACGACCGGGCTCGTCCCCGGGCCGTACGTGCTCCGCCTCTTCGGCACCACCGGATCATTGCTGCGCACCGAACGTGTGATCATCCGGTGAACCACGGCAGATGATGCACCGCTTCCTGCTCTCCCTTTTCCTGGCGAACCTGCTGTGCGTTGCGAAGGCGCAGGACGCAGCCGGTTGCGAGGACCACCCCGTGATCACACGCTACCCCGGCGCAGACCTCGTGTGGTGCGAGAACCAGAACCATGTGGAGTACCACATCGCTCTTGGCCCGGTCACCGGCTACCGGAACATCGATGAATGGAGGACCGTGACCGGTGAGCGGACGCGCCTGTACTACTCGATCAAAGGCACGACCTCGTTGCGTGACATCTACCTCAACTACCGGCAGGCGCTGAACACCGCACAGGCCACGATCGTGGCGGAAGGCACGCAGGAGAAAAGCACATCGCCGGAGGTGGGCGGGCGCAAGTTCCTGTTGGTCCATTTCTCCCGGAATGAATTCCCGCCCAGCGTCGGCATCAAACTGCTGAACGGCTCGGCGACGGCCGCAGGTTCATTCTACGTGGCGGGTGATCTGAATGCCGGTGGGGTTCCGGTGCACGTGGTGGTGAGCGGGGCGCATTACAGCAACGAGGAGAAGCTTGTGATGGTCGACATCATCGAGGAGAAGAGCATCGCCACGGACAAGATCGTCGTGAGCGCTGCTTGGATGAAGCAGCAATTGGACCGCTACGGCAAGGTGGCCATCAACGATATCCTGTTCGATACCGACAAGGCCACCATGCAGGCCTCATCGGCACCGGTGATCAACGAGATCGCGAAGCTGCTGGGAATGATGCCGGAACTCAACGTCTTCGTCGTCGGGCACACCGACATGACCGGGCCTTTCCAGCACAACATGGACCTGAGCGCCGATCGTGCTGCGGAGGTGGTGCGCGTGCTCGTTACCGATCACGGCATCGCGAAGGCGCGGCTCGAGGCCCATGGTGTCGGACCCCTGGCACCGGTGGCCACGCAACGGACCGACGAGGGCAGGCAGCTGAACCGACGCGTGGAACTCGTGGCGCGCTAGGGTCCCTTCATTGCTTCACGAAACGGCCGTGCTGTACTGTTCCGTCCTGGACAAGGCGGACCTGATAGACACCCGATGGGATCCCGCCAAGGTCGAGTGTTGCGTTCCCGACCGAAGTGAAGGTCTTGATCGTTCTTCCCTGGGGGTCGATCAGTTCGCCGCGCACCGTGCCATACAATGCGGATGGCACCACTTCGATGCGGTCCGTAGCAGGGTTGGGCCGAAGGGTCGGTCGGTGATCGGGCCGCTCCTCTGCGATCGCGTAGGCGATCGCGCTCCAGCGTGAAAGGTGAAGATGATGTCCCTGCGCTGGAAGCTCCCCACCTCCTAGCCGCAGCGTATCATATCCCGTTCCCAGGACGTACAGGGCATCACCACCGGTCGCCAGGCAGATCGCGCTCTGGGCGAAATTCGGGGCATCTCCTGTCACCACACCGACCGTGCTCCCATCACCGTTCACATGCCATACGTAAAGGCTGTTCCCCGGAATGGGCGCCGCGGTGGAGACGTCATCACCCCAATCGATCGAACCGCGCATCGAACCGCATTGCCATACCCCGCCGGCGGGATGAATGAGCAGATCCCTGCCGGACCCGCGCGCCACATCACCTACGGTCGGGCCGGAGACGGGCTGGTCCAACCATTCCACCTCGCCCTGTTCGTCCATCCGGAACAGGAAATTGCCGAACACCCATTCCGGGTCGTGCACCATGAAAGGCCCTACCGCCACATCGATGAAAGCATCGGCACTACAATACAGACCGCCTTGTTCATCGAGCTCCACATCCGGAAATGGGCAGGTGATATCCGTGATGATCAGGTGATCCTGAAGCACGCCGTTCGGTGAGAACCGCGCCACGAAGATGGTATAGTCGTTCGGAGTCGTGAGTACGGTCCCGTTGAGGTCCACCGTATTCGACAGACACGAACCAGCGATGGCCACCATACCGTCCGCATTCGCCGAGACATCCGAGATCAGACCGACCCCGGCCATCGTCCATTCAGTGATCAGGTCACCCTCCGCATCCACCAACAGCACGACCGAATCGATGAAGTCCCATGCACTGATGAACAAGGTACCACCGGCGTTCACGGCCAGGCTGGATGCATCCCCCAGGGCGCCCAAGGCATCGAGGTCCTTCATCCAAGGGACGGAGCCATCGGGTTCGATCCGACATACGAAACTGCCCACATTGTTCGGCTCACCGGTCACGGTCAGTTGAGGATGCCCGGTGATCAGAAGGCTGTCCTTGAACTGACCGAGCACGAAAAAGGAACCTCCTTGAGAAACGACAGCAACGACGGCTCCACGACCGGTGAAGGTCCCGTTCATCAACACCTCGCCATCAGGACCGTACAGCCGCGACCCAAGATCACCGAACACTCGGCTCCCGTAGTAGTACGGTTCTCCTTCGATGCCGATCACCAGCACATTCCCGTCCTCATCCGCCGCCATGGATGTACTGCTGAAATCACCATTCGCCGGGGTGCCCAGTGCCACCGGGACCACCCAATCCATGGACTGTGCATGGGCAGCCGCAGCGAACGAAGCAAGAAGAAAGGACAGCAGTATGGCTCTCATACCCAAAGGACGCGATCCGCGACCGGAACGATGCCTCGAAACAAGCCTGAGCGCAATTCCGCCAGGTCCAGGAGCGTTCTTTGCCGGACCATGCTTCGCAATGCTCTCTTTCTCCTGCTGCTGCCTTCTGCCGGCCTATGCCAGAATGATGCTGATGTGTATTTCACACCGGCGGGCAACTACCTGATGCCGGAGGAAGCTCCCATGCACTACGTGCTGGTGAACGACCTCTCGATGCGCGCTGAGCCCGTCGCGACGAGCGCATTGCGCAGCACGCTGGCGATCGGTGCACCGGTGAGGATCATCGATGCAAGCGAAGGCATCACCACGATCAACGGTATCCGGAGCCATTGGTACCGCGTGGATGATGGTGCACAGCAGGGGTGGATATGGGGTGGGTACATCGCCACCCACGCGTTCGGAAGCACCAGTGATCCGACTGTCAAGTTCCTGGCCGGCCACGAGCGCATCGGTGCCATGGTCGATGGCGGATCCGGATATCGTTACCGCCTCGTGGCATTGCGCAATGGAACGGAACTGGACCGGATCGGCCTGCGGTCGTTCGGCCATGGATTCGAGGACGTTGTGAACCTCGGCAACAAGGGGCTTGGGGATATCGACGACATCATCGCACTGCACGTTCCGTGCGTCGGTGGTTGCGGCTGCAGCACCGGGGAGGTGATGGTCTTCTGGGATGAGGGCCGGTTCCACCACGCGGCCGATCTCATCGGTTCTCCGGACGGCAATTACAGCTTCCACACCGCATTCATTTTCCCGTCCGACATGGAAGGCATGCCTGGCACGATCATTCGGGTGACCAGTGATGTGCTGGAGGATGACGAGGATACCGAACCGGAAGCGGAGGGAGTCCAGCGCATCTTCACCAAAGAGTATCTGCGTTGGAACGGCAACACGTTGGAGCCCACCGGCAAGCGGAAGGTGGAGCGGAAGTACTTCCTGCGGGATCCCTCGGCACATTAAGCCATGCGGTAACGGGCATCGCTCACCGCTGTTCCATCCGATCGCAGATCCGCTCCTGTTCCGCGAGAAATCCGGGACATGAACGCATGCTGACCACACGCAGGTCGTTCCGGGCCTTTCGGACCCGGGGTCGCCAGCCGAAGAGATCGACGGTGCCGAGCCGACCGCCTTGGATGACATAGCAGCGTTCAAGCATCTGCGAGGCTTCCTGCGTGCGGTATACCACACCAAGGGTCCATGTCCCCGGCCAGATCGCCGGTTTGATCGCACATCGGTCATGATCCACCTGCACGACACCGATCTGGCCACGAAGCACTCCGTGAACGTGCGCGATCCGCGCTTCGGCCCCACCCTGCGCATGCAGGGATCCAGGTGCGCGGAAGTCCTTACCCTCCCGATGGATCAGACGCTTCATGTGCCGATCGATCCGATGCACCTTGCCGCTCTTGATGGCACGAGCCAGGTGCGGGTCATTCGCCTCACAGACAATGACCGAAAGCGCCATGATGAACAGGCAGGCGAAGCGAGCGATGGACCATCCGCGCTTCATTCCCCCAGCCAGCTGTGCCAATCGTGCAATGCTCTCGACCATTCCGTGTCGTTGTGAACCCGCCTCATGGAGCCCTCATCCTCCAGGCCGTGATGCTGACCTGTGTATGTGTCCAACGCCTGTATGACGGTGCGGATGTAGCGCTCATGGATCGTGGCATTCTCGCTTCCTCCGATGGACAGTGGTGTCGTACCGACCACACGCAACAGGTAACGGACAAGTGCTGTGTCCTGCTGCAACAGCCGTTCATATCCTTCCCGGGTGGTGCAGATCATGGGACGCATCCGGCGCAACTCGATCAACCCTTCCAACCCGAGGATGCGCTGATCCTCATTCCAATGCGCGGCTGCGGCCACATATAGACCGAACGCATGGTGACGTGCCGCGAACGCATGGGTGATCCTGGCGTGCGGGTCCTCGGACCAATGTGCACGCGAGAGCCGAGTGAAGCAATACCTGGCACTGTCATCCTTCAACTCCTCGTGCAGGACGGATAGTAAACCGCAGGTCAAGGGGGCCGCGGGAGGATAAGCCCCGCGGAACAGGTCGGTGCTGTCCGCCAGCGTTCGAAGGACCATCGACACGAAAGTGTCCGGCATATCCGGACAGCGGATCGTATCCGGACCCTGGTCAGGATCAGCACAGCCGATCAGCAGTAAAGGGATGGCGCAAAGCATTCGTGTCATGACGATACCGGTCCTTCCAATGTGCGATGACCTCCGTACCATACACGCAACTTACGCAAGGGTTCGATCGGCGAGGATCCGATCGGCGAGGCAGCGGACGTGTGGGTCGGAACGTCTTCCTGGACCACCGCGCAACGCCTCACATGACACCCACAGCAGCGGATATACGACCTCCTGATGCAAAGCAGGTCGAACGAAGTGACCGATGGGCGATGCGGCTTTGGGTGCTCACGGCTGCGACCGTGCCATTCTCCGTGAAGGTGTATGCCCCTGGGATGGACCTTGAGGTCGTCTTCCCAGCGGAACCGCTGCTGGCGGTCATGTTCTTCGTGACACTGCTGCGCCTTGCAAGGCCTCCGCGCAGGCTCGTCACCAAGGCCTTGCAGGACCCGGTCGTTGTGCTCGTGCTCGCCTACCTCTGCATCAGCACGGTCACCACCGTGGTCTCCTCCATGCCCATGGTCTCGCTGAAAGCCCTTGTGGTGCGCGCGGTGTATATCACCACCCTGTTCATCGGTCCTGTGTTCGTATTCCGGAACGGGTCACGCATTGCCCGAAAGGTCCTCGGCGCATACGCATTCGCCTTTTTGCCGATCGCGTTGTTCGCGCTTTCCGCGCAGTCCCAACAAGGATTCATGCGCTTCGGTGCCGCGGATTCCGCATTCCCGTTCTACAACGATCACACACACTTCGCTGCAGCGCTGACATTCGCCCTCTTCTTCCATTGCGGTCTGCTGTGGCGGGTGGTGCACGTGCGCGATCCCATTGGCAACATCGTGCTGCGATCCCTGCTGGTCTCGGGACTTGCTTTGGCCTTGTACTTCTCGTTCTGTCGCGCGGCGTGGGTGGCGGTGATCATCGCCATGGCCCTGCATCAAACCCTCCGGTCATGGTCCAGGCTGCGCGTCGGTGCAGCATTCCTCGCGCTTTTCATTCTTTCGCTCTTCGTCCTTCGCGTACCGATCGCGCAGGCCGTCCAGGGCAATCGGTCCGTGGCCGATGGAGCTGCCGTGGGCACAGGCGAAGTGATCCGATCCATGAGCAATGTGACGAATGATGTCAGCAATGTTGAACGGCTGCATCGTTGGAAGGCCGCGTACGCGATGTTCCTGGAGCGACCATGGAGCGGATTCGGACCGGCCACATATCAATTCCATTACACTGCCTTCCTGGCGGACCGCGATACCAGCATCGCACCCATACCCGCATTGAGAGGTCATTTGAACGGATCTTCCATGGCTCACGCACGAAATGGTCTCATCCTCCGCGAAAGCCCGCGCGTTCTGCAGTACAGCAGTGGATCGGCGCACTCCGAATACTTGATGGAACTTACAGGGTCCGGGCTCGGAGGAATGGTGATCCTCGCTCTACTCGCGTGCTCCGTCCTGTACAAGCGCTTCAATGCAGGGAGAAGGATCCGCGATCCGGGATCGCGACAGATGAGATCCGTCGCCTTTCTGGGCCTGACGGCCTATTTCATCCATTCATTGTTCAACAACTTCCTGGACGATCCGAAGGTCGCGGTGCCATTCTGGTCGTCCCTGGCCATGCTCACATTCGGTGTGGAAGCTGGCCGCACCGAGGAGGATGACAGCGGCCCATTGAGCGCGGCCCAGTGAACGCGCACCTCATCCTGGTTCATGTGCCATGCGAGCACGGCCATGAGGAAGAGGAGGATGCCACCCACGCCGAATGCCAACACCCGCCACACGGCGATGCGTACCGGTGAGGTGCTGATATCACGTACTGCCCTCCGAACCAATTGGATCCGTGGCAGATTGTCCTTCTGGACCAGGGTACGGGAAATGATCTCGTGGTAGCGTTGTGCATCCATCACCTCCGCATTCGCGGATGCCACCTGTCCTGCCAGCTTCATCAACTGGAAGTTGAACCGGGACAATGGATCGCCACTCTCCGTGCCGGCCGGAGCATCCATCACCAATGCACTTAACCGCTGCAACTTCTCCTCTGCGGATCGGCCTGTACGTTCGACCACCTCTTCGTGCACCTTCCTCGCGGCGACCAGTTCGCTCACGAGCTGCTTCTGGATGGACTCCTGCAGTTCCGCGTAGATCGCATTCGCCATGGCCGCCGCCATGTCCCGGTCCCGGTCCTGTACCGTGATGGAGATGCCGTTCATCTCGACCAGCACCGCACGGATGCTCCGTTGCAGGCGTGCCAGCACTTTCTCCTGCTTGAACGGATCGCTCCTTCCGATGTGGTAATGGTCCATCAGGTCATAGGTCCGGATCAAATGGTTCAACATGCTGGTGGATGTAGCGCTGTGGAACACCTGCTTCACATTGGGTGAATGATCGGGCAGCGCAAAGGGGGATCCATCCCTTGCAACGCCGGGGTCCTTGATGAACAGGATGACCGTGGACTTGTAACGCACGGGTTCCCTGGCATTGTAGTACAACCCTGCCGCGACAGAAAGAACAGCGAACGAGAGCATCCAGTAGCGCAGGTGGTGCACGGTGCCGATGTAGGTCCTTTTCATTCGGGAATGTCCATGGTGGTCAGGAGGAACAATGGGACCGATGGAACGGTCACGTGTTGCGGACGTCACCGAACGGCGATCTGCTGCCTGGCCTTCATACCGGCATGTTCCACCGGCATTGCGGCGGGTTCACCTCGTGCGCACTTCCCCAATGGGGAAGCCCCGCCTCGATCCATGCCTTGAAATGTGCATGAACACGTCCGGTACGGATCGTGCCGTGGCAACAATGAACCAATAAACCATACTGCCATGTTACGCTGGGTCGTCACATTCCTCATCATCGCCTTGATCGCCGGAGTTCTCGGTTTCGGAGGCATCGCCGCCGGGGCCGCTTCGATCGCCAAGGTGATCTTCTTCGTCTTCCTCGTACTGCTCGTATTGTCCCTGCTCTTCGGCAGCCGCATCTGGCCGAAGGACCCTTGATCCACACGTCCCTTCTGCCGCTTGCAACACCGGATCACCGCACCGTGCAGGTAGGGTCCTCCACGGTCCGGTGGTGAGGTGGCTCGGACCGACCACCCGCCGATGTGGTCAGGTCCAAGTCCTTAGCGATCACCTCTTCGTTCGGAATGGAACACGTACATCATAGTGATGCTTTCAACAACCACCGCGGGAGGAAGCGTGCGCGTCGCAGAATCTGGCCGTGGATCATCGGGGCTCTCCTGTTGATCCGCCTTGTCCTGCCATACATACTCCTGCACATTCTGAACGACCGGCTGGCCAACATCCCGGGATATACCGGTCATGCTGAGGATCTGAACCTCGCCTTGATCCGTGGAGCTTACCAGATCGAAGGCATCCACTTGGATAAAGTGGACAGCATCAGCGCGGACACCACCCGGTTCATCGCTGCCGAGCTGATCGACCTCTCCGTGGAATGGAAGGCACTCTTCCACGGTAGTATCGTTGGGGAACTGGAGGTGGACCGACCCGATGTATTCTTCGTGAAGGATGCAGTTGAGCCCGCGGAAGTTCAGGCCGACACCGCCGACCTTGGTGCACTTCTGGAGGACCTGATGCCTTTGAAGATCAACCGTGTGCAGTTGCGGAACGGCAAGCTCCACTACCTCGATCCCGGCAGCACCCCGAAGGTCGATATCCAGATGACCGCGATCGATGCGCTCGCAAGGAACCTGAGGAATAGCTACGACTCCACGGAAGTATTGCCCGCCGCACTGGACATCACCGCACGCGTGTACGGCGGAACATTCGCACTGAACATGCGGTTGAACCCGCTCTCCAAGGACCCGACGTTGGACATGAACGCGGAACTGAAGGATGTGCGCCTGGTGGAGCTGAACGAATTCCTCCAGGCCTATGGGAATGTGGACGTGAACAAAGGCACCTTCGGGTTGTATACGGAGATCGCCACGCGACAGCGTCAGTTCGATGGTTATGTGAAACCGGTGATCAACGACCTGGACGTACTTGGGCCAGAGGATCGCAAGGACACGTTCTTCCGCAAACTATGGGAAGGTCTTGTGGGCACTGCTGGTGCCATCCTCACGAATCCAAAGGAAGACCAGGTCGCGACAAAGGTCCGCTTCAGCGGCAAGCTCGATGGACCCCGGACCAACACCTTCTACGCTGTGGTCGACCTCCTGCGCAATGCGTTCATCAGGGCATTGCAACCCGCCATCGATCGTGAGGTGAACATCAACTCCGTGGCTGCACCGGAGAAAGAAAAGGAAGGTTTCTTCAAGCGCCTGTTCGACAAGGACCAGTGATCAACGGTCCGTGTTCCTGTGTGGCTTTACAGGCTGTACCGGCTTCACATTCCCTTCATATGAATGCTTGAGGTCGCTCACCATGGTGTGGATGAAGTCCTGCGCCTTGGCGCCATAGTCACCGACCAACAAGCCTTTGAGCCCGGCCCGTTCGTTGCTGATCGCATAAACGATGCTCATGTCCGCGGGATCGCTCATTCCCTCGAACCGATGGAAGGAGTCGATCTTGAATTCGGCGGGATCCAGTGGGCCGGCATCATTGAACAGACCATCCTCGGTGAGGGTGAGTTCATCCGTGTAACCCTTGGAACGCAGGTCCTCGACCGCATTGGATAGGGTGGCATATTGATTGTCTTTTACGGTCATGATGGGAGCGCATTCTGGCGCCTGAACACACGCTGCAATTCCGGTGCCTTGTGTCGCGGAACGGGGTTCGCCCCGCCGGGTCGTGGAGAAGTCGCCTCACCTGCCGCCACGTATGCGACGTCCGTTACACGGGCATTGGTGTAGCTTACGCCCCCCTTTTTGCCCAGCACATGCTCGCACTCCCGGTGATCACGGACCCTACGGCCCGTCCAGACAAGATCCACAGCCGCACGGACCGGTTCTTCCTGCGCTTCATCCGCGATGAACGAGACCTTCCGTTCATGTACCTCGGCATACGGGTCACGCTGACGCTGATCCCCATAGCCGTGCTGCTGTACATGCCTTTCGTGCCGACATGGCTCTGGTGGGTGCTCGCGATCGTGTACCTCTACATCAACAACGTCACGTACAAAGGCCCGTTCGGCCTCATGCTCCATTGCACCACGCACCGTGCTCTCTTCAAACAGCGGTACAATTGGATGAACAACTACCTGCCCTGGGTGCTTGCGCCTTTCTTCGGCCAATCGCCGGAGACCTATCGCGCACACCATGTGGGCATGCACCATGTGGAGAACAACCTCGAGCCAGATGAGAGCAGTACCATGCCCTACCAGCGCGATAGTGGCAGGGACTTCATCCGCTATTACTTGAAGTTCCTCTTCACCGGCATCTACACGTTGGTGGGTTACCTTATCGGTCGCAAACGGAACAAACTGGCCATGCAAACCATACGGGGTGAAGCGCTCTTCATTCTTGGCTGCGCGTTGCTATGCCTGGTGAACTGGCCGGCGACCGTGGTGGCCTTCATCCTGCCTTTCATGGCCTTCCGCCTTGTGGCCATGGCCGGTAATTGGACGCAGCACACCTTCATCTGTCCCGAGGATCCGGGAGATCACTTCAAGAACAGCATCACGTGCATCAACGTGAAGTTCAATCACAAATGCTGGAACGATGGCTACCACATCAGCCATCACATCGACCCCACCATGCATTGGACGGAGCACCCGAAGTACTTCACGGAGCACCTTGATGATTTCGCGCGCAACCGTGCCGTGATCTTCGCGGGGTTGAACTACCTGGATGTCTTCCTCCTGCTTGTGAAGGACAGGTACGATGTGCTGGCCAGACACTTCGTGGATGTCGGCGATTCCTTCGCCACGGATGAGGAGGTGATCGCCTTCCTGCGAAGCCGCACCCACCCCATTCCGTTCGCGAAAGCGGACGTTCCAGAGACCGCACCGGTCGCGGCCTAGCACTCTGACGCCTTACTTGAAGAGACCGCCCAGCATTCCCTTCGCCTTCTCGGCAAGGCCACCTTCCGCAAGACCGCCCAGCAAGCTCTGGAGGTTCTTCGAATCGCCACCGACGTACTTGCTCACCAATTGCATGAGCATGGGCATCAACATCTCCTTCACACCGCTGGCTTTTGCGGCGTCAAGACCCACCTCATTGGAAAGCTTGCCCTTCAACAGGCCTCCGATGTTGTCCATGATGCCGTTCGCATTGGCCGTGTTGGCCTTGTCGCTGAAGAGGTTCAGGAGGTCGTCCATACCGATCCCATCGCCACCGCCGATCGCCTGCTTCACACTGTCAGCAGCGGCATTGATGGAACCCGAAGCCTGCGATTCCGAGAGACCGAGTTTGCCGATGAGTTCCGGGGTGGCTTGTTCGCGCAGGCTGGTGATGATCCGTTCGAGCATTGTATTGGGAGTTTTGGGCTTTGGACGTTGACCCCGACCCGAGGTCACCCGCAAGGTACCGACACCCTCCCATACCCGCCGGAACGAGGTTGTGGTCCATCTTTGCGACATGAACGATGGATATGTCAGGAAAGCCGTGCAGAACGGCATCGCCACGGTGACCTTTCATCACCCGAAGAGCAACAGCCTGCCGGGCGATGTATTGCGCGCCATGGCCAGCGCCATCGAGGAGGCCGGCAAGGACCGGACGGTGCGGGTGATCGTGCTCCGGAGCGATGGCGAAAAGGCCTTCTGTGCCGGCGCCAGCTTCGATGAACTCGTGGCCATAGAGGACATGGAACAGGGTACCGTCTTCTTCAGTGGGTTCGCCTCCGTGATCAATGCCATTCGCAACGCACCGGTCTTTGTGATCGGTCGCATACACAGCCATGCCGTGGGCGGTGGTGTGGGGTTGGCCTGCGCCGTGGACATCGCCTATGCGCATGAGCAAGCATCGGTCAGGCTCAGCGAACTGGCCATCGGCATCGGGGCATTCGTGGTGGGCCCGGCCGTGGAAAGAAAGACAGGCCCCGGCACCTTCGGGTTGTTGAGTGCGACCCCGGCCACACGCCGCAGCGCCTCGTGGTGCGAACGACACGGCATCTATGCGGAGGTCTTCCCGAGCATGGGGGATCTTGATGCGCGCATCGATGCACATGCGCAGGAACTCACACACTACAACCCCGAGGCCATGGCCCGGTTGAAGCGCATCATGTGGCGGGGCACGGAGGATTGGGATGAGTTGCTCACCGACCGTGCGGGTATGAGCGGCCGACTGGTGCTGAGCGATTTCACACGGAATGCCATCGCCACCTTCAAGGCCCAGGCCGCGAAGCGCTGAACAGGGCACACTATCTTGGTCGGATAACCCGACCCCATGCGATCGATCATCGTTCCCCTCCTGTTCTTCGCGTCGGCCGGTGCGGCCCAGAATATGCCACCTTCGGTGGCCATCGTGAATGTGGTCCTGGACCAGGGTGCTGGCACGGTCACCATCACGTATGACCTGAGCGACCCCGAAGGAGATGCCTGCGCGGTGTGGATCAGTGCATCCGTGGATGGTGGCACCACCTTCCTTGCCGACGTGAGCAACGTAACGGGCGCTGTGGGCAGTGGCATCGCCCCCGGCTCCGGCCTCGTGGCGACCTGGACATATGCCGGCATACCGTCCATTGAGAGCACCCTCGTGCGCGTGACCGCGGAGGATGGCCACGCACCGGACATCCAATCGATGGTGGACCAGGTGGATGGACAACTGTTGGCCGAACGGCTGGAACAGGTCGCGATCCTGCGCCACCACCAATCCGCACCGGCAGGCCTTGCAGCAGTGCGCGATACCTTGTGGGACACGTTCGAGCGGGCAGGGTTCCAGCGCACCGCAACACCGGTGCCCTTGGGCGGCTTTCAAGCGGACAACATCCAAGGTCGCCAACCGGGCTTGGTGAACGAAGCCAGCACCTTCATCGTGGATGCACATTACGATGCCGTGGCCGCCGCGCCCGGTGCGGATGACAACGCCACCGGTGTGGCGGCGACACTGGAGATCGCACGGATCCTTTCGGGATACTCCTTCAAGCACAGCCTCCGGTACATCGGTTTCGCCTTCGAAGAGCAGGGACTGATCGGCTCGCAATACCACGTGCTGAATGCCACACCCGCATGGGAGGTGGTGAATGGCGTGTTGAACATGGAGATGATCGGGTTTTACAGCGATGCCCCGAACAGCCAGCAGGTGCCGGCCGGGTTCGACATCCTCTTCCCGACGGCCACGGCTTCCATTGCCGCGGATGAGTATCGTGGCAATTTCCTTACCGTGGTGGGCAATACGGCATCACAACCCTTGATCGATGCGTACCTGGCGGCAGCGGCCGACCACGTGCCCGCACTGCGCACGATCGCCCTTGCCGTGCCCGGCAATGGAGAGATCGCTCCGGACCTGCGCCGAAGCGACCATGCCGTCTTCTGGGAAGCAGGCAGGCAGGCCCTCATGCTCACCGACGGAAGCAACTTCCGCAATCCGAACTACCACACCCCGAATGATGTGATCGGAACGATCGACCTGGATTTCCTGACCAACTGCACAAAGGCGACCCTCGCGGCCGCGGCCCGGCTGGCCGAACCGGTCAATGCAGGCCGGGATGTTTACGACCTGGCGAATGCGGTGGGCATCCACGAGCACCACGACTTTCCGTGCAGCGCAGAGGTCTTCCCGAATCCCGTGAAGGATCGCCTGTTCATCCGCCTGGGCGATTGCATACAAGAACAAGTGATCGCGGAACTCTTCGACCTGCAGGGCAGGAAGATCGCCGGAGGCCTGTTGAGGTCCACTGGAAATGGAGTGTTGCACGAATTGGCCACGCCTATCCTGCTGAATGGAACGCACCTGCTGGTGCTGCGCAGTGGCGGGTCCGTGATCACCATGAAGGTGGAAGTGGACAGGCCGTAGACTAGCGCAGCCGGTCCATGCTGCGCACCAGGGCCTCATCCGCCTTCACCGCGCGCTCCGCAAGGAACAACAGTACGATCACGACCAGTGGGATGTAGAAGGAAAGGCCGTAGTGCCCTTCCGCACCACCGCCCTGGGCCAGGTAGCTCTGCACGGAATTGTCCGTAATGAAGAGGAAGGCGATCACCGCGAGCATGAGCAGGTAGGTGCCGCGGATGAAGCGCATCTGCCGTGGCCTGTTGCCATAAAGAAGGATGCAGGCGAGCGCACCGGCACCGATCACCGACAACAACACCCCGAACGGGATCCTCAGCGCGACCTCGTTCACTTCAGCACCGTCCGCAGTGAACAGGCCGTAGGTGCGCAGGGTGTGCAGCCCCGAGGCACTTTCATATTCCGCCACCGGGAACAACCACGTTGAAAAGGCCAGCAGGCCGGCCAGTAGAAGGAAGAGCGACTGTTTCCGTTGAAGCATGTTCGAGCCCCTGCGCTGGTGCGCTCGGGCCGCAGGCGAAGGTACCGCTGCGGAACATTCCGGTCGAAAACAGTACAGCGCGCGGCAGCGCGTGCAGGCGCGGAAGTCCAATCGCACCGCTACGCCATGGACCGGCATCGAACGAAAATCGTCCGTTCGGTTGGCTTTTCGGTCCGCAGCACGTAACATTGCAACCGCATACCACTGGCCGGTGCGATCGTCCCCAGGGCTTTCCCGCATCACCGCGCCGGTCCAATTGTCCACCTGTACGAAGACCCCGGCCTTGCGAGGCATCCAGCGGGATCGACATAGCGGGTAACCCCCACCGAACATCCTCCCATCGTCCATGTACGACCAGAACGCGTTGAGCGCGATGAAACTCTCCGACCTGAAGGAGATCGCCCGGCAACTCAACCTGAAAAAAGCGGATTCCCTCCGCAAGCAGGACCTCATCACCAAGATCCTGGAAGAGCAGGAACGCACCGGTGGCAAGGCGAAGACCATCGGCCCGGCCTTCGTGGGTGATGAGAACGCCATCGCCGCAATGGCCACGGCGGATGAGATACCCGTGGTCGAAGACCCCGTGCCGACCGAAGATGAGGTCGAGAATGGTGATGATGACACGGATGACGAGGAGGACGAAGAGGATGAGGAGCAGGATGCCGCTGAGGAACAAGGCCCGGATGGCGGAGCCGCTGACCGTGCCTCGGAACAGGATCGTTCTCGGAATGAAGACCGATCCAAGGACCGACGTGGTACAAGGGGCCAGGAGGCGCAGGGCGATGAGCGCCGCGAACGCCGAAATGACCGGAATGACCGTGGGGATCGGCATGACCAGCGCGACCGTCAACGTGGGGACCGGGACCCCCAGGGTGGCAATGACAGGCAACGGAACGAGCGGCGGGACCAGCGCAATGACCGGGACCAGCGCAATGACCGGGACCAGCGCAACGAACGCGACAACCGGAACGAACGGAACGATCGCGATGGCCAGCGCGGGGACCGCGACCAACGGCAGGATCAGCGCCAGGGCCGGGAACAGTTCAACTTCGATGCGTTCGTAGAGACCGAGGGCGTACTGGAGTTGATGCCCGATGGTTACGGCTTCCTGCGGAGCAGCGACTACAATTACCTCGCCTCACCGGACGACGTCTACGTCAATCAGCAGCAGATCAAACAGTTCGGCCTGAAGCTCGGCGACACCGTGAAGGGCTACGTGCGCCCGCCGCGCGAAGGGGACAAGTTCTTCCCGCTGATCAAAGTGGAGAGCATCAATGGCCGTGCCCCGGAATGGGTGCGCGACCGGGTGCCATTCAAGTTCCTGACACCCCTCTTCCCGGACGAGAAGTTCAGCCTGGCGGGCAAGGACACGAACATCAGCATGCGCGTGCTCGACCTCTTCGCCCCCATCGGGAAAGGACAGCGCGGGCTGATCGTGGCACAGCCGAAGACCGGCAAGACGGTGCTGCTCAAGGACGTTGCGAATGCGATCGCAGCGAACCATCCGGAGGTGTATCTGCTCGTGCTGTTGATCGACGAACGGCCGGAGGAGGTAACGGACATGGCGCGCAGCGTGAACGCCGAAGTGATCGCCAGCACCTTCGATGAACCCGCGAGCCGACATGTACAGGTGGCGGGCATCGTACTGGAGAAGGCCAAGGCCATGGTGGAATGCGGCCATGATGTGGTGATCCTGCTCGATTCCATCACCCGATTGGCGCGGGCTTACAACACCGTGCAACCCGCCAGCGGAAAGATCCTTTCCGGTGGTGTGGATGCGAATGCACTTCAAAAACCGAAACGCTTCTTCGGTGCCGCCCGGAAGATCGAGAATGGCGGCAGCCTGACGATCCTGGCCACTGCGTTGGTGGATACCGGAAGCAAGATGGACGAAGTGATCTTCGAGGAGTTCAAAGGGACCGGCAACATGGAACTCGTGCTTGATCGCAAGGTGAGCAACCGTCGCATCTTCCCGGCCATCGACATCATGAGCAGCGGTACGCGCCGCGATGACCTCCTGCACCACAAGGATGTGCTGCAACGCACCTGGATCCTGCGGAAGCACCTCGCCGACATGAACAGCGTGGAGGCCATGGAATTCGTGAAGAAGCACATGGAAGGCACCAAGAGCAACGAGGAGTTCCTGGTGAGCATGAACAGCTGATGCCCGCGTCCGTGCGCATCGGGCCTGTTTTGGCGCAAGGGAGAATTGGAATGCGCTGGACATTCCTTCAACGGATGCACCAAGCATGAGGCTGACACTGTTCACGATAGCCGCGGTCGTGGCACTGCGCCTCTTCCTGTTCTATTCGGGGAATGCGCCTGAAGGAACGGACTTCATGCTCGTGCATTTCCTGGCGATCGTCACGGTGGTGTTCTTCACGGGGCATGCGATGCTTGCTGAGGACCGCATGGCCCGCTTCCCGGACCTGATGCGCACCGGCTTCACGAACGCCGCGGTGTACGCCGTGCTCATGGGCCTTTTCATCTGGATCTTCTACTCCTTGATCGACACGGAGGAGTTCCCGCGCAAGATCGAGGAGCGCGTGGTGGCGCTGATGGATGCGGGAAGACCGGAGATCGAAGCCCGGAAGGGATTGGTGGCGATGTTCACACCGTTCAATTATGCGAGCATCACCTTCTTCAGTCTGCTGGCGGTGGGGGCCTTCAATGCCCTGGTGATCGCCGTGATCCACCACAAGGTGCTGCGGCGGTTGCGCTAGGCGATGAAGGCCTCGCTCATGGCCTGCAGATCGATACCGCCGAAATTGCCACTGCTCATCATCAGCAGCACGCTGTGCTCCTGCCTGTCCGTGCGCACGGCCCCCATCACTTCCACCGGGTCGTTCAGTACCAGCAGGTCCGCACGCCCGAATGCCTCCTTGATGCGTGCCGGCGGAATGGCCGGAAGCCGTTTCAGCTGCACCGCGTGCGGGTCGTAGAACACGATGGCGTGGTCCGCAGCATCCATGCAACCCGCGTATTGGTCCAGGAACCCTTCGCTAAGGCTGCTGTATGTGTGCAACTCCATGCAAGCCACCAGTTGCCGTTCCGGGAACTGCTCGCGCACGGCCTCGATGGTGGCCTTCAGCTTGCTCGGTGAGTGGGCGAAATCCTTGTAGACCGCACGGCCCTCCGCTTCCGCAAGTTTCTCCAGGCGCTTGGCGGCACCGTGGAAATGCGCAATGGCCTCGTAGAAGGTCCTGTCCCCTATCCCGAGCAGATGGCACACATGCCGCGCACCCTCCAGGTTCTGCAGGTTGTGCCGCCCGAAGACCTGCAAAGGCACGTCCCCGCGCGCGGTCGTGAGCACCGTGGTGCCATCGGTGATGTGATGTTCGGGTACCCCGTATGGGATCCGGACGACATCCACGGCGGGATCCCCGGCCAGCGCGGCGACCTCTGGATCCTCGTTGCAATAGATCAAACTGCCACCGGGTTCGATCACCGCGATGAACTTGCGGAACTGGTCCACGTACTCGGGAAAGGTCTTGAAGACGTTGATGTGGTCCCAGGCGATGCCACTGATCAGTGCGATGTCCGGCCGGTACAAATGGAATTTCGGCACAGGCTCAAGGGCGGATGCGAGGTACTCATCCCCTTCAATGATCGCGACCTTGCTGCTGTCGCTCAGCTTCACCATGCAATCGAACCCATCCAACTGTGCACCGACGAGGTAATCGAACTCCACCCCCGCATGGCGAAGCACATGCACGATCATGCTCGTGATGGTCGTCTTCCCGTGGCTGCCGCCGATCACCACGCGCGTCTTGTCCCGTGTCCGTTCGTGGAAATAGGAAGGGTAGCTGTACACCGGTATCCCGAGTTCCTGTGCCCGCTTCAACTCCGGATTGTCCAGACGGGCGTGCATCCCAAGGATCACCGCATCGATGTCCTTCGTGATCTGCAATGGATCCCAGCCCATGCGTGCCGGCAGCAGGGCCAGCCGTTCAAGTCGGCTGCGGCTGGGTTCGAAGATCTCGTCATCACTCCCCGATACATCGAACCCTTGCTGATGAAGGGCAATGGCCAGGTTGTGCATGGCGCTACCGCCGATGGCGATGAAATGGATCCGCTGCATGCCACGAAGATCGCGGGGGCCTCGCGATCCGCACGACCCGATGCACCCACGATCATCCACCATGGCATGTCGATAGGGCGATGGCAGGAACATGACATCCGTCAGGACGCATGTGCCAGGTCCTGCCGCTCTTTGCACGATGATCACGCGCACGCTCAACGGTACCATCTGTTACCATTGTGGCGACCCTTGTGCAGCCGAACACGTCCGGCACGACGGCAGGGACTTCTGCTGTGCGGGTTGCAGCACGGTGTACGACCTGCTGAACGAGGCCGGCATGTGCGACTATTATGCCCTGGAGGATCGCCCCGGGGTGAAACAGGAGCGCTCGGTGGACGAACACCGCATCGAACTCTTCGATGTGCCCGAGGTCCGCGCGCGGATCATCGAGTTCGAGGAGGGCGGCATGGTCCGGGCTCGGTTCCATGTGCCACAGATGCACTGCAGTTCGTGCATCTGGTTGTTGGAGAACCTGCACCGGATCGAACCGGCGATCATCCGCTCACGGGTGTCCTTCACGGACAAGGAGCTTGTGGTCACCTTCCGGGAGGACCAGCTACCATTGGCACGAGCGGTGCTCCTGCTCCGCCGCATCGGCTACGGGCCGCAGGTGACCTCCGGCGACAGGCGCACGATCGATGCCAAGGTGCCCCGCATGCTGTACATACGGCTCGGGGTGGCCGGGTTCATCTTCGGCAATACCATGCTCCTGAGTTTTCCGGAGTACCTCGGTGCGGATACGGAGGCCGGCCTGCGCACAGGATTCCAGTGGCTCACGGTGCTCTTCTCACTTCCTGTGGTATTCTTCCTGAGCACTGATTTCTTCCGCGGTGCATGGGCCGGCATCCGTTCATTGCAGGTGAACATCGACCAGCCGATCGCACTCGGCATCATCGCCCTGTGGACGCGCAGCCTTTGGGAAGTGATCACCGCGACGGGGCCGGGCTACTTCGACTCCCTCGCCGGCCTGCTGTTCTTCCTGCTGATCGGAAGGTGGTACCAGGCCCACACCTATCGTGCATTGCGTTTCGACAGGGCATTGGAGGACTTCCTTCCGCTGATGGTGGTGCGTAAGCATGGCGAAGCCGAAGTGCCGACCCGGGTGGCCGATCTTGCGCCGGGGGATGGCATCGTGATCCGCGACCAGGAACTGATCCCCGTGGATGCGGTGCTGCGCAAGGGGACCGGACACATCGACAACAGCTTCATCACGGGTGAGCCACTGGCGGTGCGCAAGGAACCGGGTGAGACCATAAAGGCCGGAGGACGCCAGCGCGGTGGTGCCATTGAACTGGAAGTGCTGCGGTCATTCGCCGAGAGCAGATTGAAGCGATTGTGGGCCGAACAGGGTACCGCCCAGGAGCGCCCCGCGATGCCCCGCATGATCGATGGTGTTGCGCGGCGATTCACCCTGGGCGTGCTTGCGGTGGCAGTCGGTGCAGGGCTCTACTGGTGGGGCAAGGACAGCGCACAGGTGTGGCCGGTGGTGACCGCCGTGCTCATCGTGGCCTGCCCATGCGCACTCGCCCTGAGCATGCCTTTCGCATATGGCCATACCATTCGTCTGATGGGCAGGAAAGGCCTCTTCCTGCGCGATGCGGAAGTGGTCGAACGGATGGCGAAGGTGGATACCGTGATCTTCGACAAGACAGGAACACTTACCGCACGCGAAGCACATGAAGTGACGTGGCATGGTCCCGACCGAACGGCGCACGAGCAGGCGCTTGTCCGGTCGCTCGCCCGGAACAGCACACATCCGCTCAGCGTGGTGCTGATGCAGGAACTGAAGGTCGCCACGATGGAGGTCACCGACGCACATGAGACGGCCGGTGCGGGCATCTCCGGAACGGTGGAAGGAACACCCGTTCGGCTGGGCTCGGCACCGTTCTGTGGGGGCGACGAAGCCGGCCGAGGAAATGGAGAGGCTCACGTGCATGTGGCCATCTCCGGCATGCATCAGGGGTACTTCTCGATCCGCAAACGTGCCCGGAACGGGATCACAGGTACCGTACGGCGCATCGCCATGCACCATCGCATCGGGCTGCTCACGGGCGATGCACGTTTGGATACCGAGCTTCAGGGAGCGTTCCACGATGCCACGGTGCGCACCAGTTGCACTCCTCCGGACAAGACCGCCGCCATCGTTGCGGAACAGGCCCGGGGACATCGTGTACTGATGGTGGGCGACGGACTGAACGATGCCGGCGCCCTGGGCCAGAGCGACGTGGGGATCACCGTGACGGAAACGAGTGCCGCACTTACACCGGCCAGCGATGCGATCATGGACGCCGGGGCCATCTCCGACCTCCCCGACTTCCTGCGCCAGGCACGCCGGGCACGTCGCATCGTGATCGCCAGCCTTTTCATCTCCCTGTGCTACAACCTGGTCGGTGTGGGTTTCGCGGTGAGCGGTGGGCTCACCCCCCTCTTCGCTGCGATACTCATGCCCCTGAGCTCCGTGACCGTGGTCGGCTTCGTCACCGTGGCCGTGGCGCTTGCGGACCGCAGGAGGTGAGGCCAGGACCAGGACCTGACGGAAGTCAGTTCCTCGCCTGACGGCGCTCAGACATCAGGCCGCTTGCGCGCGGCACTTTCGCATCGCGAGAACGGATCCGCTCCGACGCAACCCAGCAGATGAACGTCATCTTCCTCCTCCTGACCGCGAGCACCCTTGTCGCCACGGTATTCCTGGTGGCCTTCATCCGTGCGGTGCGAAGCGGCCAGTACGATGATGACCGTTCGCCTGCGGTGCGCATGCTGCACGATCCCGCACCCTCCCGGAACATCCCAACACCAGACACGCCCTCGGAACATGTGAGGGCCAACCACTGACCCGATGATCGAACGCTTCCAATACGACAATCGCATCGTCAAGAACTTCATGTTCGCCACCATCCTGTGGGGTGTGGTGGGCATGCTTGTTGGCCTCACGGCCGCCTTGCAGATGATCGTTCCGGACCTGAACATGGCTTCCTGGTTCTCGTTCGGACGGCTTCGCCCCCTGCACACCAATGCCGTGATCTTCGCCTTTGTGGGCAATGCCATCTTCGCCGGTGGCTATTACAGCCTGCAGCGATTGCTGAAGACGCGCATGTTCAGCAATGCGCTCAGCGCGATACACTTCTGGGGCTGGCAACTGATCATCGTGGCTGCTGCGGTCACCCTTCCGTTGGGCATGACCACGGGCAAGGAGTATGCTGAGCTCGAGTGGCCGATCGACATCGCGATCACCCTGATCTGGGTGGTCTTCGGCGTGAACATGTTCGGCACGATCCTCAAACGCCGCGAACGGCACCTGTACGTTGCGATCTGGTTCTTCATCGGCACCTGGGTGACCGTTGCCATGCTGCACATCGTGAACAGCATCGAACTGCCCATCTCACTCACGAAGAGCTACAGTTGGTACGCCGGTGTGCAGGATGCCCTGGTACAGTGGTGGTACGGGCACAACGCCGTGGCCTTCTTCCTCACCACACCGTTCCTCGGCCTCATGTACTATTTCCTGCCGAAAGCGGCGAACAGGCCGATCTACAGCTACAAGCTCTCGGTGATCCACTTCTGGTCGCTGATCTTCCTGTACATCTGGGCGGGGCCCCATCACCTCCTCTACAGTTCACTCCCGAACTGGGCACAATCACTCGGGGTGGTGTTCAGCATCATGCTCATCGCACCGAGCTGGGGCGGCATGCTGAATGGACTGCTCACATTGCGCGGTGCCTGGGACCGCGTCCGCGAGGACCCCATCCTGAAGTTCTTCGTGGTGGCCGTCACGTGCTACGGCATGGCCACATTGGAAGGACCACTGCTCAGCCTGAAGTCGATCAATGCCATCGCGCACTTCACGGATTGGATCGTGGCCCATGTGCACATCGGCGGCCTCGGCTGGAACGGACTGCTGACCTTCGGCATGATCTACTGGCTGGTGCCAAGATTGTACGGCACACAGCTCCATTCGAAACGGCTCGCCAACATCCACTTCTGGTCGGCCACCCTGGGCATCATCTTCTACGCCGTACCGCTGTACTTCGCCGGGTTCTTCCAAAGCCTGATGTGGAAACAGTTCACGCCGGACGGCTTCCTGGTATATCCCAACTTCCTCGATACCCTGCTCGAGATCAGATCGGCATACTGGCTACGCGCGTTCGGCGGCACCATCTACCTGATCGGGGCGCTGATCATGGTGTACAACGTGTACCGCACAGTGCGCGCCGGCCGCTTGGTGGCGAACGAGGATGCGGAGGCCCCCGCCATGGAGAAGCTGGTGGTGGCCAAGGAGAGCGGACATTGGCACCGGTGGGTGGAAAGCCGCCCGATCCAGATGCTCATCATCAGCCTCATCGTGGTGGGTGTGGGCGGCATCCTGGAACTCATTCCAACATTCCTCGTCAAGAGCAACGTGCCCACGATCAGTAGTGTGAAGCCCTATACTCCACTCGAATTGCACGGTCGCGACATCTACGTGCGCGAAGGGTGCTACACCTGCCACAGCCAGATGGTGCGTCCATTCCGCAGTGAAACGGAACGCTACGGAGAGTATGCGAAGGCCGGTGAGTTCGTGTATGATCATCCGTTCCAATGGGGCAGCAAGCGCACCGGCCCCGATCTACTGCGCGTGGGAGGCAAATACCCGGATAGCTGGCATTACTACCACATGTTGGACCCGACCACCATGAGCCCGGGTTCATTGATGCCTGCGTATTCCCACCTCTTCGAGAACTCCTTGGACACGTCCACCACGCGCGCCAAGATCGATGCGATGATCACCATGGGCGTTCCCTACGACCCCGAGTTCCCTGGCGTTGCGAATGTGGCGCTCACGGAACAACGCGAAGCCCTGACGGCCAGCCTCCACAAGGATGGCATTGAGACGTACAGCGACCGCGAGATCATCGCACTGATCGCCTACCTGCAACGCATCGGAACGGACATCAAGGTCAAGCCACTGGCCGAAACGGGTCCAACACGATAGGACATGCTCAAGTTCATCAAACACCACCTGGATACGATCAACGGGATCGATGTATTCCCCGTTACGTCGTTCATCCTCTTCTTCGGCTTCTTCCTCTGCATGCTGTGGTGGGTGCGCAAGGTGAGCAGCAGCCATTTCCAGCACATGTCGGAACTCCCGCTCGGCGAGGATCCATCACCCTCAGAAAACACGACCCATGCCATCTAGACCAGCATTCCATCGCGGCATCACACTTCTCCTGGCAGCCATGGCCACTCTTCCCATGGTCGCCCAGGCCACCGGGGATCCCGCGCCATTGATCAAGGTGGATACCAACCTCATCTACGCCATGGTGGTCCTGGCAATGGTCCAGGCGATCCTCATCCTTTCGTTGGCCGGCATCCTGCGCACCATGGGCGGACCCGGCGGTTGGATCGCAAGGTTCATGAACAAAGGTGGTCGTCCGATGTCGGTACTCGCCCTCTTTCTGCTCACAGCCACCAGCGCGAATGCACAGGCTTTCAAAGGCGATGGCAACACGTTGTCCAACTATCAGCTCTTCTGGATCCTGGTGGCGGTGAACGTCTTCCTGTTCATCCTGATCCTGGTACAACTCGATCTCGTGCGCCGACTTACGCGGCTCAGCACCGAGCCCGGTGACGCTCGTAGGGCCGTTGCGGTGGAAAGCGGTCCCACCTGGATCGATCGCCTCTGGCACAAACTCTCCAACAGGGTACCGGCCGAGCAGGAAGAGGATATCCTGATGCACCATGAGTACGATGGGATCCGCGAATTGGACAATGTCCTTCCGCCGTGGTGGCTCTGGTTGTTCTACGGGACCATCGCATGGAGCGTGATGTACCTGGTGAACGTGCATGTGATCGACCTCTGGCCGGACCCGGGTACCGAGTACAGCATGGAAATGGAGCAGGCCGCCGTGGATATCGCAGCCTACCAGGCCACACTCACCTCCATCGTGGACGAGAACACGGTGCAACTGACCGCCAACGAGGATGTCCTCGCCAAAGGACGTGAACTCTTCACACAGTTCTGCACCCCCTGCCATGGCAAGGATGCCGCTGGTTCAGAAAGCTCCGTAGGCCCCAACCTGACGGATGCCTTCTGGTTGCATGGTGGCGGTGTGAGGAACATTTTCAAGACGATCAAATACGGTGTGCCCGAGAAAGGCATGATCAGTTGGAAGGCCCAGTTGCAACCCGCTGAGATCAGCGCTCTGGCGAATTACATCATCAGCCTGGAGGGCACCGGGCCGGCAACACAGAAAGCTCCGCAGGGCGACCGCTGGAGCGAGGAAGCAGCGCCCGCGGACAGTTCTGCGGTACCGGTGGACACCACCGGAACCCTTGAGCGCGCGGTCGCGCAAGCCGCGTCATGAGCCACCGACCGGCCCATATCGAAAGCGATGCCCGTCACAGCAGCGAGGATGGCACCTTCCGTGATGCGATAAGCACGGTGGACAAGAGCGGGAAGCGCGTGTGGGTATACCCCAAGCGCCCCAGCGGCAAATTCACGAGGTGGCGGCAGTGGTTGGGCTATGCGCTCCTCACACTGCTGTTCATCGGCCCGTTCCTGCGGATCGGTGGGGAGCCGGTGCTGATGATCAACCTCGTCGAACGACGGTTCGTATTCTTCGGTCAGGTGTTCTGGCCACAGGACTTCCTGATCTTCGTGCTCGGATTCCTCTCCTTCATCGTCTTCATCGCGCTCTTCACGGTCGCGTTCGGACGATTGTTCTGCGGATGGGCCTGCCCCCAGACCGTGTTCATGGAGCATGTCTTCAGAAGGATCGAGTACGCCATCGAAGGCGATTGGAAGCAGCAGCAGGCATTGAACAAAAGGCCGATGGATGCGGACAAGGCCTGGCGCAAGACGGTGAAGCACATCCTCTTCTTCGCGATCAGCTTCGCCATCGGCAACACGTTCCTGGCATACATCATCGGCAGCGATGAACTGTTGCGCATGATCCATGAGCCGGCCTCGGAACATGTCGTGGGCCTCTTCGCGATGTTCGGATTCAGCGCGGTGTTCTACGGGAACTTCGCCTTCTTCCGCGAACAGGCGTGCACCACGGTGTGCCCTTACGGCCGGCTGCAGGGTGTGCTCCTGGACCGCAAGAGCATCGTGATCGCATACGACCACGAGCGTGGCGAGCAACGCGGGCTATTCCGCAAGGGTGAGGACCGGGCTGCGACCGGGAAAGGCGATTGCATCGATTGCAAGGCCTGCGTACACGTTTGCCCCACCGGCATCGACATCCGCAACGGCACCCAGCTGGAGTGCGTGAACTGCACCGCATGCATCGATGCATGCGATCACATGATGACGAGTGTGGGCCTCCCCACAGGACTGGTCCGCTATGCCAGCGAAAGCGAGATCACGGACAAGAAACCGTTCCGGATCGATACGCGCATGAAGGCGTACTCCCTGGTCCTGATGGCGCTCATCGGCCTGCTGACCACGCTGATCGTGCTGCGCACCGACACCGATACCACCATCCTGCGCACGCCGGGCATGCTCTTCCAGGAGCGTCCTGATGGGCGCATCAGCAACCTGTACACCGTGAAGACGGTGAACAAGACCCCGTACGACCTGCCCCTGCGTTTCGAACTGCTGAACGTGAAGGGCGAGATCGAAATGGTGGGTCGACATCTGGACCTGAAGGGTGGCGAACTCGCAAAGGGCGAGTTCTTCATCATTCTTCCGCCCGATCAGCTGAGCAGCATGAAGACCAAGGTGGTGATCGGCGTATTCAGTGGGAACGAACTGCTTGAGGAAGTGAAGACCTCCTTCCTTGGCCCGATCAAACGCGTATCATGAATTGGGGAAAAGGCATAGCACTGGCACTGGCGCTGTTCGCCGGAATGATGGGTTGGTTCATGTGGAAGGCCGGCCAGAACCCGACCCCGCTCGTGACCGAACATTATTACGAGGAAGAGCTGCGGTACCAGCAGCGCATCGACGAGAGTGCACGCGCGGAGGGTCTCCCCACCGCCGTTGAGATGACGGTGACCACCAGCGGCATACGTCTGGTCTTCCCCAAGGGAACAGGCACTTCCGGCATCAGTGGGCGGCTGGACCTGCTTCGACCCAACGACCCGCTGGCCGACATCTCGATCCCGGTGAAATCCGATGCGGAGGGCATCTTCGAACACGCGGCGCTCGCACTCGCACCTGGCCGGTACAACGCTCTGCTCGAATGGGTGGCTGACGGACGCACGTTCTATACCGAACAGAAACTCGTGGTGCAATGAACCCGACCATCGTCGGCGCCTTCATCCTCGGCATCGCCGGCAGTGCCCATTGCATCGGGATGTGCGGTCCCATCGCACTTGCGGTACCATCGGTCGGTCGCGGCTGGCCGGGTCGGCTGGGGAATACCGTGATCCTCAACAGTGGTCGCCTGGTCACCTACATCCTGCTTGGTGCGGCATTCGGTGCTTTTGGCAGAGGACTGGAGCTCATCGGCCTCCAGCGGTGGGTGAGCATCATCGGCGGGTCACTCCTGCTCATCTCGGTGGTCCTTCCCGGAGTGGCGAGAAAATTCGACCCTTCCGGGAACATCGGAATGCGGATCTCACGTGTCAAAGGTCTTTTGGCACGGAATCTTCGGCGCACATCCGCCGAGGCACTCTTCTTCACCGGGGTCCTGAACGGACTGCTACCGTGCGGTCTTGTGTACGCCGCTGCCATGATCGCGGCGGTCAGTGGATCGGTGACGCACGGAATACTTACCATGCTGCTCTTCGGGCTGGGCACGTGGCCCGCGCTCATCGCCTTGCGCATGTCCGGCGCGTTGCTCGGTGTTCGCGCGAGGAAGGTGTTGCGAACAGCGGCTCCCGCCGTGCTCGCGTGCGTGGCTTTGCTGATGATCCTACGCGGCGCCGGACTGGACATCCCCATGATCAGCCCCGTCCTGAACAGCGGCCCGGTCTCGATCACCGCCTGCCATTGACCGATCTTCGACCTGCCCATCGTCGTTCGGTCCATACGCCAAGTTGCCCATCAAGCACGAAGCAGCGCGTTCTATTCCGCATTGCTGGATGAAGGACCATCAATGCATGTGCAAGGCATGACCGGATCCGATCCGCCGGGCGGTGCGATACGCGGTTCGATGCCGGAACACGGGATCGCCCGGATCATTCATGGCCCCATGCCACTCCCGACGAATGGCGCGGGGATGACCAGGCGCGAGCTCTACCGGCTGATGAACGACCCATCAGGCGCGATATCCCGGGCGCAACGGGAAGGTACCGTGCGGGTGGACCGGTTGAAGGACCGCGGGCACCGTGTTGTTTACCTGGCGGCCCCAGAACGACAAGGGCGGGCACACCCTCGTGTGATCACCATGGGAAGACCTCCAAGCCTGACGATCGTCAGGACGGGCCTGACCGCACGCCCATAGGTTTGTCCGATAACTGTTGAGTCGGCCCTGATGCCCCTGCCACCGATCGGATCCATTCGCGACCTCGTTCGCGAACTGATGAAGCATGACGCAAACAATGCATTCACCGGTATCCTGTCGCGCTACGCCATACCCATCGAAGACCTCCAGCGCTACTTCCGATGGAACAACAAGCACTACACAAGAACGTGTGTACATCGCAACGCCGATTTCGAGTTGCTGGTGATCTGCTACGAACCCGGACAAGCCACCAGCATACACGACTATGACAGCCAGAATGCCTGGATACACCCGGTGATGGGCGAGGTCGAAGTGGAGCGTTATGCCATGGGTGAACACGGTCTTCGATCGCTGGGTGCCGATTGGTTGCGCACGGGCTCCCCGGACCTCTTCAGGACCGGCAGCGCCATACACCGGTTCGTGAATCATGGGCCGGCCCGTGCGGTAACGTTGAATCTCTACGCCAAACCGCTGAGCCGATGGCACGTGTACGAGGCGGGCTCCTCGAAGGCACGCACGGCACCACCGGGACCAAGGCGATGAAACGATCCCTTGAGAAGCGATCCTATCTTTCCTCCATGGAAGGATCGACCTCCAGTGAAGCCGGTAAACTGGACCTCGGCCGCATTGGCCTGTTGCTTTTCAGGAATGCTGCGGAAGGCCTCGTGGTGGTCGATGAGCGGGGCACGATCCGCCTGCACAACCCGCGCCTGCACAGCATGTTCGGGTATGAAGAGGGTGAACTTGACGAACGCCCGATCGAGGTACTGATCCCTGACGCCCTGAGGGCGAAGCACGTGGCGCACCGTACAGCCTATCACAAGCACCCTGCCCCGCGCATGATGGGGATCGGGATGGACCTTCGCGGAAAGCGCAAGGACGGGTCCGTTTTCCCGGTGGAGATCAGCCTCAATCACTTTACCGTGGAGGATAGGATGTTCGTCATGGGTCTTGTCACGGACATCACCCTGCGCTATGACGCGGAAGAGGCATTGCACCGCACCAACCAGGAATTGGAGGAGCGTGTGGAACAGCGGACGGCCGAACTGCGGAATGCGGAACAGAGCGTGCGTGAAGCGTTGGAGAAGGAACGGGAGCTGCATGCCTTGAAAGGGCGGTTCGTTTCCATGGCAAGCCACGAATTCCGCACACCACTCAGCACGATCATGAGCAGTGTGGACCTCATCGGCCGATACACCGGTAACGAAGCGGAGGGCAAAGTGGGCAAGCATGTGGCCCGCATACGGACCAAGGTGCGCGAAATGACGGCAATGCTCAACGAGTTCCTCTCGCTGGAGCGGATCGAACAGGGGCAGGTGGAGTGCAACCCTACCCCTTTGGATATCGTGGACCTCTGCATCGGCCTGATCGAGGAATTGCGCCAGCTCGCCCGCCCGGGGCAATCCCTCGACTACGACCACACCGCAGACGAGCGTTCCGTTACGCTGGACCACCAGATGCTCAACAACGTGATCACCAACCTGGTGACCAATGCCATCAAATATTCGCATGATAAGGACCGGATCATGTTGCGCACGGTCATCGCGGACGGTCGGCTTTCCATATCCGTAATGGACCGGGGCATGGGCATACCGTTGGAGGACCAGCAACACCTCTTCGAGCGGTTCTTCCGGGGAAGCAATGCCACCACCATACAGGGTACCGGCCTGGGCCTCAACCTGGTGAAACGATACCTCGAGACGATGAACGGGACGATCGAGTTCACCAGCATTCCCGGCAATACCGTCTTTACGGTGCGATTGCCACAACACCTTGGAAAATGAGAACGATACTCCTCATCGAGGACGATGCCGACATGCGCGAGAACACGGCGGAGATCCTTGAGCTGGCCGGATACCACGTGCTGCTTGCCGAGAACGGGCGCAGAGGCGTCGAATTGGCGCGTTCCGCCGCACCGGACCTGGTACTGTGCGACATCATGATGCCCGAGTTGGACGGCCATGGTGTGCTGTACCTGCTCGGAAGGGACCCTGCCACCGCCGAGATCCCTTTCATCTTCCTGACCGCGAAAGCCGAACGCGGCGATGTGCGGAAAGGCATGGAACTCGGCGCCGATGACTACCTCACCAAACCCTTCGAAGAGACCGAACTGCTCAGTGCCATCGAAGGCCGCCTCAAGCGAAGTGAACTCTTCCGCAAGGGCTTCGACCAGGGGTTCGAGGGGCTGAACACCTTTCTCGATCGTGCACGTGGCGTGGAGGCGCTGAAGGACATCGGTCGGGATCGCAAGACACGCACCGTGCAGAAGAAGGAGACCCTGTTCCACGAGGGGGATGAGATGCGTCACGTACCCTACATCGTAAAAGGAAAGGTGCGCACCTACAAGATCAACAACGAGGGCAAGGAGTTCGTGACCGGCCTTTGCGGCGATGGCGATTTCGTGGGGTACATGGGGCTTCTCGAGAACGGTCGTGCCATGGAGACCGCGGAAGCACTGGAGGACCTTGAGGTGGCCCAGATCCCGCGTGAGGACCTGCTCGCACTGTTGCACAAGGACCGCGACGTCAGCATCCGCTTCATCAAGATGCTTGCCCGTGACGTGAAGGAAAAGGAGAAACACCTGTTACAGCTCGCCTACGCCAGTGTGCGTGAACGGGTCGCACAGGCGTTGCTGCGGATCCACGCGCGCTATGCCGGAGAAGGACGGTCGGACCTGGGTGTGCGCATCAGCCGCGAGGACCTCGCCACCATCGTGGGCACCGCGACGGAATCGCTTATCCGCTGCCTGTCGGACCTGAAGGATGAAGGCATGATCACCACACAAGGCCGGGATATCATGATCGCGGACAAGGCGAGGTTGCAAAAGCTGGCTGACCGCTGATAAGGCCTATTCGGCGGAAGGACCGTTCCCCCTCCACTTCCGACCTTCGTACCATGGGACTGCATGTGATAGAGACCGGTTTCTTCAAGTTGGATGGCGGTGCCATGTTCGGCGTGGTGCCCAAGTCGCTGTGGAGCAGGAACCACCCACCGGATGAGAAGAACCTGTGCACGTGGGCCATGCGTTGCCTGTTGCTCGAGGATGGAGAGCGCATGATCCTCATCGACAACGGCATCGGCGACAAACAGGACGCCAGGTTCTTCGGGCACTACGACCTGCACGGCACGGATACGCTCGATGCATCGTTGGCGCGGATCGGTCTTGCCAAGGATGATATCACGGATGTCTTCCTCACGCACCTCCATTTCGACCACTGTGGCGGAAGCATCGTTCGCGCCGGCGATGGCTTTGCACCAGCCTTCCGGAATGCGACCTATTGGAGCAACGAATCGCATTGGAAGTGGGCCACGGAACCGAATCCGCGCGAAAAAGCGAGCTTCTTGAGGGAGAACATACTGCCCATCAAGGAAAGCGGACAATTGAAGCATGTTCCCGTTCCTCCCCGCAAGGACGGTGCGGAGGTCACCTCGGAATTCGTGCGATCGCCGTTGCCCGGCATGGACGTGCTGCTTGTGAACGGCCATACCGATGCCATGATGATCCCGCACATACCGTACAAAGGCCGCACCCTGGTGTACATGGCGGATCTGTTGCCCAGCATCCACCATATCCCATTGCCATGGGTCATGGCCTATGACACCCGACCGCTCCTGACCATGGAGGAAAAGAAGGCCTTCCTTGAGCGCGCGGCGGATGATGGATACGTGTTGTTCTTCGAACACGATGCACACCACCAATGTGCAACAGTGGAGCGCACGGAGAAGGGTGTTCGCCTGAAGGAGACCTTTCCACTTTCGGCCCTGGGTTGAACTCACCACAGGTCGATGCCGAAAAGCCTGAGCGTGGTGTACGGTGTGCCCATCCATACACCTTTCTCATTCTCTCGTACGGCGTACGTCCCGACGTTCACGGTGAGGCCATGCCGGCATGCACCGGTGACCGGGTCGAAATGGAAACGATGGAACGGACAGACCACATGGCCATCATCCATCCACCCGCCACTGAGCGCACGCCCCTGGTGCGGACATCGATCTTCCATGGCCCGCAAGGAGCCATCGTGACGCACGAAAAGGACCGGGCGCTTGCCCACCACCACGCGTACCATGCCACCTTCCGGCAATCCAGGCAATCGGCCGTCCTGCACGGCACGCCAACGGGTCGAACGCACGATCTCCATGGTCGCGACCAAGCTAATGCCACTGCTGCGTTGATGGGTCCCCGTCACCCTCCAGGATGAAAGCACCTTGATCGCGCACGTCATGTGTGGGTATGGCACGGTCGCGACACGCGTTCAGAACGAACTTGCGCACACCCCAGGCAACATCGCCGGCCAGCACGATGACATCCGCACGATCGACGAACCCTTCAAATGCGGCGGCATCGATCCACTGCAGGCCACTGATCACCACCGCATCGAATCGCTTCTTACTCGGAAGTTCAGGAACATCACGGTCGTTCGTGATGAAGAGGACATTCAGACGGGGCGTGGACCAGCGCCCCCCACCTGCGATCGTATTGCCCATCGTCGAGACCGTGCCGGCGTTCAGCGTACGGAGATCCAATGGAACAGGGCCATCCAGACCGTTCGCCCTGCGGTGGCGCTCCACTTTCATGCGCATCCAACTCTCCTCAGCGGCCAGATCCTCTTCGCTCAGAACACAGAAATGGCGTCCATGGACCATTGCGGCATTGAGCGCGTGACGGTCATCATACACTACGAACGTCGAACGGGCATTCCCATTCCGGATCCGGGCAATGGTCAAGAGCATGAGCAGGGAAAGGGCCAGGACCCCGACCCTTGGCGCTGGACGCCAACGCCACGACCAACCGGCCAACAGCGCGAAGACCGCAACGTAGAGCAACACCATTTCAGGAACGCCGATGCGCACAGGTGGATACGCTCCTGGTAGGGTGCTGAAGAATGCCGTGGTCAGATCCACACCACGAACGAGTTGAGTAAGTATCCACGTGATGCCCGCACCGATGAACGGCACCTTGTGCAGCAGAATGAGTGCGACCGCGCCATGGACGGCAAGTCCAGCGGCCGTCACCACGATCAGGTTGGCAGGCAGGAACCAGGTGGGGAACGCCTGGAACAGGTGAACGGACAAGGGCGTGGTGAATGTCTGTGCCGCAAGCGAGAGCGCGCAGAGTTCCCACACACGGCGCAGGAACCAATTGTCCGGCGACCAGAGTTCCTGGATCCGCTTGTAGAAGAGGATGATCCCCAACACGGCGAGAAAGGAAAGTTGGAAGCCGATCTCCACCAGCATGTGCGGGTCCCAAAGGAGCAGAACGAGGCACGCAACGAACAGACTGTTCAGAGGATCGTTCTTCTGAGCGGTCATGCCGGCAACGGTGAACAAGGAGAACATGATGGTGGCGCGCAACACACTTGGTGATGCGCCCGTGAGCCCGGCATACCCCCAAAGCGCGGCGAGCACAAGCACACCGCGTAGCAGGCGCGCCTTTCGGCCCTCACCGAATGCACGGAACACGGCGAGAAGCATGGCATAGATGAAGCCGACATGCGTTCCCGAAACGGCCAGCACATGAATGGTCCCGCTGCGCACGAAGGCTTCGCGCTGGTCGCCTTCCAATTCGTCACGCAACCCCAGCACCAAAGCCTTCACAACGGCGAGTTCACGTGCTGGCATGCCGCTCTCCTCCATCCAATCGGCGATGCGCGCCCGGGTGCCCCGGAACACATCCGACCATGCCGGGGAATGACCGGTCCGATCCCAGTCCTTGCGCGGTGCGAACATCTCCACGGTCAGGCCGCGCGAGGCCGCCCAACCCTTCCGATCGAAGCCGCCAGGATCGGCAATGCGGTCTATCGAGGCCGGGATCGCGTTCACCAGGATGCGATCACCCACCGCCACTGTGGCACCATCATCGCCCCGCAACAAGGCGAGCATCACCTTCCCCGTGGCCCGCACGAACCGATCATCCTCCCAGCGACCAAGCACTCTCGCATCGGCCCGAAGCAACTTGTCGGACGCACCATTGAGCGCGATGACACGCATGCTCCATGGCCCGCTCCGATCCATGGTGTGACCGATATCGTCCGGGTCGGAATGCGGATCGCGAAGGGTGGCGTGGAACGCGCCGAAGGTCAAGGCCCACAGTGCGAACAACACCCCACGTTGCCAGCGGCGCCGGTGAACGGTGCGACGAACGAACACGAGGACCATGGCCAAGGTCGAGCATGCGAGTGCGATAGCAAGTGCACCGAGCGGCAGTCGCAACGTTGTTCCGATGGCCATGCCAAAGACGATCGGTGATGCGACCCGCACCATCGGGTTGCGGACCAACATGCGCCATGGCGACGGGCTCTCCATTGTGCTGGCACCAAGCCCCGGGAGTTGCTGCCCGGCGATGGCCCACCTTTGGACGCAGCGCTCGAAAAAGGATACCCGATGGTCAGCGTACCTCCAGCACCAGGCACTTCAGGTAGTGCGTCTCTGGCACGCCCCAGAGGATCGGATGATCCGGCGGTTGCGTGCCGTAATGCACCTCGCGCAACCGACGTCCGGCATCCTGAGCGGCCTCGGACACCATTCTTCGGAACAACTCCGGCGTCATGTGCTGGCTGCACGAGCAGGTGACCAGGAAACCGCCTGGCACTATGCACTTCAATGCCCGCAGGTTGATCTCCTTGTAACCCCTGTAGGCGTTCTCCAGCGCCCCCTTGCTCTTGGCGAACGCAGGCGGGTCGAGCACGATCACGTCCCACTGCCTGCCGGTGCGGCTCGCTTCGGTCAAGTGATCGAAGACGTTGGCCGTGGCGAACCGGCAATTGGTGAGTCCATTGAGCCGGGCATTGCGCTCCGCCTGCGCGACCGCATCCGCACTGATATCCAGACCGAGCACATCCTGCGCGCCGTAACGTGCCGCGTGCAAGGCAAAACCTCCGGTGTGCGTGAAGAGATCAAGCACCCGCTTTCCCCTGCTGATCCGCGCCATGGCAGCGTGGTTGGCCACCTGGTCCAGGAAGTGGCCTGTCTTTTGTCCGGTGGCCACATCCACGGCTATCCGCAACCCATTCTCATCGATGACGAGGTCGGTTCCGAAGGGTTTTCCATGGAAGCCTTTCGATGTTCCAAGGCCCTCCTTTTCCCGGATCGGTACATCATAGCGCAGGTAGATGCCCGTTGGTCGCAAACCTTCTTCCAAGGTCGAAAGAACGACCTCTTCCCATCGTTGCATGCCCAGCGTAAGGATCTGAACGGATAGAACACTTGCTTCCGTTGCGACGTCGACGAACCTGTCGACAACGAGGCCCGGCAATCCATCGGCTTCTCCGAATACCACGCGGCAACTCCCCGTCAGCCCCATCTCCTGCCGAAAACGCCATGCCCGAAGGATCGCGGAAGCGATGAATTCCCTGTTGATCCGTTCGTCCATCCGATCCGTGAGAAGTCGCACCCGGATCATGGAGCTCGGATTGATGTACCCCTGTCCCAATGGTCTTCTCCGGGCATCGAACACCTGCACGACGTCGCCCGGGGCATAGGCTCCCTCTTCCTTGACGATCTGGGTTGCGAACACCCACGGATGCCCCCGGCGGATGCGGTCCCGGGTGTCGTCCACGGTGATTCGGGCCTGAGGCATGGTCGCTGATCCCGTCAAGGAGATGGGTAGGAGACCACTGGCGCCGGTGCCTCTTCGCGGAAGAAGTCCAGTGTCGAGAGGTCGACCAGATGAACATCCGTGTAATACGTATGCAGGATGTCCGTATAGGACCTTCCCGCCTTCGCCATCCGCATGCTTCCTTCCTGGCACAGCCCCACGCCATGTCCGAAGCCCCTGCCTTCGAGCACAACACGCTCACCCTCGGTCCGCACGGAAAAGTATGTGGAGCGGAGCTTCAGGTCCTCGCGGACATTCTTCAAGGGGACCAGTGGCCATGTATTCGCCAGGTAAAGGTCCCGGCACATGGGCTGGTAATTCAGTACGGCATCAAGCTGCGCCCTGTCCTTGGTGCGCACCCTGTACCGGTCGGTGAGATAGGCCAGCCACTCCTTGCGGGTCAATGTCTTCTGCCAGGTGGCGTGCGGGGATGAGAGACAGAATGTATCCACGGTGGCGCGCAGGTAAGGTTCGCTCTTGCTCCATAGATCCTCGGCATTCACCGTCTCACCCCCGCAATTGCTGTGGAAGGTCGCATGGATGAGGCGGATCTCCGGATCGACGAGCACCAGCCCATGGGTCGCCTCCACGGCCATGCGTATGCTATCGTTCCGGCTTATGCCATGGTATACCTGACAATGGACGCCATCGCACAATTGGAACCCGTCCAGGAGGTGTTTCCTCACGTTGCTGAGCGCATACGTCCGACAAGTGACGCTTTGCAGTTTGTAGTACTCCACGTGCTGGCCATTGCCTGCCTCCGCTTTCACGACACCTTCCGTGTACGCCTCGATCGGCACGGTGTTCACCAACTCCAGTCGCGATCCATGGGCCGTGATCTCCAACGATCCGGCATAGGTGCGCTCGGGGGTCTTGTGGTCCAGTGACCGCAACCTGAAACCGGCTTGATCCAGTTGTGGAAGGACCTCGAGCCGATCGGCACCGGTTATGGCCAGCGACAGGGAACGCGCAACGATACCCCCTTCGCCCACTTCGATCCTAAGGCCATCGCTGGACTTCAGTTCACCCATGCGAACTCCGTCCGCGAACACATTGCAATTCCCTCTTGCACACATCACCATGGCATGCTTCACCGTGCGGTCGCGCAGCAGCCCGATGCGCATGATGCGCTCCTGTGCGTGCACGCAGAACGGCAGCATGAATGCGATGAACAGTGAATGGCGAAAGGACATGGAACCGGTGGCGTTCGGCGCCAAATGTACCCGCTTGGATCAGGCACCCTGAAAGGCTAACGGAGACTTTTCCACACGGCGCTGGCGACCTTTTCCGAAGCCCCCGGACCACCGAGCTTTGCGCGCAGATCGGCAAGGTCCTCAAGCATCTTCCGCCGGTAAGGCCCCTGCACGATGAGGCGGTCCAGCTCATCGCGGATCCCGGTCTCCGTAAGGTCCGCCTGGATCAATTCCCGGACCACTTCACGCCCCATGATGAGGTTCACCAGACTGATGAATTCGATGTCCACCAACCGCCGTGCAAGCCAGTAGTTGATCGCACCGCCGGCATAGCATACCACTTCGGGCACACCGAACAACGCCGTTTCCAATGTCGCGGTACCGCTGGTGACGAGCGCACTGTGTGCCGAGCGCAGCACGTCGTAGGTACGTCCCTTCACGACATCCACGGCCGCATCCCCGATCAGTTCCGCATACACGGCATCCGGCACGGAAGGAGCCGCTGCGAGCACGGCCCGGTAGCCCGGGTAATGGCGCACCACACGTATCATCAGCGGCAGGATGCGCGAGATCTCCTGATAGCGGCTGCCGGGCAGCAGGGCGATCACCGGTCGCCCGTCGTCACCGGGCAACGCGGTCAGCGGTGCCCTTCCCTCCTGTTCGATGGCATCAAGCAATGGATGACCGACGAACTCCACCTCCATGCCATGTTGCGCATACCACTCTTGCTCGAACGGAAGTATCACGTACATGCGATCCACCACGCGTTTGATGGTGTGCACCCGGCCTTTTTTCCAGGCCCACACCTGCGGACTGATGTAGTAGTGCACCGCTATCCCCTGCTCGTGCGCCCACTCGGCGATGCGTAGGTTGAACCCGGGATAATCGATCAGGACCAGCGCATCGGGCTTGAACCGCACGATGTCCTCCTTGCACACCGCGATGTTGCGCAGAATGGTGCGCAAGTTCATGATGACCTGGGTGAATCCCATGAAGGCCAGGTCCCGGTAATGCTTCACCACTTCAGCACCAGCTGCGGCCATGCGATCGCCTCCCCATGCACGCACCAGCAGTTCCTTTCCATCGGCGTGCGCTGCAGCGAACAACGCCTTGGTAAGGTTGCCCCCGTGCAGATCACCGCTCGCCTCGCCGGCTATGATGTATACGCGCTTGCCCATCTCAACCGATGATCCACAACGCCACGATCAACACTGCATACAGGAAGCTGGCCAGGATCACCCCGCGCATGGCCCGCGGCAGATCGAGGCGATCGAACCAGAAGAACGGTCCCAGGTTCGCAAGAAGGGAGAGCGATAGGACGGGCGACCTGTAACGGCTCGTGCCCAGGAACAGATCATTCACGAAATACCCCACGTCCAGATGGGGCCTGATGATGGTGACGTAGATCGAAGCATAGAGAAAGAAGCCCACCACCGGGAACAAGAGGCCCACGACGAAGCCGAGCGCCACCTTGTCAAAGGTCATGGTCCCAAGTGTTCAGCCCGGCGATGGCATGGTGGGCGGTCATGTCGAACTGTACGGGTACGATGCTCGCAAAACCGTTCTGTACGGCCCACACATCGGTATCCTCGCCGTGGTCGTGGCTTTTGAATTCGCCGCGAAGCCAGTAGTACTCCTTGTTCCCCGGATCCAACCGGGTCTCGAACTCATCCTCCCAGTTGGCCTTCGCCTGCCGGCATACCCGCACCCCTTTGATCGTGGCGCCCGTGCTCCTGGGTACGTTGACATTGAGGCAGCTCCCTTCGGCGAGCCCATGCTTCAAGGTATTGGCCACTACGTTCCGTACGATCGGCCGCACGTGCCCGAAGTCCGCTTCGATCGCATGGTCCATCAGGCTGAACCCGATGCTCGGGATCCCTTCCATGGCTCCCTCCACGGCTGCGCTCATGGTGCCACTGTACAGGACGTTGATGCTGATGTTGGCCCCGTGGTTGATGCCGCTCACCAACAGGTCCGGCTTGGCCCCCTTCAACAATTTGTAGATCGCAAGCTTCACGCAATCGACCGGCGTTCCGGAGCAGCTCCACGCCTCCACTCCCTCGGCAAGTTCCACCTTCGCAAGCCGCAGGAAGCTGTGGATGGTGATGGCATGACCCATGGCGCTCTGCGGTTTGTCCGGAGCCACCACGAGCACCCGGCCGAACGGCAGTACCTCCTCCACCAAGGTCCGGATGCCAGGGGCGAAGATGCCGTCGTCATTGGTGACGAGTATGAGTGGGCGCTTGTCCGTCATGGTCCGCAAAGCTATTGGCTGGCCGGGTTGGGCAGTGCACTTGCGGTTTCGCACGACGGCCATGACCTTCGTGCACCAGACCGATACCCGTATGAAACGACCGATCTTTCCACCGAATGCCGCCCGCCCCCTGGCCCCGTACACCCCTGGCATCCTGGCCGGAGACCTCCTGTTCCTGAGCGGACAGATCGCCCTTGACGCCGAGGGTGTGCTGCACACGGATGATATCAGCACGGAGACACACAAAGTGATGGAGAACCTCGGCAACCTGCTTCGCGCTGCCGGCATGGACCATGGCAACCTTGTGAAGGTCACGATCTTCCTGAGCGATATGGCGCATTATGCCGCCGTGAACGAGGTCTACGGCACCTACTTCAAGGAGGATCCGCCTGCTCGTGAGGCCATTGCCGTGAAAGGTCTGCCTCGGGGCGTGAACGTGGAGATCAGCGGGATCGCCTGCCGCGGCTGAGCCGCATCAACGGAGCCATTGCCGTTGCGTACCGTAAAGCGCCGTCATGCCGATGGCGGCCACCGGTCCGAAGATCCCCAGGTACGCCCAAGGAAGCACCAAATGCGGTGCGAAGATCCCCGCGATCTGGGCGAAGGCGTACACGGAAAAGCCTGCAGCGCGCCATCGCCACATCAACAGCACCCCCAGCCCACGAACGATCGTTCGCACCAGAAGGATCAGCATAAGCCACGCTCCACGATCATACATCAGCTGAACGAGCGCTTCCATGCCCGGCACTTCGTCCGCACCACCGATCGCGGTGAGGCGTGCCTGCATCACCGCGTTGAACTCGTCGTAGGGCACCTGCGCGATACCAATGAAGGCGACCGTGCCAATGAGGTAGAAGATGCCGGAAAGGATGATATTCACCGCACTCAGGCGGCAGAACGATCGTAACGCACCTGCACCTGTCGGTCGCGTATCCTGGTCTTCGTCATGCCCTCGCATGGGCCGAATGTAGAGCGCACGATGAAGATCGTTCTTGCGCAAGCCAAGCGCAGGAGCGAGGATCACCAAGATCCTGAGACCTTCAGGATGTAATGCACGGTGATGATCCCGGCCACGACCATGAACATGTACTTCAGCCAGATGCCCCCTCTCTCGAACCTGAAGACCAGGTGGAGCCCGAGGAAAGCCAGCATGACCAGGATGGGGATCAAGGCCGGGAACAGGTGTACACTTTCCTGAACGTTGCCCCTGAGCAGCTCAACGAAGGCACGTTGCATGCCGCAGCCGGGGCAGTCCACACCGAAGTACTTCTTGTAGAAGCATGGCATCAGGTGAGACTCCAACCAACGGACCATGAACGTGGGCCGAACGGATCAGCCCATCAGATCTGCCCCCAGGGAACAGCGGTGAGCGCTGCGCCAAGAATGAGCACGTACACAATGAAGAACACGACGTACAACGATGAAAGGCAGATGCCGATGATCCCACAGATGCGGCCTGCTTTGAGATTGTTGTACGACGCTGTCAGGTAGAGACCGGGATCGGCCGCATACAACCGCTTGCCCTTGCTCGACAGGGCCACCGCAATGATGCCCAGGGTGAGGCCGATGATGCCATAACACCAGCAGAAAACGATGGAGAGAATGCCCAACACCAGCACCACCGTTGCGTTGGGCACGGGCACCTGACCCCCTGGACGATTCGGATTGAACTGTTCGATCTGGCCGGGATTCGGGGTCTCCATGGGGTCGGTATTGGTCTGCGTGGTGTTTTCTTGCCGCAAGGATAGGGAATTTCGATATCCGGTCAGTGCTGTACCACTGGCGCACAAGTGCCGATCGTTCGCGGTGCGCTGTTCCGTGCATGGCTTCCTACCATAAGGCGCCAAAAAAAGAAGACCCCGTTCCGAGGAGCGGGGTCTTCATGATCCAGGCTGTCAGCCTTAGCTCATGTGCTTCAGGTTCAATCCGTACAGGATGATGAAGATGATCGGGAAGATCGCACCCAGCGTGGCCATCATGCCACCGGCGAGACCACCCACCAGGAGGAACGGGGTGGCCACCAAGGCGATCTGGCCCACGGTGTAGATATAGAAACCGGTCTTCTTCAGCTTCCACATCATGAACACCCCCACGAAGATCAGGATGCACAACAGGCCTTGGATCAGGGAACTGTTGGCCATCGCGCTGAAATTGGTGGCTCCGCCCAGCGCATCACCGAGCCCACGGGCCAACTCAGCACCAGCATCCCCCATCCCTTCTTCTGCCGCGGCATTCTCCATGGCGTTGTCCATGGCCTGCTTCCATTCATCCTGCATACCATCGCCGATCGAGGACATGGCCTTGTAGGAGAAATAGCCCGTGATGCCGGAGAACACGCCCAGCCCACACCCGATGAAGCTGAGTATGCACAGCACCGTGAGGAAAGTAGGACGTTTGGGAGCACCCATTGTAGTTGTCGCGTCGGTCATTTTATCGAGGTTTGGTTTGGACCAAGGTAGGATCTCTACCCAATTGGCAAAACGGCACCCAAAAGGACTTTCCCACAGGCTTTTCCATGATCGCTAACTTCGCCCCGCCCAATTCCGGCACGGCGGTGAGTCCCCGACCGGGAGGGCCATTACCCAACAAAACGTTCAATTACCACCGCGCATATGAGCTATGATGTGATCGTTCTCGGCAGTGGCCCTGGGGGCTATGTGGCCGCCATTCGTGCCAGCCAACTCGGCCTGAAGACGGCGATCGTTGAACGGGAGGCCCTCGGTGGCATTTGCCTCAACTGGGGTTGCATCCCCACCAAGGCCCTGCTCAAAAGCGCCCAGGTGTTCGAGTATCTGAACCACGCGAAGGACTATGGCATCAGCGTGGACGGTGGCACTGCGGATATGAAGGCCATCGTGGCCCGCAGCCGCTCAGTGGCCGAAGGCATGAGCAAGGGCGTGCAGTTCCTGATGAAGAAGAACAAGATCGAGGTGATCATGGGCACAGGAAAGCTTCAGCCCGGCCGCAAGATCGAGGTCACCGGAACCGATGGGAAGAAGCAGGTGGTGGAAGGCAAGCACATCATCATCGCCACCGGTGCGCGCAGCCGCGAATTGCCGGCGTTGAAGCAGGATGGCAAGAAGATCATCGGCTACCGTGAGGCAATGGTACTTGCCGACCGTCCGAAGAGCATGGTGGTGGTGGGCAGTGGCGCCATCGGAAGTGAATTCGCCTACTTCTACAACGCGATCGGCACCAAGGTGACCTTGGTGGAATTCATGCCGAACATCGTGCCGGTGGAGGACGAGGAAGTGAGCAAGCAACTGGAAAAGAGCTTCAAGAAGCAGGGCATCGATGTGATGCTCTCCGCTGAGGTGACCTCGGTCGATACCAAGGGCAAGGGTTGCCTGGTGACCGTGAAGAATGCCAAGGGAGAAACGAAGATCGAAGCGCACATCGTGCTGAGCGCGGTGGGGATCGCCGCGAACATCGAAGGCATCGGCCTGGAGGAAGTGGGCATCGTTACGGACAAGGGCAAGATCAAGGTGGATGGTTTCTACGCCACCAACATGCCCGGTTACTATGCCATCGGCGATGCCACACCCGGACAGGCACTGGCGCATGTGGCTTCTGCCGAAGGCATCATCTGTGTGGAGAAGATCGCAGGGCAGGACCCGCACCCGCTGGATTACGGGAATATCCCTGGCTGCACCTACTGCAGCCCGGAGGTGGCCAGCGTGGGCATGACCGAGAAGGCCGCCAAGGAGAAAGGCATCGAAGTGAAGGTCGGCAAGTTCCCGTTCAGCGCGAGCGGAAAGGCCAGCGCGGCTGGCGCCAAGGACGGATTCGTGAAGTTGATCTTCGATGCGAAGTACGGCGAGCTCCTGGGTGCCCACATGATCGGCATGAACGTGACGGAGATGATCGCAGAGTGCGTGAGCATCCGGAAGCTGGAGACCACCGGCCACGAGATCATCAAGACCGTGCACCCGCACCCCACCATGAGCGAAGCGATCATGGAAGCGGCAGCCGCGGCATACGGAGAGGTGATCCACTTGTAAGGGCGAATGAACGTCCGCCCCGGGTGCTGCGCCGGTACCACGGCACCCGGAAGGTGGAATTGAACGATCTACGACCATGTGCGGCATCGCCGGTTCATTCCTGCCGGACACTGCGGGTGCTGACGGCAGAGAGCGCATCCGGTCGGCGCTGCAATGCCTTGCCCACCGCGGTCCTGATGATGAGGGCATCCATGTGAGCGGACATGCCCTCATGGGGCACCGCAGGCTCAGCATCATCGATACCTCAGCTGCCGGCCATCAGCCCTTCACGGATGAAGGCGGGAGATACACCATGGTATTCAATGGTGAGGTCTTCAATTTCCAGAACCTTCGGGCCGACCTCGAAGCGCGGGGCGAATCGTTCCGGAGCCGGACCGATACGGAGGTGGTACTGCGCCTGTTCGCGCTAGAAGGGCCTTCATTCCTGCACCGCCTCAACGGATTCTTCGCGTTCGCGATACACGATGCCGTGAAGGACACCCTTTTCCTGGCACGGGACCGTTACGGTGTGAAACCCCTGGTCTGGCGTGTGGCCGATGGCGCATTCCACTTCGCAAGTGAATTGCGGGCGCTACTGGCCCTCTGCCCCACCACGAATGAGGATCCTGCTTCGCGCTGGTGCTATTTCAGGCAGCATTACATACCTGCACCGCACACGATCCTTGAAGGAACGCACAAATTGCTTCCAGGACACAGCATCACGGTTGGAACGTCAGCTATCGATGTCACGCGGTGGTACGATCTGGAAAAGGCCATCCAGGGATCACCGCGGATCGCCCCCGATACACTCCAGAACGACCTCTTCAACACACTCGAGAACGCCGTTGAGCTGCGGCTGATCAGCGATGTTCCGATCGGAACTTTCCTGAGCGGCGGTCTTGATTCGAGCATCGTATCCGCACTTGCGCGGAGGCACCATTCCTCCTTACGCACGTTCAGCATCGGCTATGCGGATGACCCCTACTTCGATGAAACGCGCCACGCGGAAGAGGTCGCCCGGCACATCGGTTCGGAACACACCACCTTCAGTTTGACCCGAGCGGACCTGGCGGGTGCTTACACGGAACTCCTTGGCGCGATCGACGAACCGTTCGCGGACAGTTCCGCGCTGCCTTCGTATGTGCTGTGCAAGCGCACACGTGAACACGTGACCGTCGCACTTAGCGGTGACGGCGCGGACGAGATCTTCGGTGGATACCGCAAGCACCAGGCCGCCTTGCGCATGCACAGGCCCGGGGCGATGGAGAAAGCGGTCATCGCGCTGGCCCCGTTGTGGCGGTCCCTGCCGGGATCCCGGAACAATGCCCTGAGCGATCGTGTGCGCCAGCTGCATCGCTTCGCACGAGCGGCCCGCTTGCAGGAATGTGAGCGATACCTGGAACTCGCCGCATTCGAGGATGCAGGATCGGTCACCGAACTGACGGGAACCGCACTTCCGAAAGACCGCCTGGCGGGCTTCACCGGTGCGTTCGATGGGGCGCAGGGGCCGGAGGCATGGTTGCGCAACGATCTTGACCTGGTACTGCCCAACGACATGTTGCACAAAGTGGACATGACGAGCATGGCACATGCGCTCGAAGTACGAACGCCCTTCCTGGACCTTCGCGTGGTCGAACTGGCCTTCGGGCTCACCGCAGCGCAACGCTTTCAGCGGGGCACGGGCAAGAAGATCCTGAGGGATGTGTTCGGGCACCTGCTCCCACCGGGTATCCTGACCCGTGCCAAGAAGGGATTCGAGGTCCCGTTGCGGGATCTTTTCCTCGGGCCACTGGAGGACCTGATGCTGGCCACCCTGACCCGGGAGCGTTGTGAACGCCACGGCCTGCGATGGTCCGCGGTGGAACGGCAGGTGAAGCGCCTTCGAAGTGCGGACCCCGGCTCGTCGCAGGCAACCGTGCATGCGTTGATCGTCTACCTATCGTGGTGGGAACGCAACGGTCGCTGACCTCCGCATCCCCCAGGACGGGTACCTTTGCCTCCGCTCGAACATGCCGAAAGTCCTCCGCATCATCAATCGGTTCAATCTTGGCGGCCCCACGCACAACGCGGCCTATCTGACCCGCTACCTGCCCGGTGAATTCGAGACCCTGCTGGTGGGCGGCAGCCAGGAAGCCACCGAGGAAGGAAGCCATCACATCCTGGACGGGCTCGGGGTGCGACCGAAGGTGCTCCCTGAGTTGCAGCGGGAGGTCGCACCGTGGCGGGACCGCAGCGCATACCGCAGGATCAAGGAGTTGATCCGGGAGTTCAAGCCGGATATCGTGCACACCCATGCGGCAAAAGCAGGCGCAGTGGGCCGAATGGCCGCTGCGGAGATGGGCGTGAAGGGGATCGTGCACACCTTCCACGGTCATGTGTTCCATAGCTACTTCGGGCCGATGCGGACGGCGTTGTACAAGAACATCGAACGTTTTCTTGCAAAGCGGACCTCGCGCATCGTGGCGATCAGCGAGCGGCAGAAAGCCGAGTTGGTGGAAGAGCATCGCATCTGTGATGCAGGCAGGGTGAGCGTGATACCATTGGGTTTCGACCTTTCGCGTTTCCAGGAGGAACAAGCCGCCAAACGGGCGCTCTTCCGCAAGGTCTACGGCATTGCCGACGACGAGATCGCCATCGGGATCGTGGGGCGGTTGGTACCGATCAAGAACCACGACCTTTTCCTGGAGGTGATCGCACAGGTGGAGCGACGTACCGGTCGGCGCATCAGGGCTTTCATTGTAGGCGACGGCGAGGAACGCGACCGGCTGCAACAGCGCGTGAACGAACTCGGCCTGTCCCAGGTGCAGGGCCCCTATTTCAACGGCCACGGCTTCGGGCATGGTGTGAACGGCAGACCCATGGTGCGCAACGCCACGATCACCTTCACCTCCTGGATCAAAGAGGTGGATATCGTCAATGCCGGTGTGGACATCATGATGTTGACCTCCCTGAACGAGGGCACCCCGGTGAGCCTGATCGAAGCACAGGCGGCCAACCGCCCGGTGGTGAGCACCCGGGTGGGCGGTATCGAGAACGTGGTGGTACCGGGCGCAACCGCCCTGTTGAGTGAAAGTGGCGATGCGGATGGGCTCAGCGCGCACCTCCTGTCCCTGATCGAGAATGACGGCCTGCGCGACCGCATGGGCGCAGGCGGTTGGGGGCACGTGCGCGAACGATATCATTTCACCCGGCTGGTCGAGGACACGGCCGACCTATACCGGTCCATCTTGAACTGATCCAGGACCGGTCCGAACCTTGCACTGGGCGTCGCTCCAGCGGTCCGGGATGGTTACTTTTGCGCGCACATGATCCGCCTCCAACGAATTCCTTGGTTCCCAGCGCTGTTGCTGGCCGCCGTCCTTTCAGGATGTACCATCAACCGGGACATCATGTTCAAGACACCGACGGACCATGAGTACAGCACCTTCGTGGATACGACCTCCAAGCGGTTGCGGATCCAACCGAACGATGTCCTCCAATTCCGGCTGTTCGCCAACGACGGTTTCAAGATCATCGACCTTGTTTCTGAAGGGGCCGCACGCGAAGCGCAGTTCCTGAGCAGGAACCTCTTCAACTACTACGTGGAGGATGATGGCCTGGTGAAGCTGCCGTTGATCGGCCGTGTTCCCATCTCCGGCCTTACCATCCGCGAAGCGGAGCACATGCTTGAGGATCGTTTCACCCAGTTCTACAACCATCCGTTCATCCAGTTGCAGGTGGTGAACCGGCGTGTGGTCGTTTTCCCGGGCGGCGGCGGCGATGCCCGTATCGTGATGCTCGAGAACAACAACACCACCCTGCTTGAAGTGCTCGGCATGGCCGGTGGACTCGCCAAACGCGGGGATGCGCGCCAGGTGAAACTCTTCAGGCTGGACCCCGGTGGCGGGCGCAAGGTGTACAAGTTCGACCTGTCCGAGATCGATGGCCTGCCATACGCGGACATCGTTATGCAGGGGGACGACGTGATCTACGTGCAACCCACACCCGAACTCGCACGCGAGGCACTCTCCGACCTGTCGCCTGTCATCGCATTGCTCACCAGTATCGTGCTCGTGATCGGGATCGTTCGCGGCTTCAACTAAGCCCAGCCACGGATGCTCAGCGAGGACCTCAACCAGCGTAACCTCAATATTGAGAGCTACAAGGAGCGTATCACGAACTTCAGCAATGAGTTCGAGCTGGGCCTCTTCATCTTCATCCTGCGACGCAGCCTGATCTGGATCGGGCTGTGCCTGTTGACCTCCCTGGCCGCCGCACTGGTCTACCTGCGCTACACCGCCCCGATCTACGAGTCGCGAACGCTGCTGCAGTTGCGCGAGAGCAACACCGCCAAGCAGGTGCTCAGCATGAACACCTTCGGGGAGGACAACGACCTGCAGGCCGATGTGGAACTGATGCGCTCGGGCTTCTTCGTGGCCAAGGTGCTTGCCGTACTGCCCCTTGAAGTGAGCTATTTCAACAAGGGCCAAATCCTTACGGAAGAATATTACACACGTTCCTTCTTCAAGGCCGAACAGCTCACCGTGCTGGATGATGCCGTGCGGGACATCCCGATATCCATCGACCTTTCCGATCCCGAGCGCATGGGCCTCTCCTACACCATCGGAGAGCAGGCCTTCAGCTACGACTTCCGTCGTGAGGAAGTGGTGAGAACGCCCCATTTCAGCTGCATCATCCGGTTGAGCGACCATGATTACGTGCCCGAGGGCGATGCAGGCACCGACCTGTTCATGCGCATCAACACCCCTGGCAAGCTCGTGAAGCGCTATGCCCAACAATTGATGGTGCGCATCGCGGACGCCAACGCCAAGACCGTGGAGATCACGTGCAAGGAGGAGAACCAGTGGCTGGCCCGCGATATCGTGCAGGCCATGGCAGAGACCTTCATACGATACGATGTGGAGCGCCAGAGCGAGAGCGCTGAGAGCATCATCCGTTTCATCGCATCACAAAAGGACACCGTGTTCGGCGAACTGCGCGAATCCGAATCCAGGCTGCAGAACTTCAAGATGGAGAATCGCGTGGCCGACCTGGACCAGCTGACCCCCATCTACCTCGAGCGGCGAAAGAGCTACGAGGATGAGATGGTCTCCCTCTCGATGGACATCGGACTGCTCAAGGAGATCAAGAAGGCCACGGACCGCCCCCTGCCGGAGATCAACGCCTACGACCTGATGCCGTTGCTGATCGGAACGCAGTACGAACGGTCGCTCACGCACATGATCACCGAATTGCAGGAATTGCTCGGCGAACGCGCCGCCATCTATCTGGAAGCGACGGATCAGAACATGGGCGTGCGCAGATTGGAGTACCAGATCGATGTGCAGAAACGAGTGGTGCTCGAGAGCATCAACTCCATGTTGGAACGCGCCATCGACCGCCGGGCCGAACTGGACATGCACCTGCGTGAATTCGAATCGCAGTTCCTTTCCCTGCCGGAGAAGGAACTGCAGTACGCTCGGATAGAGCGCATCTTCAGCATCAACGAGAAATACTACACCCAACTCCTGGAGAAGGAGATCGAGTACCGCATCAGCAAGGCGGGCTTCGTTCCGGAGAACCGCATCCTGGAGAATGCATCGCTTCCGTACGCGCCGATCAGCCCGAAACGCAACGTGGTCTTCACGTCCTACCTGCTCACGGGCATCATCCTCAGCTTCCTGATCGTGCTGGTGCGCTACATCCTGCACGACAACATCACCTCGCTGCACGACATCGCCAAGCTTTCCAATGCCAGCATCGGCATACTGGGCATGGTGCCCAAGTACAAGAAGGAGATCCCGATCTCGCAGCTGCTCATCGACAAGAATCCCAAGTCGCTGATCGCCGAATCCTTCCGGAGCGTGCGCACCAACCTGCAGTTCGTGGACAACGAGCCGGGACCGAAGACCATCGCCATCACCAGCACCATCTCCGGCGAGGGGAAGACCTTCGTGGCCATCAACCTGGCAGGCATCATCTCCTTCGGCGGAAAGCGGGTGATCATCCTCGACCTGGACATGCGCAAACCCAAGATCCACCTTGGCTTCGGGGTGGAGAATGTGCGCGGCATGAGCACCTTGCTGATCGGCAAGGACCGGTTGGACGATTGCATCCAGCAAAGCACCCTGGAAGGACTGCACTTCATCACCGCCGGCCCCATCCCACCGAATCCTTCGGAACTCATCATCAGTGAACGTATGAACCAGCTCCTCGTGGACCTGCGCGAACGCTATGACGTGGTGCTGATCGACAACCCACCCGTTGGACTGGTCACCGACGGGATCCCGATGATCCAACGGGCGGAGTATCCGATCTACATCTTCCGCTCGGACTACAGCAAGAAGCAATTCGTGCAGAACGTGGACCGATTGATCAACGAGAACAACATCAAACGCCTCAGCACCATCCTGAACGGCGTTGATGTGGACCGGAACAAGTACGGGTACAACTACGGCTACGGCTACGGATATGGATACGGCTACGGCCAGGGATACGGTGGGGGCTACTACGAGGACAAGGCCAGCGCCAAGCCCAAAGGACTGTTCAACTGGCTCTTCGGGCGCTGATGTGGAAAGTGGAACATACCGCGATCGAGGGGCTGCTCGTGCTCACCCCGACGGTTTTCGAGGATGCGCGCGGGCACTTCCTGGAGACCTTCAACGACCGCACCTTCAAGGCCGCCACAGGTCTGGACCTGCACTTCGTGCAGGACAATGAGAGCCTTTCGCGAAAGGGTGTGCTGCGCGGCCTGCATTTCCAGGCAGAGCCGCACGCACAAGGCAAATTGGTACGGGTGGTGCACGGTGCCGTAATGGATGTGGCCGTGGACATCCGCAGCGGCAGCCCCACGTACGGGAAGCATGTGAAAGTGCAACTCGATGCACGGTCCAAGCGCATGTTCTGGATACCACCGGGATTCGCCCACGGTTTCGTGGCACTCGAACCCGACACCCTCTTCGCCTACAAATGCACCGGCCATTACCACCGGGCATCGGAGCGCACCATCCGTTGGAACGACCCCGAACTGGCGATCGATTGGGGCATCGAACGGCCCGATGTGAGCGAAAAGGATGCCCAGGGCGCCCCGTTCAGCAGTGCCGGTGTCGAACAACGGTTGCGATAGCGTCATGTACGGGCCGACACAACTCTTCCTGATCTATTCCGGTCTGTTCTTCGCGGCCCTCGTGTTCAGCCTGCTGATCAACTCCGTATTCATGCGCTTCGCGCGGAACCTCGGCATCCGCGAGCAGGACCAGGCCCTTGTAAGGTGGAGCGCAAGCCATAAACCAGCGTTCGGCGGCATCGGGTTCTTCATTCTCTTTCTCGTTTCCTTCACCTTGTACGGCGTGCTTTTCCCGGGCCAGAGCGCGGCGGCGTTGAGACCGGACCTTCTCGGGCTGCTGGCGGCAACATCGCTCGGCTTCCTCATGGGCCTGGCGGATGATGCGTACAACACGAGGCCCTTGCTCAAGTTCCTGGTGCAGGTGACCTGTGGTGTCATCCTCATCGCTTCCGGCACGTGCATCGATCTCTTCGGGACGAAATGGGCGGATGTGGCCATCACCATCCTCTGGGTGGTCGGCATGATGAACTCGATCAACATGCTCGATAACATGGATGGGATCACCACAGTGGTCGCCGTTGCCATCCTGGCGACCGGCATCCTGGCCCAACTGGTCATCGGCCCCGTTGAACCTGTGTACATGGTCCTGATGATCGGGGTGATGGCCTCGCTTTGCGGATTCCTGTACTTCAACTGGCACCCTTCGCGCATGTTCATGGGCGACACGGGCAGCCAGTTGCTCGGTGTCTTCCTCGCCTTCGTGGGCATTCGCTTCTTCTGGAACACCACCTCCATCGAAGGGGATTGGGAAACTCCCCGCCAGGTGATCGCCCCGTTGCTCGTCTTCCTGCTGCCCATCGTGGACACCACGATCGTGTCCATCAACCGCATCGTGCGGGGTTCCTCACCATTCGTCGGCGGGCGGGACCACACCACGCACCACCTGAGCTATGCCGGCCTGTCGGACGCGCAGGTCGCATTCACATTCGTTGGCATCTCCCTGCTGAACGGGTTCCTTACCTTCGTCATGTTCCGGTTCATACCCGTCTGGAAGAACTTTCATACGCTGATCTACGTTCTTTATGCATTGGTCGTCTTCGGCACATTCTTCGTCCTTACCCGCCGGACCCGACCAGCGAACTGACATGAGCAGATTCACCGATCACCTCACCACCACCGGGCGCGTAGCCCTGTGTGGCGCACTTCTGTTGGGAGGCGGACTCCTGGTGCGTGTTTTGACCTTCTCCACAACGGCCACGGATACGGACCTGGACCACCAGCGCGTGTTCAACGACGGGTACAAGGTCTTTTCGCTCACCATTCCAGGCGAGTTGTCCTTCTGCAACGAGAGCGTACCGCTCGACCGATTGGATGTTCGTGAACGCCTGGACCGCGAGTTGCTCGTGAACACCTACTGGCAGAGCAATACGCTGCTTTCCCACAAGCGCGCCAACCGGTGGTTCCCCGCCATCGAGCGCATCCTCGCAGAGCAAGGGGTGCCGGAGGACATGAAATACCTGGCGCTCATCGAAAGCGGACTGACCAATGCGGTATCTCCGGCCGGTGCCACCGGGTACTGGCAGTTCCTGAAGGAAACGGCGATCTCCTACGGCCTTGAGGTGAACGGTGAGGTGGATGAACGTTACGACCTGGAGAAGAGCACGGTGGCGGCCTGCAAGTACCTGAAGAGCTCATATGCGAAGTACGGGGATTGGGCATTGGCCGCAGCATCTTACAACCTCGGTCAGGGAGGCGTGGACAAGCAGCTCGGCAGGCAGAAACAGGACAACTACTTCGACCTGCTGCTCACCGAGGAGACCTCGCGGTACGTGTTCCGCATGCTGGCCATGAAGGAGATCATCCGTGATCCGGAGCGCTATGGGTTCCATATCCGGAAAAAGGACCTGTACGCACCTTACATCACACGCTCCATCCGGATCGATGGTCCGGTGGCCGACCTGGCGACCTTTGCGATCGACCAAGGCACCGACTACAAGACCCTCAAATTGCTCAATCCCTGGTTGCGTGACACGAAGCTCACCAACCGCGAGGGCAAGACCTACCGGATCCTACTGCCCGGCGATGGTTTCAATGAGGTCCGTGTGCAGTAGTCCCCATGGAAAGTTGCGGACCGGACCATTGAGAACACAGGCGAGCGCGGAGCCCGAAGCTCCTGAACGAACGGATGGTGCCGAGGACCACATCGAGGTCCTGGGTGCGCGCGTCCACAACCTGAAGAACATCGACGTACGGATCCCGCGGGACCAGCTCGTGGTGATCACCGGATTGAGCGGCAGCGGGAAGAGCTCCCTCGCGTTCGATACCATTCATGCGGAGGGGCAGCGCCGGTACATCGAGACCTTCAATGCCTATGCCCGCCAATTCCTCGGCGGCATCGAGCGGCCGGATGTGGACCTGATCACCGGCCTTAGCCCTGTGATCGCGATCGAGCAGAAAACGATCAGCCGCAACCCGCGCAGCACCGTCGGTACCATCACCGAGGTCTATGACCTGCTTCGCCTGCTCTATGCACGCGTGGCCGATGCCTACAGTTACGTGACCGGCGAGCCGATGGTGCGCTACAGCGACCAACGGATCGTGGACCTGATCATCGCCGACCACGCCGGCCGGGAGATCCTCATTCTGGCTCCGCTTGTGCGGGGTAGGAAGGGTCATTACCGGGAATTGTTCGAACAGCTCCTGCGTCAGGGATTCCTCCGGGCCAGAGTGGATGGAACGGTGATCGACCTGACCACCCGCCCGCGACTGGACAGATACAAGGTGCATGACATCGAACTGGTGATCGACCGCTTGCGCATCAAGGGAAATGACACCAAACGTGTGGCCGCGACCTGCGCCACAGCGCTCAAATACGGCAAGGGTAACCTGATGGTCGTTGATGTGGATAACGGTGATGTTCGCTACCTGAGCCGCCACCTCATGTGTCCCACGAGCGGCGTAGCTTATGCGGAACCGGAGCCCAACCTGTTCAGTTTCAACTCGCCATACGGTGCCTGCCCGAAGTGCAGCGGCCTTGGTCAGGTGACGGAGGTCGCCTTCAACAAGATCGTACCGGACGTGAGCAAGAGCGTGAAGCGTGGAGCGATCGTACCGTTGGGCACCTACAAGAACACCTGGGTCTTCAAACAGATCGAGGCCGTGCTGTTGTCGTACGGGCACGACCTGAACACCCCTATCGAAGAGATGGAGGATGAGGTCCTTTCAGCATTGCTGAACGGATCGAGCGAACCCCTGAAGGTGAGCAGTGCGATCGGCCTCAGCGACCGGCAGGTACAGTTCGAAGGCATCATCCCGTTCATCCTGGAACAGGCCGAGGAGGGTCCGAAGGCCGCCCAGAAGTGGGCGGCCGGCTTCACGCACATGGTCACTTGTCCGGAATGCAATGGGAGCCGACTGAAGAAGATGTCCATGTACTTCCGCTTGGCGGACAAGAACATCTTCGAACTGGCCAGCATGAGCATCAAGGACCTGTTCACCTTCATGGAAGGGCTGGAAGCAGGCCTCAGCGAGAAGCAGGCCTTGATCGCACACGAGGCGATCAAGGAGATCACGGCCCGCTGCCGGTTCCTGCTGGACGTGGGCCTGGAATACCTCACATTGGACCGCAGTGCACGGACACTCTCGGGCGGTGAGGCACAGCGCATACGGCTCGCCACCCAGATCGGCAGTCAGCTGACCGGTGTGCTCTACATCCTGGATGAGCCGAGCATCGGACTTCACCAGCGCGATGACCAGCGCCTGATCGCCAGCCTGCGCGACCTGCGTGACGGGGGCAACAGCGTGATCGTGGTGGAGCACGACAAGGAAATGATGATGAGCGCCGATCACCTGATCGACATCGGACCAGGTGCCGGCGAACATGGCGGCCGGATCGTGGCACAAGGTCATCCGCGAACCCTCGTGCAAGGTGAGAGCACCACGGCAAAGTACCTGCGAAATGACCTGCGCATCGAGGTCCCGAAGGAAAGACGCAAAGGCAACGGTGAGCAGATCACCCTGCGCGGGTGCACCGGCAACAACCTGAAGGATGTGGATGTGGACTTTCCACTGGGCAAGTTGATCTGCGTCACCGGAGTGAGCGGCAGTGGCAAGAGCACCTTGATCGGGGACACGCTGTACCCCATCCTGAGCAGGCATTACCACCGCGCTTCGGCACAACCATTGCCCTACCGGGACATCAGCGGCCTGGAACACATCGACAAGGTGATCGAAGTGGACCAAAGCCCCATCGGGCGTACACCGCGCAGCAATCCGGCCACATACACCGGGCTCTTCGACCACATCCGCGAACTGTATGCACAACTGCCCAGTGCCAAGATCCGTGGGTACAAGGCCGGTAGGTTCAGCTTCAACACGGCAGGTGGACGTTGCGAGACCTGCAAGGGTGCAGGGGTGCGGGTGATCGAGATGAATTTCCTACCGGATGTGAGCGTGCCGTGCGAGACATGTCGTGGGAAACGATACGACCGGGAGACCCTTGAGGTGCGCTTCAAGGGGAAGAGCATTGCCGACGTGCTCGCAATGCCTGTGGAAGAGGCGCTGGGCGTGTTCGGCGACATCCCGCAGTTGAACGTGAAACTGCGCACGTTGATGGATGTCGGACTGGGTTATGTCACCCTGGGTCAGAGCAGCACCACATTGAGCGGTGGTGAAGCGCAACGCATCAAACTGGCCACTGAACTGAGCAAACGAGACACGGGCAAGACATTCTATATCCTGGATGAACCCACCACCGGCCTGCATTTCGAGGATGTGAAGCAACTGATCCACGTGTTGGACAGGTTGGTCGATCATGGAAACACCGTGCTCGTCATCGAACACAACATGGACATCATCAAGGTCGCCGACCACATCATCGATATGGGGCCTGAGGGTGGTGGTGGTGGTGGCCAGGTGGTGGCACGCGGCACCCCGGAGGAAGTCGTCCTGATGGGCCGGGGGCATACCTTCCCATTCCTGCAAAAAGAACTGAACTGATCGCCAACGGAAACGCCATGGCCAAGACACCACAAGCACATCACGAAAGCGAACGTCGCATCAAGCGGGCCTTCAAACGCAAGGGCTGGAGCGAGGTGAAGGCGAACGACAGCTGGGCCATCTTCAAGGTGATGAGCGAATTCGTCATGGGCTTCGAGGCCATGCAACGGATCCGCCCATGCGTGAGCATCTTCGGCAGCGCGCGCACCAAGCCCGATCACCCGGCATACAAGCTAGCTGAGGAGATCGCGTTCCAACTCACCGGCAATGGTTATGGCGTCATCACCGGCGGCGGACCCGGCATCATGGAAGCCGCCAACAAGGGTGCGCAACGCGGTGGTGGCACGAGCGTCGGGTTGAACATCGACCTGCCCTTCGAACAGCAGCCCAACCCGTACATCGACAAAGAGAAGAGCCTCGACTTCGATTACTTCTTCGTGCGGAAAGTCATGTTCATCAAATACTCCCAAGGCTTCGTGGTGTTGCCTGGCGGCTTCGGCACATTGGATGAGCTCTTCGAAGCGCTCACGCTGATCCAGACCCAGAAGATCGGTCGATTCCCGATCATCCTCGTCGGTAAGAAATACTGGCAGGGATTGCTCGATTGGATCCGCGTCGTGATGGGTGAGGAGAACAGCAACATCGACGTGAACGACCTCGACCTGTTCAGCGTGGTGGACAAGCCGGAGGAAGCGGTCGCGGTGATCAACAAGTTCTACAGCAAGTACATGCTGAAGCCGAACTTCTAGTTCCGGCGCGAACGCGCTGCGCCTGCTCTGAGAAGAGCACCTCCGTCAACACGGTCATGTTGGTATCGGGCGGATCGCACATAGCGATGCCCCATGGTGTGCGGATACTTTTGAGCGCGACCCTCGGAGGTCCGTGGGCAATCATCCTAGCACTCCCCATGGCGCATCAATTCGTCCTCTTCTTCAATCTGGTCGGTGTCCTGCTCTTCGATGCCATCTTCCTCGCGGACATCAGTGTCACCCAGAACATCCCGGCGACCATGGAACCGGGTTCGGAGGTACGCGTCACGGTGACCGTCAACAAAGGTGGCCTGAGCGGATTCGCCAAGCTGCAACTGGATCTTCCACCGGGCATGACCGCCACTGCGATCGAGACGAAGGGTGCCTCCTTCACGTTCGCCGACCAGAAAGCGAAGTTCATCTGGATGGCACTTCCCTCCTCCCCCACGTTCAAGGTGAGCTACACGTTGAGCGCAGCATCGGACCTCTCCGGAAATGTACCGATCCAAGGCCGCCTTTCCTATATCGAGGACAATGAACGCAAGACATACGACCTGCCCACGACCACGGTCGACATGGGCAGTGCAGCGGCCATGCCTGTCGCCGAACACGAGATCACAGGTGATGACCCGTCGGCCAATGATCTGGTCTCCGCAGCGGGCGGGGCTCCTGCGGGCATGGTCGCCATGGCCGTCATAGACAACGCGAAGGGCATCGCGCCGATGCAAGGGCAAGGCGGCGTGAGCAGTTCACGCTCCATTACACCGGTCACCGAGAACGAGATGCTGGTCGAGGTCACGATCGCCAAGGGCGACATTCGCGGTTTCGGCAAACTGCAAGAGACGATCCCGACCGGTTTCACCGCACTGGAGAAGAACAGCGAGGAGGCCATTTTCACCGCGCAGGACCGTGTGGTCAAGTTCGTGTGGCTCAATCTTCCTGCGAAGTCCGAGATCAAGATCGTTTACAAGCTCCGCGCGAACGAACGTCCCGATGGCGAATACAGCATCGATGGCGAGTTCGGCTACCTATTGAACGACGAGACCCAGAAAGCGGTCACGGGCACCTCGAAATTCTTCGTAGGCGCCCGTGCCTTGGAAGCGTTGGCCCAGGACCCCAGCACCATGGATCCCATGGACGCGAGTGATGTGGACCTTGCCCTGAAGGAACGCCAGCGCTTGGAAGCCGAACGGAAGGCCCAGGAGGAAGCCGAAGCGCGCGCGCGCAAGGCCCAGGAGGAAGCCGCTGCACGCGATCGCGCGGCAGCGCAACAGAACAGCGGGACCGCGCAACGCGTGCCTTCGCCGGAGAAGGGCATCACCTTCAAGGTGCAGATCACGGCCGGCCATCGCGAAGTGGGGCGCAGCTACTTCAGCACACGGCACAATTTCACCGGCGCCTTCTCCATCGAGCGCCACCAGGGGTGGATCAAGTACGTCACCGGCAATTTCCCCGCGTACAAGGCCGCTCGTGATCAGCGGGTCGCGTTCGTGCAGGCGGGACACAACTTCCCCGGTCCTTTCGTCACGGCCTATAACAACGGGGACCGGATCTCCGTACAAGAGGCGCTCGCGATCACGAACCAGCCGTGGGTGCAATGATCCAGGCTTCCTGACCAGTTCCCGATGAGGCAGTCCCCAGCCCTTTCGTTCCGACCGCTCAAGCGAGCTGTGCACGGAGTTGGTGTTGGATCGATACTGCTCCTTTCCGCGCAAGCGCATGCCCAGCAGGACAGCATGCAGGTGGCATCCGCGACCGTGGAGCCCACAGCTCCTGAAGGCACACCGGGACTGAGGCCCACCATCGGCCTGGGCACCGGTATGTTCGCGTTCTACGGTGATGTGGGGCTGAACAACCGTACCTACAGCCCGCTGGTCTCACGCGTTGGATACGAACTTCGGGCCACCGCGCCGATCACGCCATGGCTCGAGGGCGGCTTCTATGCGATGCACGGGCGTCTGGGCGTGAATGAGCGCAGCTCGACCCGCAACCTCAACTTCGAGTCGCGCATCACCATCGGCGGTTTCCAGTTGCGTTACAATTTCCTTCAGCTGCTTAACCAGGACCGCGTGGTAGAGCCTTTCGTAACGGTCGGCTTCGAGTCCGTGGAATTCCTGACGAAGACCGATCTGCGCGATGCCCAGGGACGGTTCTACAACTACTGGAGCGACGGGAGCATACGTGATCTGCCCGAGGATGCACTTAACGCCGCCGATGCGGTGATCATTGAACGCGACTACAGTTACGAGAGCGATGTGCGTGAGCTGAATGCGGACGGATTCGGGAAATACCTGGAGCGCACCTGGGCGGTGCCCGTAGGGGTCGGTGCACGGCTGGATATGGGCCATGGCTTCGACTTCCGAATGGGCACCACCATGCACTTCACGCTCGATGATCGCATCGATGGGATCACGGATGCCAGCCTTGGGGATAGACAAGGGGACGGACGTAACGATCGGTTCCTGTTCACATCGTTCTCCATCGGCTTCGCCATCCCGAGCGAGCGCAAGGCCAGGAAGCAGAAGCTGACCCCGCTCTCAACGGAGGAACTGGACCTGATCGTGCTGAACGATGATGAGGACGGTGACGGTGTGAAGGATCCTCTGGATCGCTGCCCGCACACCCCTGCCGGCAGCCCGGTGGATGCCTTCGGCTGCCCGCTTGACGGCGATGGCGACGGTGTACCCGATCCGTTCGATGATGAGCTCACCAGCGCTCCTGGCGCGATCGTGGACCGCCATGGTGTGACCATGGATGATGCCACCTTCCTGAAGGACTACCTCAACTACAAGGACTCGGGCAATGTGAACACCGTGCTGTCACGGGTGGAATCCTTCGGTCCGATGAAACCGAAGCCCGTCACCAAACGGGTGTATGTGGTGAAGGTGGGCACCCAGGTGGAAGGCATCAGTGAGGACCTGATCCAGAAGATCCTGAGCATACCGGATGTGCGTACGATCGATCGTGGGGATACCACCTTCTACGTGGTGGGCAACTACGAAGCGATACCCGAGGCCCTGCGCCGTGAACTGGAATTGAAAGGTCTTGGGGTGGAGAGCATCGTGATGGCCGAAGAGAACGGGCGCCTGATCGATGTCTCCGACGAAGTTGCCGTGGAACGTGTAAAAATGCAGGGCATGGGTGCGGGTGACGAGAACCGCAACGTCACCGTGCGCGTGCAGCTCGGCGCATTCCGATACAAGCTTTCGGAGAACATTTTCAGGGACGTACCGGACCTTGTGGTGATCAAGGGTGAGGATGGACTGACCCGATACTACACCGGCTCCTATACCGATGTGAACCTGGCCGCTGCGCACAAGGTGCAAATGCTGCTCAAGGGCTTCGAGGGCGCCTTCCTGGTGGCCTTCAGGGAAGGCAAGCGCGTCTCGATCAAGGAAGCGGGCGCCCAATTGACGGGACCAGAGGACCTGCGCACCCTGCCGAGCGGTAGTATCAACAAGGAAGTACTCCGTTACAGGATCCAGGTGGGGCACTTCACCGGAGCGGTGCCCATGGAGACCATGGACAAGCTGATCGACATGGGCGATGTGACCCCGATCTCCGGCCCGGATGGTGTACGCTATCTGTACGGCGCCTTCAAGGACCGCACTTCCGCGGATGATGCGCGCAAGGCGATCCAGGCCAAGGGGTTCGCGGATGCATTCGTGGTCGGAGAGATGAACGGCCACATCATTCCGGCCGATGACGCCGACCAGTTGATGGCGCGGTAGGTCCTACGCTTTCACATCCGAGCAGTCCCGGGCGGTGCATGGCCGGTCCTGCAATAGCTGAACATCGGCTGCCGTTGCATGGTGGATGATGCCGAAGGGATCCGCAACTTGCGGTACCTCGCGCATCAACACCACCACCATGATCCCTCTACACCGCAGTACCCTATCGCTGCTCATCACCCTGACCCTCGCGATCGGCCTGGCAGGCTGTCGCTCCGGGGATGCGAGGATCGTCCCCGATGCGGCTTTCACGCCGTACATACCCGCTTTTACCACAGGGCACATCTCGGCCCGATCACCGATCCTGGTGCGCATCGCTCCTGACCAGCGGTGGAAGGACACCACGGCCAGCGCGATACAGCACGTGTTCTCGCTGGACCCTTCCGTTGAGGGAAGAACGTATTGGCACGATGAGTCGACACTGGCTTTTCAACCGAACGATCGCCTGGAACAGGACCGTACCTATACCGTCCGGTTCGCCCTCGGTGATCTGATACAGGTATCCAAGGGGCTTGGCGAGTTCACATTCCAGGTGACCACCTTCCGGCAGGGAGTGGACGTGCGCGTGACGGACATGCGATCCCTGGGCATGACCGACCTGGAGTGGAACCGACTCGTCGTTTCGGTATACACCAGCGACGATGCCACCGGGCAGGACCTGGACGCCTGCTTCCATGCCACCCAGAATGGTCGGAGCGGTGATCTCCCCGTGACCTGGGAGCACGAACCGAACGGCCGCTACCACCGCTTCACCGTGGACAGCGTGCGGCGTGGGGATATCCCATCGGTCGTGGAGATCGGCTGGAATGCGGAACGTATCGGGAGTGAGGACAAGGGAACACTGCCGTTCGATGTGCCCGCGATCGGGGATCTCGCGCTGATCAGTGCCACCACATTCAGCGATGGTGAACAACTGGCCACCCTCCTTTTCTCCGATCCACTGGACCCCGCCCAGGACCTGACAGGGCGTGTAGGGATCACCGGGGCCGAGAACGTTCGCGTCAGTGTCGATGGGAACAAGCTCCTGCTCTATCCGGATGATCGGTTGAGCGGTGATCAACAGGCCTTCGTAGGACGTTCGATCAAGAACGTGGCCGGTCGGGAATTGGGCAAGGAGGTCGTTGTGGACCTGACCTTCGAGGAATTGAAACCGGCTGTTCGTATGGTGGGCAATGGGGTGATCCTGCCTTCATCGGACGGCCTCGTGATGCCGTTCGAGGCCGTCAACCTTTCCGCTGTGGAGGTGCGGATCGTACGGATCTACGAGAACAATGTGTCGCAATTCCTTCAAGTGAATGCCTTGAACGGTGATCGGGAACTGGCCCGGGTGGGTCGACTGGTCGCGCGCAAGACCGTACCGTTGAAGACCTCCGACGCACCCGATCTGGGCCGGTGGAACAGATTCTACCTGGATCTTGAACAGTACTTCAGGTCGGAGCCCGGTGCCATCTATCGTGTGGACCTCTCCTTCGACAGGCGGCATTCCGTATACCCCTGCGAGGGTGGTGATGCGGAAGATCCGATCGTCCATGAGCGCTCCTTCGAAGAGGAACAGGCCGAATACGACGGCATTCGCGACTACTGGTACTACGATGACCATTACTACGAGGACTACGACCACCGCGAGCGCGAGGACCCGTGCACCCCTTCCTACTATGCGAACCGCGGGAGCGTATCCCGCAACATCCTTGCCTCGGACCTGGGCATGATCGCCAAGGTGGGCAACGATGGTTCCATGGTCCTTGCCGTGAGCGACCTGTGCACCACGGATCCGCTGAGCGGTGTGAAACTCGATGTGCTGGACCTGCAGCGAAAGAGCATGGCCCAGGTGGTCACCGATCGGGAGGGACTGGCCACGTTGCCGGCAAGCAAGCACAAGCCCTTCCTTGTGGTGGCGAGCAAGGGCACCCAGCGTGGATACCTGAAGCTTGATGACGGTTCATCGCTCAGTGTGAGTGAATTCGACGTGCAGGGCGCTGCGATCGACCGGGGCCTGAAGGGATTCCTCTATGGCGAGCGCGGGGTCTGGCGTCCGGGTGACTCCCTCTATCTCGCCTTCATCCTGCAGGATGCCGCACATCGCCTTCCAAAGGACCATCCGGTGGTGCTCGAATTGAGCGATCCACGAGGGCGATTGGACCAGAAGCACGTGCGCACCTCCTCAACGAATGGTGTGTATGCCTTCCGCTGCGCCACGGTACCCGATGCCCCGACCGGTGTATGGAGTGCCGTGATCTCGGTCGGGGGAGCCACCTTCCACCGGTCGATCCGGATCGAAACGGTGAGACCGAACCGCCTGAAGATCCTCCTTGGCCTGGATGAAGAGCGCCTGACCGTGGCGAGCACCAAGGACATCCCCCTCCGTTCGCATTGGTTGCATGGCGCTCCGGCGCGGGACCTCAAGGCACGCGTGACGGTTACCATGTCCGCCGGCCGGCCCCTCTTCAAAGGGCTTGAGCAATATGATCTCAATGACCTCCGGACCTGGGTGCCGCAGGAAGAGCAGGTCGCGTTCGATGGTCGCCTGGATGCACAGGGCGAGGCACGTTTCGCCCTCGATGTGAACGTAGGCAAGAGCGCTCCGGCGATGCTCAACGCCAACATCGTTACACGCGTGTTCGAGGCTGGTGGTGACGCGAGCATGGACCGTACCACCGTTGCATACTACCCGTATGCGAGCTACGTGGGGATCCGCACGCCGGAGATCCGCTCCGCCTGGGGCACGTTGCGCACCGATACGACCTATGCGTTCGCCATCGCTTCCGTGGATGCCGAGGGAAACCCCTTGCCCGGCCATGCGCTGAAGGCACAGGTGTACAAGATGAACTGGAACTGGTGGTGGGATGGCAGCTTGAACGGCGCGACCAACTACATCACCTCACCCAGCGTGGAACTCCGCAAGGAGGAGACCATCACCACCGATGGCAAGGGTCGGGCCATCCTCAAATTCAGGATCGACAGGCCCGATTGGGGTCGTTTCGCCGTGCGGCTCACGGACCCTGCCAGTGGTCATTCCAGTGCAGTACAGGTGTACCTCGACTGGCCCGGGTGGGAAGGGCGGTCGCGGCGCGAGGATCCGGAGCAGGCGGCAATGCTCAGCTTCAATGCGGACAAGGAGCGCTATGCCGTTGGGGACAACGCCACACTCACCATCCCTTCGTCCGGAACGGGCAGGGCATTGATCAGCCTGGAGACCGGTAGCCGGGTGATCGAGACCGCATGGGTGGAAATGAAGGCCAGGGAAACGAAATGGACCTTCCCCATCACCGCGGAAATGGCCCCCAACATCTACGCGCACGTCACGCTGGTGCAGCCGCATGCCAGCACGATGAACGACCTGCCCATCAGGCTCTATGGTGTGGTGCCGATCATGGTGGAGGATGCCGCCACGCACATCACACCAAGCATCGATATGCCGAAAGAGATCCGGACCGATGTGCCTTTCACTGTGGAAGTCGGAGAACGGAACGGCAACAGGATGACCTACACACTGGCCATCGTGGATGACGGGCTGCTCGACCTGACCCGCTTCAAGACACCGGACCCCTGGAGCCACTTTTACGCGCGCGAAGCCCTCGGCGTGCGCACTTGGGACCTCTACGACCAGGTGATCGGTGCATTCGGACGGCAATTGCAGCGAGTGCTCGCCATGGGGGGAAGCGATGATGCCGGCCCTGCGGAAGCCAAGCGGGCCAACAGGTTCAAGCCGGTCGTTCGGTATGTGGGTCCGTTCACGTTGGAACGGAACAGGAAGGCGAAGCACGAATTCACGATCAGCAACTACGTCGGTTCCGTACGCGTGATGGTGGTCGCCACGGATGGAGAGCGGGCCTACGGAAATGCGGAGCGCACCGTGCCGGTCCGTAAACCGCTGATGGTGCTCGCTTCCATGCCACGGGTGTTGGCGCCCGGTGAGGTGCTGGACCTGCCCGTTACGGTGTTCGCCATGGATGCCAAGGTGAAGGATGTGAAGGTGCAATTGACCCCGAACGCCATGCTGATCCCGGAAGGGACGGGCGTGAAGAACATCCGATTCGATGCCATCGGCGACCAGGTCGTCACCTTCAAGGTGCGCGTGAAGGATGCCGTCGGTGTGGCGAACATGAAGGTCTCTGTGGAAGGTGCAGGCGGATCGGCCTCTGAACGGATCGAAGTCCAGGTCCGCCAGCCCAACCTGCCCGTGACCAACGTTACCGAGATCGTGCTGCAGGCCGGTGAGAAGTGGGAGGACGCCCCGGTCGCCGTTGGCGTGCGCGGTACGAACAGCGCCTACCTCGAGGTGAGCACGATCCCTCCGGTGGACATGACGCGCAGGCTCCGTTACCTGATCGATTATCCGCACGGTTGCCTGGAGCAGACCACGTCCAAGGCCTTTCCACAATTGTTCATGGCCGCAGTGATGGAAATGCCGGACCGAACGGCCGCGCAGATGCGCGCCAACGTGGAGGCCGGCTTGCGACGGATCAGCACCTTCCAGCGGAGCGATGGCAGCCTCAATTACTGGCCCGGCGGTGATCACTACGACACGTGGACGTCCATCTACGCCGGACACTTCATCCTGGAGGCCGAGCGTCTTGGGTTCGCCGTACCGGGGAACCTCAAAAGCAACTGGCTCGCATTCCAACGACGCGCTGCGCGCAATTGGAACAACACCCAGGCCGACGGGTGGACGCGCCAGAACACGCAATTCACGCAAGCATATCGCCTGTATGTGCTCGCGTTGGCGCAGAGCAACGAACTGGCGTCCATGAACCGCCTGCGTGATCTGCCCGGACTGGATCTCCGCACCCGGTGGATGCTCGCCGCTGCCTACGCCCGGGTCGGACAGACCCAGGCCGCCAAGGCGCTTGTGAAGGACCTGGATACGCATGTTCCGGCCTACACCGAAATGTACTGGACCTATGGAAGCGATCTGCGTGATGAAGCGCTCATCGCCGAGGCATTGCTCAGTATGGGCGAGACCGCCCAAGCGGCAGGGGTCGTACGGCGCATCAGTGAGCGGCTCAGCAATGATGGCTGGTACAGCACACAAAGCACCGCCTTCGGCCTGATGGCGGTGGCACGCCTTGCGGAGAAGAGCCAGTTGAGCAAGGGACTCAGTTATGCCTATATCGAGAATGGCAAAGCCCGGGATCGTTTCTCTGAAAAGGCGATCGCCCGCACCGAACTACCGACCCCGGATGGAAAAGCCAGGGTGGGCATCGCCAATACGGGGAAGAACCTGCTCTATGTGCGTCTCGTGCGCACGGGTACGCCACTCGCAGGTGAGGAACGCGCCTCGAGCAACGGTCTGAACATCGCAGTGCGCTACGAGACCATGCAACACGATCCGATCGACCCGGCGTCCGTGGAACAAGGGACCGACTTCTTCGCCGTGGTGACCGTCTCCCACCCCGGGGTCGCCGGGCCGTACCATCAGCTTGCATTGACCCAGGTGTTCCCAGGTGGCTGGGAGATCCGTAACGCGCGGATGGAAGGCAGTGAAAGCGGGGTGAAGAGCGACCACTTCACCTATCAGGACATCCGGGATGATCGTGTAATGACCTACTTCGACCTGTACAAAGGCCGTTCGGTGACCTACCGCGTGATGCTGAATGCGAGCTACACCGGCCGGTACTACTTGAGCGGTGCACATTGCGAAGCGATGTACGACCACACCGTGAATGCCAGAAGCCAGGGCAGATGGATCGAGGTCCTGGCGCCTGGTGCGGTCACCAGCGGTCGGTGAGAGCGATCCGCCTCAGTGCGCAACGGACAGTCTTGCCACGGGACCTACACCATCGGTGGTGAGGAGCTGGACGGTATACAGCCCTTCGGACCATCCTTCCGTCCGCAACAGATAGCGACCGGCAGCATGGACCACATCGGCCATGACCGATCGGCCGGCAACATCCGTGACACGGATGCCCGCGACACGCATCGCGTTCCCATCCCATTGCACCATGCACCCTGCGCTGGATGGGTTGGGGAACAGTTGCACGAGGTCGACGGCCATGTGTTCCTCGACCCCGATGATGCCGCAAGGATCGTAGCTGCCATCAAGCGTCGTTGCAGAACTGCCCGGGGCAAGCCACGCCTTCAACTTCTCCGCCGGTGGGTTATTGTTGCCCGACCAGTGCTGTGCGACCTTCCCGAAGTAATCCGGGACATTCGGCCCTGTGGCCGGACCGCAAGCCAGCAGTGTGCAACACGAAGAACCACCGGTGAGTGTTCCGATGACGCGTTGTGCGTTGTTCAGCAACGGCGCGCCTGAGGATCCAGGCTCTGTGACGCCGTGTCCATTCACTGTGCCTGCCCATGCAACCCGCCAATGCGTGTCAGGGGTGGTGGTGCCCCACATGGCGGTGTAGATCTGGGTATCGAACGTGCTGATCTTCTTCACATCACCATCGGGGTGATGGATGCACCGACCCGCAGCCACCGCCGTGCCCGTGGCGTCCCAGCCAGCATAGTACGCGTTGAACTCCTCCGGAATGGGATCGTTCAGCTCGAGCAACAGGAAGTCGGATCCCTGGGCGCGGCCGTTGGCATCAATGTCGTTGCTGCCGGCACGTTTCACACAACCCGTGAGGACCTGATCCAAGCTGCCGCTACCGACCCCGCATTCCGCGCGCTGGTGGTTGAAGAAGAACTGGTATGCGTTGAATTGATCGGTGGTCGACCCATCACCACAATGCATCGCAGTGAGCACAAAGGGTCGACAATCCAGTGCGGTGTTGTTCATCAGGGTGCCTGTGCAGCGTCCAGTTCCTTCAGGAACCACCACACGGATACGCACCACGGCATCACGCGCCTGTTCCCAGCCGGTCCCTTCGGAACACGCCACATCCACTTCGCAGGTGCCGGAGAGCGCTTGGACATCCCGATAGACATGCGAGAGCGCGGCGATCGTGAAAAGCTCATCGCCATTCACCACTGGGCCGCTGTATTCCACCACGCAGCGCGGTCCTGAGATCAAAGGGGTGGTGAAAGACCCATCCGCCGAAATATCCTCCGGACCGAACCCACCGAAATGCTGGCCGATGGAAGGGTCGTAGACATCGAGGCGCGCACCTTCCGGCAGTTGAACTCCCGTGAAGAACAACTCGGTGCCCATCGCTCCGTCCGAGGTGATCAAGATCCGCCAGACCGCTCTTCCATCGGGCAGCGCCATCCATGTGCCTCCGTTCCCGGGCCCCACACCGACCGGCAGGAATCGACCGTACAACGGTAGTCTTCCCGCTTGCGCGCGACCCTCATCATCCACGAGGGCGAACGCAAGATCGAAGGCGGGCACATGGAACTCCGCGACGTCCGCCAGGTCCATTGCGGATCTCAGGGACACCGGCGTATCACCAGTTCCCTGTTGCGCGAACAGGCGTGCGGTCGCAAAGAGCGCAAGCAGCGCGGTCGATCGGAAATGCAATGGGACCATGGGATGGTCCACGAATTTACGTTACAACGCCGCGGCTCGGCCAGGGTCACCCTACTCCACATGGACAGGTACGTGACCGTAACAGGAAAGCCAACGGGCAACAGACCAGGGTCGTACTCCGTTCTGAAGCGAGGACATTTGCACGTGGTACGCATCGTAGCAGACCTGATCCGCCGCGCCCGATGGCCGATCGTTGCATGCTGCGCCCTCTTGATCTGGGCGAGGTGGGGCCCCATGGCCCCCTTGTTCGATGTGCCTCACGGTACTGTACTCCTGGACCGCGATGGTGCCCTACTGGGTGCCACGGTCGCAAGCGACGGGCAATGGCGGCTGCCGGGCGACCCGCATGTACCTGCGCGCTTCGAACGGTGCCTGCTGGAATTCGAGGACCGACACTTCCGTGCTCACTGGGGAGTGCACGTTCCATCCCTGATCCGCGCCATGATCCAGAACCTACGCGCCGGACGTACGGTGAGCGGTGGAAGCACCTTGACCATGCAGGTGGCGCGGTTGAGCCGTGCACCGGGATCGCGCAGTTATCTGCACAAGTTGATGGAGACCTTGCTCGCATTGAGGCTCGAGCTTCGCTACAGCAAGGACGAGATCCTGGAGCTGTATGCGGCGAATGCACCCTTCGGTGCGAATGTCGTCGGCCTGGAAGCTGCGGCATGGAGGTGGTTCGGTCGAAAGCCGGAAGACCTGAGCTGGGCGGAGAATGCAACGCTCGCCGTGCTCCCGAACGCACCCTCCCGGATACATCCCGGACATGGCCGGCTCGCGTTGAAGGCCAAACGAGATCGTTTGCTGGGCCGGTTGCTTGCCATCGGAGCGCTGGACTCATTGTCATGGTCACTGGCCTTGGACGAACCACTTCCCGACATCCCGGTCCCCCTCCCCCGCAAAGCCCCGCACCTGCTCGCGACACTCCGATCCCAAGGGTTCGAGGGGCAGCGTATACAAAGCACCGTTGAACTTGAACGGCAGGAACGGATCACCGCCATGGCCGACCGCTACGCCCGCACGCTCAACGCGAACGAAGTGCACAACGCGGCCGTGCTTGTACTCGATGTACCGAGTGGTGAGGTGGTCGCATACGTGGGGAACCTGACCAATGCAGGGGCGCAGCATGCTGGTGCGGTGGACATCATTCACGCCAGGCGAAGCACAGGCAGTTTGCTGAAGCCATTCCTGTTCGCCGACATGTTGCAAAGCGGGGAGCGTATGCCCGATCAGTTGGTAGCCGATCTGCCCACACAGTACGAAGGGTTCTCGCCGCGGAACTACGACCAACGCTACGATGGGGCCGTGCATGCCTCGGAAGCCCTTTCGCGTTCGCTGAATGTGCCCGCCGTTCGCGCGCTCCGGTCACATGGCATCGATCGAACGATCCGTCTGTTGCGCGCCATGGGCCTGCACCATGTGGACCGCAGTGCGGAGGATTATGGCCTTTCGTTGATCGTCGGTGGCGCGGAAAGCACGCTATGGGAACTGACCGGAGCCTATGCGAGCATGGCCCGCGTGCTTGTGCACTCCAATGGCGAACGCAACGCTGGCTTGATGGAGGTACACCCACCTGTTGCCCATCGCTCCACACCGAAGGAGACTCGCCCCGACGGTCCACCACCGCTTTCCGCAGCCTCCATCTTCCATACGCTCATCGCGTTGCAGGACGTGAAACGCCCCGAAGCGGAGGCCGGCTGGCGCTCGTTCACTGGCACCGATCCGATCGCCTGGAAGACGGGCACCAGTTTCGGCCATCGCGACGCGTGGGCCATCGGTGTCAACGACCGGTATGCCGTAGGGGTATGGACCGGCAATGCGAGCGGCGAGGGAAGACCCGGTTTGACCGGTACGTTGGCTGCGGCACCGCTGCTCTTCGAGGTATTCGATGCGCTTCCGCGCGGCAATGGATACGACCCTCCGTTCGATGACATGACGCGGATGGCGGTATGCCGCTCTTCCGGACACAGGGCGGGGCCGGATTGCAGCCCTGTCGATACCCTTTGGACCCTGACCGAAGCATCGCGCACCGTGCTCTGCCCCTACCACGAACGGATCCTGGTGAATGAGGCCGGCACGCACCGCCTTCGCCCCGGGAAGGACGCCCGATCGACCACATGGTTCGTGCTTCCACCGGCCATGGAGCATTACTACACCGCATCGCATCCGGGGTATCGCTCCCTGCCACCATGGTCCGTGGAAGAAGTCGTGGGCACAGGGATGATGGAGATGATCTATCCGGAGAACGGCGCCAGGATCCTCCTGCCCATACGGTTGGACGGCAGCCAGGGCCAGGTGGTGCTGGAACTGGCCCATCGCGAGCGCACCACTGTCCATTGGGACCTCGACGGTGTCTACCTCGGAAGCACGACCGACGACCATCGCTTTCCCATCGAACCGACCTCCGGCCCTCATCGGCTTACGGTCACCGATGCCCAAGGGCGCCGGTCCAGCATCTCTTTCCTGGTGCAGAAGGCCGGTCCATAGGAAGTGCCCGCAGCGCCGATCTTTGTACCGTGAGAATACTACCGCTGCTCGCAATACTGGCTCAGGCCGTTCCGCTCGCCGCCCAACCGGACACCCTGTACGTGACAACAGGTGGGAGTACCGATGCTTACGCGATCGTCTACGACGCCCCTACCCCTTCCGAACAATACAAGCTCATTGGTCGCTACGCGTTCGACACGACCCTGGTGGCCGTGAAACTCGATATGAAGCGAGGCAAGCCCAGCGGGGTGTACCGGGCGTTCTATCCAAGTGGTGCCCCACTGATATTCGCCGTGTATGGTTACGGCACCCTGCATGGCGATTGGACCGAGTACGACGAAAGCGGACGGGTCACACTGAAGGGACAATACCGCGACGGGTTGCGCGATGGGGTCTGGTCCTTCAGGAATGCCGGGATCCTCGGGCATTATCGAAAAGGCAGGATGCACGGCAAGTGGAAGATCTTCGAGAACGGGAAACTCGCGCGCGTGGCGAAATACCACGATGGTGTATTGCGAAAGGGAAGCGAGTTCTTCATCCCCTGATCTTCGTTAACGGAACTTAACGCTGTGAAGCAACCACAGCCCCGCCGACCGCGTTAAATTGTCCTCATGCTATTCCGCTCCCTACTTCCAGCCGCATGCGGCACACTGGTCATTGCACTGCTCCATGCTCCTGCTGCGGCGCAACAGGATCCTGGATCCGTCAGCAAGATCGAATCCCTCATGTACCACATCGACCGCATGTATGTGGACAGTGTCGAGAACAAGAAACTCGTGGATGCCGCCATTGTGAGCATGCTCGAAGAACTCGACCCGCACTCCATCTACATCCCGAAGGAGGAGCTCGAGCAGGTGAACGAGCCTCTGAAAGGCAATTTCGAGGGTGTCGGCATCCAGTTCAATATCGTGCGCGACACGATCTATGTGGTCGATGCCATCGCCGGTGGGCCCAGTGAGCGGTTGGGCATACGCGCCGGCGACCGTATCGTGACCATCGATGGCCAGACCGCCGCCGGGGTCGGTTTCAAGAACAGTGATGTGATGGAACGGCTGCGCGGTAAGAAAGGAAGCAAGGTGGATGTGAGCATTCTCCGAAGGGGGGAGCCGGCACTGCTGGATTTCTCCATTACACGCGACAAGATCCCCATTTACAGCGTGGAGGCGGGGTACATGGCCGCGCCGCACATCGGCTACATCAAGGTGAGCCGGTTCAGTGCCACCACGATGAAGGAATTCCGCGAAAAACTCGAAGAACTCCAGGCCTTGGGGATGCAGGACCTTGTGTTGGACCTCCAGGGGAACGGAGGTGGCTACCTCCGCACAGCCATCGAAATGGCCGATGAGTTCCTGGGGGATCGCAAATTGATCGTGTACACGGAGGGGCGTACTTCACCCCGTGATGATACCTATGCCACCAAGGAGGGTCGTTTCGAGAAGGGCAGGTTGGTGGTACTGGTGGACGAAGGCTCGGCCAGCGCCAGCGAGATCGTGAGCGGTGCTGTGCAGGACTGGGACAGGGGGCTTGTCGTTGGACGACGCAGCTTCGGAAAAGGCCTTGTGCAACGTCCCGTGATGCTGCCGGATGGTTCCGCAGTGCGACTCACCGTATCACGCTACTACACGCCTTCCGGCCGCTCCATCCAGAAACCGTACGATGAAGGTGTGGAGGCATATCAACGTGAACGGCTGGACCGCCTTGCCAATGGCGAACTGACCAGTGCGGACAGCATCCATACCGCCGATACGGTGAAGTTCTACACAATGAACAAGCGAGTGGTCTACGGTGGCGGGGGGATCATGCCGGATGTGTTCGTTCCGATCGATACCACGCTCAGTTCAAAGTACTTCGGACAATTGGTGCGGAAAGGGGTGCTGAACACCTTCGCACTCTCCTATGTGGATCGTGATCGTGCGGCACTGGCGGCCAGGTACAACGGTCCGGACCAGTTCCGGCGGGAGTTCCCGGTCTCAGCCGAACTCCTTGCCGATCTTCGCACTGCGGCGGAGAAGGAGGGCATCAAGGTCGAACCGGAGGACGAGGAGCGGTCAAGGGAGCTGATCGGGTTGCGGTTGAAGGGATTGATCGCCAGGGATCTCTGGGATACCTCGGCATATTGGCAGGTGATCAATGCGGATAATCCCGTGGACCGCAGCTTCCAGCGTGCACTTGAGGTCCTGACGGACAATACCTTCCAGCGCCTGGGGATGGCCAAGCCTTGATCTGTTAACGGATCGTTGATCCGCGGCGCCGAAGGCCGCGGCGTGTTAAATTCGCGTCCCTACAGACAATCGAAACGATCGTACACTATGAAAGACAAGATCCAGATCGCACTTCTCGCAGTGATCGCCGTGGCCTTGGTTGCCATTGCCGTGAACCAATTCACCGGTGATGATAGCGGTGAGCACGCGGCAAGCAGCATGCCGGCCAAGAGCGGCGACCTCAGTTCCGCCTCCCGCTCCATCGTCGCGGACCCCGGCACGGCTGCGAATACGTTCGACCCGATGGCCCAAAGCGCCGAGAAGGTGGACAATACACCGAAGACCACGGTGACCTTTGCCAAATACGAGCATGATTTCGGCAATGTGAAGCAGGACAGCGAGAACAAGTACACCTTCACGTTCACCAACACGGGCAAGGAACCGATGATCATCGAGACCGCCAACGGCTCCTGTGGCTGCACGGTCCCCCAGTATCCCAAGGAGCCCATCCCCCCCGGTGGCACCGGCGACATCCTGGTGGAGTACAAGCCCGGCAAACAGGAAAATGCCCAGACCAAGACCGTCACCGTGATCGCGAACACCGAGCCGCGGGAGACCACCCTTCGGATCAAGGCCAACGTGCAGAAAGTGGGGTGACCTGATCCTCCGTACACAGGAGAAGGACCGTCCGATGGGCGGTCCTTCTCATTTCCGTACAAATGATTCAACCCAGAATGCCGTTGATCGCAGCGGCGAGGGCATGGTCCTTCCCGGTGATCGCGCCGCCGGCATCATGGGTACTGAGGGCGATGTGCAGGGTATCGTACACGTTCGTCCACTCCGGATGGTGGCCGGACCCTTCCGCAATGAAGGCCACGCGCGTCATGAATGCAAAGGCCTCCTGGAAGTCCTTGAACTTGAACGAACGGCACAGTTTGCCGTCCTTTTCCTGCCAGTGCTCGGTTCTCATCGGTGTATCGGTAGGTCGATGGTCGGTGGAACATCGTTCCGAACCACGTTCATTTCATCCACAAGATGCTTCGCACCGGCGAACTTATCGATGATGAACAGCACGTATCGGATATCCACACAGATGTTTCGACACTTCTCCGGATCGAACTGGATGTCGCTCATGGTGCTTTCCCAGGACCGATCGAAGTTGAGCCCGATGAGGCGCCCGTCGCCATCAAGGACCGGACTACCACTGTTGCCGCCCGTGGTGTGCAGGGATGAGGTGAAGCATACGGGCATCGTGCCGTCCTCTCCGTAAGGACCGTAGTCCTTGGTGCGGTACAATTCGATGAGGCGTTCCGGTACATCGAATTCCGGATCGCCGGGCACGTACTTCTCCATCACCCCATCCAAGGTGGTGTGTGGCTGGTAGACGACACCATCCCGTGGTGAGCTGCCTTCAACCTTGCCGTATGACAGTCGTAGTGTGCTGTTCGCGTCCGGCCACATCACCTTCTCCGGGAACAATTCCGACATCCCTTTCACATACATGCGCATCCCACTTTCGATCCGATCACCGATCGCGGCATGCTCCGGCCTCACCTGCTCGAAGTAGTTCGTCACGATGTTGCGCGCGACCTTGTATGCCGGGTCTTCGGCCAAGGTGCGCTTCATCCGGCTTCCGCCTTTGACCAGAAGGCTCTCCAACCGGTCCGGGGAGGCAAAGGCACTCCTGGCGTACAGGGCATCAACCCACGCATCTGTATCATTTCCGACCTGCTTGAGAAAGGTCGGGGCAAGTGCGGCCGGTACACGTGCCATGTAGATCGGCAACAATGCCTTGAAGACCCGCTTGTCGATCTCCACGTCATAGTCCGCATAGAAGATCCGATCATTTTCCAAACGCTTCGCCTTCAACTCCATCATCTTGGCCGCATCACCGCCTGCACCTTCGATCACCTCGGCATGTGCATCCGCCAACCGCAGGATCTCCGGGCCGTAATAGAAGAACTCCAGGAACATGTCGCGGGCGGTGGCGTATGGCGCGAACTGTTCCTGCAAGACCGCCAGATCAGGCAGGACACTGGCGTAGGCACCACCCATGGCGGTATCGGCAATGGCTTGGAATGTGCGCTCGTCCGCCTGTTTGCGTTCCAAGGTCCTGAGTTCACGCAGACCGCGCAACTCACCGATGAACTTCTTCCAGTAGTTGCTCAGGTTGGCGACCTTGTCGGCGTATTGCAGTCGGATGCGGTCACTGCTGTGGATCATCGGTTCAATGATCCCAAGGCTGGCCGTGCGCATTGCGATGCGCGCGGGATCGCTCACATTGATCACGTGGTCCACGGCATGTGAGGTGAGGTACCGCTGGGTGGTGCCCGGGAATCCGAAGATCATGGCGAAGTCGCCCTCCTTCACGCCATCCATGCTGACGGGCAGCACGTGCCTCGGCACAAAAGGAACATTCGCATCCGAGGGATCCGCTGGACGATTGTCCGGCCCGGCATAGATCCGGAACAGGCTGAAATCCGCATTGTGACGGGGCCACATCCAGTTGTCCGTATCGCCGCCGAACTTGCCGATGGCATTGGGCGGGGCACCGACCAACCGCACATCCCGGAAGGTCTCGGTGACGATCAGGTAATAGCTGTTCCCGAAGTTGAACGGCCGTACGACCGCTTTGTAATGCGTTCCTGCAACGGCCTCCTGGGCGATCGGTGCGGACAATGCCGCGATGGCCTCGCGCCGTTCTGCCTCTGCGAGTTCCGGCGACAGACCGGAGAGGATGCGCTCGGTCACATCCTCCATGCGCACCACGAAAGTGGCCGTGAGCCCGGGATTGCGCAATTCTGCCTTCCTGTCCGGGGCCCAGAACCCATTCTTCGCATGGTCCTGTTCCAAGCTGCTGTGGCTGGAGATCGCGCTGAAACCGCAATGATGATTGGTCAGGATCAATCCTTCCGCGCTTATCACCTCCGCAGTGCATCCACCACCGAATAGGACCACCGCATCCTTTATGCTTCCGTTATTGACGCTGTAAATATCCTCGGCACTCAGGTGCAGCCCTTCGCTGCGCATGTCGCCCTCGATGCTCTTGAGCAAGGTCGGCAACCACATGCCCTCGTGGGCTCGCAGGGCGAAGGGCAGCAGGAAAGCAACGGCGAATACCGATCGGAAAAGGAACATCTGAAGGCGTTAGGGAGCACAAAATAGGGCACCTCCCCTGCTGGTCCCACCATCACGGTGCGATCCGTTCGTCCTGCTGCGGTGTGCTCCCTGGCGTTTCCTTATCCAATACTTCAGCTATGAACAAGGCGAGCAGCACGATCACGACCAACGCGATGAAAGCCTTCGGGTCCTTGTACAGCGGCCTGCGGTGGAGCAGTTCCGATGCTTTGTGGTAATTGTACCGAAGGCGTTCAGCATCGCGGTACTTCCCGATCTCGGCATCGGTAGGTTCGTCGGCGCGGCCTTCGGGCGATATGCGGTAGCGGTACTTCATACCCCTGGGGAAAGGTAGGTGCGCAACACTGCCAGGACACGATGTGTCCTCATCTTGGCGGCATCCTCACCGATGCCGAGCACATGGCCCACCTCAGCATAATTCAGCCCATCCATGTAACGCAATTGTATCAAGCGTGCTTTCTGTTCATCAAGCCTGTCCATGGCGCGTGCCAATCGGTGCAGTTCGTCCTCCTTGTCCGGTGATCCGACCTCCATGGCGAGTCCCTTCACCTCCCGATAGCTCATATCGATGAGGACCTCCTTCCGCTTGCGCCAGTGCATGCGCAACTCATTCAGCGCGATCCGGAACAACCATGCCCTTACCGGCAGGCCGCGAGGCTCGTATCTGGGCAGTGCGAGCATCGCTTTAAGGAATGCCTGCTGGGTGATGTCCGAGGAAAGCTCACGGTCCTGGGCACGGCGATGGACGAAGCGGAAGAGATCATTGAAATAATGCTCGTACAAGGGCGCGAAACGGGCCGGATCCCGCTTCGCCGCCTCGAGTATCGCCAATTCCTCCGTTGCGTTCATGTTCCGTGCGACCATCCTTGGAATGCACCCATGTCCGAAGGGTAACGCTCGCACGGGTCACAATGATGCATGCATGATAAGGAAGATGGGAATATCGCCTGGACAGCGCACAAAGAGACATATTCGATGTATATTCACCATGTCTTCAGACTCCGCATCTGAAGAGGTTCAAATCGTAACGGAGTCATGATGTGTACCCTGCCACTCTCCCGTGCAGTGCCACTCGCGATCGTGGCTTGCACCCTGAGCGTGCTGAACCCTGTCAATGCACAGGGCACTGCGGATTTCAGGCCTGGCAAGATCTACGTCATTCGCGTAAGCCCCTATTTCGCGGACCTTGAAGCGCTGTCCACCGGTTTCAGTGCCGGTTTCGATCAGGTCCTTCAGCAGAACAGCTCCTTGCTCGCTCATGTGTCGGATCATTTCCACCCCATGCGAAAACAGGATTCCGGGCGGTGGTTCCTGGGCTATTTTCACCCGGATCGGCAGGTAGAGGAAAAGCTGTTGCAGGACATGGACCTGATGATCTGGCTGCTGCATGGGCATGATGTCCAGATCCTTCCTATCGAACTGACCTGCAGTCCGGTCGGCGCATCCACGGCGATCAACGACGATCGCTGACCCCTGGTCGAACCGTACCTGGGAACCTCAGGGCCCATTTCGGCGTATCCATGCGCCGAACATGAGGCATGTGAATCAGCGATCGTCCCGTCCGCACATCGCACGGCCCGGCTCCCTGCTCCGTATGACAGGGCTGGGCCTTGTCCTGGCGTGCGCCCCAGTCCTGGCCCAAACGCCCACCTGGAATTGGTCGTTCGACTTGTCAAGCTCGGACCCTGAAGTGTTCCAGGATGTTGCGATCGACGAAGTGGACGGTGCTGTATATGCCGTAGGTGACGCCGAGAACTCGAACATCCAGATCGGACCCTTGACCTTGTTCGATCAGGATCAGGGCATTCTGGCGAAATTCAGCAAGGAGGGCACACTGCTCTGGTACGTCCCCATCGGCGGATCGGACCAGGAGACCGCGGAGACGATCACGATCGCGCCGAACGGCAACGTGTACATCGCTGGCGCATTCAGTGGCGCATGCTACTTCTACAATGCGGGCAGTGCCATCCAGGCAGGCTCGGTCACCTCGTTCAGCGGTTCCAAGGACCTGTATCTGGCCGCCTACTCAAGCAGTGGCCAGTTCCTTTGGGCCAGGCAGTTCGGCAATGGCTATGATGAAACAGGCCCATACCTGGCGTCGGATGCGAGCGGTATCATGCTCTTCGCAGGTTTCCGGGGCAACCTTTCCTTCGGAACGGGATCCGCGAGTGCGTTGAACACGAGCAACTACCACATGATGCTGATCCGGCTGGACCACTCCGGCAGCATTTTATGGATGAACACGGGGGGCTCCGCCTCCAATGACGTGTGCGCGAGCCTGGTAACGGATGGGAACAGGATCCACGTCGCATATGTCGCGGGAAACACCGTGACGCGTTGGTATACCGGATCCAATTCGCTGCTGGGCAGCTCATCGGGATCGCAATCGGACCACCACATCACTACGTTCAGCATGACCGGCAGCCTGCTCTGGACACGCTCCTTTGCGGACCCGGACAACGATGCGGTTGGATATCCGAACCTGGCGTTGGGCTGCGAAGGGCTGTTCGTGTCCGGTGCTGTGAATGAGGGAACGACCTTCGGGAACGGAACACAGGCGAACGGGACCGGTGGCAACGACCACTTCTATGTGGCACGCATGGCGCCAGCGAGCGGGATCACACAATGGGTGCGTCTCGGGACGACCGCGAATGGTGGGAGCCACTTCAACGGGAGGGACATCGCCGTTGGCAAGTACGGGACCGTGCACGTGGGCGGAACATTCGAGGGTACCGTGACCTACGATGGACAGACCATGTCCGCTTCCAACGGCATGGACCTGTTCGTCCTGGCACTTCGGCCGAACGGTGTCACGCTCGGCCTGCAACCCATCCTTTCACAAGGCGACCAATACATCAGTGCCATCGCCGCGGACAAGTATGGCGCGATCGCCATCACAGGTGATTTCGAGGACCAGGTGAACATACCGGGCAACGCCCTCAGCGGCCCCAATGATCAGAACGCCTTCCTGGCCTATGGACAATACGGCATCAGGTCCCCTGAGTATCTGCGGCCTTCCACCTTCCTGCCACCCGTGGGTGGTATCTGCCCGAACGGTGGTATGATCGACCTGAATACCTGGGCGATCGCCCCGACAAGCGGATGGGCAACCAGTGTCGTGACCTCCGTGAACACCACGAACCCGCTCTCAGCCACTGGTTCCAGCGATGCGAACGGGGCGACACTTTCCGGCAGTGGAGGTGCCATCATTCTGCAATTGAACGATACCGTGCCCACCGGTGAGGCCATCGAACTCATCTGGAAGCGAGGTACGAGTACCGGGACATCGACCTTGGAAGTGGCATTCTCCCTGGACAATGTGCTGTGGAGCGCACCATCGACCACGGTGAATTCGAGCCGGTCCGCATTCATGACCAGCCGTGTGACGGTCCCCATCAACGCTCGCTACGTGCGGCTGAGCGCTGCAGCGGGTTCGAACAACGCTTCCATCGATGCGGTGCAGTACTACTTCGGCACTTTGAGCGGCGGAACGTGGTCAGGTACAGGGGTCACGGGTTCATCGTTGGACCCGTCCGGACTAAGCGGAACCGTAACGATCACGTATACCGTGGGTTCGAGCCCGTGCGAGCACACGACCAGCAAAGTGGTAGCGATCGATGCGGTCGCCCCGGAGATCACCTGCCCTGGTCCGATCTCCATCGGAGTCACGCCAGGCGCATGTTCGGCTGTGATCACCTACGCTTCGCCGATCGTAAGTGACAATTGCCCGGGAACTCCTGTGATCACCCTGGTCAGCGGACCTTCCAGCGGGGATGTGGTCCTCCTAGGGGAAAGCACGGTGGTCTATTCCGTTTCGGACGGGCCGAACACTGCGACCTGCTCATTCCAGATCGAGGTGGTGGATGATCAGCCGCCTGTGGCAACGACGGCGTCTGACACGTTGGCAACATTGGATCTTGGAAGCGATTGTAGCGCAACATTGCCGGACCTGACAACGACCGTGCAATTCGAGGATTGCGGCCCGATCACGATCGTCCAGTCACCACCTGCGGGCACGGCGATCGATGCCACGACACTGGTCAGCATCACCGCTACGGCCGAAGGCGGAAGCACGACCATCAGCGGCTCCGTGGTGGTCCGCGATGTGCTGGCACCGCAGATCACCTGCCCCGGCAGCCAGACCGTCCAGGCACCGTTGGCATCCGGCACAGCGACCGTCAACTATGCAATGCCCTCTGCAACGGACAATTGCAATGCGGTCTCGATCACCGCGATCGGCGCCTCGCCAAGCTCCGGCAGTGCCTTCCCGATCGGCCCAACTGTGGTGACCTATGAGGCCTCAGACCCGAGTGGTAATGCTGCGACCTGCTCATTCGCCATCACCGTGGTGGCCAACGATGCCCCTTCCATCGATTGCCCGGCCGACATCAACCTGAACACCGATGCAGGCTCCTGTGCAGCGACCGTGGGATACGTCATCCCGGATGGATGGGATGCGCAGGATGGGGTCCTCAGTGCGACACAGGTGACCGGCATGCCGCCCGGCCCGATGACGGTAGGTACGCATGTACAGACCTACACCGTTTCCGACGGTGATGGCCACGAAGCGACGTGTTCATTCACCGTGAATGTGTTCGACAATGAGCTGCCCGATATCATTTGTCCGGGGAACATCAACTTGCCAAACGACCCGGAGCTGTGCGGTGCCATTGCAAGCTATCCTACACCGACCTTCACGGACAACTGCGCGGCTTCCATCGCACGCACGGCGGGACCTGCAAGCGGAAGCATCTTCCCGGTGGGAACGACCACTGTAGCGTATCGGGCAACTGATGCTTCGGGAAACTCCCGCGAATGCAGCTTCACGGTGACGGTGAACGACGACCAGGCACCTGTGATCACATGCGGCACAACGATCACGGCCATGTCGCCTCCCGGTCTTTGCGGAGCTGTGGTGAGCTATCCCCTGCCCGCTTTCACCGATAATTGTGCGGGAGCGGCGATCGCACGAACCGCTGGGCCGGCGAGCAATAGCACCTTCCCCTTGGGGACAACGGAGGTGACCCATGTGGTGACCGCAGCGAACGGTGCCACGGCGAGTTGTTCGTTCTCGGTGACCGTGATCGATACCATCGCTCCGACCATTGCATCCTGCCCATCCGATACCGTACTGTACATCCCGGAAGGTCAATGCAATGCATCCTTCACCGCGCCTGCGGTGACCAGCACGGACAATTGCGCGAACGGGCTTATCCGGTCATCCATCATCGCACAGGATCAGATGATCGCACCCAGCGATCTGGGTGCCAGCTCTTTCAGCGATCCGATCCCGGTTCAGAACGGCGTCATCGTGGAGCTGAGCACCGGCATTCACACGTACGTGCATCATGCCACCGATCAATCCGGGAATGAACGATACTGTTCCTTCACGATCACCGTCCTGGACACCATCGCCCCGACCGTCCATTGCTCCGATGACCTGACAGTACCGATGGGTACAGGAAATTGTACGGCCGACGCATCGGACCTCCTGGTAGGCGTTACAGCGATCGACGCCTGTGGAATCGACACCATCTTCCAGAGCAGTGGGGACGACATTGTGATCCCACTCGGCGCTGGCGATCACCCGGTCCAGATGAAGGCCGTGGACCTGAACGGGAATGCCTCGACCTGTTCCTTCGTGATCACCGTGATCGATGCGGAACAGCCGACCATCCAATGTCCGAACGATCTCGAAGTTCACGCTCCTGCCGGAAGCTGTGGAGCGGTCGTGGTGTACTCCGCCCCGACCGGCAATGACAACTGCATCGGATCCGTCGTGGCACACACCGATGGACCCTCCAGTGGCAGTGAATTCCCGGTCGGGAACACCACCGTGACCCACCGCATCACGGATAGCGCCGGCAATACCGCTGAATGCTCTTTTGTCGTCTCAGTGCTTGCACCACAGCAGGCGCAGCTGAGCTATGGAGCGCACGAGGTATGCATTTCCAACACCACGCTGACGCCGGACATCGCAGAACCGGCCGGCGGAACGTTCCTGTCGGAGACACTCGATGCGGACCAATTGGACCCGGTCACGGGCTTGATCCAAGCCGGCCTTGTGCCCGCCGGTGATCATGAGATCCTGTATGTGATAACGGGTACCTGCGCTGACACCGCATTGTGGTTGCTGAACGTGCATGCACCGCCGTCCGCTGGATCCTCCGCTTCCCAGTCGCTCTGCTCCGACCACGTTCCCGTTGACCTGTTCAACTGGTTGGGATCGGCGGACACGACAGGCAGCTGGTCCCCCGCGTTGGCAGGTCATCAAGGCGCTTTCCTCCCTGGCACAACAGCTCCGGGAACATACACCTACACGGTCCCTGGCAATGGTGCGTGTGCAGCGGCCAGCGCGTCCGTCTCGATCACTGTTGCAGAAGCAGTGGATGCAGGGTCGGATAGTGCGCATCTCTTGTGTACCGATCAGGACCCCGTTGACCTGAGTGAGTTGCTCATCGATGCGGACAACGGTGGTCAGTGGTTCAAGGCCACTCCCAACATCATTCCGTTCTCCGGCATCGTCGACCCCGGTTACTACACCAACGCCGGCACTTTCACTTACCTGTACGTCGTCCCGGCCGCCTCACCCTGTGCGAACGATACGGCGCACATCACGATCACATACAACCTTCCGCCGTTGCCTGGGATGGATGGCACACTGTCGACCTGTGGTAACGGTCCGGCATTCCCCCTTGGAAGTGGACTGGGCGGAACTCCTTGGCCTGGTGGCGCGTGGACCGGCCCCAGCACGGTGATCGGGGGGCAATACGACCCAGGGTCCATGGAGCCTGGTGAATACGTGTACACCATCCCCGGCACGGGGAACTGTGCGGATGCCAGTGCGACCATCACCGTGACCGAGATCGTCCCGACCACCTGGTACGCGGATGTCGACCTGGACCAATTCGGCGACCCCGATAACACGCTACTCGCTTGTGAACAACCGACCGGTTACGTGGCGAATGGCCAGGATCTGTGTCCGACAGACCCACTGAAACAGGAACCCGGTGCGTGCGGGTGCGGAATATCGGACACCGACTCCGACGGTGATTCGATCGCTGACTGCATCGACCCGTGCGACAACTCCAATGACGGCACCACCTGCGATGATGGTGATCCGTGCACGATCAACGATGTGATCACCGGTGGTAGCCGGTACGCCTTTCCGGACACCGATGGCGACAGCATCTGCGACCCCATCGACCCGTGCGACAACCAATGACGGCACCACCTGCGATGGCGATCCGTGCACGATCAACGATGTGATCACCGATTGTGCTTGCGCAGGCACCTGCTCCGGACACCGATGGCGACAGCATCACCGACCCCATCGACCCGTGCGACAACTCGACCGGCACCACCTGCGATGATGGCGATCCGTGCACATCAACGTGCGATACCGATTGTGCTTGCGCCGGTACGCCGCTCCGACACCATGGCGACAGCATCGACCCCATCGATGCGACAACTTCAATGACGGCACCTGCGATGATGGCGATGATCGTCGACGATGTGATCGCATTGTGCTTGCGCAGGCACGCCTGCTCCGGACACCGATGGCGACAGCATCTGCGACCCCGACCCGTCGACAACTCCAATGACGGCACCACCTGCGATGATGGTGATCCGTGCACGATCAACGATGTGATCACCGATTGTGCTTGCGCCGGTACGCCCGCTCCGGACACCGATGGCGACAGCATCTGCGACCCCATCGACCCGTGCGACAACTCCAATGACGGCACCACCTGCGATGATGGCGATCCGTGCACGATCAACGATGTGATCACCGATTGTGCTTGCGCCGGTACGCGCTCGGACACCGATGGCGACAGCATCGCGACCCCATCGACCCGTGCGACAACTCCAACGACGGCATCACCTGCGATGATGCGATGAGTACACGATCAACGATGTGATCACCGATTGTGCGCAGGCGCGCCTGCTCCGGACACCGATGGCGATACATCTGCGACCCCATCGATGCGACAACTCCAATGATGGCACCACCTGCGATGATGGCGATCCGTGCACGATCAACGATGTGATCACCGATTGTGCTTGCGCAGGCACGCCCGCCCGGACACCGATGGCGACAGCATCTGCGACCCATCGACCCGTGCGACAACTCAATGATGGCACCACCTGCGATGATGGTGATCCGTGCACGATCAACGATGTGATCACCGATTGTGTCGCAGGCACGCCCGCCCGACACCGATGGCGCAGCATCTGCGACCCCATCGACCTCGACAACCCAATGATGGCACCACCTGCGATGATGGCGATCCGTGCACGATCAACGATGGATCACCGATTGTGCTTGCGCCGGTACGCCCGCTCCGGACACCGATGGCGACAGCATCTGCGACCCCATCGACCCGTGCGACAACTCCAATGACGGCACCACCTGCGATGATGGCGATCCGTGCACGATCAACGATGTGATCACCGATTGTGCTTGCGCAGGCACGCCTGCTCCGGACACCGATGGCGACAGCATCTGCGACCCCATCGACCCGTGCGACAACTCCAATGATGGCACCACCTGCGATGATGGCGATCCGTGCACGATCAACGATGTGATCACCGATTGTGCTTGCGCCGGTACGCCCGCTCCGGACACCGATGGCGACAGCATCTGCGACCCCATCGACCCGTGCGACAACTCCAATGATGGCACCACCTGCGATGATGGCGATCCGAATACGATCAACGATGTGATCTTCAACTGTACGTGCAGCGGCACCCCGGCGACCTTCGATTGCGAGGGAACGGCGAATGGAACGGCCCTTCCCGGAACGGCTTGTGACGACGGCGACACGTCCACGTTGAACGATACCTGGACCGCGGCATGCGAGTGCATCGGCACAGTGGTGAACTGTTCCGCTGATGCAGGAAGCGACCAAATGATCTGTGGGACAGCAACGGAACTCAACGCATCCGGAACCGGGACCTGGTCGGGAACATCAGGGCTTCAGTTCACAAGCACGACGGATGCGAACACGACGGTCACCGCGGATGACCAGGGCATCTTCGAGGCTTACTGGACGACCATCACAGGCGGATGCACCGCAACGGATACGGTTTCGCTCACCTTCATTGTTCCAGCGGATGCGGAATTCAGCTTCGCGCAAAGCAGCTATTGCCAGAATGAAATGCCACCCAGTCCTTGGGTGGCACAAGAGGGAGGGATCTTCACCAGTACAGCAGGACTCGTGGTCGACCCATCCACCGGAGCGATCGACCTTGGGAACAGCATCCCTGGGACATACGTCATCACATCGACGTTCGATGGGCAATGCCCCTCGTCGCATTCGGAGATCATTACGGTGGCACCTTCACCCGACGCAGGATGGGACGTCCCCGAGACCCTGTGTGAGAATGGCGATCCGCTGGATCTGAACACCTTGGTCACAGGTAGTGCAGGCGGAAGCTGGAGTGGCGCAGGGGTTGAGACGGGCATGTTCGATCCAGGGGCCATCACCGGTTCCGTGCCGGTGACCTACGAAGTCACCCTGGGAGGATGCACCTCCAGATCGGAACAGACCATTGTTGTGGGCACCGCACCACTGGTGAATGCCGGACCCGATGCCGCCGTGTGCGGATACACACACCAATTGGATGCCTCTTCGAGCGGCCCTGGTATGTGGACCGTACCACCCGGGGTCACGATCTCTCCATCACTTACCGCAACGCAGGCCACCGTTGGCGCAACCGCTCCAGGGACCTTCACCTTGGTATGGACCGCGACCAATGGCAATTGCTCCGCGACCGACGAAGTGACGATCATCTTCCATGATCCCGAATCGGCACTCTTTGCCGATGCCGGGCCGGATCAGGAACTCGAAGTGTCGACCACCGCCCTCTTGAACGGTAGCGCCTCCGCTGGAGCATCCGTGGAGTGGAGCACATTGGCCGGAGCTGGTGTGGTAGCGGAGCCCTACTCCGCCTCGAGCACGGTGAACGGGCTATCGCTCGGAACGAACATCCTGGTGATGACAGCAACGCTCGGAGCATGTGGCCTGGCGATGGACACGCTGCTCATCCACGTAAAGGATCTGTTCATCCCACAGGGCTTCTCCCCCAACGATGACGGAGTGAACGATCGCTTCGAGGTCACCGGCATCATGGCGTATCCGCGCAGTGCGTTCACGGTCTTCGATCGCTGGGGTCAGGAAGTCTACAGCACTGACGCCTATGCGAACGAATGGGACGGAAGGGCGAATGGCGGGAAGCCGCTGCCCGACGACACATACTACTACGTGCTGAACCTATCCGGTGATCGTACGTACAACGGCTACATCATCGTCAAGCGTTGATCCTTCCACGCTACACATCACTGCTGGTGACGGGCCTGCTGCTGACCATGTCAGGTTCGGCCCAGCACACGCCATTGACCAGTCAATACCTGTTCAATGGGCTGGTGATCAATCCTGCCTATGCCGGCAGTCGCGATGCCCTTGCCATGAACCTTACACATCGCCAGCAGTGGGTAGGTTTCGACGGTGCTCCGGTGACACAGACCATCAGCATCCATGCACCCCTGGATCGTCGAAAGCTCGGGCTCGGTCTGGTCCTCTACACGGACAAGATCGGTGTAAGCCGCCAGACAGGGCTCTTCACGAACTACGCTTACCGGATAAAGTTCAGGCGAGGGAAGCTCGCAATGGGCCTAGGTGCCGGTTTCACGATGCTGCGCGCAGCCTGGAACGAGGTGGCCACCCAGCAACAGAACGACATCTCCTTCGCAAGCCCGACACAGAGCGCATTCCGCCCGAACTTCAGCGCAGGTGCATTCTACTACACCAAACGCTCATTCATCGGTCTTTCGGCTCCATTCCTGCTGGCCCATCGCTACGATGCCACAGCGGAGGGCTACCGCATCAGTGATGTGAAGGCCGACCTTGGACCGATGATCACCGCTGGTCACGTGCTGGACATTTCGCCGGATGTGAAGCTGAAGCCCTCCACCTTGCTACGTTACCGCAGTGAGACAGGTTTGCAGGCGGATGTGACTTCCAACGTCATCTTCAAGGACAGGCTCTGGGCGGGTGTCTCCTATCGCACCGGCGATGCGCTCATCGGTTCGATCGAGGTACTACCGACCCCGCAATGGAGGTTCGGTTATGCGTACGACCTGGGCATGAGTTCGCTGCGTCCCTATCACGCGGGTTCCCATGAATTGATGGTGCAATACGAATTCGGTTATCGAATAAGGGTACGGGACCCACGCTACTTCTAATGGTCCGATCGTTCCATATCTCCCTGGCACTGATCGCTTCCTTCCAACTCATTGGACAGGATGTCTTTGAGGCCACCCTGATAGACACTCGCGCGCAAGCCGAGGACTATGCGCCGGTGTTGCGCGACAGTGGATTTGTCATGTGCTCCATCCGCGAGACCGCCGGTGGCGCCATCGGATTCACGGACGCGACGACCGACCTGCCGCTATCGGACCTGTACTGGGTGCCGTACAAGGATGGCGTGGCCGGCCATCCGGTGTTGTTCAGCGCCAACCTCGCCACGCCTGTGAACGAAGGTCCGGCAGCATTCGAACCCTCGGGAACGACGATCTGCTACACACGGAACACGGTGCTCCCAAGGAAACTGTCCAACCTGCGTAACGCGAACGGACAGCTCGGTCTCTTCTTCTCGGACCTGCAGGCCGGGATATGGAGCGAACCCAGGGCATTCGCACACAACAGCACCAAGCATTCCGTGATGCACCCCGCCTTCGGGCCGGAGGGCAACACACTTTACTTCACCAGTGACATGGAGGGCGGCTACGGCGGTATGGACCTCTACCGATGCTCGCGCGAAGCTGACGGATGGTCCGCCCCGGTGAACCTGGGTCCGATGGTGAACACTGCCGCGAACGAGGTCTTTCCGACGATCGACCATCTCGGCATCCTGCGTTTCTCAAGTGATCGGGAGGGTGGCCTGGGCCGGTTGGACCTCTACTCCTGTGCTCCTTCCGACAATGGCTGGGACCGCCCCACGGCCCTGCCGGAACCGATCAACTCCAGCGCCAATGACGTGTGCTATGGTCCGGACCCGTTCGGCCCTGGCGCTTTGTTCAGCTCCGATCGCACCGGTGCCGACCGCATCTACCAAGCCCGTAGGACCGTGCCCAAGTTCAGGGATTGCACCGAACAGCGGACCAACAACTACTGTTATGCGGCACGCACACGGGCCATGGCCGTTACCAAGGATCTTCCTCTGGAGCATGTCTGGGACATGGGCGATGGCACACGTGTGACCGGTTCCGTGGTGGAACATTGCTACGCCAGACCTGGTCGTTACGAGATCCGATCCATGCTCGTGGATCGCAACAGCGGCGATGTCTTCCATGTGTTGCGATCGAATGAACTCGTGATCGAGGACATCGAACAGGCTTTCGTCACCGCACCCGATACGGTGCGGACCGGGAGGGCATTGGAACTGGGTTCGATGAGGAGCAACACTTCCGGAAAGGCCATCGGCGAGTACCATTGGGACTTCGGTGACGGGTCACTGGGCACGGGGCCCAGGACACAACATCGCTACGCGCAGGCAGGCACTTACACCGTGCGCCTCGACCTCATCCTCAACCCTCGCGCGGACGGCACGATCCTGAACCAATGCAATACGAAACGCGTCGTCGTGATCGATCGCTTCCGGGACCAGGAGGACATGGCCGTGGTCGCCACGTATCAGGACGCACTCGGCAATACACATAGTTTCGACTATCAGGAACTGCCGTTCGATAACATGGGACTCGACCTGGCCCTTGGCGAGGACGCGAGCTTCTCCGTGGAACTGTTCGCGAGCCGACATAGGTTGAGCCTCGATGATCCCCGCTTCACCGAGATCCGGAAGTTCTATCCTGTCATCGAACGTTTCGATCCGGAACGCGGCATGTACAGCTACTCCGTGGGCTCATCCAAGACCGTGGCCGACCTGTACGACGTATTCCGGAAGGTGAAGGAGCTCGACTTCCTGGATGCGGAGGTGTTCGCACTGAAGGAGGAGAAACTGATCGATATGAGCCGCCTGGGCCTGGCTTCCGCAGAGGAACTGACACACAGCAAACTCCGCACGAACGCCATCCACTTCGCCTTCCGAAGCGCAGCCTTGGAAGCCGGCTCCGAGCCCGTGTTGGAACAGGTGACGGCGTTGATGGGACAGTACCCACAGCTGCAGGTCGTTATCGAAGCGCACACGGATGATGTGGGCGGGTCGGAGTACAACATGGAGCTTTCACAACAACGCGCCGCTTCCGTTGTCGATCACCTGGTCGCGAACGGCATCGACCCGGAACGCCTCCTGCCCATCGGCCACGGCAAGAACCAACCGATCGCCTCGAACAGGACCGAGAAGGGCCGCGGCCTGAACCGTCGGGTGGAATTCCGCATGGTGATGAAGGGTGAGGAACAGGCGTTCCAAAAGACCCGTTGAACGGTCCAGGATCGGCGACCACCTCCGGGCCCTTCCAAGGCTCCCACCGTAGCGCTCCCACTTCAGCAGCAATGCCGGCCTGTGCCGCAGTCGGGCCGAGGACTACTTTCGTAGGGCATGGACCGGCGCACTGCCCTCCCACTTCTCTGCTTCACTCTGATCCGCGTTGGCGCGGTCCAAGGGCAGTCCGCGCTGCGTTTCGTCGAGAACAAAGGTCAGTGGCCTGCTTCGGTCACGTACCGCGCGGAAGTGGCCGGGGCGATGATCTGGTGCGAACGGAATGCGATCGTGATCGACCGCTTCGACAACAAAGCGTTGCATGAGCAGCACGCGAACATCCATGCGAAGCCTCCCGGATCCCTGAAGCACCATGCCGTGCGCTTGCGCTTCCTGAGCGAACAGGGCACGAGTTGCGCCATCGGTGGGAACGAACTGCCCGACCGGTACAGCTATTTCATCGGTAACGACCCCGATGCTTGGGCGGGGAACGCCCGTGCATTCAGCGAAGTGCGCATTCCTGATGTGGCACCAGGTTGTGATGCACGCTTCCGCGAAGGCCGGGCCGGGCTCAAGTACGATCTTGAATTGCACGCCGGGGCCGACCCGGGAGCCGTTCGCTTCACATACGAGGGCGCCTCCGAGATCGAGCTGCGGAACGCGACACTGATCATCACGACCAGCCTTGGGCGGATGACGGAACACATCCCGATCGCCTACCAGGATATCAATGGCAGGAGGAACACGGTGCCTTGTCGATACACGCTGCGCGATGGTGTGATCGGCGTTCGTCCCGGACCCTATGATACACGCTACCCACTTGTGATCGACCCCGAGCTTTCCTTCGCCACCTACTCGGGATCGGTAAGCAACAACTTCGGATATACGGCCACCTTCGACGCGTCAGGTTTCCTCTACGCGGGAAGCACTGCCTTCGGCGCCAGCTACCCGGTCACCATGGGAGCCTACAGCACCGCTTGGAGCGGTGGTGCCACGGACATCGCGATCACGAAGTACGATACCACCGGCACATTCCTCATCTGGAGCACATACCTTGGTGGAAGCGCCGCCGAAATGCCCCACAGCCTTGTTGTGGATGACAATGATCAACTGGTCCTGCTCGGAACCACTGGCTCGAACGACTTCCCCACCTCGCCCGATGCCTTCGATGCGACCTTCGGCGGTGGCACCAACTTCACACCCAGCGGCCTTGGGCTGACCTATCCACAAGGTTGTGACATGGTCGTGGCCCGACTCAGCAGCAACGGCGCAGCGCTGATCGGCTCCACGTACCTCGGTGGACCGGCCAATGATGGTCTGAACTCGGCGCCTGGGTTGAAATTCAACTATGCGGACGAAGTGCGTGGTGAGGTCCTCTTGAACGATGCGCATGAGGTCTGGGTCGTGAGTTGCACACAGAGCACCAGCATGCCGCTCTCGTCGAATGCCGCACAACCCGGCCATGCAGGCGGCACCCATGACGGCTATGTGGCGCGCTTCAGTCCTGCATTGGATGCGCTGCTTTACGGATCCTTCATCGGTGGGTCAGGAGCGGATGCCACCTTCTCGGGTGAGCTTGATGGAGATGGCAGGTTGTATGTATGCGGAGGCACGAACAGCAGCGATCTGGACACGCATTCCGGTGCCGTGCAAAGCGCATTCAGCGGAGGCCAGGCGGATGCGTTCGTGGCCCGATTCAATGCCGATGGGTCCGCCATAGATGCCTTGACCTACTGGGGCAGCACGGCGTACGACCAGGCCTACTTCATCGAATTGGATGCGGAAGGAGCTGCGTACCTGTTCGGGCAGACCAGTGCACCGACCGGCGAACTGATCCAGAACGCGCCTTACAATATCCCGGCCGGCGGACAGTTCATCACCAAACTGGATCACGACCTGGGCACCGTGCTGCTCTCTTCGCGTATCGGCCGTGGGGATGGAACACCGGATATCTCCCCGACCGCCTTCCTGGTGGATGTTTGTGACAAGATCTACACCAGCGGCTGGGGCAGCAGCAACGAAGGCCTCGGTGGTGCACTTTCCACCACCGGGCTGCCCGTGACACCCGACGCCCACCAGGCGCAGACAGATGGGCAGGATCTCTACCTCGCTGTATTCGACATCGACATGAATGCACTGTTCTATGCGACCTACTATGGTGGAGGCCTCAGCCCTGAACACGTGGATGGCGGCACCAGCCGGTTCGACCGTCGCGGGCGCGTGTACCAATCGGTCTGTGCGGGGTGCCAGGGGAACAGCGACTTCCCGACGACCCCAGGGGCATGGAGTGCCACCAACAACAGCGGCGGATGCAACAATGGACTGCTGAAGTTCGACTTCGACGCCCCGCTGGTGATCGCGGCGTTCACCGCTCCGGATACGATCTGCGGGCCGAACAACGTACAATTCACGAACCTCAGCAGCGGTGCTGCGAGCTACCTGTGGGATTTCGGGGATGGAACGAGCAGCACGGCGGCATCCCCCGCGCATGCATTCCCCGGCCCGGGATCCTATCTCATCACCCTCACAGCGTCCCATCCCGAGGCGTGCAATGGACAGGACCAGCACACCCGCACCATTCGGATCCATCCGCCAGCACCTGTCCTGGTGGTGACCGGTGATACATTGCTCTGTGGTCCGCTGGATACCTTCACCTTGCTGGCGAACAGTGGTGGCACGGCCACGGATTTCCACTGGTCGGCATCACCACGATTCACGGATATGTTGAATGCGTCCCCCGGGGATAGCACGGCGGTCCTATCGCCTCCCGTCACGGGCACCTACTACGTGCGTGGTTCGAATGACTCTCCCTGCGTCGCGCGGGATAGTGTGTTCCTTTCCGTTTCGAATGCATCCGTTTGGCTGTATGGCGATTCGCTGATCTGTGCACGGGACACTGCTCGATTGGTCGTTTCCGGTGCCGACCCTGGATCGGTGTTCCAATGGAGCCCGGCCGATGCGATCATCTCCGGTCAGGGCACGGCGCAAGTGACCGTGTCACCGCCCGATCCCACTGTCTACGGTGTGACCATCACGACACCGTCGGGTTGCACATGGAGTGGAAGCGTTGGTGTCCTCGTCTCGACGATCGATGGGGGATCCATATCCGCTGGCGCGGACGAGACCCTCGTGTTGCCTGGCACGGCCGTGCAACTGCATGCCGCACCGAGCACTGGTGTGGACCTCCTCTGGACACCAGGCCAGGGGTTGAGCGATCCCACCATTGCGGACCCGATCGCGACCGTTCACACCACAACGACGTACAGTGTCACTATTTCAGATGGGATCTGCACCCGGTCCGCTTCGGTCACGATCAGGGTGCATGACCTGGTCTGCGATGAACCCGACATCTTCGTTCCGAACACCTTCACACCGAACAATGACGGCAACAATGACCGCCTGTATGTGCGGGGCCGTTCCATCGAACGGATGGAATTCCAGGTCTTCGATCGATGGGGAGAAAAGGTCTTCGAGAGCACCGATCCGGCAGTGGGTTGGGACGGGACCTTTGAAGGAAGGCCGGTGGATCCAGCTGTCTTCGTGTACCACCTGACGGCATGGTGCATCGATGGGCAACGGTTCTTCAAGAAGGGGAATGTCACCGTGGTGCGATGAAACAGCGGACCGACCGGAATGCTCTGTTCGTCGCGCTCATGTGCTGGGCGGCATTCGCTCCATCCCTTCTTGCCCAGGACATCCATTTCTCACAATTCTTCAACGCTCCACCGGCCTGCGGTCCCGGACGGATCGGCACTTTCGACGGTGAATACCGCCTCAACGGGATCTTTCGGCAGCAGTGGCGATCGGTCACCATTCCCTACCGCACATTCGCCCTGGGCGGTGATGCCCGTGACTTCGGCGGTGTAAAAGGGCTCGGTGCCGGGATCTGGACATACAGTGACAAGGCCGGTGATAGCCGGCTGCAGCAATTCCACCTGAGCATCGGCGCCAGTTGGACCGAGCGCTTCGGACCGTCCTCGGAGCATGCGCTCAGCGGAGGTGCCCAGTTCGGTTTCACATCCATCAGCATCGATCGATCAGCGATGACCTTCGACGCGCAGTACAATGGTTTCGCTTACGACCCTTCGCTGGCAAACAATGAGCAATTCCAAAGGGAGGCGCTGACCCATACCGACCTGCACGCAGGCGTGCTCTACCGATACCGACCCGGACAGCGTGAAATGATCGAACTTGGCCTCTCCTTCTTCAACCTCACCGCACCGCGTATCGGTCTTCTCGGAAGCCCTCCGGCGACGCTCGATCATCGCTTCGCATTGCAGGTGATCACACGGTTCCCTGTCGCGGAAAAGGTGGACCTGCTGCCCATGCTGCAATACATGACCCAGGGAAGATTCAACGAACTGGACATCGGTGGGAATGTGCGCTACATCCTGCTGGACCGATATGGCCTTGAACGAGCTGTTTCGTTCGGTGCGCATTACCGCGCTGACGATGCCGGATACATCTACGCAGGGTTGGAGCATGATGACTGGACCTTCGGTGTGAGCTACGATGTGAACACGAGCGACCTTGTGCCTGCCAGTAGGAATCGTGGCGGCGTCGAACTTTCCATTATCCGGATCTTCAGGGACCATGGCGCCGTGCCTGTACGATTCAAGGCCTGCCCGGACCAATACTGAACCATGGGACGGATTGCAACGGTCCTTTCGGTCCTTCTGATGTGCTCAAGGACCCACGCACAAACGGTGGAGCAATGGCTCAAGTGGGGGGATGCCGCCATGGCACAACAGGAGTATTACGGTGCCTCACGCTTCTATTCCGGTGCGCTGGAGATCGAACCAGGGAGAATGGCGCTGCAATGGAAACAAGCAGAGGCCTCGCGCCTGAGCAACCAGTACGACAAGGCTGCGGACCTGTATGAACGGGTGTACCGCAAGGATCAGGGCCGCACCTACCCTGATGCGCTACGCTGGCTTGGCGAGATGCAATTGAGCGATGGACGCTACGAAGCGGCCCGCGATACATGGCAGAAGGTACTCCGGAAGGAGAAGGTCGCCAACGGATACAACGCGCTGCGGGCACGCAATGCGCTGGCAGGCATCGCCATGGCAATACTTCCGGATACGGCCGGGGATGCGACGATCGAACACCTTCCGACCGCGATCAACTCGTTCGATTCCGAGTTCGGTGCACGGATCGGTCCGGACGGTGCCCTGTACTTCAGCACCCTGCGCGGCGAGGTGAATGAACGGGGCGAAGTGATCGATACGGCCGACTACCGCACGAGAATCGTGTACACCGCGATCGAAAGACCCGGGGAAGGTCCTTTCCCCCTTCCCCCTGCCGTCAACAGGAACGGCTCGAATGCGAATGCCGCATGGTCCTCCGATGGGACATGGTTCATCTTCACACGATGCGGCAACGGATCGTGCGCGTTGTACAGGGCGGCGATCACGGCGGATGGATACGGTGAGGCGGAACCGCTGCCAGGAGTTCCGGAGGAAGCCCTCACCACCCAGCCGATGCTGGCCATGACCGCTGAAGGCGAGGTCCTTTTCTTCGTGAGCGATGCCGCCGGAAGCCTTGGAGGAACGGATATCTGGCAGGGGAAATTCACGTCAGGATCGGTCCTCGACGCGAGGCCGTTGAGCGGTCAGGTGAACACGACAGGCAATGAACGAACACCCTGGCTCGATACTTCCACCGGGTTGCTTTGGTTCAGTTCGGACATGCTGCCGGGCTTCGGTGGCTACGATATCTTCAACGTACCGATGGAAACACTGGCCGATGCGTACCCGGTGAATGCCGGTGCTCCGTTCAACTCGCCGGCCAATGACCTCTATCCAGCGGTTTACGGAGCGACCGCTGAAGCATTGATCACCAGCAACAGAAAGGGTTCATTCGCTGCGAAAGGGGAAACGTGTTGTAATGACCTGTACCGGATCCGCCTGCCGGGGACCGGTACAGAGCACCCCATTGCTGAACGCGTGGATACCATACTCCATGCTCCGGTGATCCATACATCGGCATCGCTGGAAGGCATTTCATCGCGCCTTCCGCTCAAGTTGTACTTCCACAACGATGAACCCGAACCACGCACGCGCTCCCGCACCACCCGACGGACCTATGCCGCGACCTACGAAGCATATCGTGCATTGTTCGATCTCTATCGCAAGGCGAATGGCGATCCCACGGCGATCGATGCCTTCTTCGAACACGAAACGGAACACGGTCGTGCGCAATTGGACACATTGGTGGAAGCGTTGATCACTGCGATGCGCAATGGAGAACGGGTGACACTCGACGTGAGGGGACACGCGAGCCCGTTGGCGTTGAACGACTACAACCGGGACCTGAGCCTGCGGCGTATCGCGAGCTTGCGCAATCACCTGATGAGCGTGCACGACGGCCTGTTACGCCAGTACCTGGATAGCACTGCTGCCAACGGGGCCGTTCTGCGGTTGCACGCCTTACCATTCGGTGAGGAACAGTCACGGGCCGGAGTGAGCGATGACCTCAATGACCTTAGGCACTCGGTATTCAGCCCTGAGGCAGCGCGGGAACGACGCATCGAAGTGGAACGGATCCACAGGGAGGACCCACGCACCCTGCGCCGTTCACAACATGAAATGACCTACGACATCGGTACGGTGCGACAGGGTGTGCCCCGACAGTTCACCTTGACCGTATTGAATGATGCTGCGACCGACCTGCACGTACTACGTGGCCGCTCCTCTTGTGATTGTGTGCAGGTGATCACAGTGCCGGACATGATCGCACCTGGAGGGTCCGGCATCCTGGTGCTCGAGTACACGGGTCGCACCGTTCCGGGCAAGCTTGAACGCGTGATCGAACTGGAGATCGAAGGATCACCCGCACCATTCAGGTTGAAGGTCCACGGCGTTGTTGAGGAGTAAGCTCCGCCCACCGCGATGACCTCATGAAACGCCCGCCGGCCAGCACTTCGTGACGGTGTTCGACAACATCCTCGAGGGTTCCGGAACACGTATCGCGCGACGTCGCGCATCCTCGATCATGGCTCAGCGGTCAGTGCTTCGTATCATCGTACCATGGAACTCCTGTTGTTGTCGAACTCCACCCTTCCCGGCGAACCCTTCTTTCAGTGGCCACGCGATCATGTGGCATCCTTCCTCAATGGGAGAAAGCGCATGGCCTTTGTTCCGTTCGCTGCTCCGGAGGAACAGCGGCAGGCTTATGGGGAAAAAGTGACCGCTGCATTCGCAGCGCACGGAGTGGAGATCATCGTGATGCACGCGGACCAGGACCCGGTGCAGGCCTTGGACCAGGCTGACGTCGTGTCGGTCGGTGGCGGGAATAGTTTCCTGTTGCTGCAGACCCTATACCGCACAGGTGCATTGAAGGCCATCGCGGCCCGTGTAAAGAACGGGATGCCGTACCTGGGATGGAGCGCGGGATCCAATGTCGCGTGCCCCACGATCATGACGACCAATGACATGCCGATCGTGGAAGCTCCCTCATTGCGGGCCATGCATCTGGTGCCTTTTCAGATCAACCCGCATTATACCGAGGCGACGATCCCGGGGCATGGTGGGGAGAGCCGTGACCAGCGCATCGCCGAATTCCTTGCCCTGAACCCCAAAGCGACCGTGGCCGGGTTGCGCGAAGGTTCCCTACTGCATGTTTCCGGTACCGCCGTGACCCTGAAGGGAGGCGACATGACGGTCTTCCGTGCGAACGAGGAGAGCAGGATCATCACGGCCGGGACCGTGCTCCGCCCCGACCTTCAAGGTCCTGCCGCGGGGAACTGACGATCCGGGACTGAGAACTTGGTGGGGGCCTCGGTCGCATCGCCTTTCTGCACCAGTACGTTCGCAGTATGCCACAGGCGCTTCCGATCACCGCTGACGAGGAACGTGGATGGTTCCTGGAATTCCTGCACGCGCTGGGCATGGACCTCCTCATCGCCCTGAAGATCCTTGCGATCCTGGCGGCGGCCTGGCTTGTGGAACGGCTGATCTACCTCGCCTTGCGACGGGGGTATGCGAAGCGCAAGGCCCGTGGTCGTGAGGAGTTCACCCAGTATCGCTTCATGCGCAATGCCGTGCGCACCGTGGTGGTCATCTGTGCGTTCGTGGCCGTGGTCTACACGATCCCCGCCCTGCGTTCGTTCGCCTTCACTTTGTTCGCCGGTGCCGGTCTGCTGGTCGCCATCATCGGGTTCGCGGCGCAGAAGGCCTTCAGCAACATCATCAGCGGGATCTTCATCGTGGCGTTCAAACCGTTCCGGGTCGGGGATGTGATCCAGGCGGGTGAGCAGGGGTTCTTCGGCACCGTGGAGGATATCAACCTGCGCCACACCACCCTCGTCACATTCGAGAACCGGCGGGTGGTCATTCCGAACTCCATCCTCAGCGAGGAAAGGATCGTGAACAGCAGCATCCGTGAAGAAGCGACCTGCCAGTATGTGGAGGTCCCCATTGCGATCGATGCGGACGTGCAACAGGCCAAGCGGATCATCATGGAAGAGTGCCTGCTGCATCCCAGCCAGTTCGACCATCGCACTCCGGAGGAAGTGGTCGCCGGTGAAGCGGAGGTGGCCGTGCGCCTGGTGAACATCGCGGAAGGACAACTGACCATGCGTGCGTACGTATGGGCAAAGGACCCGGTCACCGCGCGGATCATGCGGTACGACCTGAACGAACGGATCCTGCAGCGCTTCGCAGAGGCCGGGGTTCCAGTTGGTGTGCCTGTCGGTCACTACATCCAGCACAACCCATTCACTTCCGCCGCACATGGCAACGAAGCGTAGTGAGAAATCAGGCCTTCCCCCGGGTTCATTGGTGCCGGTCACCTCACGCGCACAGGGGAGCACCGCCATGAATGTGTTCACGTACTCGGAGGCGGGATGCTCGGAATCGAGCTGCACGGATGTGAAGGACCTCGTGCCTTGTACCAGCGATACCGTCACCTGGATCGATGTCGACGGATTGAAGGACCTTGACCGGATCACCGCATTGGGGGAGCGCTTCGATCTACATGCCCTGCTGATAGAGGATATCCTGAATACGGACCACCGGCCGAAAGTGGAGGAATACAAGGACCACCTGTTCGTGGTGGCCAAGATGCTCACCTTGCATGGCACCAGCGCCGAGTTCGAGACGGAACAGGTGAGCTTCGTGCTGGGACGGAATTATGTACTGAGCATCCAGGAACGCCCCGGGGACATCCTCGACCCCGTGCGCGAGCGGATCCGCAACGGCACCGGCCGTGTGCGAAGGAAGGGCCCGGACTACCTGTTGTACTCGCTATTGGACGTGCTCGTTGACAACTACTTCTCCATCGTGGACACCATCGGCGATCGCGTGAGCGACCTGGAGAAGAAAGTGATCGTGCGACCGCAGGCCTCGGACCTGCTCGCGCTCCAGCGCATGCGCAGCCTCTTGATCACCGTGAACCGGTATGTGCTGCCCACACGCGAACTGGCCGGACGGTTGAGCACCATGCAGAACCCGTTGATCGATAAGAATACCAGGAGATACCTCAACGACCTGCAGGACCATACCGTGTACATCGCGGAAAGCATCGGCATGTTCCGCGACATGCTCTCCAACCTGGAGAACACCTACCACGCACAGCAGAACGCACGGCTCTCCCAGGTGATGAAGCTACTCACCGTGATCAGCACCATCTTCATACCGCTCACCTTCGTGGTGGGTGTCTATGGCATGAACTTCGATCACATGCCGGAGCTCCATTGGCCGCATGGCTACTTCATCGTGATGTGCGCCATGGCCGGCATCGCCGGGGTGATGCTCATCTGGTTCAAACGCCGCGGCTGGCTTTGACACATCCCCTGCCCAACAATTTCATCGCCTTCCGGTGGGTGCATCCTCCATGCCTCTACTTTTGTCCTCATGTCCTCGGCCCAGGCCTCACGCTCGAACATCGTCCTTCCCTGCCACTCGTTGCTGCGGGCAATGCTCATCCAACGGTGCGCGTGATCGGCAGGCCCATCCACCGGTCCGGGTGGTCGCGCCGAACGGCACCCTCCCTCCACACTGAACGAACTTCGGACCGACCACAGCCACACGATCGATGAAGACACGGTACATCGACCTGATCGAACAGACCTTCGATTTCCCCAAGGACGAATTCAAGCTGAACGGCGATAACCTGGTGTGGAACGATCTTCAACTGGTGGAGATCCTTGAAAAGCATGGCACACCATTGCGCATCACATGGCTGCCCAAGATCGGCGAGAAGATCGAAATGGCCCGGTCCAGCTTCGCGAAGGCATTCGAAACGCACGGATACTCCGGAACCTACGAATACTTCTACTGCACCAAGAGCAACCACTTCAGCTACGTGATCGACAAGGTGCTGGACAAGGGCGTGAACCTGGAGACAAGCAGTGCCTACGACCTGGAGATGATCGAGCTGCTCATCGAACGTGGCCGCATCACCAAGGACAGCACCATTCTCTGCAACGGTTTCAAGGATGAACGCTATATCAGGAACATCGGACGCCTTGTGAACCGTGGGTTCCGCCTGGTGCCCATCATCGACAACATGGCGGAGATGTACATGCTCGATGAGGTGATCGAAGGCACATGCGACATCGGGATCCGTATCGCCGCGGAGGAGGCACCGAAGTTCGAATTCTACACCAGCAGGTTGGGGATCGGATACAAGGACATCATCCCCTTCTACATGCGCAACGTGAGCAAGCAGAAGAAATTCCGGCTCAAGATGATGCACTTCTTCATCAACACCGGCATCACGGATACCGCGTACTACTGGAACGAACTCAGCAAGTGCGTGAACGTGTACTGCGACCTGAAGAAGTTGTGCCCCACCCTGGACATCCTTGACATCGGCGGTGGACTGCCCATCAAGAACAGCCTCAACTTCAGCTTCGATGTGGATTACATGATCGGGGAGATCGTGGGGCGGATCAAGGACATCTGCGCGGAGAACCACGTGCCGGAACCGCACATCTTCAGTGAATTCGGATCCTTCACCGTCAGTGACAGCGGGGCCACCTTCTTCAGTTTCGTGCACCAGAAGAAACAGAACGAGAAGGAACGCTGGAACATGATCGATGGCAGTTTCATGACCACCCTGCCGGATACATGGGCGATCAGCAAGCGGTTCATCATGTTGCCTATAAACAACTGGAGCGATGAATACGAACGTGTCTTCCTTGGTGGGATGACCTGTGACAGCGACGACTATTACAACAGCGAGCAGCACATCAACGCCATCTACATGCCCAAGTACCAGGAGGACCGCAAACAGTACATCGGGTACTTCAACACCGGCGCCTACCAGGATACGCTCGGTGGCTTCGGCGGCATCCAGCATTGCCTCATCCCCAAGCCCAAGCACGTGCTCATCGACCGGCTTCCGGATGGCAGCCTTTCCGACAGGGTGTTCGCCGAACAACAAAGCGCGGAACGCATGCTGCAGCTGCTGGGCTACCTGCCCATGAACGGACCGGACAAGGCATAGGTACCGAAGTACACCGACCACCACAGCGACCGGCGATCCCATTCCGGACCATACTTCGCCGTGGATCGTACATTTCACATCAGGGGTCTATATTTCACCCCGGAAACACCGATATGAGCAAGACACGTCCCCTCTCGGAGTTCATGGAGAAGCACTACCTGCATTTCAATGCAGCCGCGCTCGTGGATGCCGCCAAAGGTTACAAGGCGCACCTGGATAAAGGGCGCAAGATGATGGTCACACTCGCCGGTGCCATGAGCACTGCGGAACTCGGCAAGATCCTCGCTGAGATGATCCGTCAGGGAAAGGTGGATATCATCAGTTGCACAGGCGCCAACCTGGAGGAGGATGTGATGAACCTGGTGGCGCACGACCATTACGAACGCGTCCCGAACTACCGCGACCTCACCCCGCAACAGGAACGTGACCTGCTGGACCGTGGCATGAACCGCGTGACCGATACATGCATCCCGGAGCACGAGGCTTTCCGCCGACTGGAAAAACACGTGGTCGACCTGTGGACCGCTGACGACAAGAGCGGAAAACGTCGTTTCCCGCACGAGTACTTCTACGAGATGATCAACTCCGGTGTGCTGAAGCAGTACTACCAGATCGATCCGAAGAACAGTTGGATGGTGGCAGCGGCTGAACGGAACCTGCCCATCATCTGCCCCGGCTGGGAGGACAGCACGCTCGGCAACATCTTTGCCGGCCATTGCCTCAGTGGCGATTGCAAGCCCGGCATGATGAAGAGCGGTATCGAGTACATGATGTTCCTCGCAGAATGGTACACCGCCAATTGCGGACAGGACGGTATCGGATTCTTCCAGATCGGGGGAGGTATCGCAGGTGATTTCCCCATCTGCGTGGTCCCCATGCTGCACCAGGACCTGCAGCGGGACAACATCCCCTTCTGGAGCTACTTCTGCCAGATCAGCGACAGCACCACCAGCTACGGCAGCTACAGCGGCGCCGTTCCGAACGAGAAGATAACATGGGGCAAACTCGACATCGATACCCCGAAATACATCATCGAAAGCGATGCTACTATTGTAGCCCCGCTCATTTTCGCGTACGTCCTTGACATGTGATCAAACGCCTGCGCCGGGCTTCGGCGCTTGACCTGATGCAACGCCTGATCCGATCCTTCAACACCTTGACCGATGCGCTCAAGGAGACCCTCCAGGAACAGTATCCCGATGGGATCGATTCCACCCACATCAAGACCATTCCCACCGCGAAAGGTGAGATGCTTCGGGTGATCGAGCTACGCACCGCCGACGCCATGTACCTGATCAAGATCAACCCTGAGAGCCGCGAGGAGATCGAGCAATTCCTGGACGATGGTGCCACGGGCGGTGACGACCTCGATGATGACGGCACAGGCACCGAAGATCTGGAAACGGACGACAGCGACGATGACATGGACGATGACGAGGACCAGGACGATGATCCCGGCTCGGACGAGGACGACGAAGAGGAGGATTGACCCGAATGATCACGAAGCCGCTCCCGAAGCGGCTTCGTGCTGAAGGGACTCCTGCGTTACTTTGGGTCATCCCAGAGTCCCGGAACATGAAAAGCACATTCCACCTCGCATTCGCCACCACGGACCTGAAAAGGGTCAAGGCATTCTACGGCAAGTTCCTCGGATGCCGCGAAGGCCGTAGCGCCGAGACCTGGGTGGACTACGATTTCTTCGGACATCAATTGACGATACAGGAGGTGCCGATGCTCATCAAGACCACCCGCACCTACAACCCGAAGAGCAACGTACCCAGCACGCATTGGGGCGTGGTGCTTTCTCTGGCCGATTGGCGGAAGCTGCGGGACAAACTGAAAAAGGTGGGTGTGCGCTTCTTCATTGAACCCGGCACGGTGATGAAAGGCGAGGTCGGGGAACAGCGCAGCATGTTCATCGAGGATCCTGATGGCAATGCGATCGAATTCAAGGCCTTTGAGCACGAGGACGATCTGTTCAGGAAGGCATGACCGCTCGCGCTGCCATCATCCTCCTGCTCATCGGACTGGGCATCGGGATCATCGGCAACCTGTTCCGAGCGCAACACTGGCCCCACGCTGGAGCCATCTCGATCGCGGCCGCCACGTTGCAGGCGATGGCCGTGTTCATCCTGGTGCTGAAGATCGCACGCTATCCGGGTCTCAAGGACTTCCTGGATCGCTGATCATCCATGAAAAAGGCGCCCGAAAGCGCCTTCGATCGCTTGCGTGATCACCCTACCGGTAGTTCCGCTGCGCAATGAGATCTCCATTCTCACCGTACTGTTCACCGCGGGTCAACGCTCCGTCGCTGAAGACCAGCTTCCCCATCGGCTTGTTGGAACCCGTGCGGAATTCCCACACCCCCTGGCTCTTCCCATCGCGGAAACCCGCCTTGGCCACCAAGGCTCCCGTGTCCGAATACTGCTTCCAGGCACCATCTCGCCGCCCATTGCGGAAACAGCCCACTTCCTTCACCCGCCCATTCTGATGGTAGGTGATGAAGTGGATGCGCTGGCCGTCGCTGTACCTGGTGGAACGCAGGGTCCCGTCCGGCCAATGCTCCTGGCCCAACAACTCCTGTGCTTGCGTGGCGGAAGCCAGCACCAACGCGATCGTAAGCAGGATGGTCCTCATGGTGATCCGTTCTTTGGCCCTGTATACGCCCAAAGATAAGGATCGTTTCACTTCATGTTAACATGGATCTAACATGAGATCCCACATCAGGATGGTGATCCATCATTGGGCGCAGTGCGCAGCAGGCCGTATCCGATGGCACCGGCCAGCAACGATGCCAGGATGATCCCGAGCTTCGCCTGCTGTTTCAGGTCCGCATCGTGAAAGGCGAGTTCGTTGATGAACAGTGACATGGTGAACCCGATGCCGGCCAGGAAAGCCGCTCCCACCACATGGCGCCAAGTGACCCCCTTGCCCAAGGTGCCCAGGCCCAGCTTCACGGACACCCAGCTGAAGAGGCATATGCCGATGGGCTTGCCAAGCAACAGTCCGAGCCCGACGCCCATGGCCACACTGCCGGACAAGGCGGCACCGAGGTCGTGCGGGATCCTCACTCCTGCATTGGCCAATGCGAACAGGGGCACCACGATGTACATCACCAGCGGCTGCAGACGATGTTCCAGCCGTTGCAACGGGGTCTGTGCCAGGCTGCTGGCCCGCTCGATCTTCTCGATGGTATGGAGCTGATCGCTTGTCAGTGTCGGCTTCGTATTCGGAACATGGCCTGCGAATTCATCGATGTAGCCTCGCAATTTGGTGATGTAAGTGCGCCCACCCAGCTTGGTCTCCGCCGGTATGGTGAATGCCGCAAGCACACCGGCCACGGTCGCGTGGATCCCGCTCATCAGGAAGGCCGTCCACATGCCGGCTATGCCCACGATCCCGTAATACCAGGGGGTTCTGATACCAAGGAAGTTGCCAAGGACAAGCAGCACCATGAAACCGGCCCCGAGGGCCACATTGTCCAGGCTTACCTCTGATGTGTAGAACAAGGCGATCACCAACACCGCACCGAGGTCATCGGCCATGGCGAGGGTGGTGATGAAGACCTTGAGAGCCATCGGTGCGCGACTGCCCAGCAGCGCCATGAGCCCCACGGCGAAGGCGATGTCCGTGGCCATGGGAATACCCCACCCGTCCTGTGCCGCACCAGTGGGGCCGAATGCCAGATAGATCAACGCCGGCACCAGCATGCCGCCGATCCCCGCCATGACGGGTAGCACGGCATTGCGAGGCTGTGACAACTCCCCGCCTACGATCTCGCGTTTCAACTCCAGACCGACCAGGAAGAAGAACATGGCCATGAGGCCATCGTTGATCCAATGGTGCAGGTTCCGCTCCAGTGCCCATCCATCGAAACCGATCGATATGGTATGCTCCAACAGGTGGTGGTACGCGTCGCTCCAGGGTGAATTGGCCCAGACCATGGCGATCACGGCCATGATGAGCAACAGGATGCCACTGTTGGATTGGTCCTTGACCAGATCGTTGAATGGCTTCTGCAGTCGATCGATCGGTGCTTTGCGCATGTGCACCAAAGTACCCCTTTGGGACCGGTCCCCTGCCTACAACGCCAGCCTACCCTGCTGTTCCATGGCAAGCCGCAGCTGGCTCACCTCCTTGCGCAGGTCCACCACACTGCGCGCCAGTTCATCGCGGCTCAGGTTGGGTTCCGGAAGCTCGGCACTGATGAAGTGCACGAATTTCCAGATCTCCAATACGTTGGCGATGGGCACTTCATAAGGCGTATACAAGGGGTTGGTGCTGCACAGGAGCAGGTTGCCGTTCTCCTTGAGCTTGTTGTACACCACTTTGAACACGATGCCATCATCCTTGGTCACCACGATGTAGGGTTGGCCGTCGCGCAGGGTCTGCCAGTTCTGGACATACTCCCCCGTCACCCATGAGCCATCGTTCACCGGCGGCATGCTGTCCCCACTGATCTGGAAGGTGCGGTACTTGCGATCCCTCGCCAGAAAAGGCATCTGGAAGGTGGGCAGGATGCTGATGTACTCCGGATCCGCATAGCCCAGTGCATACCCGGCCTTCGCCTTCTCCGGGACCAACTCCACATTCTCCCGGTCATCGCTATTGACGGTGGTGGCCAGCACCCGAAGCCGGCGCCCGCTAAGGTCTATCTCCCCTCCTCGCTCCAGGATGCCCAACTGGCTTTCGCTGAGCGAAGTGAGGTCGTCCTTGAGGAGCTTATCCACGCTGACCTTGAAATACTCGCTCAGGCGCACGAGCAGATCGAAGGAGGGCTCGGCCGTACCATTCTCGTAGCCGCTGTAGCTGGATCGCTTCACGTCCAGGGCGATGGCCGTTTCCTCCTGCGAGCGACCGCGCCGTTGACGCAGCAATTTGATGTTGGGACCGAATGTGGGGTGGTTCGCCATGATCGTAGGTGTATGGTTGCGGTTGAAGGGCTTTTCCTATGCTGAATGCTGCTCCGGGGCCAGCAGTTTTTCAAGGTCTTGAAGGATGGCATGGAACCGGCCGCCCTCGCCGCCTGCACGTTGCGCCATCCGATCCAGGTGCAGATGGATGTCACGGTCGGCGATGAGCAGGTCGCGCATGCGCAGGAAGAGGCCCACCAGGCGAAGGCTGACCACGGCGGCCTGCTCCGTACGCAGCACGGTGGCCAGGGAAAGGATGCCGCACTCGTTGAAGGCCGATACCGGAGCACTGGCATACACACGGCCGGAATGGGACGACAGCATTGCTTGCACCTCTGCGGTGGTCAACGTGAACATGCAGCCTTCGGGGAACCATGCCTTGTTCCTGCGGACATGCGCCCGGAGATCCCTGATGCGCACGCCATAGAATGCCGCCAGATCGACATCCAGCATCACATGCTGCCCCCGGACCACATGCACCTTGCGCGCAAGCCGCTGATCGGCGAACATGGAAAGGTGGTATGGCGTGTCGGGTTCCCTGACGATAGATGCCCTGTTCCAAGCGCGTTCCGCGTACGTGACCAATGCCCGCTGCGACCCCGCGGGGCGGTCCAGGAGTGATGTCATTGCCAGGGTTCCCATCACGATCTCGATCATTTTATTGACGAAGCAAATGTAGTGACTAATTTACCGACTACGACATGACGTATATATCGTCAGACGTGAATGGTGGAAAATGCGCGGTGGAGAGTGAAGAGGAGATGATGTGAAGAAGAGAAGAAGAGGAAGCGGTGATACGACGGAGTGATGATCTGTAGCGTCGATCCCATCGGTTCGACCGAAAATGATGAGCGACGGTGAGCAAGAGAAGAGGTGGGTGTGTGAAGAACGCAATGGACATGGACCGGAGGAGAAACACATGGGATCCCCGCCAGGGATGGGAGCGGCAGCTTGCCGATGGAGGGCCTTTGGTGCCATGCCAGCGAGGAGGCGACCAGCGGAAGCCACCGGAGCGGCTGTGGCACCCGGCCCTGCAAGGCAACTACAGCGGACAGCCCGCCCGGGCGGCCCGAACAACACACCGAACATTACCCAATGCACCCGTAGCGTTGACCCACCGGATCGACCATGAACCATGGAACGAACGATACTGCACCTCGACCTGTAAGGGCGCATCATGATGCGCCCCAACGCCATGGAACGCACCATCCTCCATCTCGACCTCAATACCTTCTTCGTGAGCGTGGAACGCCTGCGCGAGCCGAAGCTGATCGGAAAGCCCGTGCTGATCGGCAGCGACAGCGACCGCGGCGTGGTGGCCAGCTGCAGCTACGAGGCCCGGACCTTCGGGGTGCGCAGTGCCATGCCGATGAAGATGGCCAAGCAGTTGTGCCCGGAGGCGATCATTCTGCGCGGCGATAGCGGCGCCTACCTGCGCAAGAGCGATGAGGTCACCGAGATCATCCGCGCCAACGTACCCCTGTTCGAGAAGAGCAGCGTGGACGAGTTCTACGTGGACCTGAGCGGCACCGACCGTTTCCACGGCAGCCGCAAGCTGGCGGTGGAACTGCGGCAAAAGATCATCAAGGAGAGCGGGCTGCCGAACAGCTTCGGCATGAGCATCAACAAGACGGTGAGCAAGGTGGCCACCGGCGAGGCCAAGAACGGCGCTGGCGAGTGGTACGTGGAGCGCGGCACCGAGAAGCCCTTCCTCGCGCCCATGCCGATCGAGCGGATCCCCGGCGTGGGTGGCAAAACGGCGCACCTGCTGCGCAGCATGGGCGTGGCTAGGATCCACACCTTGCAGGAGCTGCAGATGGATCTGCTGCAACGCCTGCTGGGCGAGCACGGCCCGGTGCTGTGGCGCAAAGCGAACGGCATCGACGACAGCCCCGTGATCGCCTGGCACGAACGCAAGAGCATCAGCACCGAGCGCACCTTCAGCCGTGATACGATCGATGTGGTGAAGCTGAAGGGCCTGCTGACCGCCATGGCCGAGAGCCTCGCCTTCCAACTGCGCAAGGGCAGCAAGCTCACCAGCTGTGTGGCCGTGAAGATCCGCTATGCCGACTTCAACACGCATACCAAGCAACTGCGTATCGGCTACACGGCCTGCGACCACATCATCCTACCGGCCATCCACGACCTGTTCCGCACGTTGTACGACCGCCGCCAGCGCATCCGCCTGATCGGGGTGCGCTTCAGCCATCTCGTCGGTGGCGGGCACCAGATGGATGCCTTCACGGATACCCAGGAGGCCATGGACCTGTACCAGGCGATGGACCGCATCCGCAAGCGCTTCGGCGACCGCACGGTGATGCGCGCCAGTGGCATGGATGCCCGCAGCATCGGCCGCATGGACAACCCCTTCGATGGGCAGGCGCCGGTGCTGCTGGCGAACAGGAGGGCATAGTAAAGGAATAAATGCAATGGACTTCAATGGACGGAAATGGACACTGAAAATCAGCCTAGGGGATACCCATTCACGTCCATTGAAGTCCATTTGAACAATGCGATGAATACCTTGGAACGATGGAAGACCGCCCCAAGATCCTACAGCCCAGCGGCGGCTACGAGAAGCTGAAGAGCTACCAAGTGGCAAAGCTGCTCTACGGGGTTACCGTGCGTTTTGTGGACCGCTACATACCCCGTGGCAGCCGAACACACGACCAAATGGAACAAGCGGCGCGCAGTGGTGAACGCAACATTGCCGAAGGAAGCAAGATCAGCGCCACCACCAAGAAACTGGAACTAAACCTGACCAATGTGGCACGTGCCAGCTTGGATGAGCTACGGCTGGATTACGAGTCCTTTTTGGAGCAACGCAAACTACCGCTGTGGGAACCAATGGACCCGCGCCGAAAGGAACTGAGCAACGCACGCTGCAAGGATCCCGACGAAGTGGCCCAATGGATCAAAACCCTTTGGGAACGTGAGCAAGCCGAACGCGTGGCCGCGCCCGAAGGACCACGGACCACACGAACACCGACCACTGTGAAGGAACGAGCCTATGCGGAGATCAGCGCCAACGTGGGACAGACCCTGTGCAAGATCGCCATACACCTCTTGGACAAGCAGGTGGACAGCCAAGCGCGTTCCTTCGAAAAAGAAGGTGGCTTCAGTGAGCGTCTGTACAAGGTGCGAAGCGGAAGCCGAGCCAGCGCCCATTGAATTTCGGGAAGTAGCGCTGCCATACGAGCCACTCACCCGACCCTGCACAATGCCCGCCACCATGCATCCCGTCTTTTCCATGCTGACGACGGCCGCATGTTCGTTCCTGATCGTGATCGGGAACGCCCAGACCACATCCCCTCCCACCAAGGACCTCTTCACTACGCGTGTGGTCGGTTCCGGCACGGACCGATACATCAACCTGGAACCGGACAGTACGACCGGGCACCCAGCACTCGATGCCCGAAGCAAAGCGCTGTTCTGGCACCATATGTACCTCTTCGAGAATTTCTCGAATACTGCGGCCTACGTATGGAAATTGACGTCCTTGCTGCCCGATACACCGCTGATCCAGGCACGGCTAGACTCCTCCTTCGCCGCCGATACGGCGTTCACCAAGCTCTATGCTCGCGCCATGACCGGGGAACGAGTGGATCCCCTTCCGATCGACAGTGCGTTGAAGATCGCAGCGCACTTTTTCTACCTGCACAGCGAGCGGGGCAAGCCGGTCGTTCATGTGTGCGTGGGGATCAACAAGGTGAAGGCATTGAGCCAGGAGATCGCCCACCCCTACCATGCCGCTTTCTGCTACCAGGCCATCTGGCGCATGAAGGACAATTTCCAGGTGCTCAAGAAGGTGAAGGCGCCCTATTCCAAGGAATTCAAGAAGCGGCCACCCACGGAAGCCCGGATCCAGGAGGTGGAAGCGCTCATCTATTCCGGCATGGCCTCTCGGCCCGAGCTACGAAAGGCCTTGATCGATACCTATGAGCGGAGCAAGGAGCATTGGAACTTCGAGCTGGTGTATTGATCGCCCTTTCACCCTACTCCACCACGACCCTCACCGTGCTCCCATCTGCACAGCGCAGCATGTACAACCCAGGCACAAGTGCATCCAACCCCACCGCATTTAGACCGGTTGTCAACTGCAGGGTATGTATACGTTGCCCAGCACTGTTGATCAGCTCGGTTTGCATTGGCGCCTTGTTCATCAACTCGATGAAGAGTGCCCCCCTCGCTGGGTTGGGCCAAACACGAACGCCCTCGGAACTGTGCGATCGAAGGCCCACATTCAACACAACGCTGACCGGTTCCGCAGACCATGAACATCCCTCCCCATCGATGTACTCCAAACCGTAGGTTCCGCTGGCCTCTGCGATATGGTACGTTGTTCCTGCCGAGATCGTATTCCCTTGGTAATACCACAGCCATTCCTCACCACCATCGACCCACAGGGAATCACCATCCACCTGAATGACCAGGCCCGGATCGACCGCATCCGAGATCTGAACCGACGTGGTCGATGTTGCCCCTGAAGCATCGGTGACCTGCACGCTGTAGGTACCAGCACATCGTTCCGTGATCAACGGAGTCGTATCACCGGTGCTCCACTCGTATGTGAAAGGCGCCACCCCATTGGCGAAGGCATACGCGGTTCCATTGCATATGATGGGACAACTCGATGTCCCGAACGTACTCGCATGGAACGTGGTGTCGGTCGCGGAGATCATCATGGCATCTCCGTTGGCCACATCATCGATGGTGGTGCTGCCGTAGGTGACGATGCCCCAGTAATAACCACCGAAGTAGAGCTGATGCGGAGGCGCCGCCTGACGATGGATGCACAAAGGGACATCGCGCTGGAAACCTCCCGCCCTGCTCGCCCAGACCACTTCCCCATCGCCATCCATCTTGAGGATAGCCATGTCCTCACCACCGGAACTGGATAGTGATGTACCGAAGAAATCGACCGTGGCATTGAACTGCACGGCCACATAGGCATTGCCTTGTCCATCCGCGGCGGCGCTCCAACTCAGGTCGCGTTGTGTGGAGCCCGTGCTCTTTCCCCAGAGGTAGTTACCGTCCGCATCCAACTTCAGGATCACGAAATCATCATTGTTGCTCACGGATACGAGCGTATCGTCCGGCAGGAACATGCTTCCCCAAAGCCTGCCGACCACGAACACGTTGCCGAGAGTGTCTGCGGAAATACCCATGCCCTCATGATCACCGGATCCATAGCTGTTCGCCCATAGCGCATTGCCATCCAGGTCGCATGCGACCACGTAGGCCTTACCACCCATGCTATTGGTCGATATCGGAATGCCATCGAATTCCCCGGCCGTGAAGCTGAACTGACCAGTTACGAACAAGCGCCCATTGGCCACGGAAATTCCACGTGCCGATTTGCTCTGGCCGTTGCCGGTGCTTGCCTTCGCCCATTGCACAGTACCGGTGCTGTCGTATCGGGCGATGACCAACTGCCGGAAGTTCCCTGGATTGGGGATGGTGATATCCCCGAATGACATCGAGTTCCCCCCGGAGTAGCCGCAGATGAATACAGCACCATTCGGATCGACAGCCACTCCACGTGCTTCGTCACTGCTACTACTACTTCCCGCCCGACGCGCCCAAAGGCAGTTGCCATCAACATCATAGCGTGCCAGGAAAATGTCATCGCTTCCCAATGATCCCAGGGTCACACCATTGCTGAAGACGGCGTTGCCATTGTAGCTCCCTGTGATGTAGATCCGGTCGTCCGCATCGATGGCGATGTCATAGGCCAAGGCATCATCGAAGGTGACCAGCACGCTCCGTACCCACAGACAATTGCCTGCATCATCATACTTCGCCAATACCCCCGCGGTATTGCTTCCCGTGGTGATGGTCCCGCAGCCGAACTCGGAGGTCCCTCTTACACTGCCAGCCCAGTAAGCATTGCCTTCACTGTCGGTGGCGATACCATAGCACTGGTCCACATTGCTGCCGTCACCGGCACTTACCGCCCAGTTCCAGACTTGGGAATGGACGGGACCGAACAGGAACAGACCGAACAATAACGCAGTGGGTCGCATGACGTAAAGGTCGTGCTTGTGGAGTGCATCGTGAAACATCCGCGCCCCGTGTCCGTCCGACCGTTCGACCCGATGCGCCGCCGCTCGTGTATCGACCCAGGCACATAGCGGGCTTTCACGCATCTTCGTTCCCACCAACCCACCTCGCATGGACCTCCGCATTTCCGGACTCAGCAAGACCTATGGCAATGGCGTGAAAGCGCTGGACAACGTCAATCTCACGATCCCGACCGGCATGTTCGGACTGCTTGGTCCGAATGGTGCAGGCAAGAGCACGCTGATGCGGATCCTCGCCACACTGCAGGAAGCGGACAGCGGCGCAGTGATGTTGGGTGATATCGATGTCCTGAAGGACAAGGCCGCCGTGCGCCGTGTCCTGGGTTATCTGCCCCAGGAATTCGGCGTATACCCAAAGACGAGTGCCTACAGGATGCTGGACCACATCGCATTGCTCAAGGGTGTGATCGCAAATGGTGAGCGAAAGGCCCTGGTGGAGGCATTGCTTCAAAAGGTCAATCTGTGGGAGCATCGCGACCGCCGTATCGCGGGTTTCAGTGGCGGTATGAAGCAGCGCTTCGGCATCGCACAGTCCTTGATCGGAGAACCGAAATTGATCATCGTGGACGAACCAACGGCAGGACTCGACCCCGGCGAACGAAATCGCTTCTACAACCTGCTGACCGAGATCGGTGAGAATGTCGTGGTGATCCTGAGCACCCACATCGTACAGGATGTGCAGGAACTCTGCAGCAACATGGCGATCATCAACAAGGGAAGGGTGCTCTTCGCTGGTGCGCCTGCCGAAGCGCTGCGCGAGATGAGGGGCCGTATCTGGGAGAAGAGCATCGCGAAAAGCGAATTCGACGCGCACAACGCCGATCACATGGTGATCAGCAACAAGCTCATCGCGGGACGTCCTTCCATACACATCCACAGTGCTGGTGATCCAGGGAACGGATTCCATGCCGTGGACCCGACGTTGGAGGATGTCTTCTTCAGCCACATCAACGGCGCAAATACCATTGTTGTGCCATGACCTGGCGCCTCTTCCTCATCGAGATGCGCCATTGGTCAAGGCAACCGATGGTCTACATCTTCTTCCTTCTTTTCGCCCTGCTGGGCTTTGGTCTTGTAAGCTGGGACAAATTGGTGGTGGGGGGGCCACTGGCCAATGTGAAGTTGAATGCCCCCTACATGGTCTACCAGTACTATTCAGCACTCGGCTTCCTGGGCCTGCTGATGGTGACCGCCTTTGTGAATGCCAGCGCCATCCGCGATTTTGCGAACAACACGCAGCAGATCATGTTCAGTACACCGCTGAACAAGAGGCAATACCTCCTCAGCAGATATCTGGGGAGTACTTTGATCTCCACATTGCCGCTGCTCGGTATTTCGCTCGGCATGATACTCGGCAGTGCGATGCCATGGGTGGACCCGGAACGTCTCGGATCGAACGATCCGATGGCGCATGCACAAGCCTACCTCTACCTGAGCCTGCCGAACATCATCCTTTCAGCAGCGGTGATCTTCGCGGTGGCCGTTCTGGTGCGCAGTACCACCGCCGCATTCGTCACCGCCATCTTGATCATGGTGGGCAGTGGTGTCGCGGAGAGCTTCATGACGGAGATGGACAACCAGACGCTGGCGGCACTGCTCGATCCGTTCGGGGGTACGGCCTTCGAACTGGTGAGCCGGTATTGGACGGTCGAGGACAAGAATACGATGCTGCTTCCCGTGTCCGGTGTGCTTCTATGGAACCGCCTGCTCTGGCTCCTGGTGGCGGGAATGGTTTTCATTTTCTGCTATTGGCGATTCAGTTTCACCGAGCGCAAAGTGAAGGCGGTGCCTGTGCATGCCACTACGGATGTGCAGGGTACTCTCGCGCCCTCCACCAACATACCCAGGGTCGCACGACGGTACGATGGTCCGGCCCGCTTCCGCCAATGGCGTCGAATTGTTTGGAACGACTTCACGGGCATGCTACAGGGGACGGCTTTCCTGCTGGTCACGGGCATCGGTCTGTTGAATATGTTCCTGGGCCTGGCGTTCTCCTCATCCCTGTACGAGAACACGCTGCACCCGGTCACTTATCGCGTGAATGAGATCACCGAAGGATCGTTCAACCTGTTCATCATGATCCTCATCACATTCTACAGTGGCCTCCTGGTATGGAAGGAACGGGAACCAAAGCTGGACGAGGTGCACGATGCGACGCCCATTCCGCTTGGGATCGGTCTGTTCGGCAAGTACACTGCATTGTTGCTGTTGCTCAGCCTGGTCCTTGTTCTCGCCTCGCTCGGAGGCATGCTCTTCCAATTGGTGAAGGGATACACCCGACTGGAGCTTGACGTGTACCTGGGGAATTATATCCTACCGAGCATCGTGGGACTGGGCATCATGCTCACGCTCGCATTCTTCATCCATGTGCTCGTGAACAACAAGTACGTGGGCTATGCGGTCTTCATCCTATTCATCATTGGCGGGGGTATCCTGCTGAACGCCTTGGACATCAGCTCCCACCTGGCGAACTTCAATTCGGCACCGGTCACGGAGTACTCGGATATGAACACCTATGGTACAGCCTTAGGGGCCTGGGGCTGGTTCAAGGCGTATTGGGCATCATGCGGTGCGGTGCTGATGGCATTGGCCCTGTTCTTCTGGATACACGGCAAGGAGACCTCCTGGCGTTGGCGCATTCGGCTGGCCCGCGAACGCTTCATCCTGGGCAAATGGATCATCCTTCCTGGGCTGGTTGCCTGGATCGGTCTCGGCGCGTGGAACTACTACAACACGAAGGTGCTGAACACGGTCGTGGGCAATGATGAACGTGAAGAGGACGCCGTATACTACGAGAAGACCTACAGCAGGTACCAGGGCATGGTGCAGCCGCACTACACCGACATTGCCTTCACCATCGACCTGGACCCGCACCAGCGCATCCTGCACAGCGTGGCCCGCATCACCGTGAAGAACAAGAGCGCGGTGCCCATCGATTCGCTGCACCTGAACATGAACAGTGCCGGGATCGTGCAGGAGGTGGACATCCCCGGAGCCTCGCTCGTGCTCAACGACGAACGTGTGGACTACCGCATCTACAAGCTGGCCAGACCTCTCCTGCCGGGCGAGGAACTGCGCTTCACCGCCACCGCCGACCATGTGCCGGAGGGCTTCGAGAACACCGTCTCCGTGATGCAACTGAACGAGAACGGCACCTTCTTCAACAACATGAGCCTCATCCCCACCATCGGATACACCTCGGGTGGCGAACTGCAGGACAAGAACGACCGACGCAAGCATGAATTGCCACCAAAGCAGCGCATGCCCAAGCTGACGGATGACCCCACGCAGCGTATGGACAACTACCTGATGGCGAACAGTGACTGGGTCACCGTCCGCACGATCATCAGCACCACCCCGGACCAGATCGCCATCGCACCGGGCTCCTTGAAGCGTGAATGGAACGAGAACGGCAAGCGCTTGTTCGAATACGTGGTGGATCACCCCAGCATGAACTTCTACTCGTTCATGAGCGCGCGCTACGATGTGCTGCGTGAGAAATGGATCGATCCGAACGATCCATCGCACTCCGTGGATGTGGAGGTGTACTACCACCCCACGCATGCCGAGAACGTGCCGCGCATGGCCAACAGCATCCAGAAATCGCTGAGCTATTACAGCACCCACTTCGGCCCTTATCGTCACAAGCAGGCCCGCATCATCGAGTTCCCGCGCTACCAGACCTTCGCGCAGGCCTTCCCCGGCACCATGCCGTACAGCGAGGGCATCGGCTTCATCGCCGACCTGAGCGATGCCACTGACATCGACATGGTGTTCTATGTGGTGGCTCACGAGATGGGACACCAGTGGTGGGCCCACCAGGTGATGGGTGCCGACATGCAGGGCGCCACGTTACTGAGCGAGAGCATGGCACAATACAGCGCGCTCATGGTGATGGAGAAGGAATACGGCCGCGCGCAGATGCGGAAGTTCCTGAAACTGGAGAGCGACCGCTACCAAAGCTCACGTGGTTCGGAGGACCTGAAGGAGGTGCCGCTCTTGGAGGTGGAGAACCAGGGTTACATCCACTACAACAAGGGGAGCATCGTCCTGTATGGCCTGCGCGACTTCGTGGGTGAGGACAGCTTGAACAAGGCATTCCGGGCATTGGTCGACACCTTCGCATACGCAGAGCCGCCCTACCCCACCGCTTTGGACATGTACCGCGAGCTGAAGAAGGTGGTGCCCGACAGCCTGAGCTATCTGTTGGAGGACGGGTTCAAGCACATCACCCTCTATAACAACCGCGTGGACAGTGCCACTGCACGCACGCTGCCCGATAGCACGTGGGAGGTCACTGTACAGCTGTGGGGCGAGAAGAACCATGCGGACAGCCTGGGAAGAGAGACCCCGGCACCGATGAACGATTGGATCGATGTGAGCATCATGCGCTATCCGAAGTTCAGACCCAAGGCGGACAGATCACTGAACGACATCCCTTTGTTGCAGCGTCGTGTTCGGTTGGTGAGCGGGAGGAATGTGTGCACGTTCACCGTTTCGGAGAAACCGTTACGGGTGGTGATCGACCGCGACCATCTCTTCATCGACCGGGTCCTTGAGGACAATGGCAGGAAGGTGGTGATCCGGGACCATGACGCACCATAGAACGTTGCTGGCAGTGACACTTTCCTCCGGTGGGATCCCTATGCCGGATCTTCCCGTTCCGTGCCGAAGAGTGCGCCACCCGTTCGTTCGGTGCCATCGCAACGGAGCGCGACCCGATCAAATGGCTCAGCCGCCACGGGGATCGTTCTGCGTTGAACGAGTGTGATGATGCTCAGCAACTTGCGGCCTTACCCGCCGTACCGCGGATCCGGCTTCCACGGCAACTTCTCCATGCGCTCGGTGCGCAGTGCACAGTGCCCGAACTCCTGCTCCACCACGCCAGTGAGCAGGTACACGCCTCGACCCCGGAACGGATACCGTTCTGCAACTGCAGGGAATTGAGTACTATCCCAGAAATCCCCTGGTGGATCGATGAATGAGCCGAAGGTCATATAGGAGCCTCCGCTGGTGGTGGTGGTCTTCACATGGATCATGTAACCGAGCATGGTCACCCGTTCTCCGATGTGCTCCGGCATGTCGCGTTTGAGGATGAGAGGAGGTGAGGAAGTGAAGAAGAGAGAGTGAGAGGACGAGAGCGTCGTCCTCACTTCTTCACTTCCTCTCTGGTTCTCCGCATTCTGATCCACCAGCGAGAACGGATCACACAACGGGAAGCCCAGCAGGTCCAGTTCGTCATAGGCATCGGCCAGCGGATGGTGCTGCAGTTCGGGCAGCCGTGGCTCCTCCACCTTCGCTACGAAGAGGTCGCCGTCGTTGCTCACCATGGCCGGACGGTACAGCAGCGCAAGGTCCCACAAGAGCTGAGGCTTGCTGCGTCCGGTGGATCGCAACGCGCCCACGCGCACGAGGATGCGCGCCTGCTCCAGGCCCAGGGGCACGCGCTTCAGCAGGTCGTGCAGGTCGGCGAAGGGTCCATTTCGTCGCCGCTCGTGGAGGATGAGCTGCACGGCTTCGCTCCCGAGACCCTTGATGTTCCCGAGACCGAGGTAGATGCTGCTGCCTGTTGTCGGTCGTCCGTTGTCCGGGCGCGTAGCCTCACCCGAGCGGGTTCGTGTGACAGTCGAACCGACAACCGACAACTGAAAACTCTGTCCTTTCACCAATGAGCACAACTCCTCACTCCTGTTCACGCAAGGTGCCTCGATCACCGCACCAGCACGCTTCGCCTCATGCAGATAGAATTCCGTACGGTAGAAACCGCCGAAGTTGTTCGCCACGCCCACCAGGAACTCCAGCGGATGATAGGCCTTGAGGTAGAGGCTCTGGTAGCTCTCCACCGCGTAGCTGGCGCTGTGGCCCTTGGCGAAACTGAAGCTTGCGAAGCTTTCGATCTGCCGCCACACCTCCTCCGGCTGTCCGGCGGGGTGTCCTTTCGCCCTGCAATTGGAGAAGAACTTCTCCTGCACCAGTTTGAACTCCGGCCGATCGCGGTAACGGATGTTCATGCCACGCCGCACCTGGTCCGCCTCCTCCAGATCGAGTCCCGCATACTGGCTCACCACCCGCAGCACATCCTCCTGGTACACCATCACGCCATAGGTCTCGGGCATGATGTCCATCAATTCCTTGGGCGCCTGCCTGCGACGTTCAGGATCATTGTGCCGCAGGATGTACTCGCGCATCATGCCGCTTTCCGCCACACCAGGACGGATGATGCTGCTCGCCGCCACCAGTGTCGGGTAGTCCTCCACCTGCAGCTTCTTCAGCAACATGCGCATGGCCGGGCTCTCCACATAGAAGCAACCGATCGTATCACCCTTGCGCAGCAGCTCCTTGACCTTCGGATCCCGCTTGAAACGAGGAATGTCGTGGATGTCCACCGCTTCGCGGAAGCTGCAAGTCTCAAGTCTCAAGTCACAAGCTTCAACTGAATGCGGTTCCCCACTTGAGCCTTGAGACTTGAGACTTGTGACTTGTGAATTGTTCACCAGCTCCACCGCATCCCGGATATGCCCCAGCCCGCGCTGGCTCAGCAGGTCGAACTTGTGCAGGCCAAGGTCCTCGCACTCGAGCATGCTGATCTGTGTTACCGGGAACCCTTTCGGCGGCCGATGCATTGCCGTGTAGTGCGTTACCGGCTTGTCCGTGATCACGATGCCGCCCGCGTGGATGCCGAAATGGTGCGGCATGCCGATGAGCCTTTCGCCGTAACGGACCACCGCCCGAGCAACCTTGTCCAGATCCGCGCTGGTGGCATGCACACTCGGGCGACCGCGCGCGTAATAGCCGTGCCGTCCTTCGCTCAGCGCATCGATCTCCTCCGGCGGCAGGCCGACCGCTTTGCCCAGTTCACGGATCGCACCGCGCCATTGGAAGGTGGTGTACGTGGCGATCTGCGCCGCGTGGATCTCACCGACCTTTTCACCATTGTACTTGCCGAACACATACCGGTACACCTCATCGCGGTCCTTCCAGCTGAAGTCGATGTCGAAATCGGGCGGCTTCCTGCGCGCAGTGCTGATGAAGCGCTCGAAGTAGAGATCCAGCTCGATGGGGTCCACATCGGTGATGCCCAGGCAATACGCCACCAGGCTGTTGGCACCGCTGCCACGCCCCACATGGAAGTAGCCCCTGCTCCGCGCGAAACGAACGATGTCCTGGTTGATCAGAAAATAGCTGATGAAGCCCATGCGCCCGATCACATCCAACTCATGATGCATGCGCGCGATCACATTGGCGGATGCATTCGGGTAGCGGTAGCGAAGACCCGCCAACGTGTCGCTGTACAGCCGCTCGCGATCCGATGCTTCGCTCTTTCCGAAGACCTTGCGCGTCTTGTCACTGTCATCGAAGACGATCATGCATTGCTCAAGGAGATGCTCCGCATTGCGCACCAGGGCGGGGTGATGCCGGTAGATCCGCCACACTTCCTCCGCACTGTGGAAGGCCTCGTCCGGTGCGGCCAGTTCTTCCGGCGGAAGCTTGCTCACCACGGTGTTCTGCGCCACGGTGCGCAGCAGGCGGTGCGTGGTGAGGTCCGCTTTGTTGCGGAAGGTCACAGGCAGCAGTGCCACCAGGTCCTGCGGCCGGCACGCCCAGGCACTGAAGGGCAGACGCGTAAGGTCGGAGGGCTTGATACCGATGCGCTCGTTCGGACGGAGTTGTTGAGGTGCATGGTCGAACGGGTAGATGAAAAAGACGTCGTCCAGTTCCGGCGCTCGCTCAGGCAGTGCTTCGCCTTCAAGGAGGTGCAGGCTCAGCAATTCATTCAGTCGCTGAAAGCCTTCGTTGTTCTTCGCCAGGCCGATGTAAAGCAACTTCGCCCCTTGCCGGAACTCGATCCCCGCCACCGGTCGTACCCCGTATCGTTTCTCCGCGTCGCGCACGAGATCGGGGATCCCTGCCGAGCAATGGATGTCGGTAAGCGCGAAGGTGCGAACACCGAGCCTCGCGGCCTCCTCCAGCAGGACATCGGGCTTCATCACCCCGTACTGGAAACTGAACCAGCTATGGCAGTTGAGGAACATGTGGATCGACATTTATATCGTCGATCAGCAGCCAATAATGTAAGCATCGGGACATGAACAAGGAAGTTCACGACCACAGGCAGCGAATGCCCCAAACCCCATGTCATACCTTCAACCCGATAACCAATTCCCAACCCAATTCCCATGAAAGCACTCTCCACGATCCTCTTAATGAGCTCCGCACTTACGATCCAGGCCCAGACGATCACCAGCACCGGCAACTTCACTTGGAGCCCTGATGAACTGACGGTGACGGCCGGTACCGAGATCACCATCATCGTAACGGGTAACCATGATATGCGCGAGGTGAGCGAGGCCACCTGGAACGCCAACGGGACCACTTCCAACGGAGGGTTCGAATTCCTGGCGGGCACCCACACACTCACCCTTACCACACCGGGTACCTACTACTACGTGTGCGTGCCCCACATTTCTATGGGCATGAAGGGAAAGATCATCGTCGAGACCAATACGAACGTGGCCGAGACCACCACGGATGATGCCTTCAATGTGTTCCCGAACCCCGCGAAGGATGAGATCACCATCACAGGAGCCGCCCGCAACATGGTCATGAGCGTGGTGGATGTGCAGGGTCGCGAAGTGATGCACCGCACCTTGCAGGGCAACGATCGGGTCAACATCACTCAATTGCCCGAAGGGACCTATACCCTTATGCTGCTGAACGAAACAGGCACGCTGCAAGCCCGCAAACAACTCAGCATCACACGTTGAGCCCCTCACCAGGGACCTGGGAAGCGCCGCTCGCAAGGGCGGCGCTTCCTTTTTTCGCGGGGCCATCCACCTCGTCCCACCACCGCTCGTTGAATGCACGGTCCGCTGCCGGTACGATACGACCGATGCGCGGTGTGAGCAACGGTACACCCATTGCACCGGCCGCTTCGATGAGCCGCGTGACCGGCTCTTTCCAGGGGTGCAAGGCCAAGCTGAACTTGCCCCAATGGATCGGCATGAGCACTGCGGCCTTCAGGTCAACGGCGGCCTGTGCCGTCTCCTCAGGTAGCATGTGGATATTCGGCCACAGTTCATTGTACGCTCCGCACTCCAGCATAACCAGGTCGAACGGACCGAAGCGCTCCCCGATCTCCTTGAATGTGGGCGAAGGCCCCGAGTCCGCCCCGAAGAATACCCTGGCCCCACCCGCCTCGATGACCCACGCGCCCCATAATGTGGTGAACCGGTCCGAGAGCCCGCGGCCGGAGAAATGCCGGGAGGGCACCAATGTGAGACGCACTGATCCGATATCCAACTCATCCCACCGATCCATTTCGGTAATGGACGAGGCCTGCACGCCCCAGCGCTCCAGGTGCGCGCCGACCCCGAGCGGGGCGATGTAGCGTGGCTTCGCGCCCGAGCGCACCAGCGTATCGATCGTGAAATGATCGAGATGATCGTAATGGTCATGTGACAGGAGCACCACATCCACATGCGGAAGGCCCTCCACGGTCATGTGCGCATCATACTCGAACCGCTTGGGACCCGCAAAGGAGAAGGTCGAGGCGCGCTCACCGAAAACAGGGTCCACCAAGATGGTCTTGCCTCCGGCCTTGATCAATAGCGAAGAATGACCGAACCAGGCCGTAGCGAAGGTTCCGGAAGGGATCGCTTCCCATTGTTGCGCATCGAACCGCACCGTAGGGATGATGCCCTCAGGCTCCCTCCCTCCTCCCCCCTTGATCATCTCCCAAAGGACCCTGCCCATGGCGCTGAGCGGCATGTCCATGTCGGTGTCGAGCACATTGCGGAACCGTCCTTTCACGCTGTTCGGGGAAGCCTCGATACGCCGGGCCCTCTCACCCTTCTGCCGCCCACCGATGCGCGGTGCGAAGGCGAAGTAGAGCAAAAGGGCCAGCACGAGTAGAACAAGTATGCCGAGCAGGTACAAGAAGGCCATGGCAATGAAGCGTTCGCAAAGGTCTGTAGGCCGATGACGTGCTTCCGCCCGAAATACCTTGAGGGAACGAAAGGAGGTCCGGCGTGACCCGGACCTCCCGCTCCATCGACCACCGGTCGGCACCCACCCGGCATGGAGGTGGCCTACCGGTACTTTGTGGCGCCTTGCGCCAAAAGGTGTTCTATATCATTGTTCACGCTGAGGATGAGCAACGACGTTGCCGTGCAGAACACAGGACTGGTGATGCAGTGGTGGCCGTTCCAACTGCCGTCGTTGTTCTGGATGTTCACGAGGCGCCCGGAGGTCTGCTGATACCAGTTCTTCCAGCCCGCATCCTTGCCGATAACGAGTGATTCACCGGTCTGCAGGAAGCTGAGGAATTCCTCTCCACCATTGTTGCCGAAGCCACTGATCACATCATTGTTCTGCGCCTTTTGCTTGGCCGCATTGAACACCTCGTAGGCCGTGTTCAGCTTTTCCGCTTCACTGCGGGTGTAACCGACCTCCTCCAGGGTCTCCACGCTCACCGGTGCATCCTTCCTGACCTTGCCTTCCTTGCGCGCCTTCATCACCACCTCATTCACCTCGCGGGCTTCCATGGCACTGCTCCGGCTGCTGCCACTGACCGCATACAGCGTGACGCCGGCCGCCCGTTCCGTCGCCACCCCACCGGAGGCCACATCGAAATTGGCCTTCTGGTAGTTCCGGGCAAGGTCCAGGGATACCGCATCCACATCCGCACCCTGGTCCTTCGCTGACTCCAACGCATTGGCGGCGAAGGACGATTGAAGTACACCGGCCCAGCCGTCACCCTGTACGCTGCCGTCGCTGTTCTGCGAGCGTTGTATCATGCCAACGCACGTATTCAACGCGCGCATGGCGCGCAGCTTCATCGGGTGCTTCTCCTCCAGTCGTGCGTGCAGGTTGGAAAGGAATTGTGCGGTCAAAGCCACGTCGATGTTGGCCCCCAGCTTCACCTGGATCTGGGTACCCTGGAGCGTGGTGATGTTGGTGGCGTTCTTCGGTGCGCCTTCCACTTGCTTGAGCAGGTACTCCGTGGCACGGGATAGCTGCCTGCTGTTCGGTCCCGAATCAAGGGTGCTTCCCATGCGCATCAGGGCCATGGCGACCATTGCGGTGGTGGCGGGATCCGTACTCACCGCATGCGGATCGGTGATGTCCTGCCGGGAGTGTGTGCCCGAACCATAGCCACCATCCTGAGCCTGAGCGCCCACCAGCCAATCCAGGCCGCGTTGCTCGGCCTGGAGCACGGGCTTCGGGGTGGTGAGGACGAATCCGCTGTCCAGTCCTTCACCCTCATAGACTGTTTTGAATACGCATCCTTTCACCTCGCCAGCAAGGGGTGCGGGCACATGGCACTTCGGGGCATCCACGGTCCGTGGGGCTTCCCGGAATGAGACGAGCATCGCTGTGATACCCGTGGTGACCGCAAGCACGGCCACGATGTTGAGCGACTTTTTCATGGTAATGGTCCTTTGATCCATTGATATGATGCATGCGATCTCCGGATCGCACAGACCTGTACACATCACTACCGGAATGGTTCGATCGGCCGTGCACCACCGACCTTTGCCCCGGCCATGATCCACCTCTTCTTCTCCTGCCCTCGGAAGCAAGCCACGTGGCTCCTGGCCCTTCTGGCACTGCCCGCACAGCTCCGATCGCAGCATGCTCCCGAACCCAGGAAGGATTTCGACACCCTGTACGTGCGGGATTACTCGCACATCGTGTCCGGCCGGGTGTATGGAAGCACCAAGATCAACAACCTTACGCTGGGCTCCGACGAAGCAGCGAACGACCTGATCTACCGACCCAACAACCGCATCAACATGGGGGTCGGTGCCAGTTACCGCGCACTTACCCTCAACATCGGATTTCCCGTTCCATTCCTGAACAACGACAACGATGTGCGGGGAAAGACCAGCTATCTGGACATGCAGGCGAACATCTATACGAAGCGCACCGCCAGCAACCTCTTCCTGCAGACCTTTGGAGGCTACTACCTGGACGGACCCACCTTGGGTGATGTGAATTGGGACCAGGACACGGAGCGGCCCTACCGACCGGATGTGCGCCAATTCAATGTCGGGGTGAGCTCGGTCCGGATCCTCAGCAGTGATCGCTTCAGCTACCGTGCCTCCTTCAACCAGGATGCCTGGCAACGTCGAAGTCAGGGTTCATGGCTGGTGGGTGCTTACGCCACCTACTTCACGGCTCGCGCGGATTCCTCACTGGTCCCGAGCACATTCGCAGATCGCTTCTCCACCGACCTCCGCATGCGGCGTGGAGATTTCGGGGACCTGGGTCCGATGGGTGGCGCGGTCTACACATTCGTGCACCGCGAACATCTCTTCCTCACACTCTCCGGGGTGATCGGGGCGGGCATCACCGCGCAGCACACCGTTTCGCCGGTGCCTGGTGATGACGTCCGCAACTTCAACTTAGGCCCGGGCTGGCATGCGCAGTTGCGGGCCAGTATGGGGTACAACAGCCGGCGTTATTATGTAGGTCTGGCCTACAACCAGGAACAGATCGGTTACCTGCTGGGCGAGCGTGAACGGTTCACCTGGAGCGTGAGCAATATCCGGTTCAACATCGTGAAGCGGTTCGACATGCACATCGGCTTCATGGATCGCGGGCTCCGCTGGTTGAAGCGGAAAGTGCCTGAACCGATCGAGGATATCGTGCCGGAGTGATCGCCATGCCACTTCCGTAGCTTCGGGCATGCGCGTCCTCACTGCACTGCTGCATGCATTCCTTTTCCTGTCCGTCCATTCCCAGCATCAGGTCCTGCATTTCACGCGCACCTCCGGCTACGATCATGGCACGCAGGGCGTTTCGTTGGAAATGTTCAACAGTATCGCATCGGGCCTCGGCGTTTCGATCACGGATGACGCTGCCGGGGACGCTTTCAATGACCCGAACGCACTTACTGCATACGGCGTGATCGTATTCAGCAATACCAGTGGTAGCGATATCCTGAACGCAGGACAGCGGGCGAACTTCGAGGATTGGATATCCAATGGCGGAAACGTCATGGGCATCCACGCGGCGACCGACACCTATCGGCACAGCACGGCGAACGGCAATAACACGGGCATCTGGGACTTCTACGCCGAACTGATCGGTGCGAGCGTGCAGGAGGACCCGAACCATGTGAGCGGCACACCTCCCTATGAATTGATGCACATCGGCACGCACCCTTCCATCTCCAACCTTCCCGCCCCCTGGCTGAAGAACGAGGAGTATTACTACTGGGAGGGCGGCTACTTCAACCCGGCGAACAACGTGGTGCTGGAGGTGGAGGAGACGATCGGCCCGAACGGACAGGTGAACAGCTACGACGCCCCACGGCCGATGAGCTGGTACCGAGAACTGCCCAGTGGCTCACGCATCTTCTACTCGGCGCTCGGGCATGCGGCGAACAACTACACGGAGGATGCCCTGTTCCGCCAACACATCGAGGACGCGCTTATCTGGATGCTCTTCGGTACGACAGCGATCAGCTCCGCGAACGATGCACGACCCTTCACCTTGGTGAACGATGGTCTGTCCGTCACGATCTCGACATCAAAGCCGAACGGGTACATCCGGGTCATCGACCCGACCGGACGTGTGATGCACGCAGCATCATCCAACGGGCATCACCGGATCGATATAAGTGCTTGGCCCGACGGCATCTACTTCTTCACCGTAGGCCAGCATACACGACCCGTTCCGATCGCCCGCTAGGCATTCCATGTGCACGACTTGTCCCGCCCAAGCGGGATGACCACAGGCACTAGAGGCAATCTCAAAATGCTTTTGAAGCGAGTGCGAGGGACTTTGGCATCAGGCGAGGCGTGGAAACCGAGCATAGCCGGGAGCTCTGTGAGGCTTTCCACAACGAAGCATGGTCGCGAAGGACCCTCACGGAGCCCTAAAGGTATTATTGAGATAGCCTCTAAGCCTCCTGCAGCTTCTTCGCAGCGCGCTTCCGCTCGTTCTCGTCGAGCAGGATCTTGCGGATGCGAAGGCTCTTCGGCGTCACCTCGAGGTACTCGTCCTCGGCGATGTACTCCATGCACTCCTCCAGGCTGAACTTCACGGCGGGCGCGATGCTCACCTTGTCGTCGCTGCCGCTGGCGCGCATGTTCGTCAGCTTCTTCACGCGGATCACGTTCACGCCCAGCTCCTCGCCGGGTTTCGGGCTTTCGCCGATCACCTTGGCTGGCGTATACCTCTTCACCGGGTTCGATGAAGAACTTGCCGCGATCCTGCAGCTTGTCGATGGCATAGGCGATGGAGGTACCGGTCTCCGCACTGACGATGCAGCCGGAACGCGGTGAGGCGATCTGCCCCTTGAACGGCTCGTAGCCCTTGAAGCGGTGTGCCACGATGGCCTCCCCTTCCGTGGCCGTGAGCAGCGTGTTCCGCAGGCCGATGATGCCGCGTGCCGGGATGCTGAACTCCAGCACCGTGCGGTCCGCCTTCTGCTCGATGTTCAGGATCTCGCCCTTGCGGCGTGTCACATGGTCGATCACGCGGCTGCTGAACTGCTCAGGCACCTGCACCGTCAGCGTTTCGATCGGCTCGTGGCGCTGGCCGTCCACTTCCTTGTACAACACCTGCGGCTGGCCGAGTTGGAACTCGTAGCCCTCGCGGCGCATGGTCTCCACGAGGATGCTCAGGTGCAGGATGCCGCGACCGAACACGAGCAGGCGGTCCGGGCTGTCCGTCTCCTTCAGGCGCATCGCCAGGTTCTTCTCGATCTCCTTGAAGAGGCGGTCGCGCACATGGCGGCTCGTCACGAACTGGCCCTCACGTCCGAAGAAGGGCGAGTTGTTGATGGTGAAGAGCATGCTCATGGTCGGCTCATCCACCTTGAACTTGGCCAGACCCTCGGGGTTCTCTCCATCCGCGATGGTATCGCCAATGTCGAAGTTCTCCAAGCCCATCACGGCCACGATCTCACCGCAGCCGATCTCTTCCTTCACTTTCACCTTGCCCAGGCCCTCGAAGGTCATCAGCTCCTTCACCGGCCCTTCGCCGTTCCGCCATCGTTCTTCACGAGCGTCACCTGCTGGTTCGGCTTGATGGAACCACGGCTGATGCGGCCCACGGCGATACGCCCCTGGAAGCTGCTGTAATCAAGGCTGGTGATGCGCATCTGAAGCGTGCCGTCCACCTTCTTCGGGGCGGGCACCTTCTCCAGGATCACATCGAGCAGGTAGCTCACGTCCTCGGTCGGGGTCTTGGGGTCCGGACCCATCCAGCCGCCCTTGCCGCTGCCGTAGACCACCGGGAAGTCCAGCTGGTCCTCGTTGGCATCCGGGGCGAACATCAGGTCGAAGACGGCCTCGTGCACCTCGTCCGGCGTGCAGTTCGGCTTGTCCACCTTGTCGATCACGACCACGGGCTTCAGGCCCATCTCGATGGCCTTGCCAAGCACGAAACGTGTCTGCGGCATGGGGCCTTCGAAGGCGTCCACCAGCAGGATCACGCCATCGGCCATGTTCAGCACGCGCTCCACCTCGCCGCCGAAGTCGCTGTGACCGGGGGTGTCGATCACGTTGATCTTCACGCCCTTGTAACGCACGCTCACGTTCTTGCTGAGGATGGTGATGCCCCGCTCCCGCTCCAGGTCGTTGTTGTCCAGCAGCAGGTCCTGGGTCTCCTGGTTCTCCCGGAAGAGCTGGCATTGGTGCAGGATCTTGTCCACCAGGGTGGTCTTGCCGTGGTCGACGTGGGCGATGATGGCGATATTGCGCAGCTCGGTCATGGATAGGGCCGTGAAAAGGCCCGCAAAGGTACAGGTTCCTGTTGGAAGATCGGGGCGAACACTATCTTTGCCGCCCCTTGGGCCTGCCTCGGGGAACCGGCCCCGTAGTTCAATTGGATAGAATGGCAGATTCCGGTTCTGTTGGTTGGAGGTTCGAATCCTCCCGGGGTCACATGAAGGCGGTCCACCGAAAGGGGATCGCCTTCTTCCTTTGTGCCAGGCCATAGCTCACCTGTAGCATGCGCATCGACAAATTCCTCTGGTGCGTGCGGCTCTACAAGACCCGTAGCCTGGCCACTGAAGCCATAGAACGCGGGCAGGTACAGCTGGGCGATCGCCTCGTGAAAGCCTCCGCCGAAGTGAGGCCCGGAGATCGCTTCGGCTTGCGTGAACCACCTATCTGGAGAACCTGGGAGATCCTTGCCATACCTACCTCCCGGGTAGGTACGAAACATGTTCCTGGATTCATCATCGAACGCACCACGTTCGAGGACCTGGAGAAACGTGAACTGACCCGGCTCGCCAAACAATTGCACCGTGCCCCCGGTGCCGGGCGTCCCACCAAGCGCGACCGCCGTGACATGGATCGGTTCACAGAATGACGGATCCGTCGATCCACCTTGAGGCCGACCGACCGTTGCATCACTTTCGATCGACCATGACCCAACCGCTCATCCCGGGCTTAACACTTCTTTACCTTCCTTAACAACGCATCCCGGTCCAACGGCGATAGCTTCGGAACTCAAAGCCGTAAAGCCATGCTCAATCAACTATTCCTGATGCCGCTCGCCGCCCTGTTCCAGGGTGTGGCAGCGCCCGAGGCATTGCCTCAGGATCCTGAACGAAAGGTGCGGATCGAGATCGTGACCACTGAGAACGGGGAAACGAAACGGGTGACAAAGGAGTTCGATGCGACGGATGAGGCGCAGATCCATGACGCGCTGAAGGAACTCGGGGTAATGGATCACCTTCGGGTGGATGGCGATGGGGAGAACGTGACCATTGACATCCGTCGGTTCGGGCCCAACGATGATAGCGACCTCTCCTTCTCTCTTGCGCCGGTACCACCTATCCCACCAGTACCACCGATCGCACCGCTCACCTCGTTCAGCCAGCATGGTTTTCTGGGTGTGAACGCACGTGAGTTGAATGCATCGTTGCGCAAGGAGAAGAAGATCGGCACCAGGACCGGCGCCTACATCACCAGTGTGGTGGAAGATACCCCCGCAGCGAATGCCGGATTGCAGGAAGGGGATGTGATCACGGCAGTGGACAATGAAGCCATTAGCGGTCCTGCAGACCTGACCGAGGCGATCCGGGCGCACGACCCCGGGGATGAGGTGAACATCACGTACTACCGCAACGACAAGAAGAACACAGTGAAGGTGGAATTGCAGGAGCGCAAGCACTCTTCCTATCACTTCGAGTTCGGTCCGGAACACGGCACCGAGGAGTGGGACTGGGAGAACTACCTTGGTGATACGGCTTGGGAAGCCGACGAACAGGCTTTCCTGGGGGTGACACCGGGCGAGGGCGAAGGGGCCGTGATCGGCAGTGTGGTGGACGGCTCGTCGGCCGAAACAATGGGCATCCAAGCGGGTGATGTGATCGAGCAGGTGAACGGTGAGAAGATCCCCGATTTTCCTGCGCTCTCCAAAGCGATCAAGAGCAAAGAGCCGGGAGATGAAGTGAGGATCGTTCTGCAGCGCAACGGTGCGGAGAAGACCGTGACAGGCACATTGGGTGAGCACGAAGGCCATCGTTTCTTCGGCTCAGGCGCACATGGTTTCCGCTTCGAAGGGTTGGCACCGGAGGACCGCGATGATCTACGCCGGGAGATGGACGCATTGCGCCGCGAAATGGACGAAATGCGACACGAACTTGGCAAGGGGCTGCGCCGGGAGGTGCGCGTGACGATCGAAACGATGCCACTGAACGATACCGAAAAAGACCTGCTGAAGCGAAACGGTGTTGCTGGACTGGACAAGGAACTCGACCTCGGCGGCTTGCGTTGTTTCCCGAACCCCAGCAATGGCTTCTTCCGGCTGCAGTTCGATGTGGCGGAGAAGGGGGACCTGCGCGTGGATGTGCACGATGCCACGGGTGCTGCCGTATACCAGGAGCGGATCACCGCCTTCAAAGGGCGATACGAACGCACGCTGGACCTGACGGACCGCGCCACGGGGAACTATTTTCTGGTGATCTCGCAGAACGGACGGACCTCCACGCAAAAGTTGGTGAAAGAGTAGGCCTCGCGACCGGCGCTGGCAAGAGGGGAATTTTGCTGCCGGATGCAACGACCTACGGGAAAGGGCCGAAAGGCCCTTTCTTATTTTCACGCCATGCAATTGATCGTTCGCCTCATCATTTCGACCATCGCGGTCCTGGTCACGGACCTTCTGCTATCCGGTGTACATGCCGCCGACTTTCTGACCGGACTGCTCGTGGCCGTGGTGCTCGGCCTGTTGAATACGATCGTGAAACCCCTGCTCGTGATCCTCACGCTCCCGGTCACCATCCTTACCCTTGGCATCTTCCTTCTTGTGATCAATGCGGGTCTGGTGATGCTCGCCGCGAAGCTGATCGATGGTTTCGTGGTGGAGAGTTTCTGGTGGGCACTGGGATTCAGCATCCTGCTCTCCATTGTCCAGGGTTTCCTGAACGCACTGGATGGAAATGCGCGACGCGACCGGGAACGGTAACGCCCTGTCCTGAGCGATCTAGTTGTCCCCGTCAAGTAAGCGGCCAAGGCCACCGAGGATGCTGCCCTCCTCCTTGCCCTTGCCACCGGCCCGTGGCGCCGCAGCGATGATGTTGTCCGCCAACCGGCTGAACGGCAGGCTCTGGATCCAGACATGGCCGGGCCCGCGCAGTGACGCGAAGAACAATCCCTCACCGCCGAACAACGTGTTCTTGATACCCCCTACGAATTGGATGTCGTACTGGACATCCTGGGTCATCGCCACCAAACAGCCCGTATCCACACGCAGGTGCTCCCCCGGCGACAGCTCGCGCTGCACCGTTGTTCCGCCGGCGTGGATGTACACCTGTCCATCTCCCTCGAGTTTCTGCATGATGAAGCCCTCGCCCCCGAAGAGGCCCGCACCGAGTTTCCGCTGGAATGCGATACCGATGTTCACACCCTTGGCAGCGCATAGGAAACTATCCTTCTGGCAGATCAACTTGCCATTGAAGTCGCGCAGGTCCATGGGCATGATCTTGCCGGGATAGCTGGCCGCGAACCATGCAGAACGACGTGCCGCACTGATGTTCGTGTAGGTCGTCATGAACAGGCTCTCACCGGTGAGCACACGCTTGCCTGCGCTGAACATCTTGTCCAGGAAGCTCTGCGATTGACCGCGACCATCCCCGAAGATGGTCTTCATCTCGATGCCTTCATCCATCATCATCAATGTGCCTGCCTCGGCAATGACGGTCTCTTGTGGATCGAGGGTGATCTCCACACATTGCATGTCATCCCCTACAATGCGGTGGTCCAGTTCGTGCGCGGTGCGGCTCATCGGTACAGCGGTTGCTTCGTTCCGCACAAAACTACCGTGCTCCGGGCCGGTCGCACCTACCGCCCATCCCGTACTTTAGCCGTTCAAGCAGTTCGCTCCAATGCCCCTGACCGTATCGAAAAAGGCCTTGTCCACCGAACACATGCCGGATCAGGATACCCTGCTCCGCGCCTGGGAACTGATGTGCACCGCCAAGGCCATGACGGACCAGTATGAGGAGCACTTCAAGATCACCAGCAAGTACGTGCACGCTACGAGCCGCGGGCACGAAGCGATACAACTGGCCCTTGGACTGCAACTGCGAGCACAGGATCTGGTGGCGCCATACTACCGGGATGACAGCATCCTGCTGGGCATCGGTATGGAACCGTATGAACTGATGCTGCAATTGCTGGCCAAACGGGATGATCCGTTCAGCGGTGGCCGTACGTACTATGGCCATCCGAGCCTCAGACGGGAGGGCATGCCGAGGATACCGCACCAAAGCAGCGCCACAGGCATGCAGGCGATCCCCACCACGGGCATTGCCATGGGACTCCTGTATAAAGAGCAGGCGGGGATACCGCACGATATGAACGGCTCGACCGACACCGGCGCGCCGATCGTCGTGTGCTCCCTTGGGGATGCATCGATCACTGAGGGTGAAGTGGCCGAGGCTTTCCAGATGGCGGTGCTGAAGAAGCTGCCCATCATCTATCTCGTACAGGATAACGAATGGGACATCAGTGCGAGCGCCGATGAGATCCGCGTGGGCGATGCCAGCGACTATGCGAAAGGGTTCAAAGGTCTGGAGGTGCGGCAGGTCGACGGTGCCGACTTCATCAGCAGTTACAGCACGTTGAACGAGGTGATCGCCACGGTGCGCGAGGAACGCAGACCATTCCTGGTGCACGCGAAGGTGCCGCTGCTCAACCACCACACGAGCGGCGTACGGATGGAGTTCTATCGCTCACCGGAGGACCTCGAGGAACACCGAAGACGAGATCCCTTTCCGCGCTTCATGCAGCAATGCCTCGAAGATCGATTGCAGTTGGAAGGGTTGAAGCAATTGGAGCAAAAGGCCATTGCGAAGGTGAAAAGTGATCTTCAGCGGGCGATGGCGGCCCCGGACCCGACACCAGATGACCTATGGACGCACATGTTCGCGCCGACGCCGGTCACCGAGGAACGCGGGGAACGCGCTCCCGCGGACAGGGAGCGGACCGTGATGGTGGACAGCGCACTCTTTGCGATACGTGAATTGATGCAGGAAGACCCGCGGTGCCTGCTCTACGGGCAGGATGTCGGTGCACGGCTCGGTGGTGTCTTCCGTGAAGCGGCCACCCTTGCGCGGGATTTCGGTGGGCATCGCGTCTTCAACACACCGATCCAGGAAGCGTTCATCATCGGCAGCACGGTGGGCATGAGCGCTGCAGGACTGCGACCGATCGTGGAAGTGCAATTCGCGGACTACATCTGGCCGGGCCTGAACCAGCTCTTCACCGAGGTGGCACGCAGTTCGTATCTCACAATGGGCAAGTGGCCGGTAAGCTGCATCCTGCGTGTGCCCATCGGTGCGTATGGCAGCGGTGGCCCCTACCACAGCAGCAGCGTGGAGAGCGTGCTGTGCAACATCAAGGGGATCAAGATCGCGTACCCCAGCACCGGGGCTGATCTCAAAGGATTGATGAAAGCGGCATACCACGACCCGAACCCGGTGGTGATGCTCGAGCACAAGGGCCTCTATTGGAGCAAGATCAAGGGGACGGAGGATGCGAAGACCATCGAGCCGAGTGCGGATTACATCATCCCCTTCGGCAAGGCACGAGTGGTGCAGGAGGCGGATGCCGGTCACATCGAAAGAGGTGAGGCCGCCGTGGTGGTCACCTATGGCATGGGCGTTTATTGGGCGAAAGCGGCGGCTCAGGAATACCCGGGACGCATCACCATCATCGACCTGCGCACGTTGGTCCCACTGGACGAGGATACCGTGATGACCGCGGTCCAACGACATGGCCGCTGCCTCGTGCTGACAGAGGAGCAATTGACGAATTCGTTCGCTCAGGCCCTGGCAGGGCGTATCAGTGATCAATGCTTCGCGCACCTGGATGCTCCGGTACGGACATTCGGTTCCGCAGACATGCCGGCCATCCCGTTGAACAGCACCCTGGAGGCCACGATGATCCCCAGCGCCGGGAAGGTATCCGGTGTGTTGGCTGAATTGCTCGCCTTTTGATGGGAGCTCAGGAAGGTTCCATTCGCGTTCCCCGCACCGCACGCTTCCATTTTCTCGGTGACCCGGCAACGGCCTCCAGGATCTGGATCGTACTGCATGGCTACGGCCAGCTCGCCCGGTTCTTTCTCAACAAATTCGAAGGTTGCGGCAGGGATCTTTGCATCGTAGCCCCGGAGGGATTGAACCGATTCTACGTCGATGAGGCCCACCAACGTGTCGGTGCGACTTGGATGACACGCGAAGACCGCGAGAACGAGATCCGCGATCACGTGGAATACCTCGATCGCCTGGCAGATGACCTACGCACCAAGGCCCGGCCCGGTACACCGTTATGCGTGCTCGGTTTTTCGCAGGGTGTGGCCACCGCTTGTAGATGGGCCTTGCTGGGCACCACAGATGTGTGGCGCATGGTCCTCTGGGGCGGAAGCATCCCCCCGGAGATCGATCGTGATCGCATGCAGTATCGTTGGAAGGACCTGCAAGTGGATGTTGTCCATGGTACACTGGACCGACTTGTACCCATGAGCGAAGCGGAACGCAGTATCGATAGGCTGACAGCTGCCTCGGTCGCCCGCGCATTGCACGTCTTCGAAGGCGGTCACGACCTTGAGCCCGTCCTCTTGAAACGCTGCCTGAACACGGCCTAGAAACTCGCCGGCGGTTTGTTATCGCTCCATTGGAGCATCTCGTCCATGGTACGGACCGCAACGGAGTGGTAACCCGGCCTGGCCGACGCATAGATCGTCTGCGCCATTATCCGGCCCTTCTCCGTCTCAAGTAACGCTTTGTACAGAGGTTCCAGGAACTTCCGTCGTCCCACGGAGTTCAGGAAACGGTCGAGGCTGTCGTAGGCCGCCACATGATCGTTCCGGATGCACTGTTCCAACCAGGCGGCGAGCACTTCGGCATTCCCGGTCCCGGTGAAATGGAACGTCGCGTCGAGTTCGTTCATCTGTGCAGCGGACATCTCTCTGGGCAGGTGCCGGAGGAAGTGCATCCATTCGTAGGTCGACCAACCCGCGGTGGACATTCGGGCCGCAGGAGTTCCGGCCTCCCATTTGGCGATCTCGTGCTCCACTTTCACGAACCGATCCGAGACAGGCACCGGGGCATCCTTCGGCAGGCCAGGTCCATCCACCCACGCAGCGATGTCCACATCCACCTTGTTCGGCTCGATCAACTTCGCTCTGAGGTGCTCAAGGAAACGGTCCGTGGTCATGCTCTGAAAAGCATACTGATCGAAGTAGTCACGCAGGAATGCATCGAACTTCTCCCGCCCTACCTTCTCCTCGAGCAGCAACAGGAAAGCATATCCCTTCTCGTAAGCGATATCCGTAACCCCGTCATCAGGGTCGCGGCCTTCAAGGTGAAGCCGCAGGTGCGTGTCCTCCAAGTGCTTCTGCTTCTCCATCTGATGGATCGTACCATACAGGTCCTGGCGCCCCAGCACGGCCCCCATCAGCGCGAAATCCTTTCCGTAGATCGCTTCCGTGATCCGGTTCTCGAAATAGACGGTGAAACCTTCGTTCAGCCAGAAGTCGTTCCAGGTGGCATTGGTCACCAGGTTCCCACTCCAACTGTGCGCAAGTTCATGGGCGATCAACGAGGTCAGCGATCGGTCCCCAGCGATGATCGTCGGCGTTGCAAAGGTGATGCGCGGATTTTCCATGCCCCCGAATGGAAAGCTCGGTGGAAGCACGATCACATCATACCGGCCCCAACGATAGGGTCCGTAGAGGCCTTCAGCGGTCTCGAGCATGCGCTCCATGTCCGCGAATTCCCAGGCCGCTTTGTCGATCACGCTTCTTTCAGCATACACCCCCGTACGTGCCCCGATGGGCTTGAAGACAAGATCACCCACGGCCAGGGCCATCAGGTACGCTGGGATGGGCTGGTCCATTCGGCACTTGTATGTTCCATCCGGACTGACCTCCTGCGGATTGGTGGCGCTCATTACGGCCATCAGGCCGGCGGGCACCTTAACCTCAGCGGTGTACGTGAATCGTATACCAGGACTGTCCTGGATCGGGATCCAGGATCTCGTCAGGATGGCTTGCCCTTGGGTGAACAGGAATGGATGGGTCTTGTCAGCTGTTTGCCCAGGACTAAGCCACTGCAATGCTTTGGCGTGCTCACCTGTTCGATAGGCGATGGTGATCCGATCCGTTCCGCTCGGTAGCTCCACAAGCAACGCCCTTCCGAGGAGAGTACTGTCGCCCAGGGAATACCCGAGCTTCGCACCAGTACCATCCGTAACACTCTCGATGATCAGGCCATCCGTATCCAGAATGATGTGATCCGCATCCTTCACAGAGATCGAATAGGTGGCCGTGCCTTCGATCCGCTCCGCTTCGAGGTCCACATCAACCTGAAGGTCGAGGTGTGTGATCACTGCCTCAAGAGGCCTGGCATTGCTGTGAGGATCCATGGTCACGAAAGTTCGTTCGCCGTGACCGCCCCCTTGCTCATCCTTATCAACAGGTCCGGTCGAACAGGCGGCGAGCAGGATGGTCAGGGCGGATAACGAAAGTGGATTGATCGAATGCATAGGTCGGTGGAGGGGCCCAAAGGTAGATGAGGCGCAGGTGAACGTCGTGTGAATGCGTAACACCTCGCTTCTTCGGCACCGGAGTACGTATCCAGGACATCCATGCGCTTGGGATATTGGGATCAATGGCAACGTGCTACTTACTACATTTGCGCCCCTTCGGGTCTAGCGCAGCCCGGTAGCACATTCCGCCTGTGGGCGGGATGGTCGCTGCGAATTGCGGGAAAAGGTCCTCGGGGTGTAGCGCAGCCCGGTAGCGCACTTGCATGGGGTGCAAGTGGTCGCTGGTTCGAATCCAGTCACCCCGACCGGTCGAGGGGTCGTCTCATTGGAGACGACCCTTTCGTTTTGATCAGTTGCTATGTAGCACGGCGTCGCATCCCGCCGGGCGGGACGGTCGCTGGTTCGATCCAGTCACCCCGACCTGAACGAGGATCCATCTCCGGCAGCGATCATTTCGAGGTGACATGCAGGATGATGAGCAGCGCGGCATGACCGCTTCACGGCCTCTAAATGAGACCAAGGGAACAGCACACGGCGAAAACGACCAGAAGCGCGTAAACGACCAGCGTCATTAATCCGGTGCCGTGTTTTCGAAGGATGGCTTGCATTTGCATTCTTGGTTTGTGAATGCAAATCAGCGTTCCGATCGGTGCCATGAACGCTAAGACAATGTGAGATCGGATGCAAGAACGAACAGTTGGCGGTGATCGAACGTTGTCTTCACGATCGCTTCACAACATTCCCGTTCCGGCTCTCATTACCTGTATCACCGATACCTTTGCGGCCCCGCGAATGATCCGTTTCCTGCTCATCCTTTCGTTCTTCACCCTCGGGTCGATGCTTCACGGTCAGCGTACACTATCCCTCAGTGGATATGTAAAGGATGCTGCCAGCGGCGAGACGTTGATCGGGGCCAGTGTGATCTGCAAGGAGACCGGCAAGGGGGTGAACGCGAACACCTTCGGCTACTTCGTGATGAACCTGCCCGCCGGCCGCTACACCATCAGCACGAGTTTCATCGGCTATCAGGAGGATATCCGTACCATCGACCTGCAGGAGGACAGGAAAATATCGATCGAGTTGAAGGGCGAAGCCATCCAAGTGGGCGAGTTCGAGGTGGTGGGTGAACGTGGTGAGGAGAACACCGAAAGCACCCGAATGGGAACGGTGGACCTGGACGTCCAGAAGCTGAACACCCTGCCCGCGCTGCTGGGTGAGGTGGACATCCTGAAAGTGATCCAGTTCCTGCCCGGCGTAAAGAGCAATGGCGAAGGGAACAGCGGGTTCTACGTGCGAGGCGGTGGTCCGGATCAGAACCTGATCCTGCTTGACGATGCGACCGTGTACAATGCCAGCCACCTGTTCGGTTTCTTCAGCGTCTTCAATGCCGACGCGGTCAAGAACATCGAGTTGATCAAAGGAGGGATGCCGGCGAACTACGGTGGAAGGATCAGCTCTGTACTGGACATCAACATGAAGGAAGGGAATGAGCGCGCCTTCCATGGCCAGGGAGGGATCGGGCTGATCTCCTCGCGCCTGACGCTTGAAGGCCCCATCGTCAAGGATCGCAGTTCATTCATCGTCTCGGGCCGGCGGACGTATGTGGATGTCCTTACCAAACCGTTCGTGAACCCGGAAAGCCAGCTCAGCGGCAGTGGGTATTATTTCTACGACCTGAACGCGAAAGCGAATTACCGTCTCAGTGAGAAGGATCGTGTGTACCTCAGCGGGTATTTCGGGCGCGATGTATTCGACTTCGCAGGAGCGAACCCAGGAGACCCGGATTTCCGCATCGCCTGGGGAAATGCCACCGTGGCCGCCCGGTGGAACCACGTTTTCGGCCCCAAGTTGTTCATGAACACAACAGCCACCTTCAGCGATTATTCGTTCGCATTCAACGCACGGCAGGACCAATTCGCTTTCAAACTCTTCAGCGGCATCAAGGACATCGGCCTGAAGATGGACCTGAGCCATTACCCCACTGCACGGCACAGTCTCAAATACGGTGGCCAGTACATCTTCCACGACTACACCACCAGCACTGTGGATGTGAGCAGTGGTGACACTGAATTCAACATCCAGGACCCTCCCACCCTCAATGCACATGAAGGTGCGTTGTACGTGATGGACGACTTCGACCTGACCGATGCGCTCAGGATCAATGCCGGGGTGCGGCTCACCACCTTCCACCATGTCGGACCTTACACGCTCTATGCATTGGATGAACGCGGTCGGGCCATCGGAAGCCGGGAGTTCTCCGCAGGTGCTCCGATCGCATCCTACACCGCATTGGAACCTCGGCTTTCCACCCGGTTCCGCATCGACAAGAACAGCAGCATCAAGGCTTCGTTCAACCGGGGGCAGCAGTATGTTCACCTTGCAAGTTTCAGCAGCATCGCCCTGCCCACCGATGTGTGGATCCCGAGCAGCAGGAACGTGAGACCGCAGATCGGCACGCAATACTCCACCGGGTACTTTCGAGACTTCAAGGAGCATATGTTCGAGACCAGCATCGAACTCTACTACAAGGATTTCGACAACCTGATCGAATATGCCGAAGGTGCTTCACCGCAGGACAACGGCAATACGAACTACGATGCTCAACTGGTCTTCGGAACAGGCTACAGCTATGGGGCGGAGCTTTTCGTGAAGAAAGCACTCGGCAGGGTGAACGGCTGGGTGGGTTATACCTGGAGCAGGACCATGCGCGAATTCCCTGCGATAAATAACGGGAACGAATTCGCCAGCCGCTGGGACCGCCGCCACGACCTGAGCGTCGTCCTTTCTTATGACCACAGCAAGCGGTGGACCTTCGGTGCCACCTTCGTGTATGCCACCGGCCAGGCCGTTACGCTTCCGGTGAACCGGTATTTCATCGAAGGCCGTCTGGTGAGCGAATACACGGAGAGGAACGGATACCGCATGGCACCGTATCACCGACTGGACCTTGCCGCAACGTTGCGCAACAAGACCACGAAGCAGCGGACCGACCCGGTCACAGGCGAGACCACGACCGTGGAAAAACGATGGAAGAGCAGCTGGACCTTCAGCGTCTATAACGCCTACAACCGGGCGAACCCGTATTTCATCTACTTCGCCAATGACGGGGACCCCGCTGCGGGCACGTTCCAAGTGCAGGCCAAGCAAGTATCCCTCTTCACCATCCTCCCTTCGGTCACATGGAATTTCAAATTCTGACCATGAAAAGGACCCTTGGTGCCATTGTGATGATGGCGCTCATGGTGTCGTCCTGCGAAAAGGACATCGATGTGGACCTGCCTACCACAGCACCCAAGATCGTCGTGGAGGGCTCCATTGAAACAGGTGCCCCACCGTTGGTGCTGCTGAGCAGGACCCAGGGCTTCTTCGACCCCACCACCGTTTCCTCCATTGCCTCGAGCTTCATCAGTGATGCGGTGGTGACCGTGGATGATGGAACAACGATCCACGTGCTGGATCGGATCTGCAGCGACCTGATCCCGGACTCATTGCTCGAGGAGGCGGCCGCATTGATCGGCATCGACGCGGAACTGCTGGCGCAGGCCAACATCTGCGCGTGGACCAAATTGGACGGTTCGCTCTTGGGGATGGAAGGAAGGACCTATCGATTGAACGTGGCCACCGGTGGCAACACCCTTTCGGCGACCACCACACTGCCGAACGCCGTCACCCTGGACTCGCTCTGGTTCAGACTGGCGGAGCAGAGACCCGATGATGATACGCTTGGCTTCATTTGGGGGACCATCACGGATCCGGACACCATCGGGAATGCGTATCGCTGGTTCGCGAGAAGGATCAATGCGGGAGCTGATGGGGAGCCCAAGGATGACCGGTTCATCTCCCCGTTGTTCTCCGTGTTCGAGGACAAATACGTCAACGGGCTAACATTCGACTTCTTCTACAACCGCGGTACCGCCCCGTACAGCACTGCCACGGATGACAATAACGAGGAGGTAGGCTACTTCAAGCGGGGTGATACGGTGCTCGTGAAATTCGCGACGATCGGGATCGATGAATACCGGTTCTACGAATCCTTCTCCAACAATGTCTCCACACAAGGGGATGTATTCAGCAATCCGGCCAATATCCGCACCAATATCAACGGCGGCCTGGGGATCTGGGCCGGGCTCGGCGTACGGATCGATACGGTGATCTGCACACCCTGACCCGCAACCGCTCTTGTCAGTGATCGCCTTGGGGTACGACCACCCACCAAAGGCAGCCCCTCGGAAAGGAACACCAGCGTCCATCGCCGTAGATTCGCGCCTTCTCGAATGCACCAATGACGACGACCCCAGAGCACCTCACCTGCCTGATCATCGGATCAGGACCAGCCGGATATGCCGCTGCGATCTACGCGGCGCGAGCGGACATGAAACCAGTGATGATCACCGGACCGTTGCCGGGTGGGCAATTGACGCAGACCACCGAAGTGGACAACTACCCCGGGTACCCGAATGGTCGCACCGGCCCCGAAATGATGGAGGACCTGATGGCCCAAGCGAAACGCTTCGGAACGGATGTGCGCAACGGGTGGATCACCAAGGTGGACTTCACCGGACCCGTGCACAAGGTGTGGGTGGATGAAAAGACGGAGATCCACGCGGACACCGTGCTGATCTGCACGGGGGCCAACGCAAAATGGCTGGGGCTGCCGAACGAAGTGCGTTTGCGCGATATCGGTGGCGGCGTTACCGCATGCGCCGTGTGCGATGGCTTCTTCTACAAAGGCCAAACGGTAGCGCTGGTGGGTGCGGGCGATAGTGCCTGTGAGGAGGCCACCTACCTCGCCAAACTCTGTCCAAAGGTCTACATGCTCGTTCGGCGCGATGAGTTCCGCGCCAGCCGGGCCATGGTGCACCGGGTGGAGAACACACCCAACATCGAGGTGCTCTACAACACCGAAGTGACGGATGTGCTGGGCGAGCACGTGGTGGAAGGGATCACGATCGTGAACAACAAGACCAAAGAGACCGGCAAGCTTGATGTTACCGGACTCTTCCTGGCCATTGGGCACACCCCGGCGACAGCGGTCTTCAAAGGTTGGCTGGACATGGATGAGCAAGGCTACCTGAAGCACACTCCGGACCGGACCAGCACCAATGTGCCCGGTGTATTCGTGGCCGGCGATTGTGCCGACCACGTTTATCGCCAGGCAGTTACCTCTGCGGGATCCGGCTGCATGGCCGCGTTGGATGCCGAACGCTGGTTGGCGGCGCAAGGGAAGCACTAGACCTGCTCCTTCCACACTTATCTTGTGTGGGCATGTCTCATCGGGACACTGTCCATCAACGCGAAGTGAAGCTGGCACCGCTCGTTCGGAACGGCGAGCGTCGCATTGCCTTGCAATTCCCGTATGACACCGAGCTCATTGCCATTGCCAAGCAACTGGGTGTTGTGATCCAGCGATCGCTCACCTTGCACAGCTTGCGGCACAGCTTTGCCACGCACTTGCTCGAACACGGCACCGACATCCGCTACATCCAGGAATTACTGGGGCATGCCAGCACGCGTACCACCGAGATCCATACCCACGTGACCCCGCGTACCTTGGGCCGTATCACAAGCCCCCTCGACAACCTATGACGCGCCGCGTATTACCAAGGATCGCGCACGCACACTTTGCGGACCATACTACTGTCCAGTACATTACAGCATCCATAGCCCGCGCTTGGATAGCGGATGTATCAACAGATCCTTGGTAGTCCACTAGTTAGCGGGCATTAAGAAGAAAATCAAGACAACAACAAATATGGCAGAAGAAAAAGAAAAGCAATTAGCTCCAAGTCCTTTCAGTCAAACCTACTTTCATGGAACAAAAGCTGATTTAAAAATTGGAGATTTCATAGAAGTAGGCTACAACACTAATTATCAACAGCATAAAAAAGCTAAATACATTTTCCTAACTGCCACCTTGGATGCGGCTATTTGGGGAGCTGAACTTTCATTTGGAGAAGGTCGAGGAAGAATTTATTTAGTTGAGCCGACAGGTGAAATTGAAAATGACCCCGATTTGACTGACCAAAAATTTAAAGGGAATCCGTCTATGTCATATCGTTCTACAAAGCCATTCAGAATTGTTGGTGAAGTAACGATTTGGGAAGGTCATGACCCTGATAAGGTTAAAGCAATGAAAGAAGGAATTAGAAAACGAAATGAACAAGGTGTTAATTCGCTAAATGATGAATAAAAAAAAGAAAACGACCCGCTAACAAAGTGTATAGTGCATACCCTTCGGGATACGCACCATACACTAAACCGTTAGCCCCCGTTCCATTGCGCGCAACAGTGGCTAACTGTACTACGCCACAAGCGCCACAATTGCTTCTTGGACGAAGCGCGAGAAGACCGTTCCGAACCGAGAGTCGAAGCGTTCTACGGAACAACGCCCCACTCGCTGTACAACAACCAGAACCGCACGATCTCGATCTTCTTGAACGGGATGTTCCAGACACCACCGTAGTCGACGCGTGTGGGTACGAGTGCATTCCCGATCACGGTGTTCTCCACCTTGATGCTGATATCGAAATCCAGGATCAAGGATGCATGGGCGATCCGGTACTGCCGTGCGATCACATCCATGTTCGTCTGATCGAACCAGGTCTCCATGGTCTTGATCACGGTGCGGCCATCACGGAACTCCGGCTTGGCCGTGGCGGTGAACACCCAGCATGCATGGCCGCTCCGGTCCTCTCCGCGCAGGGCGAAGTCGTAGAAACGCACCATGTCCGGATCGAACAGCGCGAGCTTATCGCCGATGAAGGGCACGCTGGCGATCTCCGTTCCGGGATCGAACATGAACTTCTTCAATTCGCTCTTGTACTTCTCGAAGCGGTCGCCGCGCACCACTTCCAACTTGCGTTCCGCCACGCTATTGCTCGCTTTGTAGCTCCCCTTGGGGAAGAAGACATCATCGTACATCTCCGCAGTGAGGTAGCGGAATCCGCCTTTGCGATCACGCAGTTTGCCGCGCTCCATGGTGCTGTCCTGCACCCACTGCGCCAGTGGACCGCTACGCACCAACCGTCCCTCACGGTACAGGAAGCCGGTCTCCTCCTCTCCCTTGTTGCGCACCACCAAAGCGCTGCGCACTCGGTTGGGATAGTAGCGTGTGTTGAGGAAGGCCTTGTGGAAGCTGGTATCCTCCCGTACCTGCTTCATGAAGCGCTCCACGTTGAAACCGTTCTCCACCGCCCGGATCACCACATCATCCAGTTCAATGGTGTTGAAGACGGTATCCGTCTGTGCGCAGGCGAAGGCGGGTACCAACAGGACGATCAATGGGATGGATCGGCGCACGGGGTCGGGGTCCATGGTCGGCTCATCGGCCGGTCAACTGTTCGGCCATTCCTCAATGCCGTCGCGTGGGTCCGAGACTGGAATACAGCTCATACTTCTTCTTCACGTAGAGCAGGAATTCGTATTGCGTCAATCCCTTGATCACCTCCTCCGGCACGTTGCAGAAGTCGATGAAGTCATCAAAGGCCTCTTCATTGAGGTTGATGATGTCATACTGCACGTACTTCTGGAGCAACTCCTGAAGCAAGGCACGTTTGCGGTCCTCATTCTGCAACTGGGCCACCAACCGCTTGCTTCGTTCACGCTTGCTGAACTCCTGGTATAGGAAGGTGATGGGGCTCTGCAGGGCGTCCACATTGCTGATGCGATAGTCGCTCTCCTTGTACCCGAGTCGTTCAATGTCCTTCTGGATCTCCTTCAAGGTCCTTTCAGGCAAGACCTCCACCTCCGCGAGTTCGACCACGTACGGCTTCATACGGATGAGGATGTGGTAGCTGTCCTTCTCCACGCTATCGGCCACGGTGATCATGCGCGTGCGCTGGCCGATGGATCCTACGAGCAATGTATCCGTGCGCAACGCCCGAACGTGGAAGCTGCCGTCCGCATTCCCGAAGGTCCCGGAGCGCGTGCGCTTGTTCACGATCATCAGGTCATAGTAGCTGTGCTCTCCATCCGGCGCGACCACCTGGCCATGGATGGTCACCTCCTGCGCCACACCGGCGCAGGCGAGCAGGGACCAACAGATCGTGATGAGCGTACGTATCCGCACCGTGTAAAGGTACCGGGGCCGACCGGATGGGGGCGGACCTCCTGCTATTGCATTAAGACAATTTGGGAACTCGCCCGGAGCTGCCGCAAAACGAAGGGCCTCCTCCACCGCGATCACGGGGAAAAGGCCCTTCCATAAGCTCCTGCACATCTGTAAGCCGGATCCTGTATCCCGTTCGCACGGGACCTCCACCATCTATCTGGGATCGCACTCACGTACGACCTCGATCGACCCACCCTCCGGGATCGGGCGGATCACCCTTATCCACCTTGCGGTGGTGCCCCGGTATACATGGTCTTTCAGCCCGTGGGGTTTACCAAGCTGCACCGTTCGCACGGCGCACTGGTGGGCTCTTACCCCACCTTTTCATCCTTACCCCGCTCGCGCGTGGCGGTCTCCCTTTCTGCGGCACTTTCCGTAACGCCACCGTTCCCAGTGGCGCCCCTTCCCGTTAGGAAGCACGGCACCCTATGCTGTCCGGACTTTCCTCCCCCCCGGCAAGCCGGGAAAGCGGTGGAGCGATGTGCAGGAATTCAATGAACTCATTTGTGGCGCAGGATCTCCACTTCCGTGGCACCAGCACCGTATTGCCTCATGTCCGCATCATGGAAGCGGACACTCTCATAATACTGGAGCATCCGCCGTACCTCTTCGCGCAGAATACCCTCTCCCACTCCGTGGATCACGATCACCTTGCGCTTCCCATCGCGGATCGCCCCTTCCAACACACGCTCGAAGTACGCCAATTGGTACTTGAGGCGCTCACCCGGGCCCAGGCGGGTCTCGTCCTCCACCAGCTCGTGCAGGTGCAGATCGACCTCCAGGACTCCCGCATCTTCAGGCTTCTTGGCAGTCTTTCCTGGCCGCGCCGGCCTGCCCGCGACCCTCCTGCGTCGCTTCTCCTCCAGCACATCGTTGGCCGCGACCATGCCTGCCTGATGATCGGTCACTCCATACGCCCTACCCTCTGCCAATACCATCTCACGGTTCGAACGGTCCAGCACGAATCCTTCATCGGTCCTTACGCGAACGTGCCCTACACCCAATAGTTCGAGCACAACGCCTCCGCCCACTTCATCCAGGAAGCGGATCCGATCCCCTACATTGAACTTTCGGCCGGACATGCCGCAAATCTACTGGCTTGGCACCCCATGGCACGCTGTCTTTCCGTCCTGTTCGCGTTCTGCGCCTTCCTCTGCACAGCGGGGCAGCCCTTCGAGGCTTGTGCGCCGTTCGGAGGTATGGCAGCATTGGATCGGCTCTTTCAACAGGAATTGCACTATCCGGAAGGGGCCAGGGATGGCAATGTCCTGGTGATCTTCAATGTTCTCGAGGATGGTACGGTGACCGATCTGCGCACATGGAGGCCGCTTTCGCCGGCTTGCGATGCGGAGGCGTTGCGTGTGGCACGGTTGATCCGCTGGCATCCGGCCCTGATGGGCGGTGAGAAGGTCGCGGCGGAACATTTCATCGCAGTGCCCTTCGATCGGAAGCGGATCTCGCGCTGGATGCAGGAAAGACACGTTCTGCCGGATAGTGTTCTCGCACTGCCGGCCAGCACTTCACTTGTGATCCATTCACCCCACACCGTGGATCGACCCATTGTTCCTGCGATCCCGGGTGGATGGTCCGGGATGGCGGAGAATTTTCGCGGCCGCATGAGCTACCCACCGGATGCCCTGAAACGTGATATCGAAGGTCCGGTGCTGGTGGAGTTCGTCGTGGAACCCAATGGAACACTCTCCAACATGCGCGCACTCAGGGAACTTGGTGCCGGCTGCAACGAAGAAGCATTCCGGTTGGTCGAAGGCATCTTATGGTCTCCGGCCGTAAAGGATGGCGAAAGGGTGCGTAGTTCCGCCCAGGTGCGCATCCGTTTCCGACTCCCACGCTGACCAGCACTGCATTACCGGGTCACCGAGCCGCTATATTCGGCCGCCATGGAGGAGAACGGCCCGTGGAAGACCGTGCGTACCGAGGAGCGCTACAGCACCCCTTGGATCTCGGTGAGCCACCATGATGTGATCGACCCGAGCGGTGCGGAAGGGATCTACGGAGTGGTCCATTTCAAGAACATCGCTGTTGGCATCGTCCCATTGGATGAAGAATTGAACACATGGATCGTGGGCCAGTACCGCTACCCCATGCGCAGCTACAGTTGGGAGATCCCGGAAGGCGGCGGGCGCAGGGATCGGCCGGCCTTGGAGAGCGCCCAGCGGGAATTGCGCGAGGAGGTGGGCATCGTTGCGGAACGGTGGACCGAGGTGTTGCAAATGGACCTGAGCAACAGCGCCAGCGATGAGCAGGCGATCATCTTCGTCGCACAAGGCCTCACCTTCCACGAACCAGAGCCCGATGCGAACGAGGAATTGGCCATGCGCAAATTGCCATTCGCGGAACTTTTCGAAATAGTGATGCGCGGCGAACTGCGGGACAGCCTCACTGTGGCCGCTGTACTGAAGGTGCAGCTGATGCTGCAGCGCGGCGAACTGGCTCAGAAGTAAAGCCAGTGCCCGACCACTTTACCGGTGCCTTGGAACTCGAGTGTAGGCATGGGCACTTTGATCCCGTTCAAAATGAACAGCGCGGTCCGCACCACCTTGGATCGGCTTTTGATCCGGGTGAGGTCCAGGTCCGGGGCCAAGTAGTATTGCCGATAGCGGTGGTCCTGTGCCACACCATCCAAGGGTTCCAGCGGGAAAGCGCTGATCATGCCTTCGGCACCGTACCCCACGGAAACGTTGAGCCAATCCGGCAGGCGACTCTGCGGCATGAATCTCTTCAGATTGGCACTGAGCCAGAACGTGTGTCCGTTGTAATCCTTCAGCACTTCCTCCGCAAGCCCCTCACCTAGCAGGTCCGGCCTCAGGCGCGCATAGTCCGTGGGGTGCGACGAGAGCTTCACCTGGATCCGCTGCTCGTCCCAAAGCAGCTCCTGTCCAATGAAGACCGCGGTACCGGCCGTGTTGGCCGCCATGTCGCTCCAGGAGAAGCCCCACTCGGCGGAGGTACCGTCAAGCACCTCGACCCCGGTAAGGAAAAGCAATCCCAAACTGCCACCGGCCCAGATGGATGCCTTGCGCGAGGTGCCGCACCGCGCGAAGAGGACATGCCCGAAGCGGCCCATCTGGTAGACATTGAAGAAGTGTCCTCCCTTGTCCATCTGCAGCCACTCCCCACTGTCGTCGAAGGTGTGGAATGCCGCACGGTCGTAATCCGCATACCACGCTTGATCAAGCAACACCAGGGTTCCCGCCATGGCCGCACCCAGCCCCATGCCGGTGTTCCGGAGGCACTTCCCATCGTACCGGGAGGGCACACTGTCCGGCACCAACGGCTGACCGCAACTCCCGGTGCAAGCCAGGCCGGTCAACACCGTACATAGGTACCTCGCCCCCGGTGTAACAGGTCGCCACCGGATCGACGGGAACGGCCGCATCCTTCAAAAGTAGGCCGAAGCGCCCATCACGCGCCAATGGTTTTCCGCGTGGCGGCGAGGATCTTCCGGGCGTTCTCCAACGTGTCGCTCTCTGCGTAACACCGCAGCACAGGCTCCGTTCCGCTGGCGCGGATCATCATCCACTGGTCCTTGTCCATGTGGAATTTGTAGCCATCCACGGTCTCCACGTGTTTCACGGCAAACTCCCCGAAGCCGGTGTAGGTGCCATCCGCGCACTCCTTCAACACCTTCTGCTTCAACGCTTCACTGATGTGCAGGTCATTGCGCTCGTACTTGAACGGACCTACGATGGCGTACACCTCGTCGATCAGGTCATCGAGGCTCTTTCCGCTCTTTGCCATGAACTCCCATATGGTCAGCCCCATCCAGATGCCATCTCGCTCCGGGATATGGCCCTTGATCGCGATACCGCCGCTTTCCTCTCCGCCGAGCAACACATCCTCCTCGATCATGATCCCACAGATCCATTTGAAGCCGATCTTGGTCACCTGGTACTCCAGCCCATAGTGATCGCATAGTTTCTTCACCTTGGGGGTCGTGCTGACGGCCACGACGACCTTTCCCTTGAACTGCTTGTACTTCACCAGATAGTGGATGAGCAGCAGGATGATGTGGTGGCTGTCGATGAAGTCGCCTTTCCCGTTATAGAGGCCGATCCGGTCGGCATCCCCGTCCGTGGCCAGTCCACAATCGATCCCTCCTTTCTTGATGAGGTCACTGAACTCGATCAGGTTCTTATGGATCGGTTCCGGCGCCTGTCCGTGGAAGGAAGGGTTGTGCTCGCAGTGCAGGAATGTGGCGTTCGGCAGGATACGGCGCATCACGTTCTGTCCAGCGCCGTACATGGCATCATAGCCCCAGCGAAGTCCACTCTCGCGAATGGCTTTCATGTCGAAGTTCTTCTCCACATGGTCCACGTACATCGTCTCCAGATCGACGTAGGAGAGCATGCCATCGGCCTCTGCCTTGCGCAGATCGATACCGCCGAGATCGCATCCATGCGCGTCCGGGATCATGTCCTCCACTTCCTGCACGTGCTCCGGGATCAGCGGCCCACCGTGAATGCCCTTCAACTTGTACCCGTTGTAGCTGGGCGGATTGTGGCTCGCGGTGAGGATGACACCCATGGCGCTCTTCAAATTGAAGGCACCGAGGGAAACCATCGGCGTGCTTACGAAATCCTTGGCCATATGGACCTTGATGCCGTTGTGCAAGAACACTTTCGCAGCGGTCTCCGCGAACAATTCACCGGCGAATCGGCAATCGTGCCCCAAGGTGATGCTCGGTTCCTTCGGGAAGTTGGCCTTCACCCATTGTGCCACGGCCACGCTCACGCGGGCGACATTCTCGACTGTGAACTCATCGGCGATGATGGCGCGCCAACCGTCCGTTCCGAACTTGATCTTGGTCATCGATGCAGGAATAAGGCTGCGAAATTAGAAGGCCTGTGTAAAGACTGCGAAGCACCAATGCAAGGTTTTGAACGTGATCAACGGAAGATCTTCCGCTCATTCAGTGCACGCTGATAGCGCCGGGCATTCACCAGATGCTGCTCATACGTCCGACTGAAGTTGCTGTAGCCTGACAGGTCCTCCTTGGCGCAGAAGTACAGGAAATCGTGCTTCTCAGCGTTCAATACCGCATCGATGAAGCGCGGTTCCGGCATGTTGATCGGCCCGGGTGGAAGGCCTACAATGCGGTAGGTGTTGTACGGTGAATCGATGATCTTGTCGCGATCCAGGACCCTTTTCACGCTATCCAGACCGAGCGCGAACTTCAACGTGGGGTCCGCCTGAAGGGGCATACCGATGCGCAACCGGTTCAGATAGACCCCTGCGATCCGTGGTGCATCCGTGATGCGCATCGTCTCCGCCTGCACGATGGAGGCGAGTGTTGCGACCTCAACGGGATCCAGCTTGTGCGACCTCGCTTTCGCCATCCGTGACTCGTTCCAGAAGGCATCATGTTCCTTGCGCATCCGGGCGATGAACTGCTCAGGGGTGGTTGTCCACCAGAACTCATATGTGTTCGGGATGAAGAGGCTGATGAAAGAGCGCTCGTCGAGTCCAGCCCGAGCTTGTGTGGCCGGGTCACGAAGCGCCCACAGCATCGCTGTGGAATCCGGCTCCAGGTACCGCGCCACACGACCGGCCAGTTCAGGCAGGTCATCGATGTTCGTGAAGGTGACCTTCACCGGATCCTGTTCTCCTGCGCGCAGCTTGTTCACGAGCTCGTTCAAGCTGGTACCGCTGGCAATGCGATACCGGCCCGGCCGCACCTTCGCAGGATACTTCTTCCGCTCCGCAAGCCAGATGAACGCCTGCTCATCCTCCACCGACCCACCCGCCATGATGCTGTCCACCACCTGATCGAAGGTCGCCCCGGTGGGGATCAGCAGGACACGATCCTCACCTTCGAAGCGCGCACCAGGACCGAAGACCTCCTTCCACTTCCGCCAGCCCAACGCACCAAGGATCATCGCGAGCACCAACGCAACGAACACAACGATCTTCCAGGTCCTCATGGCTCAGTGATCGATCGATCCGGAGAACACATGCTTCACGGGGCCTACCAGCCGTATCCCCCACGGTCCATCCGCACCGCGTTCCACACGGACCTGCAACCGCCCGCCCGGCGTATGCACCGTTACCGGGGAGCTCAACCTCTCGCGCTCCAGGGCGCTGAGTGCTGCGGCGACCACCCCGGTACCACAACTCAGGGTCTCCGCTTCCACGCCGCGCTCGTACGTCCTCATGTGGACCGCACCGTCGCGCACGGTCACGAAGTTCACATTGGTGCCGCCTGGTGCATGGCGTTGCGCATGGCGCCTTTCACGGCCTTCCGCTAGGACCTGCACGGCACCCGGGTCCTCCACCCAGACCAGTTCATGCGGCGAACCGTTGTGCACGAAATCCACCTGTTCACCATCGAATGCACGGCTCACAACACCCGTGAAATTCAGCGATACGCTGACCATTCCATCGACCCATCGTGCGTTGTGCGCACCATCGATGGCGCTGAAGTCCGCCTCCTCCCTGGTGCCCTCCAGACCGCTCCAGAATGCGAAGGCGCAGCGGCTCCCATTGCCACAGAAACTCCGGCTTCCATCCGGATTGAAGAATTCCATGTGGAACCTTGCACCCGCGGACCGCGGTGCCTGGATCAGGATCAGTCCGTCGCTGCCGATCCCAAGGTGGCGATCGCACAACTTCTTCACAAGATCCGACCCGGTCGCCGGGAATGCCCCGTCCCTATCATCGATCAGGATGAAGTCATTCCCCGTACCATGCCATTTGGCGAATTGAAGATGCATCGTGCTGAAGCGCAGGTGGTGGAACCCTCAGCAAATATCGCGCTCATCATCCAGCCGAGCCGTGACCCTTGGAACGTGAACGATCCGCAGGGCGGATGGACCACGCGTTGGTGATCAACACTTTTTAACGCGACATCACGACACGAAAGGCCTGACAGAACGTTCATGGATGTGTCGGGGCATGAACTTTGGGACCCCGATGACCACAACATGAAGACCATGAAACAAGCATTCGGATACTTTACAATGGGCCTCGCTGGTGCGCTGCTCGCGCTGGGAGGAAGCCAATTGCTTTCGAAGGACACGACCGTCGAACCCGGTGCCCGGGATACCGCTGCACCGGTTCGGTTCGTGAACATGCCCGCAACGGGCAATGCGATGGACCCCACGTTGGACTTCACCTACGCGGCCGAGAACACCGTGAATGGTGTGGTCCATGTCACCACGGAAACAGCCGTCAATGTGCGGGATCCTTTCGCTGACTTTTTCTGGGGCCATCGTGCACCCCAGCAACAGCAACTGCGCCAGGGTGCGGGAAGTGGTGTCATCGTGAGCACTGATGGCTATGTGGTCACGAACAATCATGTGGTGGAAGGTGCGGACAAGATCCGAGTGCACCTGAACGATAACCGCATGTTCGAAGGCACGGTGATCGGCAGGGACCCAAGCACGGACATCGCCCTGTTGAAGATCGATGCGGATGACCTCAGCCCCGTGGTCTATGGCAACAGTGACGATGTTCGCGTCGGCGAATGGGTGCTGGCCGTGGGCAATCCGATGAACCTTACCAGTACCGTTACGGCGGGCATCGTCAGTGCGAAGGCCCGAAATATCAACCTGCTGCAATACGATCCTTCACGGGACATCTTCCCGATCGAATCGTTCATCCAGACCGACGCCGCCGTGAACCCGGGGAACAGCGGAGGCGCCCTGGTGAACGCCAGCGGTGAGTTGGTCGGCATCAACACCGCCATTGCGAGCAACACAGGCATGTACGCCGGCTATTCCTTCGCCGTGCCGGTCAACATCGTGAAGAAGGTCGCGAACGACCTGCTGGAATTCGGCAGCGTGCAACGCGCCTACCTCGGCGTCAGCATTCGGGACATGGACCAACGGTTGGCGGAGGAATCCAGACTGGACCGGATCAAGGGTGTCTACGTGAACGGGATCACCGACGGGGGGGCGGCCCAAAAAGCCGGAATGAAAGCCGGGGATGTGATCGTGAAAGTGGGCAGCATCGAGGTGAACAACGTACCACAACTGCAGGAGCAGGTCGGCAAGTTCCGACCCGGCAACAGGGTTCCCGTTACTGTGCTCCGCGATGGCAAGGAACAGGTGATGGACATGACCCTGCGCGGCCGCGAGGGGACCACCGTGGCCTCGGTACGAACGGGTACGGAGAGCCTTTCAGCACTTGGCGCGGAGTTCCGCAAGGCTTCCAGCGACGAACTGCGGGCCCTGGACCTGCGGAATGGCGTGAAGGTCACCACGATCAACGGCGGCAAGTTCCGGAGCACGGGGATCCGCGAAGGGTATATCATCACCCGCATCGACCAGGAACCGGTGAACGACCCTGGCGATGTGCAACGCATCCTGGAAGGGAAACGGGGAGGTGTGCTCATCGAGGGGATCTATCCCAACGGCACAAAAGCGTACTACGGCCTGGGACTTTGACCGTTGGACGATTTCCCTTGACAACCTGAAGGCTGGTCATCACCTTGCGTTTGTCCCGTTGAGGGGGGCGGTCGTACCTTTGCAGCGCTTTAGCGCGGTAAGGACCGCCACCCCGAAGCAGGATCCCACCATTCACCCACCAAAACCCAGATCACCGTGGCATCAAGGATGCGTCAGCTCAAGATCACCAAGTCGATCACCAACCGGGAAAGCCAGTCGCTGGACAAGTACCTGCAGGAGATCGGCAAGGAAGGCCTCATCACCGCCGATATGGAGGTCGAATTGGCACAACGCATCAAAGCCGGTGACAACCTTGCGCTTGAGAAGTTGGTGAAGGCCAACCTGCGCTTCGTGGTCTCGGTGGCCAAACAGTATCAGAATCAGGGCCTCAGCCTGCCCGATCTGATCAATGAGGGGAACCTTGGCCTGATCAAGGCGGCACAGCGTTTCGACGAGACCCGCGGTTTCAAGTTCATCAGCTACGCGGTCTGGTGGATCCGTCAGAGCATCCTGCAAGCCCTGGCGGAACAGAGCCGCATCGTCCGGCTTCCGTTGAACCAGGTGGGATCCCTGAACAAGATCAACAAGGCCTTCGCCAAGCTGGAACAGGAGTACGAACGCCCACCCAGTGCCGATGAACTCGCCGTGTTCCTGGACCTGCCTGCCGAGAAGGTGGCCGATACCATGAAGGTGAGCGGAAGACACATCAGCATGGACGCCCCATTCGTGGAGGGCGAAAGCAACAGCCTGCTGGATGTGCTGCCGAACAATGACAGCGCTCCTGCGGACAGGCTCCTGCTGAACGAATCCCTGAGCAAGGAGATCGAACGGGCCCTGAGCACCCTTACCGAGCGTGAACGGGACGTGGTGAAACTGTTCTTCGGTATCGCCATCAATCATGGGCTTACCCTGGAGGAGATCGGTGCCAAGTTCGACCTGACCCGTGAGCGTGTCCGCCAGATCAAGGAGAAGGCGATCCGTCGCCTTCGACACACGAGCCGGAGCAAATTGCTGAAGGCGTATCTCGGCTAGGGCACTTTCCGTAGGAACGTTCCAAAACCCTTATTGCATTCCATGGAGACGTTGGAGACCAAGGTGGGCTACGAAGCAGGCCTGCAGGATTATGTGGACCGCGAGAAAGCAGCGGTCGACCTGATGAACTCGGTCGGCCGGCTGATGTTCGACCGCGGCGTTGAACTGGTTTTCTTCCGGAACCACCTGCTGGACATCAGCATCTCGGAGGTGATCAAGTTGTTCGATTACGCCGAGCAGGTGGTGAAGAAGCCCATCGACGTATACAAGACCGCAGCCGTCGCACGAGGGCTTCTGGACCTGGACCTGGCCCCGAGCAAGATCGACATCGGTCGGCTCACCCACGAGTTCAAGGCCTCCAACAATGAGTCCGTCAACGATTTCCTTACCGGTCACCTGCAAGGCTTCATCGGTCAGGACAAGCACACCTTCAAGCCACAGGACGTGGTGCTGTACGGGTTCGGCCGCATCGGTCGGATCGCAGCGCGCGAACTGGTGAAACAGGCCGGAAAAGGTCAGCAACTACGCCTTCGTGCCATTGTGACCCGGACACTGACCGATGCCGAGATCGTGAAGCGTGCTGCCCTGCTGCGCAACGACAGCGTGCACGGCGCATTCAAAGGCACCGTGATCGAGGACGTAGCGAACAAGATCATCAGCATCAATGGCCAGCAGGTGCAACTCATCGCCGCGAGCAACCCCGAGGATATCGACTATACCGCATTCGGGATCGAGAATGCACTGGTGATCGACAATACCGGAGCATTCACCAAGCGCGCCGATCTGGAGCGGCACCTGAAGTCGAAGGGCGTCTCAAAGGTGCTCTTGACCGCGCCGGGCAAGGAGATCCCGAACGTGGTCTACGGCATCAACCACAAGGACCTGGACATCGAGGGCGAACGGATCTTCAGTGCCGCGAGCTGCACCACGAATGCCATCTGCCCCATTCTCAAGGTGGTGGAGGACGAACAGGGCATTGAGAAAGGCCATATCGAGACGGTGCACGCCTACACGAATGACCAGAATCTGCTGGACAACTACCACAAAGGTCCACGGAGGGGGCGTAGTGCCGCCATCAACATGGTGATCACAAGTACCGGGGCCGGTACGGCCGTGAGCAAGGCCATTCCCAGCCTGAAGGACAAGCTGACCGCGAACGCGGTGCGCGTGCCCACCCCGAATGGTTCATTGGCCATCATGAACCTGACGCTGAAGAAACCGATCGCCGACCTCGCGGCCATGAACGACCTGATCCGCAATGCAGCCCTGGTCGGTGAGCTGGTGAACCAGATCCATTACCAGGTGGACCCGGAACTGGTGAGCAGTGATATCATCGGCGACACGTGCTGCAGCGTCTTCGACAGCAACGCCACGATCGTGAGCCCGGATGGTAAGAGTGTTGTGCTCTATGCGTGGTACGACAATGAGTTCGGGTATACCAAGCAGGTGATCCGGCTGGCCAAGCATGTTGCCAAGGTCCGCCGTCTGATCTACTACTGACCCGCTTGAAGCAAAAGTGAAGGGCCTCCGTTCGCGGGGGCCTTTTTGCGTCCAGTATATCCGTGAAATAGCCTTCCATGGACCCCACGACCGTATCGGCAAATGTTCCCTCATCGAGCTTCTTGACCGGTCTGGCCCTTGCCGCTTGAGCGACCCGGGTTCGATCAGGCTTTCCGGAAAAGAAGAAGGGGCGCTCGCACGAGCGCCCCTTCCTGATCGGATCACATTGATCAAGGCTGCACCACGAGCCGTTCTGTAAAGGTCTTTCCACCGGCGGTGATGTGCACGATGTACATACCTCCCGCAAGTGCACCATTCAAGTCCAGCACCGTATCGAACGTGCCATTCAGCGTGGGGATCACCTTGGCGACAACACGCTTGCCGCTCAGGTCGAACAGATCGATGTTCACCGTGTTCATGTCCTCAAGGTCGCCGGTCAGGCTGATGTGCACCTGATCCCCGTGATTCGGGTTCGGCCACATCATCAGACCGAGGTCAGAGACATCCAATGCCACGTTCTGCTGACCACCGCCGGAAACCCCGCCGCACTGGCCGCTGTTGCAGATCGTTACCGTACAGGTCTCACCCCAAGCGCACCAGACGCCACCTTTCATGGCACGAACATCGACCGTATAGGTGATATTGTTCATCAATGGCGTCGCATTGGTCCAACCGAGCGGGATGTAATACAGGTTGGTCGAACGCGTCACAACCACACCTTCTCCCGGGATGCTGAAGCGGAATTCGTACTGGGTCGCACCTGCTATCGGACGAGCGAACAACCGCTGCGAACTCTGGGTCGTGAAGGCCCTGAACACGTTGCAACTGATGAACGGATTACCCGGAACATCCATGAGCTTCGTCGGGGGGCACGTCGCCAATTGGTCGTTCCGCTCGAAGCGACAGGCCGGTCCCCAGCTCCTTGCCTCTCCGTTCACAACGGAGCGCACGCGCATGTTCAACGGGACCAGGTTCGGGATGTGGTTGGCCGCTGCCCAGTGGTTCACCTGCATATGGCAGGTTCGGGGCGAGCCGATGCTTCCGAATCCATCCGGATCGTTGTGACGACGCTCACGAATGAAGCTGTATCCGCCATTCGGATCGTAGAACCAGAAGTCATAGCCACTGTTCGCATCCTGCACCGCATTGGCCCCGTTCGGGACCCATTCCGCGGCAACATCAGGGTCTTCATTCAGTACCACGAACTCGCCACCTTTCCAGAAGTACTTGTCACAACTGGTGTACAACGGTTGCGTGTTGCCCAAGGGCACGCAGAATGCACCATCCTCGAGCGCCTCACTGATCGCGCTACTGCCACCCGTGGTGAAATTCCCACGGTTGTCGATGATCCGTGTTCCGGAAGCATCGGTCAATCGAAGGACATACCCACCACCTACGATACCATTGTTCCCGGCGTCAGTGACCACCAAACGGTAGCAACCGTCAGGTACACAGCAGGTCGCCGTGTAGAACGGCTGATTGCTCGGCAGTCCCGAACCGCTGCAGATCGCGGTGGTCGATCCAACGGGAGTGATCGACCATCCGATCTCCCCTCCGTTACCATCCGTGGCGATCTCGATGGCCAGCGAGTTGTCGCAGCCGATCACGCATGGAGATAGCCCTGTGTTACCGCCAACGCAGGTCTCGCAATCATCAATGAACGCGCTTCCACCGAAGTCACCGTTGCAGTCAGCTACGCAGGCCACCTCACCGGTGTTGCCACCGACGCAGGTGCCGCAGTTGTCCAGGAAGGCCGTTCCACCGAAGTCGCCGTTGCAGTCAGCGACGCAGGCCACTTCGCCCGTGTTACCACCGACGCAGGTGCCGCAGTTGTCCAGGAAGGCCGTGCCACCGAAGTCACCGTTGCAGTCAGCCACGCAGGCCACTTCGCCGGTGTTACCACCGACGCAGGTTCCGCAGTTGTCCAGGAAGGCCGTTCCACCGAAGTCGCCGTTGCAGTCAGCTACGCAGGCCACTTCGCCGGTGTTGCCACCGACGCAGGTGCCGCAGTTGTCCAGGAAGGCCGTGCCACCGAAGTCACCGTTGCAGTCAGCGACGCAGGCCACTTCGCCCGTGTTACCTCCGACGCAGGTGCCGCAGTTGTCCAGGAAGGCCGTTCCACCGAAGTCGCCGTTGCAGTCAGCGACGCAGGCCACTTCGCCCGTGTTGCCACCGACGCAGGTACCGCAGTTGTCCAGGAAGGCCGTTCCACCGAAGTCGCCGTTGCAGTCAGCCACGCAGGCCACTTCGCCCGTGTTGCCACCGACGCAGGTGCCGCAGTTGTCCAGGAAGGCCGTGCCACCGAAGTCGCCGTTGCAGTCAGCTACGCAGGCCACTTCGCCGGTGTTGCCACCGACGCAGGTGCCGCAGTTGTCCAGGAAGGCCGTGCCACCGAAGTCGCCGTTGCAGTCAGCGGTGCAGGCCACTCGCCGGTGTTGCCACCGACGCAGGTGCCGCAGTTGTCCAGGAAGGCCGTACCCCGAAGTCACCGTTGCAGTCAGCTACCAGGCCACTTCGCCGGTGTTGCCACCGACGCAGGTTCCGCAGTTGTCCAGGAAGGCCGTGCCACCGAAGTCGCCGTTGCAGTCAGCGGTGCAGGCCACTTCGCCGGTGTTGCCACCGACGCAGGTGCCGCAGTTGTCCAGGAAGGCCGTGCCACCGAAGTCGCCGTTGCAGTCAGCTACGCAGGCCACCTCACCGGTGTTGCCACCGACGCAGGTTCCGCAGTTGTCCAGGAAGGCCGTTCCACCGAAGTCGCCGTTGCAGTCAGCGGTGCAGGCCACCTCGCCGGTGTTGCCACCGACGCAGGTACCGCAGTTGTCCAGGAAGGCTGTGCCACCGAAGTCGCCGTTGCAGTCAGCGGTACGCAGGCCACTTCGCCCGTGTTGCCACCGACGCAGGTGCCGCAGTTGTCCAGGAAGGCCGTTCCACCGAAGTCGCCGTTGCAGTCGGCCACGCAGGCCACTTCGCCGGTGTTGCCACCGACGCAGGTGCCGCAGTTGTCCAGGAAGGCCGTGCCACCGAAGTCACCGTTGCAGTCAGCGACGCAGGCCACTTCGCCGGTGTTGCCACCGACGCAGGTACCGCAGTTGTCCAGGAAGGCCGTGCCGCCGAAGTCGCCGTTGCAGTCAGCGGTGCAGGCCACTTCGCCGGTGTTACCTCCGACGCAGGTGCCGCAGTTGTCCAGGAAGGCCGTTCCACCGAAGTCACCGTTGCAGTCAGCGACGCAGGCCACTTCGCCCGTGTTACCTCCGACGCAGGTGCCGCAGTTGTCCAGGAAGGCCGTTCCGCCGAAGTCGCCGTTGCAGTCAGCTACGCAGGCCACTTCGCCGGTGTTGCCACCGACGCAGGTGCCGCAGTTGTCCAGGAAGGCCGTGCCACCGAAGTCGCCGTTGCAGTCAGCGACGCAGGCCACTTCGCCGGTGTTGCCACCGACGCAGGTGCCGCAGTTGTCCAGGAAGGCCGTTCCACCGAAGTCGCCGTTGCAGTCAGCGACGCAGGCCACTTCGCCCGTGTTGCCACCGACGCAGGTACCGCAGTTGTCCAGGAAGGCCGTTCCACCGAAGTCGCCGTTGCAGTCGGCCACGCAGGCCACTTCGCCGGTGTTGCCACCGACGCAGGTACCGCAGTTGTCCAGGAAGGCCGTTCCACCGAAGTCGCCGTTGCAGTCGGCCACGCAGGCCACTTCGCCGGTGTTACCACCGACGCAGGTGCCGCAGTTGTCCAGGAAGGCCGTACCCCCGAAGTCGCCGTTGCAGTCAGCCACGCAGGCCACTTCGCCCGTGTTACCACCGACGCAGGTGCCGCAGTTGTCCAGGAAGGCCGTGCCACCGAAGTCGCCGTTGCAGTCAGCGACGCAGGCCACTTCGCCCGTGTTGCCACCGACGCAGGTACCGCAGTTGTCCAGGAAGGCCGTGCCACCGAAGTCGCCGTTGCAGTCAGCTACGCAGGCCACTTCGCCGGTGTTGCCACCGACGCAGGTGCCGCAGTTGTCCAGGAAGGCCGTTCCACCGAAGTCACCGTTGCAGTCAGCGACGCAGGCCACTTCGCCCGTGTTACCTCCGACGCAGGTGCCGCAGTTGTCCAGGAAGGCCGTTCCGCCGATATCCCCATTGCAATCGCATGTTCCGACCGTGATGGTGGTGTTCGCACTCGCTTGGCAACCACCTTGTGTGATGGTATAGGTCAGGGTTTGTGTACCGACGCTTGGGTCGAATACATATGGTCCAGAGCCACTCACGCCAGTGCCTGACCATACTCCTCCACTGGGCGTACCACCCAGGGTGATATCAGCCGCGGTACTGCACAACGGGCCGTAGTTCCCGGGGGTCGGCGTCGGTGCCGATCCCAATGTCACTCCCGGTCCGACGACCGCGGAGTTCGCCGTTACCCCAGCTCCACCAAGGCTGATGAACCAATTGATGTTATTGGCCTGTGTGTACGCATCCGAGGCAACGATCTCGAACGTACCGCAACCTGTGAGGTTGGCGATATTGAGCCGTGCGAATGGCAACCAAGTATTGGCAGGATACGTGCATCCGTCATCTGGACCCCACCCGGGTCCTTGAACGTTGAAGGCCCGATACCGGAAGCCTCCGTCATCCACGTTCGAGTGGCCAACGTTGTAATTGAGCTTGACGCCACCATTGAAACATGGATCGGACTGGATGATGCTGGAGAATCCGGAAATGGTGCCCCCCGCGGCTGTTTCCCAGCGCAGTGCGAAATCCATGTTCACGACACCATCCAACCAATCCCACGGTGCGTTCGCACGAAGTTGCACTTCGACCTGCGAAGGACCGGTACCGACCAATCTGATGTCGATGCCATCAACATCGCCCGGCGGCTGGGCCATGACCATGGATGCGGAGCCCACGGCAAGGGTTAGCAGGAACGCCTTCTGAGCGGTCCGGAATGATCGTTCAAAAATTCTCATATGGTCTGGTCTTGGTCGAAATTGGACGTGAGGGATGGACTAAGGTAATTGCTCGTTCCGCACTTGGGTCGGCACAACGCCTCCAATATTGGAAAGGATGGGATCGCGGTCATTCGCCTGGCCCGTGTACTTCACCGAGCCATCCAGGTTGGTATCGGCGGTCAGGTAACCGACCACTATGCTGGTGGGAACAGTTCCACCGATGGTCTGGAGGATCGGATCCCGATCGTTGTCCTGCCCGGTGTACTTCACCGTTTGGTCCCCGAGCACATTGCCCATGAACAAGGCCTGGACACCGCCGATGTCCTTCCGTGCGCCACTGCCCCATGCAGCGGTACCGGCGCTACGCAGATCCAACAAGGTGGCTGCCGTACCGAATGCGATCGGACCAGCCGTCATGCAACCCAGGTGGTTCCGGTGGCGCACGGCCACATGGTAGTTCCCCTGGGCTACCGGGAAGCGTACTTCGCCACCGGATGCAGAGACGACCTGCCCGGAGCGCAGCAATAGAGCGCTGGTGGTCGCAACGATCTGCGACGGTTGGGTGGGATCGCGGAGTTCGATCAGGATCCAATCCACGACAGCGTCATTCCCGGTAATTGACAGAACGCCACCCGAGATGGTCTCGCCACCACCGGACCCGGCATGTTGGAATCCAGCTGCAGTGAACGGTTCCGTCCCCGGTATCAGGCCAAGTACACGCAGTGAGTCGTGCATGAGACCGTTGTCCGAATGATAGGGTCCTTCCAGGGCCACCTTCAGGTCCAGCCGCACCCCATCATGCACGGTGGCCACCACTTCCGTTCGGGCACTGTTGCACACGATGTCCGGGCGCTTCACCTCCCAATCGTAGCAGTAGTAGTAATACGTTGTACCAGCGCTGGAATTGGTGATGTTGACCAACCCGCCGATGGAGTAAGGGAAGCTCACCCCGCCATTGTTGCGGTACATGTCGATGAAGCCTGTCGTGAGCTTCAGGCGATAGTCGGTTCCCGCCGGTACGAACAGGTCCAATTGCACCCTGGATTCCCCTGCCGGTACGTTCCGCGTGGTCTCCACCACCAATCCACCGGTGGAATTGAGCACTTGGAAGGTCCTGTTGCCAGCGCTCTGTGCATACACCTTCACACTCTTGAGCATGAACGCATCCAGCGCATCGAAGATGAGGTACTGGTCGAGCGTATTGTAAGCACCACCACCGGAGTTGGTCGATTTACCCACGAACTGCGAGGCAGCTGTCTGGGCGAACCGGTCCTCCGCCCAATAGGACGTTGTCTCTGAGATGACCGGTGTAGTGAACTGATTCCCGGATCCCACCATGTTCCCTCCGACCGCTTGATCATACCAGCGGATATCGGTCCCGGTCGCTTCCAGAACGGCCTGTCCAGCACCTTCGATCACATCCCCGGTACCAAGCGGTTCCTGTACTTCCACCACCTCGACGGTCACCGGGTCGGCGGCGTCGGTACCGCAGGTGCTCGTGACCGTGCAGCCGTATGTACCGGATTGGGTGGGGGTGATGGTGCGCGTGGTCTCACCTGTGGACCACAGATAGGAAGTACCCGCCGTTGCCGTCAATTCAATGGGTGTACCGGCGCAGATCGTCGTCGCTGTGGAAGCGGTGATCGATGCGAAATCCACGGCGCTGGGCAGCTGCTGGGTCAAGGTCACCGGGACAGCGGTCCAGTTGTTGTTCTCGTTCTCTTCGATGAAGTTGTTGCGGGGGTCAACCTCCATCACTACCCAGTAATCACCGTTACAGGTGTTCGGTGGGATGTTGATCCACATGCCGTCAAGGCTTTCAGAGTAGACATCCGTATACCCGACCGAAATGCCCTGAGTGATCTGGCTGCAATTGTAGCTACCGCCACCGAGTCCATAATTCGGGTAGTTGCTCTGTGAGTTGAGCGCAGTACCTGAATTGTACTCCTGCGACGTTCTGCAATGCCCCGAGGCACTGGAACTGGTGCATGGATAATAGTCCATCAGGCAGAAACCGACCTTGGCACCGTCACCCACGATCGGCCAATTCAACGGGTTGGATTCTCCAGGCACCTCGACACGCAGCGTGAACGTTGCCCAGTCATCCACGTGATTGTGGCCATGTGTAGGGTGATAGGTCATGGTGCCCGCCATGCGCTCCGTGAAGGTCATGGCACCATTGTTCTTATGGTAGATCCGCTGCAGGATGAGCTGCTTCATGTCCGGGCAGCTCGAGTTCGTATAGTCGATGGAACTGTTCGGATCGTAGATGGAAATGGTGTCCGTACCACACAGGAACCAACGGTATCCGTTCTGGTCGACCCCCCGCACATTCAAGGGACCGTAGCCGATGTTCGGAGTGGAGCCCGTGACCCGAAGACGACCAGGATTGCTAGGGTCGTTCTGAGGGTATTCGTTCGGTCCACCCGCATAATCGCGCAGGGCCTTCCAACTGATCGTGATGTCCGGGAGCAGGTCGCAGTTGGACTGACCTGATGTGCGACACTGACAACTTGTGGCATTGCTGGTACTGCATTGCGCAACTGCGTCGTTCCCACCGGTATACGATAAGAGCAGAACCGTGGCGACCAACGTCGTGTAACGATAGAACATGTTCCTGATAAGATGAATGACTGGACGGTGAACTGTCAAACTTACCCCAGATCGGGCATACGGGTCAAGTTCAAAAGCGCCTAACGCACCATGAACCGCATCGTTCTTCGCGCCTCGCTTCCGGTGACCTGGAGAAGGTAGACGCCGGATGGCAGGGGGGTAACGTCCAACCTGGCCATGGCGCCGGCCGGCCATGACCCGGAAGCACAAACAGAACCCCGGAGATCAAAGACGGACCAGTTCAAGGACCCAGATGCGACCATCCCAGCAAGCTCCACAAAGGCAAAGTCTTCCGCAGGATCGGGGAAGACCTTCATCCCTTGCTCCGAAGGCCCAATGACCTCCATTCCGACCGTGTAATCAAGCCGCGCCGCGCCTCCATTGGCCGTGCCGACCCACAACACGCCAAGCGGGTCGAGGGAAAGGCGCAGGACCTCATTGTCCGGCAGGTTCGAATTCTGGGCGGTCTGATAGGTCCAATCATCGAGGCCGGAGAAGAAACCGACCCCGGAAGCCTGGAATGCGACGATCTTCCGGTCAGCGGCATCCACGGTCACGTCATAGAGGGAATTCGCCGCGATGCTGGAGTTGGCGGTGATGTACTGCAACCAGAAGCCTCCGTCATGATCGCCGAAGTTCCTGAGCAGCCCCCCGAACGGACATGCGGCCCAGCGATCACCGTTGGCATCCAATGCCACACCCAGGGCCGTGTTGTCCGGAAGGCTGTTCACCGCGGTGTTGTACACCACGACCCCTTGATCCGAGATGTAGACGAAACCGGCATTGAGCGTTCCGATACAGACCAGGCCATCGGACCGCACAGCGATGGAAGCGATGTTAACCCCGGGCAGGATGGCACCGTTATAGCTCTCGTCCGTGTCATTGTACAGTCGCCACTCCTGTAGATCGGTGTGCACCACCCCATCCGAAGTGGCCATCCACGCCCACCCATCCGGATCGAAGGCGATCTCGCGGATCGTCTGCCCGGGAAAGGTCGAGACATTCGGTGCGTAGTGCGTCCACCCCAAGCCATCAAGAACCGCAAGGCCTTCCGTGAACATGCCGACCCAAAGCCTGCCTGCTCCATCCACTGCGAGCGATCGGATGTCATTCTCCGGCAGGTCCGATGTGCCTTGTTGCAGGACCTCCCATTCGGTACCATCGAATCGACACAGGCCGAAGTCCGTTCCCAGCCATGTGTTACCGGTGCTGTCATGTGCGATCGCGCGCACGGTATTGCTCGGCAGGTCTGCCGTGTTCATATCGAACACCTCCCAGGATTGCGCCATCACGATGCCCCCCGGGCACATGAGCAGGAAGAACGCAAAGGAGGTGCTGGCAGAACGACCCATCATCACGGCAGTTGCTCCGAACGTGTCGATGTGGGAATGGTGCCCCCGATATTCACAAGGATGGGGTCGCGGTCGTTCCGTTCACCGGTATACCGCACTTTGGAGTCGAGGTTGACATCCTCCGGACGATAACCGGTCACCGACCCTGTCGGGATCACCCCGCCGATCGCACCCAGGATGAGGTCGCGGTCATTGTCCCCACCGGTATAGCGAACCACGTTGTCCAAGAGTACATTACCGGACCAGAGAGCCATGATGGAGCCAACCGTGCGACGCGCATCGGTGCCATAGGTAACGAGACCGGAAGAACGGAAGTCGAGCGCCACCGTGCCGCCGGTGAGCGCCACCGGGGCTGCGGTCATGCAACCCAGGTGATTGCGATGCCGCACCACTATGTGATAACTGCCCGCCGCGCTGTTGAATGTCACGGGTGAAGTGCCATCCACATCCACCACATCACCATCCCGTTGCAGGAGAGCCTGCCGGGTGCTGATGACGTTCGATGCGTTCGTACCCGACCGCAATTCGATGCGCACCCAATCCACGATGGCATTCGCACCGGAGGTGAGCAATACGGAAGCCGGCATTGTCTCACCACCACCACCCGCCTGCGGAAAACCAAGCGCGGTGTACGGTTCCTGCAATGGCAACAGACCCGCCACTCGCAGACTGTCCCACATCAATCCACTGTCCGTATCGAATGGCCCGTCCAGCACCACCTTCGCACTCAGGCTGGGTTGCGCGGGTGCGGCCGTTATCGTGAAATCGGCGTTGGAAATGTCATAGAAGATATTCCCATTGGCCTTGACCCTGATGCGGGCGGATGACGTTGCCGGGATGACGGGCAGTGTTACCGTCTGGGAACCATCGTTGGGTGTCGAAGCCAATAGCACGTACGGATAGGAGTAACCCCCATCCACGGAAAGGGCGATCTCCACGTTGGCACAGCTCACCGGAGCGGCGTTGGAATTCGCCACATTCCAGGTGACCGTCTGCGTGGAACCGGCCTGCCATGAAAGCGCCGTATTGGGTTGGGTCACGAGGAACGGGCCACTGGACCCGGATATGGTCACCGTCATATCATCCTCATCGGTGCATCCCGCCAGCGGGTTGTTGTCCCGGACATTCACCCTGAAACTCAATGTACGCGAGACGCTCGGCAGCACTTCCCAGGTCGGGGATGTGTTCGCGATGACCGCCGGCAGGTTCGGCATGTACCGCTCCGGCGATGTCGATGGAACGTAGAGCCGGAAATTCGGACCGCTGGTGCTGGTCGCCACGGGCGGCTGTGTGGATACCTCCCGGTTCATCTGTTCCCAGGAGTAGGTGATGTCATCCCCATCCGGGTCCGAGGCGACCGCTGTAAGAATGAAGGGGGTGCTGCGCGGTATCGTCCTATTCACCCCGGCATCCACGACGGGCGGCAGGTTGTTGGATGCGGTGACCACGGCACAACCACTGCTTGCCCCGGTGCTGATGTTGGCCGCGATCTCCTGAAGGCTGTACCCGTGGAAAAGCGCATCGCTGTTGTTCTGCACGCTTGGGCTGCACACCCCGGCATATCCCATGATACTGGTGCCACTGCCCGGTTCATATGCCGCGATGTCGGCCCGGTTGCAGTTATTGTTGTTCTGGGTGTGGTTGCCACCGAATTGGTGACCCATCTCATGGGCGACGTAGTCGATATCGAAGGGATCGCCAACGGGCATGGATTGTCCCGTCACCCCGCGCGCTTTGTTGCTCGTACAGGGGCTGTTCAGAAAGGCCACTCCACCACCACCCGTGCTGAAGACGTGCCCGATATCATAGTTCGCGGACCCGATCACGCTGTTGCATGTGCTCTGATTCTGGCCAAGCATCGTGGAGCCATTCCCGTTGGAGTAGGGGTCCGTGCCCGGGTTCAAGTAGATCAAATTCTGGTTGTTCGCCACCAGCACCATGGTGAGCGTCGCATCGCGCTCGTAGATCCCGTTCACACGATTCATCGTGGTGACCATCGCGGCCATCGCGAAGGTCTTGTTGTTGTTGGAGGTGTTGCTGCCGTGATAATTGGCATACTCACCGGTGCACGCAAGCGCAAGGCGATAGGTCCTCTTCTGACAATCTCCAGCACGGGCGCCCATTTCCTCGATCCACTCACGGGTCTGTTGCGTTGCTGCCTCGATGTCGTTCACTTGATCGTAGGTGCAATAGCTGACCGGAGGTGGTCCCTGCCGCACTAGGTCCGACCGGCGATACACGATGCATGCATCATTCACCCCGAAGGCATAGGGATCGATGAACAGGTCGCTTCCATGCGGGTCCATCACCATCGCATGAAGACCATGCGGTGTGACATCGAAACGGACCTGTACACCAGGCCGATCCATGCTCGAGCCGGCGTAGGTACGTATGTCCGGGAAGACCGCCTCCAACTCAGGGGCCATGATCGGTGATGCCACCACTCTGAAGCGCTCACTTCCACCCTCGGCCGTTGGGAGGGCCAAGGAATGGTCCGCGCTCCGGACATCACCGGCAGGGACCGTGGCCAGGTATTGTCGAAGGGCATCCAGATCGATGGCGACCGTGCGATACCGTGTCGGTATGATCCTGCGCTCACCCTGGCCAACGAGGCTCCGCTCATCCAGATCGGACCAGAAGCCGCGTTGGGCCTTCAACCCAGTGCTGAAGAGCATGAGGAATGATAGGGTCGCGATCCCGGGAATGAAGTATCCACCCGATCCCGGCCGGGTCATGGAACGAATTGCGCTCATTGCAACTGCTTGATGATCACACGGTGGGTATGTACACCTTCCGGAGTGGTAACGCGGAGAACATACAGGCCATCCGCCTGTTCACCGAACTCCAATACGCCGGATACCGGACCAGCGACGACCACACGTCTATCGGTCCAGACCGCACGGCCACCGGCATCGATCAATTCAAGATCCCAGACCCCGGGATCGCCATGCGTGCGCTCCAGACGCAGGGTCCCGGTCGATGGGATGGGCCCGATGCGGAACCCGCCTTCCATTGGTGATGCGTCCGCCTCGGTGGTGCTCATGTAGATGACACCGGTCCGTGTCTGCCCATTGAGGGAGACGAAATAATCCCCGTTCGCTCCGGCGGTCCAATCGTCCTCCACCAATTGGTACAGGCTGCCCCCATTCGGTGCAACGATGGTGCATAGCACGACCTCCTCCCCTGCCGTCCATTCCACCTCGATACCGGAGAGCGGGACCACACCGAAGCCTGCGAACACCTGGTACCGGAAGATCCCATCCACCGTTTCAGGGCCGGATTTGGCCACCCCGCAGTACATCGATTCAGGGGCTACTTGTGAGACAAGGCCGAGGGAAACACCATCGGCATCCAGCCAGCGCACCGTGAAGACCACCGAAGAGAAGACACCATCGAAGAAGGCATCCGGGCGCACGCGTACCTCAAGGCTGCCGGTCCCGGTCTCGTGCATGGTGATGTCCACGGTAGGCAGTTGCGCTTGCGCACTGAACCCTGTGAACAGGAGTAATGCGAGGCATTGCAAGCGGAGAATATCCTTCATGAGGGGTCGGGGAATGTGTGCCCCAAAGCTACAAGATCGCGTGTGCCACGTGCGATCCAGGCACCGGCCACCTTTGGATCCTACCGGGCCGGGATCACAGGATCTCCGCAACGATGCGGTCCGCCGTTACGCCTTCGGCCTCGGCGCGGTAATTCCGGACGAGCCTGTGGCGCAGGATGGGCAGGGCGACCGCCTGCACGTCCGCGATGTCCGGCGAGAACCGCCCACGGGCCAGGGCGTTGGCCTTTGCACCGATCACCAGATATTGCGAGGCACGTGGCCCTGCTCCCCAACTGACATTGTCGTTGATCACGCCCGGCGTACCGTTGTTCCCCGGTCTGGTGCGGCCAGCGAGTTTCACCGCATACTCCATTACGTTGTCCGGCACCGGAATGCGGCGCAACAGGCCTTGGAAGTGCAGGATCTCCTCCTTGGTCAGCACCGGTCGCAGTTCGGGACGGTGATCCCCTGTGGTGGCTTTCACCACGGCCAGTTCATCCGCGTATCCGGGGTAATCCACCCAGATGTTGAACATGAAGCGGTCCAACTGTGCTTCGGGTAAGGGATAGGTCCCTTCCTGTTCGATCGGGTTCTGCGTGGCGAGCACGAAGAACGGGTCGGGAAGCGGGTGTGTCTGCCCTGCAGCGGTGACGGCCTTCTCCTGCATGGCCTCCAGCAGCGCCGCCTGTGTCTTGGGCGGTGTGCGGTTGATCTCGTCGGCCAGTACGATATTGGCGAAAACCGGACCTGGCACGAACCGGAAACGCCTCTCTTGATCAAGTATCTCGGAGCCGATGATGTCGCTTGGCATGAGGTCCGGAGTGAACTGGATGCGGCTGGAGGTGAGGCCCAACACCCTGCCCACGGTGGTGACAAGCAAGGTCTTCGCCAGCCCCGGCACCCCTACCAGCAGGCAATGGCCGCGGCTGAAGATCCCGAGCAGGACCAGGTCCACCACCTGCTCCTGGCCGATGATGACCTTGCCGATCTCCTCCTTGAGTAGCTTGTAACGCTCACCGAACTGCTCCACGGCCTGCACATCGTTCATCGCACTGCTCATTTGCCTGTTCTTGTCTTTTGGTTCTTGGGCTGGGTCCTCGTGAGCGGTCATTCGGCCTCCACGGTCATGTTCCATCCATGCAGGAAAGGACAGGTCGCGTAATCATCAGCGAGCTTCACATAGGTCGAGCCGATACGATCCTTGACCCACCGGTCTATCGCTTCAGAGCGCAACTTCCCCTCAGCGGCCTGCTGGATCAGCCGGTAGTCATCCTTCAGGTTGGCCCGGTGCGGTTCGGACCGCGCGTTCAGGCGCACGATCCGGTAAGCCTTGGATGCATCAGGGCGCACGATGAGCTGCGGATCGCTCACTTCTCCGACCTTCAGCTTGTCCAACACGAAAAAGGTCTGCTGGTCCAGGGCTCCGATGTCCCACCGCGCCGAATTGCTGTTCGGTTCGATCATCACGCCGTTCGTCCCCTTGCTCTCTTCATCATCCGAATACTCCATCACGGCCTTGTCCATGTCGATGCTTCCCTCCCTGATCCCTTTGGCAAGACTGTCCAACAGCGAACGTGCCGCTTGCAGGTCGCCCTGGCCCACCTTGGGACGCATCAGGATGTGACGGGCGTTGTACTGCTCACCACGCCGTTCGATCAGTTCCATGAAGTGGTAGCCGTACTGGGTCTTGAACACCTGTGATACCTCGCCCTCCTTCAGACTCAGCGCGACGGCGTCGAACTCCGGTACCATCACCCCGGTGGGCACCATGCCCAATTGACCGCATTCCTTGGCCGACCCGGGATCCTCCGAATAGAGGATCGCAACGGTGCAGAAGTCCTTATCCCCCTTGATGATCGCTTCGCGGTACTCATCGATCTTCCGGCGCACACGCCTTTCCTCCTCTTCATTCGGTTTGGGAATGCGCAGTAACTCTGCGTACTCCACTTCCGTGTTGATCAAGGGAACGCTGTCCTCCGGGATCCTTCGAAAGAACCGTTGGACCTCAAGTGGGGTGATCCGGATATCGCTCGTCACCTTCTGTTGCATGGTCTGCACGAGCAGTTGGTCCTCCACCTGGTCCCTGAAATCGGCCTTGATCTCGGTGATCGTCTTTCCGTAGAATTCCTCCAGCTTGGTATCACCGCCGAGCTGTGATGAGAAGTACCGGATGCGACGATCCAATTCCGCGTCGACCTGAGCCTGATCGACCACGACGCTATCGATGCGGGCCTGTTCCAGTAGGAGCTTCTCGTAGAGCAGGTCCTCCAGTTCTCCACAAGCCAGCTCTGAACCATCCTCGGCTCCGCCCTGCTTTGCCTGTTCCCTGCGTGCTTCGAGGTCCGAGCGGAGCACAGGCTCCTGACCCACGACCGCAACGATGCGATCGATCAGCAGGCTTTGAGGCTGCGCAAAGGCGACTCCCGAAGTGCCGAGCAACGCGCACACCAGTGCCTTCCTACAAGATCCGGATATCCTGTCGTTCAAGTGCCTCACGGTAGATGTCTTCGCGCATGCGTTCCACGAATCGGAGCTTGCGTTGGTTGATGATGATCGAACGGATGTCATTTCGGACCAATTCCAAGGGCGAGGGACCTCCCTGCGGTCGATGCTCCAAGATATCGACGAAAAAAGCATCGTATCCATCCTTGATGAACAAACGCCCCCCGCCTGCAGGTGTTGTGGAGAGTTGTTCCGGGGGCAAGGGTACCTGCTCCCTCAGCTCCTCGATACCGACCCACTGCGTGCTTCGGTCCATGATCGGGATCCCGCGTTCCGCCAACCACACCTCGAACTCGCGCATGCGCTCCACATCGCCGCTCAAGAAATTGCCCTTCAGTCGTTCCAGGGTCCGTCGATCATCCTCCTTCACTTTGGACCACCGCACCCGCAGGATGCCGCTCTTCAACTCCAGGTCGGGACTGTTGGCACTGTAGTGGTCGAGGATCTCCTGCTCCGTGACGGCCGTATCGAGCTTCTGCCGGACAAGGGCCTCCTCATAGGCATAGATCAACAATTCCTTGCGGTACTCCTGCAGCTGATCGTCGAAATCCTTCTGTTCACCTGCCAGGTTCTGCTCGGCTTGATGCAGCAGGGCATGTTCCCGGAGCCAGTTGTTGATGTACCGCTGTGCCATTGCCGTACTATCGGCCCCCTCGGCTTCCACCGGCACCACCTGCCGCAGCTCGCTCCAGTGAAGGAACTCCCCGAACGCCACCGCCACCACGGGATCATCGACCTCTTCGACCTGGCCACAGCCCCCAAGTACGACCATCAAGGCAACGCCACTGGCGACCGCCACCGCTGCGTGCCGTGGGGATCGCCTCACTTGATGGAATAGAGCACGTCCTTCTCGATGACCACAGGATACTTGGCCCTCAACTCCTTGATCCATGCCTTCTCCAGGCTATCCTGATACGCCGCAGTGATGGCCCCGCGGGCTTCTTCCAAGGACTTCGGGCTGGGCGGTACGATCCTTTTCATATCCACGATCACGACCCTGCCATCCACCGGGATATCCGCACTGAGCCCGGGTTTATCGACGGACTTGAGGAAAGGCCGCTGCTCCAGGCTGAACAAACCGTTGTCGATCTCAAGCGCCAACGCACTGTCCTTGTTCACCACATCCACCAGCTCAGCCCCGCGCTTCCCTTTCTTCAACAGGCTCCTGACCTGTTTCGCTACTGAGGCATCCGCGCAAGTGTAGATGTCGACATCGTAGCGCGTATCCCACATGAAATCGCCCTCGTGTGCTGCGTGGAATGCCTCGAGGCCGGTGGTGTCCTTCACCGCTTTTCCCCAGACCTTCTGGTCCGTGAGTTCGAACAGCAGGATGCCATCGCGGTATTCCTTCATGAGCATTCGGAAATCCTCGTACTTCTCCTCCAAATGGGCATCCTCGTATGCGAGCACGTTCTCATCCACGAATTCCGCGAAGCGATCGTCCACGTAAGTCTTCACCGGCATGGTGCGCTCCCTGCGCTGCTTCGCTTCCAAGTGGTCCAGGAGATCCTTCTGGGTGAACGTGCGGTCCTTTACGATCAATACCGGCCTGGTCAACTTCTCCGCCTTCTTGCGATCGTACGACCACCCGTCGACCACATCGCGTACGAGCACCGTGTCCTCCATGGTCTGCGTCTGCTCGTCGTATTGCCGGCTGCGGGCGCTGATCATCTTGCCGTCCTTGATCATACCGGAAAGCTCGCGTGAGTAGGTCAATCCACCCTTCGTGTACTTGCCTTCGACCAGGTTCTTCCGGATCAGCGTATCCGTTACGGAGGTCCCTTTCTTGAAGATCGTGGTATCCACAAGAGCATAGAGCGGCTTGAGGTTCTCGGCGCGCACCTGCACGGCGTATTCCTTCTTCAACTTGTCCAGGAATGCCTTGCGGGTGATCTCGGCCCGGCTGTCCCGACCGATCTTGTTCTTCAATTCGCCTTTCATCGCATCGAACGATGGGGTGGGCACGTACTCGAGCCGTTGGATGATGTGCCAACCGTACCTGGTCCTGACCGGTTCACTGATGGCGCTGTCAGACTTCAACGCGAATGCCGCGTCCTCGAATTCCTCGATCATCTTGCCGGTGCCGAACATGGGCAATTCGCCACCTTTCGTGTTGGAGCTTTCGTCCTCACTGAACTTGACGGCGGCCTCCGGGAATTCCAATTCACCGGACATGAGCTTCCGATGGATCTCTGCGATCCGGTCCGCGACCATGGCCTGTTTCTCCCCGGGGTCCTGCTCGGTGCTGCGCAGCATGATATGCGCCACGCGGATCTGCCCACGTGCCGGGCGTTTGTCGACCACCTTGATGATGTGGTAACCGAAACGGGTGCGGATGGGCTGGCTAACCGATCCCACCGGCGTTCCGAAGGCAGCGGACTCGAACGGATACACCATCTGCAACGCGGTGAAGTAGCCCAGATCTCCGCCATTCTTGGCCGCACTGGGGTCGTCGGAACCGTCCTTGGCCATTGCGACCGCAGCGAAATCCTCTCCTTTCATCACCCTTTCGCGCAGTGCCGTGATGCGTTTCCAGGCAGCGAGCGTATCCTCCGGCGCAGCGTCCGGAGCCACCTGCACCAGGATATGGCTCGCGCGCACCTCCTGACCCATGCGCTCATATGCCTCGTGCATCAGGGCATCGTTGAGTTCACGATCGATGAGATAGGGGCGTGCGAGCTGTTTGCGATAGCCATCCAGTTCGTTGCGGAACTTGGTGACGGTGTCCATGCCGAGGACCTCGGCTTCACGCACCTTCAGCTTGTAATTCATGAAGAGCTCGAGGTACTCGTCCAAGGCTTCCCTGGTCACGCTGGCATCCCGGTTGTTCTTCTTGTAGATGGCTTCGAACTCGCCGCGGGTCACCGGCTTGCCGTCCACGGTCATGAGCACAGGGTCGGCCGCACCGTTCTGGGCATTGATGGTGGTACCGAACAGGATGAAGAGGGCCACCGAGAACAATTTCCGCATTTCCATTGCGCTGAACTGTTAGAACTGTTGAGGCACCGCGGGGTCGCCCCCACGGCAAGGGTGGCAAATGTAACCGATAGACCCAAGGGTCCGAACGGATGGGCCTGCGTTAAAAAGATCCAATGCTCCGGTCCAACGGGATCAAGCGTGGCTGTAATTGGGCGCCTCCCGGGTGATGAAGACATCATGCGGATGGCTCTCCTTCATGCCGGCCATGGTGATGCGAATGAACCGTGCCGAGCGAAGGGCTTCCATATCCCTGGCACCACAGTATCCCATTCCGGCACGCAGCCCCCCGACGAGTTGGTGGACCACTTCGGCCAGTTTCCCTTTGTACGGTACCCTTCCGCTGATCCCTTCCGGGACCAATTTCTTGATGTCGTCCTCCATGTCCTGGAAGTACCTGTCCTTGCTGCCATGCTGCATGGCTTCAATGGAGCCCATGCCACGGTAGGCCTTGAATCTGCGGCCCTCATAGATGATGGTTTCACCCGGGCTTTCCTCCACGCCGGCGAACATGCTACCGACCATGACGGTGCCGGCCCCTGAAGCGAGGGCCTTCACCACATCACCGGTGTATCGGATGCCGCCATCGGCAATGACGGGGATGCCTGTTCCGGCGAGGGATCTGGCACAATCCAGGACGGCGGTGAGCTGGGGCACGCCAACACCTGCGATGACCCGTGTGGTGCAGATGCTTCCGGGACCGATGCCCACCTTGATCGCATCCGCGCCGGCCTCGGCCAGTGCGATGGCGGCTTCGGCCGTGGCGACGTTGCCCACGATCACGTCCACGTTCGGAACAGTACTCTTGATATGCTCCAGCATCCGGAGGACACCCTTGCTGTGGCCATGCGCGGTGTCGATCACCAACGCATCGACCCCGGCCTCGGTCAGGGCCAGGGCACGATCGGCGGAATCGGCGGTGACACCGATGGCGGCCGCCACACGCAAGCGACCAAGTCCATCCTTGCATGCATTGGGCCGCTGGCGCAATTTGATGATGTCCTTGTAGGTGATCAATCCAACGAGTTCCCCATTGGAGGAAACGACCGGGAGCTTCTCGATCTTGTGCTCCTGCAGGATATCCTCGGCCTGGGCCATCGTGGTGCGCGGCTCGGCCGTGATGATCCCTTTGCTGGTCATCACCTCCGCCACCGGCCGGGACATCTTCTTCTCGAAGCGAAGGTCACGGTTGGTGACGATGCCTACCAGGCGATTCCCGGCGTCGACAACGGGGATGCCACCGATCCGGTGCTCGGCCATGAGCTTGAGGGCATCACTGACCAACGCCCCCTGGTCGAGTTTCACGGGATCAAGGATCATCCCGCTCTCCGACCGCTTCACGCGCCGCACTTCAGCGGCCTGGTCCGCAATGGACTGGTTCTTATGGATGACCCCGATACCTCCCTGTTGTGCGATGGCTATGGCCAGCTCCGCGCCGGTCACCGTATCCATCGCGGCGGAAACGATCGGCACGTTCAGGATGATGTTGCGCGTGAAATGGGAGCGGATGTCCACTTCGCGGGGAAGCACCTCACTGTATGCAGGCACCAGGAGCACGTCATCATACGTGAGCCCTTCTCCTACGAACTTGTCCTCGGGTGATCGGCCATTGGTGGAGGCCTTGGATACAGGCTTCCGGTGCGTGGCGGCAGTGGATCGTTCCATGCACAAAAGTACACAAGAACGGGATCCGCCGATCACTCCACAGCGGTCAGGAGGGTGACCGTACCTCTTCGCTCGACCCGCCGACCAGCGCCATTGTAGAAGCTGCAGAAATACCCGTACACACCGATGGGCATGCGATCGCCGTCCACGGTCCCGTCCCACGGTTCGTTGCGATCATCCGTGGTCCAGATGACCTGCCCCCAGCGATTGATCACCGTCAACTCATAATCCGTGACATCCGCGTAGGCGAGCACAGGACCGAACACAGGATTGGCCCCGCCCACCACGAATGCATTCGGGATGTACACAAGTTCCTCTTGAACGGCACACACGACATTGCTCTCAGAGGTGGCATCGACACCGGAAGGATTACCTGTTTCCAGAGCCTGGACGTAATAACAGAAACGACCATTCGTCGCGGTCAGGTCCTGCACATCATCGCTGTAGACCCACGGATCCGCCGGCGCGGTGCCGATCAGTGCCATGGGTCCCTCGTCGATCATCCTGAAGACGCGGTACCCACCAACAGTGCCCCCCCAATCCGCATAACCGTTCCAATCCAGGTCGTTGTGGCCGGAGAGGAGCGGTCGGGCGCGCAGAATGATGTTTCCCCCGATGTTGCTCGTGACCGTACCATTCCCACAACTGTCCTCGACCACGACCCGATACCGATACCCCGTGTCCCCTGGAGAAACATCGGTGTCCTCAATGGAAATGACCGGTCCCAGATCGCCTGCTACCGTACCGACCACCTGGTACGGTCCTCCATTGTCCGAACGCTCGAACCGGTACTGCCGCACGGATGCGGACATGTCCACGCTATCGACCACGGTGATGCGATCCTCTCCGGAGACCGTTACCGTGCGCAGGTAATTGAAGGCCGGTACGGATGGGTAGTCCGTGGCCAGGCAGACCTTGTTCGAGAGTGACGCGGGAAGCCCTGATCCTTGAACAGCCTTGATCACGTAACAATAGGCACGACCAGCGACAACGGCATGTTCCACCGAGGTCTCCCCGGCCGGAACGTTCGTCAGGATGGACCATGGCCCACCATCCACCTGCACCAACACCTGGTAGGTCTGGACCGGCCAGCCCACGTATGGCGACCAGTTCAGCGCGATGCTCGTGGCACATCGGTCATATTCGGCCTCCGCATGCATGGTGGTGTGCGGCGCCCTGGTCGCGCTTGTATTCGGACTGGGTGGTGTACCCACCTCGCAGGTATCGAACGCGGCCACGGTGAACGATTCCGGCCCGAGACCAGGCGTACTGGCCAACCATGTGTAGGAGGTGTTGTTCTGCCCGAAAACGGTATCGATGATGACCCCACCGCTTTGTGTGACCCACACGATGATGTACCCGTCCGTGTCCGGCTCGGGACTCGGGTCCCAATCGACGATCGAAAGCCCGGTCAGCGTATCCACTGTGACGGTGGTGAGCACCGGCATGGAAGGCGGAGTGGCATCCGCGAACACATCGCCCTCAAGGTTGCTGAAGGAAATACAGCCGGACGCGTCCATCGAACCGATGCGGAAGGTGAGCGAATCCTCACACACGGAGACCACGTGCTGATAGGTGAAGATCGCGGTATCCACGGCGCCCAGCAGGGTCCAGGTACCGATGGGGTATTCCAGCCAGACGGAGAACTCGTCAGCAGCAGTGGCCGAGAGCGAAGCGGCATTCCAGGAAAGGTTGGCACTGCCCAGCGGCGTGCTTTGGAACACTTCCAGAAAGAGGGTCGCGACCGTATCGCTCGGAACAGAGGTCTCCGATGGGACCGAGTTCGATACGGTGGTCATGTAGTAGAACTGTGGCCCGGCATCGGCACCTGCGCCTGCGTGGAATTGTGTGGCCTGGCCGAGCACATTGATCGCATACATCAGCGAGAATGGCCCTCCAGCAGTGTTGGAATGGTAAACCTCGTATGCTTGAAAGTCCCCACCGGGATCGACGATCGGCGTCCATGTGAGGGTAACATCCCCTGCAACATTCACTGAAGCACAACGCAACTGTGGCGGGTCCAGCACCACCGCCTGTGCAAGAAGGGCGGTGAGTACGGCCAGGCACAACAGGGCGGAACGGTACGGACCGGTACCAGGGACACTAGGACGGTACACAGGATAAAGACGCACGGACAGGCCGTTATGTTGCCGTACGTGCCCCCTCATTCCGCGGTGGACTCGTGCATCACCTTGAGCGCTGCGGCCCCGGAGCGGAACTCGGCCATGATCTCTTCCACGATCGCCGCGGCAGGAAGGATCCTGTCCACCCTACCACTCACCTGGCCGATCTCCAATTCGCCGTTCTCCAGGTCGCCTTCGAACATGCCTGCCTTGGCCCGGGCCCTGCCAAGAAGGGTCCTCAGCTCATCCACCGAAGCGCACCGCGCATTCGCAGCCAGGATCTCCTGGGCAAACCCGTTCTTGAGCAATCGTACCGGTGTCAACTCCTTCAATGTCAGCATCGTATCCCCTTCCCCTGCCGCCGCCACCCGCTCCTTGAACGCCTGGTGTGCCGAGGACTCTTCAGAACACACGAAGCGACTGCCGACCTGCACGCCATCCGCTCCCAAGGCCATGGCAGCCAGCATGGAACGACCATCGGCGATACCTCCGGCGGCGATCACAGGAATGTCGACCGCATCCTTCACCATGGGAACGAGGACCATGGTCGTGGTCTCTTCACGCCCATTGTGTCCACCTGCCTCGAATCCTTCCGCGACGACCGCGTCCACACCTGCGAGTTGGGCCTTCAATGCGAACTTCCGGCTGCTTACCACGTGCACCACGGTGACGCCATTCTCCTTCAGACGACCGGTCCAGGCCTTCGGATCACCCGCGGAGGTGAAGACGATGGGCACCTTCTCTGCGATGATCGTGGCCATGTGCTCCTCGATATTCGGATAGAGCAACGGAACATTCACCGCGAATGGCCGGTCCGTGGCGGCTTTGCACTTGCGCACGTGCTCCTTCAACACCTCCGGATACATGGAAGCTGCGCCGATCACACCCAATCCACCGGCGTTGCTCACCGCCGAGGCCAATCGCCAGCCGGAACACCAGAGCATGCCCGCCTGCACCAGCGGAACCCGCACACCGAACATCCGTACAACCCTGTTCCCCTGTTCCATTCCGGTCGGGGGCAAATGTACCAGCAACGCCCTTTCCACATTCGATCCAGATGCTGTTGATATCCCAAGGACCGCCGGTGCTATCCGGACAAAGTGATCTTTACTAAGTTTGTCGAATTGACCGAAGACCTACTCTACTGCCGATGATCCGTTCCTGTACACGCTTTGTCATTGCCGCAGGGCTTCTCCTGATCGGACTGCCCAAGGCCGATGCCCAGTATGCCTGGGATGTCGGCATCCATTTGGGGGGCGCGAACTACCTTGGGGAAATGGGCGGCAAGGACCAACCCCGCCGTGACTTCGTGTGGGACATGAAACTGAGCCAGACCCGCTGGGCAGTGGGTGGCTTTGCACGGCGCAAGATCAATCGGCTGATCTCCATCAATTCGGGGATCATGTACCTGCGGATCCAAGGTGCGGATGAACTGTCGACCTACCGTCCGCGTGTAGGCCGTAACCTGAATTTCCGGAACGACATGTTCGAGTGGTATGTGCGGCCGGAGTTCACCATCTTCCAGGACAATGACCTGGGCGGACGTGGCCGTTATCGCACTGACTTCCGCCTGTTCGGTTACGTGGGCGTGGGCCTTTTCTACCAGAATCCGAAGGGACAGATCAACCGCGAAGGTGACTTCTATGAATTGCGTCCGTTGAATACGGAGCTGGCGGATTACTCCTCCCTCGGCGTGTCGATACCGGCAGGTCTCGGATTCCACTTCACCATGAAACGCAGGCACCGGATCGGTTGGGACATGGGATGGCGCACGACCTTCACGGATTACTTGGATGACGCCAGCACCGTGTATGCGGACCCCGCCCTGCTGCCAAGCCAGTTGGCGGTGGACCTTGCGAACCAGAGCTCCTATGCATACGCATTGGACCCCTCGCTGCCTGATCCCCGGAACTATGATGCAGGCGGTATCCGTGGCGATCCCACCCACAATGACAGCTACCTGACGATGACCTTCACATACAGCTACGTGCTACGGGGGCAATCGAACTTCTATCGCCAGCGGTACAACTGGATCCGTGGCAACAAGCGGGTCGGACGGAAGTCCCGGGCGAAGTTCTGATCCATTTCAGGAAGAACATGGAAGAGAGGGTTTCGGCCCTCTTTTTCATTTGTGCTATTCCTCGACCTGATGGCGCTCCAACCAATCCTGCAGGACCACCAACGACCAGAGCCGGGACCAATTCACGCGGGGATCCCGGGCCAGGAACCGCTCCCAAAGCACCATCACCGCTCCCTTGCGGAACACGGACCGAGCCCCCAGGCGTTGCAGGCGTTCGGCGCAGAAGGTGCGAAGTTCCTCGCGCATCCACAGCTCCCAAGGCATCACGAAACCCATTTTGGGACGGTCGATGACCTCGTTGGGCAACAGGTCCTTCAATGCCGAGGTGAGCAATTCTTTCGGGGTGTGCGGGTACTTCCGGGCATCGGGCACACCCAGGACGAACTCGATGAGTTCATGGTCCAGGAACGGCACCCGCACCTCCAGGGCATGGGCCATGCTCATCTGGTCCGTATCGCGGAGCAGCACGTTCTGCAGGTAGGTGGCAAGTTCGCCAAGCGAGACCTGGCTGAGCATGGGGAGCCTGTTCCCGTGGTCCGTGTCAAGGATCCCGTGGATGATGCGGCCCACCTGGTTCTCCGGTAAGCCCTGATCGTCCAGGAGCGCCAGGAGGTCATGATCCGAGAACGTGAGACGCGAAACGGGATAGGTATCGGCAACCCCGAAACCCGGTGCCATGAGGAGGTCACCGATCTTGGTGCTCTTGATCGAAGGACGGAATCGCCGGAGGGACGCGGCCACTCCCTTACGCAGGGATACAGGTACGGTGGTGACCCAGCGCCGGTGCCACAGTGCGACCGTACGACGGAAGACAGGGTAGCCTGCGAAGACCTCATCGCCACCAAGGCCGCTCAAGGCCATGCTGACACCGGCCTCTTTGGTCACCTTCGAGACCACATAGGTATTGGGGCCATCCGCACTGGGATGGTCCATGGCGGCCAGCGCATCCGGCAGCAGTCGAAGCATTTCCGCGGGCTTCAGCAGGATGGACGTGTGATCGGTATTGAATCGCCGTGCGACCAGCCTGGCAAAGCGCTCCTCACTGTATTCACTTTCATCGAACACCACGGAGAACGTATGCACGGGTGCAGTGCTGCTGCGCGCCATAAGACCGACGATGGCACTGGAGTCGATCCCGCCGGAAAGGAATGCGCCGAACGGCACGTCCGCGACCATGCGCCGTTCCACGGCCCTGGACGATCGATCGCTCACCTCACGCAACACCTCCTCCGGGGAGAGGTCACGCGCCAGGTCTGAACTCGCGGAGACCGGATCGTACCACCTTACCTCATCGATCACACCCTTCCCGATGCGCATGTAATGGCCCGCCTGGAGCATGTGAACATCCTTGATGATCGTCGCCGGTGCGTGGACGGTCTGGTACCGAAGCTGATCCACCAGTGCCGTGCGATCCAACCGGCGCGGCACAAGCCCTGAGGCGAAGAGCGACCGGATCTCAGAAGCGAAGAGCAGCCCACTTTCCGTGCGATGGTGGTACAACGGCTTGATGCCCATCCGATCGCGGACGAGGAAGACCTCACCATTGTGCGCGTCATGGATGGCGAATGCGAACATGCCTTTGAACCGATGAAGGCATTGCACGCCCCACCGGGACCATGCCGCAAGGAGCACTTCCGTGTCCGAACCTGTGCGGAAGGCATACGGTGTCGTGCCTGTCCCCAACTCCGAGCGCAGTTCACGGTAGTTGTAGATCTCGCCATTGAAGACGACGGTCCAACGCCCATCGCTGCTGTGAAAGGGTTGGTTCGAAGCCTCGGACAGGTCGATGATGCTGAGGCGACGATGGCCCAGCACGGCATCCGCGCCGCGCCACGTGCCTGATGCGTCCGGCCCCCGGTGGGCAATGGCCCCTGTCATGCGGGCCACCACTGCTTCGGGTGCTTCGATCCTGTCCAGGCCGACTATCCCAGCGATGCCGCACATCAGTCCCTGGACGGCATGCCGGCGATGATGCGTTCCAATCCGGTGCGCAGCGGCAGCAGGTCCCGTCCCAGCAATTCCTTCATGCGGGTGACATCGGGCATGCGCCGGGTCATGTCGCCCTCTTCCAGCGGTGGCAAATGCACGATGCGGGATGAACTCCCGGTGAGCTCGATGATGAGTTCGGCCAATTCCTTGATGGTGATCTCCACATCCGAGCCGATGTTGACCACGTCGTTGATCACCAACCGCTTGTGGAATGCGTTGAGGCAGGCGTCCACGTTGTCATCGATGTAGCAGAAGGTCCGGGTCTGGCTGCCATCGCCGTAGATCGTGATGTCCTCGTTGGCCATGGCGGCCCGCAGGAACTTGGAGACGACGAAGTCACGGCTCTGTTTGGGCCCGTATGTATTGAAGAAGCGGAACACCGTGTACTCGAGACCGTATTCCTTGGCGTAGGAACGGAGGAATGCCTCTCCGATGTTCTTCACGATCGCATATGGCAGCTTCGAGTTGAGCGGGGTGGTGCGTTCGTTCTGCGGGATCTCCACCGGCTCGCCGTAGACCTCGCTGGATGATGAGAACAGGACGCGCTGCACGCCGGTGTTCTTGGATAGGTCGAGCACATTGCGGATGCCATCGATATCGCGCAGCACCATCACCGGATTGTCCGTGGTGCGCTTCACCCCCACCACGGCCGCATAATGGAAGACGTGCTGGAAGCGGTACGCATAGAACACGCTGCTGATGTCCTCGAATCGGTTGACATCGCACTTGATGAAATGAAGGTTCGGCACACCTGCCGTGGGCAGTTTTGCCACATCACCGGTGAGCAGGTTGTCGACGACGACCACTTCATTCCCGGGGTCGGCCGCCAGCTTGATCGCCAGATCGCTTGCAATGAAGCCGGCTCCGCCGGTGACGAGGATACGTGCCATGAACGTGATCGCTATTGATCCGGCAAAACTAACAACCGCTCACAGCCACCGACGGAAGAGCCATCGGACCGCCCGACCCAGCAAGGCGGCAACGAGGATCCCGTACCAGAATTCCGGGCGCTGGAGCGTTCGCTTGATGAGGTACGGTACCAGGCGCCAATTGAACGGTTCGGCCTTGCCGGTGTGCTCTTCCCAATATGCGGCATCGTATCCTTCAGCAGGCAGGAGCTGCTGTCCGGTCAATGAGATCGTGGACCAGGATAGCCGTCCACCCTGTTTCCGAGCCAACAAAAGCGCATCCCTCGGCTCATTGCGAATGGCGGATTGGATGTAGGTGATGCCGGGGGTGTGTTGCTGGAAGAACACGCTGGACGGTGCCATGCCCGCCATGCTGCCACTGACCCAATGGACATGGGCACGCTGTGCGATGCGCTCCACCAAGGGCAGCACCTCTTTGCGGTAGTTGCTTTCAACGAGCCCGCGTGTATTGCCCGCGAAGAGCGGTGAGTACCGCTTGTCCCCTTCCGCCCAGATCGGTCTATGCGAAACGATGAAGAGGTCCCGGCCATGGAACCCTTTCGTTTCATCGGCCTGTTCCTGCAACATTCGTAACTGCTCCCCTTTTATGTCCCCATTGTCCCGCTCGGTATCGAGGAGAATGACCCGGTCCTCACCGATGTCGATGACCATGAAGGTGGGGCCGTAAGAGCGCAGGTAGGTCCTGCCTTCCACGTCGTGGTTTCCCGGTGCGTTGAATAGCGGTGCCTGCAACTCGTGGAACAACGAACGCGCATAACGTGCACTGTCCTTGTCCGCATTCAGGAACAGGTCGCCCGTGCTGAGGACCATGTTGACCTGCAGGGCGTTGATGGTATCGAGATTGGCGAGCAACGTGGCTGCCGGGAATCCGCTGCGGTCCGTACTTGCCCCGTGGAAGTGACCGCCGAACAGGATGGTGTACGCTCCCGTACTGTCCGCGGGTCGCACTTCGAGGCCATTGAACGGCGAACGTTGAGCCGCTGCGCCGAGCGCGACCAGAAAATAGAGGAGCACGAACGAATGCCTCATTGCCGATCCGCAGTTCCGGTGGGTCGGAACGCTTCCCCGTTCACCGTCACCTTGTTCCCTTTGCCATTCGCGACCGGTACGGACCCACTGATCTCCACCTGCTGCAGGTCCACGATGGATGGGCCATACCGCATCTCCTCCCGGGCCACTTCCACGCCTGCGCCTTGCGCATGGATCCTGCTCTCCTTCACGGTAAGAACGGATCCTTCCTTGACCTCGATGCCTTTTCCAGCGGCCTGCACTTCCGCCAGATCCAAGGTGGCCATTGCCGACGTGTTCAACTTGAGGCCGATGCCTTTCACGTTCAGCAACTGCGTGCGCACGATCCTCAACGCCCCTCCCCGGGCAACGATGCAATCATCCGATGCGCCTGAGAAGGAGCAGTGGTCCAGCACGACCGTGGAAAAGGCTGAGGCCAGCTGGTCCCTGCCGCCGGTGACCATGCACCGGTCCATACGCAGTTCGGCACGCACCGCCGTGATCATGCCACCGTCCGCCATGCTCGTGACCCGGCAATGATCCATGATCAACCCGACACCATCGATGAGCAGCATGGCCCCGGTTCCCGACATACCCTTTTCAGGACCTTCAAGGTGCACATATCCCCATTCGCTCCTGCCTCCATTCCCCATAAGGACCACCCGGCTTGAACCGCCTTCCGGTGCCGCTATCGTGATCGGGGCCTCATCGGTGCCTTGCAACAAGACCGGCGAGGAGCTGATGATGCGTGCACCTTCTTTCAACACCAACTTCAAAGGCGCCACACCCTTCACCACGAGACCGGCAGGGATCACCAGGTCCTTATCGATCGTCCACTCACCACTCTTCAGCAGGATGGTCCGATGGTCATCGCTGAAGGAAAGGAATGGCAATGCGCGAAGGTCCGACCGTGGTGTGCCGGCGACCGGTGATACACCCACGCCGTCGAGCAGCCGAAAAGGAAGCACTTTCTCCTCCTTGCGCACCGACGCGCCGAGCACGCTGTAGACCACGCTCAGGTCCATGTTCTCGTCCGGACCCGCAGGCATCAGGAACCTGAACGTGGCAGGTACGCCAGGTTTGCCGACCTGCCTGATCGGAAGGATCGTGCCACCGATCACCGGGGTCGGATCGGCATCACCGAAGCGGATCCCGTGTATCTCGATGGGCAGGGAGCCGATCGGCACCGCGGAAATGCTGAGCGTATCCCCTTCCCTTCCATCCCGATACGCATGGAAGCCTTTGGGATCATTCAGCACCTGCCGAATGATGCGCTGGTTGGCATAGTAGGTGGAAGCGTCCAATTCCTTGTAGGGGAATTCGCCGTAGACCGTGGCCGATGCGGTATCAAGTGCCGGTGCAAGGGCGTGCAGTGCACTATCGATGTATGTTGCCCGGGAGAAACGTTCCAGGTGGTGGATGTATGCCTTGAACAACACCGGATCATTGAACCAGGCCGTGTGCAGGTCCTGTGAAGGGTCGGTACGACCCGCCCACTGGTATGCGCCGGCGATGGTACGGATCGGGTGTGCACTGAAACTCTCATAAGCCACCGGCTCGATGCGCCGAAGCACCGGATCGTAGTAGAACTTGGCATCGCTCCAGTCGAGGCTCCTGTGACCGCCCAACACATCGAGCAGCGCCAGACGGCGTGCGACACGATCGGCATCGAACACTTGTGAGGCGGGAAGCTCGGCATTCCGGAAGGCGTTCATGAGCGCGACCGCTTCCTCGAGATCCCGGGTGGCCTTCGGATCCTTGCTGATAGCGCCGGTCCCATAGGCATCGACCGCCGCGGCCTGATATGCTGCGAACGGCTCATCGTAACGCACGCCTTCCATTTCGTTGAGGCGGTGCTGCCAGAACAGGCCCGGATCGAACCGGAACAAGGGACCATCCACACGCGCGTTGTGTTCGAGGAGTTCCGGACCGAAGTGCTCCTCATACGCATAGATGCCGCGGTCCTCCCCATTGAACTCCAGACGTATGAACCCGTACCGGAGTGCGACGATACCCTCACCCCGCATGAGTCGCTGGTGGACCCATTCGTAGAGGTAGTTGCGTGTGCCCGGGTGTTGCAATGAGAAACGCCTCATGCCCAGGAACCCGCCATCCTTCTTGGCGATCACCCGGAAGGACCACTTGTCGCCCTTCACATGGTCGGTCATCTTTCCCTTGATCCGCACCCTGGCCTTGAACGTCTTTCCGTTGCTCGTCAATTCCGCGGATACGTATTCGTTCCCTTCGGGGAGGATGACACCTCGCTCGCGGGCTTCGTTGACCACGTTCTGCAGGCGTTCCAATTCCAGGTCGCCCACGTGGATGGACAGCAGGGGCGGCTCGATCGCGAAGCTCTTTGGGTAGTTGCCCACCCACTGGGCCACGAACCGGCGCAGACCGGGGTGTCCTTTCCGCTTCAACAACCGATCACCGACGAACCCTGCAAGCACACCCAACAGGATGAGCCCCATGACCAACCGGATCACCTTGCGCTTCTTCTTCACTCCCTTGGACATGTCGGCAAAATTGGACTATGCTTCGGTAAGTCGGGGTTCCAGCGATCCTTCGGGTCCCGCATGCTCTCCTTGGAAATCAGGCGAGGCGAAGGCGATCTCCTCTTCCGACAGCAGTGTGAGCGCAACGAACAGCAGGATCGTGAAGGGGTTGAGCGACCCGACCAACCAGGATTCATAGGTGACCGAGAAAAGCACGGAGAACAGGACCGCCATGCTGATGCTGGCGCTTCGGCTCGCTTTGACGAAGAGCAGCACGAAGCTGCGGAAGTAGATCAGCAGACCAAGGATGCCGACATCGAACCAGAGGGAGAGATACGAGTTGTGCACCCCTCCCTGGTGACCCATCCGCTCCAGGTAATCATAGTTGCTACGCATGACGAATTCATCGGTACCGAAGCCTCCACCGAACATGAAGTAATCCTGGACCCGTTCCCATGCGAAGGTCCATGCGAAGTAGCGGCCGCTGCCGGACTCCAGGGTGTTCACGCGCAGATATTCCTCCGCGCCGAGGAATGCGGCGATCTCGCCCAGGTTGCTGTATACGTACTCGAACATCACCATGAAGAACAGCAGCGCGACGAATCCCAGAAGGGCCGATCCGGAGAAGAACCGCTGGAAGGTGAACAGGATGAACACGGAGATCAGCGAAGCCCTGGAACCGGAGGTCCACAGGAAGTAGAGAACGATGCCGTAGATCAACCAGCGCTCCCAGTACCGGAATAGTCTACCGTTCAAGGAATCGACCACGGCGAAGAGCATCAGGGTGAGGTAACAGAACAGACCCAGCCCATTGGGATTGCCGAAGAACCCACGGAACCGGCCGCTGACATAGCCATCACCGGTGTACCTGAAATACAGTCCGAAGAGCAGGACGAAGATCAGGAAGAAGACCAGGTTGCGGCAGAAGGCCCACCCCTGCATGCGAAAGCTGTACAACACGTAGTTCGGTACCACGAGTATGAGCAACGCGTATGACAGGGTCTTCTGCGCAGCCACAGTGGGGTCCGGAGAGAACAACAGCGGGAAGAAGCTGTATGCAACGAACGGCAGGAAGATCTTGAAGATCTTCGAGAGTTCGATGAAGCGCCCTGTCTCGTTGAGGAACAGGGCGGTCAACGCCACGATGTAGATGTTCTTGGCACCCTTGAAGACAGCGATCGCGTGGAAATCCTTGTGCACATCGGAAAGTACAAGGACCATGATGAACCCGAAGAGCATCTCGGGGAACTGCTCCTTGTTGCGCAGGAGCAGGATGGTAAGGGGCAGCAGCAGGTAGACCAGTGGAGAAGCCGTGACCGCGGCTCCGATCCAGATGGCGATCAGGAGGTAGAACTGGATATGTCGCTGCAGAAAGTTCAGCATGGCGGCGATCTACGGAAGCGAGCCTCGTGCCCGCTGTCCGACGTATCGGGGTCGTTCGGTCAGGAACGTACGGATCCTATCCACCTCCGCCTTCCAACGTGCAATACTCGAAGGCTGACGCCAGCGTGCGATGTGGCGTGGCATCTCCGGTGCCATCTCCTGCATCATCGCGTCCAGCCTTGCCACGGAAATGGCCGGTGAGAATGGACCCGACAACAGCCCATCCACGATCCGATCGAATCGGTCACGAACCTCCACCGAACCCATCAAGGCCCGGAACAGGTCCGGAACCGGTCCATTCCCCTTGATGCGATCGAACAACGGAAGGTCTGCAGATCCGTAAGCACCCAGTCCCAGGTCCATATCGTTCAGTATGAACCGCCACCTCCCGTCGCGGAGCTCATCGCCGCTGTCCTTCCCTGTATATCGCCAGATCTTCACGTTGTTGTGCGGCCAGTCCTGATTGTCCAGAATGAGCACACAGGCCATGTAGTGCAGGAACGCGTCCAGATCGATGTCCTGCTCCACCTTTTCCATGAAGTCGGGTCCCTTCGCCATCGAAACGATCTTTTCGAGCGTCTCGCGCAGTTCGGCCACGTCGCCCTCCTTCCCCACCAGCATTCTGCTTCGGACCTCCACCAACGCGATCTCCTTCGGCCGCACCTCTGCCCTTCTTGCCAGTTCCTTCTCATCCATGCGTGGCCGCAACTGATGCACCCCCCAGTACGCACCATTCACATAGACAGCACACGTACGCGCATTCGCCACTTCGAAGGGCTGTGCGTCACATAGCGCATGGGCGAGCGCATCGCGCATCATCGCCTTCATCTGGTCATTGCCGGCCGCCCGCAGGACATACGCTACGGCTCCCCGGTCATCACCGATCACCTCCACAGGAACAGGTTCGTCGAACAACAACCGCAATGCATGTTGTGGGAAGCCACGGGTCATCTGGCCGTTAGCGCGCAATCGAACCGGTGCCTGATAGTGATCCACACCATTCCCATCGATGAACTGGACCAGCCCATGCCGCTCCCACTCCCTACCACGGAAGTGATAGTTCCCTGGGTATTTCCACCAGCGACCGTCCTCCTGCTGGGTCAGCATCATCTCAGGTGTCGGGTGCATCACTGCATTGCCGACCACATAGATGCCCGTGTCCGGATCGAAGAACGCATCCTCCGGAGCGAGGAGTGAAATGATGGGCATTCCGGCGTGATCCACAAGAATGCCCGTGAACATCTCGACGGGGCCCTGTCGCCCAGCAGGCCCGACTTCAGCAACGCGCAAGACCATGGCCGAGGGCTGTCCCGGGTACGGATGTTTCCAGGGGATGGCAGTCGGGATGGTCACCAGCCGCTCGGTCCTGCGCTGATCCGTCGTTATCGGCAGTGCTTTGTGATCGGCACCCACCTCCTGCAACGGTCCGTAAGCCGCGCTGGAGATCAACAACCCTCCACCTCCCACCGACCGGATACGGATACTGTCCTTGGGACCTACGAGGCAGGAGGGCACTTCGATCGATGGCCGAGGCAGGTCGCTGTTGACCATCGGGCGGTGGGACGGTCGCCGCACGGCCGCACTCAGCACCGCGGTCACGACAAGCCCGGCGAACAGGTACAACGGAAACCTCATGCCATCCACCACCAGCGAGCGTCAGTAGGTTCGACGGTTGCTTGACCAGCGAAGCAACAGCACGGCCGGTATGGCGAGTACCATCATGATCAAGGCGGCACCGCTACCGCACCCGAGGCCCAGCACGGAGACAAGTACGAGTGCTGAACGGGGCGGCCCTTCCTGCGTTCCGGGACGAGCGAACAGTAGGATGCCGAGCAACACGACGGCCAGCCCGAGTTGGGAACGGACAATGCCCGCACCCAGCGCCATTACGGCGGCCCACACCGTCAGTGATCGCGTATCAGCTGCAGTTCCGCGGAGACCGAACCGGCCTGAACCATATCCCAGACCGGCCGCGACCAGGATGGCGAAGACCAGGTTCGGGACATCGTACACGGAAAAATGACCCATCTGGTCCAATATGAAGCCCTTCCAATCCATGCGCAGCGCGTTTGGGCCAAAGCTAGCCAGTTCATCCCGCAGGCATCCGCCCATTCGCTATCTCCGTATGTTTGCAAGTATGCGACCAGGGGTCTATTGCACAGTGGCATGCGCGGCACTTACCGCATTGAGCTTCGGGCAGACCATGACCCTTGCCTCCGGCACCATGACGATCGCCGCAGGTACCACGGTGGAACTGATCGGAGGCATCGACTGGCAGATCGCGTCCGGCGCGACCTTGGTGAATGATGGACTCATCGAACTCGGCTCCACCGCATCCATTGCGGAATCCAGTGGTTCACCCATTACCGGTGCGGGCACGGAACATGCCGCGGGCGATCTTTCCGCTCCGTTCAGCGAAGTGGACCCCGGCGGACTTGGTCTTGTGCTCACAATGCCTGCAGCCTTGGGGACCTTCGACCTGGTGAGGGGGCATACTCCATTGCTCGCCAACGGAAGCATCGAGAGTATCGCACGGTGGTATCGCTTGCAGGCATCCCCCGTTCCTGGTAACGCATTGGACATGGTATTGCATTACGACCCCACAGAATTGAACGGTGGGGATCCGGCCGATCTCGTCCTGCACAGTTCGGGGACGACCTCCGGCCCGTGGCTTTATATACCGGGAGTATCCATGCCAGGACAGGATCTGGTGGCCGGCTCCGACGCCGGTCCTTGGGAGTACCTTACAGCCTTCACCCAGATCATCACGGATGTACCGGCCGCCGGTACCGATGCTTCGTTCGCTGTCGGCCCGACGGTCACATCGGACATTGTGCGGATCCTGGCCAAAGGCAATGACCGGATCGCGACATGGCAACTGCACGATGCCACCGGCAGGTGCATCTCCATGGGCGTCGGTACCGGGAACGACATGACGCTGGACCTGACGAACACCAGAGCCGGCGCCTTGGTCCTTCGCATCAACGAACGGCACGTGTTCCGTTTGCTGAAGCTATGATGCGCCTGAGCGCGATCCTCTTTCTGAGCGGTGTGGCGGCAGGCGGTCACGCCCAACTGGAGGTGCCGGTACGGTTGGAATTGGGAGCCATGGATGCCGAAGGACGGTCGATCGGAGGGACCGCTTCGCCGGAGGAACAGGGCGATGGCGTAAGTGTTGATGCAGCGCGGCGGTTGGCAACGACCAAAGCCGATGCTTTCGGAACCTCGATACTCCTTGCCGATCTCACCCCGGCAATAACAGCCTACACGGTCGGGATGGTCGTGACCATCATCCCGATGGAAGCGAACGCCTCCGGGGCATCGCTGGCGTTGAATGGCCTGGAGGCCGCGCCGATGCGCCGTACGGATGGTGCATTGTTGGACAGTGCCGACCTGAACATCGGGTTGCCTGCACGCATGGTGTACGATGGCAGCGCCTTTGTGCTGCTGAATGAAGTAACGCGAACATGTCCAGCAGGCTTTTCCCCTGCCGCCGGTGATCTGTGCATCGAGGATTCGTCGCATGCCGCCACCGGCTTCTTCCAAGCGAACCTGGCTTGTGCTGCGCGCAATGCGCGTTTGTGCCGGTTCGCGGAGTGGGCATCCGCGTGCCGTAAATTCCCCGGATTCATGCTCACAGTGCCCGAGGCGGAGTGGGTGGATAGTGCCGCGAACAATGTCAGTGATGCCAAGGTGGTCGGGGTGGGGTTCAACGGTTATGATCTTGTGCAGGGGGCAGGGTGTGGCTATGGGTCCACCGTGCCTCCGGATCAAAATGCCCGATATCGATGTTGTACAGGGCGTTGACCATCGGTCTCGGGGTGATGTGTTTGGGCGGGCCGGCCGTTGCGCAGGTGCTGCTCGACCGCGGCATACGGTTCATTGGCGCTGATGCGGAACGCGGTGTGGACGGGATCGCCCCACCCACGGAACGAACGCAATTGATCACCGTCGGTACTGCCGTGCGGGGGATGGCCACCTGGGCCGAAGCCTCCCTGAACGGAGATACCATTTCCCTCACCACGCCCATTCCGAGCGACGGAGGCCAGACGGACATCATGCTCCACTTCAACGCTCCACAGGAGGTGAGCGGCCGTGTTTTCCTTCGACTGAACGGAAGCGCCCCGGAACCCCTCCTTCGACCGGACGGGTTGTCACCATTGGCGGGTCAGATCCGTGCGGGGTCGATCTGCGAGATCATGATGAGGGCGGCAGGACCCCTGTTGTTGGCGCCGGGTCGTCGGGGTTGTCCGCCGCGTACCGTGGCCATCAACGATCAGGTCTGCGTGGACAGCACCGTTGTGACCGGTCTGGGCTTTTATGAAGCCGCAAGCCACTGCTCGGAGCACGGTGGTCGCTTGTGTACATGGGATGAGTTCTACACGGGTTGTTCGCGGTTCAGCGATCAATTGGCGGAGTTGAACGTGGCGTGGGAATGGGTAGATGATACCGCGAACCATACGCATACCATCGGCCAGGTGGGGGCCTTGACCTGCATGAGCCAACGGACAACGGCCATCCTCCCCACGGTCACGGGATCGACCCGCTGTTGCTATCATGTCCGATAGATGGTGATCCGTTTGACCATAGCGACCGCCTTCACCTGCATGCTGCCTCTGTTGCTGGGCGCCCAGGTCCGGGTGGATGGTGGTATCCGGTTGGTGGGCCAGGACCCCTCCGATCGACGGGTATCCGGCCTGGCCCAATCCACGAATGCAGCGGATGCCCTTTCCGCAGGTGTCGAACAGGCAGGCACATATCGGCTCGCCAACAGTGTGAGCGGTTCGGATTGGACGATGGAGGTCGCAGGTCTGGACGGAGCACCGGACCTCGGCACGCAGCTGGTCGTGCGGGCCCCGGGAACAGTGCCCGGTCCTGTGGCGATCACCATCAATGGGCATGGGCCATATCCGGTCACCTACGGGCCTGATGAGGCTCTTGATGGGGCATCCGTCACGGCGGGTGCAATGTTCTCGGTCGTGTTCGACGGATCCGCATTCCAGGTGCTGAACGGGCCGGTGCATTCCCTTCGGGATTGTCCCACCGGCATGGTCGCCATGAATGACGGGCATTGCATCGACCAGGTGGAGCATCCCGCGGGCAACCGGGACTTCTTCGCGGCGATCGAGCTCTGCGCCGACCAAGGACGTCGGCTTTGCTCCTGGGGGGAATGGTACGTGGCGTGCGTGAATGGACCCGCGCTCGGCGTGCAGGCCATGACAGGCAATTGGGAATGGACGAACGACGCGGGCAACTCGGATGGCCAGGCCCGTTGGGTGGGCAACTCCTCATGTACCACAGCAGGTGTTTCGGCCACAACGGTCACCACCAGGTTCCGATGCTGTTATTCGCGCTAAGACCCGGATCCATGACAACTTCGATCGGGTGAGCATGCTGATCTCCGTGATCATACCGTGTTACAATGCAGCCGGGCACATTGAAGGCTGCCTTGAAAGCGTGAAGGCACAACGCTTTACGAACCTTGAGGTGATCTGTGTGGATGACGGCAGCACGGACGATACCTGCCTCATCGTGGAACGAACCGCGGAACGCCTTTCACTTCCGGTACGGTCGATCCAACAACCCAATGCTGGAGCGGCGGCGGCACGCAACAAAGGCCTGGCCGCAGCGAGCGGTGCGTACATCCAATTCCTGGATGCGGACGACCGGTTGGCCCCACAGAAACTGGAACACCAGTCGGAACTTGTCCAGCGCACCAGGCCCACTGTGCTGGTGGGCAGCTTCAGGACCATCTCCTTCGATGGGTCACCTGTGCGGGAAGTGGTGCAGCGCCCCGGGGAGCGCGACATATGGATGGACCTGATGTGCCAGCGACTCAGCATCACATCACCGAACCTGTGGGAAAGAAGCGCGGTACTCTCGGTGAACGGTTGGGATGAGGAACTGGGCAGCAGCCAGGAGTACGATCTGCTTTTCCGACTCCTCAGGAACGGGGCCACCATCGAGTTCGACGATGCGGTGAACACCGAGATCCATCAACGCAGGGAGAGCATTTCGCATACCAACCTCGCGTCGAATTGGAAACGCTTCATCGACCTGCGTGTGCGCATCCGCGACCACGTACGGCAGGTGCACAGTGAGCGTGACATGCGGCCGTTCGACCAGGTGATCTTCGACAGCATCCGCGTGCTGCACGGCCACGACCCGGAAGCCGCCCTGGCGATGCTCCATCGCACGCTCCCGAAGGACTTTTCGCCCGGACGATCACAGACCTCCGGCAGTGGATACATCCTTGCACATCGCCTGTTGGGTTTCAAAGGTGCCGAGCGGCTCAGGAGGATGCTGGGCAAGTGATCGTGCGTCCACTCATTGCACCAGCAACGTGTCGAACAGTTTGTTCACGCCAGGGATCCGGATCGGCATGAGGTTGTAGGCCCTGGATGCCTTCAACAGCGCTCTTTTCCACACGCTCAACCCTGCGATGATCCGCGGATCCAGAAGCTTCTTCTCCAATTCCGCGAACTGTCGGTCATCGAGCCCGCCGATCTTGCGGTGGTAGAGGATCTGCAGATAGGTCTTGTTGATGATGCCGAGCAGCAGTGGGGCCATGTTGCGCTCCTTGGCGGCGGGCAGGAACTTGAAGTAGTACTTGATCGCCGAGTCCGTCCAGCGCCCGACAAGCCCGAAGGCATCGTAGTTCTTGCGCTCATCAGAGATGCGATAGAAGCAATCCGGACGGCCCACGACCTGCTTCCAGGCCACCCCTTTTCTGAGCAAGGCACGTGTGTGAAGGTCCACATCCTGGTGGCGAGAGAACGACTCATCGAACCCACCGAGCTCACGCATCCGATCCGTCCGCCAGATGGGTTGCATGATGGACCATGGCAGCTTGTGCATGAAGAAATCCGCAAGTGGTCGCTCCGTGTCCGGAATCCACCCGTGGTTGCTATCGCCCACCTTCTCGTGGAAGACATGCATGGTGAACACGCAGAAATCGTATCCGCTCTTGTAGATCGTCGCAACGCGTTGCTCCAGACAATCGGGCGCAAGGATGTCATCCGCATCAAGGAAGACGATGTACTTGCCGGAAGCGAGTTCAATGCCTTTGTTGCGGCAATGGTTCGCTCCCTTGTTCTCGTCAAATGCGAAGAGCTTGATCCGTGGATCGCGATCCGCTTCAGCCTTCACCAGCGCGACCGTACCATCGGTGGAGGCATCATCCACCACCAGAAGCTCCCAATGCGGATATGTCTGGGCCTGCACCGACCGTATCGTTCCCGGAATGAAGCGCTCCTTGTTGTAGCTCGGAACGATGATCGAGACCAACCTACCTTCCGCGAGCCCTTCTTTCCGTGCGCTGGTCATTCGTTGGCCAAAATAGGTCAACCATGTGTTCCCGGACCGCCGTTGACAGGAGCCACACTTGACTTCCTTTCGTCGGCGATGCGTTCGAACAGATCACGAAATACACCGGCCACTGCGGGCCAGCTGAACCGTGCAAGGGCCTTTGCGTGCCCGTGCAGGCCCATCACCTGTCTTTCCTCCACGGAACGTGCACTGAATGCGACGATCGCATCGTGCAGTGCATCCACGTCCCCGGGCGGGATCAAGTGACCGTTCTGCTCGTCCACCAGTTCGGCCGTGGCACCGACATCGGAGACGATGATGGGCCGCGCGCGTGCCATGGCCTCAAGTACCACCGTGGGCATGCCTTCGAAACGCGTCGGCAGCACCAGTGCGTCGCAATCCTGGTACAGCGTGGCAAGACGGTCATCATCAACGCGCCCGATAAGTTCCACATTGCCGGGTGTGCCACGCTCACGCAACCGGCCCAGCAGCGGGCCATCACCGGCAAGCTTGAACACCACCCGTTCTCCCATGCCATTGCGCTCCAACCGGCCAGCGACCTCGATAAGGAGATCGAGGCCTTTATTGAACGCGAATCTCCCCACGAAGAGCAATTGGACCGGAGCGTTGTGCCGCGGATATGGCAGTGGCTGCTCCGGCACATCCACCGCGTTGGGGATGACGACCACTTCACCACGAGAGCCGGACGCACACCGTTCGAGGATGGGCGTGAGTTTGCCGCCGAGGGAGACCGTGGCACGGCTGCGGCGCACCACATACCGCAACATCGCCCTGAACGGCGCACCGATGATCCGATCCCTTACTGTGAGCCCTTGGAACATCTCCAGCCCATGGGGATGAACGATCGTCCGGTCTGCGAACCGCTCGATGTCCTTCCACAGGCAGAAGCCCTGGGAGAGGATCACATCCGGTCGGATGCCGTCCAAAGCATCGGCGGTACGTGCGCTGTAGCGTCGCAACTCGCGGAGATAGAAGCGGTCCGGGTCGATCCCTGGGATGACGACTTCCTGAACATTCGGTGACGAGGCGAAGATCCCTTCCTGGTGGGGATGGACCACTGTGATCCGAAGTCCGGGAATGCCTGCCAGGTGCTCCACAAGGAGGCGCGAGTGACGCTGCATCCCGCCCACGGCTTCCGGAAAGACGCCGTCCGTGCAGACCGCGATGTGGACCGCCACCATCAGGACGGAGCGTGCTCCTTCAACAACGTCGCCACACCTTCGTCGATCCCCCATCGTGGCTCCCAACCGGTGCGTGCCTTCAGCTTGGAAACATCGGCGAGCAGGTGCATACGTTCCACCTTCCGCACCCGGGCGGGGTCCACCTCAATGGTCAATGGTCCACCCAGGGCACGTTCGAACGCCTCGACGATCTCGCGTACGCTGTATTCGATCCCGCGGCCGATGTTGAAGACATCGTAGCCCTGGACCCCGGCTTCCAGCAGCGCCAGGATCGCGCGCCCCATGTCCTCGGTATGGATGAAATCGCGTTTCGGATCAAGATTGCCCAATCGGAGGGTCCTTGCGCCGTCGAGGACCTGACGCTGGATCTCCGGTATCAGGTGAGGATTCGTCTCGTTCGGACCGAACGCGTTGAAGAACCTGCCGACGACGGTCGGAATACCGCTGCGCAGGTGGAATTCGCTCGCAAGTTTCTCTGTGGCGAGTTTCGTGATCCCGTAGATGTCCATCGGACCGTGGGGATGATCCTCGGCCATGGCACCGTCGGCTATGGGATACACCGCCGCTGTGCTCGCCACGAACACCTGGCGCACCGTGCCCACCTCGGCACATGCGTCGAGTACGTTGATCGTGCCGTTGATATTGATGTCCGCAGCATCCTGCGGGTGTGCATTGCAATATGGAATGAAGTGGATGGCCGCCAGGTGCAGCACCCACGCCGGCCCGACCGTCCTGATCACTTCGGCGGTTGCTTCCCTGTTCCGGATATCGACCTGGAAGAATCGTTCATCGGGCACCCCGGCGAGCTGCCTGGTGCCGAACGAAAGATCATCCAACACGTGGACCGTGTACCCGGAACGGGTGAGATGTGCGCTGAGCGCGGACCCGATGAAGCCGGCCCCACCGGTGATCAGCACGTTCGTGTTTGGTGTCATGCGGTCGCGAAGTTACCAAGCCCGCATCACCGTTCCAGACAACGGATGAGTTGTTGGTACTGCGCGTTGTACGCATGCTTGGAGAAATGACGGTCCGCGAATGCACGCAACCGGTCGCGTTCCCCTGCATCCGGATGAATGACCTCAACCAGGGGATGATCCCGACGCTGTATCTGACCGATCCGCTCGGTGCGCACCAGTTCACTGAAGTCCCCGAGGCGTTCGGATATCAACACCGGCAACCCCGCACTGAGGTATTCGGCGAATTTGGTGGGCGATGCCACACGGTTGGTGACGGTATCCTCGCGGATCAACACCCCCATATCGCAATCGGCAAGCGCGCTCTTCACTTGCGCATGATCGAGCCAGCGCTGCGCCACCTGGTCCGGGAACCGTTGCTGAAGCACGGAGGCGTGCAGGTCCGACCGGCTCAGGAACAACAATTTGTTGGCTGACGAACGACCCAGCCAGGACACGAGCACCTCTTCCAACAAGGCCAACGACTGCCACCCCACGGTACTGCCGGAATAGACCAGGACCATGTCCGCTGCGCCCCAGCCGAGTGACGTCCGGATCGGCACTTCCAACGGACCGCCCGAGCGGCTCGAGCCCTTGCCCAGGGTGCATGGGACGACCACATGCTCATCGGCATCGTAATCGTACCGGTCCTTCCAGTGGGCCACCAGGGCTTCGCTCACGGCCAGTCGGATGTCGGTATCGTTCACAGCGGCGGCTTCCAAGGGCCGGAATTGCGCGATCAACCGGTCGTCGTTCACCACGCGGTACTCCTCCCATTCGGCGGCATACGCACCGCGCCCATCATAACACACGCGGCCGGTAAGGCCTTGCTGCCGCATTCGCAACGCCAGGGCGGTGGCGAATACACCGCGGCCGATGATGCCGTGCGGCTTGAGGCGCCTGCACAGCCAGGCCACCCAAAGGGAGTTGATCCTCCAGTTGCGTGCCCGTGGCACCATGGGCAGTACGATGGCATCCGCCATGTGATCCCGTATCGCCCTGCGCGTGGCCCGGTAATTTCGCAGTGAGACCAAGGCCACCAGGCGCACGCGTGCACCACCGAGCGAATTGAGATGGGCCACCACATCGGTGACCTGGCTCCAGTAGACCCCGGACGGCTGATCGTTGTACGTGAGGTAGAGGATCAAGGCACGCGGTCCAGCACATCGAATACCCGCTCGGTGGCACGACCGTCCCAAAGATGGGGGATCCGGCCCTGCTTGTAACGGCCGGCCCTTATCCGATCCAGGGCCTCGCTGAGCAATTCGATGCTGAATGGGAGAAGTTCGTTGGACCCCTCCGCGACAGTGATCGGTCGCTCCGTATTGGCCCGAAGCGTAAGGCACGGCACCCTGCGGTAGGTGGTCTCCTCCTGTATCCCACCGCTATCTGTGATCACCACTTCACTATGTGCGATGAGCTTCTGGAACGCGAAATAGTCCATGGGACCGTGCAGCTGCACACCTTGGATCGCGTTGAGTCGATCGAACAGGCCGAACCGACGCAGGTTGTTCTCGGTGCGGGGATGCATTGAAAAGACCACCGTCCGGTCCCGGGCGACCACCGCCATGAGTTGGACCATCTTCTCAAGTTCCGCTGGATCATCGACCGTGGCCGGGCGATGCATGGTCATCAACGCGAATGCCCGGTCGTTCAATCCCCATCGATCCAGCACATCCGATGCCTGGATGAGCGGCTCAAACGCCACCAGGCTGTCGATCATGGTGTTCCCTACCAGGTGGATGTCGGCCTCATCACGGCCTTCCTCCCTCAGGTTCGCCACACCGCTTGGTTCCGTTACGAAGAGGTCCTGTGCGACGCGGTCCGTGACGATGCGGTTGAACTCTTCCGGCATGGCGCGATCCCGGCTGCGCAGGCCACTTTCCAGATGGGCCAGCCGCACTTTCATCTTGTTGCAGGTGAGTGCTGCGGCCAACGTGCTGTCCACATCACCGACCACCATCACCAGGTCCGGCCGCTCCTTCAAGAGCAGTGGCTCGAGGGAAAGCATCATCTGCGCGATCCTTCCGTTGGGGGTCTCCGACTGGATCCCCAATGCGTGATCCGGTCGCATGCCCAACTGTTCGAAGAACACCGTGCTCATCCTGTCATCCAAGTGCTGGCCGGTGTGTACGAGCACCACCTGCCAGCCACCGCGTGCTTCGGCCACTTGCCGGAACCGGGCGACCTTCATGAAATTCGGGCGTGCGCCGATGACGATCAGGAGCTTCTTCATGGGCACGGAACGATCGATCCACCCGTTCCCAGGGCGCAGCATGAACATGGATCCGTTGGACAGGCAGGTCCGGGTCCGATGCACGAACCGGAGCTGATGGGGCAACTCCGTGCAATGGCGGGCACTGGGGGTCCCGGTATGCCAGGCGAGCTTTTCATCGGACCAATGTAGCGGTTGTGCATGGACGCTGGCCGACAGAGAACAGGACCCAAGACTCCCTCCGGGCATCCGGATAGGACCCTGGGATCAAAACAGGTCCGCGATCCGACCGAAATTCCGTACATCCTCGAACTGCTTCCGCCAGAAATTTCGCACCTCCTCCCTGTAGTAACGCTGCCGACGGTCCTGTGCCGGGAATGCATCGATGAGGTGTGCGATGGCCTCCGGGGTCGGAGCGACCGGTACCAGGTGGCCGGTGGCAGGCAGCACGATCTCATTGATCCCGCCTGCATCATTCCCCATCAACGGGATACCGAAGCTTGCCGCTTCCTGCAGTACCAGCGGGACCCCACCTTCGCTATCGCTGAAGTGAAGGAAGAGGTCCACCGGAGTTGTTCTGTACCAGCTCAAGAGCTCGTCGTTCCCGATAGTCCCCTTCATTTCCACCGAGATGTGCGCGGGAAGTTCCCTGATCAGTTCCTCGATCCGCCCGCGCCCGGGCCCATCCCCGATGTGCGTCCAATGCACGTTGCGTTCGACTGAACGAAGCGCCTGCGCAATGAGGTCCACTCGCTTCGGGGGCCGCAGGTAGCTGCAACTGACCACGTGGAGGTCGGGCTGCCCAGGCAAAGGCCCCATGCCATGATCCGGAGTGCCGAGGTGCACCATCCGGACCTTGTCCGCGAACATCGGAAAGCTGTTCTTGAGGTGTGCCGCCCCGCGTTCCGAGACCGCGAGAACAGTGTCCGCAGCCTCCATTTGCGACCGCCGGTACGGGATCGTGCCCGACGCGCGCCGGTGCTCGTACAGGTCCCAACCATGGCCCATCATGGTGAACCCCAGCCCTGGTATACGGTCCTTCAGTATGCTTAGGACGACCGGCCAATCCTCCATCCAGACGGAGAGCAATGCCACTGAGGAAGGGTCATAAGCAGGCATCAATCGCTCCTGCACGACATCCGCCTTGTGCAGCAATTGGCGGGCATGGCTCAGCACTTCCCGACACGCCCTTCCGCCCAGGGGGCCATGCCAGCGCAACACCTTCAGCAGCTCATGCATCCTGGCCACCATGCGCATCCCGTTGATGGTGGCGTGTGGATCCGAAGGCCAGAGCTCGACCAATTCCACATCTTCGGGCAATGCGGTGGCCCCTTCACCGCTGAACATGGGGATCACCCGCACGCGCTCGAACCGGGCCTTCCACACGGGCAGGGCATGTTGAAGGAACGCTTCTCCCCTGCCCTGCGGGTATTGCCTTGTGAAGAGCCAGAGTTCCTTCATGGATACGCCCGTCAACGGCTCAAAAGGGTTCGGAACACGTAGTACCAACGCGCCAACGACATCCGGCCTCCGGCCTTTTGATAGGCCAACACCGGGCTTCGTCCGTAACGCGGAAGAGCGAAGAGCAGATCATCCCAGATGCGATCGAGGCGTTGCTGAAGCGCCTGGGATCCGAACCTTCCGGTGCTTACGTTGCGCGCCACAAGGCCATCCAGCCATGCCTTCATGGCCAGCACCGTTCGTGCATCGACAGGCTTTCTGAAGATGTTGAGCGCCATGAGGTGCAGGTCCATTTGCTCATCGGTCGGTACCGGCCAACCGAGTTGCTCGAACGCGAAGGCGATGCGCTCCGGCAATTCAGCGGCCCGATCACGACCGGATGAAACCCCATTGGCACTGGTCCTGTAGGACATCGTCACCGCATCCAGGTTCGCGTATCGCAGGTGCTTCGCGGCCTTTGCCTGGAACATCCAATCCTCCGCGTAGTGCGGCCAATCCGACCCGTACCGAACATCGTGGCGCACCAGGCTGGACCGGCGAAGGATGCTCGTGGTCTGCAGCACCGCCACGCCGAAGAGGAGTTCCACGAGGCACTCCTCATGGGTCACCGGCCTTTTCACGATCGTGCCGTCCTCCAGTCGACGGTAGTACGTACCCGCGATGTCCACTTCCGGCCTTGCATCCATGAACGCCACTTGAAGGGCGATGCGTTCGGGATCCATCACATCATCCGCATCGACGCGTACGATGTACTCCCCGTGGGCAAGGTCCATGGCCTGTTGGGCCGCAGCTGCCGGACCGGAATTCCTTTCCGAGCGCTCCACCCGCAGGCGTGGGTCTTTGAATGATCGCAGGAGGGCAAGGCTCCCATCCGTGCTGGCATCATCAACGGCGACCACTTCGAACCCTGCGAAAGTTTGCCGGAAGATGCTGTCAAAACACGCTTCCAGGTACGGCGCCTTGTTGTGCACTGGTACGACCACACTGACCTTCAGCCCCATAGATGCCGCAATTTTCGCCTGACCCGGAACGCCAGCCACGAGGTATGCACCTGTTCGGCGATCACCTTCAACCGCTCGTGCTGAGCCGCGGTGAGGTGGGGTGCACGCGCATACGGTGACGCCAGGAATGCGCGCATCGCATCGAAACGCTCCCGCTCATGCACCACCCTGTTCCAGTGCAGCAGGAAGCGCACGGTCATCCGTTCCACGAGATCGCGCTGATCGGGCCCCACCGCAATGGTCCGGATACCAGCCGGTATGCGATGACCGAGGGCCAGAATGCCCCCGAGTTCCCGAAGACCCACCTGATCGCACAGGCCCTTGAGCACACCGGCCGTTTCGTCCACGAATCGGTGTTGCGCAGTGCTGCTCTTGCTTTCCGGGTGCATGCGGAATGTCGCCAGAGGCGTGTCGATGAAGCGCAGGTGCGCCGTACCGTTCGTGAAGAGCAGACGCAACCACAGTTCGAGGTCCATCACATGGTGAAGGCGCTCATCCACACCACCGACCTTCAGCACGGCTTCCGACCGGAAGAACGTGGATTGTTGCGCGATCCGCGGAGCGATGAACAGCGCATCCGGATCACCCGGGTCGTTGCCTTGCAAGGGCTCGTGAGCACCATTCTCGTGAATGGCGATGCGTACGCCCTGCAGCACCATCAGTTCGGGATCATCGCGAAAGGCCTTCCCCACCACATCCAATGCGCCTGGAAGCAAGGTATCGTCGCTATTGATCCACCCGAAGACGCCCCCCGTGGCCCGTTCCAGGCCTTTATTGATCGCATGCGATTGGCCGCGATCGGGCTCGCTGCACCACCACGACAGGCGGTCACCGAAGCGTTCGATGATGGCACGCGAACCATCCGTGCTTCCGCCATCCACCACGATGTGTTCCAGGTCAGGATATCCCTGGGAATGGATCGAGGCAAGACACGCTTCCAGGAACGGGGCCTGCTGGAAGCTCGGTGTGATGATCGTGATGCGGGGTGACATCCGGGTGGCACTGAGCGCAAGATACCGGTGCTGCGGTCGCCGCGATCACCTGCCACGTCGGGCGACCTTCACCTTCACCGCATAGACCAGTCGCGACAGGGACCACCGACCCGAGCGCCGCATGTGCGCAAGCGCCGGTCCCAACCCGTGGTCCGCGATGACGTGATAGGCCGTGTCCCAGCACTGCTCGAGGTGCGCTTCGAACACGTCCTCAGGAAAGATCCGACGCGACCGGTTCAGCGCGACCAGTTTCGCGCGCCACGCCCACAACGCATGCACTGTTCGGACGGTGATCGGATCACGCACCAGCTTGTGAAAGAGCAGCTGTAGCCCGAACTCGGCATCGGTGGCCTCGATGCTGAAGAAGTCGAAGATGGCCCTGCACACCTGCTCTCGATCCGCGACAGGATCGCGCCCGTGCCGTTGGTTCTGGTCGCCGATGCGGTAGTTCAGCAGCACATCGGGAAGGTTCGCGAACCGCGTGTGAGGGCTCATGCTCACAGTGAAGAGGTAGTCCTCCGCGGGCAAGGTCCATTGCTCGTTGCTCCGCAGGCCATTCTCCTGGATGACAGCGGCCCGGAAGATGGCCGAACCGTACAGCACCGGATCCGTGAAGAGCAGCTTTCCGCGACACTCGCGATCGGTGAGCGGCCAGGAAGCGACATCCGAACGCCCCCCGAAATACTGTGCGGCAGTGCCACACGCACCCACTTCGGGGTGTGCCTCCATGAAGGCGACCTGCATTTCCAGGCGCTCGGGATGGGCCGTGTCGTCCGCATCGAGCACCGCGATGTAGCGGCCCCGTGCGGCGCCGTACCCCCTGTTCGCCGCGGCAGCCCGTCCACCGTTGCGCTCGGCGCGCAGCAGGCGGATCCGTGGATCGGTCATCCGCTCCACAATGGCCGGCCCATCGTCCGTGCTGGCATCATCGACCACCAGCAATTCGAGGTCCTGGAAGGTCCCATCAAGCACACTGCGCATGGCCTCCTCAACGAATGGTCCCTTGTTGTACAAGGTCATGAGGACCGTGACCATGGGGGTGGAATGCTCCTGCCCGGTCATGGCTTTACTGGCTTGTCAATGACGCTCATCCTCCTTCATGAGATACGCCGCAGTGCACGTTTGACCACGAACCACAAATTACTGAAGGACATCCTGCCCGAGCATTTCAGGAAGGTGATCGCTGACAGGAGGTCATGCTCAGCGATCGGTTGGTACAGCCGGTCCCACCGCATCATGATCTCCTTCTCGAACGCTTTCTGCGAGAAGACCGCGCGTGTGCGTTCCATGTTCACTAATTCCTGCACCCATGCCCAAAGCCTGGCGACACGATCCGCGGTGAGGCGTTCCACGAACGGTTCCTGTAAGTGTACATGCAGGGCGAGCTGCTCATCCGAGGCCGGGATACCGAATAGCGCGAAGACCGCCCGGTCCAGTGCGAGGTAATCCGGGATGGGATCACGCCCGTGCCGCATGTTCTGTTCACCGGTCCGGTAGAATGTCAGTGGTTCCTGGATGTTCCCGTACTCCGTGGTAAGGCCTACGCGCAACATGAACAACATGTCCATGCCCGGTAGGAGCCAGTCCGGGTCACACCGATGCCCATGTGCGTCGAGAACGGAACGTCTGAACATCGCTGTCGGATAAAGCACGGGCATGCCGAACAGACCGACCGCTTTGGCCGAAGCACTATCCGAATGCGTGATGAACTCCTTTGCGTCCGTACCGAATGCTTTCAGGCGCGAACCGACCACACCGACCTGCGGGTGTTGATCAAGGTATTCGACCTGTTTCGCGAACCGGTCCGGAGCGACCAGGTCATCCGCATCGACCACCGCGATGTATTCACCCCTGGCATCGTCGAACCCCCTGTTCGCTGCCGCAGCCCTCCCGGTGTTCCTGGTCGCGGAAAGGATACGGATCCGGTCATCTCCAAGGGCCCTGACCTTCTCAGGACCTCCATCCGTGCTCGCGTCATCCACAACGAGCAATTCAAAGTCCCTGAACCCACTTGCAAGTATGCTGCGCACGGTCTCCTCCACGAAAGCCCCTTTGTTGTAAAGGGTCATCAGCACGGTCACCTTGGGAGGGCTGCCACTGGTCAACACCATGATCGTGCGCTGAAGGGTTGATGGAATGCACACGTTCCCGCTCGCTGCAATGGCACACCCGCTATGCCCGGGCCGGTCCTCATCGAACGGGGGAAATACGTGATCTCGCCACCGGCGGTGCGCCGGAACGGAACAGCCATACGAGGCGAAAAAGACCTCGGAGGACCGAACGCGCCGCACGATCCAGCAGCGAATCCCTGCCGAAGATGATCGATGAGGCCGCCTCCAGTGCATCGATCCGCTTCAACACTCCCGGAGCCTCACGCACCAGGCGGATCGCTTCCCGCTCCTCTTCCGGGGTGTTCGCGCACCGCAGGCTGTAGTAGGCCACGTCCAATGCCAGCTTCTTCCTGTATCGGTCGGGCAACGCACTGTTCCCGGCCCATTCCAGCAGCACCTTGAACATGTTCCGCTTGGAACGGTCCTCATCGGGATCGCGCGTGATGCGGTTCGCCACGTGTACCCCGCGCAACGAGACCGGTGCAGCTATGGATCCCGGAGCCAGGCGCGTGTAATATGCCAGCCGGTAGATGAACTCTCCATCCTCGGACATGGCGAGGCTCTCGTTGAAGAGCCCGTTCATGCGATCCAGTCCGGTCTTCCGCACGGTGAGGGCGATGAGGCTGAAATGACCCAGGTCCAGGATCCCGGACAGCCCCATGAAGGCGTCGAAAAGATCTTCCGGAGGTACGGCGACCCGCAAGGTCGTCAGGGTACTGCTGAAGCGGCCCTCGAAGAGTCCTTTTGCCTGCGCGTCGTGGATATGCACCCCGGTCGCTCCATACACGCCATCCAACGCAGGATCGGCGGCGAACAATTCCTTCTCCCGATCGAAACGGTCCGGCAGGAAGAGATCGTCAGCATCCAGAAATGCCACGAATGGCGAAGCGGCCGACCGGATGCCCAGGTTGCGCGAAGCCGATGCTCCGTGGTTGCCTCCGTCAGGATGTTGCACCAAGCGGACCCGTGGGAACTCCGCCGCAAGACCCTTGCACACCGCGAGGCTTTCGTCCTTCGAACCGTCCTCCACGAGCAGCACCTCGCTCACCACCTCATGCTGCAACACCGATCGCACGGCCTCGCGAACGAATCGCTCGGCATTGTACACCGGTATGATCACACTGACCTTCATGCCAGGAAGCGCACGTGGACGTGACGGCACGTATGGTGCACTTGACGCATCGCTCCGGGGTCAATCAACGGTCCTGCGCACACGACGTAACAAGGAAGCGGCCGAGCGACGCGGAACGGTGAGCAACCCATGCCGCAGGATGAGTGCGACAGTGCGGCCACGGTCCACCGCGAAAGGCTGCAGCACTCCGAAATCGGCCTTGAGATCGACCTTGAACAGATAGTCCGGCGAGTCGAGGCGATTCATCACGTTGCTGTCATGGATCACCTGCACCCACATGGGTTCGGTGATCACATCACGAAGCTGCGCCAGCCCTCCGGCCTCGGAGTGCATGATGTCCAGCACGGTCCGGACCTTCCCATCGACCACCTTCTCGATCCGGGCAAGGAATGGATTGCTGGGCAGGTGGGCCACCGATACCACGCCCCCTTCAAGGTCGCATTGAAGCCCTACGGGATAGTTGATGATCTCGTCCTCCTGCCCCGTGAAGAGCGAACGGGTGTGGCGGACCGCATCGCGATGGAAGGCGTCGTCGTTGTCGATCCGCATGGTGATCACATGTGTGTCGCTCGCATCCAGTCGTGCTGCGACCTCTTTCTTGAACCGCCCGACCATGTATTCGCCATCCGCAAGGAAGACGGGACGGAACCCCGGGAACCCATCCTGGATGCGTTGGATCCGCTCCATGTACACAGGAGGGGTCCGGTCGCTGAAGAACACCATCCACTCAAGATCCTGGTCGGATTGTGCTTTCAGGGAGGGAAGGCATACCTGATCGAACAGTTCGAACCGCCGCTTCAGCCATGCGTCGGTACGGGTCGGCGCACCGTTCTTGTCCGTGGTGAAGTGCGATTCGGTGAACGCGACGTTGAACCGTGTCACCACGATCACCTTCACCGGTCGATGCACATGTGCGCTTCCTCCCATCGGCCGCAAAGGTCGGAAGTATCACGGGACCCGCATGCCCCCGGGATGCCATGGTCAACATCCCCTATTTTTGTCTTGGACATGATCGCTATGCGCGCCATACATCCCACGTCCTTCCCCGCGCTGCTCCGCATTGCCGCCGTGCTTTTCATTGCGATGTGTCCCGCTACCACCTTCGCACAACTGCAGGTGCCGGTGTCCTTGGAACTGAACGGCCCAACGGACCAGGACCGCCAGGTGGTGGGCCTTGCCGCCCCCGAGGTGCTGGATGCTGCGATCAATGTGGAGTCCATCCGGACCAATGCGACCACGTTCGCCACGGTGCAAGGCACCAGCACATTGACCGGCACACTGGTACCGGCACCGCTGCAATACACGACAGGCATGGTGGTCTCCATCGTACCGGTGAATGCCAACCATGCGAACGTGCAGTTGGACCTGAACGGCCTAGGTGCGGTGCCGGTCGTGAAAGGCGGAGGCGTGCCCCTGGATAGTGCGGACCTGTGGCCGGGTGAGCCCGCCCGCATGGTCTTCGACGGTGCCCGGTTCATCCTGATCAGCGCGGTGCCCATCCCCTGCCGACAGGGCTACCACGTGGGCAGTCGCGAGTTCTGCATCGAGGACAGCTCCCGCGAAGCGGTGACCTGGTACGAGGCTGTCACCTTCTGCGAAGGCATGAACGCCCGGTTGTGCAAGTACAGCGAATGGTCCTATGCGTGTTTGAAGGATCCCGCATTCATCGGGACGGTCTTGAACTACGAATGGATCGATGATGCCGCGAACGATGCGGACAATGCCAAGCGCGTGGGCAATGGCGGCAATGGCGAGACCGGCACCGTGCCGGGGATCGACTGCCGGCATGGTGCTTCCACGGTGCCCACCTCATTGATGCGTTTCAGATGTTGCGCGAGCCGATGAACAGGGTACTCTCCATCGCCTTTCTGGTCGGCGTGCTGACCCCGGGTGCGTGCAGCGCGCAGACCACGTTGGATGTACCCGTACAGCTGACCGGCGCTCCTGCGCAACGGACCGTGACCGGCCTCGGAGAGCCCACCGAGGAGACCGCCGCGGTGACCGTACAGGCCTCCGTTCTGGAGAGCGGCTTCACGTGGTGTTCCGCCACCCTCGTCGGGGATACCTTCATGCTCGCTGCGGAACCTGCGGTGACCGCTCTGCAGGATGGGCTCTTGATGCGGTTCGCGGCACCCGTGGATCGTGATGGCCGCTTGTTCGTGAAAGCGATGGCACAAGCCCCGGCGAAAGCACTGGTGCGCGCGGACGGCCTACCCCCCACCCGTGGCCAGATCCGCACCGGGGTGATCTGCGAATTGCTCTACGCCCACGATGCCTTCGTATTGCTGAACGCCTCGGAGATCGGTTGTCCGCAAGGATTCGTTCCGGCCAACGAACGGTTGTGCATGGAAGTGGCCGTGGTGCCCAACATGCTTTTCCACGATGCCAAGGCGCGCTGTGCGGACCTTGGCGGCAAGCTTTGCACCTGGGATGAATTCGTGGTGGGCTGCAACCTGCTTAGCGGACAACTGCAGAACCAGTTCCAGAACTGGGAGTGGATGGATGACACCTCCAACCATTCCCACGGAGCGGACCTCTTCGGTCAATTGACCTGCCAGAGCATGCGCAATGTGGGCGCCTTGACGACCTTCACCGCGAACAGCCGTTGCTGCTACCACCCGCGATGAACCTCCACAGGACATATCTCGGTAGCATCGGTACAGTTGCCGCACTGCTTGCCTGTGCCCAGGTGCGCACCGATGCCCCCATCGTGCTCTCAGGAGCAACCCCTGCGGACCGGCAACTGACCGGCCTCTCGCCAACGGTGGAAGCGCCCAACGCGCTTAACGCGGGCACCGAACAGGCCGGGCAGGCACGTTTCGTGACCGGCGTTCAGGGCACCCTGTGGCAGATCGATCCGCCCTCGATCTCGGCTCCGATCATACCCGGCACACAACTGATGATCGATGCACCGGAGGACGTCAGCGGTACGATCTCCGTGCGCGTCGGCAGCGAAGGGCCTTTCCCTTTGCAATGGAGACCCGGCATCGGCGTTGACGGAAGCGATATCCCCAGCGGCTCCATCGTTTCGGTGGTCTTCGACGGTACGGCATTCCAGGTACTGAATGGTCGGGCGCATGTGCTTCGCGATTGCCCGGAAGGGATGGTGGCCGTGGGTCAGCAGTTCTGCATTGAACCGGAACAGCGTGCAGGGAACACCTTCTTTCAGGCGGCCATCGATTGCGGCACGCTGGACCGGCGCCTGTGCACGTGGTCCGAGATGTATCGGGCGTGCACGCAGGCCGCGGCGTTGGGCCTCACGACCTCCAGTTCCGACTGGGAGTGGACCGGGGATTCCGCGAACGAACAGTACAATGTGCGGATGGTGCGCTTCGCGGCCTGCACCAATCCTGTGACGCGCAACGCGGTCACCGGGCCGACCGCACCCTCCCGATGCTGCTACAGCCGGTAGGCATGGCATTGCGCATCTCGGTCATCATCCCGGTCTTCAACGCGGAACGTACCCTGGCCGATGCCGTGGCTTCGGTGTTGGCCTGCCCCGAGGTGGAACGGATCATCCTTGTCGAGGATGGATCCCGGGACGGAAGCCTTGCCGTGTGCCAGGCCCTGGCCAGGGAGCATGAACGCGTGGACCTGATCCGCCACCCGGATGGAGGGAACCACGGCGCAGGTGCCTCGCGGAACCTGGGCCTCGCCCGTGCCGCATCCGCGTATGTTGCCTTCCTCGATGCCGACGACATCTACCTGCCCGGCCGGTTCGCTGCGGAACATCGGATCTTCGCTGAACGACCCGATGCCGATGGCGTGTACGGCGCGATCGGGGTTCGTTACCTGGACGAGACAGGACGGGCGCAATTCGAGGCGTTCATGGACCGGGAACTGACCACCGTAGCGCATGAGGTGCCACCGGAAGGATTGCTCAATGCGCTGCTGTTCGTGGCCGGATTCGGGCACTTCTCCCTGGATGCGCTCACGCTGAAACGCACCGCCCTCGACCGAATGCCCTCCTGGTTCGCCACCGGATTGCGCCTGCACCAGGACACCGACCTCATCACGCGTGCAGCACACCACCTTCGCCTCTACGCGGGTTCGATCCATTCACCGGTCTCCTTGCGCGGGGTGCACGGCGCCAATCGCATCACCACCAACAAGGACGTCACGGGCACCAACATCAAGCTCTACGAGCACCTCTCTGCATGGGCCCGGGAGCAGGACCTGCCCACACGTGTGCAAGAGGGACTGAAAGAGAAGTACTTCATGTGGCGGTTCCGCAGGGCGGCGCTGCATGGCGGGAAGTGGAGCGTGACGAAGGACCTGTTCCGCCATCGGCGCCTGCTCGGCAACTACGAGATCGCGAACACCTACTTCAGCCTGATCACCGGAAATGGGACCTGGCTCACGGATCGGTTGGTGAAGCTGGCACTACGGCGGCACGGCCGTTGAGATCAAGCGGCCAGGCTCCACAGCATCTTCACCCCCACCGCCAGCAGGACCAGGACAAGCACCACGCGGAGAATGGCATGCGGCATCCGGGCGCTGAGAAGTGCCCCGATGATCACCGCGGGGACCGAACCCAACAGCAGGTTGCCCAGCAGTCCGAATTCCACATTCCCCAGCACGAGGTGCCCGAGACCCGCGAATAGCGCCAGAGGGATGGCATGCACGATGTCCGTGGCAATGAGCCGCGGTGGTGTGAGGCGAAGGGGATACAGGTAGACAAGGAACACGGCACCGAGCGCACCCGCACCGACGGAGGTGGTGGTCACGAGGACCCCGAGAAAGGCCCCGGCCAGGATCGTGAGCGGCCCCTGTACGGCCTTGAACCGCTCTCCTTCGGTGGTGCGCTGCTTTCGCCCCAGCCCGTGCAGCTGCTTCTGGAACAACATGGCCACCGCGGTGATGACCACGGTGATGGCCACGGCCCGTTGCACCCAGGGCATCGGACCTTCTTCCGCCGGATGGAAGTGAAGCCAGGCGAGCGTAGCGGCCGAAGCGGTGAGACTGCCCGTCCACAACCGTTTCACCACCTGCCAGTCGATCAACCCATTGCGCTGGTGCACCGGGGTGGCGAAGAGCTTGGTGATCGCCGCGAACCACAGGTCGGTGCCCACGGCCACCAGCGGCGAGATCCCGAACACCAGGAGCAGCAACGGGGTCATCAATGCACCTCCGCCGACTCCGGTGAAACCGACCATCAGGCCGATCATGGCCCCGGCAAGGATCAATTTCCCGTCCATGCTAGCCCAATTCCTTCAGGAGCCGCTCCGCGCAGGCCTCGGCCGTGGTGCCCGATGTGCGCAGGTGCACCTCCGGTGCTTCCGGGACCTCGTAATCGCTATCGATGCCGGTGAAGTTCTTCAGCTCGCCCCTCCGTGCCTTGGCGTAGAGGCCCTTCACATCGCGTCGTTCGCACTCCTCCAACGGGGTGTCCACGAACACCTCCATGAACTCGCCAGCTGCGAACAGGTCACGTGCCATGCGCCGCTCCGACCGGAACGGGCTGATGAAACTGACGATCACGATCAGCCCTGCATCCACCATCAATCGCGACACCTCGGCGACGCGCCTGATGTTCTCCACGCGGTCCGCCTCGGTGAAGCCCAGGTCGCGATTGAGGCCGTGCCGCACGTTGTCGCCATCCAGCAAGTAGGTGTGCCTGCCTTGCGCGTGCAAGCGTTTCTCCAGCAGGTCGGCGATGGTGGATTTACCGGATCCGGAAAGGCCGGTGAGCCAGATGCACCGCGGCTCCTGGTGCTTCAATGCCGCACGCGCGGAACGATCCACCTCCAGGGCCTGCCAATGGATGTTGCTGGCGCGACGCAAGGCGAAATCGATCATTCCCGCGCCGACGGTCTCGAAGGTGAGCTTGTCGATGAGGATGAAGCTGCCGAGGACCTTGTTCGTGGCGTAGGGCTCGAAGACGAGCGGTGCGCTCGTGGAAATATCCACCGTGGCGATCTCGTTCAATTCGAGCGTCTTCGCGGCCATGTGCCCGCCGGTGTTCACATCCTGCCGGTACTTGATCCCCGTGATGGTCGCCGTGACCTCCTTGCAACCGAGCTTCATCAGGTATTGCCGGCCCGGTGCCATGGCATGCTCGGCCATCCACAACAGCCGCGCCTCGAATTGGTCCGCCACCTCCGCGGGATCCTCGGCAGCGACGATCACATCGCCCCTGCTCGCATCCACTTCATCGTTGAGCGTGATGGTGATCGATGTGCCGGTGTGTGCCACATCCACTTCATCGAACCCATCGATCACGGCTTTCACGGTGGTGCGCACACCGGAGGGCAGCACGCGCACCCCGTCGCCGGGCCGGACACTACCCTCCGCGACGCGGCCACAGAAACCCCGGAAATCCAGGTCAGGTCGGTTCACCAGTTGCACGGGCATCCGGAACGCGCTCCTGCCGGCGGCACCGATCACCTCCACGGTCTCCAGGTGGTGCATCAGGCTCGGTCCGTCATACCAGGACAGGTTGGCACCCCGCACCACCACATTGTCGCCGTCCAACCCGCTTAGCGGAATGGCCTGGATCTCCTCGAACCCGAGATCGGCCGCGAAGGCCCGGTAGTCCGCCACGATGTCCTCGAACACCTTGCGGTCGAAGCCCACCAGGTCCATCTTGTTCACCGCAAGCACCACCTGCCTGATGCCCATGAGGCTCACGATGCGGCTGTGCCGGCGGGTCTGCACCAACACGCCTTTGCGCGCATCCACGAGGATCACCGCCACGTGCGCTGTGGAGGCTCCGGTGGCCATGTTCCGCGTGTACTGCTCATGGCCGGGTGTGTCCGCCACGATGAACCGGCGTTTGTCGGTGCTGAAGAACCGGTAGGCCACGTCGATGGTGATGCCTTGCTCGCGCTCGGCCTGCAAGCCGTCCACCAGCAAGGCCATGTCCATCTTCTCCCCCTGGGTGCCGTACCGCTTGGAGTCGCTCTCGAGAGCCTGCAATTGATCGTCGAAGATGTTCTTGCTCTCGTAAAGCAAGCGCCCGATCAGCGTGCTCTTGCCATCGTCCACACTTCCGCAGGTGATGAAGCGCAGGGTCTCCTTCCTCCCTTGGTCCTCCACGAATGATAGGACGTCGCGTGCATGCTGCTGCTCCATCAGAAATAGCCTTCCTGTTTCTTCTTCTCCATGGAACCCGGCTCGTCGGTATCGATCATGCGACCCTCGCGCTCGGAGCCACGGGCGTTGAGCGTCTCGGCGATCACCGCCTCCAGGGTGTCCGCCTCGGATTCCACCGCAGCTGTGAGCGGCCAGCAGCCCAGAGTGCGGAAGCGTACTTTCTTCATCACGGCCTGCTCGCCGTCCTTGAACGGGTAGCGGTCATCGTCCACCATGATCCACTGGCCATTGAACTTCACCACGAGCCGTTCGGCGGCGAGGTAGAGCGGCACGATGGGGATGCGTTCCTGCAGGATGTAGTTCCAGATGTCCTGCTCGGTCCAGTCGCTGATGGGGAATACGCGTATCGATCCACCTTTCTGGATCCGGGTATTGTAGAGGTTCCACAGCTCGGGGCGCTGGGCCTTCGGGTCCCAGCGATGGCCCTCGCTGCGAAAGGAGAAGATGCGCTCCTTGGCACGGCTCTTCTCCTCATCGCGGCGCGCTCCGCCGAACACCAGGTCGAATTGATGGAGGTCCAGGGCCTGTTTCAAGGCCTGCGTCTTCATCACATCGGTATGGTAACCGCTGCCGTGGGTGAAGGGACCGATGCCCTGGGCAAGGCCCTCCGGATTGGTGTGGGTGATGAGCTTCACACCGCTCTCTTTCACCATGCGCTCCCGGTGCGCATACATCTCCTTGAACTTCCACCTGGTGTCGACATGGAGCAAGGGGAAGGGCGGCGGAGCCGGATGAAAGGCCTTGCGCGCCAGGTGCAGCATCACGGAGGAATCCTTCCCCACGGAATACATCATCACCGGATTGCGCGCCGTGGCCACCGCCTCCCGGATGATCTCGATCGATGCTGATTCAAGCTCCTTCATGACTGATAATACCGGGAAGAGGCAGTGTACCGACACTGCCTACTAACTCGGCTGCCAAGATCGGAAAAAAGAGGCTAAGGCTTGATTCAATGCTGTCCGAGTGCCACACATCATGGACATCCAGAATGCTTGAAACCTAGTTAGCCTAAAGTACCAGTTGACCTGGCACCATTGAGCGTCATGCCTCCAACAAACTAAAGATGGCCCGCTCAGTACGGGGCCACCAAGCCTTCAGATAGTTCCTCCACATTGTGGTCATGCTCCAACCAACAAGCGCACGTTCCCTTCGCAGGACCGACCAACAAAGACGAGCAAGATCACCATCATTCGTTCGAATTGCTTCAGACCAAAAGAAAAGTGCATCCTTCCTCCTTCTTTCAAGAAGTTCCTTGTGATACTTGCCTTTCGTGATGCTGTCAATGAAAGGAAGGGTCCTAAGATTCACTCGAAACTTATGAGCCTTCGTACGCATTGAGTTGAGTCCACCGGGATGCATATGACGCACCGCCGTATACCTCGGAAGGTATATGAAGTGGCCATTCCGGGAAACATGAGCGAACAAAAGGGAATCCGCTACCGGTGCCTTCCACAGTTCAGGTGGTAGGGGCATGAGTTCATCTCGTACGAATAAGAATGAGCAGGTCGGGAGACCAAAAGAGAGTAGTAGGTCCTTTTGAGTGGCACGTGAGGGAGGTTCAAGCGTCACCCCTACTTCAAAATAAGGTGACCGAACCCCCAAGCGATCATTCAGCACGTTGGTAAAGCATCCCGTAGCCGTGGGATCATTCGCCAATGCGTCTACTTGACACTGTAACTTTTCAGGATCCACCCAAACATCATCACCTTCACAAAGAGCGATCAATGATCCTTTCGACTCCTTGATCAGGTCCAGCAGATTGGCCCTACCTGTCGGCCTACCCATAATGTGCAGAACATCCTTCCTTGAACGCAGGAAGAGGCGGATCCTATCGGAATGTGCAGCCGCATAGCGCTGGCAGATCTCGCGCGTGCCATCACTACTCTCATCTTCACCGACGAGCACTTCAAATGGAAAGTTTGTACGCTGCATCAATATGCCTTCCAAGCATGCAGCTATATACTCCTTGTGTTGGTAGGTGGGCACGAGGATGCTGACCTTGGGCACTCCTGCGTTGGTCATTTCCACATGAAAGATCCGTAAATGTCGCTAAGTGTCAACGTAAGAACTGCTCCAAGGGTGTTCCGCTCAATTCACTCTCCACCTCTCGGGCGATCCGATCAGGCAGTCTCGACTTCCATGAGTCATCCCGGCGAGCAAGGCGGTAAATACTGTTAGCATCGGAACCTTGCTTGCTTTTACTTTCTTCAATGAATGTAGCTGTTTCCGACCCATACTCCAGACCACAGAAGTTGAACAAGCTCTTCACTGTCACCTCGGTATCATCGTTCAGGTCACAATATTGCACAATATGGACCTGTCCAGGAAACTCCTTCTTCAAAGCCATGAAGAGTGAGGCCACTTCCTTCCATTTATCAAAACCGAAGTACTCTTCCGGACGTCTTTGATTCTTCAATGCACCGCTTCGCCACTCCTCGTCAATGGACCACTTTTTACTGAATTCACGCGGTGCATTGAACCAACTATCCAACACTGCACAGGGATGGCGAACGAGACCGATCAGCCTCAATTCGGGCAGCTGATGCAACATATTCCGCACCACGTGATTGTACCGTACCTCCTTCATCACCAAATGAGTGACCGCATTACGTTCAGCCAAATCGGGATACTCGACGTGATAAGCATCCCGCTGCAAAATAAAGTGATCGGTCGTTGATAGGATCTCACTAAAGAACTTCAAGATCTCCTCGCGCCCAGTGTTCTCCCTGACAGCCCCCTTGAACGCGTAAGAGAAAAGCGGTTGGAATCGAAACTCCACACGCGGAGAACTTTTGAAGATCTGTCCCAACCATGAGGAACCGGACCGGGGTACACTCTGGATCGTCACCAGGTGTATGCGATCTATTTCATTCATCAATTTCAAATGTGTTGATCAGCGAATGCAACTGCTCTGGAGCGTTGTACATGAGAACATCGATCATCGACAAACCTGAAAGGAACTCCTGCTTCCCTTGTGCATAGGACGACAACCCGGGTCTCAGGAATCTCAGTTCCAGCCCGTGCGCCGCAAAACTTGACCGGTCATATAGGTGGCGCCCTCCGGGTGCATTGATATACATTCTGGCCCGCTCCTGGAGGCAGATGTCGATTATCCGGTCCTGACCCGTTAGGGAGGAGTTCCGGTATTTCCGCGAGGTAAGGACCAGATCCGTAGTACACCCGCAATGTTCCAGCACCGTTCGAATCCCGTTCGCCAAGACCTCCGTAAGCTGTGTAGCTTGCCCATCCAAGACCTCATCGATGACTCCCAATGTAGCGTGCACATATGGAGCACGTGCGTAGGCTTGCGCTATGGTCCGAAGGAACTTTGTCCGCCATGCTCCAAACTTCCCCCTGTCCAATTCCAAGTCGCATATCAAGGTATTCGAACTCGCCGCGTGAAGTGGCAACGTGAATAGGTATGGCTGCCCATTGACGCGGATCTGATTTCGATTCACCCACCCCTGTTTGATGTATGTCACGTCGTCATAAATAACGAAGCGATCAACGGCTTGAACCAATTGAAAATAGCCCAAGTAAGGAAACAGATACGGCTGCATAACCCCGATCCTCATGTGATTCTCACGGACTGTGGCACGCACATCCTTCGATAAAGTTTACTCGCTGAATTGAACATGAACCAATCTGTCACCGTTCACATACGCGCGCGGCAAAGATAGTCCGGTGATGATGTGCCGTAGCCGCAGTGATGCATCTTTGTTGAATGACCGTCGATAGAGATCCTTCACACAGGCCAGATCGGACCTTTGGAGGTTTCATTGGTCTCGAGAAAACCACTGAAGCAGGCGGAGTGTTGCATGCAGATGGAAGCCTATTGTCATCAGGCAGGGCTTGCATTGCCGCAATTCTTGATCAACTGAAACAGACCCGAAGAGCCTATTTGCCGTTCTACACATGCGACAGTGCGATCGTTCCATTCATTGATCGCGGGATCGAAGTCGTTCATTATGGCATCGACAGCGCGTTGATGCCTGTTCTGCCTGATGGAATAAAAAGTGATGAGGTTGTGGTGGTCAATGACACCTTCGGCGTTCTTGGTGATCGGATTACAGAGCTCGGATCGACCATCGCTGCTCATGTCATACATGACGATACACATGCTTTCTATGTGGGTCGTCGGAGTGATCGTTCGTGGGCATTCAATTCAGCGAGAAAATTCTGTGGCGTACCTGATGGCGGTTTCTTATTCGCTCCAATGCCGTTGACACTACCACAGGTTCGAAATGTCCGTGTAACAACTGATCACTTGGTCCTCCGAGCACTGGGGAGCGGCGATGCGGCCTACCGTTCATATCAGGTCAATGAAGAGCGTATTTCATCAGCTGTGGAGAGGGCTTCCTTGGTCAGTGAGACCCTTCTCTCAAGGATGGATCATGTAGGTAACATCGTCAAACGGAAACGGAATTTCATGGCTATTCACAATACTCTTGGCAACTGTAACAGGATCCAATTCTTCGCTAATGATATTGTCCCCTATTGCTACCCGTATCTACCAGATCGCTCATTCACGATCGATCGCAGATCATTGAGTAAAGCTGGTCTGTTTATTCCGACACTTTGGACAGATGTGCTCAATAGGTCGGACTCAGGTGAGGCGTTCTCAGTTGAGAAAGACCTAAGTCGAAGCTTATTGGCATTGCCAGTCGACCAACGCTATACCGAGGCTGATATGGTCGAGATGGTCAAACGGCTCACGAGTATACTTCAATAGTCCTTTAAGACCACTGGGTCAGTAGAACCGCGACCACCAGGTCCGCAATACGGTCCACCTCTTCAAGCTGTAGACCATTGTACAAGGGTAAGCAGAGTACCCGGTCGCTTACGGAACGACTTATTCGGCAATGAGGACCCGACACGTAAGGCAGGGAATCGAGGGATGGGAAGAAGTACCTTCTGGAGTAGACGCTCCCTCCTTTCAAGGAACACTCGATACGATCCCTGTGCTGCGAATCCTTTGCAAGGATGGGATAGTACGAGTAGTTGTAAGTGACGTGCACCGGGATATCAGGACGCACAATTTCCGACTTCAATCGCTCATCATAACGTTGAATGATACTCCTTCGTTCAACGCGGATCCGCTCCATATGCGGTAACACGGCCATCCCCATGGCGGCATGCACCTCACTCATTTTGGCGTTCATGCCCAGGCTGAAGTGCTCATCGCCGACGTGACCGAAACTGCGAAGCAACCGCAGCCGTTCATCCGCCTCTTCATCTCGCAGGACCACCGCACCGCCTTCTACAGTATGGAACAATTTGGTGGCATGGAAGCTAAGCGTGCTGGCATCGCCCCATGCAAGGATGCTCTTCCCTTTGTATGTGACATCGAAGGCGTGCGCCGCATCGTAGATCACCTTGAGGCCGTGCTTTCTGGCAATGGCATCAATGGCCTCCACATCGCAGGGGATGCCATAGACATGGGTGGCCAGGATGGCTGAGGTGTCCGGTGTGATCGCCGCTTCGATCAGTGTGGGATCGATGCAACAGGTGGAGGGATCGATGTCCACGAAGACCGGCTCGCAACCTTCCCACAGGATGGCGCTGGTAGTGGCCACGTAACTGAAGGGCGTGGTGATCACCTTGCCTTTGATGCCCAACGCCCGAATGGCCAATTGGATCGCAAGAGTACCATTGGCCATCAACCGCAAATAGGGCACATCGAAGCGTGCGCGCAGTGTCTCCTCCAGTTGCTTATGGATCGGTCCATTATTGGTGAGCACATGGGTCGCGTACGCCTTATCCAACCATGCCTCATACTCCGCCCTGGGCGGCAGGAACGACCGTGTCACAAAGATCGGTGGCACCTCCGCTCCCGAAGAGGTAGCTCCGGAACGATCGTCCTTGTGTTGAACTGACATTTTCAGGATCGATGACTAGGTGGTTCGGCTTTCCACGTTCCCGGTAGCGGTGTTCCCGATCGGTAGCAATTCGGAAACATTGGAACGGATGAACTTGGCCCAATAGACCCGGTCCGCATTGATCCGGAAGGGAAGCAGGCCTTGGTGACGACAGATGCTGCGACCGTCCTCGGTATCGACGATGACCACCATTATCGCGTACTTCCCGGCATTCAACTCCAAGGCCCCCAAAGGCACTTTGACCAAGTGCTCACCAGGACCGAATTCAATATGCTCCCCGTTCATGTCCATCACGGGCACTCCGAGCATCTGCGATAAGGTGGCATCATCCACGAAGACCGTTGCGCGGACCTTTCCAGGTACACTGACCCGGATGCGCAGGGTCACTTCCACCTGGCCCCCTTGATCAATGCTGGGGTCATCCTGTTCAAGCGCCTCGCCATTGATGCTAAGTGTGGCCTTCATGACCTCCGCTCCACCGGACCCCGATACCACCCCCTTGTTCTTCACCAGGCCATAATAGTGGTTCACCGCTACACCGGGCTCGGTGGTATCCATGACCGTTCTGCCATGGTCCATGACCATTACCCGCGTGCAGAACGAGGTGATCAACGGCATGCTATGGGAGACGAATACCACGGCCGAGGTCCGCATCAACTCGCGCACGCGGTTCAGGCATTTGATGGTGAAGCCGATATCCCCGACGGCAAGAACTTCGTCCAAAAAGAGGATATCCGGCTCGATCAGTATGGCAGCAGTCGCAAAACCCAAGCGCACGGCCATACCTGAACTGTAGTGCTGCACGGGCATATCGATGAACTCACCGATGCCTGCGAAATCCAGGATCTCATCGATGCGTTCGTCCACAAGCTTTCTGTTCAAGCCAAGTACCGAGGCATTGATGTAGATGTTCTCCCTACCGGTGAGGATCGGGTTGAAACCAGCGCCAAGTGCGATCAGCGCACCGACCTGCCCACGGATCTCTATCCTCCCGGCATCCGGCTTGATCAAACCATTGAGGATCCGCAGCAATGTGGTCTTTCCAGCACCATTGTGACCGATGAGGCCAAGGCACTCTCCCCGGCGCAATTCGAAGTCGATATCCCGTACTGCCCAGAACTCCTTTGGCCTTAGGTCAACCTTCCGCGGCCTGCCGAGAAGTTCATCCCTGACATCCGCCACCCCATAGCGCAAGGAGGTCTTCAAGTCCCTACAGAACTTCTTGGACAACCCCTCTACTTTGATAAGCGCCTCCTCCTTGATCATCAGGAACTCATGCGTTCGATCAGCACCGGCATCGTGACCCGATACAACAGCCAACCGACAAATAACAGAAGTACCGCACCGAGGCTAACCCCGATGAAGTACGGGACCATTACGCTCTCCATACCAGTAAGCCAGGCACGTGCATTCAGCACCAGAGGGGTCATGAAATTCAAGTGGAACAGCTTTGCTGTCAACCCACCTTCCGGCATCGCAAAGACCACTGGGGTGATATACATGGCGAACTGGGCGGCAATGGGTATCGCCCGTCCAATGTCCGTGTACAACAGACCGAGGGGTGCCAACAATAGGCCGATGGCCGTGCCTACGATCAAGATCGCGAGGATCGCCACAGGTACCAAGAATTGATGGCTCCCCACCTCAATACCGAAATAGACCAGGACCGGAACGATGATGATCAACTTGATCACCACGTTGAACAACCACTTGAACATTCCACTGAGAATAAGCGACTCGCGTGGAAACTTGAGCTTCGTCAACATGGTCTTTGCCATTGTGACCTGCTGCAATGGAGCTTGCAAGGCTTCGACGAACATCTGCCAGATCATGGTGCCCGTGAGCACATAGACAGGGTATGGGATGCCTGTTTCCGCCACGCGCACAATTCCGGATGCGTTCAGAAATACCCACGCCATTGTGGTGGCAAGTGGCATGATGAAGGCCCACAAATACCCCAGGAAAGACTGCCGGTACAATGCGCTGATATCACGCCTGGCCAAACGCCATGCAAGCTCACCGGATGACTTGAGGTCTGCGAACATTTCGCGGAGCATCAACCCAGGTCGACGAACGCTGGACTCCGGAGAGTATATGGTCACTTTGGTCATTCCACAGCGCTCAATTCCGAATGTCCGGGCGAGTGCTCTCCACCTTGGCTTGGTCACGCTTTCGCTTGCCGCCATAGCCATACCCGTACCCATAGCCATAGGCATAGCGGTAGCCGTAGCCATAGTTCGTGTTGTAGTAGTACTTGCTCCGCTTCATCCGCACGCCGTTCAGGATGAAGCCGCTGTTCTTGCTGGCGTTGTCCCCGAGCACCTCCAGGGCGTTGTTCACGTGATCCTTGTTCGCGAAGCGGGTATTGAGCACGAAGAGCGTCGCATCCACGTAGCGCATCATCAGGAGGGCATCGGTGATGAGCCCCACAGGCGGTGTATCCACGATCACGTAATCGTACACCTCACTGGCCTCTCGGAACATTTTCTCCAACTCGCTGCTGAGCACCAGCTCGGATGCGTTCGGGGGTGTAGGGCCGGAGAGGATGATCTCGAAATGCTCGAACTGGGTGGGCATGACGGCCTCCCGCCAATCCACCTTGCCGATGAGGATGTTGCTGATGCCCACCGGGCTTGTCATCCCCAGCCCGAAGCCCACCTTGGGTTTGTGCAGGTCGAGCTCCAACAACAACACCTTCTTCCCAGCCTTGGCCAGGATGGCGCTCAGGTTCACCGAGCAGAAGGTCTTGCCCTCGTTGGGGCGGTAGCTCGTCACCATCACGACCTTGCCGCGACCGGAAGCGGAGCCAACGTATTCCAGGTTCGTACGGACCGTTCGGAAGGATTCGGTGATCGCGGCCTTCGGGTCGCTGTCGACCACCACATAGTTCTCCTCCGCCTTCTCGCTCGCGATGATCTCGCCATAGACCGGCAGCTGCGTCAGTTCCTTCAACTGGTCCATGTTCTCGATCCTGTCGTAGAACATCACCCGGATGAAGACCACCACCATGGCGACGACCACACCGCCGAGCAGGAAGATGTAGAAGATGCGCAGCTTGTCCGGCCGCACCACACCCAGCCCACGTGCCGCTTCGATCACCTTGGTGCCCGGCACGATACCGGCACGTGCGATCACGGTGCTGGCCCGCTTCTCGAGCAGGAAGAGGTACATCTTCTCGTTCACCTGCAGCCGCCGTTCGATGTTGAGCACATCGCGCTGGCTCTTCGGCAAGGCCCGGATCATCCGCTCGTAATCGTTCAACTGCTCCTGCACATCCGCGATCCGTTGCTTCACCGCCTGGCGGGAGTTCTGGATGTAGGTGAGCAGGTTCAGCTTGTTCCGCTGGATGGTGGAATCGAGCACTGCGATCCCCTGGTTGCTCGCCGTGGCGGAATACAACAGGTTGTTCCGGCTCATCTGCATCCGGTACAGCTCGCTCAGGGTCTGCTGCAGGAAGGCATCGTCCGCGATGAACACGGCGGGCGGCAGCAGGCGCTCATCGGAGCTGTTCCGCACGTAGTCCTCCAATGCATCGAGGGATCCGATCTCCAGTTCCCACTGCCGCTTCTTGTGATCGTAGCCGACCAGTTCCTGGAAGTAGATGTTCTCCTCCCGATTGAGGTTCAGGATGTCCTTTTCCTCCTTGTAGTTCTGCAGCTCATCCTCATGGAAATCGAGGATGCTGCTCACTTCGTCCAACTGCTTGTCGATGAACCGTACGGTATTCTCGTTGATGTCGATCTCGCTCTTCAGTGTGTACGCGATGTAGACCTTGGAGAGGGTGTCCAGGAACATCTTCGCACGGGCCGCCACCTCATCCTCCACGCTCACCTGCAGAATGGTGGTGAACTCATGGTTGAACACCGTGATGCGCTGCATGAACTGGCTGACAAGGGCATGCCGGTCGTGGCGCACGAACTGGTAATCCGTGGCGGTGTACGTATCGAGCGTGCTGTCGTTGAGGTACGGGGACTTCGAAACGGTGATCAGGAAATCCTCGTCCTGCACGGGCTTGTCGAAGGGAAAGGTCTTGCTCACGATCTCGCCGCCGCGGTCATACGTCAGCGTGAACCGTTCGGCATCCAGGATCTTCATGTCGAACGGTCGGCCGTAGAGCTTGGGTGAGAGCCCGTCCAATACCACCCTGAACGGCAGCGTACCATGCACCTGGGAGGTCTTGAAGCGACCGACGATGAAGTACGAAACGTCGAAATCGAGACGGTCCAGGGCATCGTCCACCAGGTCATAGGAGGTCAACACCCGCTTCTGGTTCACCAGGTCGCCGTACACCCCCACGTAGCCGAGGCTTTTGTACACCGAGGTCTGGTAGTCGTACACCTCCCTGTCCTTCAACAGGATCTGGGTGGTGGCGCCGTACACATCGGGCAGCTTGTAGCTGTAGAGGTATGAGAGCACGGAGGCCAGCACCAGGGCGACGGCGACGAAGTACCAGTTCTTCGAGGCGATCCGCAGGAAGTACCGCAGGTCCTTCGCATCGATGATGTTGCCTCGCTGTTGTTGCCGTTGTGCTGCCATTCCCGAATTGAACCCTTCCCTGTACGTGGACGGCCGGGAACGGCACCCACCGTTCCGGAAAAGGTCGGCAAATATACACGGAACAACAGGGACCGTTCCCGTGGAATGAGCATGAGCATCGGATGGTGCATTACTTCCCCGGGGACGTACTGGCGCTGTGTGACGAGAATTCCTACTTTTGGCTCCCGCTCCGTGACCACGTCCATGAAATACCTGCTACGTTCTGCGATCTTGCTCGTGCTGCTTCTGGCACCATGGGCTTCGGACCTGATGGCACAGCCGATCGGCGGCCCACCTCCTTGCTGGCCTCCCCCATGCATCCCCATTGATGGTGGTCTTTCCGCGCTGATCGCGGCGGGTGCGTTGCTCGGCGGGAAAAAGGTGCTGGAATACCGCCGCTCCGGCAAGCAGACACACTGATGCCCACTTCCGGCCCCCGGCTTGTCCCGGGTCCGGTGCTCCGGGATCCCGTCCTTCGTTTCCTCTTCACCGCCGGGGCCATCTACCTGGCCTGGTATCTGATCTATGAATTCTGGATCCACCCCAGCGGTGGGTTGGACATGGGCTTGATCGACAGCCTGGTGCGGATCTCCGGAGCCATGCTGCGCGGCCTGGGTCATGAACTGATCCCGGAGCCGCCCAATGAGGACGAGATCCGAACGATCGGCATTCAAGGCGGCCACCTGCTCTGGATCGGTGATGCCTGCAATGGCGCGGGCCTCTTCGCCGTCTTCCTCACCTTTCTGATCGCATACCCAGGGCCGTGGAAGCACAAGCTGTGGTTCGGTGCCGCAGGGCTTGTGGCCATTCACCTCATCAATGCCATGCGGGTGGCCGCACTTTGCATCATCGTTTCGATCGATTACGAACTCCTGAACTTCAACCACGACTACACCTTCTACATCGTGGTCTATGGGTTCGTTTTCCTCCTCTGGTACATCTGGGTGAAGCGGTTCGCACACCCGCCCGGCACGGACAGCGGACCCGCGTGATGGCCCGCAGGCTGCTCATAGTGATGATCCTGGTGGTCGGCGTGGTACTCGGCGCGTTGCGCGATTTCATCTTCATCAACCTCAACTACCAGCTCGACTTCCTGCGCAACCACCGGGCGGTGAGCTTTGCCCACTCCGCGTTCCGCAAGGCGGTGGAAGGCTGGGACCTGGTCGGACTTACCGCGCTCAAGTGGATGCTGGCCGCGTTCTTCATAGCATGCACTGCGCTGCTCTCCGTGCTGCTTGCCCGCATCCTTTTCGGCGACCATCGGTACGCCAGACCGATCGTGCTGGGTTACCTGCTCGTCGCAGGACTGGCTGTGGTGTTGCATTTCCTTTCCACCCCTGTACCCGCCTTCGGAGGGGTGGCCTTGAAACTGTTGCACCTCCTGCAATATCCCGTGCTCCTCTTCTTCCTTTGGGCCGCTGCGACCCTGCGGCAGCGGCTGGCGTGAGGGCCATCCCTACCTTTGCGCCGCTCCCGCACACCACCAACCCCGGCAGCTCATCCCCATGCAACGCGACCCTGTCATTTTCGACCTTATCGAGCAGGAGCGCTGGCGCCAGACCAAAGGCCTGGAACTGATCGCCAGTGAGAATTACGTCAGCCCGCAGGTGCTGGAGGCGATGGGGTCCGTGCTTACCAACAAGTATGCGGAAGGATTGCCCGGCAAGCGGTACTACGGCGGCTGTGAAGTGGTGGACAAGGTGGAATCGCTCGCCATTGAGCGTTTGAAACAGCTCTTCGGGGCGAAGTGGGCCAACGTGCAGCCGCACAGCGGAGCACAAGCCAACGCCGCAGTGATGCTGGGTTGCCTGGAACCCGGCGATACGATCCTGGGCTTCGACCTGAGCCACGGTGGCCACCTCACCCACGGCAGTCCGGTGAACTTCAGCGGCAAGCTGTACCGTGCCACCTTCTATGGGGTGGACAAGGGGACCGGACGGGTGGATATGGACCAGGTCGCTGCGATGGCGCGCCAGGAGAAACCGAAACTGATCATCTGCGGAGCCTCCGCGTACAGCCGCGACTGGGACTACCGGGCATTCCGCACGATCGCGGATGAGGTGGGGGCGTTGCTCATGGCCGATGTGAGCCACCCGGCCGGGTTGATCGCCGCGAAACTCCTGAACGACCCCTTCCCGCATTGCCACATCGTGACCACCACCACCCACAAGACGCTTCGCGGTCCACGCGGTGGAGTGATCATGATGGATGGCGACCTGGAAGACCCGCGTGGCCGGAAGACCCCCAAAGGCGAGGTGCGGAAGCTGAGCTCGATCCTGGACGGCGCGGTCTTTCCCGGGACGCAGGGCGGGCCGCTGGAGCATGTGATCGCGGCCAAGGCAGTGGCGTTCCTGGAAGCGCAGGACCCCTCCTTCGTCGCTTATGGCCAGCAAGTGATCGCGAACGCGGCGACCATGGCCGAGGCATTCATGAACAGCGGTTATGAAGTGATCAGCGGAGGCACGGACAACCATTGCATGCTGATCGACCTGCGGAACAAAGGGATCACCGGAAAGGAAGCGGAAGCCGTGCTGGGTGCGGTGGACATCACCGTGAACAAGAACATGGTGCCCTTCGATACACAGAGCCCGTTCGTGACGAGCGGCATCCGGATCGGGACGCCGGCCATCACCACCCGCGGGTTGAAGGAAGCCGAGTGCCAGCAGATCGTGAAGCTGATCGATGCGGCCTTCCAGAAACGAACGGATGCCGCCGAACTGGACCGGATCCGCTTCCAGGTGGATGGCATGATGCGGTTGCGGCCCCTCTTCAGTTGACCCCTGCCGGACCGATCATTCACTTCGGAAGTACCCTTAGGACATGAACGTTTTCATACTGAACACCGGCCGATGCGGTTCCACCACCTTCATCAAGGCCTGTGCGCACATCACCAATTACTCCAGTGGGCACGAGACGCGCTGTCATTTGATCGGGAAGGACCACATGGCCTACCCGAAGGACCACATCGAAGCGGACAACCGGTTGACCTGGTTCCTCGGGCGCTTGGATGAAGCATTCGGGAAGGAGGCCCATTACGTTCACCTTCGTCGGGACGACCACACGACCGCGGAGAGTTTCGTGAAGCGTTACGATCGCGGCATCATGAAGGCGTACCACGGCGCGATGTTGATGAGCTATGCCGGGCAGAACTCCCAGATCGAGGTCGCCATGGACTACTGTGAAACGGTGAACAGCAACATCAGGCAGTTCTTGAAGGACAAGCCGCACCGGATGGACTTCGCGTTGGAGACCGCGCAGGAGGACTTCAAGAAATTCTGGGTTTGGATCGGTGCGGAAGGTGATCTCGACGCCGCATTGGCGGAATGGACCATCACCCACAACGCCACGAAGGAGCGCGCTCCTGAGCCACCACCACCACCACCTCCTCCACCGCCTACATTGGCCCAACGCATCAAACGGAGGTTCTCCCTGCTTTAAGCACTGGACGTATGCTTTTGGAGCGCCTGGTGATCCAGTTCCATCGAACATTCCGCTCGGCGGTCCGGTGCGCCCTCCTGCTGGTCCCTGTGATCCTGATTTGTGCACGAGCGAATGCCCAGGATGGTGCACACCTGCGCCACACCTTCTTCGCCTATTGGGGGTACAACCGGGCCTGGTACAGTTGGAGCGACATCCATTTCAATGGGCCTGATCATGACTTCTCACTGCGCCACGTCCGGGCAAAGGACCGACCGGTGCCCTTCGGCACGGATTACTTCGATCCGAAGAACATCTGGATCCCGCAGTACAACTACCGCGTAGGGTGGTTCGTTCAGGACCGGTGGAGCCTATCCATCGGGTTGGACCACATGAAATACGTGGTGGTACAAGGCCAGCGCGTACGCATGGACGGATCGGTGGACAGCGGGCGCTCCGCGGTGTACAGCGCTGGTGAAGGTGATTCGCGCGAGGTGGAACTGACGCCGGACCTGCTTACATACGAGCATACCGATGGCCTGAACCTCCTGAGCATCGACGTGGACCATTACGACCACGTTTGGACGAGCAGGAACGGGCGCAACCACCTGCGATTCTACGAAGGGCTGCACACCGGCCCAGTGATCCCACGGACCGACGTGCATCTGTTCGGTGTGGGGATCAACAACCGCTTCAACATCGCCGGCTTCGGCATCGGGGCGCAGGTAGGTGCGCATTTCACCTTCCTCGACCACTTCTTCGTTCGCAATACGCTCAAGGCCGGCTGGATCGACCTGCCGAACGTGCTCACCACCGGGAATGCCGATGACCACGCGGGCCAGCACTTCTGGTTCGTGCAGCATGCGGTGGTGGTCGGCGGTCAATTCCGCCTTGGTAAAGTGAAGTCAGCTACCAACGTGGGGGGCGCGCCCAAGTGATCGGGCGGGTGAGGCGGTCGACCTCTTGATCGCTCAGCCAGATGGCGTAGCACGCAATGAAGGCAAGGCCCATTTCAGGGATCCCCATCCACAGGGCAGTGGCCAGGTGGAAAAGCGATCCGGCGACCAGTACCGGCACCCTTGTGCGTCGGGACCACACCGCGACCGGGATGAGGAACTGAAGCGCCAGGACCAGGTATGTCAATGCCTGTGCAAGCAGCGGTTTTCCGGCAAGCCACGAGAGACCAAGGTCCGGGTCGTACGCCAGAATGCCCAGCGCCGTGCCATCCGGCCAATACGTTCCAAAGAGCTTGTGCACCCCGGTGACGAAATAGACCAGGACGAGCTGCAGCCGAATGATCCAGAAGGCGGCCATTCCGAGGATCCGGCGGTGCGCCGGCCCACCATCCAAGAGGCTGAGCGGGATGTTCCAGAACAGGATGTTGGCCATCAACTGCTGCCCACCGCTTCCGGCCATCCACGCCCTGTCCATGAGGGTCACGTAGCCGCACCAGATCAACGCCGCGCTCCACCACCGCACCGGCCGCAACAGGTTCCGGAAGGATATGCCGACGACCAGCAGTAGGACGACCCACCACACGGGACCTTCACCCAGCAATGGTGCCAACGAGAACGCCCCTTTTGCCGGGGGAGATACCGCGTACGACCACAACACATCCGCCGCCGGCAGCGCACTGATCAGGAAGAGGATCAGCCAGGCATGGATGGACCACTGGAAAAGCCGGATCGCCTTTACCTGAACATTCATGGTCCGACAAGGTCGAATTCGGTGACACGCTCTTCGCGTCGCTCCGGATGCGCGACGTCCGTTGCACACTCTTCGATCAGCGCCACCGCCGCAGGTGCATCGTCGTGTCGGGCGTACCAGTACCGCCGGATGGGCTGTTCCAATTCCGGTGGGAGCGCGGTATCACCTGCTGCTGCGGCCCCGTGCAGGTGGAAGGCCAGCGTGCGCGCGATCCGCTCCTCCAGGTAATGGTGGTGAACAGGCAGCTGATGCCGGGTGCCATCCAGGTCGATCACCACCAGTTCCGCAGAGCACAACGGTGGGTCCGGAGCGAACAGCAGCCATTGCTGATGGAACAGCGGCCTGCAATACGCAATGGCCAGGGAACGGACCTGCAACGGCACGATCCGGGCCGGAAGCGTGTACAACAGCACGAACGAAACATGCATCGCGATCAGCGCGATCACGACCACGCGGTGTCCCGTCCTCAACGGACCGTCCATGGCGTGAAGGTGGGATGAAAAGGATCGACTTCCCACCTTTGTGCCCTTGCACGGGTGCACCAGCGCACCCCAACCACCGAAGCAATGTCCATCCCCGCGAACTCCCCCACCCTTCGATCCTGGATCCCCGTCCCGGCCGATAGTGATTTCCCCATCCAGAACATTCCGTTCGGCATCGGATCGTGGAATGGTGAGCGGAAGGTGCCGGTGACCCGGATCGGCGATCGCGTCGTGGACCTGAGCATCCTGGCAGAAGCCGGGTTGCTCGACGGCCTCGGCATCCCTTCCGCTGCGTTCAATTCACCGGTGTTGAACGACCTGATGGCATCGGGCCGGATGAAGGCACGCGCGCTCCGCGAACGGTTGAGCGAACTGTTCCAGGCGGACACCCCGACCCTGCGCGACAACAGCGACCTGCGCGAGGATGCGCTCCTTGCCGTGGACCAGGTGGTGATGCACCTTCCGGTGGCGATCGGTGACTACACCGATTTCTACAGCAGCCGCCAGCATGCCTACAACGTGGGCTGCATGTTCCGCGACCCTGCGAACGCGCTCATGCCCAACTGGCTGCACCTGCCCGTGGGCTACCACGGCAGGGCCAGCAGCATCATCGCGAGCGGCACCCCCTTCCATCGGCCCTGCGGCCAGTTCCGGCCCGCACCGGATGCCGCACCGGAATTCGGCCCGAGCAGGCAACTGGATTTCGAACTGGAGGTGGCCTTCATCTGTGCTGAGGGCAATGCGCTGGGGGAAAGGGTCCCCGTAGAGCGGGCCGAGGACCACATCTTCGGCCTGGTGCTGTTCAACGACTGGAGCGCCCGGGATATCCAGGCGTGGGAGTACGTACCGCTCGGCCCCTTCCTGGGGAAGAACTTCGCCAGCCACATGAGCCCATGGGTCATCACCCTGGATGCACTGGAACCGTTCCGGATACCTTCCCCGAAGCAAGAACCGGAGGTGCTGCCCTACCTGCGGAGCAATGCCCCGATGCACTTCGACATCGCATTGGAGGTCGGCATCCTGCCACAAGGCGGAGAGGAGACCACGGTCGCCCGAAGCAACTTCAAGCACATGTACTGGAGCATGGCGCAGCAACTGGCACACCATACCGTGAACGGTTGCAACGTGCGCACCGGCGATGTGATGGCCAGCGGTACCATCAGTGGTGACACGGAGGGTTCCTTCGGAAGCATGCTGGAACTCGCCTGGAAAGGCACCAGACCCGTGCAACTTGCAGGTGGGGGCGAACGGAAATTCATCCAGGATGGGGATACCGTCGTGATGCGTGGCCACTGCGAACGGAATGGGGTACGCATCGGCTTCGGTGCGGTGGAGGGCACCGTGCTGCCCGCGAAATGAGGTCGGAACGCGCGGTGCGGCGGGTGAGGCAGTGCTACCTTTGGATGCATTGGAGGTGAACAGAACAGCAACGTGAGCCTGCGTTCGGCGGGTGAGGCGCGCACGATGGAAAAAGGAACCGAAAAGGTGGCGACGGTCACCCCGAGAACAAGGCCTGCGTATGACGTTGTGGCCGAGAAAGCGGAGATCCTTCGCCGGTACAGGGGGTTGTTGCGTTCCATCCGTGGGCAGCGCACGCCGGAGGAGACACGGTTGATCCGCAAGGCCTTCAACATCGCGGTGGAGGCGCACAAGGAACAGCGCCGCAAGACCGGCGAACCGTACATCTACCACCCCATCGCGGTCGCGCGTATCTGCGCCGAGGAGATCGGTCTGGGGGCCACGAGCGTAGCGGCCGCATTGCTGCACGATACCGTGGAGGACACCGACCTCACCCTCGAGGATGTCAAGGATCTCTTCGGTCCGACGGTCGCCACGATCATCGATGGCCTCACGAAGATCAGCGGCATGCAGTTCCAGACCGGGAGCGTGCAGGCCGAGAACTTCCGGAAAGTGCTGCTCACACTGGCGCAGGATGTGCGGGTGATCCTGATCAAGCTGGCGGACCGCCTGCACAACATGCGCACCCTGGAAAGCATGGCGCGCGACAAGCAGCTCAAGATCGCCAGTGAGACCAGTTACCTGTACGCCCCGCTTGCCCATCGCCTGGGCCTGTACACGATCAAGAGTGAATTGGAGGACCTTTCACTCAAGTACAAGGAACCCGCCATCTACGCCGACATCGAGCAGCGGTTGAAGAAGGGAGAGGCCGTTCGGAAACGGTTCATCAGCCGGTTCATCCTGCCCATCCGGGGGTCGTTGGACCGGGAGGGCTTCCCTTACGAGATCAAGGGTCGACCGAAGAGCGTGCACAGCATCTACAACAAGATGCTGAAGAAGAAGGTCACCTTCGATGAGGTTTACGATGTCTTCGCGATCCGGATCATCATCGATACCAAGCCCGAACTGGAGAAGGCCGATTGCTGGAAGGTGTACTCCATCGTCACGGACTTCTACCAACCCAATCCGGACCGATTGCGGGATTGGTTGAGCCTGCCGAAGGCGAACGGTTACGAGAGCCTGCACACCACCGTGATGAGCCCCGGCGGGCGTTGGGTGGAGGTGCAGATCAGGAGCCGGCGCATGGACGAGATCGCGGAAATGGGGCTCGCGGCCCACTACCGTTACAAGAGCGATGAGGATGGCACTTCGGCGCTTGACGCGTGGATGAACCGCATCCGCGAGGTGCTTGAGGACCCGAGCACGGATGCCCTTGATTTCGTGAACGATTTCAAGCTCGACCTGTTCAGCGATGAGATCGTGGTCTTCACCCCCAAGGGCGAGATGCGCAACCTTCCCTCGGGCGCGACGGCGCTGGATTTCGCCTTCGACATCCACACGCACATCGGGCGGCAGTGCATCGGGGCCAAAGTGAACCACAAGCTGGTACCGCTCAGCCAGCCCTTGAAGAGCGGCGACCAGATCGAGATCATCACCAGCAGGAAGCAGCAGCCGAAGGATGATTGGTTGAACTATGTGGTCACCGCGAAAGCCCGCCACCGCATCAAGCAATCCCTGCGCGACCAGAAGAAGAAATTGGGCGTCGTGGGCCGTGAGGCCGTTCAGCGCCAGCTGCGGATCTGGGGCGCCAAAGCCGATGCCACGAACGTGAAACTGTTGATCGAGCACTTCCGCAGCCACTCCCCCACCGACCTGTACTACCAGGTGGCGCGGGGCAAGCATGTGCTGGAGGCGATCGAAGGTGTGTCCGTGAAGAACGGGCGGTTGGTGCTGCCGAAACGCAAGCGCAATGAGGAGGAGCGTTCCCTCGAGGAGGTGGTGGCCGAGATCCGCGGTGCGCAACACGGCGCATTGCTCATCGGCGACGATCTGCAGAAGATCGACTACAAGCTCTCGCCGTGCTGCAATCCCATCGCCGGTGACGATGTGTTCGGCTTCATCACCGTGAACGAGGGCATCAAGATCCACCGGGTGAACTGCCCCAATGCGGTGCAGTTGATGAGCAACTTCGCCTACCGGATCGTGAAGGCTCGCTGGAAGGGGAAGGACACGGTGGAATTCCTCGCCGGTATCAAGTTCAGCGGGATCGACGATGTGGGCCTGGTGAACAAGATCACCACCATCATCAGTCATGAGCATAACGTGAACATGCGTGCGATCAGCTTCGAGAGCCACGATGGCATCTTCGACGGGAAGGTGATGGCCTTCGTGCACGATACCGATCACCTGAACAGCCTCATGGACAAACTGAAGCGCGTGAGGGGTGTGCGCAGCGTGGAACGGGTCGATCAATGATCCCCGGGACCATCCCTGCACCACTGCACCGCACGACCTACCTTTGCCGCATGGCAGTTCCCGACCAGCACGAGAACGTCCGCCGTATCTTCAGCGAATACTTGGAACGACGCGGACACCGGAAGACCCCGGAACGTTTCGCCATACTTTCGGAGATCTACGCGCAGGAGGGCCATTTCGACATCGAACGGCTCTATGGCCGCATGAAACTGAAGAAATACCGCGTGAGCCGGGCGACTCTGTACAATACCATGGACCTGCTGCTGGATTGCGACCTCGTACGGAAGCACCGCTTCACGGGTCAGCAGGCGCAGTTCGAGAAAGCCCACGCGTTCGGCCAGCACGACCACGTGATCTGCACACGCTGCGGCCGTGTCCAGGAATTCTGTGATCCACGCATCCAGCAGATCCGGAACACGGTGGCGGAGGTCATGCACTTCAATGTTCACCACCACGCACTGCACATCCACGGGGTGTGCGGTGATTGCCAAGCAAAACAAGAGCTATCATGAACGTGACCGATCGTCCCACCTTCGACATCCTCGTCACCGAGGACCAAGGATGCATCGTCCTGCACCTCAAAGGCCGCCTGATGGACCAGCAGCAGGCCGACCGTTTGATGAACACCTTGGATGCCGAACTGGGCAAGGGCCACACCTCCGTGATCCTGGACATGGCCGAACTGCAGTACATGAACAGCACCGGCCTGAACATCCTGATCAACGTGCTGACACGCACCCGGAACGCGGGCGGCGACACACTGATCGCAGGTGTCTCCACAAGTGTCCGGCAGTTGTTCCTGGTCACCAAGCTCGATTCGGTTTTCGTGATCACCGCCACCGTGGCCGATGCCGTGGCGAAACTGCGCGGCTGATCCACGATGACGGCTCGAATGGACGTGCTGCTCGGTGCCCAGTGGGGCGACGAAGGCAAGGGGAAGGTGGTCGACGTCATCGCCCCGGAATACCAGGTGATCGCCCGTTTCCAGGGAGGACCGAATGCCGGCCACACGCTGATCTTCGAAGGACGGAAGCATGTGCTGCACACCATTCCGAGCGGGGTCTTCAGGCCAGGCACCATGAACCTTGTTGGCAACGGCGTGGTGATCGATCCCATCGTTCTCCTCAAGGAGATCAAGGCCCTCGAAGCCGTTGGTGTGGATGTGCGCAGTTCGCTGCTCATCTCACGGCGTGCGCACCTCATCCTTCCCACGCACCGGCTGCTGGATGCCGCCAGTGAGACCGACAAGGGCAAGGGCAAGATCGGAAGCACCCTCAAAGGGATCGGCCCCACGTACATGGACAAGACCGGTCGCAACGGACTTCGGATCGGTGACCTGGAGCGCAGCGATCTGAACGAACGTTACGATGCCCTGGTCCGCAAGCACGAACATCTGCTCGGGTTGTACGACCAGCGTCCAGCGTTGGATCCGGATGCGCGCACGGCCTGGATGGAAGCCGTCGAAGTGCTGCGTTCCATACGGTTCGTGGACAGCGAACATTACCTGGACGAAGTGCTGCGAGGCGGAAAGCGTGTCCTTGCCGAAGGGGCACAGGGCACATTGTTGGACATCGATTTCGGGACCTATCCGTTCGTGACCAGCAGCAATACCATCAGTGCAGGAGCCTGCACGGGACTGGGGGTGGCACCGAACCGGATCGGGCGGATCATCGGGATCTTCAAGGCCTATTGCACGCGCGTCGGCAGCGGTCCGTTCCCCACCGAATTGGAGGATGCCACCGGGGAGCGGATCCGGACCACGGGCAATGAGTTCGGCAGCACAACAGGCAGACCGCGGCGCTGTGGCTGGCTGGACCTACCAGCGTTGCACTATGCGGTGATGGTGAACGGCGTCACGGAACTGGCCATGATGAAAGCGGATGTGCTCGCAGGCATGGACAAGGTCCGGGTGTGCACGGGATACCGCGTGAACGGGGCAGCCACCGAACGCATGCCCTACGACATCTCCACGGAAGTGACGCCGGTGTATGAGGAACTTGAAGGGTGGCCAGCGACCACATCGTCAGAGGCCATTCCGGATGCCCTTGAACGGTATATCGCACGGATCGAGCGGGCGGTCGGGGTGCCGGTGAGCATCGTCTCCCTGGGTCCTGACCGCGCGGAGACCGTGATGCGCCACCCGGTTCTCGCCTCCTGAGCGCCATGGCACGTTCCCGGAGGCCCGCCACACATGCAGCACTTCCGGAAGCTTTGCTCGCGCAACTTGCCGACCGCCTTGAAGGCGGAACACAGGACTTCCTGCGGGCCATGGGTGAACCGCCTCCCACCTCCATCCGTCTCAACCCGGACAAGCCCTTTCACATGGGTCAGGAAGCAGAGGTCGTGGCCTGGTGCACGCACGGAAGATACCTGCCCGAACGACCGGCGTTCACCTTCGACCCACTGTTGCATGCCGGGGCCTATTATGTGCAGGAGGCTTCCAGTATGTTCCTTGAGCGGGCCGTTCATGCCATCGGCCCGTGGCGGGACCGCACCCTGGCGCTGGACATGTGCGCATCGCCGGGTGGAAAGAGCACCCACCTCCGTTCCCTGCTTCCGAAGGATGCCTTGCTGGTGGCGAACGAGGTCGAACCGTCCAGGCGACAGGCCCTGCAGGAGAACCTGTGGAAATGGGGAGGGTGGAACGTGGTCATCACCGGTGCGCCACCGGCGGCCTTCCTGGACCTTGGTGAACTCTTCGATCTGGTGTTGGTGGATGCACCCTGTTCCGGGGAAGGCATGTTCCGCAAGGATCCCTTCGCAAGGGAACAATGGAACCCATCCCTGGTGGACCGTTGTGAACGGGTGCAGAGGGAGATCCTTCCGCACGCCTGGGAACTCGTCGCTCCTGGAGGTCACCTGATCTACAGCACTTGCACCTGGGAGGAACGCGAGAACGAGGACCGCATCGCATCGCTGGTCGCGTTGGGCGCGATCCCGATCGACATTCCTGATGGAGGATCGTTCGGGATCGAACGCACGATCTCGAACGGCGCCATCGGCCATCGCTTCTACCCGCACCGCGTTCGTGGCGAAGGGTTCTTCATGGGCGTGGTGAAGAAACCCGGAGGAAGAACGGTACACCACCCCCCGGTCCCTCACACGCCGCAACAAGCCCTTTCAACATGGTTCCGTTGCGCACAACACCTCGTGGAGGTGGATGGTGTACAGCATGCGACCGATCCGGTCTGGGCTGCTGTGGTGGAACGGATCAGTTCGAGCGTCCGGAATGTCATCCCGGGGCTGCCGGTCGCCGAGGCGAAAGGCGGCAGCTGGCGTCCACACCCTGCCCTGGCGTTGAATGGACTGCTCGATCGAAGTGCATTTCCGGAGGTCCCCCTTGATCACGATACGGCCATCGCATACCTGAAAGGACAGGCATTGCCCGCCGTGGATGCCCGTGGTACCGCGCTTGCCACCCATCGCGGCCTGGGCCTGGGTTGGTTGCAGGGTGCCGGGTCGCGTTGGAACAACAAGTGGCCGAACGCTTGGCGCATCCGTGGCCATGCGCCCGGCGCACCGCTTGTATCTTGGTCGGCCCACGACGAACGTGGCGCTGGTACAGGTGTACCACATGGGTAGCACAGCGCGCAGCACATGGTGAACGGCTTTCTGGACTGGTTCGAGGAGCACAAGTTCGGGGTGATCGGCACCCTTGCCGTGCACAGCATGCTGCTGTTCATATTCACCTTGATGTCCATCCGCACAGGTACCGTCTCCGAACCCATGGTGGAGATGAACATGGAGGTCCTGACCCCGGAGGAGATCCAGCGGCTGGACGAACAGAGCGGCCAGGAAGTGAACGGCCCCACCACACAGGTGACCAATGCCTCCAGCAATGTCACCGCACGATCCGGCATGCATGCGTATTCCCCGCAGCGCCTGGCCGAACGCGTGGAAACGGACCTACGTGAATTCGAGCGGGCCGAATTCGACCGGTTGGCGCAGGAACGCAGGGATCGCGGAGAGGAGGTCATCATGCCCGAGCTCGATCCGAGCAAATGGAACAAGGAACAATACATGGACAAGGCCACGGAACCCGTCAAGGTGGAAGGGGCCACCACCGTGTGGTATGATCTCGAGGGGCGCGTTCGCGAGAACGATGTGCCCGGCTACCTGTGCCACCGCGAAGGAAGGGTGGCGATCGCGATCAGTGTGGATGCCGGTGGCAACGTGGTGCGTGCGGATCTGGACGAAGGACGCAGCGCGAATGTCGACGAATGCATGCTTGAACATGCGCTGCGAAGTGCAAGGCGGGCCCGCTTCAATGCGAGCGGCTCGGCACCCGACCCGCAAAAAGGCACCTTGTTCTTCCTTTTCCTTAGCCAGTAGCGCCATTCCGGCAGTTCAGGGGCGTCAGAACTGAATTTCTGTCGTGCGATCCCATGCAGGCATCGCGTTTGAAGGCCCGCTTCACCGGAACATGAGAACCAATCAAAAACCAACCATCATGACGATCGCAAAATACCGCCCGCGCACCGCTTTCGTCACGCCTTTCAGTGACGTGATGAATGGCTTCTTCAACCACGACATCGGCCAGTTCCTCGGACAGGACGATATCCAACGGACGAGCAATGCGGTGAACATCATCGAAGGCCCCGAGGCTTTTCAACTGAGCATGCTCACGCCCGGTTTCAGCAAGAGCGACCTGAAGATCGCCCTCGAAAAGGATGTGCTCACCATCAGCGCTGAAAAGAAGGAGCAGCACCTGGAAGAGACCGAACGCTTCACACGTCGCGAATTCGTGAGCAACGCGTTCACCAGGAGCTTCAAACTCCCCGAGGCCGTGAACGTGGAAGGGATCAAGGCCGAGATGACCGATGGTGTGCTGCACGTGAATATCCCGAAAGCCGTGGATGCCAAGCCGCATACACGCGCGATCGAGATCGTGTGACCACCTTCCACCGAAAAGGGAAAGGCCGCATGCCGCGGCCTTTCCCTTTTGTTACCTTCAAGCCACTAACACCATGCTACGCACGATCACCCTCTCCATCTGCTTTTTCGTGGCCGTAATGGCTTCGGCACAGGAACCGGCCTCACCCGTCCAGGTGACAAGTGCACCGATCGAGATGCAGGCGGTCGCCGAAGCGGCCGTCGGCATCACCGCGACGGGAGATCATGACACGCCACCTTCACATCCACAGTGCAGCGACAGGAAGGATGGTGCGTTGGATTGCACCGCGGACCTCGTGCTTGCGGGGATACGCCAGCACATGGAAGCACCCACGATGGACCTGAAGACCTATGGGGAATACCCCGTTACCGTGACCTTCGTGGTGAACCGGTTCGGGGACATGAAGGACGTGCGCGTGGATCATTCCGCGGAAGCGGACCTTGCGAAACGGATCGTGGTGGCCGTGTATGACATGCCGAAGTTCACTCCGGCCGTGAAAGCAGGCGCAGCCACCGGATCCACCATCCAGGTGGTTTACCGCTACGCCGATCTTTTCGATCAGGAATGACCTTCTAGTTGAAGTACCGGCTGTTCCAGGCGTGCGTACTGAACTGCCCGAAGAAGGCGAACCAACCGAACACGGTGAAACTTCCCATCACCATCACGTTCCACAACAGGAGCAACGGGCGTTGAACGCCCCATTGCTGGAGTTGGTCACCGGGTATCGCGAGTGTCAACAGCAGTGCGAAGAGCACGACCGTGGCGGCCAGTTGGACCGGTGACCGGAAAGGCCAGCCGAAGAGCGACCTTGACCACGTGAGGTCCCTGCCCCATTTGTGCACCAGATAGTACCGGTCGTCACCCATCGGCACGAACAGCAGCGGATCCACCTCGGAATCGCAGAGCCGGAACCGCTCGGCCGGTGCCATGATCTTGAAGCTCGTGATGGGAGTGCCGGTCCTACGCTCCAGTGCACGGATGGCGGCCACGGCCTGTAGTGGCAACTCCCCTTTGAACAGCCCGGCATCGAGGAAACGCAACCGGTAACGGATGCATTGTGAACGGATGGCGGAAACATGGAAGACATGGGCGGGGTCGGGATCCGGAATGCACGAGCTCCGCTCCTTGCGTGAACTGAGCACCACCGCACGGATGATCTCGTCCTGTTTCTGCTCCTCGGCCAGCAGCATGTGCACCTCATCCATGAACGCTTGCTGCCCACGGAGAATGCGCGCCAGCCGTTCGCTATCGGTGTAGGTGCTCATGGTGCTGATCCCAAGTCAATCCTCCCGCGGCTCCTCGTTGTCCTCGGCCAGGTCCATGGCCTCCGCTGCATCGGCCGCGCCGGCGGCGAGTTCATGCTGACGCACGTGCTCCGGGGCATCCACGGCCACCGAGGAACGCACGAGGTTGTTCGGGTTCATCAATTTGCACGAAGCGTTCACGGCGATGGGATCCTTGTAGGTACCCTTTTCCACCACCACGTTCCACACGCCCTCGAACGGCACCACGAACCGTACGGGTGATTCCTCGAAACGACCGCCGAAGAAGGTGTAGGTCTTGCCCATCCGATAGGCCTTCAGCGAGCGGCCGGACATGAACTTGACCTTGGTCGGCACATCGATCTCCACTTCGATGATCTCTTTCTTCTTGGCCTCGAACGTCTGGTGCAGGAATTTCATTGGTGGGGTTGCTTGGTCCAAAAATACAACGCGCTCAAAGCTTCACGCTGAGCACGGGAAAAGTGGTGTGATTCACGATGTCCTCCGTCAGCGAGCCGTTCACCACGTGGAAGAACCCGGTGCGGCCATGGGTGGCCATGGCGATCAGGTCCGCATCGATGCTTCGGGTGAAATTGAGGATGCCCTCCTCGATGCTGAGGTCGTTGTAGATCGTTGCGGTGTACCTGTGCAGCTCATGCCGTTGCAGGAATGCGTCGATCGCACGATGGCTGTCCTCGCTGCGCTCGAAGGCCTTCGGGGTGTTCACCTTGAGCAGGTGGACCTTCGGCTCGAACAGGTCCAGCAAGGGGCGGAAGGAGTCGAACTTCTCGATGTCCTGCGGGGTGAAGTTGGATGCGTAGACGACATCGCGCACATCGAAGTCCTCGATGTGGTTCTTGGTGACCAGCACGGGCATCGGCGCCTGGCGCACGATGCGCTGCGTATTCGAGCCCACGAGGTTCTTCAGGCCGGTGGCCCCATGGGTACCCATTACGATGAGGTCCACCTTGGCCAGCCGTTCATTCTTGAACATCTCCGGAAGCGACATCTGCCGCAACATGAACTTGCGCAACTCCAGGCCCTGTAGAAAGGGCAGCTCAGGCACTCTGTCCAACCTGGCCTCGATCTCCTCCCGCACCCGCTGGTTCTCGGTATGGAAGTCCGTCATCTGCTCATAGAGGTGCACCACATCGATGCAGGCCCCTGTTCGTTTCGCGATCGCGGATGCGACACGCAACGCATCGGTCGCGCACTCCGAGAAATCGTAGGGTACAAGTATGGTCCGGATGCTCATGGCCTTGGGCTTCGAACGTTGCTCGGCCCTGAAAGGTATGCGAAATGACGACCTTTTCAAACCGGAACGGATCCCGTCCTTCGGCCTTACATTCGTCGCGATGCCACCCGAAAAGGCCCGTTTCGAGCTCCCCGGAACGGAGCGTACACCACACGTATTGCTGGACCCGGAAGAGGGCTTGCTCCTTGTGCAGGGCTGTTCCATTCCGGAGAATGCGGACCGGTTCTACACACCGTTGCACGATGCCTTGGACGGATACCTGGCCGCACCCCTGCCCCGCACCACCATCCGCATCGAATTGGAGTACTTCAATTCCAGTTCGTCGAAGTACCTGCTGGACATCCTGAAACGGTTGGATGACCTGCATGCGAGCCGGGCATCGCAGGTGACCATGGAGTGGCGGTACGCAGAGAACGACCTGGACATGCAGGAGGCAGGACAGGACTACCGCTCGTTGCTGGACCTGCCCACGCGGTTGGTGATGGTGCCCGATGCCCGCGGCTGATCACTCCGGATAGGACTCCTCCCATGTGCGCGGAGGCACTGCGATACCGTCCTTGAAGTGCACGGTCTCACCCCATGGATGCGTCACCTGGCGGTAGACCACGGCTTTTCCCTCGACCACCATGGTGCGCTCCCGCACGACCGCACGGCCTTCCTTGTAGACCCGTTCCGAAACGCCATCCAAGCCGCTCACGGGTGGCGCGGATGACATTTCCACCGGAGGGGTGCGGGGTTGTCGACGTTCCACCACCCGCTCCTTTACCGGCGGATCGGGTTCGCGCACGATCGGTCCCGGGGCCTTGCGAATAGGTTCCACCTCCCTCGGGGCCTGCTCAACGACCACCGGCAGAGGCTCCGACAGCCCCTCTTTCGGGGTATCCGCGCTGCTCACTGTCACCTCCGGATGCTCGGGGGATGCCACCGGTGTGATGACCGCGGTACCGGTGGTGACGCTCTCCTGGGTCGCCATGGCCTCATCCCTCCGCGCGATCAGTGCGGTAAGGTCCTGGATCTTCACCTTGGGGTACACGTTGTAGGGTCGCATGGTGCGGGCCACGCGGAACCGCTCCAAGGATTCGTTGTACCGCTGCTGCCGGAACAGTTCGTCCGCTTCGGCCATCACGGCCTGGTACTCCACATCATTCGTTGATTCGACCTGTTCCTTCCTCGCGATGCGGCTTCTTTCCTTCGCGCTGAGGGATTCGAATTCCCGCGTAAGGCTGGTGTCCTTCTGTGCGCATGCCACAGCGACCACAAGCAGGCTTGCGGCAAGCATCATCGATCGCATTGTGGGTGGCACCTCTTCGCGACGCGTTGGAATGCGAACGCTGCGGTACGGGATGGTCCGGACCGGAGCGCAAGACCCCGTTCCTACGTGATCCGAGGCCGTCGCGTTGCATTGGTCCGGAAAGGACGTCCGTAACTTTCGCCGGATGAAGTGCAGGAACACGACCGCCAAGATACCACGGCGCTTCCCCTGCACGTTCCTCGGAAACTACCTGAACACATGAGAACCACTCCCCTTTTCACGCTGCTCTCCGTGCTACTGCTGGCCGCCTGCCAGAGCGACCCGAAGGAGGACCCACGCTACCAGGACCTTGAGACCGATGCGGCACGCGCGCGTGCAATGGTGGAGGAACGCGATTCCACCATCAACGCATTGTTCGGGACGTTCAACAAGATCAACGAGAACCTGCGGGAGATCCGCACCAAGCAGGGCCAATTGACAAGCAACGGGGATGGCGCCGAACAGGGAAGCGGCATGGAGGAACGCATCATGGGGGACATCCGCAGCATTGACGAACTGCTCGCGGAGAACCGTACGCTGATCACCAAACTGCGTGGACAGGCCAAGGTAAGCGCACAAGGCATGGCGGCATTGGAGACCACCGTGGCGGACCTGGAGGCCAGCATGCGTGAGAAGGACCAGGAGATCGACGGGCTGAAGGAGGAACTCTCGAGCACGAGCAGTTCGCTGGCCACATTGATCGCCATGTACCGGGACAAATCACAGTTGGCCGACATGCAGCGTAACGATCTGAACACGGCCTACTACACCGTGGGTACTGTCAAGGAACTCCGCGCGAACGGTGTGCTCACGAAGGAAGGTGGTTTTGCCGGGCTCGGCGGCACGAACAAGCTGAACATGGACAACCTGGCGAAGGACCATTTCACCCGGATCGACATCCTGAACACCCAGGAGATCCCCGTGCTGGCGGAGAAGAGCAAGCTGGTGACCGCGCACCCGGCGGGTAGCTACAGGCTTGAGGAAGGCAGCGGCAAGCTGGTGATCACCGACCCCAACGTGTTCTGGAGCGTAAGCAAGTACCTGGTGGTGGTGGCGGAGTAGCGCTCACGGTGCGTTGTTGCGCCCGGGAGCGTTGTTGGGCCTGGTGTTCCTGCCCGGTGGGTCGTTCTGCTGAGACTTGCCACTGCTCTTCGCGCAATTGGCGTCCATCAACTCCTGCACTTCAGGCCCCTGCAGTTCCGTGAAGCGTAATGCCAATGCGGTCCGGAAGTGTGCACATGCCCGTTCCTTGTCCCCGCTTTCCAGTGCGATGATGCCCAGGTTGCGGTACACATATGGGTTGGCCTTCTTCTTGCGCCCCGCCAAGGTGATGTTCTTCACTGCTTTCTCGGTATCGCCCAGTTTGTAATAGGCCCAGCCCCGGTTGTTGAAGGCGTAGCTGTAGTTGGGGTCGAACTTGATCGCCTGGTCGTAATCCGCGATGGCCTGCGCAAAGCGACCGTTGTAGGCATGCACATAGAATCCGCGGCTGTTCCAGATCACCGGATCGCGCGGAGCGATCTCCAACGCCCGTTCGATGTCCGCCCGGGCCGATGCACTGTCGCCAAGAAGCGCGGAGCACGCCGCACGCTCGATCAAGGCGTCGGTGCGTTGCGGGTGCTTCGTGAGCACGGTATCCAACAATGCCCTGGCGGTCGCGTGATCACCGTTCACCTTGTCCATCATTGCGGTTCGGAACAGTGCATCGCTGTCATCCGCAGCTCCACGGGCGGCCTCGAACCAATACCGTGCACTGTCCGGCACGCCCATGGCCGCCGCTGCAATGCCGCGCTGGAGTGCCGCCGCGTGGCGCAGGTCACCGGACAACTCCGCATACGCCGTCCGTGCATCGCGCTGAGCCTTCTCATTCTCCCCGATCCGGTTCAACCCCTCGGCACGAAGCACCAGGAACGCCCTATCCGGTGCGCGTCCGCTCAGTTGCTTGTCGCATTTGCGGATCCCTGCGTACACCTTGTTCTTCGCATACAGCTCCTTCACCTCACGCCATGCTTCGCCCTGTGCAACGAGCGCAACGGAGAACAGCAGGCCGCAGGCCATGGGGATCGATCTACGCATGGGGCGAAGTTACCGGGCTTCCCGGGCAACGGAATATCCGGCGTTCCAGTGCGTTGCAGTTCTTTGGTACCTTGACGACGACGAACGATGCGGACGCAATACCCTGCGAAGGTCCTGCTTGCGTGGGGCGAAGCGATCACCGGCCACACCGGCCTGCGCGACTGGTTGATCCAGAACGGCTATCCGGAACTGGGCCTCTTCACCTTCGCCCTGCGCAACAAACAGGATGCCCGCAAGTGGTTGCTGGACAATGGCCACCCACACCTGCTGGCCGTGATCACGGGGGTGGAAGGTGATGCCAAGGCCTTGGAATGGCTTGAGAAGAACGGGATGAACGTACTGAAGATGATGGCGCTTGCCGGGGATGGCGAGGAGGCCGCCTTCAGCTGGCTCCTGGACCACGGCCATCGTGAACTGGCCATGATCGGCAAGAAGATCCACAGCGTGAAAAGCGCGATGGACGAGGATTACACCGACCCGCACAAGTATTCGCAGGACTGAACAGCGGAAATGACGAAGCCCTTCCGCAGCAGCGAAAGGGCTTCGATCGTTGCGGGAAGGATCAGCGGACCACCAACCGCTGGGTGGCGTTGCCGCCATCGGCGAAGGTGACACGCACCTGGTACACCCCGCTCACCAACGCGCTCACATCAAAGGCGCTGTTCACCTCGGACCCGGCCGTGCGCAGAGCGGCCTGCAACACGCGCTGACCGGCTACGGTGAAGACCTCTACCGCGCGTGCCTCGCGGCCTTCAGCACCAAAGGAAAGATTCACCTGGCCATCGGCAGGGTTGGGATAGGCCACGAACTTGACCTCGTCGAAGTCGATCTCCTCAAGACCCACATCGCCGTTGCCGAACATCCATTCTGTGCTCTTCACAATTACCGGATTGCCCGCGCCGACGGTCGTGCTGTCCAAGGTGAGCTTCAACACGGGATGCCCCAGGATCGCATTGAAAAAGTAATAGATATCGATGCTGCGATGAACGCTTGTCAAAGCCGACTGATCATCGATCACTTTATGCACTTTCACGCGCATCACCTCATCAAGTGTAGCTTCCGGCAATTCCAACATACCCCAACCATCCGCGACACCAGTGATCGTGCCGGTACGCGTGACCGGAAAACCTTGGACGGAATAGCTCGCTGCGAGTTGGTCGGTCCATGTATCCTGATAGTCACAAGGCAACTTCAATTCCACTCCGGGGTCTGAATAGGTGAACACCCCATTCACGATCGCATTACGTTCACCGCGAAGCTCAAGACCATTGGCTCCGAACGCATAGAACAAGGTATCTGTTCCACCATCAGTGAATAGAAGCGTGGCCGTTGGAACCATGGAAGAGCTAGGGGTCACACCGGTCGAGAGGTAGGAATAGACCCGGTTGCCTGTAGCGGGCAATTGAGAGAAATCGTATGTCACACTGGCTCCGGTATTCCCCGGATCGTTGTACACAACACCAGTGGACACCGGGAAGTCCTGACCTGGTGCACCTACACTGTTGGCCGCGGTGAGTGCGGGCTGGGCCAGTAGCGCGCCACCAAGTGGCAGGGAAAGTGAAAGTAGAAGGGTTCGCATGCTTGCAGTTCGGTTTGTCGGTTCGTTGTGAAAGGTAAGACGGGAGCTCGATCGTGAACGCTGCCTGAGGGCCGTTCTCAGCACGACGGTGTTCATTCCCTTGGAAGCTCGTCACGGATCCCTTCCCTTTGTCCCTTCAGAACACCCGATGAAATTCAGCGTCAGCGAGATCACAGAGCTCATCCGGCACCGCCGCACCATCTACCCGAAGGACCATACGGACCGTGAGGTGCACCGGGAGATCATCGAACGCGTGATCACGAACGGCACCTGGGCACCGACACATGGCATGACCCAGCCGTGGCGCTTCACGGTGTTCACCGGAGCGGGTCGGGAGGATCTTTCGCGCTTCATCGGGGAAGAGTACCGGCGCATCACCCCACCGGAGAGATTCCTTCAACCCAAGTTCGACAAACTGACCGCCCGGCCCATGCAAAGCAGCGTGGTGATCGGTCTCGGAATGGCGCGGGACCCCAGTGGCAAGATCTCCGAACGGGATGAACTGCTGGCCGTGGCCTGCGCCGTGCAGAACATGTACCTCACATGCGCCGCATACGGACTGGGGGCATATTGGGCGACCGGCGCTCCACTCGTCGGCGCCGGCATGCGCACCTACCTCGGGTTGGGCGAAGGGGACCAGGCGATGGGGCTGTTCTTCATCGGCTACCCAGCGATCGAATGGCCCCGCGGCTACCGAAAGCCGATCGATCAAGTGGTCACCTGGCGCAATTCCTGAGGAGGCGGACCGTTCCCCGTTCAGCCCTTGCCACCTGCGAAAGCTGACGATCTTTGCGCACACGTGCCGCGCGCCCCACATACCGGTAGCCCTGTCCGCTGGCATTCGGCGCTGACCATCCTTGCTGCATCCATTGGTACAGGGGTGTTCGGGCAACTGGGGGTGACCACATTCGGCATCCAGGTGAAACCGGTGATCCCACTGGAGATATTCGATCCCGTGACCACCGTGGAGCGGCCTGCCTTGTTCGGACAAATGGAACTCGTGGGCGGATTCGCCTTCGGTATGAGCGTGCGTGTGGGGCTTACCAACGCCGTTTCGTTGGAAACAGGGATCGGCCAGATCAAGCGTCGGTATGATTACAGCCTGAGCAACGATACGAGCGGATATGCCGGTTCAGGTTCCATCCGGTACGTGGGTTACGAGATACCGGTGACGGGCCTCGTGTACATACGCCTTGGTGAACGGACCTGGATGAATTCGGCACTTGGATTCTCCCTGGACATGTATCCGAGCGATGTGCAGAACAATGTGGAGCAGGCAGATGTGTACATGTTCCGACAGAACTGGGCCCAGATCGGCATCCTCGGCAACATGGGTGTGGAGTACCGAACGGAAAAGTCCGGCACGCTGTACCTCGGAGCCACCTTCCACCGGCCGTTCAATGACATGGCCACCGTGGACATGACCTATGTGGATGAGCAGACGCTCTTCCCCTACCGCATGCGCACCGTGCTGGACGGTTCCTACCTCACCGCCGACCTGCGCTACTACTTCCACGAGGATCCGGATAGAACACGGGTTCGGCGGAAGAATTAGGGTGAGACGGAAAGAGGCTGAGAGGGTGACGCCTGGGGGATACCTTTATCACCACAATGTTCCGCACATGATCCGATCCCATACGCTCGCCGGTTCGATCCTACTCACGGCTCCTCTTCTCAGCTTCGGACAACCCCCCAATGATGCCTGCGCGGATGCGTTGACCGTCAGCTGCGGAACGGTGACGAGCGGAACGACCGTGGGTGCCGCGTTGGATGCCCTGGATGCCTGTGGTACGGAGATCACCGCGCCGGGTGTGTGGTATCTCCTTGAAGGGAACGACATGCAGGTGCGGATCTCCACCTGCCTGGAGCACTCCTACGATACGAAGCTCTCGGTATTCACCGGTCCCTGCGAAGCCCTGCAGTGCCTTGGCGGCAATGATGACATACCGGGTTGTGATTACGGCTCCGAATACGGGTTCCATGCGGAGAGTGGCACCACGTACCACATCCTTGTCCATGGCTACCAGGAGGATACAGGCACGTTCGACCTGGTGGTGGAGTGCACCGACCTGCCGAACGATGGCTGTGGCAGTGCATTGCCCATTGCGTGCAACAGCAGTGTGGATGGAAGCACCTCCTTCGCGACCGTGGACACCGTGGAGGATTGTGTGACCGGGATCGACGCACCTGGGATCTGGTACACTTTCTCCGGCGTGGATGCCACGGTGTTGCTAAGCACTTGCGAGAACTTCGGATACGACACCCGCATCAATGTGTACTCCGGGGATTGCGATGCACTGGAATGCGTGACAGGGAACGATGATGTGGAAGGCAGTTTGTGTTCCGAGGTCACCTTCAATGCCACCGGGTCCGAGACCTTCCGCATCCTGGTGCAGGGGTACGATGGTGGCACGGGCGACTTCACATTGAGCATGTCCTGCCAGACCTGTGCAACGCCGACGGCCATCGCCATCACCCCGACCGACGTGGCCGCACTGGTCTACTGGACCAGCAACAACCCCGGGGCCGATTTCGAAGTGGAATATGGGCTGGCAGGCTTCGTGCAGGGCACAGGCACGTTCGTGACGGGTTTCACGGGTATCGATGGCCCACCGTTGACGATCCAGGGGCTTCAACCCAGCAACGCTTACCAGTTGTACATCCGCGAGAACTGTGGTGAGGAAGGCAGTAGTGCCATCGCCGGGCCCTTCGCCTTCTCCACGGTAGGGGCACCGCCTCCCGTGAACGCATTGTGCACGGGTGCCCTACCGATCGGTTGTGGCGATGATGTGGAAGGGGACACCTCGCAGGGGATACTGGCACCCGGTCCTACCTGCGGACCGGCGAACATCACGGCGCAGGGCCTGTGGTACAGCTTTGTCGGTACCGGTGAGGAAGTGACGCTCAGCACCTGCACCCAGGCAAGCTTCGATACCAAGCTCAGTGTGTTCCGCAACGGTTGCGTGGCCCCCATCTGTGTGGCCGGGAACGATGATGCGCCGGGCTGTGCGAACAACACCTCGCGCACCACCTTCCTCACGGAACCCGGCACGAACTACACCGTGCTGGTGCACGGGTATCAAGAGAACGCCGGACCGTTCACCTTGAGCATGTCCTGCGCGGCGGCCTGCACGCCAGCGATCACCAACGAGGATTGCGTGAGCGCAGGTCCGGTCACGGTGCAACCGCTCAATGCATGCGTACCACTGCCTGCCACGTTGGAATGCGCGTATGCAAGTCCGATCGAGAACCCGGAATGCGACCCGTACGCACCCGTAGTGGATGCATGGTTCGTGTTCAACACCGGTATCGCGACCGCCTGTAGCATCGCACTGCAGCCGGGGACCGCCGAAGTGCTGAATGCTGCGGTGTACGCGGACTGTGGAACACTCGAGTACATCGCGTGCGCCATGGAGGTGGATGCGCCGCTGGACCTCGAGGGTCTTGCCCCGGGAACGGACCACTACCTGCGCGTGTGGAATGGAGGTGGTGCGGCGGCGGGTACGTTCACGATCTGCATCGAGGCGGACCTGAGCACAGGGATCACCGTGCCGCAGGCAACGGAGGTGCGCCTGTGGCCGGTTCCGGCCGTGGATGTCCTGCATGTAAGCGACTTCTCAGGCCAGGTCGCCCTGCTTGATCCCGCTGGTCGCATCGTTCACACGGCAAGGCTCACCGGCCGCTCCATGCTCAACGTGCGCGATCTCGCACCAGGCGCATATGTGCTGCGCGAACTGACCACCGGTGCGGTCTTGGGCCGCTTCGTGAAGGAGTGAAAGGATCCGTGGACATGTAGATCGAACGAGCTGATCCGCACAACGCACGTGCATGGGCGTGGCTGACCCAGCATACCTTCATGCAATGCCACGGTCGATCGCTCTGCCATTTCTTTTCAGCGTTGTTGTGTGTGCCAACGCGCAACGTTTGCTCCCATTGGCAGGCGGTGTCGGCGGCGGGACCGTGAATAGCCTTCTCGAGCACAACGGCGCGTTGATCATCGGCGGCAGCTATGCATCGTTCAATGGAAACGCACGGCCCAATCTTCAAGGATGGAATGGATCGAACACAATCGCGCTGCACGGCGCGTTCGAGGATGCCGAAGATGTCGTTCGGTGCATGGTGCAATTCGAGGGTGACCTGATCGTGGCCGGTTCGGATCCTGACGTCGGCAACATTGCGCGTTGGAACGGAAACGCCTGGTCGCCACTAGGTGTCGGGATCACGAATGAGGACATTTCCGTCTTAGCGGTCCACCAGGGTGCTTTGTATGCCGCAGTTCAAGGAAGCACGGGCGGGATCGTACGCAAATGGAATGGCACTACCTGGCAATTGCTCCCAGCGATCGGTGGCAGTCAGAGCGGTTCGATACGCGCGTTCGCGGAATATGACGGTGCATTTTACGTGTGCGGGAACATCCCCGGTGGATTGTACCGCTTGAACGATGAAGCTTGGGACCTCATCGACATCGGGCTGAATGGTCCGCTCCTTTCGATGGCATCGACATCCACCGGACTATTGCTCGGAGGCGCATTCACCGCCGATGCCTCCGGCCCATTGCAAGCACCGTACTGGGCGCTGTTCGATGGTTCCACAACAGGTACACCGAACGGACCAGCCCCATCGGGCCCGGTTTCAGGGGTCCATACCATCGGATCCGATCAGCTGATACTCGCGGGCCCGGAATACGGGTCGCGCGCACTCATCAACGGAACGTGGCACCGGGTACTTCAGTATGACCTCCACACGGCATTGCGCTATGGTGATGAGGTGATCCTCGGTGGCACGGCGTCATCGGACAACGCTGATGATGTCCCCCTTTCCAGGATGGTTACCGGCTTGGATATTGCTGTGCTCGGCATGAACAATGTCGGGGTGGAGATCACACCGACGCCATGGTTCTTCGGGGTCCGCAGGCGGGTTGGGTCCCCGACCATGGAGATCCCGGCTGGTTCCATGGATCACCACCTGGCTTTCGCGGCTCCATACTTCATTGGCAGATCCGGAGATAGCACGTATTTCAGTGGTACGAATGATCCAAGGACCTTTCCGTGCACCGGCCCGCACGCTACACAGGTGGACGCCGCCTATCACGAACGATACCATCAAGTGTGGCAGATCGACCGGACGCTGATCGCGTGGCACCAGGCACATTGGAACGAGCCGGGTTACGAGATGCCGCATGCCATCTCCTCGTGGCCGGGCAATGGAGACCCGGCGAACGGTGAACCTCTACGCCTGGCGCCATTCATGGACCTCGATAATGACGGCATCTATGAACCGGAACAGGGAGAATTTCCCTCCATCCGCGGAGATCAAGCCGTGTATTATATCCAGCATGATCCGGACCTAACTGGTCAGTTCACTCCGCCGGCGTTGATCGATCGCCACATCATGCACTACGTGTTCTGGAATTCGTGGGACGAACACTTATACACTACCGTCTTTACGAACATCAAACTGATCAATCGATCCAACAGGACCTATGACGATGCCCATTTCGGATTGCTCTCCGACAGGACCGCCAGTTGCTTCACGAACGACCTGAATGGATCCGATACGCTGTTGAACCTCTCGTACACCTACAGTGCGTTGCCCTCGAACAGTTCCTGTCCCGGTGATCCGGACACCGCACCAGCAGCGTTCGGCATCACTTGGCTCTCCCACCCGCTTGCATCCCACTTGCGGCTATTTCAAGTGAGCGGTCCTGAACCGGTGCTGGACATGGTCACTGAAATGACCCTGGAGAACTTGTTGAACGGAAGCCAGGAGGACGGAACCCCCATTCTTGATCCGACCGGGCAAACGACCACTCATATGTTCACCGGTGATCCAGTGGCAGGAACGGGATGGCTTGATGAGTTCGCTCCGGCTTTGCCGCGTGGTCTGGATCTTTCCGCCATCGGTCCATTCAACCTTCCTCCGAATGATACGGTCTGTATCGATCTCGCATGGGTCTTTGGCCGAAATAACGCGGATGGTCATCTCGCGAGCGTCGGACGCCTGAAGCAGAACACCTCCGCAGTGCGCGATTGGTATCAGGAGAACGTATTGGACTGTAATGGCAGCTTCGGCCTGGTCACGCCCACACCAGCCTTGGTGAAGCCTTTATCCATACTCAGCATTCGACCCAATCCGGCGTCGCATACGGTAAGGGTGTCAAGCTCGACCATGGATCACGGTACGCCGCTTCTCTTCGATGGTCTCGGTCGATCGGTGCAGGGCAATTGGCCAGACCTTGTCAACGGCAGCCTGTACATCGATGTCCGAGATCTCCCAAATGGGATCTACACGATCCGCATTCTCGGAGAAGCGACCCAAGCGACCGGCCGCTTCGTGAAGGAGTGAGCGCACTCACCGCTGCACCCACCCAGGAACGACCGGGGAGCGCCCCAAGGTGTGGAACGCGCACCTCGTATGCCTGTGCTCCGGGTCTTCCGTGAGCTGGCCGATCGACCCATACATGTTGGCTTTCCGGCTCATGGGGCACTATGGAGCGCGATCTGTGCTCGATAGGTCATGAAGAAGCGAACTCCACAACAGCCTGTTAAAGAGCCACCGCCGAAACCCGAACGCCCGAAAAAGGAACGCGTGCGGCAAGCACCCCGACCCGGTCGTGGTGTGGCACCTGGCATTACCGGCAACTAAATACCTGGAACGATGAGCAATGAATTGAATGGAAAGAAGGTGGCCATCCTGGCCACGGATGGTTATGAGGACAGCGAACTGCGCAGCCCGAAGGAAGCGCTTGAGAATGCAGGGGCCGATACGGTGATCGTATCCCTGGTCAGCGGCGAGATACGCGGTTGGAAAGACAAGGATTGGCACCACACGACCACGGTGGATGTCACTGTGGACAGCACCACTGCGAATGAGTTCGATGCGCTGGTGCTGCCCGGCGGTCCGATCAATCCGGACATCCTGCGCCAGAACGCCAAGGCGGTCTCTTTCGTGAAGGATTTCTTCGCTCAGAAGAAACCCGTGGCCGCCATTTGCCATGGCCCATGGATGCTGGCCGAAGCCGGTGTGCTGAAGGGCCGCAAGGTGACCAGCTACCCCAGCATCCGCACGGACCTGCAAAATGCCGGTGCGCAGTGGGTGGATGAGGAAGTGGTGGTGGATGAAGGATTGGTGACCAGCCGAAGCCCCAAGGACCTGGATGCCTTCAATCGGAAACTGGTGGAGGAAGTGCGCGAAGGAAAGCACGCGGAACAAAGCGCATAGGATCACAGGATGTGATACGCCGGATCGGCACCAATGACGAAGGGAATGCACGTCGCATTCCCTTCGTCATTGGTGCCATGCACTCCATTCCGCGCGGCCCTTGATACGGTCGATCAGCGCTTCAGCACGCGTGTACTGCTGCGTCCCAATTCATTCTCCAACACGAGCACGTAGGCTCCTTCACTCAACGCACTGATGTCGGCGAAGATGCGGCCATCGCGGTGTATCGGACCGTTGTGCAACACCCTGACCTCGCGGCCGAGGGCATCGAGCAACCGCACGGAGACCGAACCCTCGCCAGCATTGCCGCAGGCGATCACGAGCACTGAGCTTGTGGGGTTCGGGAACACGTCCACAATGGCAGGTCCGCGCGCTTCCTCGATCCCGGTGGGACTGCCGAGTACACGGAAAGCCCACCACCCGGCCGGTGCCACGATCGGCCGCACCTGGACCTTGCCGCTGTTCGCCTCACCTTCCACGTAATAGAAGATCCGCGTGCCTGCCGGTTGTGCCGGTATGGCGCCGACCCACATGTTGTCCGCCTGTGCCGACATGGCCACAGTGGCGAACCCTTGCGCCGTGTCGGTCGTCCAATACAGCCGTGCACCCGCTATGCCGGTGCGGTGCCGCATATACGCCTCGACCACATAGGGGTTCACGGTATCGTAGGTATCATCCAGGCGCTGATGGCTGATCAGCAGGGGGTCCGCGACACCGATCGCCTTGGTGATGCAATGGATGGCACCGCTGGCGCTGATGATGTTCTGGCCGGAGTCGTCACAGTCGATCCCGATGACATCGTACCCGGGCAGGGATTCGCGCAGGATGCGCAGGCCGGTGGTATCGTATTCATCCCGGTAGGTGGGCACCAGCACGGTACCGTTCAGGAAGATATTGTTGGCATACGTGCGGTAGCTGGCGCTGGGCGGGTATGCACCACCGGTGCTCGACGGCATGGGGATGCGGATCACCTCGTACGGGGTGCCGAACACGCTCGTGTGGTTCGCCATGATCGCCTGCAGGTTGCTCTCCAATTGGGGCCCATCGCTCTGCCCCTGTGGGAACTCACCCACGAGCAATGTCTCCTCATCCAGCAGCTTCATGTGCATGTCGATGTGGTGGATACCGTCATACGGCAGGGTGTTCATCTTGATGTAGCGCCCCTGCTGTATCCCCATGAACTGCTCCATGATCGCATCCACGCCGGCCTCGTCCTTCACGGTCTGGTTGAACTCGCCGTTCGGGCCGTTCTCGTCCAGCACGAGGTTCGAGGAGAATGCCGTGCCGAACCCGTCCGCCATGAAGTTGCCCCCGGTGTGTACCAGGTCATACGGAGCTTGCGTGGTGCTGTAGATGGGCAGACCGAGCCGGTCCGCAAGGATGTCGCTGATGGCATCATCATCCGGCCTCGGACGGTTGTAGATCCAGTCAAGCAGCATGAGGGAGTCCACTTCGTTCCGGTAGATCGTCTCCGGACCGTAATCCCGCATCCAGATGCTGTTGAAGTCCTCCTCGATGAAGGTGATGTTGGAGAGGTCCGAAATGGGCCCGCCGAAGTTGTTGTTCTGCAGGTAACTGGTCACGGAACCTTCGTTATCACAAACGATGATCACATCGCAGGCCTCTTTCGCGTGCCGCACGATCTGTTTCAGGATGCCCGTGTAGCTGGTCCAGGCGATCACCACGCTTTGCACCTCCTCCCACTCCGCCATGGTGCGCACGGGGAATGCCGGAGGCGAAGTGATGCCCCGTGCGTTGCCAGCACGGCTCTCGCGGTATGCCGGGATCAGGTCCCGCTCCGACGGTGCCAGCGCATGTGGCAGTGTCCAATGCTGTGCGAAGGAAGTGATCGAAAGAGAAGCGGAAAGGAAGAGGAAGGTTGCGCGCATGGAGAACATTTCTTCGATGCCAAGGTAGGGGAACGGGAGCGGCCTGCGGCCACATGATCGGTGGCACCGTTGGGATCCGATCGCGCCTATTCCTTGGATCGGCGGCCACGCCTGGCCTTGAGTTGTTCGTACATGGCGATCACGTCACGTACATGATGGAACACCTGGCTGCCCTTGCAATAGCCGTTCTTCATGGACGGATCCATGTAGTAGCGTGGCTTGGCGAGCAGGAGCACCGCACGCTCCACATTGTGCTCCCACCGGTCCGGGTCCAGGCCGAGGTGCTCTGCCAGGCGCTGTGCATCGATGATGTGGCCCGGACCGGCGTTGTAGGAGGCCAGCATGAACCGCAAGCGCTGGCCCTTGTCCGGTATGGCGCGCATCCACATGGTGTCCAGCTTGTTGAGGTAGCGGGCCGCGGCACGGATGTGGTCGCCCATCACGTGTGTTGAATCCAGGCCCAGTCGCTGGGCCGTTCGCGGCATGATCTGCATGATGCCCTGTGCCCCCCTGTTGGAGACCACCGTGCTGTCGAACCGGGATTCCTTGAACGCCATGGCCGCCAGCAACTCCCAATCCCAGCCACTGTGCGCAGCGTACCGTTGGAATTCCGCATCGTACGGTGAAACACTATCCCCTTCCACCGGTATGTGCTTCCTGATCCGCAACGGACCCGGCTTGGGAATGGTCGAGGCATAGCCTTTCATCAGCAGCTCGCGCGCATTCGTCTCCTTCTTGTCCTTCAGCCATGCGTCCACGCTCTTGCGCAGGTGGGGGGCATTCTTCCGAAGCACGAAACACAGCGGTTGCTCCGGGCCGACCGGTCCATTGAACTCCAGCACCGGGAACCGACCGGTCTCGTGCGCGGCGCGCGCATCGGTGATCACCGCGGCAGGATAATGCCCCAACACGACCTCCATGAGCAGGTCCTCCTGCGTCACCCCGGATACCGATCGCAGGTGATCCGGACCCGGTCCGTGCGGCAGGAAGCGATACTCCCTGGCCGCGAACGGCGACCAGCCACTTATCGCCACGGTATCAAGCGGACGGTCCAGCACCTGATCCCGCTCGTTCACCGACCGGACAGGATCCGGGCGAAGCACCGCGACCACAGGCCTGACCATGCGGTACGGGTGACTGAACGCGACCCAATCCCGCTGTTCCCGGTGGGGCGTCCATTGAGCTGCGATCACATCCCCCCTGCCCTCCTGCAACGCCATGAACATGCTGTCCTGTTGGTCCATGACGATCGCCTTCAACGGCACGTGCAAGTGCTTCGCGAAGCGTTCCAACAATTCGAACTCCAACCCCGAGACGGCCTTCGGCCGCTCCTCCCAGGTGAGGGGATCCTCCAGGACCAGGACACGAAGCGTATCGGCAAGCACGGCCTCCAGGTCGCGATCGACGCGTGGCGTGGACCACGGCACCGTGCCCTCAGCTTCTCCTTCGGCGCCGCGCCACACGAATACCGATGCGAGGATCAGGACCGCTGCAACAACACCTCCTATGCGCCATCCACGCTTCATACGAGGTGTGTGACGTGGGCCTGCAATGCAGGGAGGAACTCACGGAACTCAGCCCGGTAGGTCGAAAAGTGCTGCTGCAGGACCTCCTCCGATCCGATCATCGGTGTGCCCTGGGGCACACGCCGTGCCAGACCGGCAATGGCACCCCCGATGCCCTCAATGGTGCCATAGGAAGTGAGCCAGTCATGCGTGGCCATGTAACGGAGCATGCGTCGGGTGGCCTCCGGCATGAACGCTTCATGCGCTGTCAACAACGTGTACATCCGCGGCGCGAATTCCTTCAATGGAGTCTCCGCCCACCAATGGGGGTCGGAGGCCAGGAGGTGGTCGTAGAACATGTCCATGACCACACCGGCATAGCGGCCCGCATGCGGACGTACGCGGCTTCTCCCCAGGCGCTGCAAGGGATGCCTGTCCGTGAAGGAATCGATCGCCCGGTGGAGGCGCACACCCTTTTGAATGGACGGGTGCAGGTGCGAAAGGTCGCGCCCCTTCACCTCATCACCCATGAAGTTGCCCACGATCACCAAGGGCTCCGGACCGGAGACGTACAGATGGCCGAGGAAATTCATCGGGATAAGGGCGCAAGTTACCGGTCCCGATGTTGCGCGTATGGCTACACCGATACGCCGTGTTCGCCATCGCCACGGACCGCTCATGTGATCCTCATACGCAGGATGCCTTCATCGGGTACATTCGCTGACCATGACGACCGAACCGGAAAGGCCGACAGCACCCTTCCGGGCCCGTACCGCATACTGGGCCACACAGGTCGTGGGCTGGGGTGCCTTCACCGGGCTGTTCCTGCTGTGGAATTATTTCAGCGGCACCCTTACGGCGGATGTCACCGAGGTGATCCTGTTGGTGTTCTGCGTGGGGGTGGGTATCAGCCATGTGTTCCGGTGGGCGATCCTCCGCAACCGCTGGCTGGAGCGCGACCTGGGCACCGTGCTCCCAAGGCTTGCACTGTACTCGTTGTTGTTGGGGATCGGTGCGTTCCTGGTCCTGGGCATCATCCACGACCTCACCTTCCGCAGCTTCCGTCCGTTGCTTACGGCACCACCGATGGACCTGTTCGCCCGGGTGGTGAACTGGACGGTACTGCTGCTGCTCTGGTCGCTGTGCTACCTGGGATACGCGTACTTCATCAGGCATCGGCGTGAGGAGATCCGGAACCTTCGCCTGGAGACGGCAAATCGTGAGAACCAGTTGCAGAACCTGCGGGCGCAGATGAATCCGCACTTCATGTTCAACGCGCTCAACGGCATCCGAGCGCTGGTGGACGAGAACCCGGACCAGGCCAAGCGCGCGATCACGCAACTGAGCGCCATCCTGCGCAACGCCATGGCCACGGTCAAGCGCAAGGTGGTCCCGTTGGGTGAGGAGTTGGATATCGTGAAGGCCTACCTCGGCCTGGAGGCCATGCGCTACGAGGAGCGGTTGCGGGTGCACTTCGATGTGGAGAGCGGCCTGGATCGGGAACAAGTGCCGCCCATGCTGCTGCAGACCCTGGTGGAGAACGCGGTGAGGCACGGTGTGGCCAAGTTCCCCGACGGTGGTGATGTGCACATTGAAGTGGCGAAAGCGCTTGATGGGGTGGTGATCACCGTGCGGAACTCGGGACACTTCGAGACCACCCGCCCTTCTCTACTGGCCGTGAGCACCGATCCAACGACCCGGCCGCGCGTCGGGATCGGCCTACGGAACACACGCAAGCGCCTGGAGATGTTGTACGGTGGAAAGGCCCACCTGCGCATCACGAACCTGGAGGGGATGGTGGTGACCACCGTGGAGATCCCCGCGCTGAACCGGACCGATGCAACACCTTGAACACATGAAAGCACTGATCATCGACGACGAACGACTCGCACGCAAGGAACTCGCCAACCTGCTCGAGAAGTATGACGGCATCGAAGTGGTGGGCGAAGCGGCCAATGCGGACGAGGCCGAGCACATGATCACCGAGAAACGCCCGGACCTGCTCTTCCTGGACATCAACATGCCCGGGCGTACCGGATTCGACCTGTTGGAAGCGCTGGACCAGGCCCCCCATGTGATCTTCGTGACGGCCTATGACGAGCATGCCCTGAAGGCCTTCGAGGTGAACGCCCTGGACTACCTGCTGAAGCCGATCGACCCGGAGCGCCTCGATGCCGCGGTGAACAAGCTGCAGGCCAAGGCCGAGGCGGATCCCCAGCAACGCGAGGTGCTGCACGAGGCGGATCAGATATTCCTGAAGGACGGTGAGAAGTGCTGGTTCGTGACGTTGAAGGACGTGCGTTACTTCGAAAGCGAAGGCAACTACGTGCGCGTGCGCTTCCACGACCAGAAACCGCTCGTGCTCCGCTCATTGAACAAGTTGGAGGAGAAGCTGGACCCGCTGGTCTTCTTCCGGGCCAATCGCAAGCACATCGTGAACCTGCGTTGGGTGGACAAGATCGAACCGTGGTTCAGTGGGGGATTGATGGTGAAGCTGCGCCCCGCACCCGGCAAGGCCGGCCAGGAACCGGAGCAATTGGAAGTGTCCCGCCGGCAGGCCACGCGCTTCAAGGAACTGCTGAGTCTCTGAGCCGAGTTGCATCGGCAGGTGAGCGGACCGAACCGTTCAGCCCTTACCTTGGATCGGTATTCCACCCAACCAGCCGACCATGATCAGAACACTCACCCTCCTTGCAATGTCCACGGCCTGTGCCGCACTCTTCGCTGCCAGCGGTGGTCCTGACGCATATGGCTATACCTGGAAGGATAGCAACGAACCGGATGGCCCCACCTACGATTGGGTGGACATCACCACCACCGGCACCCTGGTGAACGGTCTGGCCGATGACAACACGGTGGGCCCGTTCGTGATGCAGACCAGTTTCGAGTACTACTGGTACTCTCGCAAATTCGTTTGGATCGGCAGCAACGGATACATCGCCTTCGCGGACGGCAACATCGCGTCACCGTTCCCGACCATCCCTTCGGCGGGAGGGACGAATGACTTCATCGCGGGCATGATGTCCGACCTGAACTTCGGTGGGACAGGGAACCCGGCACAATGCTACTACCTGGACGATGGTGTGGTGACGACCATCTCGTACATCAATGTTCCCTTCTGGTCGCCCACGGCCCCGGGCTGGACCGGTTCCAACACGTTCCAGATCATCCTGAACACCGCGGACAGTACGATCACCGTTCAGTTCCAGGGTCAGAGCGGGCTCACCCAGAACAACGACATCAAGGTGGGCATCGAAAGCGTGGCAGGCAGCATCGGGCTGCAGCACTCCTCCAATGTGTATCCCACCGGGGGCTATGCGATCCGGTACTACTACCCGCCAACAGCGCTGCTGGATGTCACCGATGCAACGGTGATCTACAACACCGATCCCGGCAGTGGCGGCCGCTTCCTGGCGCGCGACGGGAACAGCTTCCCCATGTCCACCGTGATCGGGAACATCGGCAATGTGGACATCAACAGCTTCATGACCACCGGTTCGGTCCTCAATGCCGCCGGTGCGGTGCAGGTCACGGAACAGGTCCCCGTCAATTTCCTGGAGGTGGAAGGTGATACGCTCATCAACTACACCCCGCAGTTCAGCCCGGCGGTGGCGGGCACATACCGGTACCGCACCACGATCAGCGGGATCACCGGTGAACTGGTCACCACGAACAACCAATTGATCCAGGAATTGGTGGTGGTCGACACGACCCTGGCCCTGCAGGACCTTCGGTACCACGGCGCCACGGACGATGGGATCGGCCTGAGCTGGAACGGCGGGAACGGCGGAGTGGGCGTATACATCGTGCCCCCGTATCACCCGGCATACGCCACCGCCACCACCATCCGGATCGTGTCCAACCTCAACCTGGCCTCATTCAACATGAAGGTTTACGCGGACGATGGACCGGACAACGGACCCGGGACCCTGCTGGACTCGGTGATCGTGGAAGGCGCCCAGGCCGGCCCCGGTGACAAGGTGATCCCGTTGAGCGCTCCGCTCACCATCACATCCGGCGGTGTGTATGTGCAGTGGTACATGTTGGGCACCGATGTGGTCATTGCGCAGGACATCACGGCACCGTTCTCGTTGCGCACCTTCGAAGTGCTGGACGGCACCTGGGCCGAATACCGTGACCGCGAGAACATCGATTTCTTCCTTGGCCTGCGGCTGGAACAATTGCCGACCTATGACATCGGTTGCACGGGCTTCTTCGACATCAACGAACTGGATGAATTCGGTTCACCGCTCACCGTGCGGGCCTTCGTGAAGAACTTCGGGAACCAGTCCATCTCCTCCTTCCCGCTCAACTATCGCTTCGGTACCGGCCCGGTCGTCACCCAGAATTACACTGGTGCGGCCATCGCCCCGGGCGCCGAGACGTTGGTGACCTTCTCGCAGCCGTTGGTGCCTGCTGCGGATGGACCGGATGCCCTTTGTGCCTGGACGAGCCTTGCCGATGACCTCACCGCGAACAACGACACGGTCTGTGTGAACATCGTGACCTGGACCGGGATCGCGGACCTTGCCGCACTGAATGCCACGCTCGCCCCGAACCCCGCCACTGATGCCCTTTGGATCAACGGGCTTCCGGAAGGCAGGTATGCCATGGAAGTGATGAGCATGCAGGGCAAGGTATTGCAGCAGTTGGCGGTGCTCGCCATCACCGGCCCGCTGCGGCTTTCGATCAACGACCTTTCCGAGGGCCCGTACGTGGTGCACGTGCACAACGCCCAAGGCAGCTTCCGCGCCCCCTTCGTGGTGCAGCGCTGAGCGCTCCGGCACATCGGTTACCTTTACGCGCCCCTTCACACCCGTGAGGGGGCGCGCCATTGCCACCCATGTCGAAGAACATCACCATCCTGCTCATCCTTTGGAATGTCGTGCTTACCGGCCTGCTCGGCTGGAGCCTGCTGCGCGTTCCTTCCACCGCGTCCAACGTCGCCGGAACAGCGGCGGAAACCCTGGAGCCGGATGCATCCATGATGGTGACCGCGCGCGACAGCGGCGTCCTCAAGGAAGCACGCATCGCCTATTTCATCATGGATTCGGTGCAGAAGAACTTCGCGATGGTGAAGGAACAGGGGGACAGATTGCGGGGTGAAGGCCAGCGGCTGCAGAACAACCTGGAGAAGGAGATGAGCAAGGCGCAACAGCGCTACGAGCAGTTGATGACCAAGGATCACACGTACAGCACCAAGGCCGACATCCAAAAGGACGAGCTTGAATTGCAGGGCTTGGGCGCCAAGATCCAGGAACTGCAGGCCCGCAGCGAACAGCAGTTGGCGCGCATGGAGATGGAGAGTCTTTCGCGGATCTCCGAAGTGATCGAAGGATTCCTCACCGATTACAATGCGAAGGCCGGTTTCGACTACATCTTCAGCGTGCAGAGCGGTGGTCAGATCTGGACGGGCAACGACGAGCTGGACATCACCGCAGAGGTGGTGAACGGACTCAACTCCCTGCACCGCTCGAACACGAACCCGCCGAAGAACTGACCATGGACCTGCTCGCCCGCAAGAAACAGGAGAACATCGCTGATTATGTGATCAGCATGTGGCATATCGAGGACCTGATGCGTGCCAGCCGTTTCGACATGTCCGTGGTGGAGGACCGGCTCATCGCGCCGATCGACGGTGATGCGGAGACCCGTGCGGAAGTGCGTGAATGGTATGCCGACATCGTGGCGCGCATGCAGGAGGAGGGCATTGAACAACAGGGGCACTTGAACGAAGTGGAGGAAGTGATGGACGAACTGGAATACCTGCATCGGTCCATCATCAATGAGCGGTTGGACGAACATTACGTGGCCGTCGCGAGTGCCGCTTCACCCGGCATCAAGGCGTTGCAAGGGCAGGCAGGTGAGGATGCCCGACCGGAGATAGAGACCTGTTTCACGGCGGTCTATGGGGTGATGGTGCTGCGCGCCCAGGACCGCACGATCAGTGAAGCCACCCTTGCCGCGGAGCGCTCCTTCAGGCAGTTGCTGGAGCGGCTCAGTGAGCACTACAAGCACCTGCGGAAACTTCCCGGGGTATCGTTGAACTGACCGACGCGCAGTATGGTCGATCGGTACGTCCTTTGCCCACGCGAGCATCCATGACCGTCCGATCGACCTTTTTACTGCTCCTGCTGGCCGCGCCGCTCCTCGTGGGCGCACAGCGCACCATCGAGCAGGACGGGAAAGGTGTGCGGATCCTCAATGCCGACCTCTGGGAATTCAATGAAGCGGTCGCTCCCGGAGCACAGATCCTGAAAGGCCACGTGCGCTTTCAGCACGCGAACGCCCTGATGCGCTGCGACAGCGCCTACCTCTACGATGATCAACATGTGGAGGCCTTCGGGAATGTGAATATCGCCCAAGGGGACACGCTGACGGTCGATTGCGACCAACTCCATTACTCCAGCAAGGACAGGCTTGCGCGCACGATCGGCAACGTGCGGTTGCGCAATGCGGACATGGTCCTCACAACACCGGAACTCGACTACGACATGCGGGGCAAGCGTGCGGTGTACCGGAACGGCGGAACCATCGTGAGCGCCAAGGAGAACAACACCCTTACCAGCAGCGCCGGCACCTATCACAGCGATGGGCGCATCTTCGTCTTCAGCAGGGATGTGCGCTTGCAGCACCCGGACCATACCATCACGAGCGACACGATGCACTATGCCACCAGCTCGGGTGTCGCCTCCTTCTTCGGGCCTACGACGATCGTGCAGGACAGCACCGTGATCCATACGTTACGCGGCACCTACGACACACGCAATGAACAGGCCCGCTTCACGAGACGGTCCAGTGTCCTCAGCAGAGGTCGAATGCTGGAGGGCGACAGCCTGCACTACGACAAGCGATCAGGACAGGGCCTGGCCTGGGGCCATGTGGCGGTGACCGATACCGCCGGGGATCTCGTGGCCCGCGGTGATGAAGGCCTGTACAACGAACGCACGGATCGATCGATGATCACCGGGCATGCCGAGCTCGTGATGCTTATGGGCAGCGACAGTCTTCATCTGCATGGGGATACGCTCTTCACCATGCCGGACAGCATCGGCAAGCGCATCCAGGCGCACCGCGGCGTGCGGTTCCACAAGAGCGACATGCAGGGGGTGTGCGACACGTTGGTGTACTCCGAAGCGGACGGTCTGATCCGCATGTACCACGACCCGGCCTTGTGGAGCGGCAGGAACCAGATCACCGGCGATCACATCCGCATCGCGATGCGGGATGGCAAGGCCCATCGCTTGTTCGTGGATGGCAATGCCTTCCTGCTTTCACAGGTCGACAGCACGCGGTTCGACCAGGTGACCGGGTCCAGGATGACCGGCTATTTCGAAGATGAGGAACTGGAGCGGATCCTGGCGGAAGGCAATGCCCGCACCGTGTATTTCGCCCGGGAGGAGAAGGATGGTGTGGAAGAGGTGGTCGGTGTGAACCGTGCGGATTGCAGTCGGATATCGGTCGCGCTGAAGGAGGGTGAGGTGAGCACCGTGACCTTCATGGAACGGCCCGATGCCATTCTCTATCCGATCGAAAAGGCACCTGCAGAGGAACTGCGCATGAAGGGGTCGGAATGGCGCGGCAGTGAACGTCCGTTGGACAGGGCCTCGATCTTCACGGATTGACCTCCTCCGCGCCCATGTCCGAACGCAGTTTCGGATCCAACGCGGCCTGCTGGTCGATCGTCGAATAGGCGTCCACTTCGCGCTCACGCGCATTGCCCACGAACGCGTTGTTGTACGTCACCACGTGCCCGCCACCCTGAATGGGATCCTCGCGGCGCAGCGCGAAGACCAATGCGTTGTTGTCGAACGAAACTCCCGAGACATGGACCGTGGCCAGGTCCACCGCCTCGATGGCCGTGGCGTTCCGCTCGAACCGCGTATCCAGCACCAGGACCTGCGCAGCCTGCCCGGCCTTCAATGCCGCTCCATTGAAGCCCTGGAGCGATGCCCTGTCGAACAATGCCCTACCTCCCGAGAGAACGATACCTGAGGCGGTGCCGATGAAGGAGGTGGAAACGACCGTGGCCCGCACTTGATCCAAGGTCAGCAAGGTCCCGTTGCCGGCCAACTCCGAGGATGCCATGGACAGCGAACCACCGACCATGGTCAGCACACCGTCTTGCGCCGAGCGCAGCTCGCAACGATCCAGGTTCACCGATGATGCGCCTTCGAACCTCAGCAATGCAGCACCGTCACCGCCGCCTGACATCTTCAGCCCTGAAAGCGCGCATGGTGCGCTTCCGTTGCCGCGCACCGCGATCCCTTTGAACGGACGCGCATCGTCCACGGCGCGGATGAACACGGGGTTCAACGAGGTGCCCCGCACGGACAAGGGACCCTGCACCATCAGGCCGCTGGCGGGGCCCATGTACAGCCTGGCCCCTTTCTCAATAACGAGGGCCTTGCCCGCAGGAAGGATGATCTCCTCATCGATCTCGTACTTGCCCCGTCCGAAGAAGAGCGTATCCCCATCGATCCGTGCGGACCTGAACCTTGCTGACAGGCGCTCGAGCGGCACAGCGCCTTCCACTGCCACGGGAGTGGTCGCGAGCAGTGGGCCGGCATCGATGAACGTGGCCAGTCCTGGTGGGGCCGCCCAACGGCGCGCATGGTAGGCCACGGGATCCCCTTTCGCCAGCCTTGCATCCAGCAATTCATCCGCCATACGGGAGGCGATGGCACGCGCCCAGACCAGATCCCCTTCCTCCGCCAGGATGGGCAGCCAGGCCTGGTCGATCGCCGCGAAGCGTTCCTTCATCCGCCAGCGCACCTCGTTCAATTCCTCGCGCTTCGCTTTCAGGCCAGCGACCACGGACGCATCGCGCAGCATCGCCGTCATTGGATCGGCGGTGGCCATCATGCGGTCACCCTTTCCAGTCCCTTCCGAGCGTTCGAACAGGGGCATGACCGTACCCGTTGAGCGGCGCAAGGCGTATGGCACGGTCGCGCAGAGCCTGTGATCCCCGTCCTCCAACCACCGCATGAGCAACCAGGCGATCGTGGCCTCCCGATCCAGCGGTCCGGCACCCTCATCAACACCCTCCTGCATCAGCCCCGCGTACAGCGCGGTCCATGTCGAACGCAACTCCGCATTGCGCAGCGTGTCATCCACTGCTTCAGGGAACATGCCCTGCGGACAGGAGGCATCGATCCCGGCGCGGAACAAGGTGGCGTCCGTCAACCGGCGCTTGGTGAGGAAGGTCCGGTCGATGGCCTCCTGCTTCAAGTGGATCCCGAGGTCACGGCCACACGCAATGACCCGTACAAAGCTCACCTCGGGTACGGGAAGACCGAGTTCCGTGGCCAGCACTTCGATGTACTTCGCACGGATGCTGCGGACCGTTGCGGGCACCAGGTCGATGCGGTGCTGTGTGCGGAACGGTGTCGCCGACCCGAACGCGATCGCAATGGCACCGTCCTCGCCGGAGCGCACCTGGACATGGTCGCCGTATCCATCCGCCTCGAACCATGTGCGATGCCACCGACCACCATCGCCGTCCAACACGCATGCCCCTGCACCACCGTTCAACTGGTACACGTCGGCGGTCCGGGTGCGTTCCGGTTCGGTCAGCAGCCCCTTCCAGCGTGCGTAGGTGCGCACCTCCTCCGGCTGGATCCCGATGGGCCACTTTCCCGTGAGGCGATGTGGGGAGGTGAGCACCACCACGCCTGCCAGCAGACCGAGCGGCACGGCCACCCCCACAAGCAAGGTGGATGGTCCGATGCGCGCTCTCTTCGCCGATCGTTTCATGGTGCCATATCCATCCAGTACCGGATGGCCGTGTTCCTGGAGGCGGTCGATGATCGCACTGCGCGCCGAACCGAGTACCCATACCGATACGGATGTCCTTCAACGATCCGCGCCATCTTGGAGCGATCCTGCAACAATGAAGGCATCAAAGCGCGCTCCTCCTGGCGCCACTGTTCCGCGAACACTTCCTGCTCGACATAACGCTTACGCGCTTCCTCCAGATACCGATCACGTCGTGCCCGCAGCTCGGCATCCTCCTCGATCCAGGCGAACAGCGCATTACCGGTGGCCGCACTATCCGGGGCCGGTCCATCCATGAGGCTCGCTGCGGTCAGGACCGGATAGATCCGGCCATCCGCCCCGCCGGTCACCCAGGCGTTCTCCAGCACAGTCGCATTGAGCATCCTTTGCACGGCAAGGAGCCGCACACATGCATCGATGTTGACATGGCGCTCCAGTGAATCCCGCACGGCATACCGCGTCAGCACCGTATCCTGTGGCAAGGCGATCACCTTGCGGGCCACGTGATCCCCATGTTCCAGCGCATCGATCACTTTGACCGCCAGAGGCGAACGGCCTCTCGCCTGCTCCAGTTCCGGACCGACCATTTCGCGCAGCTGCATCACGCCTGCATCGCGGCCATCGACGCGCAGGAAGACCAGTGCATCGAACGGTACCGCCACACCCATGTCACCGGCCAGCCAAAGCGCCATATGCTCCTGGAGCATGTCCGTGGAAGCCGGACGGAACAGCCTGCACCGGCGGAAAGGAAGCATATCAGGGGGCTCCAGGAGATCCAACTCGTACACGCCGGGGTCTTCATCCAAAGGCTCCGGTGTTGTTACTCGGACCGGATAACGTGTTCCTTCCAGCAACATGTGCGCTTCGGTCCCCTTACCACCAGCCTCCTCCAACAACAGCTCGATCACCGGCAGCTGGTGGTCGTCCGGCCCCTCCGCCAGGCCATCCAACACCGTGGAGGCCACTGCACTGCTGGCAATGGACCAGGCAAGCCGCGGCCCAAGGAAGACCGCACCTGCGATGAGGGTGATCCCTACCAGTCCGGTGATGACCAGACCCGCCGTGCCTCGTTTCCGCACATTCCGGCTCATCGGCCTTGGCGTGCACTGAGCAACAGGACGAGTGCTGTTGCGGTGGTGAGCAGCAAGGCACTGAGGTTCGATCCGAGCCCCAGCAGCACAGCGATGAGCATCGCAGGAACCCAGAGGCCTCTCGGCTCGGCATTGCGGGACAGCAGACCGCCGATGATGACCGCGACCGCGATGATCCCCGCGGCCAATAGGTCCTCATTGAAACGGCGCAACAACAGCACCAGCCCGAACCCGAGGATCAGCGATGCCCATGGTACCACAGGGCCGCGATCGGCCGGCCGGAAACCACGGTTCCAGCAAAGGCCGATGATCGCATAGGCCACAAGAAGCATCAGGAACAGGGTCACCAGATGGACCCAGCCATGGAACAAGGCACCGAGCCAGGGGTCCGTGTCGGCGGTCATGAGCGGAAGAGGATCATGGGTCCCCAAGATGGGCCCATCGCGATGCTCCTTCCGCAGTTGCTCCAAAGAGTTTTCAAGAACCGATCGGGGAAGGTCGGAGGTAGCGCTCCAACCAACTGGCCCGCAACGGGACCCGGAATCGTTCGTGCAGGTCGCCCACCGTGCTGACCAGATCGTCGTACACCATGGTATCGCCGGTAATGACCCCATCGGCCAGCAGCTCGGGCAACTCCTGGAGGCGGCAACTCTTGATCACCCCATCCTGTTCAAAGACCACCACCATGCGATCGGTGAGCATGAGGTTGAGGTCGTACTCCAACTGCTTGATGAAGCCGACGCTTTTATCGAGGCTACAGCCTGAGGCCTTGGCTTGCTCCTCATCCACGGCGATCACCACGAAACGGGCATGGAGGACCTCAACGACAGCATCAAGGGGCGTTCCGTGCGCAGCCCAGGAAGAAGTGAATGAAGCACCGCGTTCGCGCACCAGCTTCTGCTCCGCCTTGCTCAGGTCACGCGCTGCCTTGTAGACCCAGACCCTTGCCGTGGCGGGCATATCCTCCATGCGCTTGGTGGTCGAAGGTGCTGTTTCCGTGGTGGTCATTGGTGCTGTTTGCTTTCGTTGCCGGCACAAGTTGCGAACCATATGCCAAACTCGCGTCACCCGATCGTATGCTTTGATACGTCCCGGGATCGGAATGGTTCACGAGCCTTCGCTCCTCCCTGCCTGGCACATACGCATCGGGAGGTCGATCGGATCAGGTGCCGGCACCTCCTTCTGACGTGACGGATCACAGTTCCGCTGCCTCGGCGATCAGCTCCGCGATGTCCTTCACGTGCACCGCGCCTTCCTTGTTGAAGTGCTTGACACCGTCCGTGAGCATGGTATTGCAGAATGGACACCCGGCCGCGATCACCTGTGGTGCCGTGCCCAATGCCTCGTCCGTGCGTTCGATGTTCACCTCCTTGTCACCGGGTTCGGCCTCCTTGAACATCTGTGCGCCACCGGCACCGCAACACAGGCCCTTCGCACGACTGCGCTTCATCTCGACCAATTCGATGTCGAGCTTCTGCAGGACCTCTCGCGGAGCTTCGTACTCACCGTTCCCACGGCCCAAGTAGCACGGGTCGTGGAAGGTGATCCGCTTGCCTTGGAACGAACCACCCTTCACCTTCAACCGCCCTTCCTTCAACAGGCTGTTGATGAATTGCGTGTGATGCATCACCTCGTACACCCCACCAAGTTCCGGATACTCGTTCCTGAGGGTGTTGAAGCAATGGGGGCAGGCCGTAACGATGCGCTTTACCCCATATCCATTGAGCACGCCGATGTTCTGCATGGCCTGCATCTGGAAGACGAACTCGTTGCCCGCCCGGCGTGCCGGATCGCCGGTGCAGCTTTCCTCCTGGCCGAGGACCGCGAACCGTACACCGGCTCCGTTCAACAGGCGCGCGAAGGCCTTGGTGATCTTCTTGGCGCGATCGTCGAACGAACCCGCGCAGCCCACCCAGAAGAGGACCTCAGGGGTCTCACCGGCGGCCACGAACTCGGCCATGGTGCGGATCTTCATTCCTCCGTCCATTGCATTCGTTTGTCCGGACCGAAGGCCCAGGGTGCACCATTGTTCTCCACATTCGTGAACATGCTCATGAGCGCCGGTCTGCTGCTGCTCTCTTCCATCACCAGGTAACGGCGCATGTCGGTGATGATCCCGACCGGATCGATGTTGACCGGACAGGCCTGGGTGCAGGCATTGCAAGTGGTACAGGCCCACAACTCCTCGTCGGTGATGCGGCTGTGCAGGCTCTTCCCGTCATCCTCCCACTTCCCCTTCCCATCGATCACGCGACCCACCTCCTCCAGCCGATCGCGCGTATCCATCATGATCTTGCGCGGGCTCAGGAGCTTGCCGGTGAGGTGCGCCGGGCATTCGCTGGTGCAGCGCCCGCACTCCGTGCAGGTGTAGGCATCCATCAGGTTCTTCCACGTCAGGTCGAAGACGTCCTTCGCACCGAAGCGTTCCGGTACCTCAACACCGGCCGCCGTGCGTTGGGCCGGCTCGGGAGGGGGCACCGAGGGATCGAGCATGGAGCGCACCTCGCCGGCGACACGGGGCATGTTCACCAACCGCGTCTTCGGCCATAAGTTGCTGAAGAAGGTGTTCGGGAAGGCGAGCAGGATGTGGAAATGCTTGCTGTACGGAAGGTAGTTGAGGAAGGCGAGGATGCCGATGATGTGGAACCACCAGCACACGCGTTCAACCACGATAAGTCCCTGGTCGCTGAGGCCGGCGAGCGATGGTGCGATGAGCCCGCTCACCGGGAAGGAGCCTGCCCGCACGTAATGGTCCACGCCGCGGGCCTGGAGGTTCACATCGGCCGCGTTCATCAATAGGAAGGCGGTCATGAGTGCGATCTCGGTGAAGAGGATGAGGGCGGCATCGGTGCGCGGCCATGCGGTCATCTCCTTGTTCCAGAAACGCTTGATACGAAGCCCGTAGCGCCTTACGAGGAAAATGGCACAGGCCAGCCACACACCCAGCGCCAGCCATTCGAAGCTTGCGATCAGCAGGTCGTAGACCACCCCCAGGGAACTGAAGATCCGGTGCGTCCCGAAAAGACCATCGATGATGATCTCAAGCACCTCGATGTTGATGATCACGAAGCCGGCATAGACGATGATGTGCAACAGACCCGCTATGGGACGTACGACCATCTTGCCCTGGCCGAGCGCCACACGCGCCATCACGCCCCAACGTTCGCCTGCGCGGTCACTGCGGTCCTCATCACGACCAAGCAGGATGTTGCGCCGGATACGCCGTACGTTGCGGGCGAAGAGCCACACGGCCGCGACCATGACCAGCACGAAAGCGATGATGGGCACCATGCTCATTTGCCTTCCTCCTTCATGGCCCGTTGGATGCGATCGATGTCACTGTCGCTCAGCTTGGGCAGCCTGTCCTTCTTGCCGAACAGCGACAGGTGCACGTACCGGTTCGGATTGATGCGCAGGTCCTCGATGAGCATGTCCAACTCCCGGCTGGCGGATTCGAGATTCGCATACAGTGTATCGTTGGTGAGCAACGCACCCAGCGATCCCTCCCCTTCCTTCAGGCCGGACATGATCTCCTTCAACTGTGCACTGCTGGCGTTGAGGTCGGCCATCATCCGCTTCAGGTCGCCATTGGCCAGCACACTGCTGATGCTGTCCGCGTTCTGCAGGATGCGTGTGATGTTCGCATTGTAGGCCACGAGGTTGTCGCTCACCTTGCGCAGGTTCTCCATCGTGGCCTTGATGGCCTCGGCCTCGGCGGCCACGATGCCGTCGATACGTGCCGCAGTGGCGTTGAAGGACTCCAGCGTGCTGCGAATGCTCGCGAAACTCGCATCGATATCACCACGTGCCGAGTCGTTCAGGATCAACTGCAGCACGGTGAGCACCGAATCAACGTTGGCGATCATGCCTTCGGCCTTGCGTTTCAGCGGGTCGATCTGGCCACTGACCGCATCCGTCAGGGACAGCTGCGCATTGCCCGTAAGCGTATCACCCGGCGTGGCGAGGTCGCTGCTATTGCCGAGGAGCACTTGAAGTGCACGGGAGAAGAGGTCCGCACTGTAGATCTCGATCCGCGTATCCTTCGGCAATCCCAGCCGGTCCTCGTCCATCTGAAAGGATACCGCGATGTTGCCGCTCCCGTCCGGCATCAATTCCCGGCCGATGACCTGGCCCACTTTGAAGCCGTTGTAGAAGACCGGCGAGGCTTCAGTGATCCCGGCGACATCCCGGTAGACCACGTGATACACGTTGCGTTTCTCGAACAGGTCCAGCCCCTTCAGGAAATTCACCCCGAACACCAGCAACGCCACCCCACCGATCACCAATGCGGCAATGGAATACTCCTTCTTCATCTTCATCTGCACCTGCTCAGTGACCTTGGGCCAATTTAAGTGCTTCCTGAAGATCGATCCGTTCGGTCCCTTGGTAGGCCACGATGAATGCGCCGTCGAACCCTTTGTCCCGGCATTCCTGTTGCACTGCACGGGCATCGGCCAGGCTGGTCGCATTGCCGTACGTGTACCGGTACAGCCCGGCGCTCCTGTATTCCTCGACCCCTTCCAGTCCCGCGAAGTTCCTGGCCTTCGGTTCGATGCGTTTGCTGCTGGTGACGACCTGCACCTTGAAGCGCACGTCGGATGTGCTCACCGGTGCAGGGGCCGGAGTACTGTCCGGCTTCTCGACGACGCGCTCCGGTCCGGGGTCCACCCCTTCGATGGTGGACTTGTATTCCTTGAAGGCCCTGTAAATGGCCGATGCCATGTAGTCCTGCCCCAGGTCCGTGTGCAGGAACTCCTCTTCGCTGGGGTTCGTCAGGAAGCCCAGTTCTACAAGCACGGCGGGCATGGTGGTATAGCTGATCACCAGGAAGCCGGCCTGTTTCACGCCGCGGTCCGGACGCCCGACCCGCTCGCGGAATTGTTTCTGGATCAGTGAAGAGAGCAGCAGACTTTGATCCAGGTGCGTGTTCTGCCTGAGGCTCAGTGCGATCATGCTCTCCGGGTCCTTCGGGTCGTAGCCGTCGTACTTCAGTTCATGTCCTTCCTCGAACAATATCGCTTCGTTCTCCTTCTGCGCCACACGCATGTTCGCCTGGGTCTTGTGCAGCCCCATCACGTAGGTCTCGCAACCATGCGGGTCCTTGCTGTCGTTGGCGTTGCAATGGATGCTGATGAAGACATCGGCCTTGTTCCTGTTGGCGATCTGGGTCCGTTCCATCAGCTCGATGAAGCGGTCATCCTCGCGGGTGTAAATGACCTTCACATCCGGAAAGGCCTCGTTGATGTACTTGCCCACCAGCTTGGCCACGTTCAATGAAACGTGCTTCTCGGTCACCTTGTACCGACCGGTGCCGAGGTTGCCGGGATCCTTGCCACCATGACCGGCATCGAGCACGATCGTTCGGATGCGGTTGGGGTCGCGCCCCTGCCCATGGCCGGGTACGACAAGCGACAATGTGAGCACTGCCAGGAGCACATACCGAATGGGATGGGAGCTACGTTCCATGTGTCCCGGAGGGTGTTGCGTAATTTTCGGCCCGCTCTTTCCAGGGAAGAGCAGGCGAATGACGGCACCACCATGCTTCCGGCCTATGGGGCACGAAACTAGGGACCGGCCACCCGGCGGGGTGGTGTCGGTCGGTGCAGTTTTCCTCACGTTCGTGTTGATGTGGGCCGCGCATGCCGGGCACGCGCAGCGGTTGGAGCAGGAGGTGCACTACGAGGCCCGGGACAGCATCCGGTACGACCTGAAGGAGCGGACCGTACATCTCTTCGGTGCCGCCACTGTGACCTACGGCGATGTACAGATGACCGCCGAACGGATCCAGTTCCACTTCCTGAAGGAGGAAGCGCAGGCCTACGGAGCGCCGGACAGCTCCGGGCAGGTGGTGGGCAAACCCCAGTTCGTTCAAGGTGGGCATACGATCGAGGCGGACAGCATCCGGTACAACTTCAAGACCAAGCAGGGCCTGATCCGTGAGGTGAGAACGCAGGAACAGGAGACCTGGGTACACGCCGGGCTGAGCAAACGGCTTGCCAACGGCGAGGTGCATAGCAAAGGCGGTATGATCACCACCTGCGACCGGCCCTACCCCCACTACCACTTCAAGGTGGGCCGGATGATCGTGATCCCGGACGACAAGATCGTGGCCGGGCCGGCGTACATGAAGGTAGGCAAGGTGCCCACGCCACTGGCCGTGCCATTCGGTCTTTTCCCGAACAAGAAGGGCGGCAGCAGCGGGGTGCTGATCCCGGTGTGGGGGAACAACGACCAGCTCGGTTACTTCCTGCTGAACGGAGGGTACTACATCCCCTTCAACGACCGGGTGGACCTGCAACTGACCGGTGACATCTACAGCAGGGGCAGCTGGGCGCTGCGCGGTGTAACGCGGTACAGAACGCGTTACCGGTACAGCGGTAACCTGGACGTTAGCCGCAGCACCCTGCTGAACAGCGATCCGGAGTTCCCCGACTTCAGCCAGCAGAAGAATTTCTTCATCCGCTGGAACCACCTGGTGGATCCGAAGGCCAGCCTCACGGACCGCTTCACTGCCAGCGTGAACCTGGGCACCAGCCAGAACTTCACGAACAACTTCAACAGCAGCACCTACGATTACCTGAGCAACACCTTCCAGAGCAACATCAGCTGGACACACCTGTGGATCGGCACACCGTTCAACCTCACCGCCAACATCCGGCACAGCCAGAACACGCTGAACCGCACGTTCGACATCACCCTGCCCGCGGTCACCTTCAACATGACGCGCTTCCTGCCCTTCCAGCAGCTGCGCAAGCCGGGATCAGCGACGCGCTGGTACCATCAACTTTATGACCAGATCGGTGTGAACTACACGGCCAATTTCGACAACAGGCTCAGCACCACGGAGGACCGCTTGTACATCGACAACCTGCCCATGCTTGCGCGCCAGATGCGCAACGGGGTGCGGCATACGGCCGCGGTCACGAGCAGCTTCAAGAACAAGTTCTTCACCCTCACCCCGGAGTTCCGCTTCACGGACCGATGGTACTTCGAGACCCTGGACAAGACCTATTTCGCAGAGGCGGACACCCTGGTGCAGGATACGGTCCCGGGTTTCAGTCGTGTGGGTGAATGGAGCGCCGGTGCAACGTTCACGAGCAAGCTCTACGGCATGTACACGTTCCGTGGGAAGAACCTGAAGGCGATCCGGCACGTGATCACGCCCACCGCCGGCTTCAGCTACCGGCCGGACCAGAGCACCCAGATCGAAGGGCCGTTCGGGCCGGGAGGTGCGTTCTCGAGCTATTCCCCTTACGACATCGGCATCTACGGCAAGCCGGCGGCCGGTGAGAGTGGATCGCTGAACCTGGGCCTGATCCAGAACGTGGAGGCGAAGGTGCGCGACCGCAAGACCTCCTCACCGGATAGTGCTGCGTTCAAGAAGATCAAGTTGATCGACTACTTCGGCGTCACCTCCAGCTATGACCTGTTGAAGGACAGCCTCCAGTGGTCGCCGGTAAGCGTAGGTGCGCGTACGGTCTTCCTGAACACCTTCAACCTGAACGTGGTGAGCATCTGGGACCCCTACGCGGTGGACAGCCTGGGCCGACGGGTAGACCGCAGCGAGCGCAGCAGCACCGGGCGCCTGGCCCGCATGACCTATACCAACGTGGCGCTGGGCTTCGACCTGAAGAGCCGCAAGTACGGGCACACCAGCACCACGAACACGGACGAACAGGTGGTGGAGGAGAGCGATCCGAACAAGGGGGCACGGATCAACTTCAGCCTTCCCTGGCGCTTGGGGGTCAACTACAGCTACGACATCAACCGGTCGTATTCCGGTGGCACCACCACCGACGTGGACCGCCAGAGCGTGCTCTTCAACGGTGACCTGAACATACTGAAGCATTGGAAGCTCGGCTTCAGCAGTGGTTATGACCTGGTGGCGGAGGACTGGACACCGACCTCGCTCAACCTTTACTGGGACCTGCACTGCTGGGAGTTCAACTTCAACATCATCCCGATCGGACTGCGGAAGAGCTTCAGCTTTCGCATCAACGTGAAGGCCAGCGTGCTGCGCGACCTGAAATTCGAGCAGCGCCGCCCGTACGGCAACGACCAGAACCTGCTGTTCTGATCCGTGCGCAGCCATTCCATCTAACGCTGGACGGCCACGAGCACCGGTGCCGAGCGCGCCCGGCATGGGCAGGGTACCAGACCCAATTGCACCGCGGAAAAGAGCATCTCCAAACGGGTGTGCACCTCGAGTTTGCGATAGACATTGGCCCGGTGCCGCTCGACGGTCTTCGGAGCGATGCCCCATTTTGCGGCGATCTCAGCACGGGTCGGTTCCGGGATGCGGCATGTGAGCGCGAGGTAGGCCATTTCACGCCGCGTAAGGGACGGTACTGTCCGCGGTTGCACGTTCTCCATGCAGCAAAACAGGGCCAGCTGCCCTTGCTGCAACAGGGTCCTTACACGTGGTGTGCAGGTGTGAGAAAGACGTGTTCCGGTCGTGGGAGCGACAGTTACCGGGCAGCAGCGATCCAGTTCGCGATCAATCGCTCGCCCTCAGGGGTGAGGATGCTCTCCGGATGGAACTGCACCCCGCACGCATCGTAGCGGGTGTGGCGCAGGCCCATGATCACACCGTTCCGGCTGCGCGCGATCACCTTCAGCTCCGGAGGCAGGGTGGCGGCATCCACGGCCCAGCTGTGGTACAGCCCGGCATCGAAGGGCGAGGCCATGCCGGCGAACAACGGATCGAGCGGATGCTCCGGAACACAGGGCACCGCCACGCCATGCATCACGCGTTGTTGATTGTACAGCCCGGCACCACATGCCTCCGCCAGGGCCTGCATGCCCAGGCAGATGCCCAGTATGGGATGCGTGGGCAGCAGGGTGTGCAATAGGTCCATGAGGATGCCGGCCTCATGCGGCAGGCCCGGCCCCGGTGAAAGCACGATGCGGTCATAGGCCGCGGCTTCCTCCACGGTAACGGCATCGTTGCGCAGCACCGTCACCTGTGCGTGGGGCTCCAGCAGGTGGTGCAGGTTCCATGTGAAGCTGTCGTAGTTGTCGAGCAGGAGGATGCGCATGTGCCCGCGTTAGCTTCGAACGTTATCGGACGACCCCTGCGAGCGCTTCCCGATCCACCCCAGATGCGTGTGCTGGAAACTGTCGCCGAACTTGAGGCCATAGCCCAACATCCGATCCAGGCTCGCATGCCCGAAGATGATGATGCCCGCCGCAAGGAACGGGTTGATGGCAGGATCGCCCATGTCCAAAAGTTCCATGTACGCATTCTCCATGGTGCCGGGAATACCCATGATCACCAGCACAACGGCCAGCGCCTTGTGATGAAGGATGTTGTACGTGAGCGCACCGACCGATGTGTTCACCAAATACCCGAGCATGCCGATGTCCGGGCCTATCAACATCAACAGATAGCACCACCATGGAACATCATTGCTGATGAGCAATAACAGGCATAGCGCGAATTGCGCGAGCTCTTCGAGGCGGAGGAGGTTCTTCATGCGACTGGCTCAGGTGTCAGTTGTTGGTCGTAAGGCCGGGGGAATGGGAGGACGGTTGTCAGTTGTTGGTTCTCAAGCCGGGGGCCGTCCATTCCGGCTCATGTATTCGGACGAATGCCTGGCGGAACACTTCGCACTCTTCATGCATGTCCACGCCTGACAACCAACAACTGACCACAGCCAACTGCCCCCTCACCACTCGATGCCCACCGGGCAATGGTCGCTGCCCATCACCTCATTGAGGATGAATGCATCCTTCACCTTCCTCTCGAACCCCTTGCTCACCAGAACGTAATCGATGCGCCATCCCACATTCTTCTCCCGCGCACCGAAGCGCTGGCTCCACCAACTGTACTTCACAGCCTCCGGATGCATGTGCCGGAACGTATCCGTATAGCCCGCACCGAGCAGTTCTGTGATCCCGTCGATCTCCGCCTGGGTATAACCCGCCGTCTTGTTGTAGTTCGCCTTGGGCCGTGCGATATCGATCGGCTGGTGCGCCACGTTCAGGTCGCCGGTGAAGATCACCGGGGCTTTTCCTTTCGCCAGATCGACGAGGTAAGCGCGCAAGGCTCCATCCCATTCGCCGCGATAACCCAACCGTTTCAGGTCCTGCCCACTGTTGGGCACATAACTGTTCACGACGATGTGGTCCTTGAAGGTGGCTGTGATCACGCGGCCCTCCTTGTTGTGCTCATCCGTTCCGGGAATGCCGTACACCACCTTGGCCGGGGCCTGTCTGCTCAGGATGGCCGTGCCGCTGTAGCCCGGCCGCTCGGCGCCGCTGGCGTGCAGGTGATAGCCCTCCATCGCCTGCAGTGCGACCGCCACCTGCTCCGGTGTCGCCTTGGTCTCCTGGAAGCAGTACACATCCGCCGCCATCGTGCGCAACGACGCGATAAGTCCTTTGTTGACGCTGGCACGGATGCCATTCACGTTGAATGAGATCAGTTTCATGGTGCCCAAATGTCGCACAAGCTGACGAGAGCTCGTCGCGCACCCGGCCGGACCGGTCGATGATCCGCCGGTCGCCGTCGTCCGCCCTTGCTTTTACCGGATGTCCGATAAACCTTTCGGTATCCTACGGGTCGTATCCCTGAACCCCTGCCCATGCCCATCGAACAATACACCGGCCCATTCAATGCTCCGGAGCTGCGGCACCTGTTGCGCCGCACGCTGTTCGGATGCTCCAGTGCGGACATCGCTCATTTCGCCGGCATGACGCTGGATGGCGTGGTCGACGAACTGCTCACCTTCACGAACGATACCACCCCGCCCATCAAGGCATACTGGGGGTTGAACGGCAATTCGCCGGATCCCGCCTTGATCGATCCCGATGTGCCTTTCGGAAGTACCTGGGTGGATGTGGTGCGCGATCCCGGCCTCGCCGTGGACCCCTCGACGAAACGGATCGAGAGCTTCGCCAGCTGGCGCGCAGGTCTGTTGGTGCATCAGGATCGTAACATCCGCGAGAAACTCACCCTGTTCTGGTTCAACCACATGCCGGTACAGGCGTTCCAGGTCTTCATCCCGGAATTGCTCTACACGTACGACCAGTTGCTGCGGAACAACTGCATGGGGAACTTCAGGGAGTTGATCCAGCAGGTCTCCGTGGATGGCGCGATGCTGGTGTACCTGAACGGCTACCTGAACACGGTCGCCGCACCGGACGAAAACTACGCGCGCGAATTGATGGAGCTCTTCACCCTCGGCGAAGGGAGCGGTTACCTGGAGACCGACGTGCAGGCCGCCGCGCGCGTGCTCACCGGATGGTCCGTGCGTCAGCAAGTGAGCGGCACCCCTGTCCTTCCTGAGGTCTACTTCCGCGCATTCCAGCACGACACGACCGACAAGCAGTTCAGTGCATTCTTCAACGACACGGTGATCGCCGGGCAGTCCGGTGCCAATGCGGGGATCGATGAATTGAACGCGCTGCTCGACATGATCCTGGCGAAGGAGGAGGTCTCGCTCTTCATCTGCCGGGAGCTCTACCGGTTCTTCGTGCATGGTGAGATCTCGGCTTCCGTGGAACAGGAGGTGATCGTACCCCTCGCCGAACTGTTCCGGGACAATGCCACGGCCCCGGACCAGATGCGCATCGTGTTGCGGGCACTGCTCACGAGTGCGCATTTCTTCAGCGTCGAGGTGCGCGCCTGCATGATCAAAAGCCCCGTGGACCTGGTCGTGGGTATGATGCGGACCCTGGACATGCCGATGCCGACACCGGCACAGTTCGAGGCCCGGTATGCGGTCTGGATCCAGGTCTACTACCTCGTTTCCTACTGTTCACAGGAACTCATCTCACCACCGAATGTCGCAGGGTGGCCGGCCTACTATCAGTACCCGAGCTATGACGACATCTGGATGGACAGTGCCACGCTACCGGCACGGAACGACTCCATGGGCGGCATCCTCTACGTAGGGTTCAGCACTGCGGGCAACCTGTACCAACCGGCCAGCCAGAACCTCTCGTTCAAGGTGGACCTGTTGGATGTCGTGGCGCAGTTCAGCGATCCGGTGGACCCCAATGCCCTGGTGCACGACGCGACGGAACTGCTCTTCGGCGTGCCGGTCTCACAAACGGTGAAGAACCAGCTGAAGACGAACTTCCTGCTGCTGGGGCAGATGAACGATGTGTATTGGAGCGATGCGTACGAACTGTATGTGGCCGACCCCAACACGACCAATATGACCGCGCAACTGGTGCCGAGCATCCTGCTCTGGATGTTCACGGACATGACCGGTGCCGCAGAGATACACCTTCATTGAGCAGGCCATGAACAGAAGACACTTTCTCAGGAGCGCTTCCGTGGCCACGATCGGAGGCATGACGGTGCGCGGCTTCAGCAGCCCACTGATGCAGGCACTGCGCAACCGCCAGTTGGATGACCGCGTGCTGGTGGTCGTTCAGCTCTTCGGTGGGAATGACGGGTTGAACACGGTGATTCCCCTGGACCAGTACGACCTGCTGAGCCAGTTCCGAAGCAACGTGCTGATCCCCGAAAGCGAGGTGTTGACCCTCACCGGGCTCGGTGCCACGGGCCTGCATCCCGCGCTGGGCGGGCTTCGCGACCTGTGGGAGGATGGCAAGCTCTCCATCGTGCAGGGGGTGAGTTACCCCGATCCGAACTACTCGCATTTCAGGGCAACGGACATCTATGAGACCGGTGCGGATGCCGATCAGCTGTTGAGTTCCGGTTGGACAGGACGCTACCTGCACGAGGAATACCCGAACTATCCGGCGGGCTATCCCAACGAAACGATGCCCGATCCATTGGCCATCCGGGTGGGCGGGCCAGTGGGGATCGGCCTGCAGCACATGGGCGTGAGCATGGGTGTGGCCATCAACAACACCAACGACCCGCTGAACCTGACGGGCAACATCTACCTGGATCCCGCCAGCGACGATTGCAGTGGTGGCAAACTGGATCGCGTGCGCACCGTGCAGCGCCAGACCGATCTCTACGGCGACGTGATCAACGCTGCGGCGAGCGCAGGGTGCAACCAGAGCACGCTCTACCCCACCGGCAACCAACCCGGTGCACGACTTGCACAGGCACTGAAGATCGTTGCCCAGTTGATCTGCGGCGGGCTGCAGACCAAGATCTACTGGGTGAGCCTGGGCGGATTCGACACCCATGCACAGCAGGTGGAGGCCAACGACCATACCGCTGGCACGCACGCGGACCTGTTGCAGGGCTTGAGCGATTCGATCCATGCGTTCCAGGACGACCTTTCGTTGCTCGGGTTGGAGGACCGCGTGCTTGGCATGACCTTCAGCGAATTCGGGCGGAGGATCATGGACAACGCCTCGGGTGGTACGGACCACGGCAGCGCACAACCGATGTTCCTGTTCGGCACGAAGGTGATCCCGGGGATGCTCGGCACCAACCCGGACATCCCGGCCAACAGTACGTTCCAGACCAACCTGGCGATGCAGTACGACTTCCGGTCGGTGTACGCATCGGTGCTCACGGACTGGTTCTGCCTGGAACCCGCCGAAGTGGAACAAGTGCTGTTGGACACCTATCAACCGCTCGCTGTGGTTGACCCGTCGGGATGCCTAGGCACCAGCGTACGGGATGAGACGCGGCGCGCAGGTGAGGACCTCCTGACCGCGTATCCCAACCCCTTCACGGAGTCGACCACGCTGCAGTACACGAGCAATGGCGGTCGCATCCTGCTGCAGGTGTACAACGAACAGGGCCAGTTGATGACGACGGTCTTGAACCAACCGATGCCGGCAGGCACGTATACCGCCACCTGCGACCTCGGCCCGATGCCGGCCGGGGTGTATTATGCCAGGCTTCAGAACGAAGGCAGGCAACAGGTGAAGAGCCTGCTGAAGGTGCGGTAGGGATCGTGCAATACGCACGACATGTTGGGCATGGACCACCACAGGTCCAGCGCTTCGTGTTCGCGCCCGCCGTGAAGGTGAAGGGGGCCAGGCGATGGCACGCGACATGCAGCTTGGTGTGGCAAACCACACGACCATGTCAACGACCACAGCCAAGTCCAATGGCACCACCACCCGGACCCGCCGCCACACCCTGCGTTGGTCCGCAGAGGATCGTGAACGGATCACCGATTCGCTCAACACGCTGCTCGCCAACTACCAGGTGCATTACCAGACGTTGCGGAACTATCACTGGAACGTGACCGGCGGCGACTTCTTCGACATCCACGAGAACCTTGAATTGCAGTACGGGGAGGCGCAGCTCAACATCGACCTGATCGCTGAGCGCGTTCGGGTGTTCCGAAAGCGCCCGTTGAGCACCTTCGGTGAGTACGTGGAGCACAGCACGCTGAAGGAGGACAAGAGCGTTCCGGAAGCGGAGCAGATGATGAAGAACCTGCTCGCACAATATGTTACCCTTGTCGACCTGATGAGCGAGACCGTGGACCTCGCCATGGAACTTGCGGATGCAGGCACCGAACGAATGATCAAGGGCTTCATCGAGCAGGTGGAGAAACACCACTGGATGATCACCTCCTTCACGAAATAGGCCCGGCCACATGATGGACCTGCGGTCCGGCCTGCCGTACCACTGGATACGGAACGGGCTTCCACACACCTATCCGAAGTTGACCGCCGATCACCGATGCGATGCGTTGGTGATCGGCGGCGGCATCACCGGGGCCTTGTGCGCACATGCGCTCGCGCAGGCCGGGGTCGACACCACGGTGATCGAAGGACGGTCGATCGGAACGGCCAGCACCAGTGCGAGCACGGCATTGCTGCAATACGAGATCGACACACCGATGCACCGCCTGGCGGAAATGGTCGGGATGGATGACGCTGTTGCAAGCTATCGGTCGTGCAGGTCGGCCGTGGAAGAACTCATCGCCCTGGGTGAGGAGCTCATACCGGAGATGACCGCTCGGCGATACAGCGTGCAGTATGCCAGCACGAAAAGCGACCTGGAGGACCTGCGGAAGGAAGCGGAACTGCGCACCGCGCATGGTTTCAGCGTTGAACTGCTGGACAGCACCGGCCTCTCTGAGCTGCTCGGCATTCGAAAGTCGGGAGCATTGGTGAGCCGGATCGCAGCCGAGGTCGACCCCTATGCACTCACGCATGCCCTGATGCAACGCGTGATCGCGGACGGTGGGGCGGTGTACGACCGCACACGCATGGAGACGTTCGACCGTGATGGTGAACACCATCGCATCACCACAACGGAAGGTCACGTGATCCATGCGAAACACCTCATCATGGCGACAGGCTACGACAGTCAACAGTACCTCTCGGAACCGGTCGCGGAATTGGATTCCACATACGCCGTGGTAAGCACACGCATGGACCGCGAGATCCTGTGGGCGGACAACTGCCTGATCTGGGAGACCGCGACCCCATACCTCTACATGCGGACCACACCCGATGGCCGCGCCATGATAGGTGGGTTGGACGAACCCTTCCGCGACCCCAAGCGACGCGACGCCCTGCTTGATCGCAAGACGGATCGGTTGACCAGAGCCTTCAAGGAACTGATGCCCGGGCTCCCATTCGAACCGGAGTACAGTTGGTGCGGGACCTTCGGCAGCTCGAAGGACGGCCTGCCCTACATCGATCGGGACCCGGGGAACGGTGCGTGGTTCGTTCTGGGCATGGGCGGCAACGGCATCACATTCAGTCAGGTGGGCGCGCGGATCATGCGCGACGTGGTGACCGGAGTACCTTCACGGGAGCACAGGCTCTTCAGGTTCGATCGTTAGGGAAGGGTCACCTTTTCGTGCCTTGCGCATTCAGGGTAAGCAAGGGCTTCGGCCCACCAACGAACACCTCTGATCATGCGACACCTCACCGCCTTTCTTGTCTTGATGCTCCTGGCGCACCTTGCCAGCGCATCCACGACCGAACGACAGCTCATCATCCATTTCGAGAAGGACAAGAGCACACTCACGGAAGATGCCCGTGCGCAACTGCTCGATTTCCTGGCGGACCTGGCCTGCGATGGTGAGCGTTCCTATCAGGTGAACGGACACACGGACAGCGACGGCAGCCTCGCGTACAACGAGGACCTATCCCTCGCGCGTGCCGAGGCCGTACGCACGTTCCTGACGGAGCAAGGGATCGAACCGGAACTGATCCACCTGGAGCGCTCCGGAGAACGCGATCCATTGGCGCCCAACGTGGACGCCCATGGCATGGCCCTCAACAGGCGGGTCTCCATCACCTTCACGCACACGTACTACGCGGATACCGAGGAGCTGCGGAAGGCCCTGATGGAAGGGACCGTTCAGCACTTCCGGATCGACCCTGCCATGGACCAGGTGATCACGGGCGCTGCAGGCACCGAACTCCTGATCCGCGCGAATTCACTGGTCGATGCACAAGGGCGACCCGTGAGCGGCGAGGTCGCACTCGAATTGACCGAGGCCTTGGATGTGCGCGCCATGATCGCGCATCAACTCACCACCCGAAGCGGACAACGCTTGCTGGAGACCGGCGGTATGCTGAAGGTGAGCGCGACCGATGCACAGGGAAATGAACTGCGCCTGCGCTCCGCGGACCCCATGCGGGTGGTCGTGCCCTCAGCGGACACGGACAGCGGCATGGAACTCTTCGTGAGCGATGACGGAAGTGACTGGACCTCGACGCGCCAGCCGCTTGCCACGACGCAGGTGGTCACCTGGCGCGAACCGCCGTTCCCCACCCCACCAGGCATCCGGTTCAAGATGCCACACTATCACCAGGACCAGAAAGGAAGGCCGATGAAGCCTGTGGAACCGATGATGCCGCGCGAGCCGATCGCGCCACGCAGGGAGAGCTATGCGGTGCGCCGTCCGTGGTGGTCGTTCCTCTTCCCCGGCAAGGCGCAGGCCCAAGGGAATGCCCGCTACGCCGCAGCAGTGGAGCGCCATGCCGTACGCATGGAGAAATACGCCGCTGATGTGGAACGGTTCGAGGCGAACTGTGCGGCATTCCCCGATGCCCTGGAGCGATATGCCGACCGCAAGGCACAATGGGATGCCTTGAAACAGGAGGAGCTCAAGGCCTGGCGTGAGAACGTGGAACGACCCGCGCTCGTTCGGTACAATGCACTGATGGCACCGCTGCTGGCACGGTACGATACTTTGAAGGCGCAGTGGCAGCAGGAACGCGAGGCGAGCATGCAGCGCTATGCGATGCGGGCCGACAGCGCCGGGGTCGCAGGCATGGACGGCCTCAGTGCATTCGTGTTCATGAACGCGGAACTCGGATGGATCAATTGCGATCGTTTCTATGGAGTGCCCGGAGAGCAGCGCAGCGTGATCGCGAAAGGCGGGCGTCGCTCGGATGAACAAGTGAACCTGGTGTTCACGGAGATGAGGAGCATCCTGTACATGCCACGCGAACGCGATGGTCTGTTCCATTCACCGGCCGTGCCTGTGGATGTGCCGAAGACATTGTTCGCATACACCGTGATCGACGGACGACCGCATGTCTGCGTGCAGGAAGTGAGCACCGGACCGAACACGTTGGAATATCGCCCAAGTTCGTTCGCAGAGATCGGCAGGCTGCTGCAGGAACTGAACGGAAGCCCTGCCTGATGCACGACGAAGCCGGCCTGTACGGGCCGGCTTCGTCGTTCGTCAATGGCCTTCACGCTTCCGTGGACGCCCCCTGCCTCCCGAGCCAGGCCTGCACCATGTGGATCTGCCCGTAGCTGTAAGCATCACCGAAATGGGTGCGCACCTCCTTGGTGCCGTGGTCCGGATGATTCCGGATGTGATCCGCGATCGCTTCGCGGATCACATGGTCCAGCACCGTGTCGATCTCCACTTCGCCGGCTGCGATCCCCTTCGCCGCGTGACCTTCGATGGTCCCCATCGTCAGGCCTCGTTCTGCCGCAGCGGCCGCAAGGTCCCTGCCCTCCCGCAGCAGCTGATAGGTCTTCGCGTAGGTCTCGCCCTTCGCCGCCTTCCTGACGCTCTTCGCTTTCGCGGTGAAGATGCCGCCATCTCCTTTCCGCGTGCGCTTGCGACCGGTCCGGTTGCTCGCATTCACAGGGTGCGCCGTGGCCCACTCCTTCACCTCATCGATCATACCCGTGCGCCTTTCGCTGAAGGCCCGCTCCGCATCCGGTCTCCGCTTGATCTCCTCACCGTTCAGGATGCACCGCGCGATATACTCCACCCTGCCGATCATGTCGATCTTCTTCATCAACGACCCATCGATCTCGCGGAGCCCGGAGGCGTACTCCTTCGTCCTGCTGAGCTGCTCCACCTGTGCGATGTGCTTCAGGAGCTCCTTCATGCGCTCCTGCAACAATTCCCCGTAGTAGGCCGCACCTTTCGCGATGCGCGCCATGACCTGTTCGCGGTCATCGGCGTGCAGCAAGCGCACCAACTGATCCTGAAAGACACGCGTGTTCGTCTCCTCGGAGCGCAGCGCTTCGTCCAGAAGTGACAGGGCCGACCGCATGCTCTCCTCCTCGAACTCGTTCACCTCCACGTGGTCCTTGCGAACGAAGGACACCTTCCGCAGCAGGTCTCCCAGATCGAAGGTGCTCGTGAGGATGGCGTGCAGGTACTGCCGTTGCTGCTCCTTCAACTGTTCGTTCAGCGGGGGCTGCGTATGCTGCTTCGCACTGAAGGCCATCACATCGCGGTCCGTGCTCACCACGGACGGATCGATCCGGGTGCGCAACGTGAGCCCGTTCAAGGATCGCAACCGCGACAGCGCCACGTATACCTGCCCCGGTGCGAAGGCGCTACCGACATCGATGATCGCCTTGTCGAACGTGAGGCCCTGGCTCTTGTGCACCGTGATCGCCCAAGCGAGCTTCACCGGGTAGTGCTCGAAGGTCCCGAGCACCTCCTCCTGCTGCTCCCGCGATACGGGATCCACGATGTAGCGCTTGTTCTCCCAACGCTCCTTCTTCAGCGTGTATGCGGCCCCATCATCGATCATCTCCACCATGATCTCCTTCTCCGAAAGACCGGTGACCTTCGCCAGCTTCCCGTTGAAATACGCCTTCTCCGGATCGTTGCGGATGAACATGATCTGGGCGCCCACCTTCAGGTCCAGTTCCGGACGCACCGGGTACATGCTCTGCGGAAAGTCCCCATCCACGGCGGCCTCGAACCGGTGCGGCGCTCCGCTCAACGCCTGCAGCGCCTCCTGATTGAGTGCATCGGCGGTGCGGTTGTGCGTGGTGAGCGTGATCACGCCATCGCGCTCATTCTTCGGGATGTTCGCCTTGTAATGCGTGTTGAGCACGGCCACATCCTCACCGGTCACCGTGTTGTTCCGCAGGTTGTTGAGGATGCGGATGAAGGCCTCATCCTGCTGCCTGAAGATCCGGTCCAATTCGATGTGCGCGTAGCCCGCTTCCTGGATCACCCGTGAACTGAAGAAGTGCGCGCTGGAATAGTACCGCCGCAACACCTGCCATTCGTCGTCCTTCACCACGGGCGGCAGCTGGAAGAGGTCGCCGATCATCAACACCTGCACCCCGCCGAAGCTGCGATCGTACACCCCGCGCACGCTGCGCATGCGGTGATCGATGGCGTCCAGCACGTCTGCGCGCAGCATGCTCACTTCATCGATGATCAACAGGTCGATGTCCCGCAGGACGTTGCGCCGAACGGCGTTCAACGGATGCCGCCGGGTGAGCGTGTCGCGATCGTGGAAGTCCCCGTAGACCGGGATGTCCGCGGGCAGTGTCCGCTCGGGCACGTAGGTGCCGAAGGGAAGCAGGAACTGCGAATGGATCGTAACGCCCTTCGCGTTGAGGGCGGCGATGCCGGTGGGTGCGAGGATCACGAACCGCTTGTGCGTGCTCCTCGCCAGTTGGTGCAGGAAGGTGGTCTTGCCGGTGCCCGCCTTGCCGGTAAGGAAGACATGGCGCCCGGTGCTGTTGACGAAACGCGCCGCGAGTGCGGCCATTTCAGTGGTCTCGAGCATCGCTCCCTCCGGCATGGCGCCTAAGTTCGGGCTTGTGGGTGGAAAGCAGTGTTCCTCAGTGGGCCCGGATGGGCTGGTGGATGGGATAGAACTGCGTGTGGACGCTACTTCATGGGACATGGGATCAGGTTGAACAGAACGGCTCCGGTGCTTGACGACGTTATCGTCACCGGCACGTTCACAAAGTAGTGCCGATCTTCGATCCACGGATGGAATGGACACCGCTCACCGATGTCACACAGCTCGACGCGCTGGATCGTGCATCCTTCGATGCACCGGTCCTGATCATGAAGCACAGCACCCGGTGCAACATCAGCAGGGCTGCGCTGGACCGGTTGGAACGCGGGTGGACCGACGCGGACCGCAGCCGTTCCATCCATTTCGTCGATGTGTTGCGCCACCGCGAGGTCTCGAACGCCATCGCTGAGCGGTATGGTGTGCAGCATGAGTCGCCGCAGACCTTGGTGATCAAGGATGGGCGTTGCATACGCTCGGAAGCGCACTTCGGCATCACATACCGCGATACCATCGCTGCGATGGAAGCGTGATGGCGAAGCACCTGTCCATACCCATGCGGGCTTTCCTGCTGACAGGTTGCACCCTCTGCGCACTCCAGGCAGCGGCACAACAGAAGGATGGCATCGCTGCTGCGGATCGGGAGCGCTTCTCATTGATCCGCTCCATCGCCGAGGCCAACGAACGAATGTTCAGCGACCCTGCACCGTTCCCGCCGTGGAACGACCGTGCCCTTCCGAAGGCGTGGTCGTACGACCGGCTGGGGCTCTTCTGCAAGCTCGATGTGCAGCTCGAGCGCAGGTTGCCGATACCGGTCTTCTTCCGCATCGGTGGCGATGTGCGTCAGGTGGAGTTGTGGGAGGGAAAGCGCTCCGACCACCCTTGACGTCGGATGACCACTAGCGCACGATCAGCCTGCGCACCGCATCTCCGATCCGGATCACGTACACACCGGCATTCAAGCCAGAGACATCCATCGTTGCGCGTCCACCGGACAACGTGGTGGTACCGACCAGCCGGCCCTCCGTATCGGTCAGTTGCACGAAGGCACGCGCCGTGCTCGCATCCGGTGCAAGGATCGCCACCTGATCGCTGGCAGGGTTGGGGTACAGGCCGAAGCCGGGTGCTTCCGTCTCAGCGATACCGATGTTGGGTGCGGTGATCCGCGTAAGTCCCGTGCTGGTCGTGACCCACACATCATCGTTCGCATCCACCACCATGCGCCGCACATTCGGACCGGCCAATCCATCGGTGCTCTCGTACTGCGACCATGCAGCCCCATCGAACGCGGCCACGCCACCTTCCGTGACCAGGTAGTCCACATAGATGCCGGCCCACACTGTCCCCTCAGTGTCGATCACGATATCCGTAACCGGATTCAGTGTGTCCGGTGCGGGAAGGATGAACGGCCGGGTGTGATCGCCGACGTGCATGTCGGAAGCATCAAGGACCGAGATCCCTTGCGCGGTGCCGATCCATTTGTTCCCGTCGCCATCGAATGCGATGCTGCGGATCTTGTTGGAGATCAATCCATCCGCCGTGGTGATGCTCGAGAAGGAGCTTCCGTCGTAGATGATGATACCTCCCAGCCCACCGCCGAGCCAGACGTCCCCATTGTCCGCGAACGCGATGTACTCCACGCCACCGAACGGGATATCGGGCGAACCGAAGGCGGTGAAGGTCCCGCTGCTGTAGCGCGTGGCACCATTGATCGTGCCGATCCAGATGTCGCCGTTGGATGCCTGTTTGATGTTGTTCACCTGATCGTCACCAAGCCCGTCGGCGGTGGTGTAGGTGGTGTAATCCGTTCCATCGAACACGCTTACGCCCACATCGGTGCCGGCCCACACCTCCCCTGCTGCGGTCACGGCGATCGCCTCGATGCTGTTGTTCGCGAGCCCGGGATGCGTACTCGTGTTGTGGGTGGTGAAGGTCGTTCCATCGAACCGCACGACACCGAGCTGTGTCGCGATCCACAGGTCGCCGTTCGCGGCGATGGCGATGTCGCGGAGGTTGTTCGTGGGAAGTCCTTCCGCAGTGGTCCATGTGGTGAAGGTCTGTGCGGATGCGGTGAGTGCAGCGCAAAGCGCGAAGAAGGCAAACGAGCGTTTCATTCGATGAGGATGAAGGGTTGGCGTGTGATCCGATCCGTTGTGCGGACCTGAAGGATGTATGCCCCGGCCGCCAGGTTCGTGGTCGGGAAATGGATGAGTTCCCTGGTGCTCCGCGCGATCGGGGCTGTGATGGCGCGACCGTCCGCATTGAGCACCTGCACCTCGTACGTCCCGTCCGCATCGACGATCACGAAGACATCCCCGGCGGAAGGGTTCGGCCAGAGGCGCACATAGCGGTCAAGGTCGCTGCTGCCATCCAAGGTGTTGCGCAGGCCGGGGGTCGGAAGCAACTCGCGGTGGTCACCGATGCCGTTCGGGAAGCGACCGGTGGACGAGATCGGGTACTGGGCACCGAACACCACGCGATCGATCGAGGTGCCGTCCGCATAGGCCAGCGATAATGTCTCGCCCGAGGCATCCAATTTGAAGTTGGCGTGCTCCTCACCCTGTCCTTCCTGGTCATCCGCCCAGATCAACAGGTACTCGCCCGGTGCGATGGTGCGCGTCGGCAACGGCCATTTCGCAGGTTGCTGTGGATCATCGGACAGGTGCAACCCTGCCGTGGAGACCGGCGCTGCAGTGGGATTGAACAACTCGATCCAATCGTCCGCCTCACCATGTTCATCCCGGGTGACACCGCTGTTGTACGCCACGAATTCGTTGATCACCAACTGGCCCGGATCCAGGCGGGTGTGAATGGTGTGGAACGCGTACTCGGCGCGTGGCGGATCGAAGGTCCCGGCGTCCGTGTTCTCCGCGTAGCAATAGAATTCCACCAAATTGCTCGTCGGGGTGATCCGCGCACCGAAGATCCCATCGCCCGCGCCCCCATCACCGCTCTGCCCGTCATCCTTCAGTTCGATGTGCTGGAACAGGCCTCCCTCCACGAAGCGGTATGCAAGGAAGGCCGTGTCGCAACCGGCGATGGCCGCGGTGATCGTCAACTCCTCACCGATGTCCACCGTTTCCGGGGCATGTGCCACATCGCTGATCACCGGTCGGTTCGCGAATCCCACCTGATCGTACAGGTACACCGTGCGGGCATCCATCAGTTCCGTGATGCCTGGATACTCGATCAGATCCGAGACCGTCACATCCAGGTTGTCCTCGAAGGCCTGGTCGGAATAGAACTTGTTCGGATCCGCGAGCACGTAAGGCCGGATGGTCGCCCGCATCGCCTCCGCACGGTCGTGGAAGGAGTGGTCCGCGAAGTTCTCGTCCACGATGGTGCGCATGTGTGCGAGGTACATGCGGCGGTAGGTGGGGTTGGCGAAGAGGTTGCGCAGCAACGGACGCGGCAGTACGGAAACACTCGTGTAATGCTGCAACGGGTCGATCGTGGGCGCCTGCGTCACACTGAAACCGTTCCAGTGGGTGGAGGCATCCGTCAGGCGAAAGCTCGCGAAGGACATGTTGAGGTCCCACAGGATCGGGTTCCACCGGTCGTTGTCGTCCTTGTACAGGTAGTAGTTCTGGGCGTAGCCCACGTAGCTGTCGAAGTTGATCACCGTGTAATTGAAGGCGTGCATCCACAGTGCGCGATCCACGTTCAACACCTCATCCACGTGTTCCGGATCGTTGTTGAGCACGTCGATCAACGTGAGCAGCTCGCCCCAACCGTGATCGGACTCGATGGAATAGAGGTCGTAGTAGGCCGTGCTGTCCGGCCCGGGGCCATCGCTCAGGTTCGCGTTCTCCCCGTTCAGGTCGACCGTGGCGGGGTTGCCCTTGAAAAAGGTGTTGCCGCGTGATCCGAAGTGCTTGTCCACGAACTCCTTGTTCACGTCCTCCACATTGGTATACAGGCCGATGAGCTCGTCGTTCACATACAGGTTCGCGAAGTTGGCCTGGGAGGCCGGCATGTACTGGCGCGCGATCTCGTAGGAAAGTGCTTCACGCAGGAACGACGGATCCTGGATCACGTTGCTCAGCTTGATCTTGTCGATGCCCTGGTATTTCTGCCCGGCATGCACCTCGTTCAGTTTGATGTTGAACGGGTTCTTGATCCGCGTGGGGCTGTACGAACTGTAGCCTTTGTACCGCACACCCACATCCGGTATGGTGGTCCCATCGATGACGAGGTCCCCGATCAACCGGCCGTCCTCACCGGCAAGGAAGAGCGTATCCAACAGATCGCTCCAATCCGCTTCCGCGAAATACAAGCGCATCTCCCGCACCGAGCCGATGTCGTACAATTCCGGCTGCGCCATCACCGCGGTGTGGCACACGAACAGGACCATGGCCGGAAGCCTGCGCATGGATCAGCGTTGTACCGCGATCCTGCTCACGAGGGTCTCTCCGGAGACCAGGTCGAGCTTCACGAAGTAGATGCCTTCCGGGCTATCGGCAAGGTCGAACCGGACCATGCGCGCACCGGTGAGCACTTCCCGCCCCGTGGCATCCAGCACGGAAAGCCGCTGCACCTCGGCCGCGTCAAGGCCACTTGCCATGAAGGTGCCGGTGGACGGGTTCGGGAAGAAGGCAACGCTCCGCTCGACGCGACCCTCGGCCATGCCGGTCGTCAACCCGCATGGGTTCTCACCGAGGATGGCGGCCATCGCGGGGTCGTCGCAGGTGTACCGGAATGCCTTCTGCGGACTTGCGTTGTACTGCCAGACGACGGTGCCTGCTTCGTTCACCTCGTACATGTATTCCGAGGAGATCGCGACGAACAGGTTGCCGTTCGGCATACGGTCCGACGCGCTCTGCCCGCTGTTGCTCGCGAGGCAGTTGTGGCGCAGGTCGTAGGTGGTGGGGCCGTACGGCTGGCCATCCACACGATCGTACAGGTAGCCGGTGCGCGCGGGGTTGATGGCATCGACCTTGGTGGTGTTGTTGCCACCGCTGCCGTTGTTGATGAACTGGAGGTAACCGGCATAAGGCCGACCGGGTTTGATCCAGCGCACATCGTGCACCGCGGCCGTGATGTTCTGGGTGCCCGCCATGCCGTAGTTCGCCGGCTTGCCCCACCGGAACAGGAAGTCGCCGCCCATGCCGGAATTGCCGCCGGTGTGGCCGGCCGCCTCGGCCGTGGTGGTGCTGTGATCGATGATGAAGATCTCGCTCGCCAACCGCGAACTGAACGCGATCTGGTCCAGCTCCGGATTGTAGTCGATGCCGTTCACGTGGAACCAATCGCCACCGCCGCCGGGGCCACCCATCGAGCTCACCGCCACGTTGATGTTCATCCGTTCCGGATGTTCCGCGATGGGCATGTAGTTCGGTTTGTTGGGATCGACGTACTGGATGAAGCGATCCAGCATGTTCCATTCCCACACCACTTCCCCTCCGGTGCCGTTCTGCTGCACCTCGATGATGCGCGTCGGCCACTTCGCCGATGTGCCGGTGTAGCCCAGGGCTTGCAACTGGGCGTTGCTCTGCACGAACCACGCGATCAGCAGCACGTTGCCGTTGGGCATCACGCAGAGGTCATGGTGCGTCACATAGCTGGAGGTGGAGTACACGAATTCCCAGACCAACTGACCGCCGGGTGTCCACTCCTGCACCTTGCCGCCGATGGCCGCACCGCCCAACACGTTCCCCGTGTGAACGGCCCCACGCACCAGGTTGCCGTTCGGCTTCAGGCCCAGGGCATAGTTCGCATTGGACGAGAGCGACCAGGTGTGCGCGATCTGCCCATCGGCATCGACCAGGTAGGTGGTGGTCTGGTTCTGGTTGTTGTACAGCGCGTAGCCATCGAACTGGGCAGCGGCAGTGGTGACCACCGCGATGAGGCACGCGGTGGTGGCGATCCGTATCGAACGTTCCATGGAGGTGTTGAATGGGTTGCGGCCGGTCGTGAATGACCTGTGCCTACCTGATCCGGGGGTCGAATGTATCCGTACCATCTTAACATTGACCTCACATGCGGCCAATGGTTCAATAACATCGTTGAAGTACATGTTTTCACATGCGAGCCGGTCGCGGCGATCGCCGATCCGGAGGTCGCACAGGGATCGTGCGACGAAAGGACGTGATCACATCCCTCAGCGCGGCACCAGCGGACCACCCAGGTCCGGCGGCATCCTGGCCACGTGATCCGCTTCCAAGCGGTCCAGTGCATTCTGGTGGTGCACCAGCCTGATGTGGTACACACCGGCCAGGGCCAGGGCCATCATCACACCGAAACCAACGAACATGCCCGGCCACTCGAAGGCCTTATCCATCGGGCCGAGCAACCATGCACCCACCGCGCGGCCCATGTTGCCGGTGGACATGAACAAGGTGAATTGCGTGGCGGCCACGCGTTTCCAACAGAGGTTCATCGCGGTGGCGAGATACGCCACCATGAAGAAGGTGTACACGGTCTGGTAGGAGGCGATCAACCACACGCCATAGCCCTGCTCCATCCACAGGTCCTTCGTGGCCACCACCAGCACGGGCAGCAGCACCATCACCACGATGTAGCCGTTCAGGGTGCGCACCTGCCCCAGGCGATCCACGATCCAACCGGCCACGGCCATGGCCAGGAAGGCGCCCACGGTGCTCACCATCGCAAGCACGTTGGAGTATTCGTCGTTGGTCCAACCCAGCTCCTGGATGGTGTAGATCGGCAGCAACGCATCCATGTATCCGATGCCCACGGAAAAGAGCGAACCCACGAACACCATGGCCAGGCTTCCGCGCAGGATGAAGGCGTTCTTCAGCGTGAAGAAGATCTCGCCCCAGCTCGCGGCCTTCATTGCGAGCGCTGCCTTGTGCGCAGCACCCGCCCCCCATGGGAACCGTTTCTCGCCCGGCCGTTCGCGCAGGAAGAGAGGAACCATCATGATCACCAGGATCGCTGCTGAAAGCGCCGTGACCGCATACCCGAACCCCATGTTGTTGATGAGCCAGGTGCCCGTGGAGAGCGATGCCGCGGTGCCCAGCACCTTCGCGCCCCACATCATGCCGTTGGCGCGCGCCTGCTGTTCCCTGGGCACGATGTCCACCGCCATGCCATCCGTGGCCACATCCTGCAAGGCCCCGAAGAAACTCACCGTGAACCCCATGGCGGAGAGGATCCCGATGTGATGCACCGGATCGGGGATCAGCGTCATGCACAGGAAACTCAGCATGAGGCCGAACTGGCCCGCCAGCACCCACGGCCTGCGCCGCCCCATGGGCAGGTAGCTGAAGCGATCCATGATGGGACCCGCCACCAGCTTGAAGCTCCACGGCAGCACGATGATCGCGAGGTACCCACCGACCACGCCCGCCTCCACGCCCTGCATGGCCAGCCACGCCGGTATGGCGAAGAAGGTGAGCCCCTCCGGGATGCCCTGTGCGGCATAGAGCGCCGCGAAGGTGATGTACCGTAGCGGCGCGCTGGTGCTGAGTGCGGTGCTTCCCCCGGACATGGTGCCTTCCAAAGATGCGATCGCTCGCGGGAACATGGGCATGTTCCCACGAGCGATCGCGATCCGCACCTTACCGCATCGCACGGGTCCAAGGCACGGGCAGGATCACCTGGCGTCCACCCGGTTCTTCTTCGAACGCCGATCCGCGGCGCGCTGTACGCGGGAAGTGAGCACGCCGGTCGCATGGCGTTTCCGCTCTTCCGGTGCGGTGAATTCGATCCGCACACCTTCCTCTTCGGCCCGTATGGTGCATTCCTCGATCAACTCACGCACGTCGGGATCGAGGTCCATGGTGCCGCTCGCATCCACCACCACGTGCGTGCCGCTGGGCAGGCCGGTGAGGGCGCGTTGGATGCTCGCCTTGTGGAAGAAGGTGACCACTTCACCCAGCGCGATGCGGATGGGCTTGCCATCGTCCTTCGGCTTGGTGTCGAAATGGAAGGGCGTGAGGTAGGTGTTGCGCAACACGACGAACACACCCACCGCCATGCCGAGCAGCACACCGGTGAGGAGGTCCGTGAAGATCATCGCGACGATGGTGACGACGAAGGGCACGAACTGGGTCCAGCCCTTCTGCCACATCTGCTTGAACAGGGAAGGCTTCGCGAGCTTGTAGCCCACCACGAAGAGGATCGCGGCCAGGCTCGCCAGCGGGATCAGCTCCATGATGCCAGGGATGACGATGATGGCGAGCAGGATCAGCGCGCCGTGCAGGATGGTGCTGAGCTTCGAGCGGCCGCCTGCCTGGATGTTCGCCGAGCTGCGCACGATCACCTGCGTTACCGGCAATCCGCCGATCAACCCGCTGAGGATGTTGCCGCCCCCCTGCGCCAGGAGTTCCCGGTCGGTGGGGGTGGTGTGCTTGTGCGGATCGAGCTTGTCCGTTGCCTCCACGCACAGCAAGGTCTCCAGGCTGGCCACGATGGCCAGTGTCACCGCCAGGGTCCATACGCGGGGATCACCGATCGTGCCCCAATCCGGAAAGGTGAATGCGGCCACTCCTTTCGAGAGGTCGGGCAGGTCAACGTAGTGCACGGCCTCCAGCCCGTGATCACCGAAACCGCTTTGCAGGCCGCCGAGGATCACGCCCACGATCACCGCCAGCAATGGCCCGGGCACCATCGCGAGCACCTTCGATCCTTTGACCAGGCGGGTCTCCCACAACAACAGGATGCCGAGACACACCACACTCACCAGCACCGCGCCGGGCGTCACACGGTCCACCACATCCATCAGGGTGGAGAAGGTGGTGGAGGAATCCGGTTGCACGAACGATTGATCCCCCTCAAAGTCCGCGTCGTAGCCCAACGCGTGCGGGATCTGCTTCAGGATGATGATGATGCCGATACCGCTGAGCATCCCCTTGATCACCGCATTCGGGAAGTAGTAGGCGATCACCCCGGCCTTCACCACACCGAACACGAACTGGATGGCACCGGCCAGGACCACCGCCACCAGCACGGCCTCATACGACTCCATCTGCGCGATGGCGCTCGCCATGATCGCCGCAAGGCCGGCAGCAGGGCCGCTCACACCAAGGGTGGAGCCGCTGATGGCCCCCACCACGATACCGCCGATGACGCCCGCGATGAGGCCCGCGATGGGCGGTGCACCACTGGCCAGTGCGATGCCAAGGCAGAGTGGAACGGCGACGAGAAAGACCACGACCGAGGCCGGCAGGTCATACTTGAGATGCTTGAACAGGGATCCCATACTGGATCGGATTGAAAAGGTTGATCTGGTGAATGCGACCGTCGCGCAGGGCTGCGCAACGCACCCGGTACGTACCGGAGAACACTAGACCGACCGCCTGGGTGGCCGCTCCAGCACATCGCTACAGGGCGACGGCAGGTAGCCTTCCTCCAGGTCCATGCGCACCTCGATCAGCGGCAGGCCGATCGCACCGAGGCAGGGACCGTCCGCGATGGACGTGCGCGTGTGCTTCACCTCCTCTTCGTTCAACGGCGTGGGCGCAGGCAGTTCCGTAAGGTCGCCACCCTGGGCCGGCAGCGCGGTGAACGCGGAGATGGCCCCGATGCTCAACAGGAAAAAGCACAGCAGCCATCCGGCCACGCGTACCCTGTATCGGTCCTGTCGAGCGCTCGATCCCATGCGGCGCGAAGATATGCAGGGCGACCGTCGGCCTTTTGCCAATGTATGTCAACACCACGCAGGATGCTCACCTTTGCATCGGCCGGACCGGCCACGACGACCATGTGTTACGGGGTGAAGGCACGGACCGAAATGGCGTTGCACATCGCCAAGACGCGCGGCGATGCAGAGGCCGTGGAGAAACTGAAGAAGCTCCTCCACCCCTACCCGCACTTCGACCTGCACTTCGCGAACGGCTTCACGCACCCGCAGCTGGTGATCTACACCGATGCCGCCCCGCACGATCCGCAGCTGATGCACTGGGGCCTGGTGCCCGGCTGGGTGAAGGATGCCCACCAGGCCGATGAACTGCAGGACCGCACCTTGATCGCCCGCGGCGAAACGATGTGCGAACGACCGGCCTTCAGGCATGCCGCCGCACACCAGCGCTGTCTCGTTTTCGTGGAGGGCTATTACGAGCATCACCACTTCGGGAAGCGCACCTATCCGTACTTCATCCACCTCAAGGACAGGCCACAGTTCGCGCTGGCCGGCCTTTGGGAACGCTGGACCGACAAGGCCACCGGTGCCGAGCGACTCACCTTCAGCATCGTCACCACCGCACCGAACGAGCTGATGCGGCGCATCCACAACAACCCGAAGGTGAAGGGTCCGCGCATGCCCGCCATCCTTACGCCGGAGGAGGAGGCCCTCTGGCTCGCTCCCGGCCCGATCGATACCGCCACGATCGAAGCATTGCTCAAGCCATATCCCGATGAGGCCATGACCGCCCACCCGGTGGCACCGCTGCTCGGCAGGGAAGGCCGTGGGAACACCGCCGAAGCGAGCGCCGAGTACTTCTATCCCGAGCTCGTGCTCGCTGATCCGCTTGCTTGAGGAAGGGAACCGATCCACCGCCTCCGACCGCCGATGCCCAATGTGATGGACCGTTCGTTCGGCGACATCCCTACTTTGTTCCGATGATCCGTACCCTTCCCCTCCTGCTGTCGGTGCTCGCCTTCGACCTCTGCGCACAATGGTCCACCGTGTACCCGAGTGTCGGTGCACGCAAGGACGACATCTTCTTCATCAACCCGGATACCGGCTGGGTGGCCGGCGGGGCGGACGGCACCATCCTGCGCACCCACGACGGCGGCGATACCTGGCAGACCGTCCTGCAGGTGCCGTTCTACTTCCGCAGCATCGAGTTCGCCACGCCCATGCTGGGCTTTGCCGGTTCGCTGAACAACCAGTTCATGCGCACCACCGATGGCGGCGATACCTGGCAGAACATCACCGATTCCATCCCGCCGCCCTCCAGCATCTGCGGCCTTTCCGCACCCACCGCCACGGACATCTACGGCGTCGGGGTCTGGAGTGCACCGGCCTACCTGATCCGCAGCACCGATGGCGGCGACACCTGGACGAAGACCAGCATGGCCACGCTCGCCACGCGCCTCGTCGATGTGCAGTTCTACGGTCCCGACACCGGCTACGCCGCAGGCACCGCACAACCCGCCTCGCAGGGCGGCGTGATCCTGGGAACCACCGATGGCGGCGACACCTGGAGCGTACTGCACCGCACCGGCCACGTGAGCGATATCATCTGGAAGATCCAATCACCGGACAACGGGCGGCACATCTACTGTTCCATCGATGCCCTCTCCGGTACCGGCGGCACCCGCTTCGTGCGGTCCACCGACAGCGGCGCCACCTGGAGCACCGTCACCGCCACCACGGACTACCACTACATCCAGGCCATCGGCTTCCTGGACACCCTGCGCGGCTGGATGGGCGCGGAGACCACCCTGCTCGAAACGGTGGATGGCGGTACCACCTGGACCGACAGCCCCTTCGTGGAAGGGCACGGCTACGACCGCTTCCATAAGGTGAGCGCCACCCAGGCCTTCATGAGCGGCGACGGTATCTACCGCTTCACGGACAACAGCGTGGGCCTTCCCCCGATCACCGATGCGCCGCGCCGACCGGTGGAATGGATCCAGGTGGACCCCAACCCGGTGGCTGCGGAGGCGAGCATTCGCATGCAGGTCTTCCGCCCGTCCTTCACCGAACTGCTGCTTGTCTCTCCCGACGGAAGGACCCTTCGGCAATTGTTCCGCGGGGAATTGCAGGGTGGCGAACACCGGCATACCGCGGACCTGCGCGACCTGCCCGCCGGCAGCTACCACATGATCATGCGCACCAACCAGGGCCAGACCTCCGCCCGCTTCGTGAAGCGCTGAGCGCACGGGGCTCCCGCACGCATCAGCACCGGCGCCTGCGCACCGTTCGGCACAACGCTGCGGAAACCACCTGCGCAGGCTTGCGATCCGTTGTCGTGATGACAACCTTTGGGTCAACGCCTCCCTGCCATGCGCACAACACTACTCCCCCTGGCCTTCCTTTCCGTCCTATCCCTCCACGCCCAATGGACCACCCCGAACGTGAACACGCCCGTGAGCGATGACACCGGTGTGGGGGCCACCACGCCGCTCTCCGCGCCCGGGCCCGAGGGCAGCACTTACGCCACGTGGTTCGAGAACGTCACCGGCGAGTACATCCTGAAGATGCAGCGGCTGGATGCCAGCGGCAACACCATGTGGTCGCAGGGCGGCATCATCGTCAGTGCCGAGGACCAGAACAGCGCCCTGTTCCGCTACGACCTCAAGAGCGACCACGCCGGCAACGCCATCGTGGCCTTTCAGGATGAACGCAGCGGCGTGCTGGACGTGGTGGCCTACAAGATCTCGCCGCTCGGCCTGCACATGTGGCCCGGGGGCATCCCTCTGTGGACGCAGAACGCCACCGGCCTGGCACCCGTGATCGGTGTGCTGGAGAACGACCGTATCGTCTTCGCATGGAACACCGACCGCTCGCCGCCCACGGTGGCCTACCAGATCTTCGAGCCCAACGGCACCACCAGCGGCTTCCCGCTGGAGATCGGCGGCACCGGCATCACCGGCAGGCCCCGTGTGATCGCCATCAGCGATGGCGGCTTCTGGCTGCAGTACGTGCACCAGACGGGCAACTTCCTCAGCCCCGGCACCCTGCAGGTGGTGTACTGCGATGCCAACGGCGTGGCGGGCCCACCCATCACCATCGCCACCAGCACCGTGAGCGGCTTCACCTTCCCGGACCCGGTGCCCGATGGGCATGACGGGTTCTACGTGGCCTTCAACACAGGCAACGTGGCGAACGCCAACCTCACGGACGTGTGCGTGCAACGCCTGCGCGGCAACGGCACCACCTGGAACAGCACCGGCGTGCCCGTGGAGAACGGCGTACTGACGCAGCGCTACACCGGCACCAGCACACCCGCGCTGATGACCGATGACGACGGACTGATGATGGTGTACAGCTTCACGAACCTGAGCCAGAGCGAGGGCGGCATCGCCGTGCAGAAGATCGATACGGCCGGTGCCGTGCAGTTCGGAGCCACGGGCTCCATCGTGGTGGCCAGCACCAGCGCCCGTCCGGAACCCTTCGGCACCCAGGGCATCGGGGATGGCGTCGTCACCGCCTTCACCACCGGCGAATTCGGCAGCGAGACCGCACACGCCCTGCGCATCGATCACAACGGTGCCGTGGTGTCGCCACCGGCACTGATCGACCTCGCCACCACGCCAAGCAGTACCGACGATGCAAGCATGACCCCCTTCCGGAACGGGCAGGCCGTGGCCGTGTGGCAGGACGAACGCAACGGTGGCACCATCTACGCCCAACCGATCCAGCTGTCCATCAACACCACGGTCGCGGAGACCGATGATGCCGGCATCCTGCTCCTCGGCGGTGCCCAGCCCGGCCTGCTCTTCCAACGCGCCACCGCCGCCGCGACACTGCACATCACCGATGCACAAGGACGCCTGGTGCATACCCAGCGGCTGGCCCCACAGGCGGAAGGCGCGCGGGTGGTGCTGCCCGTGGAGCGGATCGGCCACGGGATGTATTTCATCACGCTGGAGCTACCCGGGCAACGCTTCGTGAAGCGGCTTGTGCGCTAGATCGCGCTACGGAGGAAAGGTGCACCGGAATCCGCTTTTCGCGGAGTGTTCCTGTTGTGCGGAACGCGCGTTCAGCTCCCCGCTTCGGGACCTACGCCGCCGGGCGGGGTAGGTCCCATGGCGGTGGCTTGCGTCCGGCTGGCCGAACGGGGCGCAGGGCACTTGCGCGCTGCTCATCCAACCGGTCCATCTGTAGCAGTTGGTCCTCGCCCAATCTACCGTGGTCCACGTAGGTGATGAGCTGCACGATCCTGTTGGGCACCACCCACGCACCGATCATGTACCCATGCGTCACGCCGACCCGCACCTCGCCATTGTCCTCGCGGTACTCCGTCCCGAAGTTCATGTTCTCACGAAGGAACTCCTTCATCCTGGTGTAGCCGTCCACCGTGCGGTTGAACCGCACGTTATACTGGTCCAACACGTGATGGCTGATGTGGTAACACACCCCATCCTCCATGATGCGGGCAGCACGGTAAAAGCCATCCACCCCCCGGTACCACACGAAGGGAACGATGTTCAGCACCTTCTTCGTGGGGAGCACCACCACGAACCAGTTATTGCCTGCGTGCGATCGGTAGGGGAACAACCGGGGCACCATCCGCAGGGACTTGTCCTTGCGGAGCTTTCGTTGCAGGCGCCCCAACGGCTCCTTCATCTTGTTCCACATGGCAGGCAGATCGCTGAGCGCCTCCTGCACCACTTGCTCCGGGGTATGTGATTGGACGATCATGGGGAGTTTCCGTTGTGGATCACGCCGCGCGACCGAGCACCGGATCGCTCCGCCGACCCTCGCCGTTCGGGCCGATGGCACTCACACAGAACCAATACGGCTTGTACGGAACAAGCCCGTTCACCGCATGCCGCACCTTGCCGGTGAAGGCATGCAAGGTCCAGTTGATCTCGGCACCGGTGGAAGGATCCTCATCGGTCATGTAGACCAGGTAGCCACGGCGCCCGTGGATGCCGGACCACCGGAGCACGAGCGCACCCGGCTCAAAGCTCATGGCCGCCCGACCCATCCGCGGCACACCCACCTCCGTGATCGGCTTGGGCTCACGCGCCAGGCTGAACCCACTTTGGGATAGGATCGCCGGATCGCCCAATGCAATGATGCGCACATGGTCTGCCAGTTGCCGGAGCATATCCTTCGCCCTGGCACCGATCGCATCGCGCTCAAGTTTGGATCGTCGGCTGCCTTCGGTGGCCTCCGCGATCGCATCGGAGTAGGTCTTGTGCAATGCCTGCAAGTCGGGCATGCTCACCGGCGGGTCCGCGAAGAGCGGGTTGCCGTCCATGCACGCGTGTACCTTGGACATCAGGCTCGCCAGACGCACAGGCGTCAGGGTCTTCAGCTCCAGTTTGATGTTGGCTTTCATGTGATCGGGAAGTGATTGCGTACAGTTGCTGCGGTGCTGTGCTGGTGGTGGATGGAAGGCATGGCAACACCGACAAGCATATCTGGAACAAGTGGCCGATTATGCGCGCTGGATTCACACCAACCATGTAACTTCAGACACGATTGTGTACCAGTTCATGCACTGGTGGTAAATCAGCTTTCGCCGTCGGAGAAAGCGGAATGTCGTGATGAATGGCTGACGCTGACCAACGTAGATAATCTGCACCTGAGGTGATCCGCTCGACGGCCGGACAAAGCGCCGATCACCTTGGACCGATTCCTCGACCAATACAATCATCAGCCTCCACCGTCACCAGCAAGCAGTCCGGGCCTACTTCAGCGACCAAGCTCTTCCCCCTCGCATTGCTGCATTGATGAGGTGACCAGCGGAGCACGAATGCGTCGTAGCGAGATCCTTTCGCAAGACGCACCGTCAGCAACGTCGGAAGCTGGTCCTGGTGAGCGGAGTTCTGGCAGTGTATGACTTATGTGGGGTCATAGATCGCACATGAGCATTTCCTCGACGACCTCGCCGAGCCCATGGCAAACGGTGCGAAGCCAAGCGCACCGGCCGTGTTCCTCTCCGGCAACAAGCCTTTGGTGGATGTGCTTCAGTACGAGATGCGCTGCGCCGGCGGCGAAGGCAAGGTGTTCGTACAGAACGTGAAGGACTTTGTGAAGCGCTATTCCAACAAGAAGTCCATTGCGCCACCACACCACGTCCTGATCTTCGATGAAGCCCAGCGCGCTTGGAGCTCATCGTGTGCACCAGAAGCATGATGACCCGAAAGCGACTCGGAACCCGCTTCATTCATCCAGTTCGCAGGTCGCATCCCTGCTTGGTCGGTGGTCATAGGGCTCATTGGCGAAGGGCAACATTCATAAATCGGCGAAGAAGGCGGCATGGCCTTGTGGGCCGATGCAGTGAAACAAGGCGGTGACGATTGGGAAGTGACCGGTCCGCCACATTTCGCTTCCATCTTCGAAGAGCGTGGTATTCCTACAAGGCCATCGAACCCTTGCACTTGGCCCGTTCCGTGCGCTTCCACTTCGCACACGGCTCAAAGCGAATGGGCCAGCGGGCCTCATGGATGGAACACGACCGCCCGAGCAGCTGCGCGCAATTGGCATCAGCTCTAGCACAAGGCTATCGATCCGCATCACACGGAACCTCCATCAAGCCAAGGCATTCCTGTGGGACAAGTACCGCGACCAACCGGAAGCGCGCTACGGGTTGCTGACCGGCGGCGTGACAAAGGCCTCGACGAACTGGACCTCCATGAAGCGTGAAGACCCTCACGTTCCGCGCTGGTCCATGGTACGCCGATCCAGAAAGTTCATCACCGAGCTCGTGCCGTGACGACTGACCGACGCTTTATCAGTGAATTCTTCTGCACAAGGCCTGGAATTGGACCACAGCCTGTTGGTATGGGGCAACTGACCTGGATCCGCAAAGAGAGCCGATGGGACGATGTTGGTCTTCGCGCTATCAGAAACGGGGCTATGATGTGGAAGACCCGCTCCGCCTCCGGTTGAACGCTTACCGCGTGCTCCTACTCCGCGGACGCGAAGGCGTCCGATCTGTGCGCCACGATCCATTCGCGAATTGATGAGAATTTCCATGATCCACCTGGACACGCCTCTGGCTGCCGCGTGCTTGAATAAACCCTGGCTTTTGTGCCGAGTGTTGCATAACCTGGCTGAAGCACCATGACAAGGAATACGTCATTCGTCTTAGCGGTTTGACCTCGGTTGCTGATCGATGGACTGGAAGTCCGGGCTACCGCATGACTCCTGACCGCCGCCTACCTTGAAACCGGTGAAGTGCCGATGGCTTCGGCATCGAGCAATGCCACGATGCGGAGGAGGCCCGGCGGATTGCGGAGCACTACCAGCGGATTCTGGAGGACCTCATCCGGCAGCAGACCGAACAGCGCGACCGATGAACCGCTACATCTTCACCGCCTGTGGCGACCACCCGGGGTGACCATTGGCCCATACACGGCGCTCGGTGGCGCACGGTGACTGTTGTACTGGATAGCGCGGACCGACCCGAACATGCGGCTTATGACGCCTGCCTGCACCGAGCCGCCGCGTGCGCGGGCAGGTGAAGGCGGTTTCGGTATACGGTGGTGAGGTTGGTGACAAATCCCTTGCGCACATTCAGTTCCAATCCGGAGTTGGTACAGCGGGTGGTGACTTGGGGCGCGCGGTCGTGGAGGTGCGATAAGTGTTTAATGCAGGGTCCCGAAGCGGAAATACTGCACAGCTTTATGGCGCCCCCCTCCGGATAGGACCGGTAGCCGTGCACCATCTTTCCACCACCCCGGTGCTGCTCGCGGTGTGGCCTTCCAGGCATGCAGGTCGCTGGGCGTGGGCCATGGTGCTGCAGTTCAGGCGCACGGCCTTCGAGAAGGAATACGGTGAAATACACCCTGGGGCTATCGGATTGGACTGCTGGTTCTTGACGATGCTAAAGTTGCTCTTGTTGCCGCCGAGGGGTTTCCAGTGGCTTGCGGCGAATCGATCCGGGTATTTGTCCAGGATCTCTTGGACTTTGGCTTCGTCCTTCGCCGCGTACAATGCCCTGAACAATTCCTGTAAGTCCAGATCCCCGAACAACTCACTCATCTCTATTGTATCTCAGTTCCTAAACTAATTATCCTACCGAATAACGAACCCTTTGCGAAGGGGCTCGCCCCCCTCATCCCCCTCCTTTCCCGTTTCGTCGGATTTGTTCCGGGTCGGGACGGCGGGCGTGGTCACCTTCGTGCCGAACACCGAAGCCCATGACCAAGCACCTACCCCTGGCGCTCGCCGCCGCATTGCTCGTTACCACCACCCAGGCCCAGGAATGGACCGGTGCCGTGAGCAGCGATTGGAACAACGCCGCCAACTGGAGCGACTGGCCGCTGGGCGGTGAGGACATCACGATAGACCCGGCGAACTATGCGGGGGTGGCGGCCTCGCCGGTGATCGGTGCCGCTTCGGTGTTCACCCCGGACCGGATGTTCGTGCAGAACGGCGCGGAGCTGAGCATCGGCGCGGGCCTTACCGTGAGCGATCGCTTCATCATTGCGGACGATGCGCAGGTGGTGATGTCCGCCGGTACGCTGGTGACGGACCGCCTGATCATGGAACTGGGCGGCGGCTTTACGCTGGAGGCCGGCACGATCGCCACCGGGCGTCTGGTGCTGGGCGATGATGGCGAAGGCCACAGCACCTACACGCAGCAGGGCGGCACGGTGAGCGTTACGGGCGAGTTCGGGTTCGACTGTGCCGTGGGTCCCTCGGCACCGGTGATCACCATCAACGGCGGCAGCGTGGTGAGCAGCGCGGAGGCGATCTGGCTGGGGGTCTCCCCTGCTTCGGGTGCGGGCGTGCTTGCACTGAACGGCGGCACGCTGACCCTGCCCGGCATGGCCAATTCGGTGGGGAGCACCATCGACATGCGCGTGCGGCAGACCGATGGCACGCTGACGGTGAACGGTGCAGTGATCGACCTGGCGCACACCACCGATTCGCTGGTGATGACCGGTGGCCTGTGCGTACTGGATGCGGCGGTGGTGCTGCGGAACGATGGCGTGGTGCACGCCACAGCAGGCACATTGCGCATCGACGCACTGGCGGAACTGCGCGGCGTGGGGAGCTACCGTTTCCAGGATGTGGACATCACGACGGGCGCGACGCTGCGCCACACGGCACCCGAGGAGATCGCCGTGGGCGGCGACTGGAGCAATGCAGGCACCTTCGACCCCGACGGGAATACGGTTGCCTTCGTGAGCGCGGGCACGCAGGCGGTGGAGGCCACGCCCTTCTTCGGATTGCGCATGGCGAACAGCGGCCCGGGTGTGCGGCTGGCGGGAAGCAGCACGGTGGCCGGCGCATTGACGCTGGACCAGGGGCTGGTGAACTTCGCGCCCGGTGCGGACCTGACCGTGTTGCACGGCGCGACCGCGAGCAGTGGTTCCGCCGAGAGCCACGTGAATGGCCCGTTGCGGAAGGTGGGCAACGAAGCGTTCGTGTTCCCCATCGGTGCGGACGGCCAATGGCGGCGCATCGGCATCGGAGCGGTGAACGACCAGGACACGGAGTTCACGGCGGAGTTCCTGCCCACGGCACCCGCCAGCACAAGCAGCCTGGCGGACGGCATGGCCGGTGTGAGCACCCTGGAGCACTGGCGCCTGGAGCGCGCGGTGACCAACGAGGGAACGGAGGTGCAGCTCTTTTGGGAGGATGCCGCCACAAGCGCGGTGAACGATTGCGATGCCTTGGTGGTGGCGCATTGGAACGGGAGCGCATGGGCCGGCAGCGTGAGCACCACCACCGGCAGCTGTGCGGGCAACGCTGCGGGCACGGTGCGAAGCGATACGGACGTGCCGTACTATTCCTTCTTCACCTTCGGCACTTCGGACGGCACCATCGGTGTGGAGGAGCATGCCGGCCCGGCGTTGCTGGCACCCTACCCACAACCCGCGGATCGCGGCACGTGGCTCTCGCTGCCCAACGGCACGCGCACCATCGCGGTGTACGACCTCACGGGCAAGCGCATCGGCACGTACCCCATGCAAGCCCACACGGACCGCTACTACCTGCCGACCGCAGAGCTGCCCACGGGCCTCTACCTGGTGCAGGCCACCGGCAAGGAACAGGTGCTGGCCACGGGGCGCGTGGTGGTGGGGCACTGAGGAATGCGATGAACGCAGAGGCGCAGAGAAACAGAGAAATGCGGAATGCATGTCACCGCAAAGACGCAAAGGGCGCAGAAGAATGCAGGGAATGCGGAATGCGTTGAAACGCAAAGACGCAAATGGCGCAGAGGACGCAGAGAATACGCGGAGTGTTCGATGAGGCCAGGTAGCTGATAGAAGCCAGGACATTCATCCCATCTCGGCCTTCCCTTTGCGCTCTTTGCGTCTTTGCGGTTGATATCCTCGACGCTATCCTGCGTCCTGGCAGCTATCCGGCATTCAATGCCCCAGGGCGACACCTCACTCCGCGAACGGGATCGGGAAGCGCACCCACACGTTGTCGTCCGGGCGGTCGATGGGCAGCTCGCCCAGGCGGCCACAGCGGCGCAGGTCGATCCAGCGGTGGCCCTGGAAGAAGAGGGAGTAGCGGCGTTGCTTCAGCAGCTCGTCCAGCAATTCCTGTTCGGTGGTGCCACCGGCATACGGTGACACGCCGTGCGCGGTGCGGATCGCGTCCAGGGCACTGATGGCATCGCCGGTGTTCATCAGTTGGATGTCGGCCTCGGCCTTGATCAACACCAGCTCCTCGTTGGTGATGATGGGCACCGGATCGATGTTCGAGGTGTACACGGCCACGTCGCGGTCCGAGCTGAGGTCGGCCTGTGTGAGCGTGTCGTTGCGCAGCGGTGCCTTGTTGATGCGGTCGTCGCCGGCCTCGATGTCCATGGCGTAGGACGGATGGGCCAGCCGCACCTCGCCGGATGCGTTGGGTGGATAGAAGAGGTCGTTCAGCTGGTCGCTGGTGAGTGCGGAGTAGGACATGTACGCGCCGTTGTGCAGGTCGCCGTTGAGGTCCATGAAGGAGGCCGCAAGCAGGTCCGGCACGGCGCTCCATTGTTCCCGGTACACCGCCACACGCGCGGCCAGTGCGCGGTTGAAGCGCAGAAAACCGGCCGGATCATCGAAGCCCGCGAAGCCGGCGGACAGCGGGAAGGCGAATTCCGTGGAGGGATCCACGAGGTCGTTGCGCGCGTCGTCCAGGAGGTCCATGATCGCCGCGAGGGCCTGTGCGCGTGGCACCAGCGGACCCAACGCATCGGGATCGGCCACGTCGATGCGCACGCCATTGGCATCCGTGAGGTTCAGGTTCAGCAGCAGCTGGTAGGCGATCAGGGTGCGCGCGAAGGCATGGTAGCCGCGCCGCTCGGCCTGGGTGACGAACGCGGAGTTGTCCGCCGAACCGATGAGGATGTACGCGTTGCGGATGCAGCGGTAGCGCGCCTCCCAGGGGTTGGTGATGTAGAATCCGTTCGGGTCGAGCACGGTGCTGCCCGCGCCGAGCAGGTCGGTGAGGTAGCGCGGATCGGAGTTGGAGAAGCGGTAATGCTCGCGGCCCACGATGCCCACCGCATCGATGTAGAAGCCCATGTTGGCCCGTAGCTGCGCCTCGGTGCCGGTGACCAGGTTGTTCAACTCGGCCACGGTGGCGTTCTCCAGCAAGCCCGATAGCGACGGACTGTTCAAGTTCGTGTCGTCGTACTTCTTGCACGCGGTCGCGAACAACAACGTGATCACGATCACCGCGATGCCCCAGTACGCTCCCCTACCCGCTATGCTTCGTGTGCGCTTCATAGGTCCACGGCGATGTGTAGGAAGGCCCGTTTCGACGATGGGTAGGGCGCCACTTCCACGCCCGTGTTGATCCCGTTGATGCCGAAGTTGGAGACCTCCGGATCGTAGCTCTTGTACTTCGTGAAGGTGAAGCAGTTGTTCAGCGATACGCCCACGCGCATCCCCTTCAGCACTTTACCGCGGGCCTTGTCCGGGAAGGTGTAGTAGAGGCCCAACTCGCGCACCCGCACGTAGCTCGCGTCCTGCACGAAGTGTTGTGCGCCAGCGTCGCTCAGGCGGTCGATGCCATCGGCCACGCCGTTGCCGTTGGCGTCCTCGTCGAAGTCCGGCGAGGTGCCGCCCAGGTCGGTGAGGAACTCCGTGAGGTTGATGTTGTCGCCGCCCTGTTTCCAATGCACGAAGACGCGCAAGGCAAGGTTGCGGCGGATGGTCACCTCGTTCCAGAAGCTCATCTGGAAGTCCGGCATCGCATCGCCCAGCACACCGATCTCCGGCGTGCCATCCTCCAGCACGTTGCCGGTGACACCCACGATCTGTGTGGCGCTACGGCCCTCCTCCACGAAGAAGGTGCCCAGTGAGTTGCCGAAGGAACCGTTGGGCGTGAAGGCCGGCGTGCTCAGCTTGCGCACTTCGGAGGTGTTCGTCCACCAGGCCACTTTCGTTTCCCACCGCAGCTGCTCGCCGGTCACGGGGATCGCTCCGAGGCCGATCTCCACGCCGCGGTTCGCCAGCTCGCCTCCGTTCACGTACTCGAAGGTGAAGCCGCTGGATGGCGGCATCCGCGCCAGCAGCAGCAGGTCGTAACACACCTTGTTGTACACCGTGACCTCTGCGGTGAAGCGCCCTTTGTAGCTGAGGTCGATCCCACCTTCCAGTTCCGTCTGGCGCTCCGGCACGATGTCCGCGTTGCCGCGCGTCACGTCGATGAGCGAGCCCGGAAGGCCACTGGTGTTGGCGGAGGAGAAAAGCGTGTACTTCGCGTAGTAAGGCGGCAGGTTCCCGGACTGCCCGTAGGCCGCGCGCAACTTCAAGCCTTCGATGGCGCCGTTGTTCCAGAAGGGCATCCGCGCGATGTTCCACGCCAACGAGGCCTTCGGATAGGCGAAGTACCTGGTGATGTCGCCAGCGAGGGTGGAACGGTCCAGGCGCACCCCGGCGTTGATGACGTAGCGCCCGCCAAGGTCGAGTTCCTCCTGCACGAGGAATCCGCTGTTGCGGAAGTCCTGCCGGTCCTGTGTCACGGAGGTGGCACCGGCCTGGTCCACGTTCGTTTGCGTGCCGATGAGCTGCGTGGCGGTCACGCGCATGTGGTCCAGCTTGCCCAGTTCGTAGGTGGCGCCGAGGCTGGAGGTGAGCAGGTTGTTCGCGCCGAAGGTGTATTCGTTCACCAGCGCACCGTACATGTTCATGCTGAGGTTGCTGGCCCGGCCCTGGATGGAAGCGCCGTTGGTGCCCGCACCGTTCGACTGGAACTGCAACGCGTTGGGGAAGTACGCGCGGGTGCGCAGGCTGTAGAAGTCGAAGCCGCCGCGTCCCACCAACCGTGTCGTCGAGCGCTCGCTGTTCTGCAGCAGGGCCTTCAGCGTGAGGCCGTTCATGGTGCGGTAGGTGAGTTCGTTGTTCTTCACGAGTTCACGCGTCTGCAACACGTTGCTGCTGGCGAAGGGATTGTTCGGGTAGTTGCCTCCATCGGGCTGTAGCTGGATGAAGCTCGGGGTGAACGCGAGCGAGATGCCGTAGGTGACGCCCGTGTTGTCGTTATTCGTGAGGCCGCGGTCCGCATCGGAGTTCACGAAGTAGCTGGTGAAGCCCAGGCTCACGCGTTCGTTCACCTGGTGGCGCACGTTGGCCCGCACGTCGTAGCGCTTGTAGCCGGTGTGCTTCACGATGCCGTCCTCGTTCAGCCGACCACCACCGAGGTAGAATTGCGTGCGTTCGTTGCCTCCGCGTGCGCTTACTCTCGTTCCGAGCAACAACGCTGTCTCGCCGTAGACCTCCTTCTCGTAGTCCGTGATGCGGCCCGCCGCCTGTGCCTCGTTGAAGAGCGACACCGCGGAAGTACCGTAAGTATCCTCCACACGCTGTGCATTCCACTCGCGCACGCCCAGCAAGCGCTGCGCACGTGCGAAGCCGATGTCCTGCGACACATGCACCTGCGTTCCTCCCGTGCCCATGCCCTTCTTGGTGGTGATCACCACCACGCCGGCAGCGGCGCGCGACCCGTAGATCGCCGCGGCGGTGGCGCCCTTCAGCACCTCCACGCTCTCGATGTCGGCGGGATCGAGGTCGGCGATGCGGTTGCTCATGTTGTCCTGCACGGGGTTGCCACCGGCCTGCGCATCGGTCACCGCATTAAGGCCTGGCACGATGGCGCTGTTATCCATGAAGACGCCGTCCACCACGTAGAGCGGTTGCGAGTTGCCGTAGAAGGTGGTGACGCCGCGCATCTTCACGGCGATCCCACCACCCGGTGCGCCGGAGTTGCTGGTGATGGTGGCACCGATCACCTTGCCGCTCAAGGCGCCGTCGAAGGTCTGTGGCGAGGTGGTGCCCATGAGTTCCTTCGCCGAGATCGTGGCCACGGAATTCGCGAGGTTGCGGCGCCTGACGTTGGTGACGATACCGGTGACGACCATTTCATCCAGCCGGGCCACATCGACCTCCAGACGCACATTCATGTCGGTGGCATTGCTGTCCGCAACGATCACCAACAGGTCCTTGTATCCGAAGTAACTGAAGCGCAATCGACCTGTTCCCCCGGGCAGCTCAAGGGTGAAGTGCCCATCGATGTCCGTCGCGACCCCGAGGATGCCGATCGTGGGATCCTGCACCATCAGCACCGATACGCCGGGGATGCGCTCACCGGTGCTGCCATCCATCACCACACCAGTGACCTGCAACTGCGCGAAGGAAGCGGCCGGGAACGCCGACATGAGAAGGAGGAACAGCAAGCACCGTTGCGCCGATCCCCGCACTGCAACGCGTGTGGCGATCGGTCGAAGCCATGCCGGACCGGATGTGATCCAGTCCTTCATCACTTCATGCGTTCGGCGGGTAGAGGCAGCGGCACCATGGGAGCGAGGGTGGTGGCAGCTTCGACGGCTGCAATGGCAATGTAGGACATTCCGGCAACCATGCGAACACCCAGCGAAATTGTTCGGGTCGAACGGCAGGGAGCGGATGCATGGCTCCTCGTGTCGGACAGCGCTCGTCCGTGTGGCGGATCCGCAGTGTGCGCCCTTCCTACGCGTCCTTGCCTGCCAGCGCGTTGCGCAAGGTCCTCAACAGGCCTTCACGCTCAAAGGGCTTCGCGAGGAAGGCGTTCATGCCTGCATCAAGGCAGCGCTGCACCTCGGCCTCCATCACATTCGCGGTCATGGCAACGATGGGCAGTGTGGCAAAGCGGCCTCCGAGCGCGCGGGTGGCACGCGTGGCCTCATAGCCGTCCATCACGGGCATCTGCACGTCCATCAGCACGAGGTCGAACGCATCCGCCTGCACCAGGCGCAACGCCTCGCTGCCGTCACGCGCCACCGTGATGTGAACGCCCGGGATGCTCGCAAGCAGTTCGTCCTGCGCCACCATGATGTTGAACTCGTTGTCCTCGACGAGCAGGACGCGCACACCATCGAGCACGACGCTCATTGCCGCCGGATGCTCCACGTCACCGGTGATGCGCGCCTCACGTGCGTTCGCGGTGCGCTTCCCTTCCCTGCGGGTGACGAAGTACATCTCCAACTCCCCCTTGCCCTTCACGTGCACCATGCCGCGCGGCTCGAACAGGAACTCCTGCTGATCGGCGACAAGGGCGTAGGTGCTCGCACTGATGTTCACCTTGCCGACCTCGCCACTGCTCTCGATGCGGCTGGCCACGTTCACGGTGTCACCCCAGATGTCGTACTGGAATTTCTTCAGCCCCACGATGCCCGCCACCACGGTGCCGGTGTGGATGCCCACGCGCATGTCGAAGAAGGGACGCCCTTGTGCCTCGCATTCGGCTTTGCGCTCGGTCATGATCTCCTGCATGTCCAGTGCGGCACGTACCACCGCCAGCGGACTGCCCTGTCCGGGATCGGGCACACTGCCGGCCGCCATGTACGCATCGCCGATGGTCTTGATCTTCTCCACCCCATGCTTCTCCATGATGCGGTCGAAGGCCTTGAAACAGATGTTGAGTTCGTTCACCAGTTCACCCGGGGAGAGCTGCTCGCTGATGCCGGTGAATCCCTTGAAGTCGCTGAACAGGATGCTCACACGGTCGAACTGTTTCGCTTCCGTGCGGCCGGTGGAACGGAGCTCAGCGGCCACCTCTTCGGGGAGGATGTTGTACAGCAGCGATTCGGTCTTTTCCATCTCCAATCGCAGCAGCTCCGACTTCTCCTCCACCTCGCGCGTGCGTTGCGCCACCTCCTTCTCCAGCCGCGCGTTCTTCGCCTTCAATGCGTCGATCGGGAAGGCCTGCCCTTCCTCCTGCTCGTGCGAGGGCATGGAGAGGTGGTTGTGCGCCATCAACCAGCGTCCGCCCTCCTTCACGAATGCCGTGGAGAAGCGCGTATAGAAGTTCAGCGTGTTGCCGGGCTCCACCTCCACTTCGAAGTTGGATTGTGCCTCCACCAGCCCCGCCGAGGGCGAGAGCACCTTCGCGTTCACCCCGAAGAAGTCGATCTTGAATGATCCGTGGAACTCGGTGAAGTCATCCGTGAAGTTGCGGATCACCTCACTGTACGAATCGCCCAGCTCATGTTCGCCGGAACCGATGGCCGTGACGTTCGGTGCGAAGAGCGGGATGATGTCGTCGATGGTGCGCGCGCCGTTCTTGCGCTCGGCGTACACCTTCCAGAAATGGAGGAAGGCTTCGGCCAGTTCGGTCCCTAAGCCGGCGGTGTCCGGCATATGCTCCGATGGTGTCGACATCGTTCCGCAAGGTAGCCCGGACCGGATCCACGTGGAGTGACATACCTTTGCACATTCCCATGCGCTCCCTTCGTCTGCTTTCCGCCTGGACCCTGCTCGCCATTACGGCGCTGCTGGTGGTGCCGCGCGAACAATGGCACGAACTGGGGCACGCGGAGCATGACGACCACGTGCACCACGGTCCAGTGGTGGAAGCGAGTTGCGTGCAATGCGAGATCGGTGTGCCCGTGGCGATGACCACCGAGGCGTTGACGCCTGTGGCATTGGCCGTGGTCCGGTGCCCGCAGCCCGTGGCGCTGGTGCAAGGGATCTTCCTGGGCTACACGCCCCTGACCGCCGACCGCGGTCCTCCCGCAACGTGCTGACCGGCCTCGTGCCGGAATGATGGGTCCGCGGCCGATGCCGTGCCCATGCTGTTCCCATCCGGTTTACCGTGCCACTCTGGCGCGCATTCCATTCCCACTTGCGGCATCTCGTATCCACATTCGTTCTCGCGTGGTCCGTCGGGCTCTCCGGAGCGCTGGCGCAGGAAGTCCCATGCACCCTTGTGCTCAGCGGCCAGGTGATCGACGCGCACGATCGTGAGGCACTGGCCTTCGCCGAGGTGTACCTGCCCGACCTGGGACGCAGTGCGATCGCCGACAGCACGGGCCATTACCGCATCGCGGGACTATGCGCCGGTGATGTGCTGGTGCGCGTGCTGCACTTCGGCTGTGAGCCGGTGGAACGGACCATAACGCTGAAGACGGACATGGAATTCGACTTCCGGCTGGAGCACCATGCGGAGGAGTTGCGCGCAGCGGAGATCGCACGCGACCGGCCGGATGAACACGTGGGCCAGGCCCATGCGCAGGTGGACAAGGACGCGATGGCGCGCAGCAGTGGCCGCACGCTCGGGGAGATGATCGCAGTGCTACCTGGTGTCACCACGTTGAACAGCGGCCCCACGATCAGCAAGCCCATGGTGCACGGCCTCACGGGCAACCGGGTGCTGGTCCTGAACCAGGGGATCCGGCAGGAGGACCAGCAATGGGGCAGCGAGCATGCGCCCAACCTCGACCCCTTCAGCAGCGATCGCATCACCGTGGTGAAGGGTGCGGCCAGCGTGCAATACGGCAGCGATGCGATCGGCGGCGTGGTGATCACCGAACCCGTGGAGTTGCCGCGCGAAGGGCCCGTGAGCGGTGAAGTGCGCGGCGTGGGCATGCTGAATGGGCAGGCCATCGGTGGCAACGGCATGTTGCAAGGCGGCGTGAAGGGTGTGCGTGGACTCGGTTGGCGCGTGCAGGGCAGCGGGCGGAGCATGGGCGACAGCCGCGCGTCGGAGTATGTCCTGAGCAACACCGGCATGCACGAAACAGGTGCCTCGGCATCGATCGGCTTCCGGGACCATCGCTGGAATGTTGCGGGCTACGGGAGCTGGTACGCGCGGGGTTCGGGCATACTCCGGGCCGCACACATCGGCAACCTCACCGACCTGCAGAACGCCATCACCAGTGGCCAGCCTTGGTATATCGGCGACCACACACGCGAGATCGATGCGCCACGCCAGACAGTGGAGCATCTTCTCGCGAAGGCGGAGGCCGGTTACGCCGTGAACGAACGCGGACGGCTGGTGGTCACCTACGGCTACCAGACCGATGACCGGCAGGAATACGACATCCGCCGCGGTGGCCGCAGCGGCACCCCCGCACTGGACCTGAGCCTGACCACGCATACCGGTGATGTGGTGTACAAGCATTGGCTCGGCAAGCAGGTACACGGCAAAGTGGGCTTCAGTGGGGTGTACCAGGAGAACATCAACGTCCCCGGCACGGGCATCCGACCGCTGATCCCCAACTACCGCAAGGAGAGCGGCGGTGTGTATGCGATCGAGCACTATGCGCTGAACGAGAAGCTGGAGTTCGAGGCAGGTGCACGGTTCGAGATGACGCACCTGCTCGTGGCCAAATACACCGCGAGCGATGTGTTGATCCTGCCCGAGCACGACTTCACGAACCATGCGCTGAGCCTGGGTGCCAATTGGAGCATGACCGACAGCACGCGCATCCGCTTCAACCTGAGCAGTGCCTTCCGCCCGCCGCACGTGAGCGAACTCTACAGCGAAGGCCTGCACCACGGCTCGGCCGCGATCGAGGTCGGCGATGCCGCGCTGGCCAGCGAGCGTGCATGGAAGGGCGTGGTCGACCTGGAGACCGCGCTTTTCAAAGGCCGGGCACATGCGCTGGTGACCGCCCACGCCTCACGCATCAACCACTTCATCTACCTGCGTCCGGAAGGGTACCAGCTCACGATCCGCGGCGCCTTCCCGGTCTTCAACTACGTGGCCACGGATGCGTTGATCAGCGGGATCGACGCCAGCTTCGACCTGCGGATCACCGGTCCCTTCTCGTGGAGGTTGCGCGCGTCCACCGTGCACGGCCGCGACCTCGTGCGGGATGAGTGGCTCTTCCAGATGCCATCGGACCGCGTGGAGAACACCTTCGCCTTCACACCGCGCCGGACAGGTCGTTGGAAGGAACTGGAACTCGCCGCTACGAGCACCCTCGTGTTCGAGCAGCAACGGATACCGGTGGGTGTGGACTTCACCGACCCTCCCCGTACCTACCACCTGCTGGGTCTCTCCGCCTCCGCTGCACGTCCACTTGGCAAGGGCGAACTGCGCCTGGGCCTGCGCGGCAGCAACCTGCTGAACACGGCCTACCGCGACTACCTGGACCGCTTCCGCTACTACACCGACGCGCGCGGCATTGACATCGCCCTCTGGATCACCTACCGCTTCGGTAACAACTGAATGACATGAACAACAAACCCAAAAAACCCAATACCATGAAAACACGAATGAAGTACTTGACCTATGCGCTGATCGCCACTGCGACGATCACTGCGTGCAAAAAGGACGACGATGATCCCGTGACACCGACCACACCGCCGGTGAATGAAGAGGAACTGATCACCACCCTGCGGCTTCACTTCCACTCCGCAGGCGGTGCGGAGCATAAGATGTTCGTCTTCACGGACCTCGACGGCGATGGCGGCAATGCCCCAGTGATCATGGCCGACACCTTGAGCCACGACTCCATCTACCACGTGGAGATCGAAGTGCTGAACGAGAGCGAAAGCCCTGCGGAGAACATCACGGAGGAGATCGAGGAGGAAAGCGATGTGCACCAGTTCTTCTTCCAGGTGAGCGGCGCCAACGCAACCGTGATGTACGATGACATGGATGCGAACATGCTGCCCATCGGCCTGGAGAGCATGTGGACGATCGGCGCGGCCAGCAACGGCACCGTGATCGTGACGCTACGCCACGAACCGGACAAGACCGCGACCGGTGTAAGCAGCGGTGACATCACCAACGCCGGCGGCGAGACGGACATCGAGGTCACCTTCCCGCTGGTGATCGAATAGGTCGGCTGTGCACCGTGCAGATCACCTTCATGTTGGGCCATGCTGATCCAAGGCGCGTCGATCCAGGATATGCAACTGTGAGCCGGTTCGAACGCACTTCCATGATGATGCGTTTCACCTAACTTCGCCCCGCTGTCGATCCCCGGTCTTACACCCGGGGTGAAAAGGGAACCAGGTGTGAATCCTGGGCTTTACCTGAAGCTGTAAGCCCGAAGCAGCCGACCGGCACTGAGCCACTGTCCGCAGGGATGGGAAGGCGCCGGGAGGTGGGCAAGCCAGAAGACCTGTCGCCAGCACGATACGGACATTGCTTCCAGGAAAAGAGGCAAGCCCGGAACGTGCGCTGCTTCGCGCATTTCCACGGCACTTCATCCTGGGGCTTGAACAAAGCAACCAACACCCTCAATAGGATGAAGACACGCGTACAGTTTCTCGCACTCGGCCTGCTCACCGCCGCGATCACGCATGCCCAGTTCAGCATGAACGATGTGCTGTTCTGGGTCGGCACCGGAACGGATTCCACCGTGCTGGTGATCGACTTCCTCGACGGAAACCCCGACGGCAGCAGCTATGCCTGGGGCTACCTCCATGACGGTACCGCCACGGCTGAGGAGATGCTCGTGGCGATCGATGCAGCCGATATGGATCTCGAGATCGCCATCATCAGCGGGTTCGTCAACGACATCACGTACCGCGATCATGCCGGGATCGGGGGCTCGCCGAACTGGTGGGGCACCTGGACAGGGACCGGCATCGCGGACCTTGCCATGAACGGCGGGGCATCGGAACCGATCAGCGACGGAGAATGGTTCGGTTGTTCCTATACCGATTTCGATCCCGCGATCGCACCCGGTGTACCGGTGGCCGCCACCAACACGACCTCGATCGATGAACGTGGAGACCGCGCACTGCACGCATATCCGCAACCCGCCGAAGACCTGTTGTACCTCGACATCGGACATGCACGAAGCGCCGTGCAGGTGTTCGAGGCTACCGGAAGGCGAATGGCGGAACTGCCCATGGGCACCGGCCTGCGCAGCATGGATGTGCATGCCTGGCCTGCGGGGATGTACGTGGTGCACGCGGGTGACATCAAGCGGTCCATCATCGTGCGATGAGGGTCGTGCGGCCGTTGTTCTGCGTGTGTGCCTTCGCCGTGGTCCCGTTGGTCCACGGTCAGTTGCTGCGCGACACGGTACCGCTCCGTGCGTTCGAGGTGACGGCCACTCGGCTCGAGGCCGTGCCAGGAAGCAAGGTGATCGTGGTCGATAGTGCGACCATGGCGCGCTATTCAGCGTCGGACCTCGGCGGCCTGCTGGCCGGTGAAAGCCCGGTCTTCGTTAAGAGTTACGGACTTGGCAGCCTGGCCGTGACCAGTTTCCGGGGTGGCGGTGCCGGCCATACCGCAGTGCTCTGGAACGGCTTCAACATCAACAGCCCCATGAACGGGCAACTCGACCTTTCGCTCGTGCCGATCGCGGCCATGCAGCATGTCGCCGTGTTGTACGGTGGCGGTACGGCGCTGTGGGGAAGTGGGGCCATCGGTGGAACGATCCTGTTGAACGACCTGCCACGCTTCGATGATGGAATTCGGGTGAATGCAGGCGTTTCGCTCGGCAGTTTCAGCGATCAACGACAACAGGTACGGGTGCAACGGGCCACGAAGAAATTCGTCCTCGGCATCGGTGCCTACAACAGCGCTGCCGACAATGATTTCCCGTTGCCATCGGCCGATGATGCAGCGATGGGAAGACAGACGAACGCGGCCTTCGCGCAGCGTGGTCTGGTGGGCGATGCGCACGTGCGTGCTGGTCGTCGTGATCGTCTGGGCATGCACGTGTGGCTTCAGGAAAGCGACAGGCAGGTGCCGCCGAGCGTCGAGTCCACGAGCACGGCATTCCAACGCGACGAAAGCGTGCGCCTGGCGGCCGACTGGCAGCACACCACCTCACGGACCGTGACGACCGCCCGCGCAGGATGGTCAGGGGAACAACTGGATTGGTACGCCACCGATGCCAGCGCCGTCGCGAGAAGCCGGTCACGGACCTTGATCGCGGAGGTAGAAACCCGTGTGCGGCTCAACGCCAGGCATCACCTGCACGTCGGACTGAACCACACTTCCGCCAGTGCTTCTTCCGACGGCCTGATCGACGATCCGACACAGGTGCGCGACGCGATCTTCAGTGCCCATCGCTACACCAGCGCGAATGAACGGTTCACGAGCAGCTTATCGGCCCGGCAGGAACTGCTGGATGGCGACCTCGTTCCGTTCACGTGCTCCATCGGTGGTGAGTATGCGGTCCGGCGCTGGCTGAAACTGAAGGCCCAGGGTTCGAAACTGTACCGTGTGCCCACCCTCAACGATCGGTACTGGCTTCCGGGTGGCGATCCGGACCTGCGCTCCGAACAGGGATACAGCGGTGATCTCGGTGCGCAGATCGACCTCAGCGGGAACGGCATCCGGCTCA